>NZ_JBQMFF010000004.1:317375-405375 GCF_052171315.1 Metabacillus mesotrionivorans | reverse complement strand
TTTTCCAGTAAACATTCTAACCAAATTAACCTACGATGTTACGAGTAAGGAGCTAGTTTCGTTCATGATAACTCGCTGCGCTTGCGGGGTCTCCAGTGCCCTCTTCATCCCGCAGGAGTCAAGTGCCTTCCGCTTCAGTCCGCTGGAGTTTTGGTGACATATGAAAAAAATCGCCATTTACAAATAGATTCATTATTAAAAACTATCCTGACTTTGGCAAACCTCAAATCACATGATCTTTCTTCATCAAAAAAAGCCAAAGTCAAGACAAGCCTGACTTTGACTTTCGGGATGCCGACATTTATTTCTTGTCGTCATTTACTTCTTCGTATTCTGCATCAACGACATTGTCGTCCTGGTTAGAAGCGCCCTGTGCACCTTCTGCACCCTGCTGCTGTTTTGCAGCTTCTTCGTACAGTTTCATTGACAGCTGCTGAACGATTTCCTGAAGCTCGTCTTTTTTCGCTTTGATTTCTTCAAGTTCGTTTTTCTCAATGGCTGCTTTTAAAGCGTCTTTTGCTTCATTTGCTTTAGCAACTTCTGCTTCGTCCACTTTGCCTTCAAGATCTTTCAGTGTCTTTTCTGTTGAGAAGACAAGCTGATCTGCTTCATTGCGAAGTTCTACTTCTTCTTTGCGCAATTTATCTGCTTCAGCGTTTTCTTCTGCTTCTTTTACCATGCGTTCGATCTCGTCATCGCTCAGGCCTGTAGAAGACTTGATTGTGATCGCCTGCTCTTTATTTGTTCCAAGATCTTTTGCACGCACGTTTACGATACCGTTTTTATCAATATCGAATGATACTTCAATTTGAGGTACTCCACGCGGTGCCGGCGGAATGTCAGTAAGCTGGAAACGGCCAAGCGTTTTGTTGTCTGCTGACATTGGACGCTCACCTTGAAGAACGTGAATGTCTACAGCTGTCTGGCTGTCGGCAGCTGTTGAGAATACTTGGGATTTGCTTGTTGGAATCGTCGTGTTGCGCTCGATTAATTTCGTGAACACGCCGCCCATTGTTTCAATTCCAAGTGAAAGCGGAGTTACGTCAAGAAGAACAACATCTTTAACGTCTCCAGTAATAACGCCGCCCTGAATTGCTGCTCCAAGTGCAACTACTTCATCAGGGTTAACGCCTTTTGAAGGCTCCTGGCCAAGCTCTTTCTTGATTGCTTCCACTACGGCAGGAATACGTGTTGATCCGCCGACAAGGATAACTTTATCGATTTCTGATTTAGATAGACCTGCATCTTTAAGAGCCTGGCGAACCGGTCCCATTGTTCTTTCAACAAGGTTTGAAGAAAGCTCTTCAAATTTAGCTCTTGATAATGTTACTTCCAGGTGAAGCGGTCCAGCTTCTCCAGCTGTGATGAATGGAAGTGAGATTTGTGTAGATGAAACGCCTGAAAGATCTTTTTTCGCTTTTTCAGCTGCATCTTTAAGACGCTGAAGAGCCATTTTGTCTTTAGAAAGATCAATGCCGTTTTCTTTTTTGAATTCAGCTGCAAGGTAGTCAATAATTACCTGGTCAAAGTCATCTCCGCCAAGACGGTTATCACCTGCAGTTGAACGTACTTCGAATACTCCGTCGCCAAGTTCAAGAACAGAAACGTCAAATGTACCGCCGCCAAGGTCGTATACAAGAATCGTCTGATCCTGATCTGTTTTATCCAAACCATATGCAAGTGCTGCTGCAGTCGGTTCGTTGATAATGCGCTCTACTTCAAGACCAGCGATTTTACCTGCATCTTTAGTAGCCTGGCGCTCTGCATCATTGAAGTATGCAGGAACAGTGATAACGGCTTTCGTTACAGGCTCGCCAAGATAGTCTTCTGCATAAGCTTTCAAATGCTGAAGGATGATTGCAGAGATTTGCTGAGGCGTATTTTCTTTGCCCTCAACCTCTACTTTGTAGTCTGTACCCATGTGGCGCTTAATGGACATGATTGTGTTAGGGTTTGTGATTGACTGACGCTTCGCAACTTCCCCAACCTGACGCTCGCCGTTTTTGAATGCAACGACTGAAGGAGTCGTGCGGTTGCCTTCTGCGTTTGGAATAACCTTAGGTTCGCCGCCTTCTAGTACAGCGACACATGAGTTTGTAGTACCTAAATCGATGCCGATAATTTTCCCCATCGTAGAAAACCTCCTGATATGTAGTTTATTGATTCACTTTCACCATTGCTGGTCTGATAATGCGGTCTTTTAGCTTATACCCTTTTTGGAACTCTTCAATAACCGTTCCCGCTTCAAAATTCTCATCTTCCACCTGCATGACAGCCTGGTGAAGATGCGGGTCAAACGGCTGGCCTTCTGCCTGAATGGCTTCGGCGCCTTCGTTTTGAAGTGCCTGGATCAGCTGGCGGTATACCATATCCATGCCTTGCAGCAGAGACTGTGTTTTTTCGTCATCTGTATCTATTTTTAACGCTCTTTCAAAATTATCAAGAGCTGGCAGAATGTCGGTAATGAGATTTTGAGAACGATACTTTTGAGCAGATTCCATATCAAGGCGGGCACGTCTTCTGAAGTTATCTAAATCCGCCTGAAGACGGTACATGCGGTTTTCTGTATCGCTGAGCTTTGCTTCAAGCTCCTCAATTTTAGCTTTCGCTTCAGATAACTCGCCTGAACCCTGCTCCTGAGCTTCCTCCTGGCCGGCCTGAGCTTCAGCTGTCTCTTCTTCCTGGCTGATCACTGTTTCTTCCTGCCCGGCTGCCTGATTTTCTTTTAAGCTTTCTTTTGCTTCGTTAGTCAATTTCTTTCACCTCCCTTAAAGGATAAACATCATGGAAAGGAGCGGAAAACGGTTTTTCCGCTCTCTTACAATATGGACAATTGTTTTACGAGTGATACAAATTTGTCAGCGCCTTGGACATGTCTTTTGTCACTCTCTGCAGCAGGCTGATAACCCGCGAATATTCCATTCTCGTCGGGCCAAGCACGGCAATGCGGCCAATCTGCCTGTTGTCGACGGAGTAGGTTGCGGTGATCAGGCTGCAGTTTTCCATTGCGATATTTTCATTCTCTTTGCCGATTTTAATCGTTATGCCTGAATCGTTGGCATTTAAAATATTGTAAAGTTCCTGCTCCTGTTCAATCATCGTAAGCAGCGTTCTGACCCTTGAGATGTCATTGAATTCAGGCTGACTGAGCATGTTTGTCTTTCCGCCGAAATAAATCTTTTCATTGCTGTTAAGCGTAAACGTTCCGGTAAGCACCTTCATGACAGCATCATAATTCTGGATATGATTTTTCAGGAGACTGACGATTTCTTTATAGATTTTGTCATGCAGCTCCACAATCGGCACATTAAAGAGCCGCTCATTTAAAATATTGACCATCTTCTCAATATCCTGGGGAGCTATGCTTTCCGGAAACGAAATCG
The DNA here is from genome assembly GCF_052171315.1 of Metabacillus mesotrionivorans. Lineage (NCBI taxonomy): Bacteria > Bacillati > Bacillota > Bacilli > Caryophanales > Bacillaceae > Metabacillus > Metabacillus mesotrionivorans. The sequence continues at coordinate 401,992 of NZ_JBQMFF010000004.1, read as the reverse complement.
TTCTGTTCTCTACATGTCCGGTATTTGTCACGATAATGGCAACAGCCGTATCGTCATTGATCGGAACGATCTGAATGCGCTTGAGCCGGTTTTCGTTCACCTTTGGACCGAGAATAATCGATGTATAGTTCGTCAGATCCGATAAGATCTGCGCAGATTTCTGAACAACTTTTTCAAGTTCAAATATACGTTCTGCAAAAACAGATTTAATTGTGACAACATCCATATTCGATAGCTTCTGCGGTGCAAGAAGGTTGTCGACATAGTAGCGGTACCCCTTTTCAGACGGAACTCTTCCAGAGGAACTATGTGTTTTCTCAATAAATCCCATATCCTCAAGATCGGCCATCTCATTGCGGATGGTAGCCGAACTGAACGTGATCGAATCCTTCTTGGACAATGTCCTGGAGCCTACAGGCTGTGCAGACTGAATAAAATCATCCACAATGACCTGAAGGATTAAAAGCTGACGATCTGTTAGCATTATCATCACCTCTGTTAGCACTCTGTATGTGTGAGTGCTAAATCTATAATAAAAAGTATCAAATCACTCGTGAAATGTCAATTATTTAGACGAAATTCTCATGTCAGGACAGGAAAAAAACAAAGAGGAAGAAAAGGACTGATTACTGCCCGTCCTTTTCAGGAATGACCCCTAAAAACGCCTGGAATACTTCATTTCCAAGAAGCTTGCCCTTGTGTGTGAGCGAGAGGAAGTCTCCGTTTTCTTCAATCAGCCCATTGGCAATCTGTTCCTTTATCTGCTGTCCAAAAACCTGCTCCATGCGCATGCCAAATTTTTCATCAAACCTGGCACGGCTCACTCCTGCGGATTTTCTCAGCCCAAGAAACATTTCTTCTTCCATTGCTTCCGCTTTAGACACGATGTGCTCACTCGTATACGGAAATCCTTCGTCTTCAACTAATGTCATGTATTTTTTCAGAGGTCCGGCATTGGCACGGCGTACTCCGCCTCCATAGCTGTGGGCGCCTGCACCAATTCCGAAATACTCTTCATTGTTCCAGTACGTCAGATTATGCATGCTTTCATAACCGGGCTTTGCAAAATTGCTGATTTCATACTGTGCGAAACCGTGCTTGTCCATCTCTTCCATCAGCAGCTCATACATGGCTGCCTCTTCTTCCTGAGGAGGAAGGAGAAGTTTTCCTTTGGACATTAAATTATAGAAAACGGTTTTAGGCTCCACGATCAGCGAATAGGACGAATAATGCTGAACATCAAGACTGAACGCTGTGAGAAGGGTTTCTTTAAAATCATCCATCGTCTGCCCAGGCAATCCGTACATTAAGTCAATACTGATATTATCAAAGCCCGCTTTTTCTGCAAGGCTGATTGTTTTCATCACATCCAGAGACCTGTGGCTGCGGCCTATTTTTTCAAGCAGCCTGTCATTAAACGTCTGCACGCCAAAGCTCAGTCTGTTTACTCCAAGCTCTTTCATGATTTTCAGTTTTTCTAAGGAGACTTCACCAGGATTTGCTTCTGCAGCATATTCATGAAGACCTCCAACCGGAAATTCTTCGGCAATGGACGTAAGCAGCTTTTCCATCTGGCGTTCATTAAGGGCTGTCGGTGTGCCGCCGCCTATAAAGATGGTTTTGAGGCCGTCTGCCGGTGTTTTCTTTACTGTGTTTTTCATTTCCTTATGCATGCTGTCCAAATACTCGTCTACAGGCTGATTTTTTAAAAAGACTTTATTAAAATCGCAGTAGTGACAGATTTGTTCGCAGAATGGAATATGAAAATATGCTGCCTGTACCATAGTTCTCACCTTCTAATAAAGAAGCCGCAGTACACGACTGCGGCAGTAGTTTTTTCTTACGATATCACAGTTTTCCGGTGACTCAAAATCATTTGATTAATTGTCATCCATTTTGAGGACTGCCATGAAGGCTTCCTGCGGAACTTCAACAGATCCGACTGTTTTCATCCGCTTTTTACCTTCTTTTTGCTTCTCAAGAAGCTTACGCTTACGTGAGATATCCCCTCCATAGCACTTAGCAAGAACGTTTTTGCGCATCGCTTTAATCGTCGAGCGCGCAACAACCTTCTGTCCAATTGCCGCCTGAATCGGAACTTCAAACTGCTGGCGGGGGATCAGTTCTTTCAGTTTTTCAACAATGATCTTACCGCGGTCATAGGCCGAATCATTATGCACAATGAAAGACAGGGCATCAATTTTTTCGTTATTCAGCAGAATATCCATTTTCACAAGCTTGGATGCTTTGTATCCAATCAGCTCGTAATCGAAAGAGGCATATCCTTTTGTATTGGATTTAAGCTGGTCAAAGAAGTCATAGACAATCTCCGAAAGCGGCAGCTCATAAATAATGCTGACGCGGTTCTCATCCAGGTACTGCATGTCGATAAAATTGCCGCGCTTAATCTGGCAAAGCTCCATAACCGCTCCAACGTAATCGTTCGGCACCATAACGGTTGCTTTTACATACGGTTCCTCGATCCGGTCAATCTTCTGCGGATCAGGCAGGTTTGACGGATTGTCAACACGGACGTCAGATCCGTCTGTCAGGAAAACATTATAGATAACACTCGGTGCAGTTGTGATCAGGTCAATTTTAAATTCACGTTCAATCCGCTCCTGGATAATCTCCATATGAAGGAGGCCAAGGAATCCGCAGCGGAAGCCGAAACCAAGCGCCTGTGACGTTTCCGGCTCAAATTGCAGAGCAGAATCGTTCAGCTCAAGCTTTTCAAGCGCTTCGCGAAGGTCATTGTATTTTGCTGTATCAATCGGGTAAAGTCCGCAGTATACCATTGGATTCAGTTTCCGGTAGCCCGGAAGCGCCTCAGTGGCACTGTTTTTTGCATCCGTAATGGTATCACCGACACGTGTGTCTCCCACGTTTTTAATAGCTGCAGTTAAAAACCCTACGTCTCCGACATTAAGCTCATCCATGAGTACAGGCTTTGGCGTAAATACGCCAACTTCCGTCACTTCAAACTCTTTGCCTGTTGCCATCATTTTAATCTTCTGGCCGACTTTAACTGTTCCCTCAACTACGCGGATATAGGCTACAACTCCGCGGTATGCATCATAAAGCGAGTCAAAGATCAGCGCTTTAAGAGGAGCTTCAGGATCCCCTGTTGGTGCCGGAACCTTCTCCACAACCTGCTCCAGAATTTCTTCAATACCGATGCCAGCTTTAGCTGAAGCAAGAACAGCCTCTGAGGCGTCAAGTCCAATCACATCTTCAATCTCCTGACGCACCCGCTCTGGGTCCGCACTCGGAAGATCGATCTTATTAATGATCGGCAAAATCTCAAGATCATTGTCAAGCGCCAGATAAACGTTTGCAAGCGTCTGAGCTTCAATACCCTGGGCTGCATCTACAACAAGAACCGCACCTTCGCACGCAGCAAGGCTTCTGGATACCTCGTATGTAAAGTCAACATGTCCCGGGGTATCGATCAAATGGAAGATGTACTCTTCCCCGTCTTTTGCTTTATATCGCAGCTGAACAGCATTCAATTTGATCGTAATGCCGCGTTCCCGCTCAAGGTCCATTGAGTCAAGAAGCTGATTTTTCATTTCTCTCTGAGTCAAAGCAGACGTCTTCTCAAGAATCCGGTCGGCTAGCGTTGACTTCCCGTGGTCAATATGAGCAATGATTGAGAAGTTGCGGATCTTGGACTGCCTCTTTAATTTATCGTCTTTATTCATCATAATCGTTCTATCACTCCTACTAAACTGGCCAATGCACTAACTTTGATTATAACAATAGGGGGGGGAACATTCAACACCGAAAAGCGGAGGGGCCCGTTTAGACCTGGCAGGCAGATAAGAAATCACCGGAAAAGGCCGTTTTTGCCTTTTTCGGGGATTTTGTTCTGACAGAAGGTCTGGGCACCGGAGCTAGACATCACCGAAAAGCGGAGCCTTACGGTTAGCTCCGACAGACAGATAAGAATTCACCCGAAAAGGCCGGGTTTTGCCTATTTGGGGGGATTTGTTCTGGCCGAGGAGTTGGAAGGCGGAGCTGGACATCACCGAAAAGCGGAGGGGCCACCAATTCAAGCCCGGTTTATGCCCTTCAGCTGACTCCCTCTTCCCTGAAGGGCACATTCCTGCCTGGTTTTCGACCTTCAGCTTACTTCCTCTTCTCTGAAGAGCACATTCCTGCCTGGTTTTCGACGTTCAGCTTACTTCCTCTTCTCTGAAGGGCACATTCTTCACCGGTTTACGCCCTACAACTTACTTCCTCTTCTCTGAAGGGCACATTCTTGCCTGGTTTTCGACCTTCAGCTTACTTCCTCTTCCCTGAAGGGCACATTCTTGCCTAGTTTTCGATCTTCAGCGATCATCAAACATCTGAAGGGCTCAATATACTTTTCACTTCTGCCTTCATAATCCCCAAACAAAAAAAAGGAAAGCAGTTTTCCCGCTTCCCTCCATCTTATGCAGTATCCCTCTTATTGAAACAGGCTTTCAACCAGGCCTGCCAAAAAGCTGATCAGACCCGTAATGACAGCACTCGCAAACGAGGCAAATGTCTTTCCCAGCTGGGAAAAGAAGTTGAATGCTTCCATGTCTTCGAGCTTTTGCTGCTTTTCTTCAAGGTTGTGTGTGTTTCCGAGGACAGAAGCTTCGAGTTCGCCTGATGCATCATTTTTCACTTCAAAAGCGCTGCTTAACTTTGGGTCTTCATAGCCTTTCATTTTGACGAGGCCGTGGTTTGCCTGCTGCATGCCGAACAGGACCCCAAAAAGAAGAACCGAGCATAGGACAAAGCACTTCAGCATGAATTTTATCATCGTACGTCCCTCTAATCTGATTGCTTATTTTTTCTCAGCGGCAGGCGCTGCATTTACTTTTTCAGCCTGCCAGTAATAATCTGCAAAAATGTCTGCCACAGCATCCGCTGTTCTGTTCAGTTCTTCAAGGTTATTATCGATTCCGCCAAATTCGATGAGCATGGCGTTTTGCGTTAGATCCTGGTTGTACAAGCTGTTTGACCCCGGCGAGTCCTTCATGAAGACACCACGGCTGAGACCAGGGTATTTGCTCTCAATCAGCTTGTGCAATTCAGATGCAAGATGTTTGTTTTTATCGCGGAGAGGATTCTTCCCTCCAATGACAAATGCCACTTTAGCGTATTTCTTGCCGCCTATAGTTGCGGTTGTTACATTATAGCGCTGTGAATCCCGGTGAATATCAATCACATACTGAATCTCTTTATTGGAAGCCATCGCGGTTTCAACCGTAGGCCTGGACATCGTATAGGCTTTTCCGAAGGACCATCCCTTTTCGTTCAGTTTTTTCATAAAGTTCGTTTTATCAACATTTGTCCCAATTCCCTTGTCTTGAAGTGCTTTCCCAAGCCGGTCTCCTACAAGGGTTACGTTAGCTTCTGAGTGATAGGCGCTGTTTGGCTGCTTCACATTTTTAAGCATAGGCAGATAGGATTCTGTTGTATGAGTGTGATAAATATAGACAACTTTCCGGTCACCTGTCGTTTCGACCGGCGGCGTTTTCGCCTGATCAGGTTCTTCACCTGCTCCTTCCAGGTCAGCGATTGAAGCCTCTCTCTCCTCAAGCAGAACCTCGGTTGGAGGCGGAGACTCAATCGGCATGGTTGTATAATCGGTTCCTTCACCGGCCACTAAAATTTTACTGTCAAAGAGAGTAAATCCGGGCAGCTCTCTTCCGAGAAGACTGCGGGGATCATCCGGATTAATGCTTGTTGCCGCTTTAAAAAACAGGGATGATACACTTGGAAGCTTCGTTTCTTTAGGGAGATCCTTTATAAAATAACGGTTTTCAAAACCCAGAAGGTGAATGAATGCCTGTCCGTTAATATTGCTTGTCAGTTCGTTAATTGATTTTGAGGTAATCCTGTATTCAGGCTTGAGCGAAGTCAGTGCGCCTGAGAGCAAAAACACGAGCATAAACAAAGTAAAGCCTAGTGCGAATCCTTTTTTCAAGCTTGTCCCGTTTAGAGTGACGACAATACCGCGAGTTTGACGAAAGTGCTTCATCTTTCTTTTTCCTCCTTAAAGCCTGCCTGCTGAATTATATGCAGCAGAAGGAGAAAATAGACTGCTTTTTAGTGGGTGTACGATCGTGCATTTCCTCTGTCAACCTGCTGATGAAGCGCTTCGTTCAGGCCATTGGCAACGACCGTCGCCATATCTTCTATAAATGTGTCTACTTCTTTTGGCGTTACCATCAGATTATGTCCAAGCGGCGACAGAACCTCATGGATCAGCCTTCTTTTTTCTTCATCTTCAAGCGTGCCGATGACTCCGAGAAATTGCTGTCTGTGTTCATCAGACGGCATATCCTCATCTGTGAGAACTTTCTTTTTTCCAAACGACATTCCTGCGGGAGTCAGTGCTTTGGAAGGCTGGTCCCCTTCTTTCATCTCCCTGCCGAAATGCTTCAAAATAAAATCGATGGTATCGCTTGTAATCGAAACGGCATCCACTACCGTCGGAATGCCGAGTGCTATAACCGGTATGCCAAGCGTATCCATGCTGAGTTCTTTCCGCTTGTTGCCCACACCTGAACCCGGATGGATGCCTGTATCTGAAATTTGTATGGTCGTGTTCACACGTTCAATCGAGCGTGCCGCAAGTGCATCAATGGCAATGACAAAGTCAGGTTTGCTTTTTTCAATGATGCCTGTAATGATGTCACTCGTTTCAATGCCTGTAATCCCCATGACTCCGGGGGATATGGCGCTGACCGGCCTGAACCCTTCCTGAACATTTTCAGGCTGCAGTTTAAACAGATGACGGGTTACCAGGAGATTTTCCACCACCTGCGGTCCAAGCGAATCAGGCGTCACATTCCAGTTGCCGAGTCCGACAACAAGACAGCTTGCGTCTTTGGATATGTTCAGGCCCTCCATAAACTGGCTGAACTCTTTTGCAAAGACATCGACAACCTGATCCTGAAGGGCTGTATCTTTCTGGCGAATTCCCTGAACTTCAAGCGTCAGATAATTGCCTGGTTTTTTGCCGGTCAGCTCTGCTCCCTGTTCTGTAATTTGAAGAGATGTGATTTTAATGCCGTTCTCATCCCTCTCTTTAACTATGACACCTTCTATTTCAGGAGATTTCTCCTTTTGTTCAGGAGTTCTTGATTCCTGGGCCATTCCCTTTGCTTCGATGGCTAAATCTGTCCGGACTGAGTACTTGCTTAAATCCAATGATTCTTTCACGTGTTTTCCTCCTGGCAAAATAGATTTATTCCTTATTTTTACCGGTTTTGGAACGTTTCATTCCAGGAGGAAAACGGCTGCGAGATTTTCCTTTACAATTATATTGCATTCTATATTCCCGTTTGATAAAATATCACTTGTTCTTATTGTTGATGAAAATATCGAGTATAATAGATCTCGAATGCTTTTTAGGAGGTGAAACGAATGCCAAACATCAAATCTGCGATCAAACGCACAAAAACGAACGCTGAGCGCAATGCACACAACGCTACAATCAAATCTGCTATGCGTACTGCTATCAAAAGAGTAGAAGCTCTTATTGTTAACAACGATGCTGACAATGCTAAAGCTGCACTATCTGTAGCTGCTAAAAGAATTGACAAAGCTGCTCAAAGTGGACTTATCCACAAAAACGCTGCTGCTCGTTACAAATCTCGTTTAACGAAATCTGTAAACGGTCTTTCAGCATAATGCAAAAAATCCTCTTCACGGGAAGAGGATTTTTTTTATGCATTTTTACTGTTAAAAAGCTTCAGAAGAAACAGTTCAATGGTCAGTTTCTTATCCATCTTTCCCGTTTTCATGACATAATCAGCTTCTGCCAGCTCATTCATGATGGCTGCAAGCTCGCTGCTTTGAAACAGCTGTGCCTGCGCCAGAGCAAGCTTGACTCTGAAAGGATGCACTTTGAGGTTCCCTGCTATCTGCTGCTGTCCGTAGCCAAGTGCTGCAAGCTCCTTAGCCTGCAGCAGGAGCCTGAACTGATTGATCAAAAGGGACAGAATTTTAATCGGTTCTTCGTTTGCTTTCAGCAGGTCATAAAAGATCTGCATCGCTTTCGCACGGTCTTTGCGGAGAACTTTTTCAATTAGTTCAAAAATATTCTGCTCAAGTGTTCTCGCCACTAAAGAGGATACCGTGTCCGCTGTAATGGTTCCGCCTTCACCTGTATATGTACTCAATTTTGAAAGCTCCTGCGAGATGGCCATAAGATTTCCGGCAGTCAGCATATAGAGCATGTCCCGGGCCTCGTTTTGAAGAGTGATGCCATGCGTTTCCGCCAGTTCATTCATCCATTTTTTCGTTTCACCTTCTGAAAATCCGTTCATTTCAACCGTTTCGGCTGATTTTTTCAGGGCTTTTGTGATTTTTTTCCGTTCATCAAGCTTTTCATACGGAGCTGCAATCACAAGAATGGTATAAGGTGCAGGAGATTTTACGTACTCCTCAAGTTTTTCAATGCGGTGCTCAAGCTTTTCCTTCTTTTTCTCGCTTGTTAAAAACGCCGGGTTTTTTAAAATAACCACTCTCCGCTCACCGAGAAACGGAAGCGTTTCAGCATCTTCTATTGCAGCTTCAAGCAGCGTTTCCGATAAATCGTACTGCGCAAGATTAAAATCCATTTCGGACGGTTCCAGTGCAGCATCTATGATCAGCTGAAGGGTTTCCTGAAGTAGATAGGATTCCTTGCCCAGCAGCAGATATACAGGCTTCAGCTTTTTATTTTTCAGGTCTTTCCAGACATTTACTACCATGTAATCACCCAGTTTCCATCATGCTTCTCTCATCGTATAGGTCCTTTGCTTTTTTTTCAAGAGGAAAAGCCAAATGGAACAGGGAACCTGATGACAAGTCCCCTGATTTATATAAACGCCGCCGCACATGACCCGGGTTCCACATACTGGCTGGCGATCGATCTGATTTCTTATAGTCTCCTCTTGTCCCCATCTTTCTATAGGTGTAAAGTGTTGACAAATGGGCGATTGGAAAATGATAGATTTTTTGACGGATTTGACTTATACTATAAGGCATAATAGGAGGGGTAAATTGTGAATGAATTTGAAAAGAATGTTCAAAGTAAACGCAACGACGCTGTAGACTCTGGAGTGGGATTTGTTGTATCATTCGGTTTTTTCGCCACGATCTTCATCATGGCAACTGTTATTAAGTTAATCGGTTCATGACAACCCTTACATAGAGGCTGCCGGGCAGTCTCTTTTTCATTTATCCTTTCCTGATACGCTATCGTATGGAGGGTGGATAGAAAATGTTCCATTGTCCCCCTTAAATTTATAAGCAATTGACCCATCCCGGTCCGTCCGGTATGTTTTGGTCCCATTTTGCTCAAGGAGTTTCAGCACTTCCGGATGGGGATGATTGTATCTGTTTTTCCTTCCGGCCGAAATCAGGGCTATCTTGGGCTGCAGCTGCTGAAGAAAGGGAACAGAAGTGGAACCTTTGCTTCCGTGATGGCCAATTTTCAGAACATCCGCCCGTAATCCCCTGTAGGCTTCGAGGATCCGCTTCTCCCCCTCATGTTCAAGATCACCGGTAAAAATCCACTTCAGTCCTCCTATTTCCGCGTACAGAACAAGCGAATCATCGTTTTCACTGTCTGTAAGCTCTGCAGGTGATAATGCTTTCCACTTGAAGTATTTGTCATCCATAACATCTCCGCTTTTAAGAGCGGTTATTTTTATCCCTCTTGCCAAAGCCTCATCCACAATTTCTTTTTCAAAATCCCCTCTGATAAATCCTTTTGGAACGACGATTTCCCTTACCTCCACTTCATTTAGAAGCTTCAGCGCTTCACCTGCATGGTCCGCATCCCCATGAGTTAAAATCAGCTTATCGAGCGTCTTCTTACCTTTAGATTTTAAAAATGGCACCAGCGTATCCTCGGCTATGGAGTAGGACGACCGTTTTTCCTGCCAGGCTTCCCTGCTGAACGAGAGGATGCCTCCGGTATCAATCAGGTAGGTTCCCTGATTATAAGGCGCAGACACGTATATGGAATCACCCTGACCGACATCCAGAATGACAACCTCCCCTTCTGCCTGGAAGTGTGCAGATTGATGCTGCAGGAAAAGAAGCAGAAAAATGGCTGCTGCCGGCCCCTTCAGCCGGCTGAAAAGGAAGTTCCGTTCATATGCTGCAGCAGCAAAGCAAAAGCACATCGTGTAAAGGGAAAGCATCAGCCATGATGGCTTCCCGAATAAAAGCATAAAAGAATATTTACTGCCTGCAAGCAGCGCCGCATCATTGCTGATGGAAATGACGGCATCTGTCACTCCAATCAGCACTGCCCCTGCAGAAGGAACAGCCGCTTTTAAGAGAAAAGAGCCAATACAAAGTGGAAGGACGACCGCTGAATAAAATGGCACAAACAACAGATTCACCAGCACACTGACCGCTGACACCTGGTAGAAGCTGTGCAGAATGATCGGGAGAGAGGAAGCCTGTGCAATCACTGATACAGCTGTGAGCTGCTGCAGACGGCTTGAAAATGAGGATAAAATTTTAACGGATAAAAGAAGGGCCAGACTGACTGCAAAGGACAGCTGAAAACCGATGTTAAATAAATAATAGGGATCTGAGGCAAGCATCACGATAAATGCAATGGAAATCGCATCAGCAGCCGTGAGCTTTACTTTCAGCTGTTTAACCGCAAGATAAATCATACTCATGCCGGCAGCCCTCAGGACAGACGGAGCCCCGCCTGCAAGCAGGCTGTATACGGGAAGCAGCAGAAGAAGAATACGGGCAGCCCATTCATGTGTCACACCTGAGCGTATGAGAATGAAGTAAAAGCAGGAAACAAGAATGCTGACGTGCAGTCCCGAAATCGCCAGCAAATGGATGATGCCCAAATCCCGGTACGCCTTGTTGATCTCCTCTGGAATAAGCTCTCTGTATCCAAAAAGCAGCGCCGCAGCAATGCCTCTTGACTGGGGAGAAAATTCCGAGGCAGCAAACTGAATCCCTTTTTCTCTGTACTCAGCCAGCTTTGCAAAAAAAGATGATGCCCCGCCGAAGCAGTCTTTGATCGAATCTGGGGTCATAATCCAGTGGATTCTGCTATGTCTCAAATAATCATGATAGTCAAACGCATTAGGCACAGTCGCTTTTAATGGATGCGTCAGATGGCCATTAAATGTGCAGGAGGTGCCTGCTTCAATCTGTTTGGCCAGGTTCATAAGTTCCCGTTCAGACTGAACGTAATAGACCGCAGACAGCTTCTCCCCATGCGCATGAATCACGCCTTTCATCTGATTTCCGTCAAACTCAGGCGGTTCTAAAAATGCTGCGCGGAAAACGGTTCTGCCTTCTGTAAATTGTGAAACATTTCGATTGTCGGTTTGGGTGTAGTAAATGGTAAAGAACATAAACATGAGAAGTGTAAGAATGAAAAGGGTCTTTTGTTTACGGAGCAGAAGATAGGAAAAGAAGAAGAACAACACTATGAGCATATGGGGATGATCAGGAGATTTTGCAGCAGCAACACCTAAACCGGATGCTGCCGCAAAATAGATAAGCCTTCCCTGATAGCTTATTTTAGAGATCTGCAAGATATTCACCTTTTAAAAAGCTTGTCTGCTTTTTTTATGAGCATGTCGCGGGCATCCGCATCATCAGCACTTACATGTTGTAGAAGTTCTTCTACGAACTCCCTTTGCTCCGCTTCAAGTGAATCCGTCTCGCCTTCCACTTGCTCTACTGCAACTCCAGCCTGTTCAAACAATTCTATCGCATAAGGATGATTTTTATAGCTTTTTGCATAATAAACTTTCTTTATACCGCTTTGAATAAGAGCTTTGCAGCACTGCAGGCAGGGAAAGTGGGTCACATATATTTCTGCTCCCGCCGCCGGAACGCCGAATTTTGCACATTGAAGCAGTGCATTCATTTCCGCGTGGATGGTTCTTACACAATGGTTATCGATGACGTAGCAGCCTTCATCTATGCAGTGCACCCCTCCAGCAATGGAGCCATTATACCCGCCTGCTATAATCCTCTTGTCTCTTACAATGGTCGCTCCTACTGCAAGCCGTGTGCACGTGCTTCTTAATGCGAGCAAGTGGCTTTGGGCCATAAAATACTGATTCCAGGAAATTCTATTCATATTATCCCCCATTTGTAAAAGTGCATGATCTTCTTCTAGTGTACTGATAGTTCTAAAACGCAGTCAATTCATTTTACTGAAATACTGTCTTTCACTTTTTCAAACGATTTTTCTCCGATTCCTGAAACATTCATAAGATCTTCAACGGCTTTAAAGCCGCCTGCTTCCTCCCTGTAGGCAATAATGGCCTCTGCTTTTGCCGGGCCTATCCCTGTAAGAGTCTGCAGTTCCTCAGATGACGCCTTATTCAGATTCACCACTTTCTCTCCTCCCCCGCTCGAAGCATTTGCATTTGCCCCTGCCGGCTGCTGAGTGAGCTCATTCGGGATTTCTCCAATCTTCGGAACCTGAACCACCATACCGTCTTCAAGCAGTGCGGCAAGGTTAATCTGTGCAGCATCCGCCTGTTCAGTAAGTCCCCCGGCAGCATCGATGACATGATGGTATCTTTCTCCAGGCTTCATTTCATAAACGCCAGGCGCTTTCACCTCACCCTTCACGTCCACAATGAGCTCCTCCGGCTGACTTTCCGCACTTTGATCGGGTGTGGTTTCGGGAGGTTCGAGTTCCATTGATAAAGCCTCTTCATCAAGCAATTCTGCCTTCTCGCCCCCTGAATCTTGCTCCTGGGATTGATAAACATACAGAAAAGCAGCTGCAGCGGCAATCAGAACAGCGATTTTATATTTTTTAAGTAATTTCATTTTAAGCTCCTTAGTTGTATTCATAATTGGGAAACAGATTTCATAAAGTGTAGGAGTAAGTATGATAAAAGGAGGGGATGACACATTGAACGCAGGTTTTATTGGAACAGGCAATATGGGGAAGATCCTGATTGAAGCGTTTATTGAATCTCATGCACTTAAGCCCTCAGACATTCATATTACAAACCGCACCTTTGAAAAAGCGGCAAACCTGAGAAAAGAGCATCCTAAACTGAACCTGTACTTAACTCCCGAAGAAATTGCTCGCCAAGCTGAGCTTATTTTTATATGCGTCAAGCCGCTTGATATTCACCCCCTGTTGCTGAAATTGTCACCCTATCTCCGGCATGATCAATGCATTATTTCCATAACGAGCCCAATCAGTGTGGAGCAGCTGCAGTCGGTTGTCAGCTGTCAGGTCGCCCGTGTTATACCGAGTATTACAAACCGGGCACTGTCAGGAGTGTCACTGCTGACGTTCGGAAGATGCAGCGGGGATATGAGAAAGAAAATTGAAGAACTCTTCCAGACCATCTCTCATCCATTTACAATTGACGATCAGATTACACGTGTCTCCTCGGATATTGTAAGCTGCGGGCCGGCATTCTTCAGTTATCTGCTTCAGCGGTTTATTGATGCAGCTGTCAGGGAAACAGACATCACAAAAAATCAGGCGGTCCAGCTTACAAGTGAAATGGTCATCGGTCTTGGGAAATTGCTTGAAAGCGAGAGGTATACACTGCCAACCCTGCAGGAGAAGGTGTGTGTAAAAGGCGGTGTTACGGGAGAGGGGATCAGTGTGATGGAATCAGAACTGGGCGATGTCTTTGAACACCTGTTTCAGAGGACCCATAAAAAATTCGATCAGGATCTGAAAGAAGTGGGAGAACAGTTCGGGAGATATGAGTGACTATACTAATCATTCTTCAAGCAGCCTTCTATTCCTTCTTCATACGAAAAAAAACCATCAAAAAAATGATGGTTTTTTAGCGGTCAGATAAGGCTTAACCCAGTGACCCGTTCTTCCGGGCGGTAAAAAAGATTCTCTCGGATTCTTCGTCAGGCTGACCCTGCGAAAAATCGGCACTTATCTCAAGCAGTTCCAGCCCCGCAGCCGCAATCATATCTTTGTAGCAGTCAATGGAGTAGGTTCTTTGCATATGGAATTCATCGAAGCGCTCATAAAGAGAATCCCGCTTCACAAAAAAGGATAAATCGTGCTCGATGCTGCCGGGCTCATCGCCCAGGAAACTGTTCCAAATAAAGCTTACATCCTCATCATTTCCTGCAAAAGTAGCCCCATTAAAAATTTCATGAATTTTATATAATGAGTGCACATCAAAAATAAGCAGACCGCCATCAGCCAGCTGATCAAAGGATGCTTTAAGAGTACTTTGGACATCTTCTTTTGACTGCAGATAATTCAGGGAATCACAGCAGATAAAGACACCGTCAAATGATTGATTCAGATCGCTTTTCTCACGCATGTCATGCTGAAGATACTGGATGCCAAGACCCAGTTCTGCTGTCTTCTGATAAGCGACTGAAAGCATCTCTTCACTGATGTCCATGCCGGTAACAGCGTATCCCTTTTGCTGCAGCCTGATGGATATCTCCCCAGTGCCGCAGCCTAAATCAAGAATGCGGCTGCCTCCGTTTCCATATCGCGTCATTCTTTCATGAAGAAAATCCGTCCACTGTCCGTACGGGACGTCTTTCATCAATTCATCGTAAATTTCAGCGAATCCTTTATAGATCATGGAGCGAGAACATTCTCCAGATTCTCATGCGGAGCATCTCCCCAGAGCTTTTCAAGCTTATAGTAACCCCGCTCTTCTTTATGGAAAACATGAGCTACAACATCTCCCATGTCAATCAGAACCCAGCGTGCTTCATCGAAGCCTTCTAGACGTTTCACGTTAATTCCTTTTTCGCCTGCCTGATCTTTCATCTCTCTTGCAATGGCCTGAACCTGTTTGTCTGAATTCCCGTGACAAATCAAAAAGTAATCCGCAATTAATGAGATTCCTTCCATTTTAAGGGCAACAATGTCTTCCCCTCTTTTATCATCTGCTGCTTTTGCCATGATTTCCAATGTTTCTTTACCAGTCAATAGCTTGTTCCTCCTTTTTCTTCAAACACTAAATAATTATATGATTGCAGAGTCTGCGGATAGATGGGCTGATTTTTTTTCAGCAAAAACAGGATCGTGTTTTTCATCGATGCAATCAGCGCCTGATTCAGATTCGTTTCAGCGATTTTGCGCACTTCCTCAGCACCGGGAAAAATTCTTCCTGGCTCAATGTAATCTGCCACATAGATGATTTTATCGAGCAGCGTCATGTTTTCTCTGCCTGAGGTATGATAGCGGATCGCATCAAGGACTTCTTCATCCTCTATCCCCGCTTCCTTTTTCACAAGGTAAGCCCCTACAGGAGCATGCCACAGCTCAGGACTGTGAATCAGCAGATCAGGAGACATCTTCTGCTCCGTAATGATCTGCTTCATTTCTTCCTTGCTGCGGAATTTTGCATAATCGTGAAAAATAGCAGCTGTTTCTGCTTTTTTGAGGTCTCCCCCGTACCTTTCAGCGAGCTCTGCCGCTGTTTCCATCACGCCGATTGTATGAACATATCTGTGTTCTGTTAATTGTTCTTTTACAATAGCAAGTGCCTGATCACGATTCATATAAATGATTCTCCTCTATATACCCTATCACTTCTTCAGGCAGCAGAAAATCCGCTGATTGCCGCTGCCTGAACCGTTCCCTGATCATTGTGGAAGAAATCTCAATGATCGGAGCAGTGACTTCACAGACAGGATAGGCTGTCTCTGTTTGATATCCTTCCCGTTTCACTCCGACAAATTGAACAAGTTCAGTAAGCTTGTCTATATTATGCCACTTCGGCAAATATTCGATCATGTCCGCTCCAATGATAAAATAAAACGAGCAGTCAGGGTATTGTTCCTTCAAAAGGACGATCGTGTCATACGTATAAGAAGGTCCGATCCGCTCAAACTCAATACTCTGAACCTTAAATTCCGGCTTCTTTTCTGTACACAGCCTGAGCATATGCATGCGGTGAAGGCTGTCTGATATTTCTTCTGAGTCTTTATGGGGAGGGTTCTGGTTCGGCATGAACCAGATCTCGTGAAGGTGAAGAGCACTTAGAACTTCATTTGCCATAATTAAATGTCCAAAATGAGGAGGATCGAATGTTCCTCCGAATATCCCAACCTTCTTCATCCTTCAGCCTCCTTGTTATCTAGGCAGCTTCAGCTGCTTATTCTCTCTGGACTCTTTGTACAGAACAATCGTATTGCCGATCACCTGTACAAGTTCAGCTCTTGCGCCTTTTGAAAGGGCTGCTGCAACTGTATCTCTGTCTTCTTCGCAGTTTTGCAGCACACTTACTTTAATTAGTTCTCTCGCTTCAAGCACATCTGCGATTTGCTGAATCATATTGTCATTGACCCCGCCTTTGCCTACTTGAAAAATCGGGTTCAAATGGTGAGCTTCTGAACGCAAAAAGCGTTTTTGTTTTCCTGTTAACATGAATTTCCTCCTAATTGTGCAAATACCAGCTTACTCATTCTTGCAGTATCCGGTTTTTCACCGGTCCATATTTCAAATGAAAGGGCCGCTTGATAAACAAACATGCCAACCCCGTTCAGGATTATCGCACCTGCTTTTTCCGCTTCTGTCAAAAAAGCGGTTTTTACCGGGTTGTACACGATGTCGCTTACAATCGTCCCTTTTCGGATGCTGCTTGCCGCAAAGGGCTTTTCTGTTTCATTTGGATGCATGCCGATGGCAGTTGTCTGAATGATGACATCATAATCAGATAAAAGGGATTCCGCCTCGTTTAATGAAAAGACGTTTCCCTTTACCTTATGCGGACACTCCTGCATAAGCAAGCGGGCTTTTTCAGGCGTCCGATTGGCAAGATCAATGACTGATGCGCCTTCTGATGCGAGTGTGTAAAAAATCGCCCTGGCAGCCCCTCCAGCACCAATAATCAAATACCTCTGCTCCTGCAGAGGCTTTTCCGTCAGCTGCTTCAGTGATTCCAAATATCCCTGTCCATCTGTATTATACCCGATTAATCTGCCCTCTTTATTCAAGACCGTATTAACAGCGCCAAGCAATTCTGCGCTTTGATCAAGTTCATCCAAAAAGGGGATAATGGCAATTTTATGAGGGATGGTAACATTAAATCCGGCAATGCCAAGCGCTCTTGCACCTTCAACCGCAGCTTTAAGATGTTCTTTTTCCACATGAAAAGCATGATAGGCCGCACTTACTTTCTTATGCTGAAGCTGATCATTATGAATCAGCGGCGACATGGAGTGTCCGACCGGACATCCTATAAGACCGTATACTTTGTTCAAAAGAATCTCTCCCCGTTAAATTAAGGATGATCTTAATGTAACATTTACACCTTTAGGCGCATAAGCCGTTACTTTTTTGTTTCCTTCGTTGACAGTCACCCATCCAAGCCCGGAAAAGACAATATCGGTCTTATCATCCTTAATTGTAAATTCATGAGGTGTCAGTTCCGGGAAGCTTCCGAGCTGGTCTGTTCTTGGCGGAGTCAGCATGTCTCCTGCATGGCGTTCATACAGCTCGTCTGCATTTTCAAGCTTTGTGCGGTGGATCGTTATTTCTGCAGGCACATAGCACGTAAGAGACGTTCTTCCGCCGCTTACATAGTCAAGACGGGCAAGACCGCCAAAGAATAGAGTCTGAGACTCGTTCAGCTGAAAAACCTTTGGTTTGATCTCTTTTTTTGGAGACAGCAGTTTTAAGTCTCTTTTATCGACGAAATGGGCCATCTGATGGTGGTTGATAATGCCGGGAGTATCATATAAAGCTGATCCGTCATCAAGCGGAATTTCAATGAGATCTAGAGTTGTGCCAGGAAAGTGAGATGTGGTAATCACATCTTTTTCCCCCGTCACCTCTTTAATGATGCGGTTGATGAAGGTGGATTTGCCGACATTTGTGCAGCCGACCACGTAGACATCCTGTCCGTTCCGGTACTCTTCAATCGCTTCAGTGACTTCCGGAATGCCCTGGCCTCTTGCAGAGCTGATCAGAAATACATCCACAGCGTTTAATCCGAGTTCCTTAGCTTCCCTTTTCATCCAGTTGGTCAATTTTTGTCTCTTCACCGACTTTGGAAGAATATCCGCTTTATTGCCGACGAGCAGAATCGGGTTGCCTCCGACAAAACGCTGAAGGCCGCTCAGCCAGCTGCCGTTAAAGTCAAAGATATCAACGATTTTCACCACAAGTGCGTTCGTGTCGCCGATACTGTGAAGGATTTTCAGAAAGTCATCATCTGTCAGGGAAACATCCTGAATTTCATTATAGTTTTTTAGGCGGAAGCACCTTTGGCAAATGATCTGTTCCTTTTGCAAAGCACTCTCCGGAGCATATCCAAGCTCGTCCGGATGTTCTGTCTGTATTTTCACACCGCAGCCGATGCAGACAAATTGTTCCTCTGTCACGTTTAATCCTCCCACTGAATCAAGCCTTTTCTTTTCAGAACAGCAAGAATTCTTCTTTCAATTTTGCGGTTAAGTCTCGTTACAAAACCGTCAGTAGATGCAACAGGCACGACTAAAATCGTATGAAAACCGTTGCGGTTGCCGCCGAGGACATCTGTCAGCAGCTGATCACCAATCACAACAACATCCTTTTTATCAAGCTCCATGTTTTTCAGAGCTCTGCGGAATGCTTTGCCCATCGGTTTTCTTGCTTTATAGATGAAAGGAATTTGAAGGGGGTCTGAGAAAGAGCGCACCCGTTTCTCTACATTATTAGAAACAATGGTAACCTTGATGCCATGTTCTTTTACATCTTTGAACCATTCAATAAGCTTCGGAGTGGCACTTGGACGGTCCCATTCTACCAGGGTGTTGTCAAGATCCGTAATGATGCCTTTTACTCCCTTGTCTTTTAACGCCTGTGGAGAGATTTCATAAATATTCTTCACGTACTCTCCCGGCAGAAATAATTTCAACATTCTATAAACACCTCATCGGACATTTTTTAGCCAAACTACATCATATCTGATTTTAATCTTTCTTTCAAAAGAAACTTGGCGTTCTGCAGAAATTCAGAAGAAATCCGGTAAATTTTTCGACAATATGTTCGGCCTTCCGTTCTGTGGATAAGTCTATTCACATTGTTCACTCATATAGATTCCTCTGCTGGCAGGATTATAAACAAGATATTAACAGCTTATCCACTTTCTTCTGTGGATAACAGAACGATTGTTCTATTTTATTTTTCGTGTTAGATTAAATTTACTAGAAGAAAATAACATAAAAGTATATGCATGGTGCTTATTTTATAGAACATTATTTCCATAATGGAGGTGCAAGCCGGCAAGCCGGCGATCCTATGAGAAAACTTTCCGATGAACTGCTCATTGAATCCTACTATAAAGCGACAGAAATGCAGCTGAGCGAAGATTTTATAGAACTAATCAAAAAAGAGATCAAACGCCGGTCATTGACTCACGTTTTAAAAGCTTCGGGCTGACTTTTAAAACGTGAAGCTCCCTTCTTTAACGCTTAACAGCCAATCCCGCGAAAACCTTACCCTCTCTCCCCCAGCCTCTGCAAATGCCGCTCTTTTCTTTTCAAAAAGGAGAACAGCAGCCGGTCCAAAAGAGAAATAAGCCAGCTCCTCTCCTTTTTTAAGCCTTTCCTTAGCATGAGTCAATTCAATCGTATTTAAAACCAGCCCCGGCATTAACATTAATTGATGACTAACCTGGACGAATCACATGATTTAGGTTAATATCAAATGTTCATGCTTCTTTTTTATGCTTTTTTAAAGAAATCATTGGAAAATTCTTGTTATCAATGCTCATCCTCCAAAAAAATATCTTTACTACTGTCAATATCATGCATAGAATAAAAGTAGGCCTGAATAGGTCATTTATGTTACTTAAGGAAGTGCCATTATGTTTTTAGCAGGCTATATCGATGCCACATTAAAAAAAATAAAAGCAAATACCGCCAACATGCTGACCCTTGTCAACCTGGGCCTGGGCGGCTTCGCCATAATCTATACTCTTAACGACGTGCTGAAGCTGAGTCTTCTGCTTATTTTTCTTGCTGCTCTCGCGGACAGGTTTGACGGAATGGTTGCCAGAAAATTCAACATCGAGTCCGAGCTCGGCAAACAATTGGATTCAATGAGTGATATTATATCATTTGGTGTTGCTCCGGCACTACTTATTTATAAAGGAATTCTTTTTGAACTTGGGGCGCCGGGAGCTTTTTTCGCCGTTTTATTTATAGGATGCGGTGCTTTCAGACTTGCCAGATTTAACATTACAGAAAACTGCGGATTTTTCAGCGGCCTGCCAATAACGGCAGCCGGTTGCATTGCAACGCTCAGTTATTTATGGAAAGACTTCATGCCAGTGCATTTCTATATGTTCCTTCTGATGATTCTTTCTTTTTGCATGATCTCATCCTTCAGAATCCGAAAAATGTAAAAAACACCTCAGCTGAGGTGTTTTTTTTTGGCTATTTGCAGTAATAGTTATTGTAGTAATAGCCTCCTCCTAAAACAAGCAGCAGGATCAGCAATACGACAATAAAAGCGTACCAATAGCCAAAGCCCGCATAAGGTGCATAGGGATAAGGATAAGGATATGGTGCAGGCGGTCCGTAGAATGGTGTGCATGAGCGCATAAGTAAGACCTCCTTTTGAGCTGTTCCCTCTAAATTATGTGATACTCAACTAATTTGTATAGGCTATAGCCATAGATTGTCAGCGCATTTAATAAATATTGCCTATTTTTCAAAAAAAGGGTTTACAATTTATCTGTTAGTGGATATAATTACCATTGTAATCAAAACTATGAAAAGGGAGGTCGAATCAAATGTCAATCATGTCAGCACAATCTAATTCAGCTCAATTGAATACACGTCTATTCGGCCGAACTGGTAAACGGTAATTATCCTATTGTCCTTACCGCCGCAGGTTGAGTAGCATCATCCTGCGGCGTTTTTATGTCCATTTTTATAAAACGCGACACGCCACAGGTATGCCCTGCGGCGTTTTTGTGTTCTCTGGGGATTTTGAACAGCCTCTCCAGTGGATTGCAGCGGAAGGAACTTGACTCCTTGTCCAGCTGCAGCGCTCAGGCTCCTCTGTCAGAACAAAACGGGCGCTTCCGCTTTTCTACGGGATGAAGAGGGCACTGAAGATCCCCCAAGCGCAGCGAGGAAGCTTCAGGCACTCCCCGCGGTAATCTTGTCCCTGGAGCGGAAAGGAACGGTATCGTTTACCAAAAACCTGAACTCATTTTTAACATTTCAAGGAGGTGAGAAAAAATGACGATCAACTTACTATTTGTATCACTTACAATCAACCGCAGAAAACAGACGCTTGAACAAGTGCAGCATGAAGAACAAGTTTTCAAATCTTATGAAGCCATGCAGAATAAATGCTTCCAAATGTATAACGGCATCTAATGCACAGCCAAACTCATCAAGAAACAGCAGGAGGTGAAACTATATGACGATCAACCTTTTGTTTGTAAGCCTGACAATCGAACGCAGGAAAAAATCAATCGAAGAGATCCACCACGAAGAACAGGTCTACAAATCTTATGAAGCCATGATGAACAAATGCTTCCAAATGTATAACGGAAACTAATACCCAACCATACTTAAATAACGAAAGGAGAGAGCGAAAATGATGATTCAAATGAAACTCAGAATGCACCTTAATGTGGAGAAGGATACCGCGTAGCACGAAAAGCGGAATCGCCTTGCTCAGCTCCGAAGGTCAGAAAAGGATTCGCCGCAAAAAGCCGGGTTTGCTTTTTGCGGCGAATCCGTTCTGGCCGAGGAGTTAGGCGATGGAGCTGGACACCACGAAAAGCGGAGCCGACTGTTCAGGCCAGGCAGTCAGATAAGAAATCGCCCGAAAAGTCCGGGTTTGACTTTTTGGGCGATTTTGTTCTGACAGAAGGACTAGGAGGCGGAGCTGGACACCACGAAAAGCGGAATCAGCCGTTTAGCTCCGGGAGTCAGATAAGGAAGCGGCGGAAAAGGCGCTTTTTGCCTTTTTTGACGATTCCGTTCTGACAGAGGAGTTGGCTGATGGAGCTGGACACCACGAAAAGCGGAGCCGACCGAAATCTCATAAACCAACGCGAAAAAGCGAAGATCTTTTTAAAAAGATCTTCGCTTTTTTCATCCCTTCCCCTTTTGCCGGCCCTTCTGCTGGCCCTTTTTTTCCTTTTCCGCCCGGTAGAATTCGTGGAACATCTTCATGAGTGCCCTCTTTTCGATCCTCGACACGTAGCTCCTTGAGATGCCCAGTTCCTTAGCGATTTCGCGCTGCGTTTTCTCTTTTTGCAGGTCAAGGCCGAATCTGCCTACAATCACTTCTTTCTCCCGCTCATCCAGAATATCGATAAATTCTTTTACTTTTTCAAGTTCCATGTTCAGCTGAATGGTATCGATGACGTCTTCTGACTCAGATTTAAGCACGTCAATCAGGCTGATTTCATTCCCTTCTTTATCCTGGCCGATCGGATCATGAAGGGAGACATCCTTTTTGGTTTTCTTTAATGCTCTCAGATGCATGAGGATTTCATTCTCAATACATCTTGCCGCATACGTAGCAAGCTTTGTGCCCTTGCCTTCTGAATAGCTCTCAATTGCTTTTATCAGACCAATCGTGCCGATTGAAATAAGGTCCTCCGAGTCCTCGCCTGTATTCTCAAATTTCTTGACGATGTGCGCCACCAGCCGCAGATTGTGCTCGATCAGCATATTACGGGCATGCTCATCCCCTGTTGCCATCAGCCTTAAGTATTTTTTTTCTTCGCTGGCTGACAATGGCTGAGGGAAGGCATTGTTTTTGACATAAGATACTAAAAAAACCAGCTCTTTTAATAAGTACCCTAATGCAGCTAAAACTCCTGACATTGACCCACCTCCACGAACAGATTGTAGGCAGCTGCCTATAATCAAGTCTATGTCCGGAAGGGTGTGAAAGTGTCTGTACTACGAAAGATTGCGGAAGTCCTTCCATTTTTTCACCAAAAATTAAGCGCATACATTATGACATTTTTGAAAACTCTATTGATTCTTCCTTCTTTTTCATCAATAATGAATGCTGGTGCTGTCAAGCCCTTAGCCATCTTATGTTGGAGGTTGTTTTTTTGAAAAAATATTTGTCTCTAGCCGCTTTTCTTTTGTTTTTTCTGCTGCTGATCAGCTGCGGAAACCGTTCAGATAGATATACCATTGTAGCCTTTGGCGACAGCAACACGCGCGGAGCAAACTGGACCATTCGAAATTATCAGGATACAGATAAATGGGTAAACCTGGTCAAATCCACTCTCCCCGTAAACGATGGACAGACGTTCATTCATAATGCAGGAATTGGAGGAGAAACGACCGAGGATGCAAGAAAGCGGTTTAAACGGGATGTGCTGAACACAAAACCCGACCTTGTTTTCATCATGTTTGGAACGAATGATGCTGTGATTCTGCCAAATGGGCAGCCAAAAGTCACACACAGCCGCTTCAGGGAAAATCTGCTTTATTATGTAAATGAGATTAAAAAGAACGGCGGAAAGCCCGTTCTGATGACATGCCTTCCTATCGTTGAAGGAAACGGCCATGATAAGCTTTACTACACGAGATATCCGAAAAAACTCTATTCCCATACAGACGGGGCACGGAACTGGCATAATTCCTATAATGACATTACCCGTGAAATTGCGTTTAAAAATGACATCACCTTAATTGACAACTGGACTACTATGGTGCAGGCTGCAGGAGGCGACTCCGATGAACTGCTGCTGAAATCAGGAATCATTGACCCGTCCGGAAATCATATGACTCCTCATGGTGCAAAGCTGATCTATGAATCCATCTTAAAGAGCAAGGTGCTTAACCAATAAAAAGAACCCGTTCAGAGAACGGGTTCTTTTTATATTTATAGTAGAAGACTATGCCTGGTCCTGTTCATCCAGCTGTTTCTTATAATCGAGAGACCGTTTAAAGCAGTAAAAGGCTCCGATCAGGAAAAGTGCAGTTGTGCCCATCATCGTGTATTCCTGAATGTCGCCAGGCTGCCCTCCCTTTGCAGGAATGAGCATGCCGATATATAAAAATACGCTGACTGCAAGAAGGACAAAAGCATATCTCTTAAAGTCTGTCATTAAGTGCTTTACCTGTTTTGTATTCAAACCAATCACCTGCCTGAATATGTGTCTATAAAAACCTTAACATATCAGAGCAGGCAATGATGCAGGCAAATTCAGGCAACAGAGGAATTAGTTTAATGCACGTTTCAAATCTTCAACAAGGTCTTCCGCATCTTCAATGCCCACGGAAATCCGGACCAGGCCATCAGTGATGCCAAGCTCTCTGCGGCGCTCTGCAGGAATGGATGCATGCGTCATTTTAGCCGGAACTGAAATCAGGCTTTCAACTGCGCCAAGACTCTCTGCCAAAGTAAAGTATTTTACTTTTGAAAGAACTTCTTCTGCCTTTTCTTCGCTGCCGACATCAAACGAAACCATTCCGCCGAATCCGCCTGACTGCTTTTTCGCGATTTCATGATTGGGATGATTTTTAAGTCCCGGGTAAAATACTTTTTCAACTGCCGGATGCTGAACTAGAAAATCTACGATTGCTGCCGTATTCTTCTCATGTGCTTCCATACGTAAAGCGAGTGTTTTAATACCGCGCATCAAAAGCCATGAATCCTGAGGACCAAGTACTCCGCCTGTCGAGTTTTGAACAAAGTGAAGTTCTTCTGCCAGTTGTTCAGATCCTGCGACTACAAGGCCTCCGACTACGTCACTGTGTCCGCCAATGTATTTTGTTGCACTGTGCAGGACGATGTCAGCTCCCATTGAAAGCGGGGTTTGCCAGTATGGCGTGCTGAACGTGTTGTCTACGATTGTCAGCAGTCCGTGTTTTTTCGCAATTGCCGCTGCTGCTTCAACGTCCGTAATTTTAAGAAGCGGGTTTGTCGGTGTTTCGATGAACAGGGCTTTCGTGTTTTCTTTTACCGCAGCTTCAATTGTAGAGAGGTCACTTGTGTCAACGAAGGTAGAATCAATGCCCATACGGTTCAGAACTTTTGTCATTACACGGTACGTTCCGCCGTAGACATCATCAGTTAAAATCACATGATCTCCGCTGTCGAAAAGCATCATGACACCTGTTATGGCAGCCATGCCTGAACCAAACGCAAAACCTGCATGACCTCCCTCAAGGTCCTTGATCAGCTCTTCCAAAGCATGACGGGTAGGGTTTCCTGTGCGTGAATACTCGAATCCCTTGTGATTGCCGACCCCATCCTGTTTATAGGTGCTTACCTGATAAATAGGTGTTGATACCGCTCCTGTGTGCGGGTCACCGACAATGCCTCCGTGAATCATTTTTGTTTTCTGTTTCATGCTAGATTCCTCCTTCGTAAATCTTTTTGCTTAAATACCGTTCGCTGCTGTCAGCAAAGATCGTCACAATGTGTGAGCCCGGGGCGGCTTTTTCTGCCTCAAGAAGCGCTGCATGCATCGCTGCACCTGCTGAGCTTCCGACTAAAAGACCCTCTTTCATGGCAAGCTCTTTCACTCTTTTAAACGCGTCCGTGTCCATGACTGTATGAATACTGTCAAAATACGTTTCATCCATATAATCCGGGAGGAATTCCATTCCAATTCCCTCTGTTTTGTGCGGTCCGGATTCTCCGCCGTTCAAAATCGATCCCTCCGGCTCAACGATAACGGTTTTCACACCGGGGTTTACCTCTTTTAAATACTGCGCCGTTCCCATAAATGTTCCGCCGGTTCCTGCCCCTGCGAGAAACACATCGATTTTCCCGTCGAGCTGCTCCCACAGCTCAGGTCCAAGCGTTTTATAGTACGTCAGCGGATTTGCAGGATTCCCAAACTGCTGAGGGCAGTATGATCCGGGTATCTTCTCACAAAGCTCATGCGCTTTCTTAATGGCGCCCTTCATCCCTTCTGCAGTCGGGGTATTTACAACTTCTGCCCCGAGCGCTCTCATGAGATCCTGTTTTTCCATGCTGAATTTTTCAGGAACGCACACAATCACCTTTACATTCCTGCTGATTGCGGCAAGCGCAAGTCCGATGCCCGTATTGCCCGCGGTCGGTTCAATGATCGTTCCGCCTTTTTTTACTTTGCCTGTTCTTAGTGCTTCATCTATCAGTTCTGCGCCAAGACGGTCTTTAATGCTGCCGCCCGGATTCATAAACTCCAGTTTTGCAAACAGCCGTACGCCGTTTGGAAGCGGAAACTGTGTCAATTCCATCAGAGGCGTTCTGCCGATCAGTTCTTCAATGCCTTTTACGACTTTCATTCTGTCCACTCCTGTGATAAGAATGTCTGCACTCTTATCCTGTTATCCTTAAAAAAGAGGATCATTGCGATCCCCTCTGTTTTTAGCTTTTTAATGCACGGACAATGCTTAAAACGAGCTCTGCAGAATTTTTCGCAGCTGTTTCCAAGTATTGTTCGAATGATACATCCGATTCTTTACCTGCAATATCAGACAGGGAGCGGATGATGACAAACGGTACGCCGAATTGATGGGCAGTCTGGGCTATTGCCGCAGCCTCCATCTCAACAGCGTAAAGGTCTTCAAATTTTGTTCGGATGTATGCGACCCTTTCAGGATCATTCATAAACGAATCACCGGTGGCAATCAGACCTTTCACAACTTGAATGCCTTCCTGTTCTTGAGCCTGCTCGGCAGCAATTGCAACCAGCTTTTCATCCGGAAGGAAAGCAGCCGGCATGCCGGGCACTTGACCGTATTCGTAGTTAAATGCTGTCACATCTACATCGTGATGTCTCACCTCTGTAGAAATGACTACGTCTCCAACATTCAGGGAATGATGAAAACCTCCAGCTGAACCTGTGTTAATGACCACATCAGGTTTGAAACGGTCAAGCAGGATTGCGGTGCTTACTGAAGCATTCACCTTCCCAATTCCTGATTTCAGCAGTATGACGTCCATCCAGCTGTATGTTCCAGTTGTAAATTCGCTTCCTGCGATGGTTTCGGTTTTTGCATGTTCAAGCTGATCTCTTAAAATAGAAACTTCTTCTTCCATTGCTCCAATGATAGCTGCTTTCATTTATTGTTCCATTCCTTTCAAAAGGGGTTTTTGGCCGGCATCAGCCTGAAACGCGGCCGGTATTATTTTTTTACGGCTTCTATCAGCCACACAAATTCGTTGAGCTGCGTAAAGTCGGCAGTGAATGAATGTTTTTCAAGGATGCCGCGCATGACTGAATGTGTCGTGTAATATTCTGTTTCAAGGTCGGCTGCCAAGTTTAAGTAGTGCTGTTTTTTTGCTTTTTCGATCATGGCCTCATAAGCCTCCTGATCTTCAAACATTGTGTCAGCAAACACTATTTTACCACCTTTGCCGAGAAGACGGGCATAAATTGCGACAGCTTTCTCTTTTTCTTCATCTGTTAAATGATGAAAAGCATATGTGCTTACAACCGTGTCAATTTTCCCTTCTGGAACAGGGAAGGTGAGAAAATCACCGTCGCTGATCTGAGCCTTGTTTCCAAGCTTCTCAGCTGCTTTTTCTCTCATCGTCTTTGAAGGTTCGATTCCGTAGACCTGCTTTCCTTTTTGCAGCAGTTCTGCTGTCAGGTTGCCGGTTCCGACTCCGAATTCGAGGACGGATTTTCCTGATCTGGATGCTACGGCTTCAAGAATGCCGCTGTAGCCGCTGAACACTTCTTTATATTCTTCATCATGTCCGACTACTGTCGAATCATACGAGTGAGCCCAATCTTCAAATAGTTCTACAAATTCTCTTCCCATCATGCACCAATCCTTCGATGATAATTTAAATAATTCCTATGTGTATACTATGATTTAAAAATAGAACTGTTCTTAATTTACCACATGGTTTGTTTAACAGGCAATGAAAAGACTTTCCAGAAGGGTATTTTATGAGATATTCTATAGAAAAGCGGAAGCGCCCGTTTTGCTCCGGCAGTCAGATAAGAAATCACCTGAAAAGTCCGGGTCCCGCCTTTTTGGGGGATTTTGTTCTGACAGAGGAGCCTGAGCGCTGCAGCCGGACAAGGAGTCAAGTGCTTTCCGGTGCAATCCACTAAGGTTAAAACTTATATAACGTTATTACATAGCGGCAGAAGAATATATTGGAGGCATATAGTATGTTTAAACTGGAGTTCATCAAAGATAAAGTGGAATTTTTCGAGGCAGAGAAGCTTGCAGATCTTGAGAAGAAGATCAGCGAGCAGATTGAGATCAATAAAGCAATTCTGCTTGAGGTGCATTCGGTTTCCCACCAGATGCATGTAAGTGAAGAAGGAAGACGGTTTTACAGCGCTGCGGTCCATTTTAAGGCAAAGTAAAAAGGTGAGACGAGTGTCTCACCTTTTGTTAATTTTCAGGCTGTTTCAGTTTTTCGACTCTGACCGGCTTCCAGCCTTCATTTTCAACCCAGGTAATCTCTACTTTGTAATTTTGTGTTTTGTCTTTTGAAGAAATGGTTCCTTTTGCATCATTCGGACTGCCGTTGTTTCCGATAAACCAGATGGTCATATCTGATTCGCTCAGTCCAGTAGCATAGCTCATGGCCTGAATCATTTCTGCCCAGTCCTGTGAGCTTTTGTCATATTGGGCAACGTGAGGCTCAGATTGAGAAGTGCCGACCGGTTTCCAGCCTGGATTTTCAATAATCTGATCTGTGTTTGAATTCGGATCGCCTTCTGTTACGACAGGTTCTCCGGCTTCTTCATTTTCTTCGCCGTTTTCTTCGGCAGGTTCTTCTTTTTCAGCTTCATCTGCATCTTCTGTGCCGTTTTCTTCGCTGTTCTCTTCAGACGCTTCAGCTTGTTCTTTTTCTTTATCTTGTTGTCCTTTATTCTCATCATTCTTGACGGTACCTGATGCCGTCTCTTCGTTTGCTTTTTCTGACGCCTTTTCGCTGTCATTCCCGCCAAGCAGAAGCTGAGACCCAATGACAAGAATTAAAATGGCTACAATTCCAATTAAAATGTTCAGGACAACATTTGCTTTCCGGCGTTTATCACGGTTTTCAAAGCGTGATCCTTTACTTAGATTGCTCAAGTGCATTACACTCCTTTATCCCTCTAACATTCTGTCTTATTCTATCATTAGATTGCAATTCTATCTAGTAGAAGCATTTTCTAATCGGGATAATTCAGCTGCGACATCATAAAAGATGCTGTTGGCCGAGGATGTTTCACTTTGCGTATCCAGTTCAACAACCGCAAGGGCATATTTGGGATTGTTTGAAGGAAAATAGCCTGCAAACCATTTGTGGACAGTTTTATGTCCTGTTTCAGCCGTGCCTGACTTCCCCGAAACTTCAAATGGCAGCGACTGAAATCTTCTGCCGGTCCCGTCCTTATCTGTTACAACCAGCCTGAGCAAATGCTGCAGTTTGGATGCTGTATAAGGAGAGATGCCGTCACCTTCCATATCCTGATCCGGAAATTCAAACATGGTTGTCCCGTTTTTATAAAGAATGCTGTCAGCAATCTTCACCTGCTTTTTTTCTCCTCCGCGCGCAATCGTCGCCATCATGTTCGCTGCTGCAAGCGGGGTTACGCGGACGTTTTTCTGTCCGATTGCCGTCTGCGCCACAGCACGAAACGCTCCTTTATCACGCGGGTCATCCCAAATAGAAGGAGACTTCTCTTCAGGAAACTGCCTGAACTGGTTATAATGATACACATTTCCGCTCCAGCCATTTTTTTCAGTCAGACCTAATTTCCCTGCAAATTCTTCAATGGACTGTTTGTCTTTTTTGATCAGTTCGTCAGCTGTCGTTGTAAACGTGTAGTTGCAGCTTCTTGCAAAACTGCGTTCGAAGTTGAGGATTCCCATGTCAGAATTATCGTTATGTTTACCATACATATCCAGCTGGCAATTATACGAATTTTTCAGCTTCAGCCCGCTTTCAATCGCGGCAGCTGCAATGACCGTTTTAAAAACGGAGCCCGGAATTTGCGGGGTCAGCATATGGTTTATGTGTGAACCGGAGTCTGACCTTTCAAGCGCCGGCTTGCTTACCATCGCCAGCACTTCACTCGTTTCAGCGTCCAGGAGCACAAGTCCCCCTTTTTTGATGCCGTATTTCGTGACAATCTCATCCGCCATATTCTGTATCCTGCTGTCAATGGTTGTTTTGACGCTTACAGGATAAAAGGGATTTGCGTTTGCGATATACTTGACGTTTATGCCAAAAAGCGGATTTCCATCGCCGTCCACATGGTATAAAAGCTTTGTTTCTGCATCCGGAAGCAAAAATTCATCAAATGCCTTTTCAAGCCCGGTAAAGCCGACCTGCGTTTTGGAGGAAAGCTCCTTTTTATCCGGGTAGCGTTCTCTAAGTACATCCGGGCTTTCTCCTGTGATGCCGATGATATGATTTGCTGCTTCATCCTTCTTTTTTGCCTGCTGGTAAATGGCGAAAACCCCCGGAATCTCAAGGTCATTGATCTTATCCATTTGGGACTCAGTCAAGGTTATTCCTTCTGCAGAACCCATAATCAGCGGTTTGTCAGCATCCTCAAGCATGTTTTCAAGCTCATTAGCATAGTATCCGGTTATTCGCGCCAGTTTTTCTTTTGGCCACTCAATGTTTTTCAAAAACGGAAACAATACGAGTTTGGATTCCTGAAAATTTCCGACAGGAATCAGATTTCTGTCCACAAACCGGCCGCGGCCGTCGTCGATCATAACTTCCTGCGTTCTTTGGCCTACACTCTCTTCAATGAGATTGACGTTTTCTTCCCCAAAAGATTCTGTGTTTATAAGCTGGATGTCTGCAAGTCTTGCAATCAGCACAAGCATGCATATAAAAATAAAAGCGCCCGTCCATTTCATTCTCTTCTTCATTATCATCAAAAAAACACCTCGCCTTTGACTAGTGTCGACGAGGTGTTTTCTTATTAAACCTGCTTACTTAACGTTTGTGATTCTTACTTGCATTTCTCCGCCCGGAGTCTGCACGTTTACTTCATCTCCAACCTGGCGGCCCATGAGGCTCTTTGCGATTGGGGAATCATTTGAGATTTTGCCTTCAAATGGATCAGCCTCAGCGCTTCCGACGATTGTATATGTTTCTTCATCGCCGTTTGGAAGTTCAATAAATGAAATGGTTTTGCCGAGAGTGACAACATTTGAATCTGCATCGTCCACAATAATTTTAGCATTGCGGATCATATTCTCAAGTGTTGTTACGCGTCCTTCAACGAAAGCCTGTTCTTCTTTGGCTGAATCATATTCCGAGTTCTCAGACAGGTCTCCGAAGCTGCGCGCGATCTTGATTCTTTCTACAACTTCTTTGCGTTTGACCGATTTTAAGTATTCAAGTTCCTGCTCAAGCTTTTCTTTACCTTCAAGTGTCATAGGAAATACTTTTTCTTGTGCCATGATCTCACTCCTTCTAGTATAACTGCCCCCAAAATCAATTGGTATGTAAGACTGCACTGTGTTAACAGAGGAGCCGACTTGATCTGCTCCCGCCCGGTTTATGCATATGCTGAAGTGTCAGGTCATCTCAAAAACGACTGGCCGGGTATTTGCTATATGTAGCTTAAAAGCAAGCCCTGGGCTTGCTTTTAAGACATCGTTCTTTTCCCGATGAAGCTTTCCTGAACATGAGAATTTTCATCCGGTTCATAAAAGCTGTGAGAAACTTTAACAGCCTATACATAATATGGTCACAGTACTCTTTATCTATGCTATGTTATTACAAAATTGCGTTTAGTTCAAGAATTGTTTGAATCTTTGTAACCATAAGGTCGATTGCCACATGGTTCTGGCCGCCTTCAGGTATGATAATATCCGCATAGCGCTTTGTCGGCTCAATGAACTGGTTATGCATTGGACGGACAACGGAAACATACTGCTCGATGACAGAGTCAATCGTTCTTCCGCGCTCTTTTATATCGCGAAGCATGCGTCTGATGATCCTGATATCTGCATCTGTATCAACGTACAGCTTAATATCCATCAAATTGCGCAGTCTCTCGTCTTCAAGAACAAGAATGCCTTCAAGAATAATGACGTCTTTCGGCTCAACGAGCAGGACATCTTCAGAACGGGTGTGAAGCTTGTAGTCATAGACAGGCTTGTTGATGGCTTCGTAATTTAAAAGCTGTTTAATATGCTCAATCAAAAGCGTGTTGTCAAAAGCAAGCGGGTGATCATAGTTAGTATTCAGCCTCTCTTCAAACGGAAGATGGCTTTGATCTTTATAATAAAAGTCCTGCTCCAGCATTAAGATGGAATGGCCTTTAAAATAATCATAAATGGACTTTGTCACACTGGTTTTGCCGGAGCCTGAGCCCCCGGCTACCCCAATGACAATGGGCTTTTTCCCCATCGGTTCACTTCCCCTTCCGCATCATGTTATTTGGGAAGACTTTGCGGTCTGCTTTAAACGTCACGATTTGCAGAGGATGGCGGGCTGCATCAAGAACGTTTCCGTCTTCATCCCACAGCTGCTCAATTGTCTGCGTGAAGTTTTCCATTTCAGGGCCAAAGAATTCAACTTCGTCACCCGGCTTGAAATAGTTGCGCTGCTGCAGTGTAACCATGCCAGTCTCTTCATTGTAATCAAGAACAAGCCCAACGAAATCAAACGTTGTTTTCTTGCCGTGAATGCCGAACATTTGCTCCTCTGTTCCTGGAACGCCTTCAAAGAAAGCAGGAGCTGTGTCGCGGTTTGCACACTTATCAAGCTCATCAAGCCATTCTTTTTGGATGACAAAGTTTTCCGGATCAGCGCAATAAGCATCGATGACCTTGCGGTAAACACTGACTACCGTTGCAACATAGTGAATGGACTTCATGCGGCCTTCAATTTTCAGGCTGTCAATTCCAAGCTCGATCATTTTCGGAATGGACTGGATGAGATTTAAGTCTTTCGGACTCATGGCAAACGCAGCGTCATCTCCGCTGAACAAAGCTTCTTCCCCATTATCTGAGAGCTTGTAAAGATCGTAGTCCCAGCGGCATGACTGACAGCATCCCCCGCGGTTTGAATCACGCGCAGTCATATGATTGCTCAGTACGCAGCGTCCTGAATACGCAATGCACATTGCTCCATGGATAAAGGTCTCAATCTCAATATCAACTTTTTCTTTCATTTCTTTTATTTCTTCAGCGCTTGTTTCACGTGCAAGAACCACCCGCTCAAGTCCCTCTTCTTTCCAGAACTGAACAGCTTTCCAGTTCGAGAGAGACTGCTGTGTGCTTAAATGCACTTCAAGTTTCGGAGCTACTCTGCGGCATGTTTCGATAATCATCGGATCAGCCACGATAATGCCAGAAACGCCTGCTTCCTGAAGGCCCATCAGGTACTCTTCAAGCCCGTCCATGTTTTCGTTATGGGCAAAAATGTTGGTCGTAACATAAATTCTTGCACCGTATTTGTTTGCAAACTGCACACCTTCTGCCATTTCTTCCAATGAGAAATTATCTGCATTAGAACGGAGGCCGAATTCTTTTCCGCCGATAAAAACGGCGTCTGCACCGTAGTGAACGGCGATTTTTAATTTTTCGAGATTGCCTGCCGGCGCAAGCAATTCCGGTTTTTTCACAATGACGCGTTTGCCGTCTATGATCTGTGAAATGTTATCTGCAGCAGTCACCATCATTTATTCCTCCTTGTTTCATTCCAGCTTCTATTAATAAACGGTTTCTTTAAAGAAAAATCCTGTATCGAGCGGGCGGTTTTCAGGCTGAATGTCTTCAATTTCTGAAAGAAGATCATCTTTTACATTTTCATACTCATCGCGGTCTTCCACGCAGAGATCGATCGCCTTGCGGTATTTTTTAGTTACCTCAATCAAATACTCAGACGTTTGAAGGACACCGTCAATTTTGAAAGAGTCAATGCCTGCATCAATCATGTCAGAGAGCTCATCAATAATGCACATATCATTCGGGCTCATGATGTGTGTGCCGTTTTCGTCCTCATAAATCGGATACTTGTTGCTGCGCTCCTTGTCGTGCAGGAACATCGCTTTTTCACTCTGAATGTTTTCAATCTTCATTGCTTTTCCCTGGTATTCGAAGTAGTTTCCGATGAGGGAGCGTTTGGACTGGAACATGCATGTCATTCCGTGGACCTGAACTTCAATTTCCACTTCTGCATGTTCTTTCGTGTCGATAATCGATTCCATGCTTAACTCACGTGCAAGAACCGCCCGTTTTGCCCCTTTTCTTCCCCAATAATTGCATGTATACCAGTTTGTAGCCGTTGTTTCCGTATTCCAGTGAAGAGGAAGCTCAGGAGCAGCTTCTCTTGCGGCCATGAGAACGGCAGGATCTCCGAATAAAACAGCATCCACGTTGATTTCTTTCAGAAAACGAAGATAATCATACAGATCTTCTATCTTTTCGTTATGAAAAATCGCATTCACAGCGGCGTACACTTTTACATTTTTAGAGTGGGCAATGGCGGTTGCCTCTCTCATTTGGTCACGATTAAATTCACCTGCAAGTCTGAGCCCGAAGCGCTGTTCTCCGAGAACAAAAGCAGTGGCTCCTGCATCTGCAAGGGGGATTAAATCTTCCATCTTGGTTGGTGTGACAATTAATTCAGGTTTATTCATCTTGTTCACCTCGTTTTATACTTACGGCCATTCCGTCTCCGACAGGGAAAATCGCTGTGTGATAAGAAGGATGGGACATCAGCCATTCATTGTAGCTGCGGATTTTCCTGAGCAGTGCACGCCGTCTCCGGTGAAACGACATGTCCTCCTCTTCATTCGCAACAAGTCCTTTAAACAGGACGTTGTCCGTTATGATGCAGCCGTCTTTAGAGAGCATCGGCTCGTACATTTCAAAAAATCTCATATACTGACCCTTGGCAGCATCAATAAAAATCACGTCATACGGTCCTTTTTCAGCAATCTGCTCTTTCAGCTGAAGGGCGTCGCCGTGGAGAGCCGTTATTCTGTCACTGAGGCCATTTTCCGTGATATTCTGGGATGCCTGTTTGTAGCGTTCTGCATTTCGCTCAGCCGTAACAACTTCCGCTTGCGGGAGCGCCCTGCACATGCGGATGGCAGAGTAGCCGATGGCTGTGCCGATTTCCAGTATTTTTCTTGGCTGTTTCAGCACAAGGAGACTGATCAGAACTTCGATCCCTGTCTTTTCCATAATCGGAACGACGTGCTGTTCTGCATATTCCTCCATCTTTCTGATGGATTCATCCTGCTCGGGAAGAAGGCTTTCTATATATGTTAAAATTGATTCGTTTTCCATTGTCTTCTCCTTTAAACGCCGCACTGGCGGGCGTTCAGGTCTATCTTATCTCATGAAAATAAGAGTTCTACCGAAGAACTCTTGGCTGTATTTATCGTTTTGTATATCTTTGTCTTTGCAACTCGATATATTTTACCACAATAGAAAAGGGAATGCGAATTTTTTCGCCTTCCCCTGTTTCTTATTTATTCGTGATGTGTTCAGCTTTTGCTTTGTTATGTTCTGCAAGTGTTTTCGTGAAAATCACTTCGCCTTTTTTCGTTGCGAGGAAATAGAGATAGTCCGTCTTGGCAGGCTCGATTGCCGCCTTCATCGACTGGGTTCCCGGATTTGCAATCGGTCCCGGCGGAAGTCCCTGTACTTTGTACGTATTATAGGGTGATTCTACTTCAAGATCTTTGTAAAACACGCGGTCTTTATGCTCTCCAAGTGCATAAAGCACGGTAGGGTCGGTCTGAAGCGGCATTTTTTTGCTGATCCGGTTATAAAAAACGCTTGAAATCTTTTCCCTGTCAACTGACTGGGTCGCTTCTTCTTCGATGAGAGATGCCATCGTCAAAAACCTGTGAACCGGCATATTTTTTTCTTCGAGCTGGTCTGCATAAGGCTTGACCACTTCATCTGTTTTCTTGATCATTTCTTCTAAAATCAGATCAAGCGGAGGTTTTTCCTCATAAAACGGATAAGTTGCCGGATAAAAATAGCCTTCAAGCGGGTACTTAATATCCTGGCCGTAGATTTCTTTTGTCACGGTTTCCGGATATTTTTTCTGCATAGCTGAAATAAATTCTTTGCTGTTCATTCTGTTCAGCACTTCTTTTTCAGGGTAGCCTGAATGTTTGGCAACCTGTGCTGCAATCTGTGTGAGCTGAATGCCTTCAGGGACGGGAATTTGAAACACAACGTCTGTTATCACCCGGCCTGATTTGAGGCTTGCTATGATATCTTCAAGTTCCATCGCCGGAGTAAGTTTGTAGTCACCAGCCTGAAAACCTGATTCGTTTTTAAATTTCACATAGTATTTGAAAACCCGTTTATCTTTAATAATCTTTTTTTCTTCCAGAATAGCCGCAATGGATGAGACAGATGAACCTATAGGTATCTTTACATTCACTGCTTTTTTATCTGTTTCATCAGCCGGCTCAAGCGCGGATTTGATATATAAATAGCCTCCGCCGATCAGCCCTGTCATAGCTATAAGCAGCACAGCGACAACAATCAGGACAATCTTCCGGATGACTCTTGCTTCCTGCTGTTTTTCCAGGAGTTTGTGCTGCAATGTATGTTTGTTCGAATCTCCCTCTGACATTATGGACGAGCTCCCCCTTTCATCATCATGATTATACTACATAATGACCATTTTTTCGCCAAATTCCACCACATTTTTACGGGAGCGCCTGTTCCATCCCGCAAAAACAGAAAATTTCCCCTTTCAGGAGTGTTCCCTTTATACGGTATTAAAAGCAAAAAAATAAACCGTCAAATGACGGTTTATTCTCATCTGACGATTTAGTTTTCTTCCTCTTCGTTGTCAAGGAATGTATTCAGCATTTCTTCTACAAGATCCCACTCTTCTTCTGTTTCGATCGGAGCAAGTTCCCCGTCAACGCCGTCTGCAGTAGGCTCAAAGCTGGATGCATGAATTTCAATTTCTTCCTCGTCATCCTGTTCTCCAAGAGGATAGTAAAGGACGTAAGACTTTCCGAACTCTTCAGATGCGAAAGTGAAAAGAATTTCGCAAAGCTGCTCGTTGCCGTTTTCGTCTACTACTGTAATTTGTTTTTCTCCGTGTTCCATGTAAGTCACCTCATCTATAATTTGCTGCCGGTTAGTTCAGGCTGTCAAGGTAGCCCTGAAGGATCATGACGGCAGCCATTTTATCAATTACCTTTTTTCTCTTTTTTCTGCTGACATCCGCTGAGAGCAGAACACGTTCTGCAGCCATCGTGGATAATCGTTCATCCCAGAGGATGACCGGGATGCCGAAGGTTTTTTCAAGCTTTGAAGCAAACCTCTGGCTTGCTTCTCCCCTTGGTCCGACCGTTCCATTCATGTTCTTTGGAAAACCGAGGACAAATTTCTCTGCATGATGCTCATTTACAATCTGAGTCAGCCTGGGAAGCCCAAAATTCCCTGCTGTTTCATCAATTTTAATTGTCTCGATTCCCTGTGCTGTCCAGCCAAGTTCATCGCTGACAGCGACTCCGATTGTTTTGGAGCCATAGTCAAGCCCGATAATTCGCATATTAATCCTCTCTATGATGGTGTAAGTACGATTTGACCAATTCCTCAATGAGTTCGTCGCGCTCAAGCTTGCGGATTAAATTTCTTGCATCGCGATGCCGCGGAATATAAGCGGGATCTCCGGAGAGAAGGTAGCCGACAATTTGATTGATCGGATTGTACCCTTTTTCCTTTAAGGCATCATAAACAGTGAACAGCACTTCATTTACGTTCGTCTCCAC
This sequence comes from Metabacillus mesotrionivorans, assembly GCF_052171315.1. NCBI lineage: Bacteria > Bacillati > Bacillota > Bacilli > Caryophanales > Bacillaceae > Metabacillus > Metabacillus mesotrionivorans. The sequence goes on along the minus strand of NZ_JBQMFF010000004.1, from coordinate 364,382 downwards.
TGCTTCCTCAGAAAAATTAAACTTCATTGTTTTGTCAAAGGAACTCATCACACGCACCTCTTTCCCAGATTCGTCTGTTTGAATCTGCTTGTCCATTCTTATTACCATTCTACACTAAGTATGGAAATTATAAAACGGATTTCCCTTGAAGGAAGAAAAATCAGACGCTTTTCACCCATTCTGAAGCATATTTCAGGGCACTTTCAAGTTTTTCAGGGTCTTTTCCGCCGGCCTGAGCCATATCAGGACGTCCTCCGCCGCTTCCACCGCACCGAGCCGCGACTTCTTTGATCAGCTTGCCGGAATGATAGCCTTTCTTAACTAAGTCACCTGTAACTCCAGCAGCAAGACTGACTTTCCCGTCATGGGCAGCACCGAGAATAACAACAGCTGATCCAAGTTTTTGCTTCAGCTCATCCACCATAGAACGCAGGCTGTTCATGTCTTTTGCACTTACTTTGCTTGCAAGAAGAGTAACTCCGTCAATTTCGGCAGCCTGGCTCAGCAAGCTTCCAGCTTCTACGTTACCCAGTTTAGCCGTCAATGATTCATTTTCCCTCTGAAGAGAACGAACTTCCAGAAGCAGCGCGTCAACCCGGTTTGCAGCATCTTTCGGGCTTGATTTAAGTTTTCCTGCAACGTCTGAAAGGATAGACAGCTGATCTTTGACAAGCTGGTAAGCGCCTTGTCCTGTTACAGCTTCAATTCTTCGGGTGCCTGCGCCAATTCCTGATTCAGCGACAAGTTTAAACATCCCGATGGACGCTGTATTGTCAACATGGCAGCCGCCGCAAAGCTCAAGGCTGTAATCGCCAACTTGAACGACCCGCACAATATCTCCGTATTTCTCTCCGAACAGAGCCATTGCACCCATTTCTTTTGCTTCAGCGATCGGCTTAAGCTCAATATTTACTCCGATGCTTTTCCAGATTTGTTCGTTGACGATCTGTTCAATTTGCTCAAGTTCCTCAGGCTGCACCTGTCCGAAATGAGAGAAGTCAAAGCGGAGTCTTTCCCCTGTTACAAGGGAACCTGCCTGATTGACGTGTCCTCCAAGGACATCTTTAAGAGCCTGATGCAAAAGATGCGTCGCTGTGTGATTTTTAATAACGGCACTGCGTGTTTTTTCATCAACAGAAGCTATTACCTCGTCATTTGTTTTCACTGTTCCGCTTACAACAATGACCGTATGAAGGTTCTGGCCGTTTGGCGCTTTTTGGACATGCTTGACCTGAAGCTTCACAGCATCACTTTCAATTGTCCCCTCATCTGCGATCTGTCCGCCGCTCTCTGCATAAAATGGCGTTTCATTCAAAATCAGCTGCACTTCGTCTCCTTCATGCGCTTCATTGATGATCTCTCCGTTTTTCAAAAGAACGGAAACGGCAGCTTTTGCTGTAAGGCTGCTGTAGCCGACAAACGTGCTGTCTGCTTTGATTTCGCCGAGCACTCCGCCCTGAACCTGCATCGAATCAACATCCTGCCTTGCAGCACGTGCGCGCTCCCGCTGGCCTTCCATCTCTCTTTTGAAGCCTTCATGATCGATTTCCATCTGCTCTTCCTGTGCATATTCCTCTGTTAATTCAACAGGGAAACCGTACGTATCGTAAAGACGGAATACATCCGCACCAGGAATAACTGAGCTGCCTTTCGCCTTTTGAACTTTGACCACTTCCGATAAAATAGCCAGGCCGTCATTCAGTGTTTCATGGAAACGTTCTTCTTCGTTTTTAATCACTTTTTGGATAAATTCCGTTTTAGCCTGCACTTCCGGATAAAAATCAACCATGATTTCTCCCACAACCGGAACGAGATCATACATGAACGGACGGTTGATGGAAAGCTTTTTGGCATACCTTACAGCACGGCGGAGAAGACGTCTCAGTACATAGCCGCGGCCTTCATTAGAAGGAAGTGCTCCGTCACCGACCGCGAATGTCACTGTACGGATATGATCGGCAATCACTTTAAAGGCTTCATCTTTTTCAGCATCCACGCGGTATTTTTCGCCGGATGCGTTTTCTGTTGCGCTGATGATCGGCATGAACAGATCTGTATCGAAGTTGGTCGGCACATCCTGGATGACCGAAACCATCCGCTCAAGGCCCATGCCTGTATCGATGTTTTTCTTAGGAAGCGGAGTATACGTTCCGTCTGAATTATGGTTGAACTCAGAGAACACAAGGTTCCACACTTCAAGATAGCGTTCATTTTCGCCGCCCGGATAAAGCTCAGGGTCCTGCGGGTCATTTCCGTATGACTCTCCACGGTCGTAGAAAATCTCTGTATTCGGTCCGCTCGGGCCTTCTCCGATATCCCAGAAGTTGCCCTCAAGACGGATAATCCGTTCTTCCGGAACACCAATTTTATCTTTCCAGATCAGGAACGCTTCATCATCTTCCGGATGAATTGTAACCGAAAGCTTCTCAGGGTCAAAACCGATCCAGTTCTTGTCCGTCAGAAATTCCCATGCCCATTCAATCGCCTCTACTTTAAAGTAGTCGCCGATGGAAAAGTTGCCCAGCATTTCAAAAAACGTATGATGGCGCGCCGTTTTTCCGACGTTTTCAATGTCATTTGTGCGGATTGATTTCTGCGCGTTGCAAATTCTCGGGTTTGCAGGGATCACCCGGCCGTCAAAGTATTTTTTTAATGTAGCAACCCCGCTGTTGATCCATAATAGCGACGGATCTTCATGCGGCACGAGAGATGCACTTGGTTCAACTGCATGTCCTTTTTCTTTAAAAAAGTCAAGGAACATTTGGCGTACTTGCGCTGAGGTTAGTGTCTTCATCTTTTTTCCTCCTTTTAATTAAATGCAAATAAAAAACTCCCGCCTCTGTGAAAATCACGCTTGATTTTCACAGGGACGAGAGATTGCTCGCGGTACCACCCTGATTATAGACATACTAGTCCATCACTTCATTAAAACCGTAACGTGGTTTCACCGGCAGGGTTTGCCTGCACTCCGGAATAGCCTTCTGTTTCCCTTCACCTCAGAGCTCTCTCAGCGTACAAGCCCCTCTCTTATCAGATGGTCTGAAACATACTCGTTCCTTCATCGTTTTCCTATTTGCGCTTTATACGCTGAATTATAGTTTAACGCCAACCCATTGTCAATGCTGTCTTCTCAGCTGCGTGAGATGCATGAGTGTGACTTTCAGCACTGCAAGCACAGGAACAGCCAAAATCAGTCCAATGATACCGGCTATTTCACCACCCGCAAGCAAAGCAAGCATAATCACAATCGGATGCATGTGAAGACTTCTCCCGACGATCAGCGGACCGAGAATGTTCCCTTCAATAAACTGCAGCGTGAAAATAATGGCAGCAACAATCAAGACCGTATTTAGTGACATGGATGCTGCAATGATGACAGCCGGAATCGCTCCGATGACAGGCCCGAAATACGGGATAACGTTCGTAACCCCAATCAGAATTCCGATAACGAGCGGATACTTAATATCAAAAAACCAAAGAGAAACAAACGCAAGAAGTCCAATAATCACACAGACGAGCAGCTGACCTCTTATATAGCTGCCAAGCGACTGATCCACATCTCTGACAAATACAGAAGCCTCCGCTCTCCACCTTTTTGGAGTCAAATACCAGGCTGCTTTTTTCAGCTGTTCATAATCCTTCAGCATATAAAATACCAAAAAGGGAATCAGTGCGAAAACCAGAATGTAATCAACAGCCTTGCCGAGACTGCTCAGAATTTTATCAATCCAGTAAGAAAACCACGCTTCAATATTCTGGAATCCATCTTCAATCCGCGTGTGAATTTCATCAGGGAACCGGTCGGTCTGGGTGTGAACCATTTCCAGCCAGCCCTGGTATTTTTGCTCAAGCACAGGAAAACTGGCCGATAAATCCTTCAGCTGAATGATCATCACCGGAATGCCTTTATAGAGGCCGTAGCCCACCCCTCCAAAGAAAAGGGTGTAGATAATCAAGATGGAAAGTGTCCGGGGCACCCCTGTAGAGTGGAGTTTTTCAATGACCGGATGGAGCAAGTATGTAATAAAGCCTGCAATTAAAAAAGGGATCAGAACGGCCTTGAACATCATAAAAAAAGGATCCCATAAGACTCTCAGCTTTAATAAAAGAAAAACAGAAAGCAGGATCAGAAGGAATATCGCGATTCTAAACAGCCATTTCACATATCGTTCTCTCAAGTTGCATCCCCTCCTCGTCTTTAGTTTGGTGATGGAGGGGGGAATTATTCATGTGTGGGAAAGAATACGCCTGCTCATTATTATTAAGGTTGTTTCGTATACCCGTACCCTTTCGCTCCAATGGATATCCTATACTTACTAAGCTCCTTTTTATAGGGCAGCATTTTTCCTTTTTGGTACCCCATATTTCCAGGGCTCCTTTTTATAGGGCAGCATTTTCCCTTTTTGGTACCCCATATTTCCAGGGCTCCTTTTTATAGGGCAGCATTTTTCCTTTTTGGTTCCCTATATTTCCTCTGCTTCTTTTTATAGGGCAGCATTTTTCCTTTTTGGTACCCCATATTTCCGCCGCTCCTTTTTATAGGGCAGCATTTTTCCTTTTTGGTTCCCTATATTTCCTCTGCTTCTTTTTATAGGGCAGCATTTTTCCTTTTTGGTACCCCATATTTCCGCCGCTCCTTTTTATAGGGCAGCATTTTTCCTTTTTGGTTCCCTATATTTCCTCTGCTTCTTTTTATAGGGCAGCATTTTTCCTTTTTGGTACCCCATATTTCCACCGCTCCTTTTTATAGGGCAGCATTTTCCCTTTTTGGTACCCCATATTTCCAGGGCTTCTTTTTATAGGGCAGCATTTTTCCTTTTTGGTTCCCCATCTTTCCAGGGCTCCTTTTTATAGGGCAGCATTTTCCCTTTTTGGTACCCCATATTCCCGCTGCTTCTTTTTATAGTTATGCATGCCCTTTATTCAAAGGAAAAAGCAGCCAGGAGCCCTGACTGCTTTTCATCATGCGCGCATCAGAATAGTTTCTTGATGCGTTTTTTCATTTTTTTCATGTCCCGCTTTGAAACGGAAACACGTCCAAGTAAATCTGAAAGCATTGAGGTCATTCGCCGGTTCATACTCATTTCCCCCTTGCTGCGTTTACATGCTGATTGTTCGGTCATCATCTGAGAAAAGATCATCAAGAGAACTTAAGGAACCGTCCTCTTCCACCTGGTGGGTGAAAATCTGTCCTTTTGATACAGACAGCTCTATGAAGCATCCCCAGCAGTAATACTGGTTTACGCCGATTTTGCCTATATCTTTGCTTTTGCAATTCGGGCATTTCAACAATTTGGTGCACCTCGCTAATGAATAAAATCCATGACGATTGCATCTTTGCTGATCGTTAAAGTCCCTGGAGGATCAAGTTTCTTCTTTCCCTCCATCATGTCTGCAAAGAATCCGTCCGTCAGTTCATATGCTACAATGGTGCCCAAATGTTCAGAAAAATATACATCTGCGAGAAGACCAAGCTTCTCGCCCTCTGCAGAAAAAACCTCTTTGTATTGGATTCGGCGGCGTGATGTTAGGAAATAAGCTTCTCTGAATTCAGACAGCGATTTCAGCGTGCTTCTTCCTTTCATCATGATTCCGTCCTTGCCGATGGTGCAAATCGATTCACTCGGTACGATGCGCCCTTTTTTAAAAAAGCCTTTTTCATGCAGCAAAAGTCCGGTGAAACGGCCGTTTTTATCAAGGCATGCATCACATACATACCCTGCTATATACCCGTCTTCCAGATCGACTACAGGAAGGCCTCTGAGCTCTGTGAATGTCCGCAGGAGAAACTCCCCCTTTCCGAACACTCTTAGATTCTGCTGTCTTCCATAAAGTCATACGGGGTAATGCCTTCCATTCCGATCATGGCATCTGCCCCGCCGAATGGAAGCTCTGATTCGAGCTCCTGTTTTTCTTCCTGCTTTTGCGACAGCTTCATGCGAAGAGACGTCTGCCGGCTAAGATGATCGCGGTTTTCAATTCCCCGAAGAAGCGCATCCTGCTCGCCGCAGAGGATCAGAAACTGCTTGCTCCGGGTAATGGCTGTATAAATAAGGTTGCGCCTGAGCATCCGGTAATAGCTTTTGACAACCGGCACAACCACAATGGGAAATTCGCTGCCCTGGGATTTATGGATGGAGCAGCAGAACGCATGCGTAAACTGAGTAAAGTCTGATTTTGTATAAGTCACTTCATTTCCGTCGAATGAAATGACGATCATATCTTCTTTTTCCGTGTTTTCCTTTGCATAAAAGATGGATACAATCTCCCCGATATCCCCGTTGTACACATTGCTTTCAGGCTGATTGACAAGCTGAAGCACTTTATCGCCCGACCGGTACACCGTTTCTCCGAATTTCATTTCCCGTTTGCCGGATGATTTGGGATTGAACAGTTCCTGCAGCATCACGTTCAGCTGGTCTATGCCTGCAGGACCTCTGTACATAGGAGCAAGAACCTGCACATCGCGTGCGGTATACCCTTTTTTTATAGCATTGGCAATAACTTTTTCCACCACTTCCTTTACCTGCGTTCCGCTGCACCTGATAAAGGAACGGTCTTTCGTCGGGGAGGCAAGGTTTTCTGGCAGCCTCCCTTTTTTGATATCATGGGCAAGCTCAATGATGGACGACCCCTCTGCCTGTCTGTAAATATCCGTCAGGCGCACGACTGGAACGGCATCCGACTCAAGAAGATCCCGCAAAACCTGGCCGGGTCCAACAGAAGGCAGCTGATCTTCATCACCAACCATAATCACCTGAATCTGTTCAGGCAGGGCTTTAAAAAGCTGATGGGCAATCCAGGTATCCACCATGGACATTTCATCTACAATCAGAAGCTTGGCCCCAATCGGGTTGTCCTCGCCGTGGTCAAAGCCTTCTGCCCCGTTCCATTTAAGCAGCCTGTGAATCGTGACGGCAGGAAGTCCCGTCGCTTCTGTCATCCGCTTTGCAGCACGTCCGGTAGGCGCCACCAATGAAATGGGAAAAGGCTCTTCTTTTTTATAGTCCTTTGGGTCAAGAGAACACCCGTGCAGATCGGCATACAGCTCGACAATCCCCTTAATCACGGTCGTTTTTCCTGTTCCCGGTCCTCCTGTAAGAAGCAGCATCGGCGACATCAGAGCTGTCTGAATCGCCTCTTTTTGACTGGAAGCATACTGAACGTTCATCCGTTCCTCGAGGTTTCCAAGTGACAGGAGAAACTCTGACTCGGGAAAAAGGCTGTCATACTCCGTTTGCAGAAGAACCCGCTGAATGCTCTTCACAAGCCCCTGCTCCGCAAAATAGAGCGAAGGCAAGTACGTTCTGTCCTCTTCGATGATAATGCCTCTGTCTTCTGCAAGCTTAATAATCTGTTCTGAAATATCCGTTTCAATCACTCTCATGTCACTGGACTGATTCAGGAGATCCATTGCTTTTACAATAAGCTGTTCAGTTGAAACATATGTATGGCCTTCTTGAAGGCAAAGGTGTTCGATCGTGTAAAAGCAGGCTGCTTTGATTCGCTCGGGATGATTTCCCCCAAGCCCCATGCGGCCCCCAAGTTCATCTGCCCGCACAAAACCGATGCCTTCTATATCCTTTACGAGCTGAAACGGGTTTTCCTGGATGACCTGTACCGTTCTGTCCTGATAGGCCTGATAAATTTTCATGGACAATTGCGGGCCAAATCCGAGCTGGTTCAGGATAATCATGGCCTGTTCAAGTCCCTGGTGCTCCTTCAGCTGATCGAGCAGCAGTTTCGCCTTGTCTTTGCCAAGTTTCGGGACCTTATCAAGAAGGGATGGATCCTCCATCATTTTTGAAATGGCTCCTTCTCCAAGCTCGTCTACGATGGCTTCGGCCGTTTTTCTCCCTATACCTTTAAAAAGATCACTTGAGAGATACTGGATGACCCCGTCTCTCGTTTTAGGTATCTCTTTTCTGTAGTGCTCTGCCTGAAACTGCTGTCCGAATTTTGGATGCTGCGTGACCACCCCGAAGAAGGTGTATGTCTCATCTTCATGCAGAAGCGGAAAATAGCCTGTCACGGTCATCTCTTTTTGATCAATATTTTCGCTCGTTTCAAGAACCTCCGTCTTCAGGACGGTGTAATGATTCTGCTCATTCTGAAAAATAACCGTGATGATTTTCCCTTTTAGAAACCGTTCCTGTTCCTGAAACAGATCCGCCTGTTGCTGCACAAGATCTCCTCCCCGCTACATCTCTTGCAATAATTGTTTCAGATTGGCAGCCATCGCGTGACCGGGCTGAATCTCAAGCGCGCGCTCAAGCATTTGGAGCGCTTTTTCAGGTTTTTCCTTAAATGCATATCCAACGCCTAGATTGTAAAAAGCATCAGCATGTTGGGGGTCCTTCTCAGCCACAATGCCAAATTGCTTAATTGCTTCATCAAGCGCATCCTGCTGGGCAAGACAAAGAGCATACTGAAAACGCGCTTCTGTATCTTCTTCATTTAATTCTGCCGCTCTCTGCAAATAAGGAAGCGCCGGCAACGGCTGTTCCGTCACCACATAGCTCATCCCCAGCATGAAATAGACATCTGAGTTGTCCATCCCTTTTTGTATCGCTTTTACGAACATGTTTTTCGCCTGCTCATAGCGTTCCTGATCGTAATATACACTTCCTGCTCCGTAATAAGCCGTAGTTGCCTCTTCATCAAGCCCAATGGCTTTTTCAAAAAACGAAATCGCTTTTTCAGGTTCTCCCACAGCTGCAAGCAGGTTTCCGAAATTCACATAGCAAACTGCATCATTCGGATTTTCTTCAATGGCTTCCGAAAAAAATCCTGCCGCCTTTTCGAAATCGCCTTTTTGCATCGCTTCAATGCCCATTTTGTTTTTATCGCTCATCTTTGGCACTTCCTTTCTCTTTAAAAGAAAAACCTCAACCGTTGCTGTTGAGGTTTACATAAGTCTTCGTTATCCGACATACCAAATTTTATCATCTTTTTTAAACACTTCGTCAATGGTTCCGCCGCCAAGACACTCGTCTCCGTTATAGAAAACAACCGCCTGTCCAGGTGTAATGGCTCTTACCGGCTTATCGAAGATAACCTGTGCTGTTTCAGCATCCGTCATCTTAACCTGAACGGCATGATCTTCCTGACGGTATCTGAATTTAGCCGTGCATGTGACCGTGCCCTCAGGCATCTTTCCTGACACCCAGCTGATGCTTGTGGCAGTCAGAGAATCAGAATAAAGCAGATCATTGTCAAAGCCCTGATCAACGTAAAGAACATTTTTTTCAAGATCTTTGCCGATGACAAACCACGGATCTCCGCTTCCGCCGATGCCAAGGCCGTGGCGCTGGCCGATTGTATAATACATAAGTCCGTCATGCTTGCCTTTTACCTCTCCTGAAAGAGTCTGCATCAGGCCTGGCTGTGCAGGAAGATATCCGCTCAGGAATTCCTTGAAGTTCCGTTCCCCGATAAAGCAGATTCCTGTGCTGTCTTTTTTGGACGCTGTCGCAAGGCCCGCTTCTTTTGCAATCTCGCGGACTTTTGATTTTGGAATATTTCCAATCGGGAACATTACTTTGGAGAGCTGATCCTGCGTGAGCTGATTGAGGAAATACGTTTGATCTTTATTAGCATCTTCGCCTCTCAGCATTTTATATTCGCCGTCCCGGAATTCAACCTGCGCGTAGTGTCCTGTTGCAAGATAATCTGCTCCAAGTGAGATTGCATGCTCAAGAAACGCCTTGAATTTGATTTCCTTGTTGCACATGACATCGGGATTTGGCGTTCTTCCCGCTTTGTATTCATCCAGGAAATAAGTAAATACTTTGTCCCAATATTGCTTTTCAAAATTGACGGCATAATACGGAATGCCGATCTGATTGCAGACCTGAATGACATCATCATAGTCTTCAGTTGCCGTGCAGACGCCGTTTTCATCCGTATCATCCCAGTTTTTCATAAAGATGCCGATCACATCGTATCCCTGCTGTTTTAAAAGCAGTGCCGCAACGGAGGAATCGACTCCGCCTGACATCCCGACAACGACACGAGTGTCTTTAGGTGATTTTTGCATCTTTTCCACCTCCATAGTTCCTTCTAAGCTGTAAGCCGCTTTACAATGCGGGCTGTTTCGCGTGCTGTTTTTTCAATCTGTTCAAGTGTATTGCCGTAACCGAAGCTGAACCTTATGGATGCTTTTGTCCGCTCGTGATTGCCGTACATCGCTGTCAGCACATGCGAGGGTTCAATGGAACCTGCTGTGCAGGCAGAGCCGCTGGAAACGGCGATACCAGCAAGATCCATGTTTACAAGCATTGCCTCTACATTTGTTCCCGGGAAATAAAGGTTCAGCACATGAGGAAGACTCTCTTCAAGCGTTCCGTTCACTTCAAACGAAACCTCTTCTTCCTTCAGTACTTCCATTAATTTCAGTTTAAACTCTCTATATTGAGCAGCTTTCTCCTCTTTCGTTTTCAGAGCAAGCTCAGCTGCCGCCTTTAATCCATAAATGCCTGGAACATTTTCTGTTCCGGCGCGTCTTTTCAGTTCCTGTTCACCGCCGTAAGACTGCTGTTTAAGGGATATTCCTTCCCTCAGGTACAGGAATCCCGTGCCTTTCGGGCCGTTGATTTTGTGGCCGGAGGCAGAGAGCATATCAATTCCGCTCTCTTTCACATTGATGTCAAGAAGACCGTAAGCCTGAACGGCATCCGTATGAAAAAGAGCAGGATGGTTCCTTAGGATCGCTCCAATCTCCTGGACCGGCTGAACCGATCCTGTCTCATTGTTTCCGTACATGATCGTCACAAGAATCGTTTCAGGCTTCAGTGCTTTTTTCAATTCTTTGATGGATATGCTGCCGCCTGTGTCAACAGAGAGATAGGTAACCTCAAACCCCTGTTTTTCCAGATGCTTGCATGTATTTAAAACGGCATGGTGCTCAGCCTGAGTCGTAATAATATGATTCCCTTTATGCCGGTAAGCTGATGCAGCACCGAGAATTGCCATATTATCGGCTTCCGTGCCGCCGCTTGTGAAAATAATTTCCTTCGGTCTGGCATGAAGACTTGCCGCAATAGCAGTTCTCGCCTCATCAAGCACCCTTCTGCTTTCACGCCCGAACCCGTGGATGCTTGAAGGATTTCCAAATACATTCTGCATATGCGGAATCATTTGCTCAATCACAGCGGGATGCATGGGTGATGTTGCAGCATGATCCAAATAAATTCTATCCACAGTAAACCCACCTTTTAAATATAAAACATGTAAGATTCCTGCTCATCATCCGTATAATTTGCAAGATCTTCAAGTGTTGTGCTGTCCAGTACATCTTTGACGGCATCTCGTATCCTGACCCACAGATGACGCTTGGCAGGTTCTTCATCTTCCAGAACTTCAACGGGGCTTATAGGCCCTTCAAGCACGCGGATAATATCCCCTGACGTAATAGCTGCCGGTTCATTGCCGAGCACGTATCCCCCGTAGGCTCCGCGGATGCTTTTAACCAGTCCCGCATTGCGCAGTGGTGCAATCAGCTGCTCAAGATAGTGCTCAGACAGGTCATGCGTCTGGGCAATGCTCTTTAATGATGTCGGCCCTTCGCCGTGTTTTTTCGCAAGCTCAATCATAATAGTAAGACCGTAGCGGCCTTTCGTTGAAATCTTCATTCTTCCACCCCTATTTATCTAACTGACTTGTTGAACCCTTTGTCTTTTTTCTTCTGTTCTCAAAAGCAGGGCATCGGTTGCCTTCTGGCAATATGGCAGAGTAAAGCCGATAATATAGCCGATTGACAGCGTACAGACGATTGTGCCGAAAAAGACAGGGCCCCCAAGTGACCAGCCTATAAGCAAAACAATCACTTCAATGCTGCTTCTGATCCTTGATACCTTCATTCCCGTTTTTTCAACAAGGGCAAGCATGAGTGTATCACGCGGCCCCGCCCCGCAACCTGCTGATATATATAACCCGATGCCATACCCCATGACCAGAATGCCAAGAAGCAGCATTCCGATTTTCCCAGCATAGCCGGGAGGCGTCTGCAAAAACGGAATCATCATATATAAATCGATAAAAAGGCCAACTGTAAGCATATTTACAAACGCACCGGCCTGCGGCATCTTCTTTGTAAAAATGGATGACAGGAGAAGAATGCCTCCTCCTACAATAATTGCCCAAGATCCGATCGTTAAACCAAGCTGATAATACAATCCTATATGAAGAACATCCCACGGCGATGTGCCGAGGTCTGCTTTAATGGTCAGCACAATGCCGAAAGCCATGATGAGGAGTCCGGTAAAATAAATACTCCATCTCACTCTCAGCTCAGCAAGTGATTTCCCTGGACGCATACGTTCCAACGCCGCCTTTCAGTCAACACCGTTTTCATTAAAATGAACCTAAGCCATTATAGCATATTTCCTATTACCCGAGCATTCAAATTGACTTATTAAGCATTTGGGAAGACAAATTGGTATACTGGAATGAAAGAGCTTGAACCACCCGGGAGTGATGGAAATGAAACCACTGGCATTCAGAATGAGGCCGGAATCAATTGATGAAATCATCGGACAGGAGCACCTGGTCGGCAAAGGCAAAATGATCGAGCGGATGGTTAAAGCACGGCACCTCAGCTCCATGATTTTGTACGGACCGCCCGGAATCGGCAAAACGTCCATAGCCACAGCCATAGCAGGAAGCACCAATACAGCTTTCAGAAAACTGAATGCTGTTGTAAATAATAAAAAAGACATGGAAATCGTTGCAGAAGAAGCCAAGATGTCGGGCAAAGTCATTTTGATTCTTGACGAGGTTCACCGCCTCGATAAAGCCAAACAGGATTTTCTCCTTCCTTATCTTGAGGACGGAAAAATCATTTTAATCGGAGCAACCACGAGCAACCCTTATCACGCCATTAATCCTGCAATCAGAAGCAGATGCCAGATCTTTGAGCTGAAGCCGCTTGAAGCGGACGACATTAAAAAAGCTCTGATCAGAGCCCTGTCGGACGACAAAAAGGGGCTTGCTAAGTACAGGGCAGAAGTGGCAGACGACGCGCTCGATCATTTCGCCTCAAGCTGTGCAGGCGATGTAAGATCGGCATTGAATGCACTTGAACTTGCCGTCATTTCATCTGAACCGGATGATGAGGGCATCATCCGCATTGATCTGAAAACCGCTGAGGAGTGCCTTCAGAAAAAAAGCTTTGTGCATGACAAGGACGGAGATGCCCACTACGACGTGCTCTCTGCTTTTCAAAAATCGATCAGAGGGTCTGATGTGAATGCAGCTCTTCATTATCTCGGAAGACTGATTGAAGCAGGGGACCTGATCAGCATTAACCGAAGACTGCTCGTCATCGCCTATGAAGATATCGGCCTTGCAAGCCCGCAGGCAGGAGCAAGAACACTTGCCGCCATTGAAGCAACAGAACGCCTTGGCCTGCCTGAAGCAAGAATACCTCTTGCAAATGCAGTGATCGAACTGTGCCTCTCGCCAAAATCAAACTCGGCCTACAAAGCACTCGATGCAGCCCTTGCCGATATCCGTTCAGGCAAAAGCGGAGAAGTGCCTGATCACTTAAAAGATGCCCATTACAAAGGTGCAGGCAAACTGGGCCGGGGCATCGACTACAAATATCCGCATGACTATGAAAACGGGTGGGTCAAACAGCAGTACCTCCCCGACTCCTTAAAAAAGAAAAAATACTACGAGCCAAAACAGACAGGGAAATTTGAGCTGTCTCTTGCCCAGATTTATGAAAAGCTGATGAGGAACTAATGCAGAATAAAAATAAGCAGGCAGGAAAACGTCCGTTTTCCTGCCTGCTTTCTTTTTTAACTATTAACCGTTTACCCGTGTAATTTTAATATCTTTCAGAAGATCCATGATAACGTGACCGCCCATGATCAGCCCTGCAACGGAAGGTACCCATGCATTGGATGAAGGCGGCATTTTAGCCTTGCGGATTTGCGCAGCGTCATTCCCTACCTTTACCCGGACATCTTCGCGGATCACAATCGGACTTTCATCAGAAAACACCACTTTAATCCCTTTTCGGATGCCTTCTTTGCGGAGACGGGTGCGGATGACCTTCGCAATCGGGTCTGTGTGGGTTTTTGAAATGTCTTCAATCTTAAATCTCGTCGGATCGGTTTTATTGGCGGCGCCCATGCTTGAGATGATCGGAATCTCTCTTCTCAGACACTCTTTCATCAGATGGATCTTATACGAAATCGTATCAGAAGCATCAATCACATAATCAAGCCCGTAGCTGAAAAACTCTTCATACGTTTCTTCCGTATAGAACATCTTCAGTGCGATGACGTCACAATCGGGATTGATTTCTTTAATTCTGTCTCGCATCAGATCCGCTTTTGGCTTCCCTACAGTCGACACAAGCGCATGAATCTGGCGGTTTACATTTGTGATATCCACATCATCTTTATCAACAAGCACAATCCGTCCCACTCCGGAACGTGCAAGAGCCTCTGCCGAAAACGATCCGACTCCGCCGATTCCAAGAACTGCAACCGTGCTGTTTTTTAAAATTTCAATACCTTCTTTTCCAATCGCAAGTTCATTGCGTGAAAATTGATTCAGCAATCCTCTCAACTCCATTTATAGAATCCATGTCAGTATTTTTCCTGAAAATGAATATATCATACTTTCGCTGAAAAACAAGAGGGAATTCTTAAACGGTCGGTATCAAACAGTGGATTGAGAGACTTCATGCGGCGTGGAGGGTCATATCTCGCCCCATTTGTGACCTTCAGGACTTCCACTCCGGCGTGAAGGGTCATTTCCCCGTCCTATTGCGACCTTCAGGACCTCCACTCCGGCGTGAAGGGTCATATCTCGTCCCCTTTGCGACTCTCCTCCTGTGTGCAGGTGCATACATTACAGCTTTAAAAGTTAAAACACTTCAAGCAGATACTAAAAACAAAAAGCCTCCACAAGCAAATGCTCATGAAGGCTGTACGTTCTATTCGGCAGAAGTCCCAATTGTGCCGTCGCGGCTATCTTGGTTTTGAACCCGCTCACAGCAGGTGGGTGTCCTGTTCCACGGATGATAAGTCCTCTGATCGAATGATGAGGCATTTACACCGCAATGGAAACTTGAACTCCCGGATCAAGTAATGTTGGATCAAAACTAAGTGTACGACGTACACATCAGGACTTCTTTTTATCTTGTAAAAAGATTACCACATTGGAACGGTCTTTTCAAGCAATTCCAAGTAGGCATTATTCACCCTTTTTAAGCTTAAGGTCAAGGTTAAGGTCGTTCAGCTGGGCTGTGCTGACCTCGCTTGGCGCATGTGTGAGAAGGTCGCTTGCGCTTGCTGTTTTAGGGAATGCAATCGTGTCGCGAAGGTTCGTTCTGCCTGCAAGCAGCATGACGAGACGGTCAAGACCAAGAGCGATTCCGCCGTGCGGAGGCGTTCCGTATTCAAACGCTTCAAGCAGGAATCCGAACTGCTCCGTCGCTTCCTCTTCTGAGAAGCCGAGCATTTTGAACATTTTCTGCTGAACATCTCTTTCAAAAATACGGATGCTTCCTCCGCCAAGCTCATAACCGTTAAGTACGAGGTCATAAGCCTGTGCTTTCATTGCTGCCGGATTGGTTTCAAACAGCTCCAGGTCCTCGCGTGCAGGCATTGTGAACGGATGATGGGCTGCGAAATAGCGCTGTGCTTCCTCGTCGTACTCAAGCAGCGGCCAGTCAATGACCCACAGGAAGTTGAATTTGCTCTCATCAATCATGCCAAGCTCTTTCCCAAGTTTGAGGCGAAGGGCGCCAAGGGCATCTGCCACAACTGATTTCTTGTCTGCAACAAACAGCAGCAAATCTCCGGCTTCTGCTTCGGTGACCGTTCTTAATGCAGCCTGCTCTTCTTCACCGAAGAATTTTGAAATCGGGCCTTTCAGCTCCTGTTCTTCTGCTTTCAGCCATGCAAGTCCTTTTGCTCCGTACTGGGAAACAAACTCTGTTAAAGCATCAATGTCTTTGCGGGAATAAGTTGCGGCCGCGCCTTTTACATTGATGGCCTTCACTTCTCCGCCGTTCCCGACAGCGCCGCTGAACACTTTAAAGCCGCTGTCTTTTACAAGCTCAGAAACATTTACGAGTTCAAGGCCGAAGCGTGTATCCGGTTTGTCCGAACCATAGCGTCCCATCGCTTCGTCATACGTCATGCGCGGAAGCGGAAGGGCAAGCTCCACACCTTTTGTTTCTTTCATGATGCGGGACATCATTTTTTCCATCAGTCCCATGATTTCGTCCTGGCTCATAAAGGACATTTCAATATCCACCTGAGTGAATTCAGGCTGGCGGTCTGCACGCAGGTCTTCATCGCGGAAGCAGCGGGCAATCTGATAATAACGGTCGAAGCCTGAAACCATCAACAGCTGTTTGAAAATCTGCGGTGACTGTGGAAGAGCGTAAAACTCTCCTTCATGTACACGGCTCGGCACAAGATAGTCGCGCGCTCCTTCAGGCGTGCTTTTAGTCAGAATCGGTGTTTCAACGTCAAGGAATCCGTTCTCGTCCAGGAAATTGCGGATTGACTTGGACACATTGTGGCGCATTTTAAACGTATCCAGCAGGGCCGGTCTTCTAAGGTCCAGATAGCGGTATTTTAACCGCACATCCTCTGAAACCTCTTCAGACTTATCTTCAATCAGGAAAGGCGGGTTTTTTGCTGCATTGATGATTTCAGCTTTCTCTACCATGATTTCGATTTTGCCAGTTGCAATGTTTGGATTAACCGTTCCTTCAGAACGCGCTGCGACTGTTCCTTCGATGTCGAGGACGTATTCGCTGCGGGCTTTTTCTGCAATTTTCAGCGCTTCCTCTGAAACTTCAGGATTCACGACAATCTGCACGATGCCCGTTCTGTCTCTCAGATCAATAAAGATCAGGCCGCCAAGGTCGCGGCGTTTTTGCACCCAGCCTTTTAGTGTTACTTTTTCTCCGATTGCTGCTTCTGTTACTTCGCCGCAATAATATGTTCGTCCAAACATCATTTCTCTCTCCTTTTGACTATCCTTTTATATACGCTGCAAGGTCATGCAGGGAAATTTCTTTCTGTTCGCCTGATTCCATGTTTTTAACAGAAATCATGTTCTTTTCAAGCTCATCTTCGCCAAGCACGGCTACGTATCTTGCGTTAAAACGGTCTGCCGCTTTAAATTGAGCCTTCATTTTTTTATCATCATAATCCTTCTCAGCTGTCAGCCCCGCTTTGCGCAGCTCATATACAAGAGATACAGAACGGTCTTTCGGCTTGTCGCCAAGCGTCACGACAAAGCAGTCAATCGACTGGTCTACAGGCAGTTCCACGCCTTCTGCATCAAGAGCTGCGAGCAGGCGTTCAATGCTTAGAGCAAAGCCGATGCCGGGCGTTTCCGGTCCGCCGATTTCCTGGACGAGGCCGTTGTATCTTCCGCCGCCGCAAAGGGTCGTAATAGCGCCGAACCCTTCTGCATCGCTCATGATTTCAAACGCAGTGTGATTATAATAATCAAGACCGCGCACAAGATTCGGATCGACTGTAAAATCGATTCCAAGGTCTGTTAAGTATGCCTGAACCTTTTCAAAATAAGCGCGGGACTCATCGTTCAGATAATCCATAATGGAGGGAGCAGTTTTCATCAATTCATGATCACGGTCTGTTTTGCAGTCAAGAATGCGAAGCGGATTTTGCGTCAGTCTTTTTTGGCAGTCTGAGCAGAACTCCCCGATTCTAGGCTCGAAGTGCGCAATTAATGCTTCCTTGTGAGCTTTTCTGCTGTCAGCATCTCCAAGGCTGTTAATGATCAGCTTCAGTTTCTTCAGTCCAACAGCGCGGTAAAGCTCCATTGCAAGGGAAATGACTTCTGCATCCATAGCTGGATTGCTGCTTCCGAGAGCTTCCACCCCGAATTGCACAAACTGGCGGAAACGGCCGGTCTGAGGACGTTCGTATCTGAACATCGGTCCAATGTAATACAGCTTTGTCGGCTGTGCAGGCTGTGCGTACAGTTTTTTCTCAACGAATGCGCGGACTGTTGAAGCCGTTCCTTCAGGACGAAGCGTAATATTTCTTCCTTTACGGTCCTGGAACGTGTACATTTCCTTTTGAACGATGTCCGTTGATTCGCCTACTCCCCTCTGGAACAGCTCAGTGTGTTCAAAAACGGGTGTGCGGATTTCCTTGTATTGATACAATTTGCATATTTCACGTGCTGTATTTTCAATATACTGCCAGCGTTCAACTTCTCCAGGCAGAATATCCTGCGTGCCTCTCGGTATTTGAAATGCCATGTTAGATTCCTCCGATTTTTTCAAAAAATAAAAAAACTCCCGCCCCTACATAAAAATGTAGGGACGAGAGTTTGTATCCCGTGGTGCCACCCTAGTTGAAGCAAAAAAGACTGCTCCCGCTCAAAGACAGTTAACGCCTGTCACGTTCTCCTCCTACTAGATGCAAGGCCGTTCAGAGGGAAACCTAGAGAGTGTTCTCTTCATCAAGTCATCATGGGAAAGCTTACAGCCAAGGCTTTCCTTCTCTGGTCATGTGTCATCCTGATTACTCTTCTCCGTCATCGGTTCTGATTATGTAATTCCAGTTAAGATTTATATACTATCATACGAATGTTCCGCAACTTGTGTCAAGAGCGATTTACCCGTTTTTTCAATTTCTTTGCTTCTTTTGCGTTCAGACCGTACTCTCCAGCGAGTTCATACAGGTTAGAATGCTGATCCTTCGTCAGTTCCCGTGAATTCACTCCGAATATATCATGATTATTATAATGCGATCCTTCGCTTTTATCACTGTGCCTCATTTTTTTCTCCTTTACAGCAACTGTCTTTTCTCTAGTCTTTCCTGTTTAGCGAAAAAATATATCAAATGTCACAAGGGATATCCGATATAATAAAAGAATCTTTAAAAGGTTAATCAAAAAAAGGAGGACCGGTCATTGTTTCGAAAAATTCTATATCCCGTCATTTGTGCACTGCTGCTTTTAAGCCAGCTGCAAATGATGCCGGGAACTGCGTCAGCTGAAACGCAAAAAGCTGTAATCGCAGCGGACGGCCTTAATATCCGAAACGGTCCGGGTTTAAGCTATCCGGTCATCGCAAGTGTAAAAAAAGGGGCTGTCTACAGCATTACGGACGAGAGCAAAGGCTGGTATGAACTGCAATTATCAGGCGGAAACAAAGGATGGGTTGCCTCTTGGCTTGTTACCCTTCAAAATAAATCCGCAGCTTCAAAAGAAAGCAATTCAGACGGCACGGTCATGTCGAATGCTGAGGATCTCAGAATCAGAAGCGGTCCCGGAACAAGCTTTCAAGTGACCGGCACCTTCGACAAAGGAAAAAAAGCATCATTCGTGCAGCAAAACGCCAATTGGGTCGAAATTTCCTTTGGTGGTCAGCGAGGCTGGGTTTCAAGCCAGTTTGTCACCATCAGCAAGAAAACACAGACAGCTCCCCCATCTTCATCCGGTACGAAAACAGGAAAGGTAAAGGCAACCTCACTGAATGTGCGGAATAAGCCATCCACCTCGGCTTCAACCATTGGAAGCCTGAAGAAACATGCTTCTGTTTCGATTACGGGAACCGATGGCGAGTGGCTGGAGATCCGTTATAACGGCCAAAGAGGATGGGTACATAGCGATTTCATTTCAACTGAAACCGAAAAACAGACACAAAAAACCGGACAGACAGGAAAAGTCACGGCAAGCTCCCTGAATGTCAGAAGCAGCGGCAGCCTGAACGGAAAAGTCATCGGGTCTGTTGCCAAAAACACACAGGTCACCATTCTTGAATCAGCAAACAGCTGGCTTCATATTCAGTATTCAGGCAGCAAAAAAGGATGGGTTTCAAGTTCCTATGTTTCCCTTTCATCAAAGGGAAAAACAGAAGAGAACAAAAGCGGCACATCAAAAGTCAGCATTCTGCAAAACGGCACGAATATCCGCAAAGGACCGTCCACAAATGAAAAGATTGTTAGACGGGCCAATGCAGGCGAGCAATTTTCTGTTGTCAGTAAAGTTGGAGACTGGTATAAAATCCAGCTTTCCGGCAGCACAACAGGATATGTAGCAGGCTGGGTTGTGTCTTCATCAGGCAGCTCCGTATCAAGGCCCGGCGGAGATGTGACGTCTTATTTGAAAAACAAAACGGTCGTTCTTGACCCTGGTCACGGCGGACGTGATGGCGGGGCCATCGGAACGAGGGGTACCCTTGAGAAAGATTTGACCATGTCTACTGCAAAACTTGTGTACGACAAACTGAAAGCATCAGGTGCCGATGTTCATCTGACACGCAGCAGCGACAGCTACATCAGCCTCAGCTCTCGGGTCAGCACCGCTCACTACCGGGATGCAGATGCATTTATCAGCCTTCACTTTGACAGCATCGAAAACCGGAGCGTACACGGAATGACAACTTATTATTACAGCTCATCAAAAGACAAGCCCCTTGCCTCTCCCGTTCATGATGAACTGCTGAAGCAGGCTAGGCTTAAAGACCGCGGCACCAAATTCGGAGACTATCACGTCATCCGTGAAAACAGACAGCCGGCAGTCCTGCTTGAACTTGGCTATGTGAGCAACAGCGCTGAAGAACTCACCGTCAGCTCAGGCTCCTACCAGGAACGGGTTGCACAGGGCATCTATTACGGATTGGCCCAGTACTTCAAATAACAGCAAAACACCATCCAGGACGCCTGGGTGGTGTTTTGGCTTTTATAAGCAAAAAAAATGCCGGGTCTCCCCCGGCATTCAGCTTTTTGATTCTAATATCAGCGTAACCGGACCGACGTTTGTAAATGTCACGTCCATCATGGCGCCAAACTCTCCGGTTTGAACGCTGATGCCCTTATCACGCAGCTTCTGGTTGAAATAATCATAGAGCGGCTGTGCGTGATCGGGTTTTGCTGCAGCCATAAAGTTCGGCCTTCTCCCTTTTCTGCAGTCACCGTAAAGCGTGAACTGAGAAATCGACAGGACCTCGCCGCCAACGTCCAGCAGGGAAAGATTCATCTTATCATCGTCATCTTCAAACACTCTGAGATTGGCCACTTTTTCTGCAAGGTAATCTGCATCCTGCTCATCATCATCATGCGTGACGCCGACCAGAAGCATGAACCCCTGTCCAATTTTTCCAACTGTGTCATTTTTGACTTTCACTTCTGCATCTTTAGCGCGCTGTAAAACAATTTTCAAACCGAACGAACCCTTTCTAGTTCATGATTCTTCTTACAGAATAGATATCTGAGATCTGCTTGATTCTCTCAACCACTTTATGAAGGTGGCTGATATTGGAGATGGCAATCGCCATATTGATTGTCGCCACTTTGTTGCGGTCGGATTTCCCAGCAACAGATGAAATGTTTGTCTTCGTCTCGTTGACAGCCTGAAGCACCTCGTTCAAAAGGCCTCTTCTGTCATACCCGAGAATTTCAATTTCCACGTTGTACTCTTTTCGTGCATCAAGCTGCGTTTCCCATTCGACCGGAATTAAACGGGCCTGTGCCTCGTCCGTGTGTACATTCGGACAATCATCTCTGTGAACGGAAACTCCCCGGCCCTTCGTGATAAAGCCGACAATTTCGTCACCGGGAACTGGATTGCAGCACTTCGACAGCCTGATCAGAAGGTTATCGATTCCTTTCACCCTTACTCCGCTGTCCCGTTTTTTGGACGGGTACGGACGAACTTCTGAAATGACTTCCGAAATATCTTTTTCCTGTTCCATATCCCGCTTTTTACGGAGCTTTTCCGTCAGTCTGTTGGCAACCTGGGCTGCAGTAATGCCGTTGTACCCGACAGCAGCATACATATCTTCGTCATTTGAGAAATTGAATTTCTCAGAAACGCGCTTCAGATTCTCCGTTGTCAGGATGTCCTTCAGTTCGAAGTCGAGATTTTTAATCTCTTTTTCAACCATTTCTTTTCCCTTTTCAACGTTTTCCTCGCGGCGCTGCTTTTTGAAAAACTGGCGGATTTTGTTTTTAGCCTGTGACGTCTGGGCAAGCTTGAGCCAGTCCTGGCTTGGGCCATAAGAATGCTTGGACGTCATAATTTCTATAATATCGCCTGTTTTGAGTTTATAATCAAGGGTCACAATCTTTCCGTTCACTTTTGCCCCGATTGTTTTATTGCCTATTTCTGAGTGAATACGATAGGCAAAATCAATCGGCACTGAGCCTGAAGGCATTTCAATGACGTCGCCTTTTGGCGTGAAAATGAACACCATGTCAGAGAACAGATCAATTTTGAGGGATTCCATAAACTCTTCGGCATTCGTCGTATCATCCTGGAACTCCAGAATTTCACGGAACCAGGTTAGTTTCTGCTCAAGTGTTGACTGCTCTTCTGTCTCTTTGCCTTCTTTATACGCCCAGTGTGCAGCAATCCCGTATTCTGCAATCGTGTGCATATCCTTCGTGCGGATCTGCACTTCAAGCGGATCTCCTTTAGGACCGATGACGGTTGTATGAAGGGACTGGTACATATTCGCCTTCGGCATGGCAATATAATCTTTAAATCTCCCAGGCATAGGTTTCCAGCACGTATGAATAATTCCGAGTACGGCGTAGCAGTCTTTTATGCTGTTTACAATAATTCTGACGGCTAATAAGTCATAAATTTCATTAAACTGCTTATTCTGCAGGGCCATTTTCCGGTATATGCTGTAAATATGTTTTGGACGTCCTGAAAAATCCGCCTTAATGTTGACTTCCCCAACGCGATTTTTCACTTCATCAATGACTTCGTCCAAGTAGGCCTCGCGCTCTGCACGCTTTTTCTTCATCAGATTGACAATTCTGTAGTACTGCTGCGGATTCAAGTAGCGGAGAGCCGTGTCTTCAAGCTCCCACTTAATTTTTGAAATCCCCAGACGATGAGCGAGCGGTGCAAAGATTTCCAGCGTTTCATTTGAGATCCTGCGCTGCTTTTCCTGCGGCAGATGCTTCAGTGTGCGCATGTTGTGGAGGCGGTCGGCGAGTTTAATCAAGATCACACGAATGTCCTGTGCCATTGCGACAAACATTTTACGATGATTTTCAGCCTGCTGTTCTTCGTGTGATTTATATTTAATTTTCCCGAGCTTTGTCACCCCATCCACGAGCATGGCGACTTCATCATTAAATGTTTGTTTCAAGTCATCAAGTGTTACATCTGTATCTTCTACGACATCATGTAAAAACCCACCCGCAATTGTTGACGGATCCATGTCCAGATCAACAAGTATCCCTGCGACCTGTATTGGATGAATAATATATGGTTCACCCGATTTCCGGTATTGTTCACGATGCGCCTCTTCTGCATAATCATAGGCTTTCTGGATAAAGACGAGGTCTTCTCCGGTTAAATAGCGCTTTGCCTTTTCTATGACCTGCTCGGCAGTCAGTACTTGTTCATTAGCCATGGAATCACCTTTACAATGAGAACTTTATTGTACCTATTATCATGAAAAACACAGAAGATGTAAAGAGTTAGACCGTCTTTTCTGTGCCAAGCTTTCGGCCGGTACTTTGCCTGC
Source organism: Metabacillus mesotrionivorans (assembly GCF_052171315.1). Taxonomy (NCBI): domain Bacteria; kingdom Bacillati; phylum Bacillota; class Bacilli; order Caryophanales; family Bacillaceae; genus Metabacillus; species Metabacillus mesotrionivorans. Next base: position 340,879 of record NZ_JBQMFF010000004.1, on the reverse strand, counting down.
AGTTAAATAAGAGAAAAAGCACCCATTCCCGAGTGCTTTTTTCTATGTGATTAAAACGTCATTAAAGTTAAGATATCGTATTTATCAAGCTTGCTGCGACCGTCAAGATAGCTGAGCTCAATCAGGAACGCAATCCCTGCAACAACTCCGCCAAGCTCCTCAACCAATTGAATCGTAGCTTCGATGGTGCCGCCTGTAGCAAGCAGATCATCTGTGATCAGAACGCGCTGACCCGGCTTGATTGCATCCTTGTGCATAGTCAGTACGTCTTTTCCGTACTCAAGTCCGTATTCAACACGGACTACTTCGCGCGGAAGCTTTCCTTCTTTGCGGACTGGTGCAAAACCTACTCCAAGGGAATAAGCAACCGGACATCCGATAATAAATCCGCGTGCTTCCGGTCCTACAATTATATCAACGTTTTGTTTGCGTGCATAGTCAACAATTTGATCTGTTGCATAGCGGTATGCATCACCGTTGTCCATCAACGTTGTAATATCTTTAAACTGGATTCCCGGCTTCGGGTAATCCGGAACAACTGTCACGTATTTCTTTAAATCCATATTAAGTTTGTCCTCCTCATGCATTGACAAGCGCCTTCGATTGTTTCATCCGATCATCAAACCACTTCTTTAAGTCCTGGTACGACGAATACAGCAGCGTATTCTCAAGCTCCAGCTGGCGGAGTTTGGCAGAATACGAAGAAGATTCGGAGAGGTCTCTTTTAGGCGGCTGATGATTGACAGAAATAATGCCATTGTCTATTGTAGCAAATTCTAAGTCAAAAAACACCTGTGACATGAAATTGATTGTTTCACTTGACCATCCTTTGTGGCGTGCAAGGGCTTCTGCGTGCTTTTTTAAGTCAAATGTTTCTTTTTGCTTCAGGAAGCCATAGTACCATTTAAAGTGGTCTCTTGTCGGAATGGTGGCGAAAAAATGATCGGTATGCTGATGAAAAACCGCATAGATGCGTTCAGGAAGCACGTTTTCAAACAGTGCGTCAAGACTTTCGATGGATGTCGGGGTATCAACAAAGGTGATGTACTTGCCTTTCATTTTTTCTGCCGAACCCTCATCTTCGAGATAGACGATATTTTGCCCTGAATCCTTAAGCATAGTCAGTGTCTCTTTTTGAAAAACAAGATAAACGTTTTCTTTATCCTTCATCTTATCAAGCGTTTTATTCAGATCGCGCGATCCTCTTGCATCAAACAGCTGCCACTCGTTTACCGCGAGATCCTGAATCATGAGCTGCGGTTTTCTGAAATTGTTCCATTCATTAATGGACAATTCCCCGACAAGTGACACTTTTGCAAGCGGCGCCATGTGATCATGCAGATGCCCGAATCCGAATCCAATGCAGTCAAGCTGTTTTTGATCCTGCTCCACTGCAAGCTTTAAGTGGGTCTGGTCAGAACCGATTTTTCTCATTGACCCCACTTGTACAGACTCGAGCAAAAACAGCGGTTTTGGATTTCCCATGCCAAACGGGGCGAGCTTCGCTATTTTCTCAATCGACTCCACAGAAACGTCAGAAACACTGCATGCAGCATCAATCGTTTTTATCGGAATAAAATCTTCTTCTTTCAGCGAAGCGGAGGCCAGATTATTCAGTCTGTCTCTCAGCTGATCGACATGCTGGAGCTCAAGAGTCATGCCTGCTGCCATTGGATGACCTCCAAAGTGAGGAAGAATATCACGGCATTCTGAGAGATTGGCAAACAGATCGAAACCTGCAATGCTTCTTGCAGATCCTTTTGCCGTTCCTTTTTCAGCATCAATGCTCAGAATAATTACCGGTCTGTAGTATTTTTCCACTATTCTTGAGGCTACAATTCCTACGACACCCGGATTCCAGCCTTCTTTCGCAAGAACAAGCACAGAATGCTGATCCGTTGGGTACAGGGTCTCAACCTGTTCGATCGCCTCATCTGTAATCTGAGAAACAATTTTCTGTCTCTCTTTGTTTAAGCCATCAATGTAGGCGGCAAGCTCTGCCGCTTCCTCACTGTCTGCAGACATCAGGAGCCGGACGGCTGGATCCGCTGTCTCAAGGCGTCCGACTGCATTGATGCGGGGACCAACCGCAAAACCGATGGTCTCCTCATTCACTTCTTTCCCGTCAGCTCCTGCTGCTTTGAGAAGTGCTTTTAATCCTGTCCGTTCTGTCCGGTTCATCTGCTGAATACCCAGTCGTGCAATAAGACGGTTTTCCCCGTGAAGAGGCACCAGGTCGGCAATTGTGCCGATAGCTGCTATCTCAAGCAGGTGTTCCGGAACACTTCCTGAAAGCGCATGGGCAAGCTTAAAAGCAACTCCTACTCCGGCAAGCTCCTTAAATGCATATGTGCAGCCGGGCTGCTTCGGATGTATGATAGCATACGCATCCGGTAGGACCGGCCCAGGTTCATGATGATCCGTAATGATCAGATCGACTCCAAGCTCTTTTGCAAGAGCCGCTTCGTTGACAGCAGAAATACCTGTATCAACCGTAATAATCAGTGCATAGCCATCTTCACGGGCTTTGCGGAATGCAGGTTCATTCGGACCGTAGCCCTCTGTGAACCGGTTCGGAATATAAAAATCGGCGTTGGCTCCAAGTGAAGCAAGCGTCTCAAGCATGACGACCGTCGAGCTTACGCCGTCCGCGTCATAATCTCCGAAAATCAGAATTTTTTCCCCGCGCTCAATGGCGCTGTGAATACGCTGCACAGCTTTATCCATGCCGAGCAGTGTAAAAGGATCGAGAAAGCCGTGCTTTTCTATGTGAAGAAACTGGTCGGCCTCTTCAGCCGATTCAATTCCCCGGTTAAGCAAAAGTGAAGCTACCAGAGGCGTAAGATTCAAAGTATTCATCAATTCATTCATTTTTTCGGGATGGTGTTCGTGAACATCCCATCTGTTCTTTGCTTTCAGCAAAAAAATCACCCCTCAACCACCCTATTATACTAGAGGCGGGATGGGGTGACAAACGAATATAAATGCCAGGTGCCATACAAAAAAACAGGCCCATCCGCCATTATAGCGGACAAGCCTGCCGTTTACACTGTAATTTATCAGCCGGGCAGTTCTACATCTCATCAGATGTCTGGCCAATTTGTTTTGCGCCATGAGAACTGCTTTTCGTTTCATCTGGAACTTGCATCTTCAATTTCTCATTTTCACTCATCAGCTCGGCATTTTCTTTTTCAAGAGCCTTCACTCTCCGCTGCAGGGAAAAAATTCTGGTCAGTCCGGCAGAAGCAATCATCAGGCCGCCAAGCAGAACAGAGCCTAAAATAATCAGAATCAGAGGCCATCTGGCTTCTCCGAACAGATAATCCACTTCAACCGAATCCACGTTGATGACGGCAAAAACAGCAACAATTAGTGCAAATAGGATGGCAAAAAGAAAACTCCATTGTCTTTTCATCCTGTACTCCCCCTTTCTTTCGATTCTCTTTTATACCCGGATGTTTCAGTCCGCAAAACATGCGGGCACAGAGAATCATTTTCCCATTTTACTATGATGTCCTTTGGCATGGAAAGCATGAATGTGTTCATCGGGAAAGGGGGAGCCTGCTTAAGCTTTCAGCTCCTGCATGTGTGACTGCTGTCAGCCTTTAGTATACACTCGCACATGTTCCTGCTTTAGGCTCATAAAAACAATGCTTTTTAAATTGCCCCGAGTGTGGCTGGCCGTACCATGTCGGAGGGCATGGCGCGTATGGATTGAAATACCAGAGGGCAAATTTAGCCGGATGATCTCTCCAGGATTCCAATGCTCTTCTTGCAAGCTGCTGTTCGGAAGATCTTGCTCTGCTGTAAAAGAGATTACCTTTTTGAACCGCTTCAAACGAATAATTACCGCCCTGAACCTGGTAAATGACCTGCCTGATCGTTCTGACATCTTTAAAATCGAGACAATCCGCCACCGCCCGGTTAACAATGACATTGCCTACATAAAGCATTCCCTGCTTTCCTTCCCCTTCTGCTTCTGCTCTCATCATTCTCGCCACTAAATCAACGTCTGCACTTGTATATTTCACCCTTGGCATTTATATCACCCCATAATTAGTGTATGAGCAGGAGCCGCTTTGATGCTATTTGGGGCCTTTTCTGAAGAGACAGCAGCACACAAAAACCGCGGAAATGATTCCGCGGTTCTAGTTAAACAATTGGTTCTTCCTGTTCCTGCACATTTTTCGCTTTGCTTTTCTTTTGGATTTCTTTCCACTTCCACATCATCCACAGCTGTGCTGCAATGAACAAGGAAGAATAGGTTCCTGAAATTAAGCCGATCAGAAGCGCGATGGAGAAGTTCCGGATGGATTCACTTCCAAAGACCATAAGCGCAATGACGCAGAATACGACGGTCAGGACCGTATTGACTGATCGTGTAAACGTCTGCTGAAGGCTTCTGTTAACAATACTCTTCAGGTCATCATATGTTTTGACCTTCGTTTTCTTGTAAAGTTCTCGTATCCGGTCAAACGTAACGATTGTATCATTGATTGAATACCCCACAATTGTAAGAACAGCGGCGATAAAGGTAATATCCACTTCAAGACGAGTGATGCTGAAGACTGCAATGATAAAGAAGGCATCATAAAGCAGCGCAAGAACAGCAGCCACGGCCATTTTGTATTCAAACCTCAGGGAGACATAAATGATAATTCCCAAAGAGGCGATCAGCACACCGTACATCGCGTTTCTCGCCAGTTCCTCCCCTACTTCAGGAGAAACCGTGCTGATGCTCGGCTCCTTGCCGTACTTTTCATTAAAGAAGTCTTTAACTTCAGCAATTTCCCCTTTATCGAGCACGCCTACGAACCTCGCAACCGCCGTCTGATTCTGGCCTCCTGCCAGGACAATATCTTTTGCTTCGAGGTCAAGCGTCTCAAGGTCTTTTTCTACCTCTTCAGCCGTCAGCGTCTTATCAGCACCGATTTCAATACGGGTACCGCTTGAAAAATCAATGCCGAGATTCAGCTTGAAGATGACCAGCAGGACAAGTCCCGCTGCCAGCAGAATGCCGGAAGCTGCAAAGAATTTTTTGCGGTGCTTAACAAAGTCGACTTTATCAAATTTAGTCGGCGCATCCACATCTTCTGTTGATTTGCTCAAATCAATAATGTCTTTTTTGTTTACGCCGAAGTATCCAGGCTTCTTATCAAGCCATCTGCTTTCCACCAATAAGCCGAGCAGCAGTCTGCTCAGGAAAACGGACGTCAGGAAACTCATTATGATACTGAGAATAAGACTCGTTGCAAATCCTTTGACGGCACTTGTCCCAAAGAAGAACAGCACTCCGCCTGCAAGCATCGTGGTGATATTTGCATCAAAGATTGTCGCAAACGACCTTCTGCTGCCGGCTCTGTAAGCTGATCTGATTGACTTTCCAAGCTTGATTTCTTCTTTAATCCGTTCATAGGTAATGATATTGGCATCAACGGCCATACCCACCCCGAGAATCAATGCAGCAATACCCGGCAGTGTTAAGACGGCATTCATCCAGTCGAATACCTGCAAGACAAAGTACAGATATGTAGTAAGGGTTACAACTGCGATGACTCCAGGTAAACGATAGAAATACAGCATGAAAAGGAAAATGAACCCGATTCCAATAATACCTGCAAGAACCGTTGTCTGAAGCGCTTCTTCTCCGAACTGGGCTCCTACTGAAGTTGAGTACGTTTCAACCAGCTTAACCGGAAGTGATCCTGCATTAAGAAGGTTGGCAAGATCTTTAGCTTCTTCTACAGTAAATTGACCGGTAATCGTTACGTCAGTTGTGTCAAACACCTCATTGACGTTTGGATTTGAAATGAATTTCGGTGACTCTTTTGATACTTCTTCTTTATAGGAATCACCTTCAGCATAATCAAGCCAGATGACCAGCTGATTTTCAGGCGCCATGGCAGAAATCTGCTGGGTTACCTTTTTGAACTTATTTGCATCCTTCAGCTTGACAGCAACAATCGGCTCCTGTGTTTCGGGGTCGAATGTCTGTTTAGAAGCTCCTTCTACAAGGTCTGATCCGTTCATCATCACCTTGTCATTGACATCGCGGAACGTTAGCTCAGCCTGTGTAGAAAGAATCTCCCTCGCCTGATTCTGATCCTTTACTCCCGCAAGCTGCACCCTGATGCGGTTCTCGCCTTCAATTTGAATGTTCGGCTCGCTTACACCAAGGACATTCGCTCTTTTTTGCAGGGCGTTGACCGTGCTGACGAGTGCATTTCTGTCAATTTTATCCCCGTCATTGGCAGGCTCAACGTCATACAGAATCTCAAACCCACCCTGCAGGTCAAGACCAAGGAGTATATTTCCTGTAGCCTTGTTTCCAAAAGCACCAATTAAACTTCCTACGCAAAGGACGAGTAAGAAAAAAACAATGATGCGTCCCTTTTTAACCATGTTGCATCCTCCTTAAGAAAACCGTTCAATATGTATTACTTATCTGCCGTGCCTATTTGTCTGCCTTCTTCACTGTCAAACCAGCTGCCGGACTTAAACGACTCAATTGTTGCAAACGTCATGAATTCACTCGGTTTTACAGCCATAATATCAGCCACCATTTCGTGAACCATCAGCTCGGTCTTCTTTTTCCATTTTTTATTTCTCAGGTAATTCCATATCTCTGACTCTGTCACATCGCCGTAGTCAAGAATCTTAAACTCTTCTGCTTTGCTGACAAGCGCCGGTTTCACATGGTGGCGGTATTTTTCAATTTCATCCTTTTGGGTCATGGCACGCTCCTCCATTCATTATGTATGCGTGATCGGGATTTTATCAGCGGCCATGCGCGAACATCTTGTCATGCTTGGCCAATCATAGCGCATATAGTTAATTGTATATGATTAGATGCTATTTGAGAAGGCGGGGAACGTGATGTCAAAGCAAACATTTTTACAGGGGACGCTCATTTTAATAGCCGCCGGCCTGATTACCAGGGTTCTTGGATTTATGAACCGGATTGTAGTCGCCCGTTTTATCGGAGAAGAAGGCGTCGGACTCTATATGATGGCTATGCCGACACTTGTGCTGATCATCACCATAACTCAGTTTGGGCTGCCGGTGGCAATCTCAAAGCTTGTGGCAGAAGCAGAAGCGGAAGGAAATCAGAGGAAAATTAAAAAAATCCTGATTGTATCTCTTGCGGTTACCGGCACGCTGAGCCTTATATTTACACCTGCCATTATTTTGCTCGCCCCGTATTTATCAAACTCGCTCCTGACAGATCCAAGGACGCTCTATCCGCTTCTTGCCATCTCGCCGGTTGTTCCGATCATCGCTGTATCTTCCGTCCTCAGAGGATACTTTCAGGGCAAGCAGAATATGCGTCCGGCTGCGATTTCACAAGTGCTTGAGCAGGTTGTGCGAATTTCTCTTATTGCTGTCTGCACAAAAACCTTTTTGCCTTACGGAATTGAATACGCTGCTGCAGGGGCAATGGCATCAGCTGTTGCAGGAGAACTCATCTCCCTCTTATATATGTTCTCCATGTTTAAAATGAAAAAGAAGTTCCGGATACGCCGCAAGTTTTTCACTTCCCTGAAAGAAGGAAAAACAACTTTTCAGAATTTAATGAGCATCGCCCTTCCGACTACAGGAAGCCGGATGATTGGTTCGATCGCCTGGTTTTTCGAGCCGATTGTTGTGGCTCAGAGCCTTGCCATTGCAGGATTTACCGCCACAATGGCAACAAAGCAGTACGGGGAGCTGACAGGATATGCCCTGCCCCTTTTGATGCTTCCGTCATTTATTACGTATTCTCTCTCAACGGCTTTAGTCCCCGCGATCAGCGAAGCGATGGCGCAAAAGAAAATACATGTTGTTCAGCACAGGCTCCAGCAGGCCTTCAGGCTCTCTTTAGTAACCGGAGGGTTTGCCGTCGTCATTCTGTATATCTATGCAGATCCGCTCATGACAGCTATGTACGGAAGCAGCCATGCCGCGATTTTCGTCCAGGTCATGGCTCCGTTTTTTATCTTTTATTACTTTCAGGGCCCTCTCCAGGCAGTCTTGCAGGCCCTTAACCTTGCAAAGGCTGCGATGATCAACAGCTTTGTCGGATCGGCAGTAAAAACCGCCCTGATCTTCCTTTTGGCTACTAGGCCTTCTCTCGGTATTATGGGAGCAGCGCTTGCGATTGTGGCAGGCATCATGCTTGTTACCCTTCTGCATTTGGCAACGGTGATGAAAGTTATTTCCCTGACAATTAAAGTGAGTGAATATCTCAAATGCTTTTTAACGATGATCCTCTCGGGCGTTGCAGGCTATTACTTTTTTAAGGTTCTGCCCCTCGGTTTGGGCATGAATCTGATGATTTCGGTTTGCTTTACTTTTTCTGTATACTGCATCCTTCTTGCTGCCTTCAGGCTTGTATTGAAGGACGATGTCGGCAGACTTCCGTTTATCGGCGGTCATCTTTCAAAATTTGTGCCGCGATAATGCCTATTTGTCATCAATTAAATCTATAAAAAAAGTTTGTTTGTTGTGTGTGCAAAGAGAAATATTCTTCACATCAAAGTACCCGAGCTTTCTCAGCTGCTGTCTCAGCCATAAATTCGTTTTCCCGATCCGGTACAAATTTTCCTCCTGAATCAGTCCGTCCACAATAAGCGGCAGCTGAAGCTCCTGATGCTCGCTGCCATTTTCTTTTTTAATAACTGACAGTTTGCCTGAAGGTTCGAGAATCGCAAAATCAACTTCGCTTATGTCATTTACATCCTTTTCTCTAAGCTGACTCATGAGGTCATCAAAATTGTAGCGCTGGGTTTTCATTGCACGCTCATTGATTTTCCCTCTGTCAATGATGATGGTCGGCTTTCCGTCTATCAGTGCACGCACTTTCTGGTTCTTCAGTGAAAAGTAGGCAAGACTGATCTGGATCAAAAGAAGCAGAAACATTGGAATAATCGTGTGAATCAGGGGATCATTCGTATTTTCAATCGCCATGACTGCCATTTCCGCAATCATCAGAAAGACCACAAGATCCAATAAGCTGAGTTCCCCGATTTCACGTTTGCCCATCAATCTGAAAATAATCAGAATGAGAATGTACAGAAAAATGGTGCGTCCGATGATTATGAAATGCACTTCCATTTTTTTTGCCCCCTTGCTGCATCGATACGTTTATTTTGAACGGATAAACCTTTTTCATGTAGAACAATTTCGATTCTATTTTTGCTTCATGTGAATAGGATGGTAGTAAGACGAGCGAAAACAAGCTAAGGAACAGAGGGGGAGATTGGAATTAATACGCGCAGATGGGGAAAAGCCATCATGTATGGCTTATCAAGTATTTTAATCGCAGCACTTGCTGTAAGCTTATTATTTTCTCTGCTGCTTAAATTTACTTCATTAACAGAGGATTCCATTAAGTGGGTTATTTTAGGCCTTTCATTTCTGGCTGTCTTTATAGGGGGATTTATAGCGGGTGGAAAAGGCAAAGAACGGGGATGGCTCGTTGGAGGCACAACAGCACTTCTTTACACGCTGATCATTTTTTTCTTTCAGTTTTTGGGCTACGGCAAGACGTTTACGATGGAGCAGACGATGTATCACGGGGGATTTCTTGCCATCGCCATGCTTGGCGGCGTGATGGGAGTCAACTTGTCCGGGTCCAAATAGGAAAAACAAAAGAAGCGCCCGCGGGCGCTTCTTTTGTTTTTGCCATATGTATTAGGCTTTTTCCATTGAGATGCCTTTTTGTTCAACAACGTCGCGGATTGCGCGGCGGTCAAATGTCAGACGGGATCCGTCTCCTGCTTTGATGACAACTTTCTCTTCATCGATTGAATCAACGATGCCATGCATTCCGCCGATTGTAACGACTTTGTCGCCTTTTGACAGACTGTCCTGCATTTCACGCACTTTTTTCTGCTGCTTCTGCTGCGGACGAATCAGCAAAAAGTAAAAAATCGCAAACATCAGAATCAGCGGTCCAACTGTAGTCAATAGTTCCATTTTTTTCACCCCTTTCAAATATGGCAGCTGCCAAGAGATACCTTATCTATGAAGCTGCCTGCAGGGCAGGCAGCCGAACTAACTAGAAGTTTTTCGCGTTTGGTTTATTGAACCCGTACTGCTCGAAGAATTCATCTCTGAAATCCCCGAGGCGGTCTTCGCGGATTGCCTGTCTAACCTGCTCCATTAAGTTTAACAGAAAATGAAGGTTATGGTAAGAAGTTAATCGGATGCCGAATGTTTCGTCACACTTCATGAGATGGCGGATATAGGCGCGGCTGTAATTGCGGCACGTATAGCAGTCGCAATTCTCGTCAATCGGACCGTAATCACGGGCAAATGCTGCATTTTTGACGACCAGGCGGCCTTTGCTTGTCATAAGGGTTCCATTACGCGCAATGCGTGTCGGTAGCACACAGTCAAACATATCAATGCCTCTCACTGCCCCGTCAATCAGTGAATCAGGAGATCCTACGCCCATCAAATAGCGCGGTTTATCAGAAGGCAGCAGCGGTGTTGTAAACTCAAGCACGCGGTTCATCACATCTTTAGGCTCACCGACTGAAAGCCCGCCGACTGCGTAACCAGGGAAATCCATCGAAATCAGATCTCTTGCACTCTGTTTTCTGAGCTCCTCATATTCTCCGCCCTGAACGATTCCGAAAAGACCCTGATCGTTTGGACGTTCATGTGCAGTCAGACAGCGCTCTGCCCATCTGCTTGTCCGCTCAACAGATTTTTTCATGTAATCATACTCTGCCGGGAACGGAGGGCATTCATCAAATGCCATCATAATATCCGAGCCGAGGTCATTTTGAATCTGCATTGCTTTTTCCGGAGAGAGGAAAAGCTTGTCTCCATTCAGATGGTTTCTGAAGTGGACACCCTCTTCTTCGATCTTTCGGAATTCACTTAAACTGAAGACCTGGAAACCGCCTGAATCCGTCAAAATGGCACGGTCCCAGTTCATAAATTTATGAAGGCCGCCCGCTTCTTTGACAATTTCATTTCCGGGACGAAGCCATAAATGATACGTATTGCTTAAAATAATGCCTGCTCCCATTTGAACAAGCTCTTCCGGAGACATCGTTTTAACCGTCGCAAGCGTTCCCACCGGCATAAAAACAGGCGTTTCAAACGACCCGTGCGGTGTATGAACCCGTCCGAGCCTTGCTCCTGTCTGCTTGCACGTTTTAATTAATTCATAGCGAATTGGTGGATATGACACCTTTTTTCCTCCTTCAAGGCAGTATTTCTAGATGATCAGCATGGCATCGCCAAAGCTGAAGAAACGGTATTTTTCCTTAACAGCCGTTTCGTAGGCATGCATGACGTGCTCCCTTGTTGCAAGAGCACTGACGAGCATAATCAGGGACGATTTCGGCAAATGGAAATTGGTCACCATGCCGTCGATTGCCTTGAATTCATAGCCCGGGTAAATGAAAATGCTGGTCCAGCCGCTGTCTTCCTTAAATGTACCGTTATTTGCCGACGCGATTGTTTCAAGGGTGCGGGTCGATGTCGTTCCGACAGAGATAATCCGTCCGCCTTTTTCCCTGACCTGATTAAGCAGCTGGGCAGTGCCTGCGCTCATCTGATAGAACTCAGCATGCATTTCGTGCTCTTCCACAACGTCAGCGCTAACCGGGCGGAATGTACCGAGACCGACATGCAGTGTAATAAACGCAAGATGGACTCCTTTTTCTTTCAGAGCTTCAAGAATCTGTTCGGTAAAATGAAGACCGGCCGTCGGGGCGGCAGCAGACCCGACCTCTCTTGAGAATACCGTCTGATAACGCTCCTGATCATCAAGCTGTTCTTTAATGTACGGCGGCAGCGGCATTTTACCGAGAGAGTCAAGCGCCTCATAAAAAATACCTTCATACTTGAACTCAAGCATTCTGCCACCGTGATCGGCCTCTCCTGTGCAGACCGCACGCAAAATGCCGTCACCAAATACGATTTCAGTTCCGACTTTCACGCGTTTGGCAGGCTTTGCAAGAACTTCCCATACATCTCCCTGTTCCTGTTTTAGCAAGAGAAGTTCAATTTTGGCGCCTGTATCTTTTTTCTCGCCAATGAGTCTTGCAGGCAGAACACGTGTATTGTTCAAAACAAGACAGTCGCCTTCCTGAAAATAATCAATAATCGATTTGAACTGGGCATGTTCCACCGATCCGGATTCTTTATCAAGCACCATCAGTCTTGACGCGTCCCGCTCGAGCAGAGGAACCTGCGCGATCAATTCTTCAGGTAAATCAAAATCAAACAAATCTACTTTCATCATTTTTCACCTTTTCCGTTATGCAAATCTCTATTGTTTCGGAACTTCCATTTGAAAGTGATGATAAACAGCATCTGTTACCATTCTTCCCCTTGGAGTCCGTTGTATAAAACCAATCTGCAAAAGATATGGTTCGTATACATCTTCAATTGTGTGCGATTCTTCGCCTATTGTAGCAGAAATCGTGTCGAGTCCCACGGGTCCGCCTTTAAATTTTTCAATAATGCCCATCAGCAGCTTGTGATCGATATGATCAAGGCCGAGTCTGTCGACCTGCAGCCTTTCAAGCGCTTCATTTGCAAGGCTGCCTGTAATGGCCGGTTTTCCGAGAACCTGCGCAAAGTCTCTTACCCTCCTGAGCAGCCTGTTGGCTATCCTCGGAGTTCCGCGTGACCGGCGCGCAAGTTCAAGTGATGCTTCTTTTTCGAGGCCAATGCCAAGAATATCTCCTGTCCGCTCGGCAATCAGGGAGAGCTGCTCTTCATTGTAGTACTCAAGACGGCTCAAAACACCGAAACGGTCCCTGAGGGGTGCAGTCAGCAGCCCGACTCTTGTTGTCGCTCCAATGAGCGTAAACGGAGGCAGATCAAGGCGCACGGACCTGGCTTGCGGTCCTTTTCCAATGACAATATCAAGACAGAAATCTTCCATTGCAGGATACAGCACTTCTTCAATAGAACGCTGAAGGCGGTGGATTTCATCAATAAATAAAACATCACCGGGTTCGAGAGCGGTCAGAATGGCCGCAAGGTCGCCCGGCCTTTCAATGGCCGGTCCTGAAGTCGTTCTGATATTTACGCCCATTTCATTTGCAATGATGGTGGCAAGGGTCGTTTTGCCAAGACCGGGAGGCCCGTAAAGCAGCACGTGGTCCAGTGTTTCGCTTCTCATCTTTGCTGCTTCGATAAAAACCTTAAGATTATCCTTTACTTTATCCTGCCCAATGTACTGCGATAAAGTCCTCGGTCTAAGGGAGAGCTCAAGAGCTCCTTCATCAAGCTCCGCTTCGCCGGAAACAAGACGTTCGTCCATAAATGATCACCTTACTTTAATAGCTTTTGCAACGCTTTTTTCACATACTGGTCTGTGGAAAGCTCCTCTTCCATCAGAGCAGGAACAACTTTGCTGATTTCCCGTTCTGCATAGCCGAGAACTTTCAGGGCTTCAAGTGCTTCACTCAGTGATTTGGAGGCTGTTTCTGATGCAGCATGCTCTTCGTGGGTAAACAGGTCCGGCGCAAGTTCGCCTGCAATATCTCCAAGCTTCCCTTTCAAGTCAAGGATGATCTGCCTTGCCGTCTTTTTGCCTACACCGGGAAATTTCACAAGGAATTTTTCATCCTCACTCTCAATGGCTCCGACTACTTGTGACGGATTCCCGGAAGCAAGTATCGCGAGAGCTCCTTTAGGACCGATGCCTGTCACATTTAAAAGCTTCATAAATAAGGCTTTTTCTTCTCTTGTATGAAAACCGTACAGCGCGAGGATATCTTCTCTGACATGCTGATACGTATAAATCGTCACTTCCGAGGAACGGCTGCGCTGGTAGCTGAATGGGTTGGGAGTATGAACCTGATAGCCAATGCCCCCGCGGTCAATCACCACATACTCGGGAGTCACCAGATCAATGGTTCCTTTTATAAATTCGATCAAACTTTTCACCTCTTTATAACTGTACCTCATTGTAACATACTTTTTTTCTCTGCCTGTAGTATTAAACAGCGGATTTTGCCTAAACAAAACAAAAAAATGCACCCGTTCAAAAGATCGGGCACATAAGACAGCTTCAGTTCGCCTCTGCAGGCGACGAGTAGGCTTTATATGATTGAATGACTTTTAAGTAATGGTCTTTCGACTGGATGCGAATGCCGTGTCTCAGCTCGTCATGTTTCCTGGTCTCAAGCTTCCCAACATCAATCTGAAAGAAGGAATGGATGATCTCCGAAGCATCATCAGGCTTGCCGTTGAAAATAGAGAACACCCCTTCTGATGAGAGGCCGAAATACCCGTTTGCTTTTAACAATGGGGAGATATCATCAACTTCTTTTTGAAAAATGATCTGATTATCATCCTGATCGACAAGCTGCCAGCCTTCATACTTAGCCCAGAAATCTTCCATTGCAAGAATGGTTTCTGTTTTAACCTCTTCGCTGATCTCCCCGTCCAGGTAGATCCTTTCAAGAACCACTGTCACAGTCAGGGGACCGCTGACTTCATAGGCCTGATCGTCATTGCCGGCTGCATCGTACGGTTCATGCACAGCAGGAAAAGAAAGAAAAAAGATTCCAATGAACGCTATTGCAGCTGTAAACAGGAAACGATGAGATGACATCATCTTTTACACCCCAATCCATTTACCGTTCTGGTAAAGAAATATTGATTCGTTATTAGTTTGACCATAATTAGAAGGATTAACCATAGAAAAGCGGAATCAGCCGTTTAGCTCCGATAGGCAGATAAGAAATCACCGTAAAAGTCCGCTTTTGACTTTTTTGGGGATTTTGTTCTGACAGAGGAGTTGGCTGATGGAGCTGGACACCACAGAAAAGCTGGATAAGAAATTACACCAATGGCAAGATCGTGCGGGTATAAAATCGGACAAATTAAAAAGAGGCGCACTGAGGCACCTCTTTTAACCGTTATCGGGCTTGCTGAACCGGCTGATTCATCATGTTTCCCATATCATCAAACAAATCGCGGATATCGGCATCAATGGACTTTTTATCCTGCCCATTTTCGATATTGTCGTTGATCGTTCTCACGCGGGAAAATGTTCCTTCATCTGTAACAACTTGTACGTCTTTCCCTTTAGCTGCAGGTTTGACTGCATCCATTACTGCATTTTTCACGTTTTTATCATTCTTGTCGTCCGTGTCAACTGCAACCAGGACCTGATCGCCATTTACAAGGGTGCGGACGTCATCAACGTTTTTCACATCTGCAGCCTGTTCAGAAACCTTTTTAGCCATAGCTTTCTCATTGTCATTGTAATAGCTGATCTGCTTTACCTGACCATGATAATTTTCATCATTTCGGCTGAAACGATTATCTCTCTCGAGCATGCCGTCTTCATTTGAAAGCGGCGCAGTGGGATTATCCATTCTTCCATTATGAAAAGCCGTATCCCGATCATTTACTTTTGTAAAGTAATTATCGTTCATATCGCCTTCCATCATTTCAGTCAGAGGTCCATCATTATCTACGTTGTCTGCATTGCCGTTATTGCCGCGGTGCTCATTTGAATAATAGCCGATCGGTCTGGCATTATCATTGTAGCGTGTATCAAGTGCACCTTCGTTATTGTTATTACATGCAGCGAGACCAGATGCAGCGACAGCAATTGCAGCAAAAGCAGTAAGTTTATGCCTCAATATAAAAACCCCCTGATTTTTCTGATGCGAGCAAATCCGCTCTTGTATAGGTTGCTCGTTCAGGAGGGGATTAACCTGTTAGTTAAAGGTAAGTTCTTTAAATAATGGAGAGGCATTTTCACTTGTGCCGGCTGCTGATTTTATTCCATAAACAGTTAAATAACATAAAAAAAGAGACGAACAAATCCGTCTCTTCAGGCAACATTAATCTTCTTCTTCTTCGTCAAATCTTGGCATGGCGAACTGATCACTTTGCCCAAACTGGCCTGGCATCCCGCCGAATTGACCCTGACCGCCCGGCATTCCACCGAATTGGCCCGGCATTCCGCCAAATTGTCCTTGACCAAACTGACCCGGCATTCCGCCAAACTGTCCCGGCATGCCCATTCCGTAACCCGGCTGCCCTCCAAACCCCGGACCAGGTCCTCCGCATCCGCAATCCTCTTTATCCATTGCAGGACTTACCTGAGGCGGCTGGTTGTTTTCCGGCGCTCCGCCGTATGCTCCCATGACCTGACCAGGCATGTTTGGCGCTCCGCCGTATGCTCCCATGACCTGACCAGGCATGTTTGGCGCTCCGCCATATGCTCCCATGACCTGACCAGGCATGTTCGGCGCTCCGCCATATGCTCCCATGACCTGACCAGGCATAGGTCCTCCGCCATATCCTCCCTGCTGAGGATATCCGAAACCCGGTCCAGGCATGACTGGTGATACCGGTACACATCCAGGAGGATAGCCATAGCCCGGTCCGCCGAAGCCTGGACCGCCGAAGCCCGGTCCGCCAAATCCTGGTCCGCCTCCAAATGCCGGGGCTCCGCCATATCCTGGTCCGCCAAACCCCGGTCCGCCGAAGCCAGGCTGCTGCGGACTGTATGCCCCCATTACATCATCATCGTCATCGTCATCAAACGGCATTCCCTGCATTCCGCCATAAGGCTGCATTTGCGGGTATCCTCCATATCCAGGACCGCCGCCGAAACCAGGTCCTCCGAATCCAGGTCCTCCGAATCCAGGTCCCCCAAAACCCGGTCCGCCAAATCCAGGTCCGGGCATGACCGGTGATACTGGATAACAGTCATCTCCCCCCGGCCCCTGATCCATAGCTCCGGCAACCATGCCCGGATTCTGGAACGGCGCTCCCTGCTGGCCGGGAAATCCTTGACCCTGAGGCTGGCCAGGGAATCCCTGAGGGCTTTGCTGGCCGGGACCGCCCTGATAGGCACCCATAACCCCTTGCTGAGGCATGCTTGGTTTGTTTTCCATGTCTTTATCAGCCTCCTCTTTGCTTGCCGGCGATACATATTTCGGTTTTTCGGCAGGTTTCTCAGCCGGTTTTTCAGCCGGCTTCATCATTTCCGGCATGACATTTGACGGCTTAGGCGGCAGCTGAGGCTGAGGCGCCTGAGGCATCATCGCCATATTCAGCATGTAATAGTTGTTAATATCAAGCTCCGGATAAGCCGGCTGCTTCATATTCGGTACTGGCGGAACATAAGGGACAGACGGTTTTTCCTTAGGAACTTCTTTTGGCTTTGTATCCGACACTTCCATTACCTGCTTCGGTTTTTCCTTCGAAAAAGGATGCTCGGACTTAGGCATTTCTTTTTTACCTGAAAAATTGAGCTTCGTTTCGTTTTTTACAGGCACGCCGCCGGTTGGAACTTTTATTTTCATTCCCGGCATAATTAAATCAGGATTGCTTAGCTGAGAATTCATTTTTTTTACTTCTTCAAAGTCTACACCATATTTTTTGGCAATCTTCCAAAGGGTATCGCCTTTTTGAACAATGTGGATTTTCAACCTTTCCCCCTCCTATGCTTGAAACTTTATCGCATATGATTAGCAGGCAATGATGCCATTCTTCTTCATCACAACTTATGCTTGTAAAGACAAATATATGTTCAGGAGAAAAGAAAAAACTGACAAACATAAGGCCTGTGCAAGAATATCTGCTTACACGGCCGAGTGTCTGCCAGTTATGGGTTAAACGTGCTGGAGCATCCTCTCAAGAGCAAGAACAGCATCCTTTGCTGTATGTTCATCAACGCGAATCTGATTGACCGGTTTTCCTTCAACAATTGCCTCAAGAGACCAGAGCAGGTGCGGAAGATCAATTCGGTTCATTGTTAAACAAGGGCACATGAATGGATTCAGCGAGACAATCTCTTTGTCGGGATGCTGATCAATGATTCGCTTTACAAGGTTCATCTCTGTTCCGACTGCCCATTTGCTTCCAGGCTCTGATGCTTCAATGACATCGATAATGTACTTGGTAGAGCCTGCAAGATCGCTTGCCGCCACAACCTCTCTGCTGCATTCAGGATGAACAATAATGTTCATGTCGGGCTTTGTGTTTCTGATATGCTCAATGTTCTGCACGGTGAATTTTTCGTGAACAGAGCAGTGGCCCTTCCAGAGAATCACGATAATATCTTCAGGATTGCCATCATATTCAAGTTCATTGGTATGAGGGTTCCAGACAGCCATTTTTTCAAGTGGAATGCCCAGGTTAAAGGCTGTGTTTCTTCCAAGATGCTGGTCAGGCAAAAAGAGAATTCTTTCCTTCTGTCCAAAAGCCCAGCTCAGCATTTTTTCAGCATTTGAGGACGTTACGGTCGCACCGCCATTGCGGCCTACAAACGCTTTAATGGCAGCCGTTGAATTCACATATGTCAGCGGCAGAATCGTGTCGCCGAACAATTCCTGAAGCTTGATCCATGCCTGCTCTGTCTGGCTGATATCCGCCATATCGGCCATCGAGCAGCCGGCTCTCATATCCGGCAAAAAGACCTTCTGATGGTCAGTTGTAAGCATATCGGCTGTTTCAGCCATAAAATGCACGCCGCAAAAAACAATGAATTCTGCTTCTTTGTTGTCAGCTGCAGCCTGTGCCAGCTGCAGGGAATCACCCGTTATATCTGCAAACTGGATCACTTCATCTTTTTGATAATGATGGCCGGGGATCAGCAGTTTTTTCCCGTACTTGTCTTTAATTGCCATGACTCTTTCAATCATTTCTTT
This sequence comes from Metabacillus mesotrionivorans, assembly GCF_052171315.1. Taxonomy (NCBI): domain Bacteria; kingdom Bacillati; phylum Bacillota; class Bacilli; order Caryophanales; family Bacillaceae; genus Metabacillus; species Metabacillus mesotrionivorans. Next base: position 322,244 of record NZ_JBQMFF010000004.1, on the reverse strand, counting down.
TTCACTTAGCTCTTTATAGTGCGGCGGCATTTTTTCATTTGTTTCAAATTGAAGCATATCCAAAACGTTCATGTCACGTTCCCCCTTCTATTCTACATTCATGCTCAAATCAAGCGCCTTTGCGGAATGAGTCAGCATGCCGAGTGAAACATAGTCCACTCCCGTGCGCCCGTAATCTGCTAAATTTTCAAGCGTTATGCCCCCTGATGCTTCTGTAATGATGGAGTCTGGTGTGATGGCTGCAAAAGCTGCCGCCTCGTCCGGGGTGCGGTTATCAAACATAATGATATCCGCGCGTGCCGCGATGGCCTCGTGCAGCTGCTGCTCTGTTTCAATCTCAACCTCAATTTTGATCATATGCCCGGCATTCGCTCTTGCTTTTTGAACCGCTTCAGCAATTGAACCAGCGCTTGCGATATGGTTATCTTTCAGCATGATTCCGTCATACAGTCCAAATCTGTGGTTGTATCCTCCTCCGCACCTGACTGCATATTTTTCAATCATTCTGAGGCCCGGAGTCGTTTTTCTTGTATCGCAGATTTTCGTATGATCTGAATTCAGCAGCTTTACCGCCTGATTGGTCAGCGTTGCAATTCCGCTCATCCGCTGCAGGAGATTCAGCACGACTCGCTCTCCTGTCAGGATGGATGCAATCGGCCCGGTCATGACAGCCGCCTTTTCTCCCCTGTAAATGGCCTCTCCGTCCCGCTTCAGAACCTGGACGTTAACCCTCGGATCTAACACTGCATATCCGGCTTTCACCACTTCTGCGCCGGCGAAAATACCATCTTCCTTAGCACGGATAACAGCAGTACCTGTCTGTCCTTCCGAAAAAATGAACGTGCTCGTTGCATCGAAATCTCCGATGTCTTCTGCAAAAAAACCTTCAAGCTGTTTTTTTAATTTAAGTAAGTTCAATGATCTTCACCTCTGAATGTTGATGATAGCTGCACCCTTTATTCGAAAGAAGAATTTGTTTTTTCAGCCAGAATGCATCGTTTGAGTCTGGAAAATCCAATCGGCAGTGACCTCCTCTGCTTTCGGTCCTCTGCAGAGCAGCCGATACAATCAGCCAGCCTGAGGTCATCATGTTGAGACGTTCAGCACTATCGTTTGTGAGGTCTTTCACATTAATAGTCCAATACGGCTTCAGCCATTTTTCAAACCAGTGCAAGGCCTTCGCAAGATCTTTCTCCGTCCGTTCAATTCCCGCATATGCGGTCATCACCTGTTGAATGTCTTCCTGTTCCGGCAAATCGATATCTGCACGATATGAGAATACTTGTGCATCCGAGCCTTTTAGGTCAACTGTTTCCTGGATGCTCTGAATCTTGTGTGCCAGACGCTTTCCGAAGACCAGGCCTTCAAGCAGGGAGTTGCTCGCCAGCCTGTTTGCTCCATGAACCCCCGTGCACGCTGTTTCTCCTGCAGCATAAAGCCTGCTGACAGATGTCCGGCCATGCAGATCGGTCTTGATGCCGCCCATTAAAAAATGCATGCCCGGTGCAACCGGAAGCAATCCGTTTTCAATCGCTATGTTATATTTTCGGCACATAGCCGTAATAGTCGGAAACCGTTCTTCAAAGCTTGAAACCGGCATGATGTTCAGATAAACGCTGCGCCCCTTTTTGATCTGCGAAAAGATAACGCGTGCAACGATGTCTCTCGGCGCAAGGTCTTTAAGAGGATGGATGCCTTCCATGATCCGTTCGTCCAAATCATTTTGCAGAAAAGCCCCTTCCCCTCTTACTGCCTCAGAGATGAGTCCGGCACACCCGCCGCCTGAAAGCAGCATCGTCGGGTGAAACTGGGTAAATTCCATATCCGCAAGCACCGCGCCTGCTCTGTATGCAAGCGCAAGACCGTCTCCTGTAATACCGTCCGCATTGGAGGTATGCTGGTACAGCTTTCCGCAGCCGCCTGTCGCAAGAATTGTATGCTGTGCAGTATGCGTGTTTACAAGTCCGTTCTGAGATCTTGAAACGGCACCGAGGCATACTCCGTTTTCCACAATCAATTCAAGCACCATCTCCTGTTCATGAATGACCGTGTTTTCATTCAGGCAGGACAAAAGAAACCGCATCATCGCTCTTCCTGTGGCATCTCCTCCTGCATGGAGAATTCGGCTGAAGCTGTGAGCGCCTTCCATGCCAAGTAGGAGCTCGCCTCTGCTGTCCCTGTCAAAAGGAAGCCCGTTTTCTGCCAGTGAAAGAACGTCTTTTGCTCCCTGCCTGACAAGCAGTTCAACAGCCTCTTCATCATTATGAAAATGGCCGGCAATGAGTGTATCCACCGAGTGACTGCTGATATTGTCATTTGCACTCACGGCAGCCGCAATCCCGCCTTGAGCAAGCATCGAATTGCTGCTGACTTTCGCCCCTTTGGTCAGGATGGTCACTTTTTTCGTTTTTTGCAGCTGACAGGCTGCAGATAAAGCTGCGATGCCGCTTCCAATGATTAATACATCCGTTTGAGGCAAAAAAATAACCCCCATTCTTTACAAGTGTCTTGACACATATATTTACACAAAACTAAACTAATGACAAGAGATTTTTTTGGAGGAGAGAATGGGATGATCTATCTTGATTACGCAGCAGCAGCTCCGCTTAGTGAAGAGGCTCTTCATGTATTTTCTGAAGCGTCCAGGAAGGCGTTTGCCAACAGCAACAGTCTTCATGATGAAGGAGATCTTGCGGGTTCATTGCTTGAGGCATGCCGGAGAAAACTTGCAGGGTTTATAGGCGGATTGGCTAAGGGAATTTGCTTTACATCAGGCGGCAGCGAGTCAAATGTGCTTGCTGTTGACACTCTTTTGGCGAATGCGGAGGGAAAAAATCACATCATTGCATCCGCATTAGAGCATTCGTCTATCTATAACTACTTGACGTTTTTACAGGGAAAAGGCTATGAGGTAACATTTTTAATGCCGGACAATCATGGTAAACTACATGTGGACAGTATTAAAGAAGCAGTTCGCGAAAACACCGCACTGGTGACCGTTCAGCACGCAAATTCCGAGATAGGATGTATTCAGAACCTGAAAGAAATTGGAGAATGGCTCAAAGAGCTGCCTGTTTACTTTCACAGTGACTGTGTGCAGTCTTTCGGGAAGGTCACTCTTAAGGCTGATGAGTGGGGGCTTGATGCAGTGTCTATTTCAAGCCACAAGATTTACGGTCCAAAAGGAGTCGGCTGTTTATATTTAAATCCGAGACATGTATTTAAACCGTACATTCATGGGGGAACACACGAAAATGGATTCAGGGCAGGCACGGTGAACGTTCCAGGCATCGCGGCATTTACAGCTGCAGCTGAACAGGCCTGTTCGGTCATGGAATCTGAATCCTTAAGGCTCCGCGAATTGCGGGACGTTTTTGTTGAGATGCTGCAGCCGTTTAAAGAGGATGTGCACATCATCAACCAGTACATCCCAGATCAGCTTCCGTCGATTATCGGTCTTCACATAAAAGGAATCGAAGGGCAGTACATGCTGCTTGAGAGCAACCGGAGAGGTGTCGCCATTTCAACAGGAACTGCCTGTCAAATCGGCATGCAGGAGCCTTCCAGAGCTCTTCTTTCCATTGGCTTGTCACCTCAGGCTGCCCTGCAGTACATCAGGATCTCAACAGGTAAATACACCACTGCTGAAGATCTGAAAAAAATGGCCGGCATTATCAGCCGGACGCTCAGCGAAAGACAGGCAGAAAGGACGTAAGAAAGAATGAAAATTCCGGGCAATGAAAGAAGAAATGTGATCCTTAACTGGCTGAAGGAAGCGGACGAACCGCTTAAGGGGAGTGAAATTGCGCTGCGGACAAATGTGAGCAGACAGGTCATCGTTCAGGATATCTCCCTTCTGAAAGCTCAAAATGAACCCATTCTTGCTACAAGTCAGGGCTATGTGTATGTCATGCAGGACAAAGAAGAGCTGCCTGTTTACAAGCGGATCATCGCAAGCAGCCACGGCCCTGAAGCAACAGAAGAAGAGCTGAACCTGATTGTGGACCACGGGGTAACGGTCAGGGATGTAATAATTGAACATCCTGTCTACGGGGAACTGACAGCCTCCATCATGGTCAGCAACCGCAAGGAAGTCAAAGATTTCATCAAAAAAATTGAAGACCGCAACGCAGCCTACTTGTCACAGCTGACTGAAGGTCTCCACCTTCACACCCTGGCAGCAGACAGGCAGGAAAAAATAGATGAAGCGTGTGCTGCACTTAAAGCTGAAGGATTTTTGGTGGATGAGGATGATTGAATGTTGCCTTTTCGGCGCAACTTTTTGTTGAGTTGTGGCGCTTCTCACCCGAATGGTACCACTTCGGTGCAACTTTTATTTTGCTTTGTGGCATTACTCGCCCGAGTGCTGCCACTTCGGTGCAACTTTTCAAATGCGTTGTGGCGCTTCTTACCAGAGTGGTACCACTTCGATACAATTTTTCAAATGAATTGTGGCGCTTCTCACCCGAGTGCTGCCACTTCGGTACAACTTTTATATTGCGTTGTGGCATTACTCGCCCGAGTGCTACCACTTCGGTGCAACTTTTCAAATGAGTTGTGGCGCTTCTCACCCGAGTGCTGCCACTTCGGAGAAGCTTTCCTTTGATTTCTGGTGCTACTCTGCTGAGTGCTACTAAAATCCTTTAATAACGACAAAAAAGACAGGCAGGATCCAAATCTGGAATCCTGCCTGTCTTCTTTATGGCTAATAGCCGTTTTCTATCTAAATGGCATAAGCCGAGTATGTCCCTAAAATCCTGACTCCGCAGCCAAGGGCTTCAAGCTCTGCCGATGCACCCGGGATAAGGACTTCATCTAACTTCATATCAATGTCCACGATAAAAAAGTAATTGCCGAGGCCTGTTTTCA
>NZ_JBQMFF010000004.1:316432-317293 GCF_052171315.1 Metabacillus mesotrionivorans | reverse complement strand
GGATGGAAGGGTGATCATCAGGGTGGTCCGGTCAGTTACTTTTCTTAGATTTGTTCTGAAGGTTGCTGCCTTGTCGGGATGAAGCACGGCAAAGCGCGTATGGTTATGGGGATAATCATGAATATCCTTCCTGACCATTTTCAGCCCGTATTCCTCCGCCGCCAGTTCATTTGCAATGGCCGCAACTTTTTCTTCAGGATGTTCCTGTATGTATTTTGCAGCAGCACCGGTTGAGGCTGCATTTTCGTAGGCTGCATCCGGAAGCTCCCGATGCAGGAATTTATGGCACTGGGCAATGGCGTGGGAGTGGGAGTATACTTTCTCCGTCTCTTCCCAGCAATGTTCTCTTTCAGGATGCACCAATAAATGCTGCTGGATAGGCGCAACAATTTCCCCTACAATCGGCAGCGGCTGTTCGTGTACGAGGTAATCCACTGTTAAATTAACAGATCCTTCAAGAGCGTTCTCAAGCGGAACGACCGCGACATCAATTTCACCAGCCGCAACGGCATCTATGCATTTGGGTATATTCAAAAACGGTATCTGCTCTGCTTCATCTTCAAAATATTTTGTCACTGCAAGATGGGTAAACGTAGCTGCAGGCCCTAAATAGCCAACCTTAAAAGACATACTTGTAATCCTCTCCTCTAAGCTCCAGATCCTAATATCTCTACTTTCTCCACAAATTCAAGCCGTTTAAGCTTTGCCATGACACTGTTTATATCTTCTTTCATTCCATTTGTGTTAAGGGAAAGCGTGACGTTTGCCCTTCCCTGAAGAGGAATGGTCTGGTGGATCGTCAGAACATTGCACCCTGCCGATGCGACAACTGCAAGCAGCTGGGACAAAGTGCCGGAACGG
>NZ_JBQMFF010000004.1:221623-316232 GCF_052171315.1 Metabacillus mesotrionivorans | reverse complement strand
TCTTACTAAAAAAAAGGTTTCTTCTTTCATGACCTTCTCCTTTATGAAAACTGCACTTTTTTCCTTTTGAAAAAAGAAGAGCAGGCAATCGCTCTTCTTTCATGACTATTCAACAAATTCAAATTCAAAATCAAGCAGACGAACAATATCGCCGTCTTTCGCTCCGCGCTGACGCAGGGCTTCATCGACACCAAGTCCGCGAAGCTGTCTTGCAAAGCGGCGGATTGATTCTTCGCGCTGGAAGTTTGTCATTTTGAAGAGATATTCGACTTTCTCTCCTGTTACGTTGAACGTACCGTCGCTGTCACGGTTGATTTCAAACTCCGCTGCCTCTTTATCGAATTTGTAAAGGACACGGTGATCAGACAGATCCTCTTCCTCATAAAGAGGGAACTCAGGCGTCTTCTCTATCGTATTCATCACTTCATAAAGCAGTTCGCGAACACCTTCGCGGGTAATGGCTGAAACAGGGAAAATCGGAAGGTCGTCCTCAAGCTTCTCTTTGAAGATCTTCAGATTTTCTTCTGACTCAGGCATGTCCATTTTGTTGGCTACAATAATCTGCGGTCTTTCAGTCAGACGCAGGTTGTATTCCTTCAGCTCTGCATTGATCGTCAGATAATCCTCATAAGGATCACGGCCTTCGCCGCTCGACATGTCGATCACATGCACAATGACGCGTGTGCGTTCGATGTGACGGAGGAACTGGTGGCCAAGTCCGACACCTTCATGCGCCCCTTCAATCAGACCCGGAAGATCTGCCATGACGAAGCTTCGGCCATCGCCCGTTTCAACCACTCCAAGGTTTGGAACAAGAGTTGTAAAGTGGTATTCTGCAATTTTCGGTTTTGCCGAACTGACAACAGAAAGAAGCGTTGATTTTCCTACGCTCGGAAAACCGACCAGTCCTACATCGGCAAGAAGCTTAAGCTCCATGATAATGTTGCGCTCCTGACCTGGCTCACCGTTTTCAGAAAGCTCCGGTGCCGGGTTTGCAGGAGTGGCAAAACGGCTGTTTCCGCGTCCTCCGCGTCCGCCCTTTGCAATAACAGCCTGCTGGCCGTGCTCTGTTAAATCAGCAATAACCGTTCTTGTTTCTTCTTCCATCACAACGGTACCCGGCGGAACTTTGACAATCATCGCTTCCGCATTTCGCCCGTGCTGGTTTTTGGACATGCCGTGCTGTCCGCGGTCTGCTTTAAAGTGGCGCTGATAACGGAAATCCATCAGTGTGCGCAGTCCTTCTTCCACCTGGAAAATGACATCTGCGCCTTTACCGCCGTCTCCGCCTGCAGGTCCGCCCTTCGGTACGTATTTTTCTCTGCGGAACGCGACAAGGCCATTGCCCCCGTCTCCGCCTTTCACATATATCTTCACCTGATCTATAAACATGGTAATCCTCCGTCCAAGCCAATTATGCAAGTTCAACCGCAACGGTCAATTCATTCGGGGAAAGCTCATAGTGCTTCACTTCAACCCCGCTTTGCTCATTTGCCTTCAGCCAGTTTAATAACAGTGCTTTATCTGTTATTATGCCGTTAAAGTCAAAAAAGAACCGGGCTTGTCTTTGATTGGCTTCTGTTTCTATTGTAATGCTCATATGATTTTCAGCGCAGCGGTCCGCAGCATCATCAAGAATCTGAAAGAACTGTCCGCACCACTCTGCTGCTGTCTGATCGAGTTCAGACAAATCACACGCAGTGCCAAGCACCTCGTATTCGAGGGCATAGTGATGCCTGTGCCAGTTAAATGTCATCAGCATGCTTGCAAACGAAAGCATTTTCAGATTGCAGAGCTTTGATTCATTCTGGGATTCAATCACAATTTCTTCGATTATCTGCTGTACGCGGTCATATTTATTCAGCGTTATGTTTCCTTTTAGTAACTGAAGTTTATTCATCCAGTCGTGGCGGGAATGACTCAGCACCTCGACAATATTCCACTCTTCATTTGTTTTTTTCATGTCGGCACTCCTGCTCCCTTATCTTTCTCTATTCATTTCTCTAGGAGTTTCAACTTGGAAACTGAATGTCGTACTAAATTATAACAAACAATCCAGGGGAAAATAAGGGCAATTTGAAAAAAGCAGAAGGAATGAGCTTGATGGGGGTATTAAATGAGGCTTCCATCGTTTGCATCTATTAAACAAAAGAAAAACTCTAACCGTGGGCTAGAGTTTTCCTAAAGAAATTATGCTTCTTGTGCTACAGGATATACGCTAACTTTTTTGCGGTCACGTCCGAAACGCTCGAAACGCACAACTCCGTCCACTTTCGCGAAAAGAGTGTCGTCGCCGCCGCGGCCAACGTTTTCACCTGGATAAATTTTCGTACCGCGCTGACGGAAAAGGATAGAACCACCGCTTACGAATTCGCCATCTGCACTCTTAGCGCCAAGACGCTTAGAGATTGAATCACGTCCGTTCTTAGTAGAACCTACTCCTTTTTTAGAAGCGAAGAACTGAAGATCTAAAGTTAAAAACATTCTAGTCCACCTCCTGCTGGTTGTTATTTATAACAATGTGTATGAAATGTCCGTAGCTAAGTTCAATTGACTGCAGAGAAACAAGCATTCCCTCAAGCAGAAGCTGTGCCTTAGCGGCTGCTTCCTGCTCCAGTTCCTGCGGCAGCTGAAACGAAAGATATCCTCCGTCGCCGCCCTGCTCGACAATCGGCGTTATGCCTGTTAATTTATGTACTGCATTAACAGCGCCGAATGCGACAGCAGATGCTCCAGCACAGACAATGTCCTTGCCGTGAACATCAAAATCGGCATGTCCAGATAATGTAAACGATTCAATTAAGCCGCTGCGAGAGCGGTTAATGACTGCTTTTATCATCTTAAAAAGCCTTAAGCGTTGATTGCATCAATAACAAGTTTCGTGTATGGCTGACGATGACCTTGCTTTTTGCGGTAATTTTTCTTAGCCTTGTATTTGAATACAGTGATCTTTTTAGCGCGGCCCTGTTTTTCAACTTTCGCTGTAACAGTCGCACCAGCAACGATCGGGCTTCCAACTTTCACGTCATCTCCGCCGATAAATAATACTCGGTCAAAAGTAACAGTGTCACCTTGCTCACCAGCAAGCTTTTCAACGTAGATCGCCTGACCAGCTTCTACTTTGATTTGTTTGCCACCAGTTTCAATAATTGCGTACATTCCTATGCACCTCCTAATTAGACTCAGACTCGCCAGCAGACAGGTGTTCCGGATGATCCGAAAGGCTTTATACCTGCATCTGAGCGGTTGTAGCACGGGTGCTACAATCAATAACATAACAATACTATCAAAAGCGGGCTATCTGTGTCAATCACATTTTCTCTTTATTTTTCAGCAGGCGGATGATTTCATCCTCATCTCCCTGATGCACGATCCTGTATGTGCCTGTTTCTGAAGAAGGATTCAGGAAGATGCGAAAATGCAGAACGCTCTCAAGGCGCTTTACATGCTCGTCCTGTTCTCCCCTGAAAATCCGTGCCGCGTCCGCCGGGAGTTCGACTAAAACGGCTTCATGCTCCATATACTGCCGCTCCCACAGCTCCCGCTCAAGTCGGAACGCTGTCGTTTCCGCTGAAACGACCGTTCCGGTGCCGCTGCAGTGCGGGCAGGGGCTCATCAGCAGGGAGGCAAGATCTGGCCGGACTCTTTTTCTTGTCATCTGAAAAATATTCATCTGGGTAAACCCGATGATCCGTGACTGCACCTTATCCCGTTTCGCCTCTTTCAGCATTTCAGAGAGAACAGCCTGCCTGTCATCCTGCCTGTCCATATCAATGAAATCAATGATGATCATTCCGCTCAGATTGCGGAGCCTGATCTGGCGGGCGGCTTCCTTTGCTGCTGCAAGATTTGTCTTCAGCACCGTATCCTGAAGAGAGCTCTTGCCGGAAAATTTCCCAGTATTGACATCAATGACAGTCATAGCCTCAGTCTTATCGATCACAAGGTACGAGCCATTGGACAGCCAAACGATCCTCTTGAGGGCTTTCTCCATTTCCTGTTCAGCACCATACGCTTCAAAGACCGGCTGCTTAGACTGGTGAAAGATCACCTCCGCCCCTCTGCACCGCGCTTTAAGATCCAGAGCAAGCTCACTATCATCACAGACAATCCGGTCAGCTTCCCCCAGGTCATACTCCCGCAGCATCCGGTCAAAAAACGGTGTCCCCTCGGCAAGCAGGGATGGCACTTTTTCCGGTTTCTTCATTTTTACTTCTTCGTATTTCCCTTTTAAATAATCAAATTCACGCGTGAGTTCCTCTTTCTCTCTTCCGTTTGCCGCGGTCCTGAAAACAAGGCCTTCTTCTTCTTTGCAAAGAGAGGCTCCGATGGCAAGCAGCCTCTCTCTTTCAGCGGAGTCTTCAATTTTTTTAGAGACGGCTGTATATCCGGAATGGGGCATATAAACAAGATACTGTCCGCCAAACTCCAGTTTTGCTGTGAGTTTTGGCCCTTTATGCTCTGTTGCCTCTTTTGCCACCTGAACGATGATCTGCTGTCCTTCTCTTATTCTTTTTTCCATAGAGGAAGGAAGATCATGGACAGAAAGATAGCCGTTTTTCTCCGACCCGATATCAACAAACGCAGCCGCCATTCCCTTCAGAACATTTAAAACACGGCCCGCGTAAATGGCGCCGGCCGTTTCATGTATATGATGAATGTGTATCTCCTGAACATCTTTGTCTTCAAGCAGCGCGCAGCGGTTCTCACTGCCCTTTGCATTGAAAAGTAACGTACGCAATGAAACATCCTCATTTCTATAAGTGCTTTCTCTTATTTACTCATTTTATGAGGCCAGCGTCAATAGAGGTAGTTCAGCTCACCGACTGTCGACTGCACGCGTTTATCGGCAAAATAAGCATGCAGCAGCTCATTTTCATCAAGCTCAAACAGTTTTTTTCCGTCACGTTCTACAATAATCGGGTGCTTGCATCCCCTCCTGAACTTCAGGAGAGTCTGATAGATCATCTCATCCTCATCTACTACAATCGGCTCAAGGATCCCCGGGTCCTGTTTATTGCCGTAATACCTCTCAAGCAGAAAACGCATGCTTACAAAGCTTCGGTGTTTGTATTCAGTATATAAGGAGTAGATGAGAAACCCTGCAATGATCCAGACGTTCAGCTGCTGCGGAGAAAACAAGAGGAAAAACAGCAAATACACCCCAAGAAAAACAGCTGACACCATCAGCATCAATCGGTGGGCCTCCTGATAGGACCGCCTCACAGATACAAACAAAAACAGCAGCTTTCCGCCATCCAGCGGCCAGATCGGCAGCAGATTAAACAGAAAGATCATTCCGTTGTAAAACGTAAAAAGCTGAAACGTTTCCGGACTCATATAGCCTGCTGAAAACAAAAGAAAGGCAGCTCCCTGCAGAGGAAGATGCTGAAACGGTCCCGCAGCAATCGTAATAAGTTCTTCCTTCAGCGGCCTGTTCCCATGCTCCTCAACTTCTGCCACCCCTCCAAATGGAAGGAGGACAATTGATTTCAGCCTCCAGTCAAAATGTCTTGCAGCCATTGCATGCCCAAGCTCATGCACAAGAATGATCACAAGCAGAATCAGCAGTGACTGAAAGTGGGCAGTCATGACTGAGATTCCCATGATTAGCCATAGAATGGGGTGAATATGAATGTGAAGAAACACAGACAAATATTTATTCAAAGGAGATCACCTGTATCGGGTCTATAAATTGCTCACCCTTTTTAATAGCAAAATAATACGTTCCCTTTTGATCTTCTGCTGCTTTGATTTTGCCGATTTCTTTGCCGTTCTCAACAAAGTCATACAGGGAAACCTGCACTTCTTCGAGGTTTCCGTACCAGCTTTCTGTTGAATCGTCATGCTGGACGACTACCGTCAGACCTGACTCTTCCTTTTTTCCGATTTCAATGACGATACCCTCATTCATCGCTTCCACAAGCGTGCTGCTTGTTTCTACCATCACACCCTGGCCATTGTCTTCAAACGTTTCAAGCACCTTGCCTGATGCAGGAGCGGTATACTGGTCTGAAGCAGGCTGTTTGTCAGCAGCAGGCTTTATCAGAGCCAGCGGGTCACCGAACTGTTCCCCGTACCATTTCGATATTCTCGCAAACTGGAACTCTTCTTCAAACGTGCTTGTGACAACATGCTGAACCTTTTCAAACGGAGGCGAATCATTTTTAAACACGATTGCTGATACCAGCACAAGACAGGCGCCGATCAGCAGCTTGAACATAAACACATCCGGCTTAAACAGCGGATGCTGTCCTTTCCCGCCGTCACTGCCGGGATCGTACGAATGATACGCAGCGCCGCTGTATTTCTCCTCATCATCCGTGTAAGGAAGAGCTGAAAACGGTTTGGGATCCCGTTTAGAAGCATCCCCCAAACGGAGCTCCCGTTTTCTCTTCGCCATTTTTTTCCGCAGATCATCCGCACGATTCCCCATTGCAGCTCCCATCCCCTCATAGCACATTTACTGCATCATATGCCTTGTCCGACGGGATTATGACAAGCCCTGATACAAAAGCGCAAGCGCCAAGGCCCTCTCCGATAGGCAGATAAGAATCCGGCAGAAAAGTCCGGTTCCCGCCTTTTTTGACGGATTTGTTCTGACAGAGGATCTAGGCGCTTCCGCTTGCCGATGATGACTTTGTTTTGTTAGCCTATTATTTTTTATAATTTACTTAACAACGAAAAAAACAGCCTCCCTGAATAAGGAGACTGCCCGTTTATACTCTTACACCAAAAAAGCGTTTGATTTTTGTAAACATGCCCGGATTCGCATCCTCAAGCGACTGAAGAGGAACGGCTTCGCCAAGGATCCTGCGCGCGATGTTCCGGTAGGCAATGGATGCGCGGTTTGAAGCGTCCATTGCGATCGGCTCGCCTTTATTGGAAGCTTTAATCACATCATCGTCATCCGCTACAATCCCAATGAGGTCAATCGACAGATGAGCAACAATATCATCTATATCAAGCATGTCGCCGTCTTTTACGAGATGATTCCGTATCCGGTTAATCACAAGTTTCGGAGGCTCAATGCCTTCTTCACGTTCAAGCAGTCCGATAATTCGGTCTGCATCCCTCACCGCAGATGTTTCGGGAGTTGTTACAACAATTGCCTTGTCAGCCCCTGCGACTGCGTTTTTAAAGCCCTGCTCAATGCCTGCCGGACAGTCGATCACGATATAATCGTAGTCCTGTTTCAGCTCATCAACAAGCTTTTTCATCTGGTCGGGATTCACAGCCGACTTGTCGCTCGTCTGAGCAGCAGGAAGCAGGTAAAGCCTGTCTTCAAAGCGTTTATCTTTAACCAGAGCCTGATGAATTTTGCAGCGGCCTTCTACAACATCCACCAGATCATAAATGATCCGGTTTTCAAGTCCCATTACAACATCGAGGTTGCGAAGACCGATGTCAGTATCAATGAGACATACCCGTTTTCCTAAAATCGCCAATGATGTTCCTAGATTGGCAGAAGTCGTTGTTTTTCCAACTCCGCCTTTGCCAGAGGTAATAACGATTGCCTCACCCACGGTTAAATTCCTCCCTCAAACCTTGTCAATTCAGGTCGTAAATGAGTTAACTGCTGCAGCCGGTCAATGACGATCGACTCGCTTTCATCTATGTACGCACATTCCATCTCATGCGTTTCTTCCCGGTCATAATCAGGCGCTCTGCCGACTGTTGAGCCAATCCGGATTTGCGACGGCATCATCACGGATGCGGCTATGACAGCTGAGCTCTTCCCGTTATATCCGGCATGAGCAATTCCTCTGAGTGTTCCCATAATGAAAATGTTGCCCCCGGCAATCACAGTGCCGCCGGGATTCACATCTCCTATCAAAAGAAGATCTCCGTCAACCTTAAGAACCTGGCCTGAACGGATGACCTTTGCCACAGAAACGATTTCCGCTTCTTTCTTCATGCGTGCGGCATGTTCTTTTGTAACAACATTGCTTTCAAATGTTTCAACAACCAGATTACGCTTTTTCTGAATCACAGCCTCAATTTGTTCCTGATGGCTTCTGTGAAGCAGGCGGTTGCCCGCTTTTACGTTAACGGTGATCGTTGGCCCATCTTCATGTATATACTGTTTTAGAGACAGCATCTGCTCAAGATCATTCAGCAGTTCTTCAAACGAACACGAATCATCAAGATGCAGGGTTAAGCCGTCTTTCGTGCCTTTTATTGTGACATAATGCTGTTTTTGAGCCTTCATGACGTTCACCTCAACGACTATACAATTTCGACAGATCGATGCATTCTTCCTCTTTTTAAAACGCAATTTCTCAAACTTTGTCCGTTTCCTGATTCAGGAAGAATGGCTCACAAGCAGTACTCATTTCACCCGGCCATATCTGTCTGCACAGGCAGTAATCTGCTGTCAGATTACAGTCTACAGATCATCCATGTAGTCCCTTTTCACTTTTGAAATAAAACGGCTCATCGGATAGATCAGGACGATGGCGCCAACTGAGTTTGCAAGAATCGTCGGAAGAAGCCTCAGATTTGTAAAGTCATAGAATGGCAGATTCGAATAGCCGATCAGCATCTGAATGCCGTAAGAATAAAACTCCAGAAGAGTAACTGCCAGCAGAGACAGGAAAAGCACAACAAGCATGTTCCCCTGAAGAGCCTTCAGCGCTTTTGAGATCAGGTAGGCAAACAGCGGATAGGCAAACAAATAGATGCCGAGGATTTCGGTATACACAATATCATGCAGCAAACCGAAAACCATTCCATAGATAATCCCCATCTTCTGGCTGTAGTAAGCCGTAATAAAAACGACGGAAAGCATCACAAACCTCGGGATAATCACTTGATCTTCAGATGTGAACGGAAGCTCAATCAGATCGGTAAACGTGCTTTCCGAGATAAAAACGAACAAAATGAAAAGAGGAAGGAGGATACGGTTCATGATTCCTCCTCCTCCTCTGGATCCATATTTGTAATATCGATCGTTTCTTTTACTCTGTCTGTTACAAATACCCGGTCAATATCATAGAGATCTGCTTCCGGCTTAATGTAGGCCATTTGCGATAGTCCGTAGGAATCGGGTTCAACCTCGAGCACTTCACCGATGACAAGACCTTCCGGGAAGATTCCGCTGCTGCCGGAAGTCACAACTTTCTGCCCTTTTTCGATTTTGACGTCCGATTCAATCTTCTTAAGCAGAAGAGCTTTTTTCTTCTCGTCATATCCTTCGATCAGACCGAAAATATTCGGCTGTCCGTCTTTGCCCTGAATTTCAGCAGCGATCCGATTTTTCCGGTCAGGGGAACTTAAAAGCTGAACGGTGGAGTTGAATTTAGAAGTGCTTTTCACTTTTCCGATCAGGCCTTTATTTGTGATAACGGCCATATCCTTTTCAACGCCGTGCTGTGATCCTTTATCAATGGTAATCAGATCAAACCATCTGCCCGGGTCCGGGTTTCTCGCAATCAGCGCTGCCGGAATCGGATTGTATTCTCTCAGTGATTCCTGTGCACCCAGCTCTTCGCGCAGCTTTTCATTATCGCGTCTGAGAGCCTGCAGCTCTGTTTCAATTTTCATATGCTCATCGATCTTGCTTTTGAGGAGCTTGTTTTCTTCATACGTATTTTTAAGATCGCCGACATTCTCAAAGAAGCCCGCTACATATTGTGCGGGCTTATGAAAGACTGTCTGAAATAATCCTGTTGAATCTTTGACAAATTGCTCCGGCCAAGTAAGCTCTCTGTCTTCTTTTAGCGAATAGCCGATCAATGCCACTAAAAAGATAATACTGACCAGGAGCAGGATAAGACGTTTATTCAAGAAAAACTGCGGCATGTGACTTTACACCCTCTTACTGTTTGCTGCTGTTCGCAGGGATTTGCCCGTTGCAAATCACTCCGTGCGAATGCAGCTGTTATGGAGCGGACCTTCTGCAGGTACCTGTATTATCTGCTGTCTTTTGCTTTTGTTTTGAAAAGATGAATATGTTCAAGAGCTTTGCCGGTGCCGATTGCTACACAGTCAAGAGGATTCTCGGCAATAAGGACAGGCATGTTCGTTTCTTCACTAATCACTTTATCAATATTGCGGAGCAAAGCGCCGCCGCCGGTAAGGACGATGCCGCGGTCCATAATGTCCGCTGCAAGCTCAGGCGGAGTCTTTTCAAGTGTGTTTTTAACAGAATCGACAATTGAATTTACCGTATCGCGAAGAGCTTCTGCAATTTCTTTCGCCGTAATTTCAATTGTTTTCGGAAGACCTGTCAGAAGATCACGGCCGCGGATGTCCATGTTCTCAACGCCCTCAGGAGATCCTGCTGAACCGATTTCCATTTTAATGGATTCAGACGTGCGGTCACCGATCATTAAATTGTATGTTTTGCGGATGTAGTTGACGATCGCATCATCCATTTCATCTCCTGCCACGCGGATTGACTGTGATGTGACAATTCCGCCAAGAGAGATGATGGCTACTTCAGTCGTACCGCCGCCAATATCAACAACCATGCTTCCAGTCGGTTCCCAGACAGGAAGATTTGCACCGATCGCAGCTGCAAACGGCTCTTCTATTGTATAAGCATCACGTGCACCAGCCTGTCTTGTTGCGTCGATCACTGCACGTTCTTCTACTGCTGTAATGCCGGAAGGAACACAGACCATAACGTAAGGCTTGCTTGAGAAAATGCCTTTCCCTTTTGTTGCTTGTTTTATGTAATACTTCATCATTGCCGCTGTTGTTTCATAGTCGGCGATAACGCCGTCTTTCATCGGGCGGAGCGCCACTACATTGCCGGGTGTGCGTCCGATCATATTTTTCGCGTCGTTTCCTACTGCCACGATCGACTTCGTATCCGTCTGCATCGCTACAACTGAAGGCTCGCGCACAACAATTCCTTTTCCTTTAACAAATACCAGTGTATTGGCCGTACCCAAATCTATACCAAGGTCTCTTGTCCCAATTCCAAACATTAATTGTATCTCCCTTTCTGAAAACCGAATTACTTATTTTAAAAGCAGTCAAATGCGACGGCGAAAAAACTCATAAACATTATTATAGCGTAATTACACACATTATTATAGCGTAATTACATAAAAATAAAAGTGTTACAAATATCCTTTTTCTTTTAAACTCACATATTTTTGCTCGCCGATAATAAGATGGTCCAAAAGCTCTATCCCTAACATTTTACCACACTCTGTTAATCTTTTAGTAACTTCAATATCTTCTCTGCTCGGGGAAGGGTCGCCTGACGGGTGGTTGTGGATGCAGATAATTGAAGCGGCAGAACGTTTCAGCGCTTCTTTAAATACTTCGCGGGGATGAACGATCGAGGCATTCAGGCTTCCGATAAAAACGGTTTGTTTATGAAGCACCTGATTTTTCGTATTTAAATAGAGGCAGACAAAATGCTCCTGTGACAAAAAGCGCATTTCCTCCATGACATAATTGGCGCCGTCCTGAGGGGATTTAATGACATATCTGTCTTCATAGGCAAGACGGTTGATCCGTCTGCCGAGCTCAAGCGCCGCCAGAACCTGAACGGCCTTAGCCTCTCCGATTCCGGAAATGCTCGTCAGCTCGGCGACTGATGCTTCCTTTAAAAACCGCAGGCCTTCAAAATGGTTGAGCAAACGGTTGGCAAGCTGCAGAACAGACTCTTTTTTTGAACCTGTTCGAAGCAGGATGGCAAGCAGCTCATGGTTTGCGAGACTTTCAGGACCGTCATGAATCAGCCGTTCACGCGGCCTGTCTTCCAACGGGAAATCATGGATTTTCAGCACGTCCAATCTGTTTCTCCTCCTGATTCCCTCTCTGCCTTTCTCTTAACGGATATAGCCCGCTTTTTTCAGCTCTCTCGCTGTCCTTGACAAAGGAAGTCCTACGACAGAAAAATAATCGCCGCGGATTTCTTTTACAAACAGCGATCCAAGACCCTGGATGCCGTAGGAGCCCGCCTTGTCCATCGGCTCTCCTGACAGCACATACTCTTCAATGTCTTCATCTGTAAGCGGCCAGAATGTCACATCTGTCTGCTCGTAAAAAACGATTTTCTTCTCCTGATGCAAAATGGCAACACCTGTGAGAACCTGATGTGTTTTGCCAGAAAGCTTGGCAAGCGTTGTCTTTGCATCCTCTTCGTCTGCAGGTTTCCCGAGAATTTCGCCGCCGTAAACGACTACTGTATCCGAGCCAAGAACAACGGAGTCTTTGAAGCGCTCTGCAACAGCAGCGGCCTTCTGCTCAGCGAGCGACATGACAATGTCAGAGGGCGAAAACGCCTGGTCTACTTTCTCTTCCACATCACTGACAACAACAGTAAACGGGATGCTGACTTTTTCAAGAAGCTCTTTTCTGCGCGGAGATCCTGAAGCTAAAATAAGATGATGTTCCATTCTTCAACATCCTTTCATTCGGTTTAAAGGGAGATACACTCGTATCTTAGCAAACACCGGCAGGATGCACAAACGGCCAAAATAGAATTTTGCACGAAAAACAGCAGCTTTTTCCCGCAAAAAAAGCACCTCTTTTCATAGAGATGCCCCTGGAAATTCAGTTAAGCGAAACGAGCAGGTCCATCAGCTTCTGCTGTGCGGCCCATCCTGTCTTTTCATCCGCGCCTTCAGCAAGCAATGACGACACATCCGTTAATTCTTTTTTCATCGAAACAAGACGTTCATCCTTCGGTTTAAGCTTTCCAAGCTCTGAAAGAACAGCTTCAGATTTCGATTTTACCTCTTTGCCGTTTCCTTCCACCGCGGCGGATGAGAGGGTAACAAGTGTTTTGAAATGGCCGATGAATGCTGACGGATCTTCATTTGATTTCACAGAGAAGTCAGCCGTTTTTCCGCTCCATGTATCAATGGAGCTGGACTTATAGACATTGCTCAGCCCGTCTGCCTCCTGTTTTTCATTGCCGACTCCCCCGTAAACGAAGTAGGAGCCGTCTTCCTCAACTGCTGCAGCAGGAAAACCTTTAGCTTTTAAGTCGGCAGCCGTGGCATCGGCACCCTCCTTAGAAGAGAACTTTCCGATTTGAGCGAAGTAAAGCTGAATCGTTTGCTCTGCAGCTCCGGCGCCCGCATCCCCGCCTGCTGCCTCAGGAGCCGCCGCTTCTCCCTCCGCCTGTCCCGCGCCTGTCTGAAGAGCGGCAGGCAGATCCTCATCTGACATGAAATTCAGGGCAAGAAATCCGAAGCTTACGCCCAGCACAATCGCAAGAACAATGGTGATGGCATATTGCTTAAATGGATACGCACTTAGATGAACCTTTTTCCCAGTACTGAAGTATGGAGAATGCTTGGATTTAGAGGATACCTTTTTAACGGCGACAACCTTGGGATCATCCTGGAAAACCTCCCCGTCATCCTCCGGGAGGACCCATGTGAACTCATCTTCTTTTTCCGCATCGGACGCGGCCGCCTCCTGCTCTGCCATCGCTTTCTCATTCCAGCTCGTTACAGGAATGTCAGGCTTTACTGCCTCTTCCTCTTTCTTTCCTTTTTTTCGATTATTCTTCCCCTTCCAATTCCGTTCCTCGCCATTGATCTTAACCTTCATTGCATGTGCACGCTTGTCCACCTCTACACCGCCTATCTGTACGAATCGAGTATTTGGTTTTCATGCTAGCACAGCAAAAATAAAAAAGAACAAGACATTTGTCGTCTTGTTCAGAAAGGTTTTCGTCAAATACCCGCTCTATTCGCCATCTTCTTCCTTTACGAGGGAAGTGTTGAGGGGATTAAGCTTGCCTCCGGGCTCCGGGGCTGCCACTTTTGGCGTTTCATCCTTAAGGTCCTGAAGGGCATCCATATAAAAAGCAGAGACCTGCAGCGAATACTTCAGCGGCTCTGCTTCCTGATCAAGGGAAGTCAGCTCTTTCACACCGTTGAATGTCAGTAGATCCACTTTCGAAATGCGCTGCTGCGTTTCAAGCTCCGCTATAAACGCCTCCATATCAAAATAGTGGCTGGACGTCACTTCAAGGGAAATGAGGATTCGCTTTAGTCCATCAGGTGCTGCTGGCAGCTCTGCCGTCTCCTGCGCATTTACAGGCTGTGCAGGCGGCGCGTCCGCTGATTCTGACGGCACCTCTGCATTTCCGGATTGATCTGCCGGTACCTCTGGACTATCAGCCCCATCAGCCGGAGCTTCACTTTGGACAGCTTCCGGTTCTGCCGGCGGCAGGAATGCATCTTCGCTTTCAGCGAACGTGACGCTATCTATTTTACTGTTAGAAACCGTTTCCGCCTTTTCAAGGTCGAGCACAAGCTGTTCCACCATCGGGGAAACCGGGACTTTTCGCTGTAATTCTACAGAATGGACAGGCGCCTTCGTTTCTGTCGAAGGATTTTCACCTAAAGTTCCAATTTGGTTCAGATACATGTCCCTTGAACTCTCAAGCGTGCTGATCTCTGCCTTAACAGGCTTTATAAAGAGATAGTACGCACCAAAATAGAGCAACCCGAGAGTGAAGGCTGCCGCAAGCAGGAGGAAAAGATGTTTTTTATGAAGATGAATCGTCATCAGCTGGTTCCCCGCTCTCTGATTGTAAATAATCCGGATTCAACGTTAGAATATACTGCGCTTCTGACCGCGGGATCCCACCTGATTCTTCTTCCTCAGCAGCCTCTGTTCCCTCTTCTTTGACAGCGGTGATGCTGATTAAATCAGCTTTTGTGAAGTAGGCGGATTCTTTTAATCTCGCAAGATAGTACGCCGCTTCGCGGTTTGTATCAAATTGAACGGAAAGCGTCAGCTCTCCTGCATCATTGTAGGAGAAGGTTTTGAAGAAGCCCCGTTCAGGAAGCTTCCCTGCGAGTTCTTTCACCACCGGAACAGAATCGAGCGATACGCCGTCAGCGTATTCAACAGCGCTTTGAAGAGAGGAAACCGAAGAGCCTGAATTGCTCTTTGTTCCTTTCTCAGCGGCGAGCCGTTCATGCTCTGATTCAAGTGCCGCAACCTGACTCTTCACCTCTGCTTTTTCTCCATTGGCAGAAGTCAGCTGTATGATAAAAAGCCCCGCAAAGATGACGGCGACAAAAGCAAGAAGAAGATAGAGAGTGGCATTGGCCACATTCCTGGGATCTTTTTTCGGCAGCAAATTAATATCAGCCAGCATTTAACGCACCTCTTTTAATGCCAGACCGGCAGTCAGATAAAACGAAGCAGGCAGCGGAGTTTTATTCAACGTTTCAGCTTGCGCATTCTTTAATGAATCAACAGGATAGTCAAACCGTTCAGCCAGAAGCCGCTCTGCTTCATGGAGCAGCGGGTGATCTCCCGTCAGGATGAAGGATGAAACTTCATCATTCCCCTGATTCAGTGAAAATCTGTAGAAATTGAGGACATGGTCGATTTCTTTCATGATTTCGTTTGCCTGAAGCCGAAATTCTTCAGCTGTCAAGGTCCCGCTCATTCTGTCAGATTCACGGACATTCTTCTCAACCTCTATGTTCCGCATAAATACAGGCTGCTCCTGCTGAAAGATGCTCAGGTTTACGCCTGAAAGATCATACTGAATGAGCATAACAGAGGATGCATGATCAACTTTTGTTTTTTGATTCAGATAAAAGCGGTACTGGCAAAGGGGAGAGATATCGGCGGCATCCGGTTTAAGGCCCACGGTGTCAAACAGGTCGGAATAGCTCCTGACAAGCTCTTCGCTCGACGCAAACAGCAGCAGATGAAGCTCTTTGTCCGTCCGGCCTGTCACGATGTAATCAAAAACAGCCTCATCAAAAGGCAGATGGATCGACGAGCCGATTTCCACATAAAGATGCCCCCGAATCTCATCGTCGATTAAATCACCTGGGACACTCACCTTCCGGATGACTACATGGGAATCAGGAACCGTAAACCGTACTTTCCTGCCCTTTATGCCCCATTCACTTATACACTCATCCAGTATGAGTGAAAGGGTGTCAAAATCCTGGATGACCCCTCCGCGGATAAGCCCTTCAGGAAGCAGGCGCTCTTCGCACATTCCCATCATCAATGGTTCTGACTGCTTTAGTTCCGCGTAGCGAATGGCATCATCTTTAATCGTAAAATTTCCTGTCTTTTTGCTGAAACGAAATCCGGAAAGCCTCAATACGCCCCCTCCTTTCCTAATAACCGATCAAACGGATATACCAGTCTATTAATTGTTCTCCGAAAAAGTAGGCTGCAAGAGTCCCCGCCATGATAGAAGGTCCGAACGGCATCGGCTCCTTCCGCTTTGCTTTTCCAAGAAGCATCGCAATTCCTCCGGCAAACGAGCCAACGAGACATGATAGAAAGAAGGCAAGCAGCACAAGCTTCCATCCAAGTGCAAGGCCAAGAACGGCAAAGAGCTTGATATCCCCGCCGCCCATACCTTTGCCCCTTGTAACGAAAGCAATCGCATAAAGCAGTGAAAATCCGGCTGCAGCGCCTGCCAGCGGATTCCACCATGGCGAAAGGGGAATGAGAACTCTTTCGAAAGCCAGAAGGCCACCGAAAAACAACAGCACTTTATCAGGGATCACCATGTATTTCACATCAGACACAAAAATAATCATAAACAGCGAAATCAGCGTCAGGGCAACAGCTAGTTCCCCTGTCCAGCCTAAAAGCAGGAAGGCCGCAGCAAACAGCAGGGCCGTCAGCGCTTCCACAAACGGATACAGCGGAGAAATGCGGACTTTGCATTTTTTGCACTTACCGCCCTGTAAAACATAAGAAACAACAGGAATAAGCTCGCCTGCTGTTAATGTATGTCCGCACCCAGGACACGCGGAACGGGGTGCGACTATGGATTGTTTCAGTGGAACGCGGAGGCCGACTACATTGTAGAAGGAGCCTAGTAGAAGGCCGTAAAATGTGATAATGACTGTCATTTTTTCATCTCAGCCACTTAATCTTCATTTGCATCTTTTGCTCTTAATTTAGTAACAGTTGGGTACGTTCGTGTAATTCCGTCTTTAATGACCTGAATATTGGAATAAGTATATTTGCCTCCAGAATAACTGATTGTAATCGTGTATGCTCCACCGCCCTCACCATCTAAATATTCATTTAGAGCGTCGCTAGTTGTAGCAGAAGCGACCTTTGTGTATGTTTTATTAGCATCAGTCGGATTGTTTGATGAAACATGTAATTTTGCAGCCTCATATACTGAAACAGCCTCAGAATGAACAGCATCCTCCTTAGAATTCTGTATCACATTCCCAATAGCTGGCACAGCAATAGCCGCAATAATCCCCAAAATGACAACAACAGCAAGCAATTCAATAAGTGTTAATCCCCGTTCGTTCTTAAGCATTTTTTTAAACATGTCTCTTTCTCCTCATCTAGTAAATTAGAAGTATAGGTCTTTGTGCTTAGTCTATCGTCATTATAGCATACAAAATTGGTTTTTACTGCTAATTTTTTCGCGAAAATTAATTTATTTTGTTGAAAATATCAAGCATAGGTACTAGGATGGAAGTCACGACTACACCGACAATTCCTGCAAGAAAGACAATCATCAGCGGTTCGATCAGGGACTTCAGTCTGTCTGTCGCCTGCTCGACCTCATCTTCGTAGAAATCTGCGACTTTTGAGAGCATTTCATCGAGTGATCCGGTCTCTTCGCCAATGGCAATCATCTGTGTAACGAGCGGCGGAAACACCCAGTGATCTCTCATTGGCTCTGTGAGAGAATGACCTTTTTCAAGTGCATTTCTCGACTCTTTCAGCACCCGGCTGATCACTTCGTTTTCTACGATGCTTTCTACAATGGAAATCGCCTGCAGGATCGGAACGGAGCTTGAGAACAGAGAACTGAGTGTCCTTGTCATTCTGGCAAGCGCCGCCTTCTGAAGCATTTTTCCGAAGATTGGCATTCTCAGTGCAGCCGCATCCAGATAATACTTCGTTGAAGGCTGTGATTTCATGGCTGCAATCCCTAAGAAGAACAGAAGGAGAAAGATAATCACAAGCCACCAGAACGACTGCATCCATTCACTTGCCCCAAGCACAAACTTCGTGATGAGGGGAAGCTCTGCCCCGAAGTCCTGGAACATATCCACAAACGTCGGCACAACGGCCACT
This sequence comes from Metabacillus mesotrionivorans, assembly GCF_052171315.1. Lineage (NCBI taxonomy): Bacteria > Bacillati > Bacillota > Bacilli > Caryophanales > Bacillaceae > Metabacillus > Metabacillus mesotrionivorans. The sequence goes on along the minus strand of NZ_JBQMFF010000004.1, from coordinate 298,208 downwards.
AAAAGAAAAATGACGACCGCTATGGCAACAATTCCGACAACTGCCGGATAGGCAAGAGCGGAAATAATTTTCTGCTTTGTTTTATGCTGCTTTTCATAGTGCAGCGCCAGCCTGTCGAGTGTTTCGTCCATATTTCCTGCAGCTTCACCGGCTTTGACCATGTTCGTAAACATAGTGGAGAAGATTTTCTTATGCTTTGCCGCTGCGGCAGACAGCGGATTTCCAGACTTGAGCTCTTCTTCAACGTCAAAAAGCGCTTTTCCGAGTGCTTTGCTTTCTGTTTGTCTGGCAAGAATATTTGTCGCATCAACAACAGATATTCCTGCCTTCAGCAGCGTGGAAAACTGCCGCAGATAAATGACAAAATCCTGAAGCTTAACTGGATTGCCTATGCTGATTTCTTTTGTCAGCAAGGTTTCCTGCAGCTCTTCAATCTTTGTAATTCTAAGGCCTTTTTCCTGCAGTTTCACCATGGCATCCCGTTTTGAAGTGCCGGCGATTACGCCGCTTGTATGGCCAGCTTTTCCCCGGCCTTCATATTTGAACCGCGCCATTACCGTATCGTCTCCTGCAGGAAGGGCTCTGCCATTTCCCTCAAAATTACGCCGGATTGAACAAGCTCTCTTATTGACCCTTCAAGCGTCATCATTCCCTGATCACGGCTTGTCTGCAAGATGTTATGAATCTGGTGGATTTTCTCATTTCGAATTAAATTCGCAATGGCAGGGTTGTTCACTAAAATTTCCGTGGCTGCTCTTCTTCCTCTAAAGTCCGCCGTCTGAAAAAGGCGCTGAGACAGAATGCTGGTCAACACGGATGCAAGCTGAATTCTTACCTGTGCCTGCTGATTCGGAGGGAAAACATCTATGATTCTGTCAATCGTTGAAGGCGCGCTGGATGTGTGAAGCGTCCCAAGAACAAGATGACCTGTTTCAGCAGCAGTAATCGCCGTATGAACGGTCTCCAAATCTCTCATCTCCCCGACGAGGATTACATCCGGGTCCTGCCTTAGCGCCGCCCTCAGACCATTGGCAAAGTTCAATGTATCAAATCCCACTTCCCGCTGATCAATGATGCACGAGCCATGCTTATGAAGATATTCAATCGGATCTTCAAGTGTAATAATGTGCTTTCTCGCTGACTGGTTCATATGATGGATCATTGCTGCAAGGGTGGTAGATTTCCCGCTGCCTGTCGGGCCTGTCACTAAAATAAGCCCCTGAGGTTTATGGGACAGTGATTTCAGGACTTCCGGAAGATGCAGGTCCTCAAGTGTCGGGATGGACGTTGGAATAATCCGGATGGCAAGCGCTGTACAGGAGCGCTGCTTATAGGCGTTCACTCTGAATCTTGAAACGCCTGATATGCCGTATGAGAAATCCAGTTCCCCTTTTTCCTGAAACTTTTCCCACATCGCCTTGGGAAGTATGGATTTCGCCATTTCCTCCGTATCCTCCGGCAGCAGAGCGACACCGCTGTAGCTTCTCAATTCACCGTTGATTCTCAGCATAGGCGCTATCCCTACGGTAAGATGGATATCTGACGCCTTATGTTCAAAGGCCTCTCTCATAATTCCTTCAAGTTTCATTTTCATCATCATCACTCCGATAGGGCGACGCGCAATATTTCTTCTGTCGTCGTCAGTCCCTGCTTTACTTTCAGCAATCCGTCGTCTATCAGGAAAAGCGTTTTGTTTTTCATGGCAAGCTCGCGTATTCCCGAAAAGGATTCACCATTCATAATCACTTTTTTCATTTCATCCGTGACAACAAGCAGTTCATGGATGGCAAGGCGGCCTTTGTACCCTGTCATATTGCATGTTCCGCAGCCTCTTCCCCGTACAATGGATTCAACCGTCAAGCCCCGCTTGGCGAAAATCTCTTTTTCCCGGACAGTAGGCTGAACGGTCTCCGCACAATCGCGGCATACTTTTCTGACAAGCCTCTGGGCAACGACTCCGGAAAGAGAAGTAGCAACGAGAAACGGCTCTACTCCCATATCAATGAGACGGGTGATTGTACCGACCGAATCGTTTGTATGGAGAGTACTGAGTACAAGGTGCCCTGTCAAAGACGCACGTATGGCCACTTCCGCCGTTTCTTTATCTCTTATTTCACCGACCATGATGATGTTCGGATCCTGCCTTAGGATGGATCTGAGCCCTTTAGCAAACGTCATGCCCACAGTCTGATTGACCTGAATCTGATTGATTCCTTCAAGCTGGTATTCAACCGGATCTTCGATGGTGATGATGTTGACTTCCTCTGAATTCAGCTTGTTTAAGGTCGCATAAAGCGTAGAAGATTTCCCTGAACCAGTCGGGCCGGTAATCAGCACAATGCCCGACGGCCGATCAATCAGCTGCGAGAACCGCTCCAGATTCCTTGGATGGAAGCCGAGCTTCGTCATATCATTCAGCGCACTGCTGAGGTCAAGCACCCTGAGAACAATTTTCTCCCCGTAAACAGTCGGCAAAGTGGCGACACGAAGATCAATCGGATGAAAATCAAGCGTCAATTTAATTCTTCCGTCCTGAGGCACCCGCTGCTCCGTAATATCGAGGTTGGACATAATTTTAATCCGGGCGGTAAGAACGCTCTGCATGTGTTTGGGTAGAATCCGCTCCGTTTTCAGGACGCCGTCTATTCTGTAGCGGACAGCGAGCTTTGTCTCCTGCGGATCGATATGAATATCGCTCGCCCGCTGCTGGACCGCATTTTGAAGCAGCTGATTGACAAGCCTGACAATCGGCGAATCCGCTTCAGTAGCTTTCTCATCCTGCACCGCCTCCTGAGGCGCCCCGATCAGCTGGTCAATGTCTTCTTCCATATCAAAATACTTTGTGATCGTTCTTAAGATATCATCCTTCGTGGCAATGGCCGGTTCTACCTGAAAACCTGTGGAAAGTCTGAGATCTTCAATCGCGTAGTAATCCATCGGATCCGCCATTGCGACATACAGCTTGTCCCCCTCTTTTTTCAGGGGGATCATATAATTGCGTTTAGCCGTTTCTTTTGGTATCAGGGTGAAAAGCTTCGTATCGAAGGGATATCTGAACAGGCTCACATGCGGAATGCCAAGCTGAAACTCTAGCACTTCAATCAGCTGCTGCTCCGTTATATAGCCGCGCTGAAGGAGCGCATCCCCAAGCTTCTGCCGTTCGCTTTTTTCTTTCAGCGTTACCTTCAGCTGCTCATCGGTTATAAGGCCCGTTTCCACAAGGAGATCTCCTAGTCTTTTTCGCGTCTGCTTCAAAGCGTTATTCATCTCCTTTCTCAAATGCAGGTTCTTCCCAAAGCTCCTGGTCACGATCAGTCTGAGGACTATTCACTGGCTCGTTTTCTGATGAAGGGTTCTCCGTACTTGCCGGAGCATCATTTTGGTCAGATTCAGCGCCCTGCTGAACTTCTTCACCTGGAGCAGCCGGAACGGACCCCTGCAGTTCTTTCTTGAGCGGCTTCACTTCCACTCTGTGAACGGGGGCGTAATAGTCATCTGAGATCAGGGTGCTTGAAAGAAGCTTTCCAGCACGGTCCAGTTCGTTTCTGTAAACGGCAGCCGACTGGCCGTTTCTTCCTACTTCTATGACTCTGGTTGTATTGTCATTAAGAGCCGCATCGTATTGTATGATTTTTTTGGGCTTGTAGCTCTTTTCATTTTCCATCGTTAAACTATATGTGTTCTCAAATGCGGCACCTTCAATGCTGATGTTTAGAGAAGCGCCGTCCTGAGCAAGCTTCAGCTCATATGCAGCATCATTCGGATTGTAAAAAACAAGGTCCCGTTTTCCTTTTGCAAATGCCGCTTCTTTTCCCAGTTCTGCATAATCCGGGAGTTCTGCACTGATGTGCCGTTCCAGTATTTCAAAATCAGTCAAAAGGACCGTCTGATAGATTCCTGTTGCCAACAGGCTCAAAGCATCATCATCCAGCTGAAGAGAATTTTCTTCCATATAAGCTTCTAAAGAAAACGATCCCAAGGGTTCGATGCTGATAACAATCGGCTGCTGAAGAAGAACTGAATCCGCAGGAATGGCCGAGCCTGCAAGCAGCGTTTTAGGCAGCTTTTCTTTCACAAGGTAGTTTTCAAGAGACAGGGTGAAGATTCCCTCCGTTAATTCGGACGCTGCAAGCTCAATTTCCGATGCAAGTGCTTTCTGATCAACAGCCGGTAATATGTCCGGTTTAAGCTCGTTTTCCAGAAAAACGCCAAGAGCTTCTGCATCAACAGAGGCAATCAGCTTGTTCGTTCTGTTTGCAAGTGCAAGCTCTGCCGTTTTCTTCAGATCAAATGAGACTAGATTTAAATCAAGGCCAAGTTCCCGGTCTGCCTGAAGAAAATAAAAGCTGTTTTCTTTCCAGCCTGTGACAGCCTGATTCAGCTTCGCTTCCGCTTCTGCCTCTGTTAAACCCGATAATAAGATTCCGCCGGCCATCACACCTTCCGGAACCGTTTTTTCATTAAAAAGCGCCCCATACGCTTTCACACCGAAAAAAGAAAATCCAAAGAGAATAAAAACACATCCGAACAAAACAAGAAACACTTTCCCTTTTGATGATGTACCCACTTCATGCCCCCCCTTTTGTCACAACACGCTCTCTGCTAGTTAAATAAACCTAAGTCATTCGAATTATCATTTTCCAAATACTAGACAAAAATCGACTAGTTTTATTGTATAATAGCTCCAACCAGAAGAAAAGAAAGATTTTCCACATTGCCCATAAATTATAATAGAAAGTGCAGATTCCTTGTTGATCAGACAATATTGAGCCCTGCTCAACAATTGAATGATCCTCCTTCCCTTTATGCGTCACTGCTGCTGCAGCAATTTCCATATATAGTACTTCTTACTCAAACGCATTTCGACAAACTCCATCATTGCACCAAAAAAAGGTGAAAATCTGAGTTTTCTCAGACTTTCACCTTTTTGTTGGATCAGGACTGAATCCATTTCAGCCTTTGATCTTACTTCACATATTCCGCAACCCTGTTCCGCCCCGCCTGCTTTGCACCGATGTACATGGCGCGGTCTGCATGCCGGATGAGGTCGAGCGGTCCTTCTGCATCTTCCGGGGCTGTAGCATAGCCGATGCTTGCCGTAATGGATACAGGCTGCCTCTTTCCGTGATGCTGGATGCTTTGTTCGACGATAAAGGGACGGTTTGCAATGCTTTGGCGGATGCCCTCGGCGGTTGCAAAGCACGATGGCTTGTCCATGTTAGGAAGAAGGATCACAAATTCTTCCCCGCCGTACCTTGCCACCGTACCTCTGTCACCTATGAATCTCGTAAGCCGCTCGGCAAGCGAGATCAGAATTTCGTTTCCTGCCTGATGCCCGTATGTATCATTCACCTTTTTAAAATGATCAATGTCGAGCAGGATCATGGAAAGCTGCTGGCCCTTAAGCTGAACCAGTTCATTGTATTCATATTCAAGAAGCTTTTCCATATAGCGGTAATTGTAAAGGCCCGTCAATGGACATCTTTCACTTTGTTTTTTCGTCTCTTCGTAGCTTTTTGCGTTCTCTATTGCCACACCAAGATAAGCGGTTAACAGATCGGTGATCATCAGCTGTGCCCGGTCATAGAAGCGTTTTTTGTTTGAAGCAAGGATGACAATCCCCACTGCCTTCTGGTTTCTGACAATCGGAACCGCAATCACGCTCTCTATGCTTTGCGGCAGCAGCGTTTTCTCAAGTTTCGCCCATTGATCCCGCTTTGTGTACAGCATGCTTTTTTTGGTTGCATAGACCAGACCGCTGACACCATGGTGAACTGATATGGATTCCTGTACGTTTTTGACGATACGGCCGTTTTCAAGTTTGCGGATGACCTTCAGCTCATTGTCCTCAATCACATCAATAATATATGCATAGTCCACTTTGATCATGGAGGTCAGTTTCTCCAGATACACTTCTACGACTTCTTTTACCTCAAGTCTTTCTGTCAGCTGATGACCGATTTCGCTTGCCTGCTGTAGATACGTATTGAGGCGCTGGCTGCGAGACAGCAAAATAAGGATATAGGAGGTTCCCACAAATGGAATGCCCACATAAAACAATGCCTCAAATCCAAGGTCAAGGTACAGAATGTAGAGCAAAATGCCCACCGGCAAAAACATGAGCGTTGTGAGAATTTCCCACAGAAAATCCCTCGAGAAAAATTTTTCTTTCTTCTTATAAAAATACCCTCTGATCACATGCTGGAGAAAGAAGTGATTAACAAGGCAAATGGTAAAGGAATAGGCAATCACTTTGAGAATAAATGGAAAGGTGAGAGCCTCCCGTTCATGTGTACCGCCAATCGCATAATAAACGGCTGCCCCTGCTGCTGATACGATCAGAAACATCAGGGAGTTCGTCGGAAAGCGGTAAATTTCCCGTTTTCCAACTCTGAGCTTCAGCAGAAGCACAGTGAGGGCTGCCTGCATAAGAATCATTTCAACGAAGGGCCCGAAAAGGAGAAAAACGGATATTGAAACACCTTGAGCGAAAAAGACAGGAGTTTCATTGACAATGATCGGGAAAATCGAAACAATGCACATGAAAACCAGAAAAGCGGCAATCGTCCATTCATTTCCTGAAATTTTTACCGGCCAGAGAGTGTACGCTGCAAATAGTGATGAAGGAAATACGATGGCCCAGACGGCCCACAAAATGGACTTCAGCTTTTTTTCCATGGATTGTCCCCCTCTCCCGCCGTGCTGTTATTAATATTTTAACAAAAATTCAGATTTTTGTCATTTATTTCGGGACTATCAGCCTAATTTTCATGTTATATTTTTCGACAATAAGGCCTAACCTCAGAAATAAAGTAGAGAGAACCTGTTATTAAAAAGATGTCTCCCCCTTCGCCCGCTGCAATCATTTCATCAATCGCCGCTTTCCAGTCTTCATGGAACGATTTTACCGGATGCGTGCATGCTTCATACAGTTCTGATGCTCCAGCAGCTCTCGGAAAATCAAAGGTTGTGAAATGCATGCTGTCTGCAATAGCGGAAAGAGTTGAAATCATCGGGCTGTATTCCTTGTCTTTCAGGGCTGAAAAAAGAACATGAATCCGTTTGCCGGCATAGTGCCTTCTCATCACTGCCGCAAGACTTTCTGCTCCCTCTTTATTGTGCGCGCCGTCAAGGATGATGGCAGGAAACTCGGAAACCTGTTCAAACCTTCCGCTCCAATTTGTCTGATGAAGGCCTTTTCGAATGTGCTCATCTCCGGCAGCAAACAAGCCGTGGACCCGTAAATAATCCAGAGCCATAACAGCAAGCGCGGCATTTTGCACCTGATGCTCTCCCCTCATGGAAATCTCAAGCCCTTCGAATGAGTGATACGGTGTTTTCATATCAAACCTTTCCCCGCCCATAAGCGGTTCGTGTTTCAGAACAGGAAAAGAATCGTGGAAAAGATCAGCATTTTTTTCTGCCGCTCTTCTTTTTATAACATTCAGAGCGCGCTCATCCGTTACTGCCGTAAGCATTGGTACACCATGCTTGATGATGCCCGCTTTTTCACCGGCAATTTCCTCTATGGTGTTCCCAAGGATATGCATGTGATCATATCCGATGCTAGTAATCATGGTCAGGACCGGCTCTGAAATATTCGTTGAATCAAATGTGCCTCCAAGCCCTGTTTCAAGCAGCAGCACATCTGTTTTTTCATGGTTTCCGAAATAATAGAAAGCCATAGCGGTGATGATTTCAAACTCGGTCGGCCCTCCAAGCTCTGTTTGCTCAAGCTCGTCTGACAGCGGTTTTATCGTATTTGCCAAAAACAGCATCTCCGCATCCGGAATAGGAATTCCGTTCATGCTGATCCGCTCGTTGAAGGTTTCAAGGAACGGGGATGTAAAGGTGCCGGTTTTATAGCCTGCTTCTGTAAGCACGTTTCTCATGTAGGCAATGGTTGACCCTTTTCCGTTTGTGCCTGCCACATGGACGGTTTTCACTTTTTTATGGGGATTACCGAGTCTGTTCATCAGCCATTCCATACGCTTCAGGCCGGGTTTGATGCCGAATCTGAGGCGGGAATGTATCCATCCGACAGCTTCTTCGTACGTTTGAAACATATTATCTGCCCCTTCTTTTTTTATACATGAAAACTCGGGCATGATCATAAATCACACCCGAGTCTTTGCAGGTCAGCCTTTCAGCTCTCCGATTCTTGAGAGAACGGCTTCTCTTTTTTCTGTATAATCTTTTTCTTTCGCGCGTTCTTCTTCTATAACCTTCTCAGGCGCTTTTTTAACGAAGCCTTCATTGCTCAGCTTTTTCTGAACACGTTCAACTTCTTTATTTAATTTATCAAGCTCTTTCTCAAGGCGTGCTATTTCTTCATCGAGGTTGATCAAGCCTTCAAGAGGGAAGATCAATTCCGCTCCTGTTACAACAGATGTCATCGCTTTGTCGCCTGTTTCAGCATCCGTGCCGATTGAAAGACTGGACGTGTTGCAGAAACGCTCGATGTAGGCGCGGTTCTGCTCTAGCTGATTTTGGATATCTGCTGATTTTGCCTTAATCATCATTGGAATTTGCTTGCTCATCGGCGTGTTCACTTCAGCTCTTACATTTCGAACCGAACGGATCACTTCAACTAGAAGCTTCATATCTGCCGCTGCTGCTTCATCAGTCAGAGACGCATCGGCAACCGGCCATTTTGCGATTGTAATGGATTCCCCTTCGTGCGGAAGGTTCTGCCAAATTTCCTCGGTAATAAACGGCATGAACGGATGAAGAAGTCTCATCGTGTTATCCAGTACGTATGCAAGGATTGAACGTGTTGTCTTTTTAGCCGCTTCATCGTCGCCATATAGCGGAAGCTTCGCCATTTCAATGTACCAGTCACAGAAATCATCCCAGATGAAGTTGTACAGATGACGGCCGATTTCACCGAATTCGTATTTATCGGCAAGCTTTGTCACGTGCTCAATTGTTTCATTGAGTCGTGTCAGAATCCACTTGTCAGCCACTGATTTTTCACCGGTCAGATCGATTTCATCAAATTTCAGTCCGTCCATGTTCATCAGTGCAAAGCGTGAAGCGTTCCAGATCTTATTGGCAAAGTTCCATGTTGCTTCTACTTTTTCGTAGCTGAAACGCAGATCCTGGCCAGGCGAGCTTCCTGTTGAAAGGAAGTAGCGAAGAGAATCCGCTCCGTATTTATCAATCACATCCATCGGATCAACGCCGTTTCCAAGCGATTTACTCATTTTGCGTCCCTGCTCATCGCGTACAAGTCCGTGGATCAGCACGTCTTTAAATGGTCGCTTGCCGGTAAATTCAAGACCCTGGAAAATCATGCGGGAAACCCAGAAGAAAATGATGTCATAGCCTGTTACAAGTACATCTGTCGGATAGTAGCGCTGGTAGTCAACGGAATCTTCATCCGGCCAGCCCATTGTAGAAAACGGCCACAGTGCGGAACTGAACCACGTATCGAGTACGTCTGTATCCTGCTCCCAGTTTTCAAGGTCTGCAGGCGGTGCGTGATCAACATGCACCTCGCCAGTTTCTTTATGATACCAGGCAGGAATGCGGTGTCCCCACCAAAGCTGTCTTGAAATACACCAGTCGCGGATATTTTCCATCCAGCGCATATACGTGTTTTCAAAACGGTTTGGAACAAAGTTGACTTTGTCTTCTTTGTCCTGAAGCTCAATCGCTGCATCTGCAAGAGGCTGCATCTTAACGAACCACTGCGTAGATAGGTACGGTTCAACAACCGCTCCGCTCCGCTCGCTATGCCCGACTGAATGCATGTGCTCTTCAATTTTGAACAGAACATCCATTTCCTGAAGATCCTTCACGATCTGCTTTCTGCACTCAAAACGGTCAAGGCCGCTGTAGATTCCTGCTTTTGCATTCATCGTTCCGTCCTCATTCATCACAAGAACACGTTCAAGGCTGTGGCGGTTTCCAATTTCAAAGTCATTCGGATCATGAGCCGGCGTGATTTTAACAGCTCCTGAACCAAATTCCATATCCACATAGTCATCTCCGACAATCGGAATTTCGCGTCCTACGATTGGAAGAACAACGGTTTTGCCGATCAAATGCTTGTAGCGCTCATCTTCCGGGTGAACAGCAACCGCTGTATCGCCAAGCATCGTTTCAGGACGTGTAGTCGCAACTTCAATTGCACCTGAACCGTCTGACAACGGGTAGCGCATGTGGTAAAATGCGCCCTGAACATCTTTATAGATAACTTCTATATCAGAAAGAGCTGTTTTTGTCTGCGGATCCCAGTTGATTATATATTCGCCGCGGTAGATGAGTCCTTTTTTATAAAGAGAGACAAATACCTCGTTAACCGCTTTAGAAAGTCCTTCATCAAGCGTAAACCGCTCTCTTGAATAATCAAGGCCAAGGCCAAGCTTTGACCACTGCGCGCGGATATGGGATGCGTATTCTTCTTTCCATTTCCAAGTTTCCTCAACAAACTTTTCGCGGCCAAGGTCATAGCGCGACTTGCCTTCCTCGCGAAGCTTTCCTTCCACTTTAGCCTGAGTGGCGATTCCGGCATGGTCCATTCCCGGAAGCCAGAGAACGTCATAGCCCTGCATGCGTTTCATGCGCGTTACGATATCCTGAAGCGTCGTGTCCCAGGCATGGCCAAGATGAAGCTTTCCTGTTACGTTCGGCGGAGGGATTACAACCGTGTACGGCTGCTTTTCCTGGTCGTTTGAAGCTTCAAAAAACTTTCCCTTCAGCCAGTAGTCGTAGCGATCGCGCTCAATTGCCTGCGGATCATATTTTGTAGAGAGTGTCTGCTCCTTGTTCTCCATGTTTCTTCCTCCTTAAAATCTTCAAATCAGTTCATTTCCGCACTTTTCGGAAAATAAAAAACTCCCCTCGTCCGGTAAAAGGACGAAAGGAGTTGATTTCGCGGTGCCACCTTTTTTCACAGGCAAAAAAGAACCTGTGCTCTCAAATGGGATAACGGCGTTCATGCCGATTCTCTCTACTTCATGGTTCAAGAGAATTACTCCAGGGCGACCTTCAAGCACGCTTGTTTAAGAAATCTCTCAGCAGGCGATTTCTCTCTCTGAAAACAGCTTTCCGCTTTACTCTTCCCTATCACGGTATGTGTTCGATTATGAAAACATGATATATGTTGTATTGTATACAATCCAGTCATTTCACGTCAATCATCTTCTCCATTTTTCACAGCCTTTATTCCCGAAAAGGCACAAAACTGGGTAAATGCACATATTCTTTATACAAGAAGGATTCAGTGAGGAGAGTTTTAGGATGCGCAGAAAAATAAACGATTATAACTTGTCGCCTTATGTAAAGCAATTCAAGCTCATTGCCGGACAGTTCATCGTGCCGATTACCATCTTTCAGACCGTCCGGACCCTGATTTTCCCGTCGCCCGTCGACCTTGTCCTGCTGGCGCTGCTGATTTTGCTTGGTGTGGCTTTGTATATGGAGTGGATATAACGAAATGCGGAGCTGGACACTGCGAAATACAATTCAGACGGTTAAATATTGTTATACTGAGCTGCATTTGCATGTAAAAAACCCAATCACCGATTGGGTTTTGTTTATGTCGACTGCTCAGCAGCCAGTTTTTTGTTTTCTTCGATCTGCGTCACCTTCATGACGAAGTACTCGATGTTTTTAAAGGTCCAGTAAGATTTGATCAGGTCCTGATTTTTCTGAAGCTGCGACGCGCTTCTGCCGTTCAGGTTCATGTGCTTTTTCACTTGTTTGTAGACAAAATCCGGATAGGCAAGATAGCAGATGAACAGCTGCATTTCCTCTTCTCTGTATGGAAACGTCTGCTGATAGGTGTAAAACCAGTCGGCACAATTATCATCTGCAAATGGGTACGTATGGAACGTCCTGTGATAAAAGAGAAGCGCATCATCAATGGGCGATGAATACCTGGCATGTTCAAAATTGGTGAAATACCCCGTTCCCTGTTCATCATACAAGTAATGATGAATGGACGCTCTGCCGTGAATCATGACTTGCCGCACATCCTCTTTTTCCTTCATCATTTCGTACCACTCATCAAGTTTTTTGCGGGCAAATTCTGTCGCACGTGCGGTTTCAAAGTAATAGGTGACGGCCTGCAGTTCAAACGGGGAGAGATACCACTTCTTCTCGCATTCCTCCACGTATTTTTCATACAGGGCTTTGTTGTCATCCCATTGCTTGGCAAGGGTATCGTAATGAATTTTCAGTGCATTCTGATTCAGCTTTTCCTCAGCAGCCGTTCTCTGATGAAGCGCTGCAAGTTCCCTGAACATATTTTTATGCCGCTCATCCCGCTCTTCTTCTGTTTCGTTCGTGAGCCAGGGCATAATGTAATACCAGTTCTCTCCGTCTGAGGTGAAAAACTGCCGGTGCCTGTTTCTGAAGATGGGCACATACCCTGAATACCCTTTCTGATGAGCACCGTGAAGCGTTTCGATGAATTGGCCATTCCGGTTCGATGACATCTTTTTTAATGCGTAGGAGGCACCTGAACTGGCATAGACCTTCGTCAGTTTATCTGTAACAGACTCCGCATATTCCGCTTTCAGCTCATACTCTTTTAAAACCTCCGCAAGTTTATCCATATTTTCTCTCATCATTTTTTGTCTCACTTCCTTTTAACCAGGTCTCATGTAAAGAGACTTACAAAAAAAACAGCTGAGGAACTCTCCTCCCCAAGCTGCTTTCTTTTCTTAATGAGTATTTGCGTAAACAGGAATGTAGAGTGTCTGGCCTTCATGCACATCTGCGCTTGAATTCAGCTGATTGACTCTGTGCAGCTGCTGAACCGTAATCCTGTATCGGTCGCAAATGCTGTCAATTGTGTCACCCTGCTGGACAAGGCAGATCTTAAGCTTTGTAAACTCCTCTTCTTCATCTCGTTCAAAAAGCTTCGTTAAGTAGAGGGAGTTTTCCGTATGCTTTGGTTCATCCTGCTTTCTTGCTTCTTCTTCTTTTCTTGCTTTCGGACTTTGCTTTTGAGGCGCCTTATACGTTTCCTCATACTGCGGCCTGCTTGCAAAATAAGAAATGTCCGGTGCAGCGGCTTCTTCCTCTGCAGCCTCTTTTTTCACTTCTACATGAAACGGTTCATAAAGATCCGCATGATTCTGGCTGCCTGCATGCGCAAAAGCATCATACTCTTCTACTTGCGTTTCCTCTTCATAAAGTGCCTGAGGTGAGCGGAACAGCGGCTGGAGCTCCGGTTCCTGCTCCTGCTCAAACACATATGCCTGCTCCTGTTCCCGTTCTTCTTCAGCTTCTTCAGCCTCAACAGCCGCATCCCCGCTTGCAATTCCGCTGATTTCAAGGTCAGCTACAAGCCTCAGGTTTCTGCTTTCTGACAGATCATAATCAAAAGATTCAATCGTTACATAAACTTCTTCCAAGTTTCCAATGCGGTTCCTCGGAATCGTGATATCTACAGGAAAACCGTGAACAAGCTGCGATATGCCGTCTTCTCTCGTTTCTACATTGCTGATAAAACGGAGATTGGCATATTCAAATTCCTCTTCGCTATAATCCTCATCTATTTTGTACTCACCCGTAAGCTTAAGCGCACCCCGAATCGAGATGTACTGGTCAAACTCCTGGATGGTGATGTCTGGATCTAATGAGATGGATAACAGCTCACCCACTTCCTGTCCCTTTTGAAACCAAACGGATTCCTCAACAGAGAACCGCAATGATGATTGTTGATCCTGTGACAACTTGAACTCCTCCTTTCAGGTGTCCTTACGAAAATACCTGTGACATTAAAGGAATATGCCGCACGGTGAAGGTTTATGATTTTTTTGATTAAATGCCTGGTTTAAGCTCTGTAAATGCAGGGAACATGAAAGATACAAGAAGAAAGGAGTGTTTGATGATGTCAAAAGATCATGGCATGAGCGACAAAGTAAAAGGCAAGGTAAATCAGGCAAAAGGCGAAGTGAAAGATCAGGTGGGCAATGCAGCAAACAATCCTGAGCTTCAGCGTGAAGGAAAGAAAGACAAACTGAAAGGGAACCTTCAGGAAGGCGCCGGAAAAGCCAAAGAAGGTTCAGCTAAATACTGAGTACATAGAGAACCTGCCGTCTGCAGGTTCTCTTTTTTCCGCCCCATTTGCTATACTAAAAGAAAAACATTCAGGAGATTCGTATGAGACCCCTATTCTTTGTTATCATCGGCGCAATTTTTCTGCTTCAGATTCCGTTGTGGATCACGATCGTATCTGATTTGCTTATGATTGCCGTCGCCATTATTGGACTGACCATTATCCTTGCCAGCAAATGGCTGAGCCGGAAATCAGGATATACACCCAAATAATAAAACCCCCTGCACATTGACGCGCAGGGGGTCTTCATCTTATTTAAGGGCAGCGAATGCTTTATCTGCCGCTGCAATCGTTTTTTCAAGATCTTCATAACTATGGGCAGTAGAAAGGAACAGACCTTCGAACTGTGAAGGCGGCAGAAACACACCTTCATTTGCCATTTCGCGATAGAACTTCGAGAAGTACTCAAGATTGGATGTTTTCGCTTTTTCGAAATTGATGACGTTCTCGTCTGTAAAGAAAAAGCCAATCATTGATCCCGCACGGTTCACTGTAATCGGAATGCTGTGTTTTTCAGCAGCCGCTGTTAATCCTTCTTCAAGGATGTCCGCTTTTCTGCCGAACTCTTTATAAGTATCCGGAGTAAGCTGGCTGAGCGTTGCATAGCCAGCTGTCATCGCAAGAGGGTTTCCGGACAGGGTGCCTGCCTGGTAAATCGGTCCGCTCGGCGCAACCTGTTTCATAATGTCGGCACGGCCGCCGTATGCACCTACAGGAAGTCCACCGCCAATAACCTTTCCGAGGCATGTCAGGTCAGGCGTAACGCCGAAGTAACCTTGAGCACAGCCGTAATCAACCCGGAAGCCTGTCATCACTTCATCAAAGATAAGCAGTGAGCCGTACTCCTGTGTGATGCTGCGCAGGCTTTCGAGGAAGCCTGGAAGCGGAGGAACAACTCCCATGTTTCCTGCAACCGGCTCCACAATCACACCGGCAATGTCATCACCGAACTGTTCAAAGGCGTATTTTACGCTTTCCATGTCGTTGTATGGAACAGTTATCGTGTTCTTGGCTACTCCTTCGGGAACTCCCGGGCTGTCAGGCAGTCCCAGCGTAGCAACGCCTGAACCTGCTTTGATCAGAAGAGAATCCCCGTGTCCGTGATAGCAGCCTTCAAATTTCAAGATCTTGTTTCTTCCAGTAAATCCGCGTGCAAGTCTCAGAGCACTCATCGTTGCTTCTGTTCCCGAACTCACCATCCGGATGATTTCAATAGACGGCACGCGGTCAATCACAAGCTTGGCAAGCTCATTTTCAATTAAAGTCGGAGCCCCGAAGCTTGTACCGGATTCTGTCACCTTTTTAATGGCTTCAACAACAGCGTCATTTGTATGGCCCAAAATTAGCGGTCCCCATGAAAGCACATAATCAATATATTCATTTCCATCAATATCGTAAATTTTAGAGCCTTTTCCACGCTCCATGAAGATAGGATCCATGGCGACTGATTTAAAGGCGCGAACAGGACTGTTCACTCCGCCCGGCATCAGCCCTTGAGCTTCTTCGAAGGCCCTGCCTGATTTTTCATAACTGCGCATTTGACTTCTCCTCCTGCGTTTAGTGTTGTTCCTTCAGCCAGCGTGCACAATCCTTGGCATGATACGTCAAAATCATATCAACACCGGCGCGCTTCATGCTGATCATCATTTCCATCACGATTGCCTTTTCATCGACCCAGCCGTTTTGTGCGGCTGCCTTGATCATGGCATATTCGCCGCTTACGTTATAGGCAACAATCGGCACGTTAAAGTTGTTTTTCACATCGCGGATGATATCAAGGTAAGACAAGGCAGGTTTCACAATCAGGAAGTCCGCCCCTTCCATCATGTCCGATTCTGCTTCTCTGAGTGCTTCAAGACGGTTGGCAGGATCCATCTGATACGTTTTCCGGTCTCCGAACTGGGGAGTGCTGTGGGCAGCATCCCTGAAAGGTCCGTAAAAGGCGCTTGAGTATTTAATTCCGTATGACATAATCGGCACATCTTCAAATCCGGCTTCATCCAGGCCATGGCGGATAGCAGCCACAAACCCGTCCATCATGTTTGAAGGAGCGATGACATCAGCACCCGCTCTTGCCTGGCTGACCGCAGTGCGCGCCAGCAGATCAAGCGTCGGGTCATTGAGGACTTTTCCCTCTTTCACAATTCCGCAGTGGCCGTGGTCTGTATACTGGCAAAGACACGTGTCGGCAATCACAACAAGCTCAGGGAAATTTTCTTTAATCTGTGCAATCGCACGCTGAACAATGCCGTGGTCATGGTAAGCCTGTGTGCCAAGCTCATCCTTTTGATCAGGCACTCCAAAGACGATGACAGATTTTATTCCAAGATCGCTTACCTCCTGCATTTCTGCATTCAGGTAATCAAGCGAAATCTGCTCAACGCCGGGCATTGATTTTACCTCATTGCGTTTTTGCTCGCCTTCTACAACGAAGATCGGATAAATAAAGTCTTCTGCGTGCAGATGTGTTTCGCGGACAAGTGATCTCATGCTGCCTGTGCTTCGCAGTCTGCGGTGTCTTGTAAATTGAATGTCCATAGCTTATTCCTTCCTTTCAGCGTGTGTTTGGATACGGTCAATCATGGCATCGATGGTGTACGGATCTGATACAATGCCGTCATAGCCGTACTTCTTAAGTGTTTTATGTGTAATCGGTCCAATGCTCACAAGCGTAACGCCCTCAAGCAGAGTATCCAGATTTTTGTTTTTCATGACCTTCATGAAGGCATCAACTGTGGATGAGGAGGTAAAGGTAATGTAATCGAGTTTTTGTTCCTGAAGCAGCTGCTCAATCCTGTTTCCATCCTCTATATTATGTATTGTTTCATATAGCGTAAGGTCTGTCACGGAGAAGCCCTTGAGAGTCAATTCTTTCATAAGAATTTCCCTGGCAAGATTCCCCCTGAAGAGATAAACATGCTGGTCATGCCTGATGCTCCCCGCGATTTCTTCAGCCAGCCTTTCTGCTACATACTCCTTCGGCATGATTCTGACTGTATAGCCCCTGTCTTCAATCAGCTGCCTTGTTTTCCGCCCCACGGCGGCAAACGTGCAATCAGACAGGAAATCAGAAGAGATGCCGTGCTCTTTCAGAAAATCAAAAAAGAAAAGCACGCCGTTCATGCTTGTAAAGACAAGGCAGTCCTCCGACTTTATCCCACGGATTTCCTTTTTAAGATTATGTATATCCTTCGCTTTTTCAAAACAAATCAGCGGAGCAGTAACAGGAACTCCGCCGGCTTTTTTAATTTTCGCTGCAAAAGTGGTTGCCTGCGTCTCTTCTCTCGTAATCAGAATGTTCTTTCCTGAGAGACCGCCGGCCATTAAAGGTCAAGCTCCTCTTTCACCTTGTCGATCAGCTGCTTTGCCCCCTGAGCTATCAGTCTTTCAGACACTTCTTTTCCCATGGCTACGGGATCTTTGCCTGTGATTCTTTCTTTATAGATCTCTTTTCCGTCAGGAGAGGCAATCAGTGCGGTAAGCGAAATTTCTTTGTCAAAAGCGACTTCTGCATACCCTGCAATCGGCACCTGGCATCCGCCCTCCATCACGTGAAGGAAGGTGCGCTCTGCCTGTACGGCAAGCTGTGTCGCTTCATCCGTAAAATGGGACAAAAGAGTAAGCAGCTCATGATCGTCTGCACGGCATTCGATGGAAAGCGCGCCCTGGCCGACTGCCGGAACGCAGTCTTTCGCATCAAGAAATTCTGTCACAACGTCCTGGCTCCAGCCCATTCTCGCAAGACCGGCTGCTGCAAGGATGATCGCATCATAATCTTCATGCTGAAGCTTTGCCAGGCGCGTGTCGATATTGCCTCTGATCCACTTGATATCAAGATCAGGCCTCATGGCAAGGAGCTGGGCGCTTCTTCTTAAACTGCTTGTTCCCACCACTGCACCTGCAGGGAGGTCAGCAAGACTGACGTGATTTTTAGAAATAAAAGCATCCCTTGCATCTTCACGGTGCGGAATGCAGCCGATTGTCAGCCCTTCCGGCAGTACAGCCGGCATATCCTTCATGCTGTGAACAGCCATATCAATCTCGCCGTCAAGCATGGCCTGTTCAATCTCTTTTACAAAAAGGCCTTTTCCTCCCACTTTTGAGAGGGTGACATCAAGAATCTGATCGCCCTTTGTCACGATTTCCCGGACTTCAAAGTCAAAAGGCAGCCCGATTTTTTTCAGCTGGTCAATCACCCAATTCGTCTGGGTCAAAGCCAGTTTGCTTCGTCTGGATCCTACAATGATTTTGCGCATAATGAGTTCCTCCAACTAGGATGTATCTTGCATTAAGAGTCCCAAATATGAAACCTTGAAAGGCTTCCGAATAAAAAGAAATTAATTAATAAAATTAAAAAGGCTGCTGCGTTATAATAAGCCACCTGTTTTCCATGCCATTCCTTCACAATCCGGCTGTATAAATAGTAGCCGTACACAAGGAGCATCATGAACGAACCGGTTACCTTCGCGTCGTACCAGTGGAAGTTCGGGATTTTCAGATAGGCCCAGATCGTTCCGAGAATTAAGCTCAGTAACAGCATCGGTACACCAATCACATTTAATACATATGACATGTGATCAAGCTTGGCCAGATCGTCAATCCGAATCAGCTGCTTTCCCCATTTTTTCTTCTTCAGCAAATTGTACTGAATCAAATACAAAATAGAAAAAACGAAAGACAGAGTAAAAGCCCCGTAAGACAGGATGGCCATTGTGATGTGGATAAACAAAAGCTCCGAAATCAGCTGTCCGGAAACCGCTGCCGACTCATATTGTGACGGCGCGAATGTGTGGATGCTCAGCATGATAAATCCGAGCACATTTGTAAAAAAGATGATAAAATCCGCTTTCAAAAAACGGTTTAAGACGACTGACAGCGTCACAAGCACCCACGAATAAAAATAAAGCCCTTCTGATATGTTCAGGACTGGAAATCTGCCGGTTTCAAACATTTGATAAAACAAAAAAATTGTTTGCAGCAGCCAAACAATAGAAAGCAACCAGAAGGCAATTTTGCTGGCCTTCCGGTTGTTATGAATAAAATCTATGAAAAAAAAGAGAACACTGAATGCATAAAGAATAATAATCAGTTCATTTATTCTAGGTAAACTCATTTCTGGCATACATCAAATTCCTCTCACTTACGTTTGAAGTGAAGCTCTTGCCTGCCCAGGCACCGCCTGAGAGCTGCTTAAAGAAACCGAGTTTTCTCTGCGTTTTTGCTCTTCAACTGCTTCTTCAATATCAAAGATCTTCATGAAAAGCTCCAGATTCTGTTCTGCGTCCGAATCAGCAGCAAGCTCTTTAACCTTAAGAATCGGATCGCGGAGCATCTGGTTAATAATGCTTTTTGTGTGCTTGTTCAGAAGCTTCAGTTCACGGTCAGTCAGGTTAGGCATTTTGCGCTCGAGGCTTTGCATCGTTTCCGCCTGAATGCCAAGCGCTTTTTCGCGAAGCGCCGAAATGACAGGAACAACTCCGAGTGTGCCGAGCCATTGCTTGAAAGCGACAATCTCTGCCTCTAGCATCAATCCGATTTCCTCCGCTGCTTTTTGGCGCTCCTGAAGATTGGCGTCCACAATTCCCTGAAGATCGTCAATATCATACAGAAACACACTTTCAAGTTCATCAAGAGCAGGGTCAAGATCACGGGGAACCGCAATATCCACCATAAACAGCGGCTTGCCCTTTCTCATTTTTTCAGCAGGAGCCATCATTTCTTTTGTGATGACAAAATCACTTGAACCGGTTGAGCTGATCAGGATGTCCGCTTCGACCAGCGCGCACTGCAGTTCATTTATCCCTTTTGCATGGCCGCTGAATTTTCTGGCCAGAACCTCTGCTTTTTCAAACGTGCGGTTTACAACCGTCACTTTGCGCACTCCGCTGCCATGAAGGTTCTGTGCAGCAAGCTCGCCCATTTTGCCGGCACCTAGAATAAGGACGTGCTTGTTCGTCAGGTCGCCGAATATTTTCTTCGCAAGTTCAACAGCTGCATAGCTGACAGAAACTGCGTTAGCTCCGATATCAGTCTCAGAGTGTGCTTTTTTGGCAAGCGTCACTGCCTGTTTAAACAGATGGTTAAAAACCGTTCCGATCGTACCTTCTGTTTGTCCGAGCATGAAGCTTGTACGCACCTGGCCGAGAATCTGTGTTTCTCCGAGAACCATTGAATCAAGGCCACATGAAACGCTGAAAAGATGCTCAATGGCACCGTCGTTTTCGTACATGGTCAAAAAAGGAGAAAATGTGTCCTTATCAAGGCCGAACCACTCGGCTAAAAATGCTTTAATATAATAACGGCCAGTATGAAGCTGGTCCACAACTGTATAAATCTCTGTCCGGTTACAAGTCGAAACAATGATGTTTTCAAGAATGCTCTTCTGCTCTTTCAGTGCTTTCATAGCATCTCCGAGTTCATTCGGCTGAAAGGTCAGTTTTTCACGGATTTCGACAGGGGCAGTTTTATAATTTAAGCCTACAGCTAAGATATGCATAATGTCATACACCCCACATACAAGAATTCTACTACTATTATACCATGTCTCGATTTTTTCTCTTTTTACAAATGTGAACAGTTCTTGAAAGCTTGCCGGACTGTGATATCATACTAGATAAACAGCCGGCATGATTCCGCATGATGATGCGGTTTCGTGCTGATTTGTATTTTAAACAGCAAAAGCTGCAGCAAATTCGTCCACCTTGAACAATACCAAAAAAAGTGCTTACAATCAAGGTAATCGTCTTAATTAAGAGGTGACTGAAATGAAAAAATCGACAAACTTTTCTGCCTACGCCCTGCTTGCGATCGGTTTTTACTATGCGCTGGAAACCTTTCAGATCAAGCTATTTGACCAGCAGCAGTCATGGCAGACCCTGCTCATTCTTTTTGGGCTTGCTTTTCTGATCGGAGGCCATTTTGATCAGGATGAAAATGCCATACTTCCCGGCGTCCTGCTTGGAGGACTCGGCGTGCATTTTCTTTGCTTCGGACAGTTTCCCGACTGGCCTGAACACGCGCCTGCCATCACTTTTATCATCGGACTCGGCATCATACTCCGGTCAGCCAAAACGAAAACAGGATCCGTACAAGGAATCATTCTACTCCTGCTCGCCGCATTTCTCCACTTTTTCGACTCGATCATAAACGGGCTTGGATGGGTTGAGCAAGGCGTTCAGGTCGTCCAGAAATTCTGGCCTGTTCTGTTAATTCTTGGCGGTTTTTACTTATTGTTTCTTAAGAAGAAGTAAGTTATGTACGAAAAGCGGAGCCGACCGTTTAGCCCTGACAGGCAGAAAAGAAATCACCGGAAAAGTCCGGGTTTGACTTTTTCGGGGATTTTGTTCTGACGGAAGGGCTGGGAGGCGAAGCTAGACACTAAGAAAAGCGGAATCGCTTGTTTAGCTCCGCAGGACAAAAACAAAACCATCCGTAAAGTCTTCAACTTGCTTTACTGGTGGTTTTTTTGTCATGAGTGACTTTCCTTTATGCTCATTTGTAAATGCTGAAGGGTCATTAACTCCTTGCTTTTAACTCTTCAGGCTGATCCTCAAACGCTGAATGGTCATTTCACTTTTGCTTTTAACCCTTCACGCTCTTCCGCAAGCACTGAACGGTCATTTCACTCCTGCTTTTAACCCTTCATGCTCTTCCGCAAGCACCGAACGGTCATTAGCACCTTACTTTTAACCCTTCATGCTCATCCGTAAGCGCTGAAAGGTCATTTCACTCTTGCTTTTGACCCTTCACACACCTCCGTAAACGCCGAACGGTCATTTCACTCTTGCTTTTGACCCTTCAAACACCTTCGTAAACGCAGAACGGTCATTAGCACCTTGCTTTTGACCTTTAACGAAAGGTCATTTTCCACTTATATCGCTTCGCACCCCCCAATCCAGCCGCGTTTAACCAAACAAGTTCACACTACCATCATCCAACACATATACTAACGTATTACAGAAGGAGAAATGGAGGATTGGATTGTGCCGGTATCTGTCGTATTCAATATGATCAATGTTGTAAGCATGGCTGCAAATTCCATCATTTCTTCGGGGCAGAACAGCCAGCCGGACTGGAATGCCCAGGGGAAATTCAACTCAGGAAACGGGAACTTCATCAATTCGGGTGCAATTGGCTGCACAAATATTATCAACGATCAGGATCTGGCCGATATGGCGATTGCCCAGCCTGAAAATATCAACCCTCAGCCGGTTTCACAAATTTAGATGAAGAGTTTATCTATACAGTTCACCAATATTAATGTGACCTCCCTGTCGGGAAATTCCGGAATTTTCACGGGGACGAATACTCAATATGACTGGACAGTGAGCATGAAGAGCAATTTTGGATTCGGGAAAATCATGGGAGCGAATAACTTGGCCGTAGATACGGTGAATATTATCCATGATGATGATTTTATGGATTCGGATTTCACTCAGAATCAGGGCTCCAATGATCAGCCTGTCTACCAAAGCTGACTGAAAACCACCGCAAACAGTGGTTTTCTTTTTGCTGTGGTCATACTTCATCAGAGATTCTATATACATGTAATAGGGGAAAATAGTGTGCAGAGTTTGAGAGAGGGGCTTGGAATTGGCAAACATCCATTTTCATTCAATAAATGTATACCAGATAAAGCATAGCTCCGGGATGTTTTATGGGGAGAACTTTCAGTACAAATGGACAAATCGATCCGGCGCCCATGAAGGATTTGGACGAGTACGCGGAAATTCCAATACAATTCACCATACAATCACATCGGCGAACGTTCAGAAAAAGAAAACAGACGGTGAACAGAATTAGGGTGCCACGCTTCCTTTGTCCGCCTGCTGAGACCCTTTTTCTTTTTTTACTTGCTCATGCAGGACAAGATGTATCGTATGAGCGATTTCATTTTCATTGCCGGAGACTCTGCCGAAGCCGGAGTGGCAGCCGGCCGCAGTATTCCACTTGACCTGCCTGTTTCTGCCTATAAAAACCCCAGAGTTATTTGCTATTTCAAGAACATTAAGGTCTGAAAAAGAAATTTTAGAGGATCTGATTTTCATTGCATCTGCCTCCATTCAAAATTCCGGTTTGCCTCCTATTTTATTCATCAATCGGGCGAACGTGCTAAAGGGGTGAAACGGTATGACGCTTGAGGAAAAGTCTTTCCTGACACTTCTTCGCAAAATGGAAAAAAGACTGTATGCATTAGAGGAAGCGGTTAACGCTCAAAATCAGAGCCGCCAAACCTTTCACATAGACCGGGTACAAACGATGAATGTCCATGAACTTGTTTACAGGCTTGAAAATGTAGATGTAAAACAAGTAAACGGAACGATGAATATAGGAAATACCTTTCTTTCAAAATCACGTCATCAGCCAAAACGCGAAAAGGACATTTCAATTATCGTCAATGGCAAACACATTCCTTACGAAATAAACGAAAAGAAAAACAGCCAGCCTCTGCCGGATCATAAACAGGCCCTGTCCTCATCTTTTAGAATCGGAGATATACACATCGGCACAGTGGAAGCTGCTTCAGCCGTGAACTTCGGCAATAACTTTCCTTCCAATTTCAAAAACAGCAGCAAGCTGAATCAGGGGTTCGGCAACATCCTCGGAAATGGAAACGATATCCACGATATCTTTTCGCATCAGGATGAACGGGATACGGTTAAAGTTTTCAGCGAGGGTCCTGATCAGCCTCTGCCCGAATGGCTGAAATTGCTGAAAGAGGATCAGAATGATGACACCGATGATGAGAAAGAGGAAGAACAATAAAAAAACCTGTGCAGATCGTTCTGCACAGGTTTTTGCGTTTAGACGCCAGTGTACTGTCTGATGACAGCCCACGATTCTTCTTTGCCGAGCCCTGTTTCGGATGAGAAGCAGATCATCGGGTCTTCAGGGTCTTTGTTCAGCGTTTCTCTTACGACTTTCATGTGTTTTTGCCATTTGCCTTTAGGGATTTTATCTGCCTTTGTAGCAACGACCATAACAGGAATATCATAATGCTTTAAAAACTCGTACATCATGACATCGTCTTTTGACGGTGCGTGGCGCAAATCGACAAGGAGGACGGCTGCACGAAGCTGTCTTCTTTTCGTAAAATACGTTTCGATCATTTTCCCCCAGGCTTCGCGCTCGGTTTTTGAAACCTTTGCATACCCGTAGCCAGGCACATCCACAAAATGCATGATTTCATTGATAATGTAGAAGTTCAGGGTCTGGGTTTTGCCGGGCTTTGATGATGTTCTGGCAAGGTTCTTCCTGTTAAGCAATTTGTTGATAAACGATGATTTTCCTACGTTTGAACGTCCTGCCAGCGCAATTTCAGGTAAATCAAGATCAGGATACTGATCCGGCTTTACTGCACTGATGACGATCTCGGAACTTGTGACTTTCATTTATTCTCTCCCGTTAATGCATGCTGCAGCACTTCATCAAGATGTGATACAGGCACAAAAGTTAATTCACTCCGTACACTTTCCGGAATATCTTCAATATCCCGTTCGTTGTCTTTTGGCAGGATGATTTTCGTCAGTCCTGCACGGTGAGCGCTTAGCGTTTTTTCTTTTAACCCGCCGATCGGCAGCACTCTGCCTCTAAGGGTAATCTCCCCTGTCATGCCTACTTCTTTTCTGACCGGCCGTCCGGTAAGAGCTGAAATTAGGGCAGTTGCCATAGTAATCCCTGCAGATGGCCCATCCTTTGGCACAGCGCCCTCCGGCACATGAATATGAATATCATTTTTTTCGTGAAAATTCTCATCAATGTTCATTTCTTTAGCGCGCGAACGGATAAAGCTGAAGGCTGCCTGTGCAGATTCTTTCATGACATCGCCAAGTTTCCCGGTCAAAATCAGCTTTCCTTTTCCCGGGGAAAGCGACACTTCGATGGAAAGGGTATCTCCGCCGACAGTCGTATAAGCAAGGCCTGTCGCTACTCCGACCTGATCCTCAAGCTCTGCCTGCCCATACCTGAATTTATTCTTGCCAAGATAATCGGACAGGTTTTTGTCTGTGATAATCAATTTCTTTTTCTCTTCGGATACAATTTGCTTCGCAGCTTTTCTGCAGATCGATGCGAGCTGGCGTTCAAGGCTGCGGACTCCTGCCTCGCGCGTATGGTAGCGCACGATGTTTCGGATTGCAGACTCTCTTATTTGAAGGTGGGACTTTTTCAATCCGTGATCTTTCAGCTGCTTTGGCAGCAAATGATCTTTGGCAATATGAATTTTCTCAAGCTCTGTGTATCCGGCGATTGTGATAATTTCCATCCGGTCACGAAGAGGGCCCGGGATTGTGGCCAGATTATTGGCTGTTGCAATGAACATGACCTTTGACAGATCATACGTCTCTTCAATGTAATGATCGCTGAATGTATGATTTTGTTCAGGGTCAAGCACTTCGAGCAGGGCTGAAGAAGGGTCCCCCCTGAAATCGTTGGACATTTTATCGATTTCATCAAGCAAAAAGACCGGATTAATCGTTCCTGCTTTTTTCATGCCCTGAATAATGCGTCCCGGCATTGCTCCTACGTAGGTCCTGCGGTGGCCGCGAATTTCTGACTCATCCCGGACTCCTCCAAGGGAAATACGGACAAAATGCCGGTCAAGGGATTTTGCCACTGATTTCGCAAGGGACGTTTTCCCTACACCGGGTGGTCCTGACAGACAAAGGATCGGGCCTTTAAGCGAATTGGTCAGCTTCTGAACGGCAAGGTATTCCAGCACGCGGTCTTTCACTTTTTCAAGGCCGTAATGGTCCTCATCAAGAATTTTCTCGGCGCGCTTTAGATCAAGACGGTCTTCTGTCGCATTTGACCAAGGCAGTGAAATGAGCCAGTCGAGATAATTGCGGATGACCGAGCTTTCAGCAGAAGTAGAAGGTACTTTTTCGTACCTCTCAAGCTCTTTAAGTGCTGTAAGCTTTACATGGTCAGGCATTCCTGCTTCCTCAATCCTGCTGCTCAGGATGTCCACTTCTCCGGTTTTGCCTTCTTTATCGCCAAGCTCTTTTTGAATGGCTTTCATTTGTTCGCGGAGATAGTATTCCTTTTGCGTCCGTTCCATTGACCTTTTAACACGCTGGCCGATTTTCTTTTCAAGCTGAAGAACTTCTTTTTCATTGTGAATAATCTCAATGACCTTGTTCAGCCGCTCTTTAATGTCCAGGGTTTCAAGAACTTCCTGCTTTTCTTTGAGCTTAAGCGGCAGGTGAGAAGCAATGATGTCAGCCATTCTGCCGGGTTCATCAATATCAGAAACGGTCGAGAGGGTTTCACCGGAGATTTTTTTTGACAGCTTTATGTACTGATCAAAATGATCAAGCAGTGTTCTCATCAGCGCTTCATCTTCAGCATCCTTGCCGTCTCTTTCATCCAAAGGAAGAGCGCTTACTGAAAAATAGTCGCCTTCGTCTGTATATTTGGTCATTTCTCCGCGCTGCATGCCTTCGACCAGAACTCTGATTGTTCCATTTGGAAGCTTCAGCATCTGTTTTATTTTTGTGAGCGTACCTACTTTGAAGATATCCTCTTCAGCAGGTTCATCAATTGAAATATCCCGTTGTGTCGTTAAAAAGATTATGTGATCATCCATCATCGCTTTTTCCAGCGCCTGTACGGATTTTTCGCGTCCTACATCAAGGTGAAGTACCATTGTCGGGTACACTAACAATCCTCTAAGAGGTAGGAGGGGGACGATTTTCTCTTCTTTTTTCGCCAACTTTAAAAGCACCTCCATGACTAAGTATCAATCATTATAATATAAGAGCTTCGTTCTTGTACAATCCTATTCTGCCGGCAGAGTCATCTGTAAAGCATATAGGTTTACCTTATGTAGTATACCCTTTCCGTGACCAGAAGACTAAAGAAATTACTTCTTAATCGCAAATTAGCGTAACTTCAAATCGTACCCGTTCCCTTTCGCTCCAGTCACAAGATTACCGCGGGGAGAACCGGGAGCCTCCTCACTCCGTTTGCGGGGTCTCCCGTGCCCTCTTCATCCTGTAGAAAAGCGGAAGCGCCCGTTTTGCTCCGGCAGTCAGAACAAAATCACCCGAAAAGTCCGGGTTTGACTTTTTGGGGGATTTTGTTCTGACAGAGGAGTTGGGCGCTGCAGCTGGACAAGGAGTCAAGTGCCTTCCGCTGCAGTCCACTGGAATTTTATAGTGAACACGAAAATCCCAGCATATTTTTTCCATAAAAAAACCCCGAGATATTACCCGAGGTCCTGTTTTATAAGTGTAACCGGGGTTTCCTGCTCAGTAGGCGGGTTGACAAGCGCAAGGTCAAAGACTTCCTGCAAATGAGCGACCGGTATAATGCTGATTCCTTCAATGGTCTTTAAGATGGACTGCATGTTTTCAGCCGGAATAATCACGGTTTTTGCCCCTGCAAGCTTGGCTGCTTTAATCTTAGGCACCACTCCGCCTATCGGCTTTACGCTTCCGTGAATGCTGATTTCCCCTGTCATGGCTACTGTGTGATCGACCGGTATTTTATGAATGGCGGAGAAAATTCCGGTAGCCATTGCAATGCCGGCTGATGGTCCGTCAACAGGAATGCCGCCGGGGAAATTAACATGAATGTCATAGTCATTGGCGTTGATGCCCATTGAGCGAAGGACCGTTATGACATTTTCAATGGATCCCTTTGCCATACTTTTTCTTCTGACTGATTTTCCTCTGTCGCCGATGCTTTCTTCTTCAACAATGCCTGTTATGTTTATTGTGCCTTTATCCTTTGCATAAATAACGGTTACCTCGATCTCAAGCAGAGAGCCTGAATTTGGGCCGTGTACAGCAAGGCCGTTTACAAGACCGACCCTCGCGTCTTCATAGATTTTTTTATCATGACGCGGCGTCAGCTGGCTTGAACTGACAACCCATTCAATATCCTGCATGGTGATTTCGCTGCGGTCTTCCGTCATGGCCATCCCGGCTGCAATCTGCATCATATTGACAACTTCGCGCCCGTTCCGCACATAAGACGTCAACGTGGCAATGCTCTTGTCGCTTACGTTCATATTCACTTTTACTGCTGCTTTTTTGGCAACAACGGCCAGTTCCTCTGACTCCAAATCCCTGAAAAAGACTTCAAGGCAGCGTGAGCGGATGGCCGGCGGAATTTCATTCGGTGTTCGTGTTGTCGCACCAATCAGCCGGAAATCAGCAGGCAGCCCATTTTGAAAAATGTCATGAATATGGTTTGGAATTTGTGTGTTTTCTTCACTGTAATAGGCACTCTCCAAAAAGACTTTCCTGTCTTCAAGCACCTTTAAAAGCTTGTTCATTTGGATTGGATGAAGCTCTCCGATTTCATCAATGAACAGCACACCGCCATGTGCATTCGTGACGGCTCCCTGCTTCGGCTGGGGAATCCCCGCTTGTCCCATCGCTCCTGCACCCTGATAAATAGGATCATGAACAGAACCGATTAAAGGATCTGCAATGCCCCTCTCATCAAACCTCGCCGTTGTGGCGTCCAGTTCAATAAATACCGCCGAAGGCTTAAACGGGGACTTGGCATTGCGTCTTGCCTCTTCTAGAACCAATCTCGCAGCCGCGGTTTTCCCCACTCCGGGTGGACCATATATAATCACGTGCTGCGGGTTGGGTCCGCAAAGGGCGGCTTTAAGGGCCTTAATGCCATCCTCCTGCCCCACGATATCTGTAAAGCTTTTAGGACGCACTCTCTCAGATAAAGGCTCTGATAACTTAATTGATCTCATTTTCTTCAGCTGTTCCATTTCTTTTCGTGATTCACGGTCAATTGAAACTTTCTGCGTACGCTGATTTTTTAATAAGTTCCAAAAGTACAAGCCAATGATGACCCCGAAAAAAAGTTGTACAAACAAGGCAATGCCAGTCCAGCTCATAGTGGTCCCTCCTACTGCGATGTCATTTTATCCCGCATAAACGTGCAGTAATCACCCGCCGGCTTTCCTGTCCGCACATGCCCGGTCTGTTCCACTCGTCATCTATTGATGAAAGTTTCACTGTACAAGCTAGTATCTCCGAGGGGTAATTTTAATAAACGTAAATATGCCAACTATAATTGCGCCGTTTATGTATAAAACAAATGAAAACGAAAAAGGAAAAAACACCAAAAACCCCTGGAATCCAAATTCCAGGGGTGAAAAATAAAGGTTATGCAGATGTTTTCGTATCTTCTACGATAACCGTCCCATCTGTCAGCACAAGCTTCGGAGGAACTTTATCTGTTACTGTTTCTGCCGTGATGACACACTTCGTAATGTCGTCGCGGGACGGCAGCTCAAACATTACTTCAAGCATGATTCCCTCGATAATTGAACGGAGTCCGCGTGCGCCTGTTTTGCGTTCAATCGCCTTTTTGGATATTTCCATAAGGGCGTTGTCTTCAAATTCAAGCTCTACGCCGTCAAGATCCAGCATCTTTTGGTACTGCTTGACAAGCGCATTTTTAGGCTTCGTCAAAATTTCAACAAGGGCTTCTTCATCAAGCGGCTGAAGGCTTGCAATTACCGGCAGACGGCCAATGAACTCCGGAATAAGCCCGAAGCGGAGAAGATCCTCCGGAAGAACTTTAGAAAGCAGCATTTTTTGGTCCAGATCGTCATCCTTCTTATCAGAACCGAAGCCGATAACCTTTTGGCCAAGACGGCGTTTTACGATTTGCTCGATGCCGTCAAACGCTCCGCCGCAGATAAAGAGAATGTTTGTTGTATCAATCTGGATGAATTCCTGATGAGGGTGCTTGCGTCCGCCCTGCGGCGGAACACTTGCAACGGTTCCTTCAAGAATTTTAAGAAGAGCCTGCTGTACACCTTCACCTGACACATCGCGTGTGATGGACGGGTTTTCGGATTTGCGGGCCACTTTATCGATTTCATCGATATAGATGATCCCTTTTTCAGCCTTTTCTACATCATAATCAGCAGCCTGGATCAGTTTCAGAAGGATGTTTTCAACATCTTCCCCTACATATCCGGCTTCTGTAAGCGATGTTGCATCGGCGATGGCAAACGGTACATTCAGGATGCGCGCCAGAGTCTGGGCAAGAAGGGTTTTACCGCTTCCTGTAGGCCCGATCATGGCGATGTTGCTTTTTGAAAGCTCAACTTCATCAATTTTGCTGTTGGAGTTGATGCGTTTATAGTGGTTATAAACCGCAACTGCCAGGCTTTTCTTCGCCTGTTCCTGACCGATGACATATTCGTCAAGAATTTCACGAATCTCCTTCGGCTTTGGAACATCCTTAAATTCTACTTCTTCCTCTGTTCCAAGCTCCTCTTCAACGATTTCTGTGCACAGCTCTATGCACTCGTCACATATATAGACACCCGGTCCAGCAACTAATTTACGGACTTGGTCTTGTGTTTTACCGCAAAACGAACACTTAAGCTGACCTTTTTCGTCGTTAAATTTAAACATGTCTTCACCCCTTATTTCTTTGTATCATCAGCGGGCCACACCTTTACCTGCCGGGACAGCAGCATCATGGATGCTTATCCTCAGGCAGAAAGGAGATGGGGATGACGATTGCGCAACTGACTTGCCGCAAGAAGCGGAAAAAGTCTGAAAAAATTGGTATGTATTGCATTGTACCATAAGTATGTAGACTACTGGAAATAAAACAGCTTTACCTAAAAGAGGAGTATATTATAGTATTCGCTCTTTCCGGCCAAAATCCTTGCTGGGGTAAAAAATGAGTTCATTTCTTACCTCTATATGTATGTAGCATGCAGTAATTATATAGTACCCAAAGAGCGGAAAAATAAATCCGGCTGAGCACATCGATTTGCGCTGCAGCGGATCATAGCTCTTTATTTTGCAAAACAAGGCACGAATGAACTCGCGCCTTGTTTCTTTTTTATCATTATTAAGCTGCTTCTTTGCTGTTTTCAACAAGGAAGTCGATTGCTTTGCGTACTTTAAGATCTTCTTTCAGTCCTTCAAGAGATCCAAGAGCCTGCTTGATGTTTTCAACCGGCATGTTGTACATTTCTGCCATCTTAGCAATTTCAGCTTCCACTTCTTCATCAGTAGCTTCGATGTTTTCAGCTTTTGCGATTGCTTCAAGAGTCAGATTGTACTTCACGCGTTTAGATGCATCTTCTTTCATTTGTTCTTTAAGTGCATCCTCATCCTGGCCTGAGAACTGGAAGTAAAGTTCAAGGTTCATGCCTTGAGCTTGAAGACGCTGTTCAAACTCTTGCATCATGCGGTTTACTTCATTGTCGATCAGCACTTGAGGGATATCAACTTCTGCATTGTCAGAAGCTTTGTCAACAAGTGTGTCGCGAAGAGTATTTTCAGCTTCAGCTTTTTTAGCTTCTTCCAGGCGTGTTCTTGTTTTAGCTTTAAGAGCTTCAAGGCTTTCAACTTCTTCGTCCACATCTTTAGCGAACTCATCGTCAAGAGCAGGAAGTTCTTTCGCTTTGATTTCGTGAAGCTTCACTTTGAATGTTGCAGGCTTTCCTGCAAGGTTTTCAGCGTGATATTCTTCAGGGAATGTTACTTCAACATCCTTTTCGCCGCCAGCTTCCAAACCTACAAGCTGATCTTCAAAGCCAGGGATGAATGAACCTGAGCCGATTTCAAGCGTGTAGTTTTCAGCAGTGCCGCCTTCGAATGCTTCGCCGTCAGCGAATCCTTCGAAATCAATAACAACTGTGTCGCCGTTTTCAACAGTGCCTTCTTCTTTTACAACTAGCTCTGCGTGACGCTCTTGAAGTGTTTTAAGTTCTGCATCAACATCTTCATCAGATACAGATGCGTCCATTTTTTCAACTTCAAGGCCTTTGTATTCGCCAAGTTTCACTTCAGGCTTTACAACAACTTTAGCAGTGAAAATAAGGTTTTTGCCTTTTTCAATTTGCTCAACGTCAATCTCCGGACGGTCAATTGGGTCGATTCCAGCTTCTTCAACCGCTTGAGGATAAACCTCAGGAAGAAGGATGTCAAGAGCATCCTGGTAAAGTGATTCGATGCCAAAGCGCTGTTCAAACATTGCGCGAGGCACTTTTCCTTTACGGAATCCAGGTATATTTACTTGCTTTGATACTTTTTTGAATGCTTCGTCAAGGGCTTTGCCGAACTTTTCAGCTTCAACTTCTACTGTAAGAACGCCTTGGTTGCCCTCAAGCTTTTCCCATTTTGCAGACATTAGTTTCCCTCCAAAAAATCTATTTGAAATAGTGACATAATCTAGGTTAGGTTTTGACAGAGGATCCCTGTCCATTGTTGACAAACAGATTCTCTGCTATACCCCTATGTAGATGACTTACTAAATCGTCCAGTGTATGGCTGATGTCTGCACGCACAGGGATCTGTTCCCTCATGTACGGCTGATCATCAATTTACAACCATTTTATTATAACATAGAAAAAATTCCTTTCAACATATACGTTAGATTTGCAAATAAGAAATTTCTTCTATTTCGTAGATTTTTTTCACAGCCTGCACTAGCTCATCCTGCACGATATCATATGAATCACATACCTCTTCTGCAGGTGCCGAGATCCCGTGCATCTCATAGCCTGTATAATGAAGGGCTGCGGCCCAGAGCCTTGCTTCTGACGGTTCCGGCAAAAATGGAAACAGCACATACAGGTGCCTGATCCAGATTTCTTTCACCGCTTCATAAAGCGACGGGTTTTCCTGTCCGAGGATATCATCAAGGGCATTCAGCACTTTTTTCGTAAAAGGCATCTCGGATAAGTCCTCGAGCTCTGAAGGAACAACCGCCATCATATGGCCGAATTTTGCAACTTTCACTTCTTTTGCAGTCTCATTTTCCATGAGGAGATGCAGAATCATGGACTGTACGACAGGATGGCTTTCAGGATTCTTCAGAATCATCTGCAGCTTCTGCATATGCCTTGATACATTCCGGTCCTTAAGCGACTGTACATAAGCTACCTGCTGGTTAATCGTATCAAGCAGAAGTTTAGGTTCTTCGGGTTCGTCTTCATCATCGTCCTCTTCAAAAATGGACCCTTCATCTTCATTCATTTTCCTGCTGAAATCAAGAAGCTTATAAAAATGCTCCGCCTGATCATGAGGAAGATGATTCTCCTGAAGGACAGCCTCGATTGTCTGCTGCACTTCTTCGTACTGTCTCAGCTGAATTAAGATGGTCAAGTAGACCTGCAGGACCGTAAAATAGTCCCCGATATCTTCATGAAGCATTCTTTTGCAGACCGTCTTTGCTTCATTCAAATCGCCAAGCTCCATCAGACAGAGCGCAATGCCGAGATGAATTTCCGCCCTGTCCTCGCCAAGCTCAAGCACTTCATAAAAGAGAGGCAGTGCCTCTTTGAACCGTTTATTTTTTAAAGCGTCCAGTCCTTTATCAACCAAGCGCTCACTTAAGTTAGGGAATGGAATGACTTTTCTCTGTTTCTTCTCGCTCATTCAATCATCTCCGCTGTGCATTTGCCTTCAAGTGTACCAATGGAAATTAAAGAACACAAGAAAAGCCTGGATTATCTTAACCAGGCTTTTCTTGTGTTTTCGTAATTTGAAATCTGCTCTTCATACATAAAGGTGAGGGAAATTTCATCATGTCCGTTTAAAAGCATATCCTTCCAGTATGGATCAATGTCAAAATGGCAAAGAACGTCTTCACCTTCTCGGATTTCCTGCTTTTCCAGATCGACCGTACACTCGAAGGCTCCCTTTTCAACCAGCTGCTGATGAATCTTTTCTTCTATTTTAATAGGAAGAAGACCGTTCTTCAGACAGTTCTGATGGAAAATGTCGGCGAATGAAGGCGCAATAATCACTCTGAAGCCGAAGTCTGAAAGCGCCCACGGAGCATGCTCTCTTGAAGATCCGCATCCGAAGTTCTCCCCTGCAATCAGAACGCTTGCCCCCTTTGCCTCAGGCTTGTTTAATTCAAATTCTGGATTTTCGGTATGATCGCTTGTATAGCGCCAGTCAAAAAATGCGAAGCGTCCGTATCCAGTGCGTTCAATTCGTTTCAGAAACTGTTTGGGGATAATCTGATCGGTGTCCACATTTGATCTGTTCAGTACCGCCGTTTTACCCTTGTGCACTTGAAATGCTTCCACTTGCAGCCCCTCCTATCCATTCTCTTACATCAACAAATTTCCCGTTAAGCGCGGCTGCTGCAGCCATTGCAGGACTGACAAGGTGCGTTCTTGCCCCTTTTCCCTGACGGCCTTCAAAGTTCCGGTTGGAGGTAGAAGCACAGCGCTTTCCTTCCGGCACGACATCATCATTCATGCTCAGGCACATACTGCACCCTGATTCCCGCCACTCAAAGCCTGCTTCTTTAAAAGTATGGTGAAGCCCTTCCGCTTCCGCCTGGAGCTTTACATTTTGAGAACCGGGAACTACGATTGCCCTTACGGAAGGTTTTACTTTATGGCCTCTGATTACTTCTGCCGCCTGACGCAGGTCTGTGAGTCTTGAGTTTGTGCAGGAGCCAATAAAGACATAGTCTACTTCTATCTCTTTTATAGCTGTATCCGGCTCTAGGCCCATATAGAAATAGGCCCGCTCTGCCTCCTGTTTTTCCTCCTGTTTTGAGAACATGCCTGTGTTAGGCACTCTCTCATCTATCGACACAGCCATTCCGGGATTTGTTCCCCATGTGACCATCGGGGCAATGTCAGATGCCAAAACGATAATCTGATCATCATATTCCGCACCCGGGTCACTGTGGAGTGTTCGCCAGTATGCAACAGCTTCTTCAAATTCCTCTCCCTTTGGAGCGTAAGGTCTTCCCTCAATATACTTGAACGTTGTTTCATCAGGTGCAATCAGTCCAGCTCTGGCGCCGGCTTCAATTGACATGTTGCAGACCGTCATTCTCTCATCCATCGACATATTTTCAATGGCTTCACCTGTAAATTCGATCACATACCCTGTGCCGAATCTCACTCCGAAGGAACCGATAATGGAGAGAATGACATCTTTAGCCGTCACGCCTTTTTTCAGGGATCCCTTTATGTGAACATTTAATGTTTTCGGCTTCTGCTGCCAAAGCGTTTGAGTGGCCAGGACATGTTCCACTTCACTCGTTCCAATGCCGAATGCAAGAGCTCCGAAAGCTCCGTGTGTTGATGTATGGCTGTCCCCGCATACGATGGTTTTGCCGGGCAGAGTCAGGCCAAGCTCTGGTCCGATGACGTGAACAATTCCCTGATCTGAGCTGTTAAGATCAGCAAGCCTGATGCCGAATTCTCTGCAGTTTGTTTCAAGGGCGCTCACCTGAAGCCGCGCTGTTTCGTCTTTTATTTCAAACCTGTTGACGGTTGGAATGTTATGATCCATTGTAGCAAAGGTGTTTTCAGGCTTTCTCACCTTTCTCCCGTTTTGTCTTAAGCCTTCAAACGCCTGGGGAGACGTTACTTCATGAATCAGGTGCAAATCAATATATAATAGATCAGGCTGATGATCTTTTCTGTATACTACGTGATCATCCCAAATTTTTTCGACGATTGTTCTTGCTTTCAAGACTGATACCTCCCTGCACGTATTTATATAGAAGGAAAAGAGGGGCGCTTTTCATCGAAATGAAAAGCGCCGGTTTTTTATGCGTAAGCTTCCATAATGTTAAAGATGGCGTGGTCGTCAGCCAATGCAGCTTTCACTTCTTCAACCAGAGCCGTTGTAGACAGAGGAGCTTCTCCTTTTTTCGCAAGGTCTGCTGTGCGCTTACCTGAATCAAGCACATGTTTTACGGCATTTTCAACGGCTTCTGCCTCTTCATTCATACCAAAGGAGTGTCTGAGCATCATCGCGGCTGATAAAATCATGGCCACCGGATTTGCTTTATCTTCTCCTGCAATGTCAGGTGCAGAAC
Source organism: Metabacillus mesotrionivorans (assembly GCF_052171315.1). Lineage (NCBI taxonomy): Bacteria > Bacillati > Bacillota > Bacilli > Caryophanales > Bacillaceae > Metabacillus > Metabacillus mesotrionivorans. The sequence continues at coordinate 262,324 of NZ_JBQMFF010000004.1, read as the reverse complement.
CATGGACCGGTTCATACAGATGAAGGCCTGATGAGCTTAAGCTCGCGGATGGCAGCATGCCGAGCGAGCCCGTCAGCATCGAAGCTTCGTCACTTAAAATGTCGCCGAACATGTTCTCTGTTACGATGACATCAAACTGTTTAGGATTATGAATGAGGGCCATGGCTGCATGATCGACAAGCATGTGCTGCAGTTCAACATCAGGATACCTTGCAGCTACCTCTTCAGCGACTTCCCTCCACATTCGGCTCGATTCTAAAACATTGGCCTTATCAACTGACGTCACCTTTTTCTGCCTGCCCAGGGCAAGCTCAAATGCCTGTTCAATGATCCGCACCATCTCATCACGCTTATAAAAAAGGGTATCAACAACCGTCTCTTCACCGCCATCAACCTTGCGCTCGCTCGGTTTTCCAAAGTAAAGACCGCCCGTAAGCTCCCTTACAATCATGAAGTCGACGCCTTCCACAAACTCCCGCTTCAAAGGGGAAGAATCAAGGAGGCTTTCTACTGTCTCCACAGGACGGAGATTCGCATACAGATCAAGCTCCTTCCTGAGAGCCAGAAGCCCCCTTTCAGGCCTTAAATGCGAAGGATTCTGATCCCATTTCGGACCTCCTACAGATCCAAGCAGAACTGCGTCCGCCTCTTTGCACATGTTGAGCGTTTGTTCAGGAAGCGGAGAATTGGTTTCATCAATTGCCGCCCCGCCGATCAGTCCATACTGAAAGTGAAAACGATGGTAGTAATGCTCTTCAATGGCTTTCAGAATCTCTACAGCACCGTTCATCACTTCTAATCCGATGCCGTCTCCCGGCAATAATGCAATTTTCTTCTCCATTTTTTCTGCCTCCTTCATGATTTTTAATCTGGTTTTTCTTCTATTAGACAGTCGCTTTTAATTGTTCCTGAGCCTGTGCATTCAGAATGAGAATCCGGTTTACAGCGTTCAAGTAGGCTTTTGCTGATGCCTCAAGAACATCCTGCGCCATTCCCCTTCCGCTTGATTCCACTCCTCCAACGGTAACTCTGACAAAAACCTGGGCAAGAGCATCCCGGCCGCTCGAATTTGATTGGATCCGGTAGTCTAGAAGCTTGATCGTAAAGCCGGTGCAGCGCTCAAGCGTATTGTAAATCGCCTCTACGCTTCCTCCTCCGGTAGCAGCCTCCTGTACAAGGACCTGCTCCTGGTTTTTGAGAGTCACAGTGGCAGTCGGCACTTGTGAGGTTCCGTACTGAACCTGAAGGGATACAAGTTCAAACATATCCTCGCTCTTTTCCACTTTTTCCTCGATGACAAGTGCTGCAATATCCTCATCCGTGAATTCTTTCTTTCTCTCAGAAAGGGTTTTGAATGTTTTAAAGATTTTATGTGTCTCTTCTTCTGTTACATTGAAGCCAAGCTCAGCTACTTTGCTCTTGAAGGCGTGGCGGCCTGAATGTTTGCCGAGTACCATCGCATTTGATCCGACCCCTACGAGTTCAGGAGAAATAATTTCATAGGTTGTTTTTTCTTTCAGGACCCCGTCCTGGTGAATACCGGATTCGTGCGCGAATGCATTTTTCCCGACAACCGCTTTGTTTGGAGGGATCATCATGCCGGTCAATTTGCTGACCAGGTCACTCGTTTTTTTGATTTCATCAAGCTTCATGTTTGTTTTGGCGCCAAAATAATCTGAACGGATGTGAAGAGCAACGCCGATTTCTTCAAGTGAAGCATTTCCTGCCCGCTCTCCGATTCCGTTGATCGTTCCTTCGATCTGTCCCGCCCCGTTTTCGATGGCGGCAAGCGAGTTGGCTGTTGCCATTCCAAGGTCATCGTGGCAATGGGCAGAAAGAATAACATTTTCTATGCCATTTACATTAGATTTTAAGTACTGAAAGATTTCCCCGTATTCTTTCGGGTTAATATAGCCTACCGTGTCTGGAATGTTAATGACATTTGCGCCCGCTGCGATGACCTGCTCTACAATCTTCGCCAGAAACGGCAATTCGCTTCTGCAGGCATCCTCTGCAGACCACTGAATAAGCGGAAAGAATTTAGATGCGTATTTAACTGATTCAACCGCTGTCTCAATGACCTGGTCGGGAGTCTGTTTCAATTTGTATTGCATGTGAATCGGCGATGTTGCCAAAAACACATGCAGCCTTGGATGCGCACCGTCCTTTAAAGCTTCCCACGCTGCATCAATATCTGTTTTGACCGAACGCGCAAGACCTGTAACGGAGCAGTTTTTAATCGTTCTTGCAATCTCCTGCACTGCTGAAAAATCACCCTTTGAGGAAGCCGGGAAACCGGCCTCCATAATATCAACGCCAAGACGTTCAAGCTGAAGGGCAATCTGCAGTTTTTCCTTTGCGTTCAAGTTCACTCCGGCTGATTGTTCCCCGTCTCTCAGTGTTGTATCAAAAAGGTTAATTTTTCGCACTGGCGACCACTTCTTTCCGTTTAGGTTTTACAAACGGCATCATTTCGCGCAGCTTTCTGCCGACTGTTTCAATCTGATGCTCGCTTTCTCTGTTGTTGATCGCATTGAACTGCGGGCGGTTGACCTGATTTTCTATGATCCAGTCTTTAGCAAATTTTCCTGATTGAATATCATTAAGCACTTCTTTCATGGATTCTTTTACTCTTGCATCTACTACTCTAGGTCCTGACACAAAGTCTCCCCACTGGGCTGTATCAGAGATGGAGTATCTCATGCCCGCCATTCCGTCTTCATACATAAGGTCTACGATGAGCTTCAGTTCGTGCAGACATTCGAAGTAGGCAAGTTCCGGCTGATATCCCGCTTCCACCAGCGTTTCAAATCCAGCTTTCACAAGGGATGTGAGTCCCCCGCACAGAACAGCCTGTTCTCCAAATAGATCTGTTTCGGTTTCTTCTTTAAATGTTGTTTCAAGAACTCCCGCACGCGCTCCTCCGATTGCTTTTGCGTATGCTAGAGCAAGATCTTTCGCCTGGCCTGTTACATCCTGATAGACCGCAAACAATGCTGGAACACCGGCACCATCTTCAAAGGTTCTTCTTACAAGGTGACCCGGACCTTTAGGAGCTACAAGGAATACGTCAACAAATTCCGGAGGAACGATCTGATTAAAGTGAACATTAAATCCGTGTGCAAAAACTAACGCATTTCCCGGCTGAAGCTGATCTTTGATTTCTTCTTCATATACTTTCTGCTGCTGCTCATCCGGCAGAAGCACCATCACGACATCAGCCTGTGCTGCAGCTTCTTTAACGGTTGTTACCTCCACTCCATCTGATGCTGCTTTATTGAAGGATTTTCCTTTGCGGACACCTACTACAACATCTGCTCCGCTTTCTTTTAAGTTCAGTGCATGTGCATGGCCCTGTGAGCCGTAGCCGATTACTGCGATTTTTTTGCCTGATAGTACTTCCTCATTTACATCACCGTTATAATAAACTTTTACCATGTTCATTCTCTCCTTTTAATTTCCATTTTTTATTTGATTTGTAATTGTATACGTTCCATCCGTTCATTGCCATCTTCTCTTTATACAATTGAATATGTTTTCGAACTAGACGGCCGCTGTGTTCCTCTTGGGAACGCTGTTGTGCCGGTTCTGGCTATTTCTTTGATTCCATAGGGTCTGAGGAGATCGATGATGGCTTCTATTTTGTCTGATTCTCCGGTTACTTGAACGACCAGGCTGTCCCGGCTGACATCTATGATGGAGGCCCGGAATGGTTCAATGACTCCCTGCACTTCCATTCTCACTGCCGGTGCAGCGATTACTTTGATCAGCGCGAGTTCTCTTGCAACGATTGATTGATTGGTAATGTCCTGAACCTTCAGCACATCGATTTGCTTGTTGAGCTGTTTTGTAATTTGTTCTACTTCTTTTTCGTCTTCCACATGGATGACAAATGTCATACGGGATATGCCTTCAATCTCTGCGTGCCCCACTGTGATGCTTTCAATGTTATAGTGTCTTTTCGTAAACAGCCCGGTAATTCGGTTGAGTACGCCCGACCGGTTGTTTACGGTTAATGTTAATATTCGCTTCATGCCTTAACACCCACCATTTCATGCAGTCCTTTTCCTGGTGCAATCATTGGATACACATTTTCCATCTGGCTTACATTAACGGAAATCAGGACAGGCTCCTTGGATCTAAGCGCTTCTTTAAAGGCAGGGAAATCACTTTCAGTCTGAATATTCAGTCCTTTCATGCCGTACGCTTCCGCAAGTTTCACGAAATCAGGCTGTGATTGAAAGACGGACTGGGAATATCTTTCTTCATAGAAGATTTCCTGCCACTGTCTGACCATTCCAAGCACGCCGTTGTTTAAAATAATGACTTTGACAGGAAGGTTCAGTTCGTGAATAACAGAAAGTTCCTGTAGGGTCATTTGGAATCCGCCGTCACCCAGTACAGCAACTACTGTCGAATCCTTTTCAGCAAGCTGCGCTCCAATCGCCGCCGGAAGTCCAAACCCCATTGTTCCAAGCCCTCCGGATGTGACCCACCTGTTTGGCTGCTGCATCCGGTAATACTGCGCCGCCCACATTTGATGCTGTCCTACATCAGTTGTTACGATTGCTTCTCCATCTGTCCACTCATGGATCAGTTCAATCATGTGCTGCGGCTTCAGCTCTTCATTTGAAGGCTTATACCAGAGAGGAAGCGTCTTTTTGTTCGTTTGAAGAGCTGTATACCACTCATCATGCTCGCTTCTTTTCCCGTTTTGATGAATGAGCTGTTCAAGAACCAGCTTCGCATCTCCGACAACCGGAATCTGCGTTTCGACCACTTTGCCGATTTCGGCTGGATCTATATCGATATGGGCAATGACAGCCTTCTTTGCAAAGTGGTTTAAGTTCCCTGTCACCCTGTCGTCAAAGCGCGCTCCCACGCTGATCAGCAAATCGCAGTCATACAGCGCCATATTGGCGGTATATGTACCGTGCATCCCTGCCATTCCGAGGAACAGCGGATGGTCTGCCGGGAAACTGCCAAGCCCGAGAAGGGTGCTTGCAACCGGTATTTGCTGCTGTTCTGCATATTCTTTCAGCTTGTCGCTTCCTTTAGCGTGAATAACACCTGCACCTGCGAGAATGACTGGTTTTTTAGCACGGCTTACAGCTTCTACAAGCTTTCTGATCTGGAGGTAATTTGGCTCTGTCTTCGGCTGATATCCAGGCAGGTGTACAGGTTCGTAATAGTTGAAAATGCCTTCGGCTACAGCGATATCTTTCGGCACATCAATCAGTACTGGTCCCGGTCTGCCGGTTGTAGCAATATGGAATGCTTCTTTGATGATACGGGGAAAGTCGTTGACATCCCGTACTTGAAAGTTGTGCTTTGTAATCGGCATTGTAATTCCGAGTATATCCGCTTCCTGAAAAGCATCGGTTCCAATCACAGAAGTCGCAACCTGTCCGGTAAAGACAACGAGCGGAAGGGAATCAATCATCGCGTCTGTGAGTCCGGTAATTAAGTTTGTAGCTCCCGGTCCAGAGGTGGCGATTACGACTCCGGGTTTGCCTGAGACCCTTGCATAGCCTTCTGCTGCATGAATGCCTCCCTGTTCATGTCTCGTCAAAACGTGAAACATGCCTGAGCTGTACAGTTTGTCGTAAATCGGAAGGACAGCTCCTCCGGGATAGCCGAAAATCACCTCTGTCTTTTCCCGTTTAAGAGCTTCAATCATCATCATGGCACCGGACATCGTTTTCGTACACTTGGCAGATTCAGCGTCCAATTGTACCTTCATATTCATCGATTTTTGCCTCCTTTTTTCCCGCTATCATCTAAAAAGCCCTGCTCGATCGAAAAGAACTGATCGAGCTTTATCCAGCGAAGTACTGGTCTTTTTGCCTTTAAAATCCACATAAAAAACCTTCCCGCCCCAATATTGCCCACTAGTTGTGAGTCAAAGGGGCGAAAAGGTTTGAAAACACTTTTCGCGGTACCACCCTTGTTCATGGCCTAAAATCAGGCCACCTTATGAAAGCTTAAAGCTTTCTTTTGGTAACGGGTGGTGTGAAAAATAGCACCCGGCTGATCCTACTCCATTTCAAATCAGCACTCAGAGGCGAGTTCACGTTGGAAGGGAACACCGGCTTTCAGCAGCCGCCGGCTCTCTGTGGATCCTTGTTTCCATTGCTACTTATCCTCTTCAAAGTTTTCACTTATTAACTTACACTTAAGCTTGAATTGCCTGTTTCAACTTTCACGCCGTCTTCAATGACTTTTTTCCTGAATTGCTCAAGCAGGCGGTTTGTGTGCTCGCCCGGCTTGCCTTCACCAATCTCCCTGCCGTCTACCTTTACAACAGCAATGACTTCTGCTGCTGTTCCTGTCAGGAAGACCTCATCAGCTGTATACACATCGTGGCGGGTAAATGGTTCTTCCCGCACATCATAGCCAAGTTCTGCCGCAATTTCGATGATGACGTTTCGCGTAACTCCTTCAAGGGCGCCAAGGTATCCCGGCGGAGTCAGAAGTTTGTTATTTTTATAGATAAAGACATTGTCTGCAGATCCTTCTGCGACATAGCCCTGATCATTCAGCATGAGCGCTTCGCTTACATTCGCCAGATGAGCTTCAATTTTTACAAGAACGTTATTTAAATAGTTGAGTGATTTTACTTTCGGACTGAGAACGTCCGGGCGGTTCCTTCTTGTAGGGACTGTCACAATATCAATTCCTGTTTCATAGAGATGCTTAGGAAAGATTGAGAGCGGCTCTACTATAATGACGACGTTTGCCTCTTTGCATTTATATGGATCAAGCCCAAGATCACCGACTCCCCTTGAGACTACCAGTCTGATATAAGCATCATCCAGCCCGTTTTTCTCGACCGTTTTTACCGTCAGGTCTGTCAGCTCTTCCTGTGTGTACGGCATAGTGAGCAAAATGGATCTTGCTGATTCATACAGTCTTTTCATGTGCTCTTTTAAACGGAAGATGTTGCCGCTGTAGACTCTGATTCCTTCGAAAATCCCGTCTCCATACAAGAATCCGTGATCATACACCGAAATCTTCGCATCTTCTTTTCTTACAAATTCTTTGTTCAAAAAAATCCATTGGTCACCCATAAAGAGCACACCTTTCTTTTAAAGTCTAAACGCGTTAATCAGCTGAATTCCAGTGTGTAAAAAAAATCCTTATAACGTTAGTTATGGACTCTTTTAAAAGATATAAAGTGATCTTCCTGCCGCAGCTAAACGGCCTGTTATGTTTTTCTTTTAATGAACCTCACATGTTCATGTAACTTATATTTGAGCCTATCTTACGCCCATTAAAAAGCGGTGTCAACCGTCTTTTTTTGAATTGTTAGATAATTTAGATTTGTTTGTTAATTTGTATACGCTTACATGCCTGTCATTATAGGAATTGTGTTTTTGAAAAATTTTTTTTGAAGTTTTTTTCTGTGAGATTGTCTGACAGGGTTTTGGGTGATTTCTGCTGGGGAAAAGGAACTTTTTGAGGGTGGATCCGGAATCGGATTCTTGATTAAAACGGATAAGATCCAGAGGAAAAATTATGAACATTTTTCGAACAAATGAGAGATGGCATGTTTGCAACTGTACCCGTTCCCTTTCGCTCCAGTCACTTGCTTTCCGCGGGGAGGACCGGGAGCTTCCTCAGCTGCGCTTGCGGGATCTCCCTCGTCCTCTTCATCCCGTAGAAAAGCGGAAGCGCCCGTTTTGCTCCGGCAGTCAGATAAAAAATCACCCGAAAAGTCCGCTTTTGACTTTTTGGGTGATTTTGTTCTGACAGAGGAGTTGGGCGCTGCAGCTCGACAAGGAGTCAAGTGCCTTCCGCTGCAGTCCACTGGTGTTTTACGGATAAATCAGCGAAATGCAGTGACGAAAAAAAACAAAAAAACTTCTTTCATTTTCAGAAAGAAGTTTGTATGTATATAGTATGGCGTCCCAGGAGAGATTCGAACTCCCGACCAACGGCTTAGAAGGCCGTTGCTCTATCCACTGAGCTACTGGGACATGTTTTTTTGTGACAATCGCGATTATGTATCAGCGACATTTTTTATTATATGTGTGATCAGCTATAAAGTCAATAACTTTTTCTAAAAAGTTTTGAAAGAGGGAAAAAATTCCCCCTTTCCTTTTTAAGACAGCTCAAACCTCTGCGCCATGCCTTTTACAGGCGTTCCGTCCTGCTGATAAAATGTAACAGTTGCCGACCCGTTTTGTATTTCTAATATAACATATGTTTTTTCGGTGCGCACCCTCGGCAGCCTGATGCTGCCAGGATTAATGAAGAGGATGCCGCCGGCAGATTCTGCACCAGCAATATGAGAATGCCCGAAACAGACAATCTTCGCAGCGTGATCTTCAGCAGCATATTTCAAGTTCATCAGAGTGGACTTCACGTTATGCATGTGGCCATGAGCAATGAAAAAACGGAACCCGCCTGCTTCTTCAATCAGTGCCTCCGCATATTTCTGTTCATAATCGCAGTTTCCCCGCACTGAAACAAAGCCCTGCATAGAAGGGTGATCGGCAGGCAGTTCTGAATCGCCGCAGTGAAACATTGCTTCTGTTTCGGATTCATGCCTGTTTCTGATCTCCTGAAGCTCGTCTGTCAGCCCGTGACTGTCGCTGATAATAAGAACCTTCATGACTCAAAACTCCCTGTAATCAGGCTTGGAGCAGCTCTGACAGCTTCTTTAGCGCCGCTGCCCTGTGACTGATTTTGTTTTTTTCTTCTTTCGACAGCTCGGCCATTGTTTTTGCTTTATCCTTGACGAGAAAAATCGGGTCATATCCGAACCCATTTTCTCCAGCCGGCTCTTCTGTTATATACCCTTCGACAGATCCTTCAACCGTTACCGTTTCGCGGCCGGGCTCAGCAAGGGCAAGTGCGCAGCGGAATCTCGCGGTGCGCTCTTCCTTTTCTGCGCTCTTCAGCTCGGCAAGCACCTTACGGATATTGGCTGCGTCATCTTTTTCCGGGCCTGCATATCTTGCGGAAAAAATACCCGGCTCTCCGTTCAGGTAGTCAATCGACAATCCTGAGTCGTCAGCGATCGCCATTTTTCCGTAAAGCCTGGATATTGCCTCCGCTTTTAAAATGGCATTCTCTTCAAAAGTCGAACCCGTTTCCTCCACATCAGGTGCATCGTCAAAATCAAGCAGCGAGATGCAGGTCAGATTGTAGGCAGAAAGAATCGTCTGAAATTCAAGAAGCTTTCCTGCATTTTTTGTGGCAATAATGACTTCCTTCATCAGGTTCATCCCTTTCCGTTTTTCTGATCCATAATTTTAAGCGCTAAATCACCCAGCGCTTCCATTTGGATTGTAACCAAAGATTGAATCCCTTTTTCTGCAAGGTTTAAAAGTTCATTCAGCTCTTCGCGAGAGAATGTTGCCTCTTCGCCTGTTCCCTGCAGCTCTACAAATCGTCCTGAGCCTGTCATGATGACATTCATGTCCACTTCAGCAGATGAATCTTCAATATAGTTTAAATCGAGAATCTCTCCTAGCTTTGAATCCATGCCGACAGAAGTTGCAGCAAGGAAATCTGTAATCGGAAGCGAACTGATTTTCTTTTCAGATACAAGCTTTCCAAGAGCAATCGTCATGGCCACAAATGCACCTGTAATGGATGCTGTTCTTGTACCTCCGTCCGCCTGAATCACATCACAGTCGATCCAGATTGTACGCTCGCCAAGCTTGTCCAGGTCTACCACTGCACGGAGAGCACGGCCGATTAATCGCTGAATTTCCATCGTTCTTCCGGTAATCTTTCCTTTTGACGATTCTCTGATGGTTCTCTGTTCCGTTGCGCGCGGCAGCATGGAGTATTCTGCTGTAATCCAGCCTTTTCCTTCTCCGCGCATAAACGGCGGCACACGGTCTTCAATGCTCGCATTGCAGATGACCTTTGTATCTCCCACACAGATCAGAACCGATCCTTCCGGGTGTTTCACATAATCTGTCACTATTTCTACTCGTCTGATTTCATCTTGCTTTCGTCCGTCATGTCTCATTATGATTCCTCCGATCATTCCTGATCCTGATTGATTTGCGTTTTCGTTATATGTATAGGGCTTGTCCCGGCTTCCTTTCAAAGACAAAAGGTCCGGAGGCAATAAAGAAGAGGCAGTGCCAATGACTACCTCTTCGTTTCACTTTATAGTATATCAAAAATCACCGATTAAAAACTACCTGTGTTGACATTCACTGGACGCGCAACAGGTTCTGTCATCTTTTTGCCGTCCTCATTTACAAGGTCTGCCTTGCCGTCCACTGTCAGCACAACGTTTTCAATTCCCGGCTGCTCTGTCAGAGACAGGACAAGTGAATTAACGATATGAGATGAAACCATCTTCTTCTCTTCATCCGCACTTCCGTAAATCGATTCGTTAAAATTAAGCGTGACCGTTCCGTCTTCAAGCTTAGGCTCTTCAAGAAGCTTCACATCCTGTGAAAAATCACTGAGGAGCGCTGTATCAGCAGACGGCCCTTCTGTCAGTTTTTTAACAACAGCGGAAATCGGATCTTCCTCATCATTGCTCACACGTGTTGTGACAGGCACATAATACGTCTTGTCATCGTGCTGCGCTGTATAATAAACCGTAAGCGGTTTTGTATCAGTAATATCCATGACACCTGCTGTATCCAGGTTGATGCCGTCAGCCCTGCTCAGCTCGCTGCTGATCGGCGTGCCCCCGACAGGCATTTCGTTTTGCTCATGGCCGTTGATCATAATTTTGACCGTTTTGACTGAATCAAACTGAGTAAGCGTCCATGTGATTGACTGAAGAATCTTCAGCTCATCTTCTTTTTGATAGTTTTTAAATTCTTTGGAAAAATCGACTAAAGCAACGCCGTCTTTCACATTGACGCTGACCTGTGTATCCTGCGGAATAACCGCTCTGAATCCATCAGGCAGCATATTTGTTACAGGCCCGCCTTCAACAAGGTAGTCAAGCACCTGCTTCGCTACGCCTTCCTGCTTTGGCAGATCAAATGTCTGGGCGACCACAAGTCCATTGCTGTCAATTAAGTATAACTGCCTGGAGTACGTTTGCCCCGACTCTTCCCCTTTTTCACCTTCTGCTGTTGTTTTTTCCTCATTTACTGTTTCTTCAGCAGCTTTATCTCCTTCATCCACATACGATACGTCTTGTGGAGGATCGATTTCCTTGGCCTTCTCCCCGCCGAACAATCCGCAGCCGGACAATAACAGCGCCGAAGTCATTACAGTAGCAGCAATCTTCACGTTTCTCTTTTGAGACATACATTTCCCTCCTAAGGCAGTTTGTACTACTATGTATACGAGCTGTAGATTGAATTAGACCGAAATCAGGAAGAAATTTTTAATAGAGCGTGAGAGGGAAGAAATTGACTGCTGTAAAACGAGTTCTTGATGGAATGAGCGGAAAGAGGCTGGGATAAAACATGTTATTAAGGGGAGTCGGAAGTTAATATAGAATATTTGTTGATGTCACTTCTGGAGATGACGCCACAAATGAAGACTTACCTCTGATAAAAGTGGCAGCACTCTGACGAATGGCGCCACAAATGAACATTCACCTCATATAAAAGTGGCAGCACTTGGGCGAATGACGCCACAAATGAGGACTCTCTTCTGTTAAAAGTGGCAACACTCATGAGAATGACACCTCAAATGAGGACTCACCTCTGATAAAAGTGGCAGCACTTAGTGAATGGCGCCACAAATGAGGACTCTCTTCTGTTAAAAGTGGCAGCACTCAGGCTGTGACAGCATAATTAATGATCCATTGCTATTCCAGTTGGAAGTGTCCAATAACATAAACAAAAGGATGAGACAATGCAGAAGTTATCTCGTAGGAAACACTTGTATCTTATGCCATTTGAGCACTTGCCGCTGATTATACCGGACAAAAAAGTATAAATGAAAAAGGGTGAATTTGAGTAGTTTATGCTCAAATTCACCCTAATTTATTTCTGTCCCATTCTCTTTTCGATGGCGATCATATTCATGTAAAAGTCTCTACTTAATTAAAGCGCAATGGACTGAACATTTTTCACCGGCTCTTCAAACAGCTGCGAAGCGATGCGCTGGAAGAGATCCTTCGATCCGGTTGTCAGGAAGAGGTGATGGTTTTCTTCCTGCGATTCATTCAATGCCTTCTTATAAGACAGGATCGTACTTACCTCACGGGCTGTTTCGTCTCCTGAGCTGATAATTTTTACTCTTGGTCCCATATAGTTCTCAATCAGGTCTTTCAGAACCGGATAATGCGTGCAGCCGAGAATCAGTGTATCGATCGGATGGTCCTTCAGCGGAAAAAGGGAATCCTCCACAATTGAAACCGCATAGTCATTATCAAAGTCCCCGCTTTCAACAAGCGGAACAAACGCAGGACAGGCAAGACTTTCAACCGTCACTGACTTCTTGATGGTCTTCAGTGCCTTTTCGTACGCGCCGCTTGCGACCGTATTGACCGTTCCAATGACGCCGATGCGGTTGTTTCTAGTCACTTTAATGGCTGTTCGGGCACCCGGGAACACAACGCCGACAACAGGGATATCAAGCTCATCCTGAATTTCCTGAAGGGCAATGGCCGTTGCCGTATTGCACGCAATCACAAGCATTTTAATATGATGGTTAGAGACGAGGTAATTCGTCATTTGCCATGTAAAAGCCCGAACCTCTTCAATCGGTCTTGGACCATAGGGACATCTTGCTGTATCACCTAAATAGATGATGTCTTCATTTGGTAACTGCCTCATAATTTCCCGCGCAACGGTCAGGCCGCCGACACCGGAATCAATGACGCCGATTGCTCTGTTCAAAAAATCGCCTCATTCTTCTCTCATTTCTAGGTGCAGTTTCGTCAATGAGCTTTCAAGCTGAATTATTTCCTGCATATCAAAATTTCTGATTACGTTTTTTAAGTATTGTTGCCGCTTATGAATGACTTCTTCGATGATGCGCTGCCCTTCTGCAAGAAGGTGCACTCTTACCACTCTGCGGTCATTTGGATCTTTCACGCGCACGACAAGTTTGTTTTTCTCCATCCGGTCAACCAGATCAGTCGTAGTGCTGCATGCTAGGTACAATTTGTTGGATAATTCACCGACTGTCATGTCGCCGTGTTCTGAAAGCCATTGCAGCGCCACAAACTGAGGCGGTGTAATCGGGAATTGACTCAGGATCTCCCGGCCTCTCTGCTTCACCATCACAGAAATATGCCTTAAGGATTTTTCCAGGTCAGCCACCATTTTATCACTTAATACATCATTATGAACTGTCATCAGCAACCCTCACTCATTCAATCTGACCGCACGGAGCAGAATATACACTAGTAGTGTGCGTATCATATCCATTTTCTATGTTTTCACACAAAAATGCAAGTTTGATATTTTAGCTGACAGTCATTACAAGAAAAAATCCCGGCAGAAATAATAACCGGCCAGCCTAAAATAAGGTCAGCCGGTACGTATTAGAGCTCAAGTTCACCCATACGAAGAAGCTCAACAACTGCCTGTGATCTTCCTTTTACTCCAAGCTTTTGCATCGCATTGGAAATATGGTTCCGAACTGTTTTTTCACTAATGAAGAGCTCGCCCGCTATTTCTTTCGTCGTTTTATCCTGTACTAATAATTCGAAAACTTCTCTCTCTCTTTTCGTGAGTAGTGGCTTTGATTGAAACTCTTTCTCTTTCAAGAATGGTAACCCTCCTTGCTAGGTGCGAGCCGGTCTAACGAATGGGTATAAGATTAGTCAACATATAGTATGTGCACTCTGTATTGGCGGTGACTGTTACTTTAGCTGATTCGTGAAATTCGGTGTCTATTTTTTTATGTGGCAAAGACCTCAGAACCTATGAGCATTTTCTTTTCCGCATTCAGAAATGGTACACTTTTTCCATTGTATTTCGATATCTGCACAACGGTTCCTCGTCCTGTAAAGCAGACTTCCCTTTTTTTATTTACGGCGCAGTAATGGAGCTCGGCAGACGAATTTCCAACAGATGCAGCTTTGACATACAGCAAGAGCTCCTCATCAAAAAACACCTGCCTGATGTAATCGCACTGGATGTCGGCCACAACAGGAATCAGTTCCCCGTCCTTTTTCAGCCAGTTCTCCATAAGGCCTGCATGTTTAAAAAATTCAATCCGTGCTTCTTCAAAGTATGCAATTGGTGCCGTGTTGTTCATATGACCGAACATATCTGTTTCGGAAAAGCGAACCTTTAGCGGGTGATGAAAGGCAAATGTATCCTTCCATTCCTGCAGCGGCATTGTGATATAGGGAATTTTGTTCATGGCTGTTCCTCTTTTCTTTGATGATATGTAAAAAACACCTCTTATTTAAAGAGGTGTTTTCGTTATTACTGCTTAGACTTGATCGCTTCCGAAGAAATTGCGGAATGCCTGGAACGTTGTATCTCTGTTCAGCGCAGCAATAGAAGTCGTTAAAGGAATTCCTTTAGGACATGATTGCACACAGTTTTGAGAGTTTCCGCAGTTTGCAAGTCCTCCGTCACCCATAATCGCTTCAAGACGCTCGGATTTGTTCAATGAACCTGTTGGATGAGCGTTAAACAAACGAACCTGTGAAAGAGGAGCCGGTCCGATGAAATCAGAATTGCTGTTAACGTTCGGGCATGCCTCAAGGCATACTCCGCACGTCATGCATTTTGAAAGCTCATATGCCCATTGGCGTTTTTTCTCAGGCATACGCGGGCCAGGTCCAAGGTCGTATGTTCCGTCAATCGGAATCCACGCTTTTACCTTCTTAAGGGAGTCAAACATTCTGCTGCGGTCAACCTGAAGGTCGCGCACAACAGGGAATGTTTTCATCGGCTGAAGGCGGATCGGCTGTTCAAGCTGGTCGACAAGTGCTGTACATGATTGGCGCGGCTTGCCGTTAATAACCATAGAACAGGCTCCGCATACCTCTTCAAGACAGTTCATATCCCAAGTGATCGGTGTTGTTTCTCTTCCCTCAGAATTTACAGGATTCCTTCTGATCTCCATCAGCGCGGAGATCACGTTCATATTCGGACGGTAAGGAATTTCAAATGTTTCATCATAAGGGGCAGCACCGGGCTGATCTTGGCGAGTAATAATAAAACGAACTACTTTCTTTTCACTGTTCATTTCTTATTCCCCCTTTTTCTTCTTCGAGTAGTCGCGTTTGCGCGGTTCGATTAAGCTGACGTCCACTTCTTCGTAGTGGAATTTAGGAGCAGCAGTCAAACCGGCAAACGTAGCCATCGTCGTTTTAAGGAAGTCTTCATCATTACGTTCAGGGAATTCAGGCTTATAATGCGCTCCGCGGCTTTCGTTGCGGTTGTAGGCGCCCAATGTCACGACGCGGGACATTTGAAGCATGTTCTGAAGCTGGCGGGTAAACGTAGCACCCTGGTTGCTCCATTTCGCCGTATCATTAATATTGATATTCTGATAGCGTTCAATCAGCTCTTGGATTTTCTCATCGGTTTTCAGAAGCTTGTCGTTGTAGCGGACAACCGTTACATTGTCAGTCATCCATTCGCCAAGCTCTTTATGAAGCACGTAGGCGTTTTCTGTTCCGTCAAGGTTCATGATGTTCTGCCATTTTTCTTCTTCCTGCTTCACATGAGCGTCATATACAGCAGATGAAAGATCTTCTGCAGAAGCATCTAGGCCGCTGATATAGTCAACTGCTTTTGGTCCTGCCACCATTCCGCCGTAGATGGCTGAAAGAAGGGAGTTCGCACCAAGACGGTTTGCGCCGTGCATGGAGTAATCACATTCTCCCGCAGCAAATAAGCCCGGAATATTCGTCATCTGGTTATAGTCAACCCACAGACCGCCCATTGAGTAATGAACAGCAGGGAAGATTTTCATTGGAAGCTTGCGCGGGTCATCACCCATGAATTTTTCATAAATTTCGATGATGCCTCCAAGCTTAATGTCAAGCTCTTTCGGATCTTTATGAGACAGATCCAGATAGACCATGTTCTCTCCATTGATGCCGAGCTTTTGAGAGACACACACATCGAAGATTTCACGTGTTGCGATATCACGCGGAACAAGGTTTCCGTATGCAGGATATTTTTCCTCAAGGAAATACCATGGCTTCCCGTCTTTGTACGTCCAGACGCGTCCGCCTTCACCGCGAGCTGATTCACTCATCAGGCGAAGCTTGTCATCTCCCGGAATAGCTGTCGGGTGAATCTGAATGAACTCGCCGTTAGCATAGTGAACGCCCTGCTGATAGACGATGGAAGCTGCTGATCCCGTGTTGATGACAGAGTTTGTTGATTTTCCAAAGATGATTCCAGGTCCGCCCGTTGCCATGATGACAGCGTCTGAACGGAATGATTTGATTTCCATGCTTGTTAGATCCTGTCCGGTAATGCCTCGGCACACACCGTCGTCATCGACAACCGCTCCAAGGAATTCCCAGCCCTCGTACTTTGTCACAAGACCTGCCACTTCATAGCGGCGGACCTGCTCATCAAGCGCATAAAGAAGCTGCTGCCCTGTCGTTGCACCGGCAAATGCCGTGCGGTGATGCTGCGTTCCTCCAAAACGGCGGAAGTCAAGAAGCCCTTCAGGCGTACGGTTGAACATGACACCCATGCGGTCAAGCAAGTGAATGATTGACGGAGCCGCTTCGCACATCGCTTTTACAGGAGGCTGGTTGGCAAGGAAATCCCCGCCGTAAACCGTATCATCAAAATGCTCCCACGGAGAATCGCCTTCTCCTTTTGTATTAACAGCGCCGTTGATTCCGCCTTGTGCACAAACGGAATGAGAGCGCTTAACTGGTACTAATGAAAATAAATCTACATGAACGCCGGATTCTGCTGCTTTGATGGTTGCCATCAGGCCTGCCAAACCGCCTCCGACGACAATAATTCTACCTTTACTCATCTGGCCCACTCCCTTTGATTCTAGTACTCATCAAACAAATGCAAAAATAGTGCTGACTCCAACGTAGGACAATGCAAGGAAAAGTGCGATTGTCACGTAAGTGGAGATCAGTTGTGATCTAGGAGTGACTGTAATTCCCCAGCTCACAGCAAATGACCACAGGCCGTTTGCAAAGTGGAAGATTGTTGATACAACACCAACTACGTAGAAAACAATCATGAATGGATTGCTGAAAATAGAGGCCATCATGTCAAAATTCACTTCTGCGCCAAAGGCAGCTGCAATTCTAGTTTCCCAGACGTGCCATGAAACGAAAATAAGCGTAATAACACCTGAGATTCTCTGAAGCATGAACATCCAGTTGCGGAAGTATCCGAACTTGCTGACGTTGTTTTTTGCTGTAAACGCAATGTAAATTCCGTAGATTGCATGGTATAAAAGCGGGAGGAATATAATAAATGTCTCCAGAACAATTCTAAACGGCAAGCTTTCCATAAAATGTGCAGCATTGTTAAATGCTTCTTCTCCTCTTGTTGCAAAGTTATTTACAACAAGATGCTGAATTAAGAAGACGCCAACCGGAATCACTCCAAGCAAGGAATGAAGTCTTCGGTTCAAATACTCTCTGTTTCCAGCCATCTCAACATAACCCCCTAGTAATCTTAAAATCTTTTTTTTAATGTTTCTCCTATTCCCGGCAATCTTTTAAAAAAATAAACATTGTATGATAAAATGTGACAAATTTATTGTACTCCTCACGCGTTACAGCGTCAAGAAAACGTGTTCATAAATTTTAATTTTGTGACAAATCTCGTTTTGGAACAATTTTTATTTTCTTAAAATACTAATCTGGTGCTGACCCGGCAGATAATTTACTTTTATTGCATGTGCCTCATGCCGCATCTTGATATATAATAAAATCAGAAAGAGGGGAAGAATGTGAAAAAAACGAAAGAACAAATTGACACGGCACAGCTCAGAGATATGCAGGTGCCTGCGTTTGCATATGAACTCCTTAGAGAAGTGCTTATTCCTGACATTCTGGGGAACGAGTCCGCTTCCATGATGTACTGGGCAGGCAAAAGCCTTGCGCGGAAATATCCGGCAGATTCCATCGACGAGCTGATTGCTTTCTTTTCGCTCGCAGGCTTTGGAAACCTTTCACTTGTACATAAGAAAAAAGACGAAATGGAATTTCAGCTGCAGAGCGAACTGATCGAGACAAGATTTAAAACGATGAAAGAACCGTCGTTCCAGCTTGAAGCAGGCTTTATTGCCCAGCAGGTGCAGCGCATGAACAAGCAGATCACCGAAACCTATGAGCATGTTAAAAAACGTGCGGACAAAGTTCACTTTACTGTGAAATGGGACTACAAAGACATGGAGTTTGAAAACGAATAAAGGACGGGTACTCATGATACCCGTCCTTTTTTCATTTTCATTAAAGCCCTCAGTTGGCGCCAAGGACGCCTGCCGGCTGCTCGGATAATTCAAATGCGTCGTGCAGCGCTTCTACTGCTTTCACCATATCAGCATGGCCGACTACCGTTGAAACTTTTATTTCTGATGTGCTGACCATTTTCACTTCAATTCCTTCCTTTGCAAGAACATGGAACATTTCCGCCGCAACACCCGGGTTTGAGACCATTCCGGACCCCACGATTGACACTTTGGACAGGCCGTTTTCAAACTCGATCCGTTCAAATCCGAGTTCCTCTTTATACGTTTCAAGAACGTGAACGGTCTCTTCGACCTCCCCTGTTTTTACAGAGAATGAAAGAGAAGCGATCTGTGCGTCTGCTGTACTTTGAATAATAATATCCACATTTATTCCATGGCTTGCGAGTGTTTTGAAAATAGTGGAAAGAGCCATCAATCCGTTTTGCAGCCCGCAAACCGTCACTTTTGACACCTGATCTTCAAATGCAATGCCTCTTACGACTAAATTCTGTTCCATATCTGTTTCCTCCTCAATAAGCGTGCCCCGTTCGGCTTCTGTGCTGGATCTGACTTCAAGCGGTACTCCGTAATTTTTTGCAAATTCAACAGCTCGCGGATGCAGGACACCCGCTCCGAGGTTAGCGAGCTCAAGCATTTCATCATAGGAAATTCCTTCAAGCTTTCTTGCACCTTTTACAAAACGCGGGTCGGTTGTGAATACACCCGTCACGTCTGTATAAATATCGCATTTGTCCGCTTTCAGCGCTGCTGCAAGTGCAACTGCGGTTGTATCGGAGCCTCCGCGTCCAAGAGTCGTGATCTCGCTGCCGTCTGCAAAGCCCTGAAATCCGGCAACAACGACGATTTTCCCTTCAGAAAGCCGTTTTTCCATTTTCTCTGTATCGATTCCGGAAATTCTCGCATTTCCGTGGACGTGCTCTGTGCTGATCCCGGCCTGCCAGCCTGTATAGGAAACAGCGTCATAGCCTTTCGCCTGCAAAGCCATTGTCAGAAGAGATATGGTCACTTGCTCTCCAGTTGAAAGAAGCATGTCCATTTCTCTCTTGCTTGGCTTTTGAGTGATTTCAGCTGCAAGTGAAACTAAATGATCGGTTGTTTTCCCCATTGCCGATACAACGACAACTACGCTGTTCCCCTTTTGTCTTTCCTCCGCTGCACGGTTTGCAGCATTCATGATCTTCTCAGGTGAACCAACGGATGTGCCTCCGAATTTTTGTACAATTAAACCCATATCGCCTCTCGCCTTTCAAGTCTTATTTAAAGTCTTATTTGATCGTCAGCAAGTAAAAGGGAGAATCCCGGAAAACGCAAAAAAAGCAATGAGATTCTCTATCTCATTGCTTGCATAAACGAATAATGGAACTTCATTCATACAATGAGATAGCGCTCCAAGAAAAATATCTTCTTGACAATCCTGCGTCTCTTAAACGCAAAACCAGCAAAGAGAAGAAATGGCTCTTTCTTTGCTTCGGCGGCGCTCCCCTTTCACGCGTCTTCAAAGGAATCCATTTTCCTCTGACGCGCTACTCTTGAAGTCCGCACCTCTACCGTCATTTAACGAACTAAACGATCTGATTTATGAAATTAGTTAAAATTTTAGCAAACCTTACTGCTTAAAGCAAGAACATTTTATGCTTCTTCTTTTTCCTGCAGTTTCTCATAGATTAATTCTGCGGTATTTGAAGGCATGCCTGCAGCGATAATGTCATCTACACTTGCCTCTTTCATTTTTTTCACAGACCCGAAATGTTTCAGCAGGACCTTCCTGCGTTTTTCGCCAACACCGGGTATGTCATCCAGAATGGATTGAAAAGCGGTCTTTCCCCGAGTTTGCCTGTGGAAAGTAATCGCAAACCGGTGAACCTCATCCTGAATGCGCTGGAGGAGATAAAACTCCTGGCTGTTTCGTTCAAGTTCCACAATTTCAGGCGGACTGCCGACCATGAGGTTGGATGTTCGATGTTTGTCGTCCTTTACAAGGCCTGCTACAGGTATGGTCAAGCCAAGCTCATTTTCAAGCACATCCTGAGCTGCTGCAAGGTGGCCTTTCCCCCCGTCAATAATAATTAAATCCGGAAGCGGAAGTTCTTCTTTCAGGACGCGCGTATAGCGTCTGCGGACAACTTCACGCATCGATTCATAATCATCAGGGCCTTTAACAGTTTTAATTTTATACTTTCTGTATTCCTTTTTGGCAGGCTTCCCGTCAATGAAAACAATCATGGCCGATACGGGATCTGTACCCTGAATGTTTGAATTATCAAAGGCTTCAATTCTTGCAGGAGTATAAATGCCCATTTTTTCACCCAGCTGGTCAATCGCTTTTATCGTTCTCTCTTCATCGCGCTCAATCAGCGAGAATTTTTCCTTAAGAGCAATTTTCGCATTTTCATGTGCCAGCAGCACGAGATCCTTTTTCTTTCCCCGCTGAGGCTGTGTCGCCGTAACTCCAAGAAGCTCAGCTGCCATTTCGCGGTCAACGCTGTCCGGAAGCAGAATTTCTTTCGGCAGAATATGATTGCTCTTTGAGTAAAACTGGCCGAGGAAGGTCAAGAATTCTTCTTCAGGTTCCTGATAAAGCGGGAACATAGCTATATCCCGTTCAATCAGCTTGCCCTGTCTTACAAAAAACACTTGAACGCACATCCACCCCTTGTCGAACGAATAGCCGAACACATCACGGTCAACAAAATCATTCATCGTCATCTTTTGCTTTTCCATCGTGGCGTCGATGTGGGCGATCTGGTCCCGGTATTCTTTTGCACGTTCAAAATCAAGATTCTCTGATGCAGCCAGCATTTTCTTTGAAAGTTCCTCTTTAATCTGCTTAAATCCGCCTTTAAGAAAGCGCGTCATTTCGTCCACCATCTGCCTGTTCTGTTCCTGCGTCACATTGTAGACGCAGGGTGCAAGGCATTGTCCCATGTGGTAGTAAAGGCATACTCGATCAGGGAGTGTGGAGCATTTTCTTAAAGGATAGAGACGGTCAAGCAGCTTCTTCGTTTCCCTTGCTGCCTGCACGTTCGGGTATGGCCCGAAGTATTTTCCTTTATCCTTCTTAACATTCCGGGTAACGATCAGCCGCGGATGTCTTTCACCGGTGATTTTGATAAACGGATAAATTTTGTCATCCTTCAGCATGATATTGTATTTTGGATCATGCTTTTTTATCAGGTTCAGCTCTAAGATAAGCGCTTCTATATTTGAAGAGGTTACAATGTATTCAAAATCTCTGATTTCACTTACAAGCCGCTGCGTTTTCCCGTCATGGGAGCCTGTAAAATAAGAGCGGACACGATTCTTCAGCACTTTTGCTTTTCCGACATAGATAACGGTGCCGAAACGGTCCTTCATTAAATAGCAGCCCGGCTGATCCGGCAAAACGGCCAGCTTTTCTTTTATCAATTGCTCCATTGCGGACACTCCATTAATAAGGTTTATTCCAATATTGTACCATTATCCTGTCTGTGAGTCGTGCGGAGATATGCGCGCTTTTTTGCAGACACCGTCAGAGGTGAATTTTTACATACTTTACAGGCAGAGGGGCAATCATTTCCTGAGCAATAATTGACATATTTTTTGTTTCGGAGAGGAGCGCTTTCTCCTGCATGAAAGAGAAATGAAAAACCCAAGCTCGCAAGCCTGGGTTTTGTTTTTGAAAAATCCAGCCGAACGATTTGCGGCAGGTTTTCGAATTATGCGTGTTTATTAAGAAGTTCAGCTAAAGCTTCTTTAGGCTGGAAGCCAACTGTTTTGTCTACAACTTCTCCGTTTTTGAATACAAGCAAAGTAGGAATGCTCATAACTCCGTATTTGCCTGCTGTTTCCTGATTTTCATCAACATCAAGCTTAACCACTTTCACTTTGTCGCCCATTTCCTGATCAAGTTCTTCAAGAACCGGAGCAATCATTTTACAAGGTCCGCACCATGGAGCCCAAAAGTCAACGAGGACTACGCCTTCGCTAGTTTCTGCTGTAAATGTTTGATCTGTTGCATTTGTAATTGCCATTGTAATTTCCTCCTAAAAATCGAGTAATAACTGAAGTATAGCATTAAAGAATTGGGTCTGCGAATTTTTTGCTCACGTTTACTTTTCCCCAACTTTCTGAGGAAAAACATATCCGGACTGGAGAAAATAAAAACACGACGGGTGAGGTCGTGTTTTTATGGTCTTTTAAGAATGAACTTTAAGCTTTTTGAACTCTTCTGTCAGAAGCGGAACGACTTCAAAGAGGTCGCCGACAATACCGTAATCGGCCACTTTAAAGATATTGGCTTCCGGATCTTTGTTGATGGCAACAATGATTTTCGAATTGGACATACCTGCTAAATGCTGAATGGCTCCGGAAATACCGCAGGCAATGTACAAGTCAGGAGTGACAACTTTTCCTGTCTGGCCGATCTGCAGGGAATAATCGCAGTAATCCGCATCACATGCACCGCGGGAAGCGCCAACCGCTCCGCCAAGAACATCCGAAAGCTCTTTAAGAGGGTTAAAGCCGTCTGTGCTTTTCACTCCGCGTCCGCCTGCAACAATCACTTTGGCTTCTGAGAGATCCACGCCTTCAGTTGCTTTTCGCACCACTTCTTTTACAACTGTGCGAAGATCCTTGATATCAGCTGTGACTGAAGAGACTTCCCCGCTTCTTGATTCATCCTTCTCAAGAGGAGCAATGTTATTTGGACGGATTGTAGCAAAAATGGTTCCGTCAGTCACAATTTTCTTTTCGAACGCTTTTCCTGAGTAAATTGGTCGAGTGAACACGGCATTTCCGCCTGTCACTTCTAAATCCGTTGCATCAGAGATCAGGCCTGAACCGATTTTCGCAGCGATTTTAGGCGATAAATCTTTTCCAAGAGCTGTGTGGCCAAAAATCAGTCCTTCAGGTTTTTCCTGTTCAATCACAGCCAGGAGAGCCTGTGAATAACCGTCAGGCGTATATGTTTTCAGCTTTGCGTCTTCTACCGTAATTACGCGGTCTGCACCGTAGTAGATCATTTCCTGTGCAAGTGAAGCAACGCTTTCCCCTAAAAGAACAGCTGTTACTTCCCCGCCTTCTGAAATCGTTTTGCCTGCAGCAATTGCTTCAAAAGAAACATTGCGGAGTGATTGATCACGTACTTCTCCGAGTACCAGTACTTTTCGTGCCATTATAGAGTCCCCCTGTTATACGTTTGATAGAAAGTAATTCCGTGCTGGGCCAGATTGTCAGATGACTTTCGCTTCGTTGCGAAGAAGTGATACCAGTTCTTTTACCTGGGCATCAAGCTCGCCCTGAAGCACTTTTCCTGCTTCTTTCTTTGGCGGCATATAAATTTCGATTGTTTTCGTTTTCGGTTCAACGTCATCTTCCTCTAGATCCAGATCATCCAGTTCCAGCTCTTCAAGCGGCTTTTTCTTTGCTTTCATGATTCCAGGCAAAGAAGGGTAGCGCGGCTCGTTCAGTCCCTGCTGTGCTGTCACAAGCAAAGGAAGTGATGTTTCGATTACTTCTGAATCACCTTCTACATCACGGACAACGGTAGCCTGATTTCCATTGATTTCAAGCTTTGTAATTGTCGTAACATAAGGAATATCAAGAAGTTCTGCAAGACGCGGGCCTACCTGGCCTGAACCGCCGTCAATCGCAACGTTTCCGCCGAGAATCAAATCTGCATCCTTGTCTTTAAAATATTCAGCAAGGATTTTTGACGTTGTAAACTGATCTCCGTCTTCAAGATCGTCTTCCGTATTAATAAGAACAGCCTTGTCACACCCCATGGCAAGAGCTGTGCGCAATTCCTTCTCAGCCTCTTCGCCGCCGATTGTCACAACTGTTACTTCCCCGCTGTTTGCGTCGCGGATCTGAATTGCTTCTTCAATTGCATATTCATCGTAAGGATTAATAATGAACTCGGCGCCGTCTTCGTTGATCTTGCCGTTTTGAAGCGTGATTTTTTCTTCCGTATCAAACGTTTTTTTCATGATTACATAAATATTCATGTCCATCCCCCTATTTACGTTAAGCATTCAAATTGTATAGAAAAAACGTATGTAACGTTTAATCAGTGACGTTTATTCGCCTTTAAACTGCGGCTGTCTTTTCTCAAGAAAAGCACTTATGCCTTCTTTGGCATCCGCACTTTCAAAAACGGTGCCGAAATATCCGGCTTCCTTCTTTACTCTTTCATGGTAAGGAAGCGTTTTAGAAGCGTTGATCAAATCAATGGCTGCCGCAACGGCTATCGGACTTTTCGCTGCAAATTTCTTTGCAAGCTTCATTGTCTCTTCAGCAAGAGAGTCTTCAGGGAAAGCATGATTTGCAAGTCCATACGACACAGCTTCCATTCCTGAAATCGGTTCGCTCGTCAGCAGCATTTCAAGCGCTTTCGCTTCTCCTACATATTTAGGCAGGCGCTGCGACCCTGCAAATCCCGGGATCAGGCCGAGCTGCAGTTCAGGAAGTCCAAGCTTGGCGTTTTCAGTGACAAGCCTTACGTGGCAGCTCATTGCAAGTTCGAGACCGCCGCCTAGGGCTGCTCCATGAATGGAAGCGATGACCGGCTTTGGAAAAGTCTCGATTCGTTCAAAAAGCTCCTGGCCGTTTGCGGCAAGCCCTGAAAATTCTTCGCCGTTTTTCACTGCCGTAAATTCCTTAATGTCAGCTCCTGCCGAGAAGAAACGTCCTTCTCCGTGAATGACAATAACTCTTACTTCTTTGTTTGATTCAAATTCATCCATCAGTGATGAAAGCTCTTTCAAAACATAGGACGATAATGCATTTGCGGGAGGTTGGTGAATGGTTACGTCCGCAACATAATCTTCTACTTTGACTTTTAAATAACTCACAGCGCAGGCCTCCTTTTGTGCATGTTGGCGCAGAGGGTGACGCTACACCCTGCCGCAGCCGTTGATTAAGAGTTTGTGAACATTTCCTGCAAGTGCAGGGAGGTCAAACTTCAGGTCGTTCATAACCCAGGTTGTGACTGTTTCGTCAATTGTTCCGAAAATCATCTGCCTTGCAAGTCTTGCATCGAGATCCTCGCTGAATTCAGAGGTATCTTTCCCAGTCTGAATAATGGAGTCAAGGATATTCAGGTAACCTTTGAGTATCTCGTTGATTCTCAGGCGAAGCTCCTTATTGGACTGCCTGAGTTCAAGCTGGGTCACAACAGCCAGGTGATGGTCTTCTGCTAATAGAGAAAAATGCTTTTCTATCAACATATATAATTTCTCCGCAGCCGTGTCTTTTCCTGCTATTTCTTGTTGAATTTTTTCGATGAACACGCCCATCTTTTCCTGAAAGAGGGAGATAAGGATATCTTCCTTGTTCTTAAAATACAGATAGATGGTGCCATCAGCTACTCCAGCCTGCTTGGCAATCTTTGATACCTGTGCATGATGGTAGCCGTTTTCGGCAATCACGATGACAGCTGCATCAATGATCTGGAGGTATTTTGGTCGTTTTTGCTTCAATGTCCATTCTTCCTTTCAAATAATGAATGAATCATCATTCATATTTTCATCATAAAATGACAAAGCTCTTCTGTCAAGAAAAAGATGCACCCCGGCAAAAGCTTATAGAAGTGTTTCTCCATCATAGCGTGAAAAGACCCCCGCAGCAACTCGGGGGGCCGTTTCAAGTTATTCTTGCTTGTTGCAATGTACCCGTTCCCTTTCGCTCCACTGGTGTTTTCAACTTATATATTTGGGAAACCAGTACGAACGCTTTCGTTCCCTTCGCACTGGTTTCTTCTCGTTGAAGGGAACAATCCAACTGCTTTTGTGCCCTTCGCACTCGTTTCCGCCCGCTGAAGGGAACAATCCAACTGCTTTTGTGCCCTTCGCACTTGTTTCCGCTCGCTGAAGGGAACAATCCAACTGTTTTCGTTCCCTTCGCACTTGTTTCCGCTCGCTGAAGGGAACAATCCAACTGTTTTCGTTCCCTTCGCACTTGTTTCCGCTCGCTGAAGGGAACAATCCAACTGTTTTCGTTCCCTTCGCACTTGTTTCCGCTCGCTGAAGGGAACAATCCAACTGTTTTCGTTCCCTTCGCACTTGTTTCCGCTCGCTGAAGGGAACAATCCAACTGTTTTCGTGCCTTCCGAGGTCTCCCACTCCCTCTTCATCCCGCAGGAGTCAAGTGCCTTCCGCAGCAGTCCACTGGAATCTAAAAAATAATACGGAGCTGATGATAACTCAATTCGCATTCTTCAGCTTCTCTTTTTCCTCTTCAACAAGAGATCGTCTTAAAATTTTCCCGACAGCTGTTTTCGGGAGTTCTTGGCGGAATTCATAGATTCTTGGAATTTTATAAGCTGCCATATGTTTGCGGGCAAATTCGTCAAATTCCTGCTCGGTTGCCTCTTCTCCCTCTTTCAGGACGATGTAGGCTTTGACCGTTTCCCCTCTGTAAGGGTCAGGAATGCCTGCGACGACCACTTCCTGCACTTTTTCATGCTCGTAAAGCACTTCTTCAATCTCGCGGGGATAAATATTGAATCCGCCGGCTATAATCATATCTTTCTTTCTGTCGACAATATAAAAATAGCCTTCTTCATCCATATAGCCGATATCACCTGTAAGCAGCCAGCCATCCTTGATCACAGCAGCCGTCTCTTCAGGTTTTTTCCAATATCCTTTCATGATCTGAGGACCTCTGACAGCAATTTCACCGAGTTCGTTAAATGCGGCCGGTTTTCCGGTTTCAAATGAGAGGATCACAGAATCCGTGCTAGGCCAAGGCACTCCGATGCTTCCTTTTTTTCTGTGCGACCAGAGGAAGTTGGAATGTGTAACGGGAGATGCTTCTGAAAGACCGTATCCCTCTACAAGTTTTCCTCCGGTTTCCCGTTCAAATTGCTCCTGAACCTCAACCGGAAGCGGAGCGGATCCGCTTATGCAGGACTCAACGGAAGAAAGGTCATATTTTTTAAGATCGGGATGATTCAAGAGGGCAATATAAATAGTCGGAGCGCCCGGAAACAGGGTTGGCTTCAGCTTGTCGATTGCTTTCAGCGTATCCGTCGCATCAAACTTCGGCAGCAGAATCATCTTATATCCCTGCATGATGGACAGGTTCATGACAGCAGTCATTCCGTAAACGTGAAAAAATGGCAGGATGCCGAGAACAGATTCTTCGCCGCGCCTGCACTGATACATCCAGGATGTGCACATGGACGTATTGGCCACCAGATTTTCATGCGTCAGCATTACACCTTTTGGAAACCCTGTGGTGCCGCCTGTGTACTGAAGAAGAGCCACGTCCTCTTTTGCATTCACTTCAAATGCTTCTACTTCTGTATTCTCTCTTTTCATAATTTCTTTAAATTGGTGTGTATGTCCGCCATGCTCAATTTTGACGACAATCTGGTTCTGTTTTTTCTGCACGAGCGGATAGAGCAGATTTTTAGGAAATGGAAGATAATCTTTGATGCTTGTTGCGATGATGTGTTCAAGCCCTGTTAACGCTTTCATTTTTGAGACCCTTGGATAGAGAAGATCGAGCGTAATGATATATTTGGCGTCAGAGTCATTCAGCTGATATTCAAGCTCTCTTTCCATATACAGTGGATTTGTCTGAACAACAATTCCTCCGGCAAAAAGGACGCCGTAGTAGGCAATGACTGCCTGAGGACAGTTCGGAAGCATAATCGATACGCGCTCATCTTTTTTCAGTCCCAGCTCCTGAAGGTAGGCTGCAAGTTTCAAAGACTGTTCATGGACTTCCCTGAACGTCAGCTCCTTTCCCAAGAAGTGAATGGCGGTTTTTGCGGGAAATTCATCTGCTGCTTTTGTAAGATAGGCTTGTAGAGGCAGGTTGTCAAATTCTGTGTAGTGGGGTATTTCGTCAGGATATAGATGAAGCCATGGTTTTTGCACTTCCATTTTCATTCCTCCCTTTGCTGCCATTATGACTTTTGGCTTATATAGAAAGTATACCAAAGATATATTCAGAAAATAGAATATTTTTTATTAATTTAACTATATGAAAAAAACCCGGATTCATGTTATGAAATCCGGGTTCTCTTCTGGGACTGATTGTTTGGGCGCGCTTTTGTACGAATGACCAATATCAGAAGTTTGCAGCCGCTCCCTTCCGCTCCAGTCACAAGACTACCACGGGGAGGACCGGGACCTTCCTCGCTGTGCTTGCGGGATCTCCCTTGCCCTCTTCATCCCTTAGAAAAGCGGAAGCGCCCGTTTTGCTCCGGCAGTCAGATAAGAAATCCCCCGAAAAATCCGTTTTTGACTTTTCGGGGGATTTTGTTCTGACAGAGGAGCCTGAGCGCTGAAGCTGGACATGGAGTCAAGTGCCTTCCTCTGCAGTCCGCTAATATTCGATTTCACAAATTTAAGCAAAAAAGACCAGAAAGATAATTCCAACTGCGATGAAAAGGCCGCATACGGCAAGAAGTACTTTTGCTAATGTTTCCACTGTTTTCTCCCCTTATATCCCTGCGCCGATCACGTAGGACAATCCGATGGAAATGACCATTGAGATAAAGCCCACAGCACGGTTGTCCTTTTGGATTTCATCATCGATTCTGAATTTCGGCGTTAAAAATTCATAGATAAAATACCCAAGAAGCAGCAGGACGAATCCAAACATCCCCCAGCCGATCATTTCAAACAGCGAATCATGCTGCCCAATGGAAAAGCGGAAGACGTTGGCTATTCCGAAGATTTTTCCTCCTGTTGTCATCGCAACCGCCAGATTCCCTTTTTGAATTTCATCCCAGTTGTTGTACTTTGTCACAATTTCAAAGATCGCCAAAAAGACAACAATGCATAAGATGACCACGCTGTAATACGCAGCTGTTTGAACGAATTCATTCTCCCAAAATTGATTCATCGAAGATCTCCTAATGTCTATTTTAATTCAACAATCGTTACACCCGTTCCGCCTTCTCCTGCTTCTCCGTAGCGCGCGCTTTTCACGTTCCTGTGTTTTTTCAGGTATTCCTGCACTCCGGTGCGAAGGGCTCCGGTACCTTTTCCGTGGATAATGGAAATCCGCGGGTAGCCTGCAAGAACAGCATCATCCATATACTTCTCCACCCTCATGAGGGCATTTTCATAGCGCTCTCCCCTTAGGTCAAGCTCAAGTGATACGTGATAATCCTTACCCTTAACCACAGCAAGCGGCTTTGTTTCAACCGGTTTTGGCCTGCTGATGTACTGAAGGTCCTTTTCATTCACTTTCATTTTCAAGATGCCGATCTGAACCTGCCATTCGCCCTCTCCTACTTTGGAGAGAAGATGGCCTTTTTGATTAAAGCTGATGACCTTGACTTCGTCGCCTTCTTCAAACCGGTGTTTCTGAGGAGCGGTTTTCACAGGTTTTTTGCTCTTTTCAAATTCCGGAACAGCATCTTCCAGGCGTTTTTTTGCATCAATCAGCTCATGCTCTTTAATGCCCGTACGATGTTCTTTCTGCATTCTTCTCAGCTCGCGGATAATCGATTCTGCTTCCGCTTGTGCAGCTTCCACTTTTTCAGCTGCTTTTTTTTCTGCTTTTTCAAACAGTTTATCACGTTCTTCATTAAAATCGAGTATTTGTTTTTGCAGTTCAGCATGCAGATCCTCTGCATCTTTTCTCAGCTGCTCTGCCTCTGTAAGCTCAAAGTCCGAACGTTTTTTGCTCTCTTCAAGCGAGGCAATCATAGAATCGACTTCATTGCTGTCTTCGCTCATATGGGATTTCGCCCGCTCAATCACTGAATTCATGAGTCCGAGGCGCTTTGAGATTTCAAATGCGTTGCTTCGTCCCGGCACACCAATCAGCAGCTTGTATGTCGGGCTCAGTGTTTCCACATTAAACTCGACACTTGCGTTCACGACGCCTTCGCGGTTGTATCCATAAGCTTTCAGCTCAGGATAATGAGTCGTTGCGATGACCCTTGACCCCCTGTGATGAACTTCATCCAGGATGGAAATCGCAAGTGCTGCGCCTTCCTGCGGATCTGTTCCTGCACCAAGCTCATCAAACAGCACGAGACTTTCAGAATCAACCCGTTTTAAAATATCCACGATGTTGACCATGTGGGAAGAAAACGTACTCAAGCTCTGTTCAATCGACTGCTCGTCCCCGATATCGGCGTACACATTTTCAAAAACAGCCATCTCCGAACCGTCAAGCGCAGGAATCTGAAGCCCTGACTGGGCCATCAGCGTAAACAGGCCGACGGTTTTAAGCGTAACGGTTTTACCGCCTGTGTTCGGTCCTGTGATGACGATTGTTGAAAAATCAGTCCCGAGCTCAATGTCGTTTGGGACTACTTCCTCAGGGTTTAAAAGAGGATGGCGCGCTTTGAACAATTTAATTCTTCCGCTGCCGTTCATTTCCGGCTTGGATGCTTTGATTTTTTTGGCATAGCCAGCTTTTGTAAACATAAAGTCCATTTCGCTTAGAGCTTCGACATTGACTAAAAGCGCTTCAGATTCTTCCGCGACTTTAAGAGAAAGATTTGTTAAGATCCGGTCAATTTCTATTTTTTCTTTCATCCGCGCCTGCTGCAGCGTGTTGTTCAGATCAACAATGACCTGAGGCTCAATGAAGAGCGTAGCTCCTGATGATGACTGGTCATGGACAATTCCGCCGTAAGCGGAGCGGTATTCCTGCTTAACCGGAATTACATACCGCTCGTTCCGGATTGTAATGATCGCATCAGAAAGCATCTTTTGGGCAGATGACGACCTGATCATCGATTCAAGTTTCTCTCTTATCCGCGATTCAGTTGTTCTAAGGGAGGTTCGGATCGACCGCAGTGTATCGCTTGCACCGTCAAGCACCTCTCCATTATCTCCAATGCAGTGCGAAATTTCCTGTTCGAGTTCCTGCAGAGGTTGTATTTGGGCCGCAAACCCGTCAAGATGAGGCAGTTCAATTCCGCTTTCAATCATATCCTCAATAAACCGCTTCATCTGTTTGCCGGCATAGAGGGTCCCGGAAATCTCTGTCAGTTCATGGGGATTCAGCATGCCGCCGATTTGAGCGCGCTTAATGCTGCTGCGGATATCGGTCAGCCCGCCAAGCGGAACATTCCCTTTAAGCCTCAGCACTTTAGCTGCTTCATCGGTTTGCTCCTGCCATGTTTTCACTTCTTCTACATTTGTTGAAGGAACCAGCTTTTCTGCTTTTTCTTTCGCCAAAGATGACGATGCATGCTTCACAAGCTGTTCTTTTACTTTGTGAAATTCCAATACGTTCAACACTCGCTGCTGCACGTTATACAGCCTCCTTGCTGTCTTTTAGACCCTTTAGTCCGTGTCTATCTGCTGTCTTCTTTTTTCAAAAAGGATTGGAGCTTTTCCAGGTTCCATGTATTTATCACATTTTCAGCTTTCACCCAGCCTTTAATGGCCGTTGAAACGCCTGTTTTCATATCTTCAAGCATGTCCAGGTTATGGGCGTCCGTATTGATGGCAACCTTGACTCCTGCCTCATGCGCTTTTCTGATGTGTTCTGCACTCAGATCCAGTCTGTTTGGGTTGGCGTTCAGCTCAAGAACCGTATCCGTCTCTTTTGCAAGCTGAATCAGCATTTCCACATCAGGTTCATATCCGCTGCGTTTGCCGATCAGTCTCCCGGTAGGATGTGCAATCATATGGACACGGTGGTGGTCCAGCGCCGTTCTCAGCCGTTTCATAATCACATCCTGGGGCTGAGAAAAACTTGAATGGATGGAAGCAATCACAAAATCCATGCCCTCAAGCACATCATCGCTGTAATCAAGCGTTCCGTCCGGCAGAATATCCATTTCTACACCTGCAAGAATCTTAAAATCATCATACTGTTCATTCAGCTTATCAATTTCCTCCCGCTGTGCTTTTAAACGTTCGGGAGTCAAGCCGTTTGCAACCTTCAAATACTGGGAATGGTCTGTAATGGCCATATATTGATAGCCCCGGAGCCTGCAAGCTTCCGCCATTTCACTGATGGTAAATGCACCATCGCTCCATGTGGAGTGCATATGGAGGTCTCCTTTTATATCTTGGAGTGAAATAAGCTTCAAGTCTTTGCGGTATTTTTCAACTTCTGTCCCGTCCTCCCTGATCTCAGGCGGAAAGTGGGGCAAATCAAAGTGTGCATAAAACTCTTCTTCCGTTGAAAACGTCTTGATTTCGCCTGTTTCGATATTTTCAACTCCGTATTCGCTGATTTTTTCTCCGCGCTCTTTTGCAAGCTGGCGCATTTTCACATTGTGATCTTTTGATCCTGTGAAATGATGCAGCGTTGAGGCAAATTCCTTTAATGTGACTAAACGGAAATCGACGCCAATTTCATATTCATATAAAAGCTCGACAGATACCTTCGTATCTCCGCTTGCAATCACTGAGGAAATGTTCGGCATCTTTAGCAGCTGCTCTCTGACAAACTGCGGATGATCTGTCGCGATGATAAAGTCCAGATCTTTTACTGTTTCTCTCATGCGTCTTAAGCTTCCGGCCCTGCTGTATTTCAGAATTTCCCCGCACGACTCAAGGTATGTCTCAATTTCATCTGCGATCGGCAGAACAAAAGAAAGCGGCAGTCTTTCAGGACGGGAGCCCATTTCCTCGATTGCATCAAGGATTTTTTCCTCTGTTTTCTTCCCGAAGCCTGCCAGCGCCTGCACTTTTTCCTCTTCACACGCCTGTTTAAGAGAGTCAGCGTCCGTTACGCCGAGCTCCTTATACAGCTTCGCTATTTTCTTTCCGCCGAGTCCCGGCAGCTTTAATAGCGGGATAAGCCCTTGAGGAACCTCTTCCTGCAGCTGCTTCAGCGTTTCTGATTCTCCGGCTTCCATATACTCTTTAATGACAGCAGCCGTCCCTTTTCCGATACCTGCAATCTTTGTAAAATCATCAATCGCAGAAAGACTGCGATCGTCTGTTTCCAGGGCGTTAGCCGCTTTTCTGAATGCTGCGGTTTTAAACGGATTTTCTCCTTTAAGCTCCATATGAACGGCAATAAGCTCAAGCAGTTTAATGACATCTTTTTTATGTATAGTCAACGTTTTTCACCTCATGAACGTGATAGATCATCTAGTTAGAATGATACAAATAATTGAAGCAAATGTACAATCGTCTACTTGCGCCAAAAAAACTTCTCCTGTTTGGAGGAGAAGTTATTTTGGTGCATATTGAATCCACAGTTCCTGAACTTTATCTGAAAAATACGGGGTATGATGAACAATCACTTTGGCAATTCCCGAATCCCCCATCGCCGACTGGACTTCAGGGATTGGCAGAAGTCCTCCGATAAACAGGAGAATGAATAAAATCAAATAGACTTCAAGAAAACCAAGAATGGCACCGGCCCATTTATTCAGCTGCTTTAATACAGGAAGGTATGTAACAAAATCAAGCATAGATCCGACAATCTGAAGCACGATCTTTGTTCCGATGAACAAGATGACAAATGCAACAGCGCGGTAGTAGGCATTCTCAAGGTTTCCGCCTGTAAAGAACGAAATACTGGAGCTGCTTTCCCCAAAGCTCGGGTATGGCACCCACAGCTCAAGCTTCGGCGCCAGAACCCCGAAGTATTTATAGGCTACAATGTAGGCGATAATGAATCCTGCAAGGTGAATGAACTGAAGAATGAATCCCCGTTTCAGTCCGACGAGCAGACCCATTATCAAGATAATTAAAAGGGCAATATCAAGCATTAACTGCGTCAATCCTTTTCTATAATTTGTCTCTCTAGTTTTTCAAATTCATCTCTTAATTTCAGGTAGTCATGAACGACATTGACCGCCGTCAGAACGGCAAGTTTATTTATATCAAGGTTAGGACTTTTACTGCTGATTTCCCGCATTTTATCATCAACAATAGAAGCCACCAGACGCACATGGCTTGTGCTCTCTGTGCCTACTATTGAAAATTGCTGTCCATATATATCAACTGTCGTTTTCTTTTTTGAGTGGTTATCCAACGAAAAATCCTCCATTCTTGAGAATCCTAATCTTTATCATAACATGATATTTAGTATAATGGAAAGATAATGCCAATCAATCCCGTACCACTACTACTATAGAAGAGGTGTCTTCTCTTGTCCAATGCCGTTATAAAAATTGATCAGCAGACCATGCTGAAAATGAAAACCTATTATTCTTCCGGACTCGGTTCAAAACTGCCTCCCGGCGCCGTTTTTACGGCAAAAGCAAATGGCTGCTCCATCACTGCCTACAAATCAGGAAAAGTTCTTTTCCAGGGAAATTTTGCAGCAGAAGAGGCTTCCAAATGGTCCGAACCCGAGAAAAAGGCTACTAAGAAACCTTCGCAGCCAAAGACCGTTTTCAGTCCGCCGCCAAACATTTCATCTCTTTCGATCATCGGTTCAGATGAAGTCGGCACGGGTGACTTTTTCGGCCCTATTACGGTCGTTGCCGCCTATGTAAAAAAAGAGCAGATTCCGCTCCTTCAAGAGCTTGGAGTAAAGGACTCAAAACACTTGAATGACACTCAGATCATAAGCATTGCGAAGGACCTTCTTAAAGTCATTCCATACTCTCTGCTGATCCTGCACAATGAAAAATACAACCAGCTCCAAAGCACAGGAATGTCCCAGGGAAAAATGAAAGCCATTTTGCATAACCAGGCGATAAACAAACTCTATGACAAAATCGCGCCGGAAGAACCTGAAGGCATATTGATTGATCAATTTGCAGAGCCTTCTCTGTATTTCAAGCATTTATCTGGAAAATCCTTCAAAAGAGAAAAAACATTTTTCAGTACAAAAGCAGAAGGAATCCACCTTGCTGTAGCGGCCGCCTCAATTCTTGCACGCTATGCCTTTTTAAAGGAAATGGACCGCCTGTCAGAAAAAGCAGGAGTTACCCTTCCAAAAGGAGCAGGAGCTAAAGTAGACGAGGCTGCAGCAGCCATCATCCTGAAAAAAGGCAGCCCGGCACTGAAAGAACTGACGAAGTTTCATTTTGCCAATACCGATAAGGCTGAAAAAATCGCCGCAAAAAAAAGAAAAAGATAAAAAGAGCAGCCGGACCTTAATGGTCAGCTGCTCTTTTCCTGTTGTCTCTGCGATTAACCTCTCAGCACGGCGGCAAATTTTTCCTCGACCGTACGGAGTACTTTTTCATGCGCTTTTGTTACTTCTTCGTCTGTAAGCGTACGCTCAGGGTCGAAATAGCGCAGTGAGAAGGCCAGTGATTTTTTATTTTCATCAAGCTTATCGCCTTCGTATAAATCAAAAATGGAAACGTCCTTCAGCAGCTTTCCTCCTGCCTCTGAAATAGCGCTATGCAGATCGCCCGCTACAACGTCTTTATCAACAACAAGGGCAATGTCCCTCGTCATAGACGGAAAGCGCGGAATAACAGAGAATGTTAATGGTTCTGCTTCTGTTTGAAGAAGCTCTTGAAGAGCAAGTTCAAACACATATGTCTCAGTCAGGTCCATTTGCTTTTGAAGCTTCGGATGCACCTGTCCGATAAATCCTGCAGAAACGCCGTTAAGAAGAATTTCTGCCGTACGACCCGGGTGAAGTCCGTCGCGTTTTGTCTGCTGATAAGTGATGTGTTCGTTTAATCCTAAACGATTGAACAGGCCGTCAAGAATTCCCTTTACCACATAGAAGTCGACCTGTTTTTTCTCAGCCTGCCACTGGTTCAGATGCCACAGCCCTGTTACAGCTCCGCTTAACCGTTCTTTTTCCAGAGGCTGTTCACCTGGTCCGTTTGAAATGAACACAGAGCTCATTTCATAAAGAGCGGCCTGGTCATTTTGACGGGCAAGATTGTATTTCAGCGTCTCAAGCAAGTGAGGGATTAAGCTCAGGCGAAGAACACTGCGCTCTTCACTCATCGGCATGGACAGGCGTGTAAGATCAGATGCTTCAAGCGCAAAAAGGGAAGCTTTGTCTTCGCTCGTCAGCGAGTATGTGATCGCCTGATGCAAACCGGCTCCTTCTAAGAAGCGGCGGGCCATTCGGCGTTTTTGCTGATAATCCGTTAATTTGCCCGGTGCGGATGCGCTAACAGGGAAAGTAGACGGAATGTTGTCATAGCCGTACAGTCTTGCAACTTCTTCAATCAGGTCTTCCTCAATTGTAATATCTCCGCGTCTTGTAGGCACAGTTACCGTGAAGGCGCCGTTATCCTCCTGCACTTCAAATCCAAGACGTGTAAAGATGGACTGCATCTCCGAACCTGAAATGTTCATGCCGAGCACACGGTTAATTTTATCGATGTGAACGGTCACGACCGCAGGTTCAGCTTCAAGATAATTCACCTCAGCCGATCCCGAAAGAACTTCTCCTCCCGCAAGCTCCGCCATCAGCTGGGCTGCGCGCTCTGCTGCTGCGCGGACCCGGTTCGGATCGACGCCTTTTTCAAAGCGCGCACTTGCTTCACTTCTTAATCCGTGATCTTTGGACGATTTTCTTACTGTCTGACCGTTAAAGTACGCAGACTCAAGAAGAACAGTCGTTGTATCAGAATGAACTTCTGAATTCTCGCCGCCCATCACACCTGCGAGTGCAACCGGCTCAGTTCCGTTTGTAATAACAAGGTGCTCCGGAGTAAGCGTTCGTTTTTGTCCATCAAGTGTCACGATTTCTTCGCCGTCTTTTGCCATGCGGACAAGAATTTCTTTTGAGCCTAAACGGTCATAGTCAAAGGCATGAAGCGGCTGTCCGTACTCGAGGAGTACATAGTTCGTGATATCCACCACATTGTTGTGCGGACGGATGCCGGCAGCCATCAGTCTTGTCTGCAGCCAGAGCGGAGACGGAGCGACCTTTACATTGCGAATTACTTTCGCTACATATAGCGGATTTTCTTCTTTTGCTTCAACAGCGACAGAAATACTATCAGATGCCTTCTCTGAACCTTCATCGTGCGTCAGGTCAGGGTACGTTACGCTTCGGCCCAAAATAGCCGCTACTTCATGCGCAACGCCAAGCATGCTCAGGCAGTCTGAGCGGTTTGGGGTAAGACCAAGCTCAAGAATCTGGTCATCACGCCCAAGTTCTGCAAGAGCATCTTTTCCAGGCTCAGCATCGTTTGGAAAGACAAAGATGCCTTCCGAATACTCTTTTGCAACGGTTTTCGCTTCAAAACCAAGTTCCTGAAGAGAACAGATCATTCCGTTTGACTCTTCGCCGCGAAGCTTTGCTTTTTTGATTTTAAAGTTACCCGGAAGCACCGCGCCTACTGTTGCTACTGCTACTTTTTGCCCTTTATCGACATTTGCAGCTCCGCAAATGATTTGAACAGGGTTCTCGCCGCCTGTATCGACCAGACATTTGTTGAGCTTATCTGCATTAGGGTGCTGCTCTTTTTCAAGCACATGCCCGACGACTACACCGCTCATCCCTTCATTTAAAACCTCTACACCCTCTACTTCAATTCCGCTTCGGGTGATTTTCTCTGCCAGTTCTTCTGCCGGGATTCCGCTGAGATCCACGTAATCCTGCAGCCATTTATAGGAAACAAACATTTGGAACCCTCCTTTTATGCTCTTTTAAATTGTTTCAGAAAACGCATGTCGTTCGTGTAAAAATGACGGATGTCATCGATGCCGTATTTCAGCATGGCAATTCGCTCCGGTCCCATACCAAAAGCAAATCCGCTGTATTTCTTTGAATCAAACCCGGCCATCTCAAGCACATTCGGATGAACCATTCCTGCACCGAGAATTTCAATCCAGCCAGTCTTTTTGCAAACACTGCAGCCTTTGCCGCCGCACACGAAGCATGAAACATCGACTTCAACTGAAGGCTCTGTAAACGGGAAAAAGCTTGGGCGCAGACGGATTTCGCGCTCTTCGCCGAACATCTTTTTAGCAAAAGCCTCAAGTGTTCCTTTCAGATCACTCATGCTGATGTTCTCGTCAATGACAAGTCCCTCAATTTGCGTGAACTGGTGTGAATGTGTCGCATCATCATTATCTCGGCGGTATACTTTGCCCGGACAAATGATTTTCACTGGTCCCTGACCTTTGTATTTCTGCATCGTTCTTGCCTGAACAGGTGACGTATGAGTACGAAGCAGCGTTTCTTCCGTTATGTAGAAAGAATCCTGCATATCACGCGCCGGGTGTCCTTTTGGAAGATTCAGCGCTTCAAAGTTGAAATAATCCGTCTCTACCTCAGGGCCTTCTTCTACGGAATAACCCATGTTAAGGAAAAGGTCTTCGATTTCCTCAATGACAGACGTAATCGGATGATGATTGCCCGTGCGTACAGGACGCCCCGGAAGTGTCACATCGATCGTTTCAGCTGCAAGCTTCTCTTCAACTGCCGCTTCCTCAAGTCCTTCCTGTTTAGCCGAAATGCTTGTGGCAATGCTCTCGCGCACCTCGTTGGCCAAAGCTCCCATCAGCGGGCGCTCTTCTGCAGAAAGTTTGCCCATCCCGCGAAGAACTTCTGTAATTGGCCCTTTTTTACCCAAATATGATACACGGATCTCATTCAGGCTCTTTAAATCATTTGCTGCCTGAATTTTTTCAAGCGCTTCAAGCTGAAGCTGTTTTAATTGCTCCTGCATCGTTTTTTCCTCCTTTTATTTCAGATGATTCCTGATTTTTTTTGAACAAAATAAAAAACCCGTCCAAAAAAGGGACGAGTTGACAGTCGCGGTACCACCCTTGTTAACAGCAAAAAAACATGCTGTTCACTTCGTTCATAAATAACGGATAGGATCCGGAGCACCTTTACACCCGGGATTTTTCCGGATGGTCCTGGTGTCAGCTAAAGAGGTGAATTCATCTGCTGCTGTCAAAAAAATGCTCACAGTCACCGGCATTTTCTCCCTGATTGACGCTTTCGCAGACTACTCTTCTCTGTCAACGCTGTTCATGGTATGTAACTGTCTTTTATTATAATGAATTCATGATGGCGATGCAACCACGCTTTTGCCTATTTCACAAGGTGATACATCAGGATCCCGGCAGCAACTCCGGCGTTTAAGGATTCAGCTTTTCCAAGAATCGGGATGTACAGGTTCTGGTCGGTAAGGGACAGCCATTCCTCCCTTACCCCGCTGCCTTCATTGCCGATAAGCAGGGCAAAATGTCCGGAGGTTTC
Source organism: Metabacillus mesotrionivorans (assembly GCF_052171315.1). NCBI lineage: Bacteria > Bacillati > Bacillota > Bacilli > Caryophanales > Bacillaceae > Metabacillus > Metabacillus mesotrionivorans. The sequence continues at coordinate 222,985 of NZ_JBQMFF010000004.1, read as the reverse complement.
TGCTTTTCTGTAATCGGATCCGTTCTGCAGGGAGGTTCCGTAAATGGACACTTCATTCTGCTTCAGTTCTGAAATGGCTTCATCTATTTTTTTTCTTACAACCGGTATATGGAAAATGGAGCCCTGTGAGGAGCGCACTGCTTTTGAGTTATACGGATCAACTGTCCCATCCCCGAGAATGACGCCGTCAAGACCTGCTGCATCGGCAGTCCGGATAATGGTTCCAAGGTTCCCCGGATCCTGAAGCGCATCAATCAGAATGACTTTTTTCCATGTGCTTATGCTTCCGCTGTCCTTCTGGATGCAAACGGCTGCAGCACCCTGGGGGGTTTCTGTTTCGGAAATGGCTTTCAAGATTTCTTTTGTTACGTAAATGATGGACAGACTGTCTAGATCCCAGTGTTTTGGGATGGCTGTTTCTTCTGACAGGATCAGTTCTTTTATATCTGATTTATTTTTGATGGCTTCTTCCACGAGATGCATGCCTTCTATTAAAAATGTGCCTGATGCATCACGTTCTTTTTTTGTGTGAAGTTTGCGCCATTGTTTAACTTTTTGATTTTGTACGGATTCAATTCGCTTCAATTGTCCTGCTCCTTTTGCTGTTGGGTTTTCCTGCCCATTTTTTTCTTTTGTTTTTATCACAAGCTTTAGAAGAACTTCTGGTTCTAAACTTATACCCGTTCCTTTCCGCCCCAGGAACTTACTTCTCATGCTAAAGAGGACGCGGGCTCATTCCCCTCTTTTTTATTTTTCGGCTGTTTTTATGCTGAATATAAATCTCAAATCATACCCGTTCCCTTTCGCCCCAGTCACTTGCTTTCCGCGAGGAGTGCCTGAAGCTTCCTCGCTGCTCTTGCGGGATCTTCAGTGCCCTCTTCATCCCGCAGGAGTCAAGTGCCTTCCGCTTCAGTCCACTGGAGTGTAACGTACCTATGTAAAAGCAGCTGCAAATTTTACAATAAAGGCTTTTCTTATTATTTTAACGGAAGATACATAAAATAAGCAAAGTGATGCACGATAAACAGAGATCAACTATTTTAAAAATGGAGTGAGTCAGATGGATTTAAATTTACGAAATGCCATTATCTCAAATGTTTCGGGCAATGACCAGGGGCAGCTTGAGGATACAATTGTCGATGCGATCCAAAACGGCGAAGAAAAAATGCTTCCGGGACTTGGCGTTCTGTTTGAAGTGATCTGGCAGAATTCAAGCGAAGATGAAAAGAATGAAATGCTCACAATTCTTGAAGAAGGCTTAAAAAAGAAATAAATGCCGGGCGGCTGCCCGGCATTTTTTTATGGGATCTTGTGCTTTTCTCAGTCAAACGTAATAGCTTTTACAGTATCTTCATCTAAACG
>NZ_JBQMFF010000004.1:0-220692 GCF_052171315.1 Metabacillus mesotrionivorans | reverse complement strand
TAGGCTGATATGTAGTTTTTCATAACCTCTCTCGGTTCGCGTTCATTTCCTGGAATTCCCTTTGCATCTGTCAGGTCCTTCAGCATCTGAAGTGTTTCGTCTAATTTTGTCATCCCTTTACCCCTCTCGTTTATTATCTACTATTATACTAAACGCTGGAAAGTAATACAAAATGTTAATAACCCTGTTTCTGGCGGTCATGGTTAACTTCATTCTTTTTCATATAAGCATCTTCAATTTGGGTTCCTGAAAATCCAAGGGCCTGTCCAAGGTGCATATACTTGCTGAACAGCTGGATAAATTGTTCATCCGCACAGTTCTTTTCAAACTGGGCAATTGCGTTAAAAACATCGGCAAAATGAGCAGTGAGCGACTTTTCTTCCGTATACGGCTGAATCTCGATTCCACTCGTTTTTCCGATCTCAATTCCAAGAGACAAAATAAAATGGACGCCGTCCACGTACTCTTCAAGAATGACATCTGTTTCTGCCGGCGGTTTCAGGCTCCAGAATTTGAAGCATCTCGTTTCATTCGCAAGTTCCCCCACTTCCACATACAGGGCAAGAATCTTCTTGTGAATAAGGGATTCCTTCTCAAGGCCATGCTGTTTTTCTATTTTGCTGTCAAGGGTATGCTGCATCTCAAACAATTTTGTTAAATTCACGATTTCACTCTCCTCTACGAGCCAATTTTATCACTGCAGGAACCATGCTTCAAAATTTTTTCATGAAATATGAAACCTTCCGCCGCACTAATACGTATTGTAACAAAATATGTCTTGGAGGCATTGCTATGATTGTTATCTTCCTACGGCTGCTCCTGCTCGCACTCGTCATTTTCATCCTTTATTCTTTAGCAAAATACGTGCTGAATCCTAAACGCAAGCTAGAGCTTGCACAAGAACAGAACCGGTTTTATCTGCTCGATGACCCCGGCAATGTCCGCAAGAATTTTCTCCTGACATATAAAGGCGTCCGGTTTGAAGGCGAAAAATATCTCGGCACGACCGGTCAGGCGTTTGAAGTCGTCTCCATTTTCATCTGGACCGACACACCGAGCAAGCTTCAGGGACTTTCTTTCTCGGATTTCCAATTTATCGCAGATAAAGTGAAAGAAACCTATCCGCATGCAGCCATTGACTGGAAGAGTCCCGTCAGAGAATTTCTCTCAAAAGCACAAAAGCCGTGACCTTGTTGATCACGGCTTTTGGCTATTTCAGAAAAAATTCGTTCCATTTAATAATGCTTCTTCGTTCTCTGAGCAAATAGACAAATACAATAAGCGTGCAGAGGATCAGAATGGTCGCAATGAGCGACAGTCTGCCAAAGTAAGTGCCAAACGAAGTAAAACAGAAGGCCGCAGGAATATGCGTCCAGAAGGAAAGCTTTGCATATTCTTTAAACGAGCCGGATCTGTCCAGAATGCAGAGGGATAAGAGCGAAAAATTCACGAACGGAATCATCCGGAGCACGGTAATCTGCCCAACCGAAAGACGCGTATAATTCCCCAGCCATTTTTTCTTAAGCCCCGAAAAGCGGTCTAAGAAGGATGGAAACTGTTTCGACAGCGTATAAAAAGTGATGCTCGCAACAGTCAGCCCAATAATGGAATAAAACGTGCCGAATTCTGTTCCGAAAAGTATACCCCCGACAATACAAATGGCCACAACAGGTATGAACAAAAACTGCCTCAAAATGTGCATGCCGATAAAAAACACAGGTGCCAGAAATCCCGCAGACTGGACGGTATTGACCACAGCCGAAGTAGCAAGATCGATTGTTCCCACCTCTTTCATGCAGTCCCTGATGATGCTGTGTGAGAATCGTTCCCTAAAGTGTATCAGATGGGAGGCTGTCTTATGACAGCTTATAGAGAAAATAGACAAACAAAACGAGATGGACAACCATCAATGCCGGAAGACCTGCCGCAAACGTTCGGTGCTTCGTTTTGTGGCGGTACGTATTCATCCCTACAGTAAGTCCCGCTGCACCACCGATAAAGGCGACAAGCCAAAGAGTGTTCTCCTTGATTCTCCACTCGCCGCGTTTCGCTTTTTTCTTATCCGCTCCCATTATGTAAAATCCGTACACATTCAAGATCAAATAGTACGCAATCATGAGTGCCATATCATTCAACTCCATAAATAAATGATAAAAAGACCATTCTCATACGGTGAGAATGGTCTTGTGGTATTAGCTGTTAAGTTTAGCTTTAGCAGCGTCTGCAAGTTGAGCGAAAGCTTTTGCATCAGTAACTGCAAGCTCAGCAAGCATTTTGCGGTTAACTTCGATGCCTGCAAGCTTTAAGCCATGCATTAAACGGCTGTAAGAAAGACCGTTTAGGCGTGCAGCAGCGTTAATACGAGTGATCCAAAGCTGACGGAAGTCACGCTTTTTCTGACGGCGATCACGGTAAGCATACATTAATGATTTCATTACTTGCTGGTTAGCAACTTTGTATAATGTATGTTTTGAACCGAAATAACCTTTAGCTAATTTAAGAACTTTTTTACGTCTTTGACGTGAGACAGTACCGCCTTTTACTCTTGGCATGTCAATTCCCTCCTATGTGAAAACGAATTATTTAATGTTATCTAATAAATGACGGATGCGTTTGAAGTCGCCTTTGCTTACTAGCGTGCCTTTGCGAAGCTTGCGTTTTGCTTTCGTTGATTTGTTAGCAAATAAATGGCTAGTGTAAGCGTGTGAACGTTTTAATTTACCTGATCCAGTCTTTTTGAAACGCTTTGCAGCGCCGCGATGAGTTTTCATTTTTGGCATAAGGTATTCCTCCTCGTATCTTTACTTTTCAGCTTTAGGTGCAAGCACCAGGAACATACTGCGTCCATCCATTTTCGGATGAGACTCAATTGTACTTAAATCTTCACAAGCTTTAGAAAAACGGTCCAGAACACGCTGGCCAATTTCTTTATGAGTGATTGCACGTCCTTTAAAGCGGATGGAAGCTTTCACTTTGTCTCCTTTTTCAAGGAACTTGCGTGCATTTTTAAGTTTTGTGTTAAAATCATGCTCATCAATCGTCGGGCTGAAGCGAACCTCTTTCATGCTGATGATCTTTTGATTTTTACGTGCTTCTTTGTCTTTCTTCTGCTGCTCAAAACGGAATTTTCCGTAGTCCATAATGCGACATACAGGAGGCTTCGCGTTTGCGGCAACTAACACTAAGTCAAGATTCGCTCTGGCAGCAATCTCAAGCGCCTCTTGGCGTGTTTTGATTCCAAGCTGGTCGCCGTTTGCACCAATCAGACGAACCTCACGAGCGCGGATTCCATCGTTTACCATCATGTCTTTGCTAATAATTAGCCACCTCCAAGGATTTTTAACTGAACAGACTCTGCTCGCACTTTTTTCAAATAAAAAAGTGCGGGCGCATAAAACACCCACACTACGATTTAGTATACTAAGTATAAAATGGTCGTAAACCTGCAGACTGCGCAATGCGTCAATCAGGTGAGAAGCGGGTGCTTCTGCTTGCTAGACAAACGTTCTATTCAATTACCATGCAAATTATATCACGGAAAAAATTCCTGTGTCAAGTCATGCTGGCTTTTATTGCAACAAAAAGAATTGTATCAAACATCTTCCGCATGTGCAATACTTTTTTACAGATTTATCTTTTAACTTCTTTCACAATGCCGTCAATAAATGCATCCAGGCTGATTGTTTCAGATTTCTGCTCGCCGTATTTACGGACATTCACAGCTGATTCAGCTGCTTCATTATCGCCCACTACAAGCATATAAGGTGTTTTCTGAATCTGCGCCTCGCGGATTTTATATCCGATTTTCTCATCGCGTGCATCAAGCTCGACGCGGAGACCTGCAGCCTGCAGCTTCTCCTGAACGCTTTTCGCGTAATCAAGATGAACTGAAGGCGAAACCGGGATCACCTGAACCTGAGTTGGAGCAAGCCAAGTCGGGAACGCCCCTTTGTACTCTTCAATCAGGAAGGCTACAAAACGTTCCATCGTTGAGACAACCCCGCGGTGAATAACAACCGGACGGTGCTGTTTGCCGTCTTCTCCTACATAGTTCAGATCAAAGCGCTCCGGCAATAAGAAGTCAAGCTGCACAGTAGAAAGCGTTTCGTCTTTTCCAAGTGCTGTGCGGACCTGAACATCAAGCTTAGGACCATAGAACGCCGCTTCCCCTTCTGCTTCAAAATAGTCATGACCAAGCTCGTCCATCGCAGATTTAAGCATACTCTGTGCTTTTTCCCACATCGCATCATCGTCAAAATATTTCTCTTTGTCTTCCGGATCGCGGTAGGAAAGACGGAAGGAATAGTCATTGATGCCAAAGTCTTTATAAACTTCTTCAACAAGTTTTACAACCCGGATAAATTCATCTTTGATTTGATCAGGACGGACAAAGATATGGGCGTCATTCAGCGTCATTGCGCGGACACGCTGCAGTCCTGTAAGAGCTCCTGACATCTCATAGCGGTGCATCGTTCCAAGCTCTGCCACGCGGATCGGAAGTTCGCGGTAGCTGTGAATGTCATGCTTGTACACCATCATGTGATGCGGGCAATTCATCGGACGAAGAACAAGGTCTTCATTGTCCATGTTCATTGCAGGGAACATGTCATCCTGATAATGATCCCAGTGGCCGGATGTTTTGTACAGCTCCACACTGCCAAGCACCGGTGTGTATACGTGCTGGTAGCCCAGACGCTCTTCTTTATCCACAATGTAGCGCTCTACGATGCGCCTTATTGTCGCGCCTTTTGGAAGCCAGATTGGGAGGCCCTGTCCTACTTTTTGAGATGTCGTAAACAGGCTCAGTTCTTTTCCAAGCTTTCGGTGATCGCGCTCCTTCGCTTCTTCAAGCAGGCGCAGATGCTCATCAAGGTCTGCTTTTTTAATGAAAGCCGTACCGTAAATGCGCTGCAGCATTTTATTGTTGCTGTCCCCGCGCCAGTATGCGCCGGCTACACTTAAAAGCTTAAATTCTTTCAGCTTTCCTGTTGAAGGAACATGCACCCCGCGGCAGAGGTCAAAGAAATCGCCCTGTTCATAGATCGTCACTTTTTCCCCTTCAGGAATGGCATCAAGCAGCTCAATCTTCAGGTGATCGCCTATTTCTTCATATAACGCCTTTGCTTCTTCGCGTGTTACTTCTTTGCGGACGACCTCTATGTTTTCATTGATGATTTTCTTCATTTCTTTTTCAATCGCCGGCAGATCCTCAGCAGAAATCGATTCTTCCATATCGATGTCATAGTAGAACCCGTTTTCAATAACCGGACCGATTCCAAGCTTTACATTTCCATATAATCGTTTAATGGCCTGGGCGAGTACGTGGGCAGAGCTGTGGCGGATGATTTCCAGCGCATCTGGGCTGTCGAGTGTGACAATTTCAATGCTTCCGTCCTGCTCAATCGGTGTTTTCAAATCAATCAGTTCACCGTTCAGTTTACCGGCAATGGATTTTTTTCTCAGACCCGGGCTGATGGAGGCTGCGATATCTTCAGTTGATGTGCCTGCCTGATATTCCTTTACAGCTCCGTCCGGAAAAGTAATGTTTACATTTGACATCCTAAAGTCACTCCTTGCATGTTTTCTTAAAAAATAAAAAACCCGTCCCTAAAATAAGGGACGAGTGATTATTCGCCGTGGTTCCACCCTTGTTTCCATTCACATTACGCGCGGTGAATGGCTCAAAAAAGATCTGTAACGGGATTTCCCGTCAGCACTTACTCAGGAATAAGTCCTTTTCAAAGCTGAAGTTCAGAGGCGGTAAGCAGGTTATTCGTACTGGGAAGCTTTCAGCCATGTCTTCCCTCTCTTTGAGCCGTGATAACTCACCCGTGTCCTCATCAAAACTTTTCTTCTATTCATAACGTATTATAAAAGCATTCCGGGAGGAAATCAAGCTGATTCCGCTTTTTCCCTTCCGAAAGCTGAATTTAAACGCCAGCCATCTTTCTCGGATAAATGCTTACCCGTTCAAGAAAGATATTCTGGATGGTCTGCACCATTCCATAATCAGGTGAATCGGTATACAGGTGGATCTTCCCAGGGGCTATAGAGACAAGGGGAGCCAAAAGGGAAGCATCAATGTACATCGGGTGCTGATGAACGAACGTCCTGTCAATACGCCCCGCTAAATCCTCTTTGCTGATTTCAGAAAAATGCTCATTGTAAACGGTCAGTTCGTGTTCATGAACAATGTGAATAACCTCTGCCTTCGTTTCCCTGCTCATGGCATACTCTCTTAAACTATGAATAAACGTCTGATACTCCTGTTCAAGCTTATACTCTTCAATCGCAATCTCAATATATTTATATAAACGCTCCACATAGCTGTGAAGACGGAATTTTATAAAGGACGAAAGAGCAAATGCAAGATCAGGCTTAATAAAGTCATTCAGCGCTTCATAAATCGGCGTTTCTCTCACGGGAAGCTGTTTGGCACCGGGAATTTCCGTCCGTTCACCTTCAATGATCGCCTCTGCAATATGTATGATTTGCTGCTGTTCTTCAGGCTCATGAAAATAAAAGCGGTCCCTGATGATCGAAAGCATAAGACGTGATTCATTGTATTTAAGAATATAAGACGCAAGCGCCGGAATAAAAAGCGTTCTTGCCGCCGCATCAAAATCACTTGCCGAAACCCCGACTCCGTTTCCGTCAATTATGCACAATTCAACGTTCCGCTGATTTTGCTTAAGGACAAGCATTGTATAAAATCTCTCTGCTTCATCCGGAGAATTAAAAAATACTTTGATCAAGGTTGTCCCCCCTTTTAGCCAATACCTGATTCCATGTATATGGCCTGAGAAGAACAATTAGAATCACAAAACCAAAAAAAGCAGCACGCCGCAGGATTTGCGGTGTACTGCTTTTTCTATCTTTCGCGCCAGTTGCGGCCTTTCAGTTCGAACGGTTCTGCCAGATACTTGATCCTCTCCATAATTCTCGCTGATTTTACAGGCTCTTCTTCACCGCGCTGTGTAACGCTTAAATGCGACTGAAGATCTTTCATGCTGAAATTGGAGGTGAAAAACGTTGGAAGGTTTTCAAGCATGCGGTATTGGAGGATTGACCCCAGAATATCATCGCGCACCCAGCTTGACATCGCCTCGGCACCAATGTCATCAAGCATCAGCACCTTTACCTTTTTAACTGCCTCAACCTTCTCTTCCAGCGAATGATCATGCATGGAGCTTTTTAATTCCCTGAAAAATTCCGGCACATACACAAGCATGGAAGGAATCTTTTTCTTTGCAAGTTCGTTTGCAATCGCTCCGAGAATATAGGTTTTGCCGATCCCGAACGGACCGTACAAGTACAGCCCTTTGCGGTACTTGCCCTCTTGATAGTCCCTGCTGAAGCTTAGGGCCATGTCCACAACCTTCAGCCTGCTTGCTTCCTTGAGATCAATGTCTTCAAGGGTTGCATTCAGAACGTCACGCGGAATAAACATGGACTTGATGAGCGACTGCTGTTTTTTCCGTTCATCATCCGCTTCTTTCGTCGGGCAGACCTCATACTTCAGGTCAATGGTTTTTCCCTGAAGGATAAGCTTCGGATGATAGCCTTCTACTAGATTTTTGCATTCTCTGAGACTCGGGCAGTCTGCGCAGCGCTTGCTTTGTCCAATGTATTCGTAGAGTTTGATCAGGCTTCTGTTGATCATTTCTTCATTCACTTCAGAACTGTTTTCATGCAGAAATTCCTGGATATCCGGATTTTGCATGATCTGAGCCTTCATGGCACCCAGCCTCTTCTGAAAATCTTCCCGGCCTGAAAGACGCCCAAGAGATTTGTTGATGGATTCCATTTTGTTCACCTCCGCCTGAGATTAATTTTGTTCCCTGTACTGTCTGAGCTTTTCTTCAAGCCGTTTCCGTTCAAGCTCTGTTTCTTCGTCATCCTGCTCTGCGGCTGGTTCTCCACGTTCTTCGCTTTGCTGTAAATACTGTGGCAGCGTTTCTTTCCGGACAATTTTTCTGCCGGAAGATGTTTTCTTTGAAGCCCAGTCCTGATACTTTCTGTGCTCCTGCTTCGCAAGGTCCATCGCTTCCTTGACAGTTGACACCTGTTTCCGCGCCCAGTGGCTCGCGATTCGCTGAACATACGTCTTTGAGAGCTTCATGTCGGTTTTGAGCATGACATAGTAGATCAGGACGTTCACAACGCCCGGATGAAGCTTTTGTTTGAACATGACTTCTTCAACGATCTGCAGGTCTGCAGCAGATGGCTCTATGCCGTCTGCCAGGTCCTTTAAAAACTGCTTCGGCGAGATGCTCTCAAGCTGTCTGATCAGCGATTCTTCCTGTGACAGTTCAGCCTGAACCGCAGGCTTTGACCTGAGATGGGAAGGCTGTACTTTTTCAGTAAGAGCAGGAAGTCTTTCCCCGTGCTCAAACTGATACCAGTCTCTTGCAGCCTTTCTGAGTTCATCTATTTGAATGGCTTCATTCGCATCAATGGCGTTCATCACAACATTCTTCATCTCCATGGCTCCAATGCCGTAAAGATAAGAAAGTTTCTTGATCGTTTCTTTTACTTTCGGCGTAATGGATTTCCTTGGAATGACAGCTTCTGAAAGCCCGGCGTAAAACAGATCAAAATCAAAAACAGTGTCCGTCATATGGGGAGAGCTTCCCGTCTGAGAACCAAGAAAGTCCTTGCCTTCTTCAGGGATCATGGATTCCTGCATTTCTCCTGAAGCAAAAGAGTGCATTTCTGTTGGCTGCAGGGACTGAAACACCTCATTGAAGGGTTTTGTCACCTGCGTCAAGTTTTCCGGAAGGCTGCTGTCTGAAAAGTAGGCTTTCAGCTGACTGTATTTTGACTTTCCGATCCGGTTATACAGATAGATGTTTAATACCCCGTCCTGAAAAAATTCATCCGGCATGATGGGCGGCATCAGCTCATAGATGTAGAGTCTGGAATCTCCTTCTTCTTTCAGATAGGTTTTAAGCAGTCCAATGCCCTCAAGCTTAATCCGTTCTTCATAGATCTCCCTCAGGTTGCTTTGCATAAGAGACATCAAGCCATGATGCGTCGTTTCTCTGCTCCATATCCGGTCCTGTTCAAGCTCTGACCAGAGTGTCATATAGAGGGCATAGCATTTTGCCCCAAGCAGAGGCTGATAGAGCAGCGTCAGAACTTTTCTGTCAAAATCCTGCAGCAGCCCGTTCATTTTGACGAGATACCTGTCTACCGGAAGTAATTGTTTCCAATGATTGTCCATAGCATTCCCTCTGTTTCATCAGCCGAAACAAGCAGCATGCCTGCGAAAAGGAAAAAAGAGCCCAAAACCATGTTCTGCGCGCTCTTATTTCACCTTTTTGATCAGCTCTGATAATTCTTGAATAAATACATTTATATCTTTAAACTGGCGGTAAACGGACGCAAACCGGACGTAAGCCACTTCATCTACACCTGCAAGCCTGTCCATAACCATTTCGCCAATGTCGTCGCTGTTCACTTCTGATATTCCCTGATTCCGGAGTTCTTTTTCAATATCCTGCACAATCTCCTCCAGTTTCGGAAGAGGAACAGGGCGCTTTTCACACGCTTTGATGAGCCCCCGAAGAATCTTATCTTTGCTGAATTCTTCCCGGACCCCTTCTTTTTTGACAACAATGAGCGGAATCTCCTCTACCTTTTCAAACGTTGTGAAGCGGTACTGGCACTCTTCGCATTCACGCCGTCTCCGAATGGATTTTCCTTCATCAACAGGACGGGAGTCCAGAACTCTCGTGCCATTATGATGACATGTAGGACATTTCATACAACCAGCTCCAATCAAAAAGCATCGGGATTTCTGTTACAGTCTGATCTTGATGCCGAATCTTTTCTTCTATCTTTCCCAAAAGCCTGGACTTTCCTTCGCACGCAGCCGTTATCACTTCGGATAAAGTCCTGTGCCGATAAACGGAAGATCCTTATTCAACTTTTCGTAAGCCTCACTGATCAGCTTTTTGCTGAATCCGAAATCTGTTCCGAGCTTTGAATCTGTTGACACGTTGAAATCAATGGCTGTTTCGTAAGGCCGTACAGATATGACCGTGACAATCATCAGCGCTTTTTTAGGTTTTTCAATGGCAAGACTGATTTCGCCGTGCTCTTCGGAAACGGAGGTTACTTTTGCTCCAGGCATTCTGCCGAGCGTTTGCTGAACGGTTTCCATTGCCTTCTTGGCGGTCGTTTTATAATAGTGGCTTCTCAATGCCTCATCGTAATGATTTTCAGACGTTTCCTGTCCTGCAGAGAAGAAACTTTTCATTTTATGCATCATGCTCATAGTCAGGCTTGGCTCCTTTTCTAATTAGAATAAAAGGTATGTATGTAAAAGGTCATTGCATAAGAAAAAGAGGTGCATGCTGCACCTCTTTCATTTTACATGAAAATGAGTAATCATTAAAGAGCTTTTACTTGAGCCTGTTTCACTTGTACAGGACCCATGCCGCGCGGGATCTCAATGTTCTCGCGTGTTTGTGCGCAAAGAGCCTCTGCAATATAGTCTGCTGCAACATTCGGGTTTAAATCTCCGCAAGTATATACATCAATGCTTGCATATCCATGCTCAGGGAAGCTGTGAATCGTTAAGTGAGACTCAGAGATGATGACAACCCCGCTCACACCTTGAGGAGCAAATTTGTGAAAAGCTACCTCACGCACTTCAGCACCTGATTTCAGCGCAGCATTTACAAACGTTTTTTCAATAAAGTCCATATCATTCAGTTTATCAAAGTCGCATCCCCACAGTTCAGAGATTACGTGACGTCCCATTGTTTCCATTATATGGTTCCCCCTTTAGGAATTTTAGTTTACATGAAGTTCTTCGCAATGGATTGTTGAACTACCACGGGGGAAAGTTAGTCCAGAGAGGTCCTAACCCTTTAAGTAGCCACAAGGCCGCGTTCATTAAGAAGTTCACGAAAAATAGTATACTTTCTTTAGTTTGTTTTTGCAACACACTTTTTTCAAAAAAATGATGCTTCTCTTTCATGCAGGGGCTCGCAGCATACGCTGCCGGGGGTTTTAGTATTTTTTGAGCGGAGATAAATTTCGTTTTTGGGGGAGGACATAATTTGGAATACTTTCTGGCGGGATGGTGCTATTGAACCGGATTTTTTTCTGCTTGAGGGTTCTTATTGGGTGGGATGGTGATACCAAACCGGATTCTTCTCTGATTGAGGGTTCTTATCGGACGGATCAGGGCTACCAAACTGGATTCTTTTCCGCTTGAGGGTTCTTATCGGACGGATTGGTACCACCAAACCGGATTCTTCTCCGCCTGATTGTTCTTATCGGACGGATTGGTACCACCAAACCTGATTCTTCTCCGCTTGAGGGTTCTTATCGGACGGATTGGTACCACCAAACCTGATTCTTCTCCGCTTGAGGGTTCTTATCGGACGGATTGGTACCACCAAACCTGATTCTTCTCCGCTTGAGGGTTCTTATCGGACGGATTGGTACCACCAAACCTGATTCTTCTCCGCTTGAGGGTTCTTATCGGACGGATTGGTACCACCAAACCGGATTTTTCTCTGGTTTGAGGGTTCTTATCGGACGGATCAGGACCACCAAACTGGATTTTTCTTTGGTTGAGGGTTCTTATCAGGTGGAACGGTGCCATCAAACCGGATTTTTTTCTGCTTGAGGGTTCTTATTGGGTGGGATGGTGCCGTCAAACTGGATTCTTATCTGCTTGAGGGTTCTTATCGGACGGATTAGGACCACCAAACTGGATTTTTCTTTGGTTGAGGGTTCTTATCAGGTGGAACGGTGCCATCAAACCGGATTTTTTTCCGCTTGAGGGTTCTTATCGGACGGATCAGGACCACCAAACCAGATATTTCTCTGTTTGAGGGTTCTATCCTCACTGAGTCCTGTTACAGAGTGATTACTAGTTTGCTTATAACCCTTCGCACCATCTCCCTCCTGATGAAGGGGCATATCTTACGCACTAATAACCCTTCGCATAATTCTCCTGCCGCTGAAGGGACATATCTTATACACTTATGACCCTTCGCGCAATTCTCAATCCGCTGAAGGGACATATCTTATACACTTATAACCCTTCGCACCATCTCCCTCCTGATGAAGGGGCATATCTTACGCACTAATAACCCTTCGCACAATTCTCCTCCTTCTGAAGGGTCATTTCATATGTGCTTATATTTGTTCAAGCCAGATTTCCGTGCTATTCTCCTTGATCAGATACGCCAGATTAGTTTTCTCGCAGGTTTGCACCACCCCTAAAAGCTGGATGCATAAAGAAAAGACAGCCAAAGGCTGCCTTTTCCACTTATACGTTTATACCGCCGATAACTTCTTCATTTTCGAAGCAACGAATCGAACGAGATCCACGACTCTGCAAGAATAGCCCCACTCGTTGTCATACCATGCGAGCACTTTGATTTTCCGGTCTGCCATGACCATGGTGGACAGGCCGTCGATGATTGCGGAATGCGGGTTTGTATTAAAGTCAATCGATACTAGCGGCTCTGTTGTAAAATCCAGGATTCCCTGGAGTTCTCCGTCTGCAGCATCCATGAACGCAGCACTCACTTCTTCAACTGTCACGTCTCTTTTCACGTCGACAACGAGGTCGACGAGCGAGACATTCGGAGTCGGGACTCTAAGTGCCATGCCATGAAGTTTGCCCTTCAAATGAGGCAGGACAAGAGACAGCGCTTTTGCAGCGCCTGTTGTTGTCGGGATGATGGACTGGCCGCATGCTCTTGCTCTGCGCAGATCTTTGTGCGGGTTATCAATGTTTTTCTGATCGTTTGTGTAGGCGTGAACGGTTGTCATGAGGCCATTTTCAATGCCGAACTGTTCATCGAGCACTTTTACAACAGGTGCCAGGCAGTTTGTTGTGCATGATGCATTTGAAATGATGACGTGCTGTTCATTGTTGTAAGCCTCTTCATTTACGCCCATGACAACTGTAATGTCTTCATTTTTCCCCGGTGCTGTTAAGATGACTTTTTTTGCGCCGGCCTGTACATGGTACATCGCTTTTTCACCGTCGTTGAATTTACCCGTAGCTTCAACAACTATATCAATATCCATGAGCCCCCAAGGCAAATCCCTCGGATCTCTGAAATTAAGTAATTGGACCTTTTGTCCGTTAACTAGCAAATAATCATCAAAAGGAAGCACTTCCCCTTCGAACTTCCCGTGGTTTGTATCATATTTGATCATGTGCGCCAGCGTCTCAGCCGGATAGCTTGCGTTGATGGCGACAATCGTCATGCTTTCTTCAAAGATTGCTTTTCTGAATACCATTCTCCCAATTCGACCAAAACCGTTAATGGCAATCTTCGCTTTCATACCATTACCCCTCTCGGATTATGTGATATACTAATATATGCTTATTCGCACGATTAGTATATCACATTTAAGCCCAAATAGGATGATTAAATGTTCTTTTTTCAAAAAAAAATGAAACCAGGCTTCACTTAGAAGCCAGGTTCCATTTTTCAAGCAATGTATGAAACTGTTCTTTTGTTGCTTCGATCGTTCCGTTGTTGTCGATTACTTCATCCGCCTGATCCTTTTTTTCATTCAGGGGGAGCTGGGAAGCGATTCTCCATTTTGCATCTTCTTCTGATAAGCCGTTGCGTTTCATTAATCTGCTGAGCTGCACATCCGGATTCACGTATACGACCAGCGTAACATCCGCCAAGTGTGTCAGCTTGCTTTCAAACAAAAGCGGAATATCCAGGACGACCGCAGCCTCCCCGTTTGCCTCCGCCTCTTCCTTTTGCCTCAGCATTTCTTTTCTGACTGCCGGATGCACGATGCTGTTCAGTTTTTCCCGCTCTTTTGCATGTTGAAAAATAATGCTCCCAAGCTTCTCGCGGTCAATCGATCCGTCTTCCTGAAGGATGCCGCTCCCAAATGCTTCTGCAATCAGCCGGTATGCCGGCGCGCCTTGTTCTACGACCTGTCTCGCGATGATATCTGCATCTATAACCGGGATGTTTGCTTCTTTGAACATGTTTGATACGGTGCTTTTTCCGCTTGCAATTCCGCCTGTTAAACCAATTGAGAGCGTCACTTTTTATTCCCCCTGCTTCTAAAGCTTCCAGATTCCGAGTATAATCAGCAGAACTCCCGGAAGAAATGATAGTTTTTCCATCCAGGCAAATCTTGAAAAGAGGTGCCCGGATTTGATTCCGAACATTACAAATAATGAGCTCATAACGGCCACAAGCACGCTTGTCGCAAAGGGAGAATAGCCGAGCAGCGCCGCTCCTATTCCTGCCCCAAACGCATCAAGCGACAATGCAAATCCGAGCAGGAGGGCTTCAACCCCAGTGATTGTGCCGGATTTATCAATATCTGCTGCAGCCGGTCTGCTCAAAATGTTTATCACGATGCCAAACGACTTGATTTCAAGGTTAAGCAGGGTCTTTTCAGATTCTTCCTTTGTCATTTCCCTGACAGGCTGAAGAAACTGATAAAGCACCCATGCGCCAATACCTATTAAGATAATGCCGCCGAGCTTTCCGGTCAGACTGTGCGGGAGAACAGAGGCAAGCGCGTGTCCAACCCCCATTGCAAGCAGCAAGGTAACTGCCGAACAGCAGGCAATGATGAAGACCGACTTAAACGGCATGCTCATTTTTCTTAATCCATAAGTGAAACCGACTGAAAAGCTATCCAGACTTACTGCAAATGCCAATAAAAAAAGTGATGCAGCTGCAACCATAAACCATGCCCCTTCCGCAAATGCTACGGTAGTATATGACATCGGCCTATGAGGTGTTCACTTATCTCTGGCACCTGCTGCAGTAGTGAGTTCCCCTTCCTCCAACTACAGTTTTGATCAGGGTTTCGCCGCAGACCTTGCACGGTTCATTCGTTCTTCCGTATACAAACAGCTGCAGCTGAAACATGCCGATCTGACCTTGCGTGTTCACGTAGGATCTGACCGTGCTTCCGCCTTTTTCAACGGCTTCACTCAAAGTGCGCACAATTTCCTGCTGAAGCTTCGCTGTTTCCTCTGCGCTGAGCCCGTTTGCAGGACGCTCAGGGTGGATGCCGGATCTGAAGAGAGCTTCATCTACATAAATGTTCCCAAGGCCTACAAGCACCTT
Organism: Metabacillus mesotrionivorans; assembly: GCF_052171315.1. Classification (NCBI taxonomy): domain Bacteria; kingdom Bacillati; phylum Bacillota; class Bacilli; order Caryophanales; family Bacillaceae; genus Metabacillus; species Metabacillus mesotrionivorans. The sequence goes on along the minus strand of NZ_JBQMFF010000004.1, from coordinate 205,594 downwards.
CTGATCAAGGAGCACAGCCTTGATTTTCCGATTCGTCTTTTTCAGCATTTCCTGCAGGTATTCAGGGGTAAAGCTTTCAGAGAACGGTTCCGGCCCAAGATGGGACAGGGGCATATGCAGTTCTTCCTCGCCTATGGTGAAAAGGTGCATCGTGCCAAACTTTCTTACATCCTTATACCTGAGCTCTGATCCATCCGTCATCTTAAATACGACATGCGTGTGCTTGTCGATGGGGTCAGACGACTGAAACAGGCCGTATTTCCCTTCCATCCTGAGATGGGAGACAAGGACATAGTCATCAAGGTAGAATTTGAGGAACTTCCCCCGTCTTCCGACATCCTGGATCGTCTGACCGGCAACGGCATCCTGAAACTGCACCGTTTCTTCCGGCTTTTTAATCATCTTCGGCCAATGGATATACACGGCCTCAATTGTTTTCCCTTTGACTAATTCAATCAGCGTCTGTCTGACGGTTTCAACCTCCGGCAGTTCAGGCATATTCTCACTTCCTTATTTTGCGTCGTACCAGGATGAACCATAGGAGTAGTCCACTTTAAGAGGCACTTTCAGTTCAACGGCATGTTCCATTACTTGCGGAACAAGCTTTTCAAGTATTGGTATTTCTTCTTTAGGAGCTTCAAAAATCAATTCATCGTGCACCTGAAGGAGCAGGCGTGTCTGCAGCTTTTCCTCTTTCAGCTTTGCAGCCATGTCAATCATCGCTTTTTTGATGATATCGGCCGCACTTCCCTGGATTGGGGTATTCATCGCCGTTCTCTCTGCAAAGCTTCTGATATTGAAATTCCTGCTCGTTATTTCAGGGATATAGCGTCTGCGGTGAAGAAGCGTTTTGACATAGCCGTTCTGCTTGGCTTCCTGTACAATCTCCTCCATATATTCCTTTACTCCATCGAAGCTTTCGAGGTAGCGTTTAATAAACTCTCCTGCCTCTTTCCGGGTAATGTTCAGACTTTGAGAAAGGCCATAGTCGCTGATTCCATATACGATACCAAAGTTAACAGCCTTCGCCTGCCTTCTCATATTTGAAGTAACGGCATCCGCTTCAACGCCGAAAACGTCCATGGCTGTTTTCGTATGAATATCAAGGTCATTTTGAAAGGCCTCAATCAGATTGCTGTCACCTGCAATGTGGGCAAGAACCCGGAGTTCAATCTGCGAATAATCTGCTGCAAACATGACCCAGTCTTTTTCAGAAGGGACAAAGGCCTGGCGGATTTTGCGGCCCTCTTCAAGGCGGATCGGGATATTCTGCAGATTCGGGTCCGTCGAGCTCAGGCGGCCTGTCTGAGTAAGCGTCTGTACATATCTTGTATGCACCTTTCTTGTGTCCTTGTGGACGACTTTCAAAAGCCCCTCAATATAGGTGGACTGAAGTTTTCCAAGCTGGCGGTAATGAAGGATTTCCTGCACGATTTCATGTTTGCCTGCGAGCTTTTCAAGGACGTCTGCAGACGTGGAGTATCCTGTCTTTGTTTTCTTTGCAGCAGGCAGTCCAAGCTTGTCAAAGAGAATCGAGCCAAGCTGCTTTGGCGAATTGATATTAAAGGCCTCACCGGCGAGACGGTGAATCGTTTCTTCCAGTGTCATCAGACGGTCTTTCAGCTCCCGTCCCATGTCTTCGAGACGCTCAATATCCACGCTCACACCTGTTGCTTCCATCTCCGCAAGAATAATGGAAAGCGGCATTTCAAGATCAAGATAAAGCTCAAGCTGCTCATTTTCCTCAAGTTGGAGCTGAAGCTTTTCTTTAACAGCCTTTAGGGCGAGACCTTTTCTCACAAGGTGTTCAGCAAGCATCGAAGCTTCCGGAATGGCGCGTTTTGCTCCCTTGCCATAAACCGTTTCGTCGGACTGAACAAGGTGAATTCCGCTGTGGCGGGCCACTCCTGCTGCATCAGCAAACGACTGCGACGGGTCCAGGATATAGGCTGCAAGCAAAACGTCAAATTCAACTGCGTTCAGCTCAATCCCCTGCCAGTGAAGAGCAACGATGGATTGTTTGGCATCATAGACCGTTTTGCGCTTCGTCCCGTCTGCCGCCCATTTTTTAAACACCTCAGATTTAACGGCAAGTTCTGCCGGCACATAGTAGCTGCCATTCTCATTGATGACGGCAAGTCCGATTATGCTGCTGCTGTGATAGTTGTCATCAAGCACTTCGACAATAAGGACGGCATCATCCGTCAGGTGCTTATCCGCTATTTCGTCCAGCATTTCAAATTGAACATCTTCAATGGGCTCAAGCTCTGCTTCTGTGTCCGCTCCCAGTTTGTCCAAGAGAGAATTGAAGCCGAGCTCTTTGTAAATACCCGCCACATTCTTCGCCTCAAAGCCCTTATACTCGGCTTCAGACAAGGTAATTTCAAGCGGCGCCTCACAGTTGATTGTTGCAAGCTCTTTGCTCATCATCGCCTGTTCTTTATTTTCTTCAAGCTTTTCTTTTAATTTTTTGGCCGTAACCTTGTCTAAGGATTCATAGAGCGCTTCAAGGGTTTCATGTTCCTTCAGAAGTTTGATCGCCGTTTTTTCTCCGACGCCCGGAACACCCGGGATGTTGTCTGAACTGTCTCCCATAAGCCCCTTCATATCGATAATCTGAGAGGGGGACAGGCCGTATTTCTCCATAACAAATTCAGGCGTATAGGAATCAACATCTGTTATTCCTTTTCTTGTAATGTCAACGGTGATCTGTTCTGAGACGAGCTGCGTCAAATCTTTATCACCTGAAATGACTTTTACTTCAAAACCGTCTTTTTCGGCTTGTTTTGACAGCGTTCCGATAATATCATCCGCTTCATAATTCGGAAGCTCATACCGTGATATGCTGTAGGCATCAAGCAGCTCCCTTATAAACGGAAATTGCTCCGACAGCTCCGGCGGGGTCTTCTGCCGGCCGCCCTTGTATTCTTTGAACGTTTCATGCCTGAAGGTCGTTTTTCCCGCATCAAAGGCAACCAGCATGTGAGACGGCTTTTCATCTTCAAGTATTTTCATTAGGATCATGGTAAATCCGTAAATAGCGTTTGTATGTACACCTTTGTCATTATTCAGCAGCGGAAGGGCAAAAAAAGCCCGGTAGGCAATGCTGTTCCCGTCAATCAGCACGAGTTTTTTCGGCATAGGTAAACCTCCCTGTAAAAGGATATAAAAAATCCCCTGATTTTCTTTCTCTATTCTACCATGACAGGCAGACAGAATGAAAATCAGGGGACAGGACGCTGTTAGTCAGTTCCGCCCATCAATGTTTTAGCATAATCAGAGTCAAACGGCATGATAATGACCGTTTCTTCGTCAATTGTCTTTTTATAGGATTCAAGTGTTCTGTACAACTCATAGAATTCCGGGTTTTTAGAATAGGAACTGTTGTAGATTCTCCCTGCTTCCTGTTCTCCCTGACTTCTTATAACATCTGCATTGGCTGCTGCTTTAGCCAGCATTTCCTTTACAGTCCGGTCGGTTGCTGCAATGGCGCTGTTTTTCTTTGCATCCCCCTGGGACAAGTAATCCTGGGCCGTTGACTGTCTTTCGGATATCATGCGGGTATAAACAGATGCTTCATTGTCCTCAGGCAGGTCGGTGCGTTTGATTCTGACATCTGTGACTGTAATTCCGTACCCGTCCTTTTCCAGAAGACCATTCACGATTTCAGTGACTTTATCATTAATGCTGCCTCTTGATGACTTTTCATCATTGATGATTTCATCATAGTTGAGCCGGCCAAGCTCTGAACGGACTGTGGAAAAAGTGAACTCTGCCATTTTTGTTTCAGCGTTCACGAGCGTTCTCGCATTGGCAATCATTTTTTTAGGATCATCCACTTTCCACACAGCATAATTATCGATCAGTATCCTTTTTTTGTCTTTCGTATTAATTTCCGCTTCTTCAACATCATATGTCATCTGATATTTCGGAATAGATGAGACCGACTGCACAAAGGGAATCTTCAAGTGCAGCCCCGGCTTTTCTATGATTCTTACAACCTCGCCAAACTGGCGGACTACTTTATATTCATTTTCTTTTACAACAAACATGTTCGTGAAAAGAACAATCGCTGCAGCAAGGGTGAGTAAAAGCCAGAGTCCCGTCTTTATATATTTGCTGTATCCTCCGGAATCTCCGCGCTTTTCACTCATGTCCACCAGGTTGTCATTGGCCATTCTTTTCACTTCCTTCCTCAGTTTCAGGCTTCGGCTCTTCTTTCTTTTTCTGCAGTTCGCCAATAGGGAGGTATTTCATTGTGCTGCCGTCATCCTTCATAAAATAGATCGTGGCTCCAGGAAGCACTTGATCGATCGTTTCAAGAATGAGACGCTTCTCTGTTATGCCCTCGGCTTTTTCATACTCGCTTAGAACAGCGTTGAAATTAGCTACTTCTCCGCGGGCTTTTTCGATTCTTGCCGTTTTGTCAGCTTCTGCTTTTGAGATGAGTGCATCCTCTTCCCCTTCAGCCTCACGCGTTCGCTGATTTGAGTATTTTTTTGCTTCATTGATTTTTGTATTCATCGTTTCACGCGCACTTGTTACGTCCGTGAAGGCTTTCCTTACCTCATCATTCGGAAGGTCAACATCCTGAAGTTTGACGGCCAGAACTGAAATGCCGATATCATACTTCTCCATCAGGGAAATCAGCAGTTCTTGAACATTTTCCTCGATTTCCACTTTTCCGGACGTGAGAGCATCGTCAATTTCAGAGCTGCCGATAATGCTTCGCAGGGAAGCTGATGTGGCGTCATACAGGATTTCCTCTGGATCTTCCGAGTTAAATAAGTACTTTTCAGGATCGGTAATTTTCCACTGTACAACCATATCTGCGAGAACGATATTTTCATCACCTGTGATCATCTTTGTATCCTTTGGAAAGGATTTTACTTCGCCGTTTTCTTCGGAATAGCCGAACTTAAGACTGAACGTTTCTTTGGACAGCTTTTCAACGGACTGAATTGGCCATGGCATTTTGAAGTGAAGACCGGGCTCACTGATGCCTTGTTCTACTTCACCGAATGTGATGATAACCGCCTGATCGGATTCATCGACCGTATACCATGTAGTAAATGCAACGATTAACAGGACTGCAGCCAGCAGAACTGCCCCTATGATCGTGTAAATGCGCCTGATGCTGATCATTTCTCCGCCCCCTTTTTCTCTTCACAAATATTTACGTTCTTTCCATGAAAAGGTTTCATCTTTTTTTTGAAGACAAAAAAAGGGACGAGAACAGGGATGTTCTCGTCCAAAAGATTGGCTCCTTGGATGAAGGGGTTTTCACTTAGTATATTATCAGCATTTTATTAAGCAGGAATAAATGTGATGTAAATATATTGTAAACTAGCCTTCGTTTTGGTTTTTGTTCAGTTTAACAGTAAACGTAGTCCCTTCTCCAACGGTGCTGCTCACATAAATTCGTCCTTTGTGCGCTTCCACCAGATGCTTGACGATGGCAAGCCCGAGTCCTGTTCCGCCTGAATTCCGGCTTCTCGCTTTGTCTACTCTGTAAAAACGTTCGAAAATCCGCGGAATTTCTTCTTTTTCAATGCCAATCCCCGTGTCACTCACGATAAATACGGCATGGTCACCGCCATCTTTGAGGATAACATTCACTTTGCCGCCCTTGGGTGTATAGTTCAATGCATTGCTGATCAGGTTGATGAAGATCTGCTTCAGGCGGTACACATCCCCGTAAATATGAAGCTCATCCTCCGGCATAACAAGTGACAGCCCGATTTCTTTTTCTTCTGCTTTGCTTTTTAGGATAATGATGACTTCTTCGAGAACTTCCTTCGCATTGCAGTGCTGAAGGTTCAGCTTAAAGCCCTGCTGTTCTATTTTGGACAGGTCAAGCAAATCCTGAATAAGCGTTTGAAGACGGTCGCTTTCTTTCAAGATGATCGAGAGAAAGTACTCCAGCGTCTGCCTGTCTTCAAGTGCTCCGTCAAGCAGCGTTTCCGTAAACCCTTTAATCGATGTAATCGGTGTTTTCAGCTCATGCGATACGTTCGCAACAAAGTCTTTTCTCATCTGTTCGAGTTTTTTCAGCTCAGTGATATCATGGAAAACAAGCACAATGCCTTTCCATTCATCGTTTGTGCCTATAATCGGCGCACCGTAAACTTCAAAATGCCTGCGCTCAATTTTCAGAGGGAGATGCAGCTGTTTTCTTGCTTTGATTTCAGTCATAAAGATATGCTCGACCAAATCAACAATCTCCCGGTGTTCGAACGCTTCATAATAAAGCTTGTATAGGAAGTCTGTTGATTTAATGTGAAAGAGCTCTTTGTATGCCCGGTTTACCAGGTTGATGTAGCCTCTTCCGTCAATCAGAATCAGACCGCTGCCCATATTTTCAATCAGTGTCTGCAGCCTGTCCTGCTGCATTTCCTGTGCACGGTTCATATCCTGAAGGTTTCTGGCAAGCACATTAATAGACTGGCTGAGCATGCCCGTTTCATCCAGGTGATCTTCATAGGTTCTTGCTTTATAATTTCCTTTTGCAAGCTCCATCGCAACATTTGTCGCCGATTCAATCGGCCTTGTGTAGCGTGATGTAATTCTGACAGCAAGCAGCAGAATGACAAGGAGGGCCATTCCCAGACTTGCAATCAGCAAGCCCCATATTTGCTGGTTGATTTTCTTTAAAGACGATTCTGTAGAGCTGAGGACGATGTACCCCCGCTTTTCGTTGTTTTCCAGATAAGGAAGTCCGTAAAAATACAGTTTGTCGTTTTGTATATTTAATTTGAAGCCTTTGTCTGCATTCCGGTGCTTTAGAAGAATCTCTTTTGAAATAGAATTGTGATCCTGTTTAAACGGACCGGCATCATGCAGAACATTCCCGTTTCTGTCATAAATGGTGATATGAGCTTTAATGGCTTTGCTGTAGCGGTTCAGGAAGGAATCCATCTCAGAAGACGACAGTCCCTTTTCCTTCACCAGAAGCTCAGTAATTTTCGCTTCCTCTTTCATGCGCTCCTGAAAAGAACTCATGTAATAGCTGCCGAATATTTGACCAAGCAAAAGCCCCAGGCCGATCAATACGGCAATAATCAGTGTAATAAGGGCAAAAATAAGGCGTGACCGGAATCTATTCATCCAGCCTAGGCTCCTCAAGCTTGTAGCCGAGTCCCCTTATTGTTTTAATATAAAGCGGTTTTTTCGTATTGCGTTCAATCTTTTCCCTCAAGTGACTAATGTGGACATCCACGATTCGTGTATCCCCTGCAAAATCATAGTTCCATACGGCACTCAAAAGCTGGTCGCGCGTCAGTACTCTTCCTTTATGACGGGCAAGGTATACAAGCAATTCAAATTCCTTAGGTGTCAGCTCAAGGCGTTCATCCCCGTAATACGCTTCATAATGTTCAGGAAGAATTCTCAAATCGCCTATCATAATTCTTTCAGATGTATCGACTTCTTTTTCTTCTGATTCAGAAGTTGTCTGCGTTCTTCTCAAAATGGCTTTCACTCTCGCCACAACTTCTCTCGGACTGAAAGGCTTTGTCATATAATCATCAGCGCCAAGCTCAAGGCCAAGCACCTTATCAAATTCATCATCTTTAGCCGTCAGCATGAGAATCGGCACCATGATTTTCTTTTGTCTAAGCTGCTTGCACACTTCGATCCCGTCCATTTTAGGCAGCATAAGATCAAGAACCATTAGATCAGGGGACTCATTCAAACCCTTCTCAAGCCCGTCTTCTCCATCTATAGCGGTTATTACCTCATACCCTGCCTGAACCAGATTGTATTGCAGCAGAGTCAGGATTGATTGCTCATCATCTACGACCAGAATTTTCTTACTCATATAAAGCCTCCACCAAATAGTATTCCCCTAGCAATCCAACGTGTTTTCTCTCTTTTATACTTCCATTATAGAGGATAGATTCAAATGAACAAATGTTTTCTTTCAAATGATCCTTTCAGCACGCTGTCTGTCTCTATTAGAATAGCCAAAACAGGAAAAGACATTCCAGTCACAGGCAGTAAAATGCCGGCACCCTGATCAGGTGCCGGCATTGGATTAAAAATTTTCAAGAGCACTGCCGTCCATAGAGGCAATCGCTGCAGGAGGCGCTACTGTTAACGTTCCCTGAATGACGATCTCGTCTTTGTCATTGTGCGCATGTACCTTGAGTAGCACAGTATTTTCGGACGCATTCACTTGGGTCACCTCGAAAAGGAACTGAATCATGCTGTAATGATAGACTGCCCGGACAAATTCAAGGTTTTGACTGAGAATGTGGCTTCCCGGTCCGGGCATATATTTGGATATCGCAGACGTTATGATGCCCGTCAGCATGATGCTTGGGACAATCGGCTTTTCATAAGGCGTCAGTGACGCATAATCGTGCTGAATATAGAGCGGATTTGAATCATTTGTCAGCCCAAGATAGAGCAGCAGGTCTTTATCTTCAATTTTTTCGGTCAGCGTTAATTTCTCTCCAACCGTGATTTCATCAATCTGTCTTCCGAGTTTTCTTTTTTTGCCAAGCAGCATTATCGTCATCCTCCAATCTTTTGAAAACGTTTACAAGAAACTTGCTGAAAGGGGCTGGAGAGTATTCTCCAGCCCCGGCAGCGATTAAGAAAGAACCTTCATGACACTTTTGACCGAGTCAGCAGACCTTGATAATGCTTCTTTTTCATCATCATTCAAGTCGAGCTCGATAATCTGCTCAAGCCCGTTTCCGCCAAGAATGACAGGAACTCCAAGGTAGATCCCTTCGAACCCGTATTCTCCTTCTAAGTAAACGATAGCGGGGATTACACGGCGCTGATCTTTAAGAATAGCTTCTGCCATTTCTGCAAGAGATGCAGCCGGTGCATAATAGGCGCTTCCGTTTCCAAGAAGATTGACAATCTCACCGCCGCCTTTGCGTGTTCTCTCAACGATTGCTTCCAGGCGGTCTTTAGGGATCAGCGTTTCAAGCGGAATTCCGCCGGCATACGAATATCTCACTAGAGGAACCATGTCATCACCGTGTCCGCCAAGAACAAATCCAGTCACATCTTTCACAGACAGATTCAGCTCCTGTGCCGCAAATGTGCGGAAGCGCGCAGTGTCGAGAACACCTGACTGGCCGATGACGCGGTGTTTAGGAAAACCTGACTCTTTGAAAACCGTGTAGGTCATGGCATCAACCGGATTGGTCAAAACTAGAATGACCGCATCTGGCGAATACTTCACAATCTCCTTTGTCACGCTTTTCATGATTTTCTGGTTCGTCTGAACAAGGTCGTCGCGGCTCATTCCGGGTTTTCTCGCAATGCCTGCTGTAATGATGACAAGATCAGAATCAGCCGTATCTGCATAGTCGCTGGTCCCTGTAATCTGAGCGTCAAATCCCTGGACAGGACCTGCTTCAAGCATGTCCAAAGCCTTTCCTTTAGTCGGATTCTCCTGCTGCGGAATATCAACAAGCACAACATCAGACAGTTCTTTTTGAGCTAATAAAAATGCAGTGGTTGCTCCTGTGAAACCTGCACCGATTACGGAAACTTTTTTGCGCTTCATGCCCATTAAAACATCCCCTTTAGCATAGCAGAGCTGTTTTCCATAAGTGAAAAACAGCTCTGCGGATTATTGACCTGAGAAGACCTTACATTTTGCTGATCAGTGCATCTCCGAACTCAGAGCATTTCACTTCTTTAGCGCCGTCCATTAAACGGGCAAAGTCGTAAGTGACAACTTTTTCAGAGATTGAATTTTCCATTGCTTCTACAACAAGTTTAGCTGCCTCATTCCAGCCTAAGTGCTCAAGCATAAGGACACCTGACAGAATAACAGAAGATGGATTTACTTTATCAAGACCTGCATATTTAGGAGCAGTTCCATGTGTCGCTTCGAAAATAGCATGTCCAGTTTCATAGTTAATATTAGCTCCAGGAGCGATGCCGATTCCGCCGACTTGTGCAGCAAGAGCATCTGAGATGTAGTCGCCGTTCAGGTTCATTGTAGCAACTACGTCAAACTCGCGCGGACGAGTAAGGATCTGCTGAAGGAAAATATCAGCAATGGAATCTTTTACGATGATTTTGCCTGCATCTTCAGCTTCCTGCTGCGCTTTGTTTGCAGCGTCTTTGCCGTCTTTTTCAACGATGCGGTCATATTCAGCCCAAGTGAACACTTGATCTCCGAATTCTTTTTCAGCAAGCTCGTAGCCCCAGTTTTTGAAGGCTCCTTCTGTGTATTTCATGATGTTGCCTTTGTGAACAAGTGTTACGGATTTGCGGCCTTCTTTGATTGCATAGTTGATAGCAGCACGCACAAGACGCTGTGTACCTTCTTCTGATACAGGCTTGATGCCGATTCCTGAAGTCTCAGGGAAACGGATTTTGTTTACGCCCATTTCATTTTTAAGGAAAGCAATCAGCTTTTCAACTTCCTCAGAGCCTTTTGCATACTCGATGCCGGCATAAATATCTTCAGTATTTTCACGGAAGATTACCATGTCTGTATCTTCAGGGCGTTTGATTGGAGACGGAACACCGTTGAAGTAGCGTACTGGACGCAGGCATGTGAACAGATCAAGCTCCTGGCGAAGGGCAACGTTCAATGAACGGATTCCGCCGCCTACAGGAGTTGTTAAAGGTCCTTTGATTGCAATGAAATACTCGCGGATCACGTCAAGTGTTTCTTCAGGAAGCCACTCGCCGGTCTGATTGAATGCTTTTTCTCCTGCAAGCACTTCTTTCCATACGATTTTCTTCTCGCCATTGTAAGCTTTGTCAACAGCTGCTTCAAGAACGCGTGAAGCTGCAGCCCAGATATCAGGACCAATGCCGTCTCCTTCGATAAATGGAATAATTGGATCGTTTGGTACGTTAAGTACTCCGTCTGCAACTGTGATTTTTTGTCCTTGTGTCATTGTAGTTACCTCCTGTTATGTATGTGAAATTTGATTTTTGGGAGTAATGCGCAGGGACAGGCAGCATCAGCATTTGCCAATACTGCCTCATCCGCTGAAATCAGCCGCGCTGCTCAATTGGAACGTATTTTTGCATGTCAGGGCCTGTGTAATCTGCGCGAGGGCGGATCAGGCGGTTGTTTTCGTACTGCTCAAGAATGTGGGCAAGCCATCCTGATACACGGCTGACAGCAAAGATCGGCGTGAAAAGGTCATGGTCAATTCCAAGGCTGTGGTACATGGATGCTGAATAGAAATCAACATTCGGCGGAATTGATTTTTCGCTGGTTACGATCTCTTCGATTTTTGTGGACATTTCAAACCATTTCGGTTCGCCTGTCAGGTTAGTCAGCTTCTCGGACATTTCTCTCAGATGCTTGGCTCTCGGATCTCCCTGGCGGTATACGCGGTGTCCGAATCCCATGATTTTTTCTTTGCGGGCAAACTTTTCGTGAAGGTACGCTTCAACGTTATCTACATCGCCGATTTCCTTCAGCATCTTCATAACAGCTTCGTTTGCTCCCCCGTGAAGCGGCCCTTTTAGAGCTCCGATCGCTGCAGTGATTCCGGAATAGACGTCTGACAGTGTCGCCACGCAGACACGCGCTGTGAATGTAGATGCATTTAATTCATGATCTGCATGAAGAACGAGCGCCTTGTTGAAAGCCTCAACAGCAACACTGCTTGGCTCTTCGCCTGTCAGTGTATACAGGAAGTTTTCTGCTAAGCTTACATCTGCCTTCGGTTTAATAGGCTCAAGACCCTTGCGGATACGTGCGAATGCAGCCACAATTGTAGGCAGTTTAGCCTGCAGACGGATCGCTTTGCGGTAGTTCGCTTCCGGATCCATGACATCGGCTTCGCTGTCAAACAGCCCCAGAAGGGAAACAGCTGTGCGGAGCGCCGCCATCGGATGCACTGACTTAAGGTCGTATGATTTAAAATGGCTGACAACCTCCTGCGGTATTTCCGCATTCTCTGCAAGCTCTTTTTTAATTTGTGCAAGCTCTGCATGATCAGGAAGCTTTCTGTGCCACAATAAATATACAACCTCTTCGAAACTAGCATTCTCTGCTAAATCATCGATGTTATACCCCGCATATGTAAGAGTATCATCAATAATTGAACTTACGGATGAAGTAGTAGCAACTACTCCCTCCAGACCCCGTGTTGTTGTCATGTAAATCTCTCCTTTGCAAAAATATCCCCATTGATCCGCTCTTCTCGTCAGCAATAAAAGATAGCATTCGACAAATCTTTTTTTCTTCTTATTTGCCCATTCTTCCAATTATTTAAACGACCGAGCGCTTGCTCAATACTCAAGCATTTTTAAAAAGAAAATGCTTACATTTACAGCCATTATAAGAGCCACATCGAATGTTATCTTCAATTGTGACTTAAGATGAACAAGAAGGCGTAATCAAACTGCCTATATCCATTATAAACAATTATCTGATTTTTGTGAACGAAAAGAATTTCCAGAAGCAAAAAATTTGTCAGAAAAATGATATTTAAGATGAATAATAGGTTTTCAAGGCGCCTTCTCGTATATTGTATCAGAATTTATTATATTAACCAAAAAATTTAACCGTTTGCATGGCCAGATAGGCAATGCCCGCTCCGATCAGCGGCCCGACTGCCACTCCCCCAAATAAAGAAACGGCAAGAATGGTTCCAAATACAAGCGCTGTTGTAATATGCGGGTCATCCTGCAGCAGAGTCAAACCGTTTTTCGCAATCAGCGCCACAGCAATTCCTGCACCAAGGGCAATCCATGCGTACGAGGATTTCATTGCTTCTGTCAGCTGCTTAAACCCGATATCCCCTGTGGCAATCGGGACGAGAACAGCAATCGTAATAACCGTAACACCCCAGTTTATGCCTTTTGACTGAATGTGCGGAAACAGCTTTTCATCAAGTCCGGTCAGTTTAACAGCAAGAAGAAAACCTACTGCAAACATTAATGACTGATTTTTGGCAAGAAATCCAACGATGAATAATATGATTAAAAATAGGACAGGTTGATTCATTTCATTCTTCCTTTCCAGATTTTTCTTAAAGAGAACAGGAGGGTAATTTATTGAATGCACATCCGGCAGAGGCCGCCTTCAGAGCCCTTGCAGTCACGGCGGTCATCATAGCTGCAGCTGCGTCCGTCTATTATGTATCTGCCCTCGCTTATCCATTTATTATAGGTTTTCTATTAGCCTCTATTATAAATCCCATGGTCGATCTGCTTGAGAGGCGGATGGTTCGCGGCGCTGCCGTGTTTTTGTCTATTGCGTGCTTAGTCATTGTCTTTGCAGGAATGGTCACACTTCTTATTGCAGAGATTGTAGCGGGAACGACTTATTTAGCTTCATCTGTTCCTGAGCATTTTAAAACGCTTGTTGTTTATATTGAAACATTTACTTTAGACCGGATTCTGCCGGTCTATGAGGACTTTGCAGCGCTGTTTAATACTCTTGATGCATCCCAGCAAAAAACGATTCTTGCAAACATCCAGCACACCGGTGAACAAATTGGATCTAACGCGGCTGATTTTTTAAAAGAAATTTTAGAAAACATTCCGCTTCTGATCAGCTGGCTTCCAAATGCTGCAACCGCCGCTGTCTTTTCTCTTTTAGCCGCTTTTTTTATCAGCAAGGACTGGTACAAGTTCCAGCGGCTCCTCAGAAAATACCTTCCCGTCAAAGCACGAAAAAGCGGAAGGTCAGTCGCAGATGACTTAAAAAAAGCATTATTCGGTTTTATAAAGGCTCAGATTATTTTAATCAGCATCACTGCTGTGACCGTCCTTATAGGGTTGCTCTTATTGAGAGTGGATTATGCAATCACGATTGCTCTGCTGATTGGCCTGGTCGATCTTTTGCCGTACCTTGGCACCGGTCTTGTTTTTGTTCCCTGGATCATCTACTCTGCTTTCAGCGGCGAACTCCCCTTTGCTATTGGACTTTGCGCGCTGTATCTTATTATCTTAATGCAGAGGCAGCTGATAGAGCCGAAAATTCTCTCTTCCACCATTGGTCTTGATCCGCTTGCTACCCTGCTTTCTCTGTTTGTCGGCTTTAAGCTGATCGGGTTTTTAGGCCTGATTGCAGGACCGGTTGCTCTTGTCATTTTTAACGCCCTTCAGAACGCCGGGGTTTTTGAGGATGCGTGGAAGTTTATAACAGGGAAAAGCAGGTGATAAGAAATAGCGTAACTGCTATGCCCAGAAGCAGTGTCCGCGTTTTCGGCAGCTTTCCTGCACGTTCAACTCAGAGGGTGGAGTTTTCATAGTTCCTTACCCTCGCATATTGTTTTACGGTTCTACAGGGTACGATTCAAGACTTTCCTTACCCTCGCATATCGTTTTACGGTTTTAAAGGGTACGATTCCGGGCTTTCCTTACCCTCTAACATCGTTTTTCAGTTTTACAGGGTACGATTCTTGGCTTTCTTTACCCTCTAATATCGTTTTTCAGTTTTACAGGGTACGATTCCGGGCTTTCCTTACCCTCTAATATCATTTCACAGTTTTACAGGGTACGATTCTTGGCTTTCCTTACCCTCTAATATCGTTTTTCAGTTTTACAGGGTACGATTCTTTGACTTACTTTCACTCCGACGCATCCAAAAATCTCCAATTTCACAGCAAAGTGTAAGCACCTATTATACCCCTGCAGCCAGATAAGAAATCCCCCGAATTATTTCGGGGGATTCTTCTTGCCGGAAAGCTTCGCGCGGCTCTATCTGATAATGGTAAACCGGTTTCGGTCGATCATTTTGCTGATTTGCTTCTGAAGAAGCGGTTTAACCATTTTCCTCGTGCCGGGTATGAGCAGGATAAAACCGGTTAAATCGGTGATGAAGCCTGGTGTGAGCAAAAGAAGCCCGCCTGTAAGGATACAGAGTCCGTCGAGAATCGAGTCTCCGGGAATGTTGCCCCTGCTTATTTCCCTCTGGACTTTTTGAACGGCTTCTATGCCTTGTTTTTTGGCAAGCCATGCTCCGCCTACTCCAGTTGCAATGATCAGCAGAATGGTCGGAACAATTCCGAGCGTTTTGCCTGAGAACAGCAAAATGCCAATCTCAAGCGCTGGGATGATGATTAGAAAAGGCAGGATATATCTCAATCTGAAGTTCACCTCGCATTTGGATAAAAAGGCTTGTTCATCTACTGCAACAGTATATGAAACATATGCAAAAAAGAGAAGGGAACTGCCCTTCTCTTTTTCTGTATTCACTTAAAGTACGCTTGCGTGTCCTTGATAGATCGCGCCGCGTGATCCGTCTACTGTGATTTCCTGTCCGTCTTTGAAGATGTCTGTTGCGTTTTCAACGCCGACAATAACAGGAATTCCAAGGCTTAAGCCTACAACAGCAGCATGACTTGTCAAGCCGCCTTCTTCTGTAATAAGAGCAGCTGCTTTTTCAAGCGCAGGCATCATGTCGCGGTCTGTGCTTTGAGAAACCAGAATGGCTCCCTGTGTCATTTTTGCTTCTGCATCAGCAGCTGAGCTTGCCACTACAACTTTGCCGAATGCTGTTTTGCGGCCAATGCCCTGGCCTTTAGCGATAACATCGCCGACAACATGAACTTTCATCAGGTTCGTTGTGCCTGTTTCTCCGATCGGCACACCAGCTGTGATGACAATCAGATCACCATGCTTGACTACACCTGAAAGAAGGGATTCCTGAACAGCCTGATCAAGCATTTCATCTGTTGATGAAGACTGTTCGCCGTTGCGTGAATGTACGCCCCATACAAGAGCAAGCTTGCGTGAAACAGATTCACATGATGTAACCGCAACGATTGGAGCTTTAGGACGGTATTTTGAGATCATGCGTGCAGTATGGCCGCTTTCAGTCGTTGCTACAATTGCAGCTGCCTGAAGGTTTAAGCCTGTATGTGCAACCGATTGTCCGATTGCATCTGTAATCGTCATATCAGCTTGTTCGCTGCGTTTTGCAAGGATCTGCTTGTAATCAAGTGCCTGTTCTGCACGAGAAGCGATGTTGTTCATTGTTTGAACAGCTTCTACCGGGTATGAACCGGCTGCTGTTTCACCAGAAAGCATGATTGCATCGGTACCGTCGAATATGGCGTTTGCAACGTCACTTGCTTCTGCGCGTGTAGGGCGCGGGTTGCGCTGCATGCTGTCTAGCATTTGCGTAGCTGTGATAACAGGCTTGCCTGCTGCGTTGCACTTTTTGATCAATTCTTTTTGAACAAGAGGCACTTCTTCTGCCGGAATTTCAACACCAAGGTCTCCGCGCGCTACCATAAGGCCGTCTGATACTTCAAGAATTTCATCGATGTTGTCGACGCCTTCCTGGTTTTCAATTTTCGGGATGATCTGGATTTGAGATGCTCCATGTTTTTCAAGCAATTCGCGGATCTCAAGAACATCTGCAGCGCGGCGCACGAATGATGCAGCGATAAAGTCCACTCCCTGCTCAATTCCGAACACGATGTCATTTGCATCTTTTTCCGTGATTCCAGGAAGTTTTACACTTACTCCCGGCACGTTGACGCCTTTTTTATTTTTAAGTGTTCCTGTGTTAAGGATCTTTGTTCTGATTTCACTCGCCTGTTTATTTATTTCAATGACTTCAAGACCGATCAGACCGTCATCAAGAAGAATGATTGAACCTGTATGAACATCGTCGATAAGACCTTCGTAAGAAATGGAGAACTTGTCTGCTGTACCAAGAACTTCAGTCATAGAAACCGTTACTTCAGATCCTGCTACGAGTTCAATTGCTCCGTCCTGCATAGAATGTGTGCGGATTTCCGGTCCTTTCGTATCAAGAAGGATGGCAACATTCTTATTAAGCTTTGCAGCTGCTTCGCGGATGTTTTTGATGCGTGCTCCGTGCTCTTCAAAATCTCCGTGGGAGAAGTTCAGGCGTGATACGTTCATGCCTGCTTCCATCAATTGTGTAAGCTTCTCTACACTTTCACTTGCAGGGCCGATCGTACAAACTATTTTCGTTTTTCTCATTCGATAAATTCCTCCTGTATATAGGTGTGAAAACGATACCAGTCTGATGGGATATCAGATGGATAATTCTTTGGAAAGCTGGTACATGTTCTGATCAATCGTATGCGGTGTGTCTAGAATTTCGAGGATATCATTGTTCGTCAGCTTGTTGCTCTGAATGCCGACCGCACGTCCGCCTTTGCCTTCAAGAAGAAGTTCTACAGCATAAGCTCCCAGACGGCTTGCAAGGACTCTGTCAAATGCTGTTGGCGATCCTCCGCGCTGAATGTGGCCAAGAACGGAGACACGTGTTTCGAGGTTTGTAGCTTCTTCGATCCTTCTTCCGAAGTCAACTCCGCTTCCAACGCCTTCAGCAACAATGATGATACTGTGCTTTTTGCCGCGGTCTGTTCCGTGCTTCAGACGGGCAAGTACATCTTCCATATCATAGTCAACTTCAGGAATCAGAATGGTTTCTGCTCCGCCTGCAAGGCCGGACCATAATGCAAGGTCTCCTGCATGGCGTCCCATTACTTCAATTACATATGTACGCTCATGTGAAGTTGCTGTATCACGAATTTTGTCTATTGCATCAATCACGGTATTAAGTGCCGTGTCAAATCCGATTGTAAAATCTGTGCCTGGAATGTCATTGTCAATGGTGCCTGGAACGCCTACGCACGGGAAACCGTGTTCAGTCAGTTTTTTAGCTCCCATATAAGAACCGTCTCCGCCGATGACTACAAGGCCTTCAATGCCGTGCTTTTTCAGTTGTTCGATGCCTTTGAGCTGGCCTTCAACTGTTTTAAACTCCGGGCAGCGGGCTGTGTAGAGCTTTGTACCCCCGCGGTGGATAATATCTCCTACCGAACCGAGTTCAAGTTTTTCTATATGGCCTGCAATCAAGCCTGAATAACCATGATAAATGCCGAACACCTCTACGTCATGATAGATCGCTTTACGTACGACAGCACGTACGGCAGCGTTCATGCCAGGTGAATCTCCTCCACTGGTTAATACGCCGATTTTTTTCATTTTTCTCACCCCAAAGTAGTATGTGATATTAAAATAACATGAAGAAATGGGCAATACAATAGACAAGAAACGACAAATGTCGAAAATTCACGTTACCTTTAAACCTTTCTCATTATACAATAAAACCGCCTGTCCTGAAGGGTTTTCAGCGAATCTTTGAAAATTAAGTCAAGTAAACGCTTCCTTTTCGGATTGTCGAATAATCTCACTCACATGAACTGGCTGTTTTTCTATGAATAACCAGATTTGGCATTCTTCATTTATGATTTAAGCTCTGCAAAACAGTCCTTTCAAAAAAAGAAACGTGCCGCCTTCCTGACGAAGGCTACACGTTAACCTATTTTACCCCAATAATTTCCTCTGCAAACGAAACCTGGCCGATTCTTTTAAACTTTTCATATCGGTGCTGAATCAGCTGCTCTCCATTAAGCTTTAAAAGCTCCTTCAGAGAATCATGAATGACCTGATTCATATTTTTTGCCTGTTCAGCAACATCCCTGTGGGCGCCGCCTTTTACTTCTTTGATGATTTGATCAATTACACCCAGTTCTTTCAGGTCCGGGGCAGTAATTTTCATCGTTTCCGCTGCCTTTTTTGCAAGCCCTGAATCCTTCCACAAAAGGGCCGCAGCTCCTTCGGGGGAAATAACCGAATAGGTTGAATTCTCAAGCATATGGATGTGGTTGCCGACTCCAAGAGCAAGCGCACCGCCGCTTCCGCCCTCGCCGATTACGATACAGATGACCGGTACGGATAACCCCGCCATTTCAAAAAGGTTCTTTGCAATGGCTTCACTTTGGCCGCGTTCTTCGGCTGCTTTTCCAGGGTATGCTCCTTTTGTATCAATCAGGCAAATGATCGGACGGCCGAACTTGTCAGCCTGATGCATCAGCCTGAGCGCCTTGCGGTAGCCTTCGGGATGAGGCATTCCAAAGTTTCTGCGGATGTTTTCTTTTGTATCTTTTCCGCGCTGATGGCCAATGACCGTTACAGGAAGTCCGTTAAATTTGGCAATTCCGCCGACGATGGCTTCATCATCCCCGTAATAGCGGTCCCCGTGAAGCTCAAAAAAGTTTGTGAAGAGCTTTTCAATATAATCAAGTGTTGTCGGACGGTTCGGATGTCTTGCAATCTGAACTCTGTCCCACGGCTGAAGATTTGTGTATATTTCTCTCTCAAGCTTTTCAAGGCGTCCTTCAAGGTTTGAGATCTCAGCAGACAAATCCACATCTGTACTCTCCGTAAACTCTTTCAGTTCAGAGATTTTTGCCCTCAGTTCTGTAACGGGCTTTTCAAATTCCAGTTCCCCTACCATGAAGATGCACCTCCTGAGGAATGAAGCTCAAGGATATTCGAAAGAGTATCCTTCATATCGAGACGGTTGATGACCGCATCTAGCTGACCATGTTTTAAAAGAAATTCTGCCGTCTGGAAATCTTCCGGAAGATCTTCCCTGATCGTCTGTTCAATAATCCGTCTGCCGGCAAAACCGATCAGCGCTTTCGGTTCAGCAAAATTGTAATCTCCCAAAGAGGCAAAGCTTGCTGATACACCGCCGGTTGTCGGGTGTGTCATAACAGAAATGATCAATCCGCCGTTATCACTGAACAGTTTCAGGGCAGAGCTCGTTTTGGCCATCTGCATGAGGCTTAAAACACCTTCCTGCATTCTCGCTCCGCCTGAAGCTGTAAAGATGATAAATGGAAGTTTTCTTTCATTCGCGCGCTCAATCGCTCTCGTAATCTTTTCTCCAACAACCGATCCCATGCTTCCCATCCGGAAGGTGGCATCCATGACCGCAACCACGGTCTGATTGCCGTTAATGGCTCCCTCGCCTGTTACGACCGCTTCATTCATCTTTGTTTTCTTCCGGTCTTTTTCTACTTTTTCAAGATAGCCCGGAAAATTAAGAGGGTTTTCAGATACCATCTCTTTATCAAACTCTTTAAATGTATGTTCATCAAATAAACTCTTAATGCGCTCTTTGGCATTCATTGTATGGTGGTGGCCGCAGTTCATGCACACGCGCAGGTTTTTATTTAATTCTTTCGTATACATAATCTTTTTACAGCTTGGACATTTTGTCATAATTCCTTCAGGCACATCGTGCTTTGCCTGATCTGAAGGAATGGATGCATATTTCTTTTTCTTTGAAAATAAATCCTTTAACAAATCGCTGCCTCCTTTTCTATGAAAACGACCGGGCAATTGCCAGACCATCATCCATTTTTTTGCAGGCTGTGAAGCTGCGCCGCTGATAATAAGCCGGCAGCAGGGAAGCCTTTCCGAAAAAAGATGTTATGCCTTATCGGCACTTTCTTTATGAGCTAGAGTGTAAAAAGATTGGAATACACGATTTTCGTCCTTGGAAAGCAGTCCGTCAATGATTTCTTTATAGACGGCTTGAGATCCGGTTTCAGGTTTGGGCTGAATCAGCTTTACGTACTCGCTGACAACTGTCCAAATGCGGTACAGCAGAAAATTATCCGACAATTTCATAAGCTCTGTCATGAATGCTGCACGGGTCATCATCTCTTGCTTCAACCTGTCTCTCAGTTCTTTCAGTTCCGCCTCGCGGTCTTTTGTAAGCAGGACCTGCAGGGCATTATATTCAAGAAGCTTATTCATCTCAGTAAGATCAGAAATCGCATTTTTATCCTGAAGAATAAAGGTGCCGAGAATTTCAACAAGGTCATTGTCGCGAAAGTCTTTAATAAATGTGCCTTCCCCGCGCCTCGTTTCAATGATCCCCAGGAGCTCAAGCGCCCGAAGCGCTTCTCTGACAGAGGACCGCCCGGCCTGCAGCCGTTCGGCAAGCTCGCGTTCAGATGGAATTTTATCACCCGCAGCGAGCCCGTCTTCTTTTATGATCGACCTGATTTCGCGGAGAATTTCGATATATACTTTAGGTTTGGATGCACTCATTGTACATCACTCACTTTGATTCAATAATCGCAAGCTGCTTCGTTTTTTCTGCAATTTCATCAGGATCGGCTTTTATTCTGGCCACTCCTGTTTCCATTGCTGCCCTGGCAACAGCCGCAGCCACCGCAGGAGCAACCCGGGCATCAAATGGAGCCGGGATAACATAATCCGCCGTCAGTTCCTCAGTTGAAATCAGGGCAGCAATCGCTTCTACAGCCGCAATTTTCATTTGTTCATTTATGTGTGTAGCGCGCACATCAAGCGCCCCGCGGAAAATGCCCGGAAAAGCGAGAACGTTGTTTACCTGATTCGGGAAATCGGAACGGCCTGTTCCGATGACCATCGCGCCCGCTTCTTTCGCTTCATGGGGCATGATTTCAGGAACAGGGTTTGCCATAGCAAAGATGATCGGATCTTTTTTCATGGATGCAATCATTTCCTTCGTTAAAGCTCCTTCTACTGAAACGCCGATAAACACGTCCGCATCTTTAATGACGTCGGCAAGGCTTCCCTCTGTGCGGTCGCGGTTTGTATATTTGGCCACTTCCTCTTTTACACTGTTCATTCCATAAGAGCGGCCTTCAAAGATCGACCCTTTGGAATCGCACATGATAATATCGCGCACACCGTAGCGGTAAAGCAACTTAATGATGGCAATGCCAGCTGCACCCGCTCCGTTTGCAACCACCCTGATGCTTGACATGGATTTGCCCGCAAGCTTCAATGCGTTTACAAGGCCTGCCACTGTTACGATGGCTGTGCCGTGCTGGTCATCATGGAAAATCGGGATATTTGTTTCCTTTTTCAGGCGCTCTTCAATAACGAAGCAATTCGGAGCAGCAATATCCTCAAGATTTACGCCGCCGAAAGTAGGTTCGAGAAGTTTGACCGTTTCTACAATCTTGTCCACATCCGTTGTGTTTAAACAGATTGGAAACGCATCAACCCCTGCGAAGCTTTTGAAAAGAACAGCTTTCCCTTCCATAACAGGAAGTGCTGCCTCAGGTCCGATATTTCCAAGCCCGAGCACAGCCGTTCCATCAGAAACAACGGCAACCATGTTGCCTTTCATTGTATAGTCGTACACTTTATTTTTATCTTCATAAATCGCTTTGCAAGGTTCAGCGACCCCTGGAGAATATGCTAAGCTCAGGTCTTTAGCATTTCTGACTGGTACTTTTGATTTCGATTCAAGCTTTCCTTTATGAACTAGATGCATATGTAATGCTTCTTCGCGCAATGACATGTTCTCACTCCTTAGGGTCTATTTGGAGGTGGTCAGACCACCTCCAGCCAATAATAAATCATAACATAATTTTAAGTATTGTAAAGTCCTGTCTTTTTGTCCGGCACCGGACCTTTGTCCTTATTCTTTGACGGCTGCATTTTTCTCTCCGAGTAATTTTCTAAGCTCTGAAAGACATGCAGCACTCGCTTCTGTGTTATATTCATCCGGCAGTCTGACGCTCTTTTTCTCTTTTTCATAGTAGAGAATAACAGGCGTTGTGCCGCGGTGCTTTTTAAGAGTATTCTGCACGGTTTGAAGCTTTCCTTCTGCAAGATGCATTTCCTCGATTTTTAAAAAGAGCGTCTTTGCTCTTTTCTTCAGGTCCTCTACTGTTTCCGCATCGGAAATAATCAGCTGCGTGCGGTCGCTGCGGGTTTCCATTTTGCCTGTAAGAATGACCACATTTCCCTGATCAAGCAAATTTCGGGCCTTCGTATAAACGTTCGGAAAAGCGACCGCTTCAAGATCCCCGCTTTCATCACTTAAGGCAAGAAACGCCATGACTTCGCCTTTTTTCGTCCGGATTGTGCGCATAGCAGAAATGAACACGCCGACCTTCACTTTTTTCTGGCCGAAAAGCACGGCTTCACTCAGCGGAAGAACTCCCGCACGCTGAAACAGCGGCAAATGGGCTGAAGCAGGATGGCTTGAAAAATAAAAACCAAGCGACTCTTTTTCAAACTTCAGCTTTTCTTCCGTTTTAAACGGCTCAACTTCTATATATTTCGGCTTGATGCTGAATTCTTCCTCTTCTAAAAACAAATCAAATGAATTTTCATCATCCGTTGAAAAGAGGGCAGCATGTTCAATCGCAAGATCCAGGCTTGCAAGCAGAGTGGACCTCTCCATCCCAAACTCATCCATGGCTCCCGAAAAGATAAGAGACTCAATAACCCGTCTGTTCACGGTCTTCATGGATACCCTGGTGCAGAAATCAAACAGATCTGAGAATGCTTTTTTCTTTCTGGCCGCATAGATTTCTTTTACAGCGTTGACGCCTACACTTTTAATCGCATTCAGACTGAAGCGGATGCTTCCGTTTTCGACAAGAAAAGGATATTCGCTCTTATTAATAGAAGGGGGAAGAACTGTGACTCCATGCTGCTTTGCCTCACGAATGTACTGGGCGGTTTTTTCATCGTTTCCGATCACGCTCGTTAAAAGAGCGGCCGTAAAATAAACAGGATAGTGGGCTTTTAAATAAGCAAGCTGAAAGGAAATCATGCTGTAGGCAACAGCATGGCTCCGGTTGAACCCGTAATTTGCAAATTTGACGATTAAGTCGTAAATATGGTTTGCATCCGACCGGTCATAGCCGTTATTCAGGCAGCCCGAAACAAAATGCTCTCTCTCACGGTCAAGAATTTCTTTTTGCTTTTTTCCGACAGCGCGCCTTAAGAGATCCGCTTCGCCTAAAGAAAAACCTGCCATTTTAGACGCAATCTCCATGATCTGCTCCTGGTAGACGATAACGCCGTTCGTCGTTTGAAGGATGGGCAAGAGGTCCGGATGCGGGTACTCGATTTGCTCTTCCAGGTGTTTCCTTCTGATGTAAAGCGGAATGTTTTCCATCGGACCCGGACGGTACAGGGCATTTACAGCCACTATATCTTCAAGATCTGTCGGCTTGAGCCGTTTCAGAACGCTGCGCATCCCGTCTGATTCAAGCTGAAAAACCCCTGTTGTGTCCCCTTTGCCAAGAAGCTCGAACGTTTTATCATCCGCGTAGGAAATGCGGGCAAAATCGATCCGTTTCTTTTCATGGCGTTCGATTAAACCTGTGATCTGCTCAATCAGCGTTAAATTTCTGAGGCCGAGAAAATCCATTTTCAAAAGCCCGAGATCCTCAAGATAATCCATTGAAAACTGAGTTAAATAAATGCCGTTATGACCCTCCTGGATCGGAACGATATCTGTAAGCGGCTGGCTGCTCAGCACCATGCCCGCTGCATGTGTGGAGGTGTGCCTCGGCAGGCCTTCAAGCTTTACGGCTGTTTCAAAAATCCTCCTGTACAAATCCGAATCATTCAGAAGCTGCTGAAGGTCTTTGGATTCTGAGAGAACCTGCTCCAAGGTGGATCCGGGCTTAGAAGGAATGAGCTTTGCAAGAACATCCGCTTCCTTGGCAGATGCCCCCATGACTCTCCCGACATCCCTTAGGGAAGCTTTTGCAGCGAGTGTTCCGAACGTCACGATTTGAGCTGCGTGCATCGCCCCGTATTTTTCTGCCACATACGAAATGATCTCATCCCTTTTAGAATCAGGAAAATCAATATCTATATCAGGCATATTTATGCGCTCCGGATTTAAGAAGCGCTCAAATAAAAGGCGGTGCTCAATTGGATCCACATCTGTGATTCTCAAAACATAGGCAACAAGTGAGCCTGCTGCAGATCCTCTTCCCGGACCCGTGAGAATTCGATGATCATGGGCATATTTCATGAAATCCCAGACAATCAGGAAATAGTCGCTGAATTTCATCTCCCTGATTACATTCAGCTCATAGTCAAGCCTTTTATAGTAGCTGTCTGACGGATTGCTGAACCTCTCTTTGAGACCAGACAGGCAAAGACGCTCCAAATATTCGTCAGCCGGCTGCCCCTCAGGTGCGGGATACTTCGGAAGACGGGTTTGTCCAAGTTCCATTGTGACCTGGCACATGTCTGCTATTTTCAGAGTATTTTCCAGAGCCTCTGGACAATCCCTGAACAGCTCTGCCATTTCAGCAGGGGATTTTAAATAATACTGATTGGAAGGAAGGGCGAAGTCACTGTCGTCTTCAAGCTTTGCACCGTTTTTAATGGCCAGAAGGCAATTGTGGGCGAACGCATCTTCTTTTTCGATATAGTGAACGTTGTTAGCAGCGGCAAGAGGCACCCCTGTTCTTCCGCTTAATTCTAAAATCCCTTTCTCCAGTTCTATATCTGTATGCAGGCTGTGGTTTTGGATCGAAAGATAGAAATCGCCTTCATGAAACAGAGATTTATAGAGCAAAAGCGTTTTTTCCGCTTCCTCTTTATCCCCGCTCAAGACCGCCTTTTCTACCAGGCCCTTGTCACCGGCTGTTAACCCGATAATTCCTGAGCTGTAGGATTTCATCCACCGGGATTTTATTCCTTCTGGAGATCTTGTTTGAAGAACACTGCTGATTTTGATCAGATTTCTGTATCCTTCGTTGTTTTTGGCAAGGAGAACAAGGGGGTATCCTTCGCTTGCGCCATGTTCTTCGAGCGTAACAGACGCTATTAGCCCGATAATTGGTTTGATGCCGTGTTTCATGCATGATTTATAAAAAGCTACCACCCCGTACATCGTATGGAAATCGGTAATCGCGAGTGATTTTGCTCCTTGAGCTGCTGTTTTTTCAACAAGCCGGTCAATCCGCGCTGAACTGTTCAGCAGACTGTAGGCACTTTGAACTTGAAGGTGAACAAATGGCAATCGCATGTCCCATCCTTTCTGTGAATCTCATCTTTTTATTATATTCTCTATTGAAAAGTGACACAAATTGAAGCCGTCCCATCTCATACTTCCATTGTTTGTCCATATACATAGAAGAAAGGGGTGAATCGCATGGAGGTTAAAGAGGCGTTTATTCCGGCCTTTATCAACAGTTATTTCATAGCACTCGGCGTTATTCTGGGCGGATCGATCGTTGGCGGCATCGGTGCTTACTTAGCAGGTGAGCCTCCGCTGTCGACCATTTACAGTCTCGCAAACAGACTGAAAATATGGGCCCTTGTCGCTGCAATCGGGGGTACCTTTGACGCTTTTTCAAGCTTTGAAAGAGGATTTTTTGAAGGAGAAACACGTGATGTGATTAAACAGGTCCTGCTGATCATTTCAGCCATGGGCGGCGCGCAGACCGGCTGGCTCCTGATCTTATGGCTGACGCAGGAGACACCGGAATGAGAATCCCTCCATTATACAGACGCCCATCCTGGCAGCGGCTTTTTGGAGGCATGGTGCTCGGCGCCATCATCAGCTGGTGCATCTTTCTTTATATATATGGCGAGTGGCAGGAGAAGCTGGTGACAAAAATTGAAGAACAGACATACACAATTGAAGATTTGAAACAGACAAATAAAAGCTACTATGAGGAGATTCAGAATCTGAATAAAATCACTCAGGAAAAACTCCGGGTGCAGAAGATCAGCGTGACCTTAATGAACGGGGAACGCTATCAGTTTACGTCCCTGATGACATTTATGATTGAGGATCAGGTGAAAGAAGATGTATCTGATGTTTTGGCAAAGGATCTGGAAAGTGTTTATAAAACGAGAAAGCTGATGAAAAAAGCAGTTGAAAACAAAGTATATAAAATCGATGACAAGCAGTACCGGGTCGAAATTGAGGAAATGTTCATATACACCACCCTCTCAATCGAGCTTAAAGTCTCATTCGCAAAATAGAAAACGGGACCAATGAACCTTTCCGCGGGAACCGAATGGTTTATTTTTAGAAATTTCAATTAATTTACCCGCACTCCTTCCTGCCTTTCGGGTAGAATGGTAATAGCAGCAAACCCAAAATCAGGAGGAATGAGGATGTATGTCTTAAACCACAAACAGATGGCCCGGGAAAAAGCGGCACGCCTGAAAGAAGGCTATTCAGCTTATGCGGAGTCGAACGAGCTTGCTTCACTGATTAAAAAAGAACTTCTTGCACAGGGATTGACCTTTCACGAAGATTCAACTGAATTCGGGTACTGGTTTATCCCTGTGAAATAAGTTCATCCATCTTGTTTATTGAAAGCTCCGGCAAATGCTTTCAAGGTCTGAAAGAACCTGATCCGCTTCTTCCCAGCTTGTGACAGATGCACCTGAAGCAAGCGGATGGCCGCCGCCGCGGTATTTTTTTGCCAGTTCATTAATAACCGGACCTTTGGATCTAAGCCTTACTCTGATTTGATCTGCTTCTTCTACAAAAAAGACCCATGCCCGAAGACCTTCAATATTGCCAAGCATGCCCACCAGCTGTGAAGCCTCAGAAGCACTCACTTCAAATTGCTCCAGGATCTCTTTCGTCAGGATCATGGAAGCAGCACCCGATGACGACAGCTTGAAATTCTGCAGCACATAGCCGCTGAGCTTAGCCGCATTATATTTTGTCTTATACATCTCATCATAAATGCCCGTAAACGAAAAATCATACTCAACAAGCTCACTGGCGTATCTTAATGTTTTTTTCGTCGTGCTTGGAAAAAGGAATCTGCCCGTATCGCCGACAATTCCCGCATAAATCAGCTCTGCTGCTTTGTCAGGCATAACAAGCCCGTCTTCTTTGCCGGCAAGATAAAATTCATAAATCATTTCACTGACAGAACTGGCGGACGTATCGACCCAAAGAAGGTCTCCATAAGGATCTTCATTTGGATGATGGTCAATCTTTATGAGCTTTGCACCGGTATTGTAACGCTGGTCACACACACGCTCCTGATTGGCGGTGTCGCAGACAATCACGAGCGCACCTTCGTAGTCACTGTCTTTCACGGTGTCCATTTTATATAAAAATTCGAGTGAGGATTCACCAAGTCCCGCTGCAAGGACGTTCTTTTCCGGGAAAGAAGCCTTGATGATCTCTGCCAGTCCGCATTGCGACCCGTATGCATCGGGATCAGGACGAACGTGGCGGTGAATGATGATCGTTTCATACTGCTTAATCTCTGACAGAATTTCCTGTTTCATATGTAGTCTCCTTTTCGAACCTGATTATAGACTAATTAAAGCATAAAACCGTCCGGGCAGAAAGCGAATCTTGTCTTTGGTTATAGCAATCCTGCGCAAGAATGATTAAAATAGAGGATGTAAGTTTACTATGGAGGTTATTCTTAATGCCTGTACTTGTCATTCTGATCGTATTTGCCTTCTCTTTTTATCTTTTCTATAAAGTGAAGTTTTACAGAACCAGAAAGCCGATGGAAAAACAGTGGCTCTCTGCAAAATCGAGCATAGCACTGGGTGTATTTGTGTTTTTGTTCGGCCTGAACCAGCTGTTTTTATTTCATTCAACGGTTTCATTGGTCGTTGGAATTATTTTCATGGTTGTCGGACTTGCCAGCAGCTGGGCCGGCTACAAAGCCTATAAGCACTATCTTCCTCACGCTGCAAAAGAAGCAAGGGAAGGCTGACCGTTCAAAAAAGCAGGCAGGAAAACCTTTCGTTTTCCCTGCCTGCTTTTTTGCATATATTCAGCTTCTCTCAATCAGCTGCACCATCAGCATGGCTTTGCCTACTGCCACTCCGCTGCTGAATACTTCTACATCAATCTTTCCGAACTTGCGTCCGACTTCAAGGATCTTCGGATGCACTTCAAGCATACTGTCCATCTGAACAGGCTTCATAAAATAAATCGTGATGTTTTCAACGACGATCTCGCCTTTTTTCTGTGTGCGAAGGTACCGGTTTGTTGCTTCTGTCACAACGGTTGTAAATACACCATATGAAATCGTGCCGAGATGATTGGTCATTTGCGGGGACACTTGAAAACGGTAGACATTCGCTTTTTTGGCATCCTCAGCCGTGACAATAAACTGATTGGTCACGATGTCATCCAGCTTCTCACCGATTTGAGGCTGCCTTTGAATCATTTGCAGCGCCTGAAGAACGTCCTGACGGCTGATCATTCCTTCCAGCCGGTTGTTCTGATCGACTACAGGCAAAACCTCAATGCCTTCCCAGACCATCATCTGAGCTGCTGAGGCAACGGATGTTTTGCCAATGACCGTGATTGGATTTTTCGTCATGACTTTCTCAACGATCACACTGCGGTCATACCCCATTACATCTTTTGAGGTGACCATCCCCTGTACCCTCAGCTGGTTATCAATAACCGGAAAACGGCCGTGCCCTGTATTCACATTATGCTGATACCACGCATCTACTGTATCAGTCGTTTTCAGGCAGATCGTTTTATCAAGCGTTGTCAGAATATCTTCAACAAGAACAATTTCCTTTTTGATCAGCTGATCGTAAATCGCTCTGTTAATCATGGTTGCTACAGTAAACGTATCATAGCTTGTTGAAATAATCGGAAGCGCGGCTTCATCAGCAATTCTTTTTACATGCTCGTCGGTGTCAAATCCGCCGGTGATCAGCACGGCTGCACCCGCTTCGATGGCTAGCTGATGGGCATTTGTCCGGTTCCCTACAATAAGCAGATTCCCCGCACCCGTATAGCGCATCATCGCCTCAAGCTTCATGGCGCCGATGACAAACTTGTTGAGCGTCTTATGAAGTCCCGCCCGTCCGCCGAGGACTTGTCCATCTACAATATTTACAACTTCAGCGTATGTGAGTTTTTCAATATTTTCTTTCTTTTTCTTTTCAATTCTAATCGTTCCGACACGCTCAATCGTGCTTACATAGCCTTTGTTTTCAGCTTCTTTAATCGCACGGTATGCAGTGCCTTCACTAACGTTCATATCTTTTGCGACCTGCCTGACCGAAATTTTTTCCCCGATCGGGAGGCCGTCAATATGCTGCAGTATTTGCTCATGCTTTGTCGCCAAGCTTCTTCACCCTTTTTTATCAGCCATTCTTTCTTTTTCTATTATAAGGGTGAGACCGCTTTATATCAACGCGCCGCTGCACGCTGCCTGACTTTCATCCTGCGCACTTGCGCCTGTTTTGCTTTGTGTTTTTTCGGTGCATACATCAGACCCGTTAAATTCCCGCCTGCAGCAAAAAGAGCAAACAGAATCCAGATGAGAGAAAACAGGCTTTCAAGAGGATTTGCACTTGAGATATCCAGTCTTGGCAGTGCATAAAACAGCATGGCTCCCGCCAGCAGCAAATAGAGAATACGCATATCAACCAGCTCCTTTTAAACAGCTTGGTTCATTTTATGCGAGTGGAGTGGATTTCATGAAAAAAATGCAGTCTTCCGGGTCTGTTGACAATCAAACAGCCCCTTCCGCCTGCATTTTTGCTGGTGCTTATAGTTTAATAGAGTCTCCCGCTTTCATGACTTTTCCCATTTCACCTGGAAGGCTGTCCGCAAAATCCTGTGGATTCTGCTCAATCACAGGAAATGTATTGTAGTGCATCGGAACAACGGTTTTCGCCTTGATCCATTTTGCTGCTATAGCTGCATCCTCCGGCCCCATTGTGAAATTATCGCCAATCGGCAGGAACGCAAGATCAATCTCTTCGAGTTCCCCAAGAAGCTTCATATCGGAGAAAAGGCCTGTGTCTCCTGCGTGGTAGACTGTTTTTCCGCCATGTTTAAAAAGTATTCCGGCAGGCATCCCGGTATAAACGATTTTTTCTCCTTCTTCCTCATAGCTCGAGCCGTGGAAAGCCTGAGTCAGCTTGACCGTGCCGAAATCAAAGGTGTGAGATCCGCCGATGTGCATCTCATGAACGTTGAGTCCCTTCCATCCCAGGTATGTAGCAAGTTCAAACGGCGCCACAACAAGCGCATTATTCTTCTTTGCAAGTTCAATCGTATCCCCAACGTGATCATTATGCCCGTGTGTAAGCAGTATTACATCTACTTTCAAGTCATCCGTCTTCAGGTCTGTCTGACCGTTCCCGTTAATGAATGGGTCAATAATAATCGTGTGCTGATCCGTTTTAATCTGTACAACAGAATGGCCATGGTATGAAACGTTCATTTCTCTCACTCCCATTTATTTGATAGCTTTATCGTACTAAAAATGGAAGGGGCTGTCGAATGTGAGGGTGCGGGAGAATGGGTTTTGAGAGACTTCTTTTTTGAGGCTGGGTTTGAGGAAATTTGGCGTGTGGTGCCATCAAGCGGATCGCCGCTGCGCTTGAGGGTTCTATTCCTGGCGTTCAGTGCCATCAAACGGATTGTCGACAGCTCTTGAGGGTTCTATTCCGGCTGTTCAGTGTCATCAAAACAATTGCATACAGCTCTTGAAGGATCCATTCCCGCCGTCCGGCAAAATCTTGCTCCCCACAAAAAAAGACACGGGCTCTTCATGCCCGTATCCATTCTATTCACCAAGAAGAGCTCTTGCATCTGAGTATGTTAAAGAATGCGCTTCTGCGACTGCTTCGTATGTGACAAATCCCTTCAATGTGTTAACGCCTTTTAAAAGCGGTTCATTTTCAAGGCACGCTTTTTTGTACCCCTTGTTGGCAATTTGCACCGCATATGGAACGGTCACGTTTGTCAGCGCGATTGTCGAGGTACGCGGCACGGCACCCGGCATATTTGCCACAGCATAATGGAGGACCCCGTGCTTTTCATACGTAGGATGATCGTGTGTTGTGATTCTTTCGGTTGTTGCAAAGATGCCCCCCTGATCGATGGCAATGTCAACAATCACAGAGCCGGGAGTCATGCTCTGGACCATCTCTTCTGTCACGAGCTTCGGTGCCCGTGCACCTGGGATGAGGACCGCGCCGATTACAAGATCTGACTGGGCCACAGCATATGCAATATTAAATGGATTGGACATCAGCGTGGAGATTTCTTTGCCGAAAATGTCATCAAGCTGGCGGAGCCGTTCCGGATTCACATCAAGCATCGTCACATCCGCCCCGAGTCCGACCGCGATTTTCGCAGCATTTGTGCCTGCTACTCCTCCGCCGATGATGGCAACTTTTCCGCGTTTTACGCCCGGAACTCCTGAAAGCAGGATGCCCTTTCCGCCTTTTGTCTTTTCTAGAAACTGTGCACCGATTTGTGAAGCCATTCTGCCGGCCACTTCACTCATTGGCGTCAGCAGCGGCAGGGACCGGTTTTGGAGCTGGACCGTTTCATACGCGATGCCAGTGACTTTCCGATCGATTAAAGCGCGCGTCAGCTCAGGCTCTGCTGCCAGATGCAAATAGGTAAACAGGATCAGGTTTTCGCGGAAATACTGATATTCAGAAGGCAGCGGCTCTTTTACCTTCATCACCATTTCCATCGACCAGGCTTCTTCCGGGGAAGAAACGATTTTCGCCCCTGCTTCTGTATACTGGTGATCCGGAAAACCTGATCCTTCGCCCGCATTTTGTTCAATATAGACTTCATGTCCTGCCTGAACAAGGTGAACAACGCCGGCCGGGGTCATAGCAACACGGTTTTCATTATTTTTAACTTCCTTGGGGATGCCGATTTTCATACATCTTCCTCCTGTGCCATTACATTCCGTTTCTGCTATAAGTATTTCCTTTCTTTAGTATATGGAAACACACGAAATTTGGAAATCCATTCCTGTTAAATGTGCGCATCTGAACGGGCTCTTCCTCCGGCATGCATAGTTTCCCGTGTCACTCCAGTTCCAGAAGGAAGAAAGTGTCTTCCACAGCGATTCCCATTAAAACAACATGCAAAAAAACCCCGGAATCTCCGGGGTTTCTCTTATTGTCTGCGGCTCAGCACGTTGACTGCCCCTGAAGCTTCAACGATGGCTCCAGTGATCATATCAGAATCTTCCTCGCACAAAAAGGAGATGAGCCTGCCGATATCTTCTCCTGTGCCGGATCTGCCTACAGGTGTTTCTGAGTCGGGTGTTTTTCTCGACTCCTGGATGGATGCTTCCTTCATCTCCCCGACAATATTGCCCGGGCAGATCATGTTCGCAGTAATGCCGTTCTCCGCTTCTTCGATGGCAATTGTCTTTGTCAGAGAAGCAAGCCCTGTCTTTGCCGCGCTGAAAGCAGAACGGTGGAGCCAGCCGGATGATGATTCAGCTCCCTGAAATCCGTAGGTGATAATCCGTCCGTACTGCTGCTCTCTCATGACAGGTATCACTTTTTTGAAAAGATGAAAGACCGCGCTTAAATTGCCTTCAATCATTTCATACCATTCATCATCTTCATAGTCTGCAAGCTTCTTGCGCTCAAATATGTATGGCCCTGCATTATTGATTAAGCAGTCAATCCGGCCGAATTTGCTGAGAGTTTCATCCACAAGCTTTATGAGATCATCTTTTTTCGTGACATCGCCTTTCAAAAAAAGCATGCGTTCGCTTATGTGCGCATATTTTTCTTTTAGCTGCAGCACAGCATCTTCATCGCTGCGGTAATTGACCGTAACGGAATAGCCTTTCTCAAGGAAGATTTCCGTCACTTTTCGTCCCAGTCCTTTGGAACCGGCTGTAATAATTGCGTGTCTCAATGGCAAAATCCTCCTCGGTGGTCCGGGAAATGTAATGCTGTTTCTTTTCCATTGTATTGAACAGAAAGGAATCTTACAATAATCTTATCTGCGCTGAATGTTTTTCACGGTGCTTTTACTTTTAGAAAAAGGCGGAATACATATGTCTCAACCTGCAGTACAGTCAAAAATGGAACGTTTTGGTCTGGAAGCTGTTCCAAAAGAGCTCCGCAGCACATCATGGTTTGATTACTTTCTGATTCAATTATCTTTTTCTGTGAATGCAGGCAATTTCCTTCTTCCTGCTCTGGCCGTCATGGAAGGAGGCCTCTCTGTCATGCAGGCAGCAGTCTCCACAGTCATTGGAGCTGCACTCGCTTTTTTATTTGTCTCTCTGCTGTCGTTGCCTGGCTCTGTTCACGGGATTCCGGCCCAATATGCAATGAGATCGTTTATCGGGGTCAGCGGAGCGCGTTTTTTCTCATCACCAGTCAGAACACTGACCTCTCTTTACTGGTTTTGTGTTCAAACGATTGGCGGAACGTTTATGATCACAGAAATCTGCAGGCGCTATTTTTCTTTTTCCCCACATTTTGCTCTGACTGCCGTGCTTCTAGGGATTTTCATGGCTGCTGTCGCTGCAGCCGGGTTTGATGCCGTCAAGCGCATGACCAAGTATTTTCTGCCATTCCTACTTGCGGGGCAGGCTGTTATGGTTTATTTATATTTTACTGCAGAACCTGCTCTCTTATCATCGCCGAGTGTGCCGGAATATTCTTCCTCATCCCTGCCTGCAATGGCTTTTTATGCTAGCCTCGTGTTTGTTCAGTATATTTCAGGTGTCAGTGCTTCTGCTGATATGGCAAGATACGCAAAGTCTCCAAAACAGGGATTCTTCGGACTCTATGCAGGCAACCTGTTCGGTTTTATCCTGACCGCATTTTTTGGCGCATACAGCGCGGCTCATTTCGGGGAGCTTAATCCCTTCATTTCAGCGAGTGCGCTGACAGACTCGGTGACGCTTGTATCTGTCATTCTGATCTGTTCCATATTGTCCATGTTCTCCATCAATTTAAACAATGCGTATACAGGGGCTTTCAGTCTGCTGAATATTTTCCCTTCGCTTGGAAGACTGAAGAGTGCGGTCGTGTTCGGGACAGCCGCTGTCGCATGCAGCACGATGCCCTCTCTAGTGACGGAAGCATCCTCATTTATCTCATGGATGGGCTCTGCCATCGTCCCGCTGTCTGCTGTTATTATTGCTGAATTTATATACGCGCAACTAAAAGGCAGAGAATTGCATGTACGAAAGCTTAACGGGAAAGGAGCAGCGGCAATCCTGTGCGGCATTGCGTTTTACTGGATCATTCCGGAATCTCTGTCCCCGGGGTTTGTTTCTTTCCTATTTACACTTCTCCTGTACAGCGCTTTGCTGAAAGGACAAAAAAAGTCATCATGAGATGACTTTTTTTGTTTACTCTGATTCTTCTCTCGGCTGCAGATTTTCCTGCAGGAAGTTTTGCTCATATTGCTGCTCAACGACTCCGCTCGAATACGCTTCAGTGATTAATTGAGACGTTTCATTTTCTCCTTCGTAATCGAAGTAGGCGGAGTGGTTTTTAGGATCCTTTTCTTTTCCCATCTTCCTTCAGCTCCCTGTCACCTGATTGTGTTCCCTGTTATCGTTTGTGAAATCAGGAGGAAATACGATGGTAATATCTTCTTTATGACAGAGCGTCTTCAGCCTTAAGCAGCGCTTCCTTTACTTTTGAAAAACCAGTGCCGCCATCACTGATTCTCTTTGCAACGGCTGTGTAGGGATCGATCGCTTCAAACAGATCTTCTGAAAATAAATCAGATGCAGCTTTGTATTCAGCAAGCGGCAGATCTTTTAAGTAGATGCCTTTTTGGATGCACGTATACACAAGCTTTCCGACCACTTCGTGCGCTTCTCGGAAAGGCATGCCTTTTTTAGCAAGATAATCGGCAAGCTCGGTCGCATTTGAAAAATCCTCCGTTGTCGCTTTCTTCATTTTTTCTGCTTTGACCTTGAGTGTGCCGATCATTCCTGTGAAGATCTGCAGACTGCCTTCAACCGTGCGGACTGCATCAAACATGCCCTCTTTGTCTTCCTGCATATCTTTGTTGTATGCAAGGGGAAGACCTTTTAACGTTGTGAGCAGCGCAAACAGATTGCCGTAGACCCGTCCCGTTTTTCCGCGGATCAGCTCGGCCATATCCGGATTTTTCTTTTGAGGCATCATGGAGCTGCCGGTTGCATAGGTGTCATCAAGCTCGACAAACTGAAATTCCTGGCTGCACCAGAGAATCAATTCTTCACAAAGACGGGACAGATGCATCATCATGATCGAGCTGTTGCTTAAAAACTCAACAATGAAATCACGGTCGCTTACGCCGTCAAGGCTGTTTTCATAAATGCCGTCAAACTCCAGTAGCTCAGCCGTCAGCTTGCGGTCAATTGGAAAAGTGGTGCCTGCGAGAGCACCGCAGCCAAGCGGGGAAAGGCTGATCCGCTTCAAGGATTCCGAAAATCGCTGTTTGTCCCGCTCAAGCATCCAAAAATAGGCAAGGAGATGATGAGCAAATGAAATTGGCTGGGCTCTTTGAAGATGTGTATACCCCGGAAGAATAGTCTCCACATTTTCTTTCGCCTGCTTGAGAAGCGTTTCCTGAAACGCAGAGATCAGTCCGACAATTTCGTTCACATGGTTTTTCAGATACAAGTGCATGTCCGTCGCCACTTGGTCATTTCTGCTTCTCCCTGTGTGAAGCTTGCCTCCGACTGGACCAATCTCATCGATCAGCAGTTTCTCAAGATTCAGATGGATATCTTCATAATCCACTGAAAAAGAAAGCTCTCCGTATTCTGCTTTTTCTTTCAGAAGAAGCAGGCCGGATTTAATCTGCTCTGCTTCTTCAAGTGAAAGAATCCCGCATTCGCCAAGCATATGAACATGTGCGAGGCTGCCCTGAATGTCTTCAAAGACTAGCTCTTGATCAAATGAAATAGATGCGCCAAACTCATCTACCCATTTCTCGGGTGTTTTTTGAAAACGGCCTCCCCACAGCTTTTTCATACATTCACCTTCTTTTTCCCCTGCACCATGCTGCTTACTTTTGTCGGAAGTCCATACAGCGAAATAAATCCGACTGCAGCACCGTGGTCAAAGGAATCTTCGGTTGTGTAAGTTGCAAGCTTTTCATCATAGAGGGAATACTCCGACTTTCTTCCTTCTACAATGGCATGCCCTTTAAACAGTTTGACACGAACTGTGCCTGTCACATATTCCTGCGTTTCTTTCAGGAAGCCCATCAGCGCATCTTTTAGCGGCGAGAACCAAAGACCGTTATAAATCAGTTCGGTCAGCTTCATTTCAATGACCGGTTTAAAGTGGGCCACTTCTTTCACCAGCGTCAGATCCTCAAGCTCCTTATGAGCTTTGATCAGCGTCATGGCTGCAGGGCATTCATAGACTTCACGGGATTTGATGCCCACAAGGCGGTTCTCAACATGGTCGATCCGTCCGACTCCATGATTGCCCGCAACTGTGTTTAAATGAAGAATCAGATCAGAAAGCGGGTAAGAAACGCCATTTAGCGTAACAGGAACCCCTTTTTCAAATCCGATTTCAATGATTTCAGGCGTGTCAGGTGTATGTTCCAGCGCGTTCGTCAGATCATAGGCTCCTTCCGGCGGAGCAGCCCACGGATCTTCTAAAACGCCGCATTCATTGCTTCTTCCCCATAAGTTCTGGTCGATTGAGTACGGGCTGTCAAGGTTGACCGGGATTGGAATGTTGTTGTCCATTGCATATTGGATTTCTTCTTCCCGCGACCAGCTCCACTCACGAACAGGCGCAAGCACTTCAAGGTCAGGATTCAATGCTTTGATGGATACTTCAAACCGCACCTGATCGTTTCCTTTTCCCGTGCAGCCGTGGGCTACAGCTACAGCCCCTTCCTGTTCAGCAACCTCTACAAGTTTCTTAGCAATGAGCGGACGGGACAGCGCGGATACAAGCGGATACTTTCCTTCATACAGAGCATGTGCCTGCAGAGCAGCGAGTGCATATTCATCAGCAAATTCTTTTTTCGCATCGATCACATACGATTTAGAAGCGCCGACCTGAAGGGCTTTGCTTTGAACAAACGCCAGGTCTTTTCCTTCTCCAACGTCCAGGCAGCAGGCCACAACTTCATATCCTTGATCCTGAAGCCATTTAACTGCAACTGAAGTATCTAATCCGCCTGAATAGGCAAGAACTACTTTTTTATTTTCGACCATCTTTAATTTCCCCTCTCGGATGTATAAATATTAATTTAGATTTATATTAATTCATTTTAATAACTATCACTTTAACAAGTTATCGCCTGTTTTTCAATACATTTCTTAAAAGTTTTTACGATATTTTCGTGAATTGTATACAGCCCTCATGTAGAATGAAAGAAAATCATGCCTACGGGGGAATGAAGATGAAGCATTTTGTATTCAGCAGCCGGCTGGGAATCTACATCCCGCGGCTTGAAATGGAGTGGGAGAAGCTTACGGAGCAGGAACAGGAATCCATTCTTATGCAGTGGGAAAAAATCCGCGGCCATATACCCGATCAGATTGCAGCGATCGAAAAGATCATAAACAAGAAGCAGGCAGCACTCAATTCAGAGGATGACTTTACTGTTTCCTGCAGGCTGAATTCAGAAATCTCGGAGCACGCGTCGGTCATTAACGACCTTTGGCTGTGGTTCAGGCAAAATCAGCATGTGTCGGAGAGGATGCATCAATAAACAACCTTAAGAGCAGGTCATTCGCATTGAATGTGCCTGCTTTTTGTCCTGATAAGCAAAACCGTATGAAAAGGATATATCTTTTTGTGTTATAATTGTAAAAAATAGTAAAATAAGGATAAATGTCATCTGGTTTTCATTTGCAGCAGCCTTTGAGATGGAATACCTTACAATCTAAACAGTGAACAAAAAACGACCAAAAACCGATGGGAGCGTGACCGAAATGATCTGGTTGTATATTTTGACACCTGTAGTTCTTCTAGGGGGCCTTGCTGTTTATTTCGATAGGAAGTCCGGAAGCATCCCCCCTGATGAAACGGTCCAGGATGAAAAATCAGGGGAAGTGTACAGTCAAAACGGCATGAATTCCAATGGTTTTCATGATGGCGGATCCGGTTATTAAATGAATATCAGCTGTAAATAAGAAAAAGCACCGCGCTCTAAGCGGTGCTTTTCCTTTGGTTTCCGTTTTTGTTCATGAGAGATCTTTCTTCAATTCTTTCACTATATGTCCAAGCTCCGGCAGAATGAGTTTCTCCATTGCAAGTCTGACTGCTCCGGTTGAACCGGGCATGGAGAAAACAATCGTATTGTCGGCGGTTCCTGCGGCCGCCCTGCTCAAAATGGCGGCAGAACCGATGTCTTCCTGATAGCTGAGCATGCGGAAGATCTCGCCGAACCCTGGAAGTTCCTTTTCGAAAATGCCGGACACAGCTTCAAGTGTAACGTCTCTTTTTGCAATGCCTGTGCCGCCGCTGATTAATACAGCATCTATATCAGGAGCTTTGCAGCCGCTGACTGCTGCATTTTTTATGAGCATTACTTCATCGGGAACTATTTCATATTCTGCTGCCCCGTGGCCTGCTTTCTCTAAAAGAGATAGAATGAGCCTGCCGCTTTTGTCTGTATCTGCTGTTCTGGTGTCGCTGACGGTGATCACTTTACAGGATACACGGACAGGAGCCATTTTTTTGTGCTCAATTGAACTCATGCTTTGAATCCTTCTTTTCAAGCAGAAGCCTGTATCTGTAGAATTGATGGGCAAACTCCGTGATCTGCCGTGTCATCTGGTAGTTCACCCCGGCCCCGATTGCCATTCCGATCAATGGTATGCCGCCAATCATTTTTTTTCTCAGCATCGATATCGCTGATACTTTAACAAGCTGCTTCACAAGATGATCAAGTGTCGCCTGATTGGCAAACCCATCTTCTCCTTCATAAAAGAAGGGATGGCTCTCGCTGTCCTGCAATTCTTCCTTAAGGGAAGTCCATTGCTCATACCTCAGGTGCTTAGGCAAAATGGCTGCATGATAAACCTTTAAAGAAGTCATCATCTCATACGGGGTGTTCACTTCATATCCATAGCTGAGTGCCGTCATTTGAACGGCGCGGAGGTTGAGCAGCATTTGGGCAGGCAGATCAATTCCCATCAGCAATAGTCCGCCCGTACCGGCGAGGCCGCCCTGAACGAACGAATAAAGCCTGTGCTTTGACAGCTGAAGATCGGATAAATAATGCAGCTGGTCAACAGATAATTTTTTCAGGTCCTCTATCTGTTCGATTTCATCATGAAATGTCTTTGCCGTCATCAGAAGCTGCTGTCGGGCATCCTGCTGCACATGAGAGTTTTGAATAAACGCATGCAAGTGAAACAAAATATCGTCCAGTTTGCCGAAAAATTTCTCTTTCAGCGGCCCCGGCAGCTGATTCAGTTTTCTGTTCAGCCATTTGTCGTATGTCCGTCCGAAATCCGAGCGAAGATCCTCCCGCATGGAGTCTTCCCATCTTTCGATTTCTAAAAGCAAGGCGGTTTCACGTTTTGTTAGCCCCATGTTCAGCCTCCTGTACATCTCCATTGTTTTCCTTATTATATCACAGGGACCGCTCCGTGCATCAGGATGTAATCAAGTCTCTTAGTTAAGAAAAAATCCCGCACATGCATACAGGACCGCAGCTGCAGCACAGCCGACGGCGGTAAATTTCAATTTATACCTTGCATAGGACACAACCGGCATTTCCAAAATGGATGCTGTTGTTATTGTCGTATCTCCAAGCGGAGATGTCATGGCCCCAAACGCCCCGCTTGCAAAAACCGCTCCGACTGTCAAAGGCAGTGATGCTCCTGAAGCAGCTGCGAGCGTCATTCCAAGAGGCATAAACAGCCCCCACGTCCCCCAGGAGGATCCGATGAAATACCCTACTCCCGAACCGAGCAAAAATATGATGGCCGGGACAAAAGCAGCCGGCAGCACATTTCCAAGCGTTGAGCTGATAAAATCTGAAAACCCGATATCTTCTGCAGAAAGAGACAATGCCCACACAAGGATCAAAAGAATAATTGCCTGCATCAGCTGGTTGCCTCCGTCGTAGAAGTGATAGAGCGTTTCTTTCAGCGGCACACGCCTTATGCTGTAAAACACAAATGTCAGAACGAGTGTTAAAAACACAGCAAGCAGCATGACAAATGTGGCATCCGCTTTTGCAAATGCCTGAAAAAGGGACTTTGCACCTTTTTCCATCCCGTCCTGCCACAGCAGAAACATCGAAAGACCCAGCAGGAAGAATAAAGGCACAATCAGGTGCCACGGCTGAGCCTCTACTTGTTCAAGCTCTTTTTTAAGCCCGATGCCATGATAGGGATGTTCCTCTGCTGCTTCTTTCTTTTCATCCTGCTTTTTCTTCGGCTTTTTAAACGTGCTGACAAGACCAAGAACCAGCATCGCGATGGCAAAAAAGTTAAACGGGATACTCTGGAGATAGATTTGATATGGCGGAAGATCGAGCTGATTCCGCTCAATTCCCCCTTCTACAAGTGACAGCATAAATCCCGTAAATGCCGTTCCCGCCGGCAGGAGAACAATGGTTGAGGCTGTTGAAACGTCCATTGTAAATCCTACTTTTTGTCTTGAAAGCTCGCTTTTTTCCATCAGCGATTTAATGACCGGGCCGATCATCATGATCCTGAACATCGGCATCATAAACGTAAACGGCAAAGACAGCCAGATCATGCTTAAAAGGCCTCTTTCTGATTTGACCCTTTTGCCTACCCATTCTGAAAAACCTTTAATGCCCCCGGAGATCTTCATCATGCCGACAAGTCCGCCGAACAAATAAAGAAACCCGATAATCTGAATATTTGTATCATCTTCAAGTGTTTTTAATACATACTTCAAAACCTGCTCAAGCCCTCCAAGCAGGTCTGGTTTTACAAGATAAGAACCGATAATAAGACCCGCTACAAGTCCGGGCAGTATTTCCTTCAGCCATATGGAAAAAGCAATAACGATGAGAAACGGTACAAGTGAAAGCCAGGCATACTCCATAATTGGCGCTCTCCTTTTGCATGACATTTCTGCTTAGTATTGCCTATAATGGCCATTATTTGCGCAAAAAAAGACAGCCATTTTGCCGGCTGTCTTTTGCGTTTCATTACTTTGCAATGCGCTCTACGTCGCGTGCAATCATTACTTCTTCATTTGTAGGGATGATCATGACTTTAACCGGTGAGTGAGGATAGCTGATAAACGCCTCTTCACCGCGCACCTGGTTCAGCGAAGGATCCCAGTAAACACCCATGAATTCAAGACCGCGGAGAACGCGCTCACGAATATCAATGCTGTTTTCGCCGATTCCTGCCGTAAAGATGATCGCATCTACACCGGACATGCGCGCTGCATAAGAACCGATGTATTTATGAATTCTGCTTGCAAACACTTCAAGAGACGTTCTTGCACGCTCGTTTCCTTCTTCAGCAGCTTTTGTAATGTCGCGAAGGTCTGAAGACAGTCCAGAAATACCGAGCAATCCGCTCTTTTTGTTCAAGATATCAAGCACTTCAATCGCTGAGTGTCCTGTTTTTTCCATGATGAACGGAATAAGGGCAGGGTCAATGTTCCCTGAACGCGTACCCATTGCAACACCTGCAAGAGGTGTGAAGCCCATAGAAGTATCAATAGACTTTCCGCCTTCAATAGCAGCGATGCTTGCGCCGTTTCCTAAGTGGCATGAAATCAGGCGAAGTTGCTCGATCGGACGGCCAAGAAGCTCAGCCGCTCTTTCTGATACATATTTATGCGACGTACCATGGAATCCGTATTTGCGGATGCCGAACTTTTCATAGTACTCGTATGGAAGGCTGTAAAGGAAAGACTGATCAGGCATTGTCTGATGAAAAGCAGTGTCAAAAACGGCTACAGCCGGCACATTTGGAAGCACTTCTTTAAATGCCTTGATTCCGACAACGTTTGCCGGATTGTGAAGAGGAGCAAGCTCTGACAGCTCTTCAATTTGTGCAAGTGTTTCCGGTGTAATCAGGACGGAATCGTCGAACTTTTCGCCACCGTGAACAACACGGTGTCCGATTCCTTCAATTTCATCAAGTGATTGAATGATGCCAAGGTCTGTCAGCTTAGAAAGAAGAATTTTAACAGCCACTGCGTGATCTGGAATTTCCGTTGTTTCTGTTTGTTTTTCTCCGTTCACAGAAATCGTGAATACAGCTTTGTCTAGCCCGATGCGCTCAACAAGACCTGCTGTCAGCACTGTTTCTGCAGGCATTTCAAACAACTGGAACTTCAATGAAGAGCTCCCAGCATTAATTGCAATTACTTTTGCCATAATGGTTACCGCTCCTTTTTATATAAAAACACGTTTGTGTATTAAAAAAATAAAGAAAATCGTTTCTTCTTTATTCTTTACAAATGAACCCGAATATTATCTGCCTTTCTCATTTAAACATTGCATGTCAGACATTTCAAGTGCAATTCACCCCTGCAATCGTTTACAGTTCATATTCATTTAATTCTGACTTTTTGTGTTGTCAGACATAAAAAAGAACCGCGTTATAGCGGTCCCTGAATGTTATTTATTTTCTTTGAACCAGCCGTCAAGCTGCTTCATGATGGACTGCATGCCTGCTTTATCAGAGAAGCTCGGCAGCTCAGCAAGCATGGCGTGCTTCGGTGCAGAAACACCTTCGCCTTTCTTTTGAAGAATAAACAGGCTTTTTTCATGCTGCTTGTCTTTAAACAGGGTCTGCGGGAGCTTCAAAAGACCTTGAACAATAGCATGATCCTTTAAGTATGCTTTCAGCTTCGGTGCTTCTGCAGACTCAAAAAGATGATTCGGCACAATAAAGAAAAGATAGCCGCCCGGTTTTGTATAGTTCAGACTCTGCTCAATAAACAGGTGATGGGAGTATGAATGGCCGCTGTCTGCTTTTAATTTGAATTTGTCTGCACCGACATCATTTGGATAATACCCTACAGGCAAATCGCAGATGACGTAATTTACGGGATCTACATAGAGCGGCTCAAGAGAATCCTGGTTATAAAACTGAACAG
Organism: Metabacillus mesotrionivorans; assembly: GCF_052171315.1. Classification (NCBI taxonomy): domain Bacteria; kingdom Bacillati; phylum Bacillota; class Bacilli; order Caryophanales; family Bacillaceae; genus Metabacillus; species Metabacillus mesotrionivorans. The sequence goes on along the minus strand of NZ_JBQMFF010000004.1, from coordinate 162,250 downwards.
TATGCTCTCCAAGATTGGCATTCAGGTAGGCAAGCTTAATCAGGAGGTCATCCACTTCCACACCGTAGCTCAGCACATCCTCCCCGCCAATATGGTTAAGAACGGCCGTGAGAAGGTTGCCCGTCCCAACAGCAGGATCAAGAATCGAAATGTTCTTTTCCCCGGCTGCAAACTTGCTTACCAAGTAGCCTGTAAACAGCCCGACTGTATCCGGAGTCATCTGGTGATTGGCATGGGCGCCATCTTTAAGACCCTTTAGAATAACAAGCTGAAAGGCTTTGCGGATCTCTTCCTTTTGAAAAGAAGAGATGTTTGCCTGTTCATATTTTTTTGCAAGATTCTTTTTCGTGACCTCGCTCATTTCATCCTGCAGCACTTCATTCTGGAAAAGATTTTCTCCGGTTTCAGCTACGGCTTCAATATATGTAAGGTTGCATTCTTTTGAAATAATCTCGGCTGATTCATTCATCATCGTGAACAGCTTTTCAACATTCGAAACGGCTTGCATGGTCGTTTCCTCCTTCATGGTTCGTATCCCTCATTCTACTCATCAGGAGGGGATAATTCAAGCAGGATTGCCTGGGCGGCAAAAAGCAGAACACTTTCTCTTCTCGCATACTTGTAGAAAGTGCTGTTATAACCAGATTAGAACATTTTCTCTTCTCTTGTGGCATTGAAAAGTGCTGCTAAAACAAGTTTAGAACATTTTCTCCTCTAATGCGGGTGTGGAAAGTGCTGTTATAACCAGATTAGAACACTTTCTGACCTCTGACGATTTTGGAAAGTGTTCTTAAAACCCGAGTAGACAAATATTTTTATTTTCAGGTGTGAGAAGGGCAGCTCTATATATTTCACTGCTCGGTTCAATGCACAAAAAAAGAACCTCGCTGCCCAAAGGGCAAGAGGTTCTCCGGAAGACTGATCAGTTGGCAGCTTTAGCAGCTTCGATTGCAGCATCATAGTCTGGATGGTTTGTTGCTTCGCTCACGTATTCTACATACGTTACTTTGTCATTGCTGTCGACAACGAATACAGCTCTCGCAAGAAGTCTGAGTTCTTGGATGTGTACGCCGTATGCTTCGCCAAAGGAAAGGTCGCGATGGTCAGAAACGGTTTGGACATTTTCGATGCCGTTAGCTGCACACCAGCGTTTTTGCGCGAATGGAAGGTCGACGCTGACAGTCAGCACTTTCAGGTTGTCAATTTTTGAAGCTTCTTCATTAAAACGGCGCGTCTGTGCATCACAAACACCTGTGTCGATAGAAGGAACGACAGAAAGAATGCGGACTTGTCCTTTTGAATCGGACAGTGAAACTTCTGATAGATCATTGGCAAGCACTGTGAAATTTGGAGCTGTATCTCCGACTTTTACCTCGTTTCCAATAAGTGTTACCGGATTTTGCTTGAATGTAATAGACGCCATTTAATATTCCTCCTCCGAAAATATGTACAGTGTAAATATAGCCTGAATCAGGCGCTGTTGCAACGGATAAGGGCATCAATCCTCTAAATTGTTCAACAATTACAACAAAAAACGCCTGTCATTTTATGACGGGCGTCCGGGCTTAAATATCAAAATCATCTTTTTGCTGCTGATGACCAGTGTGGCTGTGATCATTTTTGTTCTTTTTGAAGATTCCCTGGATTTTTTCCACTGCCTGTGGAGCCGTATCGAGAATTCGTTCGTACAGGTGTGTGCTTTCATCTAAATGAAGCATTTTAATTCCGTTGTGGCCGACAATGAGAAAGGCAATCGGCGTGATTGAAACTCCGCCGCCGCTTCCGCCGCCAAACGGATGTTTATGGTGGTCATGCTGACCGCCAGCTGTTCCGCCGGTATTCTTTTCTTCAATACCCGTTCCATTAAATTCACTGCCCCCTGCTGCAAACCCGAAACCAACCTTTGAAACGGTCAAAATGACGCTTCCGTCAGGTGTTTCGACAGGGTCGCCGATGATTGTGTTCACATCAATCATCTGCTTAAGATTTTCCATAGCCGTTTTCATCAGGCCCTGAATTGGATGATCGCTCATAATAAGGTTCCTCCTTTAAGCTGGTGTGTTCTTTTTCTTGGACAAAAAAGAAAACTGCTGATCCCGTAAAGTTGGACGTCCGCCTCTCCAGTATTTGAGCAGGCGCAGTCCCGCCAACATAGCATGCCCTGTTCGAAAGTGGAGCATACATGAAAGCATCGTTTTTGAACTCTTTTGATAAAAATTCGGCTCAATTGAAAGAATGGGAGGTTTCTTCAGTTTCATGTAATGGCTGATGATGCCGAGAGCCGCTCCTTTTAATGTCCACCCGGGTCCAATAAGAAATCCTGTTTCAGCGGCGTCGCCTGTGCCTATCTCTGACCGCCACTCAAACTTCGTAATGGAAATATGTGCGAGAAACCGTTTCACGATCGCATGCAGATGCACAATGTGCTCGGTCAATTCTTTCACATCCTTTATGCTGGTCAGCATATCATCAGGAGAAATTTTTTCGTCACTGTTCTTAGGCTTTTGATTTTCGCCGACTGCTTTTTCTTTTTTCAGCAGCAGGTTCGGTCCATCAGGATCCACTTTAATTAAAGGAATTTTATAGGTGTATTTCAGCAGTCCAAACAGAGCTCTAAGTTTCAGGCTTATTTCATCGTCGTGTCCCACGTGTCTGATATCAGCGATAATCGTTATTTTCATAAACAAGAAAAGCGTAATAAAAAAAAGTAGTGCAATAGCGCAAATCCATATCCAAACCACCTGTTTCACATCCTTTCAATCCTCCAGTATCGTCCTCGGCAAAAAAAAATAAACCTGCGGCGGCCGCAGGTTTATTTCCTCAAAGCTTATTGTGTCCTTGCCGGAGCAAGGGTTCTTTCGCTTTTTCTCAGATATTCAGTTACAACGGCTGTATCTGCAAACAAATCGTGCACTCCCTGTTTCTTTGGAGTGAATGCTGCGACTGCGTAGCCGATCCACGTGAACTTTGAAATAAATCGCCCGATAAACTCTCTGAACAGAACGGTGCTCCATGTCAGTTTTTCCTGTTTAACAGAAATCACTTTCAGACCAAGCACCATTTTACCGAGAGTTTGCCCGAGAAATTTCGTCATCAGGACAAAATACGCGTAAAAGACGGCCGCGGAACAAATCGCGATCGGAGAAAAAATAAACGTTTTCGATACTGGAATATCCAGCCATGTAAAAAGCGGATGAAAGACAATCCGGTTGATGCTCCAAATGACAATGATATCAATCAGATACGCCCAGAATCTAAGCCAGAAGCCGGCGTAGTGGACATCCATTTCTTCTAGGTGATAAAGAGGCTGCTCCCGGGTTTGGCTGTTTTCTTCAAACGTAGCATCCATCTGCAAACCCTCCTTTTATTCTGAGTACAAATACATCATTCTCGGTGAATTCGACTGCGAGAAGAAACGGTATAAGCCCATCAGCTCAAATTCCTCGCTGAACACTTTTGTTGCGCCAAGTGACAGCAGTGAATCAAGTCCGGCATTCATTTCATACTCGACTACCTGTGCACCGTCGATCTTCAAATCTTTTTTCATGCCTTTTAAGGCATCATCAGAGTATCCCAGTTCATCAATCAAGTTCAGCTCTTTTGCCTGGCGCCCATCATAAATACGGCCGTCTGCAATTTTTCTTACTTCTGCATCTGACATCCCGCGCCCGCCTGCAATAACGTCGACAAATCCGCTGTACGCATTATCAACCATTGCCTGAAGGATTTTGCGGTCTTCAGCTGTCATTTCCCGGGAAGGAGACATGATATCTTTAAACTCCCCGCTCTTGATCGTTTCGAACTTCACGCCGTATTTCTCAGCAAGGCCGCTGTAATTCACTCCCTGCATGATGACGCCAAGCGAACCGGTTAAAGTATCCGGGGCTGCGTAAATTTTATCGGCAGGGGCAGAGATATAATAGCCTCCTGAAGCAGCTGTCGTTCCCATTGACACATAGATCTTTTTGTCATGCTTTTCTTTTGCATCCATCAAATGTTTATGTATTTCCGCACTCTCCACAACTCCTCCGCCCGGAGAATTCACTTTGAGCATAATGCCGCTGACATTGTTGTCTTCCGCTGCAGCATCAATCATTTTCAGGAACTGCTGATGATTGTAGCCTGCCGTCTCAAAAAAAGACGTCACATTTTCACCCGTGTCCTGAATCACGCCGTTCACTTCAAGGACGACGATTTTGTCTGATTCATTTCCTGCTTCAAGCACCGTCTCTGCAAATTCTTCATTTGCTGAAAGTGCATCTGTAAAGGCATTGCTGTTGGCCAAAGCCATACTTGTCAAGCTGATCACAACGGATACTCCGAACAGAACAGCTGCGGTGACAAGTGCCCCCCATCGTTTCCCATTCATGCTGATTCCTCCTAAAACAGTTTCTGCAGGCCGAAAAACCTTTAGCCTGGCACGTGCAATTATTTTAATATTTAAGATGAAAATGGTAAACTAAACACCATAAAGTATTGTAACACCATTTTCTAGGAATGTGTAACTTTTCCAACATTAAGGAGGATCACCATGACAGATAATCGGCGCAATGTTTACTTTTTCTACAAAAAACAGGATGATTTAGTACATAAAGTGGAAGGGCTTACTTCCCTCGCTTCCGAAAATGGATTTACAGTTGTGCAGGATGCAAAACAGGCTAACATCATTGTCAGCATTGGCGGGGACGGCACATTCCTTCAGGCTGTCAGAAAAACCGGATTCAGAGAAGACTGCCTGTATGCAGGAATTTCCGTAAAAGGAACTGTAAGCCTTTACTGTGATTTTAAAATTGAAGAAACAGATAAAATGATTGAGGCCATGAAGGAGGCTCAAGTGGAGGTAAGACGTTACCCGATCCTGAATGTAACCGTTGACGGCCATACATCCTTCCAGTGCCTGAACGAATGCTCTATCCGCTCCGGCATCATCAAAACGTTTGTTATTGACGTCTTTATTGATAACCTTCACTTTGAAACATTCAGAGGCGACGGCATGATCATCTCTACGCCAACAGGCAGCACGGCCTATAACAAATCCGTTCAGGGAGCAGTGGTTGACCCGCTTCTGCCATGTCTGCAAGTAAGCGAGCTTGCCTCTTTGAACAACAATAAATACAGGACACTCGGTTCCCCGTTTATCTTAAGCGGAGACAGAAAGCTTACACTGAAAATCGTTCAGGACGGCAATGACCACCCTGTCATCGGCATGGACAACGATGCCCTGAGCATCCGCCACGTTGAAAACGTCGAGCTTTCCCTAAGCCCGTCCATGATTAAAACCGTTAAGCTTAAAGACAATTCCTTCTGGGAAAAAGTGAAGCGGACGTTTTTATAAAGAAAAGCGGAATCGCCCGTTTAGCTCCGGGAGTCAGATAAGGAAACGGCGGTAAAGGCGCTATTTGCCTTTGCCGACGGTTCCGTTCTGACAGAGGAGTTGGGGCGATGGAGCTGGACACCGAGAAAAGCGGAGCCTTCCGTTTAGCCCTGACAGGCAGAAAAGAAATCACCGGAAAAGTCCGGGTTTGACTTTTGCGGGGATTTTGTTCTGACGGAAGGGCTGGGAGGCGGAGCTGGACACCACGAAATGCGGAATCGCCTTGGTCAGCTCCGAAGGGCAGAAAAGGATCCGACGGAAAAAGCCGGTTTTGCTTTTTACGGCGGAGCCGTTCTGACCGAGGAGTTAGGCGATGGAGCTGGACACCACTTAAGCTAATGACTGTGGAGGAATGACAGATTGGCATTCTGGTTTTATTACCCTGTATTTCGTGATTGATGAAATACAGGGTATTATTTCGGCTTTTTGCATCCCTATATTCTGCTACTGCTGATTTATAGGGCAGTATTTTTCCTTTTTGCATCCCTATATTCTGCTACTCCTAATTTATATGGCAACATTTCGGCTTTTTGCATCCCTATATTCTGCTCCTACTGATTTATAGGGCAGCATTTCGGCTTTTTGCATCCCTATATTCGGCTACTCCTAATTTATAGGGCAGCATTTCGGCTTTTTGCATCCCTATATTCGGCTACTGCTGATTTACATGGCAGTATTTTGGCATCTTGCCGCTCCATAATAACCGCCAGAGGAGGATGAACGGAATTTCAAAATTTGTTTTGCACGCTGTCTCCAATTTCCTCTTCGGTTCCGTCTTTCAATACATGTTTGTCTTATTTGTTATACTCTTCCTTTATGTGAGTGAAGCTCTGGGCTATACATTAGATCCGACATTGGAAAAAGGATTATTGATTCCTTTTCTTTTCATTACCGCTGCGGCAGGTTTTGTTTACTTTTCCGCAGTCATCTTGACAAACATGTATTACAGGAAGAAAATCAAATTGAAAAAAACGCATTTTCTACTGCTCACTTTTCTTTTCTTTTCATCAGGTGTTTTTGCAAACGGAGAGAGAATAGCAACCTTTTTCAATTGATGAAGCGATTGAATGAACTGCAAAGCAGCAATAAAAAAACGCCTGGAAAACCAGGCGTTTTTTATTACCTTCTAATCCAGCGTTCATTCACTTCTTCTCATACACAACCGTATCATCAACAACCGTCATAACCACTTCGGTCTCAAGAAGGGCATCTTCTTCAAAGATATCCCTGCTCAGGACGGTAAAGTCTGCGGTGTAGCCTTTTGCGATGCAGCCGTATTCATGTTCATGATGCACGGCATACGTGCTCCCTTTAGTGTATAGCTCCACCGCTTCATATACCGACAATCTCTCTTCTGGAAGATAGACCTGCCCGTCGTAAATGCTCTCTCTTTTTGCAGCTGAGTAAATTCCAAGGAGGGGATCGATCGGTTCAATCGGCGCATCAGATCCCCCTGCACATTTCACGCCTTCTTTAATTAGCGTTTTCCAGGCGTAGCAGTACTTTATTTTATCCCGTCCGATGCGGTCCATCACCCATGGAAAGTCACTTGATGAAAATCTGGGCTGAATGTCGAGAATAACAGGGAGTTTCTTTACACGTTCAATCAGTTCCGCGTTCAGAATTTGAGCGTGAATCAGCCGGTCGTGCTGATGCTTTTGACGGGGAGGATTCGCCTCAATTGCATCAAGCGTTTTTTCAAAGGCGAGGTCGCCAATCGTGTGAATGGCAGCCTCCATGCCATACCCTCTGGCTTTTTGAATCAGGCTGTGAAGCCCTTCATCTGAGTGGATGCTGACGCCATTTGTTCCGGGATCATCTTCATAAGGCTCGCTTAAGAGAGCCGTTCTTCCCCCAAGTGCACCATCGGCAAATAGCTTCATTGCGCCGAATTCGATAAACGGCCCCAAATCCCGCTCTTTCTGCTGAAATTCATCTGTTATATGGTGATGAACAAGAAGATGCGCTCTAAACTTTTTCTTTTCTCCATTAATCACTGAGTCAAATGCGCCAAGAACATTTTCCAGGCTGCCGTAGTAAGACAGATCTTCGGTATGTCCTCCAACAAGACCTTTTTTATGGCAGTCCTCGATCGATTTCAGCAATGCTTTATGTAAATATTCCTTTGAAACCTGCGGCTGCGCCTGAAAAACAAGCTCCTGGGCCCCATCATGCATATAGCCCGTCGGATCTCCGTCCTTATCCCGGACAATCACGCCGCCTTCCGGGTCAGGAGTTGCTGCAGAAATACCTGCCAGCTCCATAGCTTTTGTATTCACAATGACGGCATGATGGCAGATACGTTTAATTAAGATGGGATGAACCTCTGAAATGTCATCAAGCTCTCTTCTGTGAAGGATTTTGCGGTCAGGAAATTGGTTTTCATTAAACCCTTCTCCGATAATCCACTCACCGTGCTGAATAGTCTTTGCACGCTCGCGCAAGCTATCGAGCACTTCCTCTGAAGAAGCCATTTCTGAAAAATCAAGGTGCATCAGCTTTTCGCCATGGCCAATCACATGCATATGACTGTCTGTAAAACCCGGCAGCATCGTATGTCCGTCTAAATTCATTTCTGTTGCCCCGGGATATAAAGACCGGAGTTTTGCCAGGTCCCCCGTTTCTTTAATGAAGCCATTTTCTGTATAGACCGCTTCAACTGTATCTCTTTCTTCTATTAAAGTGTAAATGTTCCCGCCGAACCAAAGCGTGCCCACGTTCTCATTCCTCCAGCTCATTCATTTGAATCTATGGTATCATTCAGAGCATGGAAAAACCAGACAGAGAGCTCCTGTCTGGTTTTCACTGAATTTAAGCTTCTGCAAGCTCGCGCTGTCTGAGCTCAATCCGTCTGATTTTGCCTGACGTCGTTTTTGGCAGTTCCTCGACAAATTCAATTTTACGCGGATATTTGTAAGGTGCTGTCAGTTCTTTGACATGATCCTGAAGAGCTGGAATCAAATCCGGTGAGGAGGCATCCACTTCCTCCTGAAGCACGACAAATGCTTTTACGATGCTTCCGCGAAGCTCATCTGGACTTGCGACAACCGCGCATTCCTTGACGAAAGGATGCTTGACGAGCGCATCTTCAACTTCAAACGGTCCGATTGTATAGCCTGAGCTGATGATGATATCGTCTCTTCTGCCTTCAAACCAGAAGTAGCCGTCTTCATCCTTTCTGGCGCGGTCACCTGTAATATAGTAGTCTCCTCTGAACTGCATGGCAGTCCGCTCGGCATCTTTGTAGTATTCTTTGAACAGGGCAGGAGTATCAACATGCACAGCGATGTCGCCGACTTCACCAACCGCACAGATGTCTCCGTCCTCATTGATGATTTCCACTTTATTGCCCGGCGTCGGCTTGCCCATAGAGCCAGGCTTCAGCTGCATTCCTTTCATCACGCCGACGAGCAGTGTATTTTCAGTCTGGCCGTAGCCGTCTCTTACTTCTATGCCAAAGTAATTTCTGAACGTATCAATCACTTCACGGTTGAGCGGTTCACCTGCTGAAACGGCGCTGTGCAGCTCAGGAAGAGAATAATCCTTCAGATTGTCCACTTTGGCCATCAGGCGATACTCTGTAGGAGTACAGCAAAGTACGTTTACTTTATAATCCTGAAGCAGCTGCAGATACTTCTTAGGTTCAAAGCGGCCGTTGTACACAAGTCCCGTTGCCCCTGATCCAAGAACCGATAAGAACGGGCTCCAGATCCATTTTTGCCAGCCTGGTCCCGCCGTCGCCCAGACAACATCGTTCTCTTCAATACTGAGCCAATTGCTTGCAGCGGTTTTAAGATGGGCAAAAGCCCAGCCGTGCGTATGAACGACGCCTTTTGGATTGCCGGTTGTTCCGGATGTGTAGGACAAGAAAGCGTGGCTGTCTCTCTTTGTTTCTGCCATCTTGAGATCGCCTGACTGCCCGGCAGCCTCTTCTTCAAGACTGTACCAGCCTTCTGAAGTCCCTCCGACAGCAAATTTATGCAGGCTGTCATATTCTTTAATCCCGCTGCATTCCGCAGTAAAGTCGGTGTATGAAATGATGGCTTTCACATCTCCGTGGGTCACCCGGTATTGAAGATCCTTGGTGCGCAGCATTTCTGAGCTTGGTATGACAACAAAGCCTGCTTTAAGAGCTCCCAAGTAAACCGCATAAGCTTCTGGAAACCTCGGAATAATGACAAGAATTTTATCTCCCTGCTTGAGGCCCTTACTAAGTAAAGCGCTTCCAATTCTGTTCGCTCTGTCTAGAAGCTGTCCGTATGTAAGTTCCTGTTTTTCTCCCTGCTCATTTTCCCATTTAAGAGCGACCCGGTTTGCATCTTTTGCGTGTTTTTCAACTTCTTCTACTAAATTGTAGATTTCTGGCGCAATTAGTTCATTTCTCAGCATCAGTGACCCCTCCTTGTACTTTCTATTCGATTATACATAATAATTTAACATTTTTGAATATTATTACAAAATAACTTCCTTTTTTAAAATTAAAAAAAGACACGGATAGAATCCGTGTCCTGTCTTAACTCTGTTCATTTGATTCTACTGCATTTTTAGGTTCGTTTCTTCGTTTTCTGCCTTGCTTTCTTGACTTTTGAAGCTTTTGGTTCTGTTCCGGTCCCTCAGAAAACTCAGTGCGGTTGTTTTTTGTCATGTTTGGCAGCCTCCTCTATATGAATTGCTCATAGAGCAAAAAAGGGCAAAGAAAAGAGCGGGGTATGATCCCCACCCTTCGTAGCCATATCTATTTAGTTCAGGTTATTTTGAAAATCCACCCATGTTTTGTTGAGCGTAAGATACTAGACGTTTAGTGATCTCACCGCCAACAGAACCGTTAGCACGAGCAGTTGTTTCAGGTCCTAAGTTCACTCCGAACTCAGAAGCGATTTCGTATTTCATTTGGTCGATCGCTTGTTGTGCGCCTGGTACTACTAGTTGGTTTGAGCTGTTGTTTGCCATGTGTTTTCACCTCCTTGTGAGTATAGATTGTGTAAAAACACATGGCTTCATACAAACTTAATTTGGTAATTGTTCACAATTTCCTTTCATTAAAAGAATTCATCGAATTCTTCTTCAGAAGCAGCAGACAATTCCACTAATTCAGTCCGTTCAACAGCTTTTAAAATCATCGGCTCAAAATCAAGAAAGCTTTCAAAACGCTGCGCTTTCTCAAGCTTTGGCTTCGTTGCCGGTGATGGAGGCGTAAAAATGGTGCAGCAGTCCTCATATGGCAAGATGGATGTATCATGCGTGCCGATCTGCTTTGCAAGAGAGATGATATCTTTTTTGTCAGAGGCAATCAGCGGCCTGATGATAGGCGTGTTCGTCACGTCGTTAATGGCATACATGCTTTCAAGCGTCTGGCTTGCCACCTGCCCGAGACTCTCTCCTGTCACAATGGCAAGCGCGTCATGCTTCTCCCGTATCTTATCGGCTATTTGCAACATCATCCTGCGCGTGGAAGTCATGACATAGCTTTCAGGAACCTGCTTTTGAATCGCTTCTTGTATCTCTGTAAAAGGAACGATATGCAATCTGATTCTGCCCCCGAAAACAGTAAGCCTGCGGGCAAGATCAATCACCTTTTGCTTTGCCCGCTCACTTGTGTACGGCGGGCTGAAAAAGTGGACAGCTTCAAGCTCTATCCCTCTTTTCATCGCAAAATAGCCGGCTACAGGACTGTCAATTCCTCCTGAAAGCATCAAAACGGCTTTACCGCTTGCACCTGCCGGCAATCCGCCGATGCCCTCGTAGTCTTTGGAAGACAGGTAGGCTGCTTCCCCGCGGACCTCAACCCTTACGTCAATATCCGGGCTGTGTACATCTACAGTCAGTCCGTCAGTATTTTTCAATATATGGCTGCCTACTTCATAATTAATTTCATTTGTCAGCAATGGAAATGTTTTATCCGCTCTTTTAGCAGAAATTTTGAACGAGTCTCCTGCCTTGTATTGGCCTTCTATTAAAGCGAGAGCACCATTTTTGATTTCTTCCAGTTCTCTTTTCGTCTTCAATACAAGACTGAAGGAGTGAATGCCGAATACGAGCGGAAGCTTCTCAAGAATCCCCTCGTGATTTTCCCCGTTCAAGTTGATATAAAGCCGGTCGCGGTTGCCCCAGTATCCCAGTGCAGGATAATCAGACAGCACCGATTTGAGGTTTTGCTTCAGACAGTTTACGAACCATCTTCTGTTTTTTCCTTTAGTGGTAATTTCCCCGTACCTTACCATAATGTGCTCATACTTCATAAAACTACCTCGCAAGTTTCACTAGTTTTTTTACAGATGCTTCTAAAACGGTTAAAAACCGCTCCAGGTCTTTATCTTCTGTGTCGTACGAAAGGCTCACCCTGATGGAGCTTGAAGCAGCTGACCCGCTTTTTCCCATCGCAAGCAGCACTGTGCTGCTGCGCTTTCGCTTTGAAGAGCAGGCCGAGGTGGTGGAGACGTAAATCTCTTCCTGTTCAAGCATCCGCAATAGAACTTCAGCCTCTGTACCCGGCACGGAAAAGTTGATAATATGGTCGGCCGACTGCCCGCCAGGCGTGTTGATCTGGACCGTTTCCATATTTGCGAGCCCCTTAAATAGGAAATGCTTTTGACGTTTCATCTTTTCCCGGTTCGATTTGTACCGTTCAGTCGACATTCTTAGTGCTTTTGCCATCGATGCAGCAAGAGCAGCACTTTCCGTTCCGGAGCGTGCCTGCATTTCCTGATCGCCTCCTGAGAGCATCGGCAAAAGCTTTACCCCTTTTTTCATATAAAGGGCACCGCATCCTTTCAAACCATGGAATTTATGGCCTGATATGGTGCACAAATCAATATGTTCAAGCGACAATGGAACCTTTCCTGCTCCCTGGACAGCATCCACATGAAATGCGATTCTCGGGTACGCCTCAAGCATTTCTCCTATTTGTTCAACAGGCTGAATGGTCCCAACCTCATTATTTATATGCATGATTGACACCAAGATCGTGTCAGGTCTAATGGCTTCTTCTACCTTTTCTATTGTGATCATCCCGTACTCATCCGGCTGCAGGTATGTAACGTCAAAGTCAAAGTGTTCCTGCAGCTGCTTGATGCTTTCAATGACTGAGGGATGCTCAATCTTGCTTGTGATGATGTGTTTTCCATGATGTTTTCGCGCAAGAGCTAACCCTTTGACTGCCAGATTGTTCCCTTCAGTGCCGCCTGAAGTAAATATGACTTCGTTTTCTTCGGCACCTAAAAGCATGGCTGTCTGCCTTCTTGCCTGCGTGAGAACCTTTTCCGCTTCAGCTCCCAGGCTGTGCAGGGAGGAAGGATTGGCAAAAAACCGGGTTGCAACTTGTGAGAAAGCGTGCAATACTTCATCGTATGGTTTTGTTGTAGCGCTATTGTCCAGGTAAATCATTTCCTGCTCCTCCTGTGTACAAACGAGGATGATATCCTCAATCTTAATAGTTTGCACGAAACAAACAATCATAATAACACAGTTTGATGAAATAAGAAATCTTTCAAATAACATTTGACAGATTTAATTTTTAGAATATAATAAAAATTGATTTAATCACATTTTTCGACAAATTTTTCGGCGGATGTGATAGGATGTAAACGGATACATTGTTAGTACGTATATCTCAGGGGGATTTTTTGATGTCGAATAAATCGTTAACCATAAAAGAAACATTTGTTATAGGACTGATGCTGTTTGCCTTGTTTTTTGGCGCAGGGAACCTGATTTTCCCTCCGGCACTGGGGCAGCTCTCAGGAGATCACATGTGGACGGCGATTATAGGCTTCCTTATTACAGGTGTGGGACTTCCGCTTCTTGGAGTCATTGCCATCGGGCTGTCCGGCAGTGATATTCAGTCGCTTGCCGGCAGAGTCCATCCGCTGTTTGGATTCTTCTTTCCTTTTGTTCTCTATCTTGCAATTGGCCCAATCTTTGCGATTCCCAGAACGGCGACCGTCACATATGAAATTGGAGTGATTCCATATTTGCCGGAGTCATTGAGCGGGAACGGCTGGATCCTGTTTCTTTTCACGCTGGTCTTTTTTGCAGTAACGTACTGGCTGTCACTGAACCCTACCAAACTAGTTGATACAATCGGTAAACTGCTTACGCCGGTGCTGCTTTTAGTACTTGCCCTGATTACAGTGAAAATGCTGATTTCTCCGCTTGGAACGTTTGAAAGTCCCACGAAAGAGTACGAGAACGGCGCGTTTTTCAAAGGGTTTCTTGAAGGCTACTTGACCATGGACACACTTGCGGCACTGGTTTTCGGAATTGTTGTCATCAATGCGGTGAAAGACAAGGGAGTTACGGACAGATCCCAAATAGCAAAAATTTGCTTGAACTCAGGGCTAATTGCTGCTGCCGGACTCATGCTTGTCTATATTTCATTGGCCTATCTAGGCGCTACAAGCGTCTCAAAAGTTGGATACCTTGATAACGGCGGAGCTATTTTATCTGAATCTGTTCATTACTTATTCGGATCTTTTGGAAATGCAGTCCTTGGGACGGCCATCCTGTTTGCATGCCTGACTACAAGTATCGGACTCGTTTCTTCCTGCGGCAATTATTTTTCGAAAATTTTCCCAAGTCTGTCTTATAAAACGATTACCTTAATCATTTGCCTGTTCAGTATGACAGTGGCAAACGCCGGATTAACAAAGCTGATTTCGTTTTCTGTTCCTGTTCTGGTGGCGTTGTACCCTCTTGCCATTGTGCTGATTGCTTTATCTTTCTTCCACTCCTATTTCAGGGGGGCAAACGAAGTTTATCTTGGAAGCCTGCTTTTTACATTTGTGATAAGCGTCGCTGACGGTCTAAAAGCGGGAGGACTTCTTCCAGCAGGACTGGACGCCTGGATGAAAGGGAATGTTCCATTGTTTGAATACGGTATTGGCTTTATAGTCCCTGCTGCAGTCGGCGGCGTTCTGGGATATGTCTATTCCTCGTTCAGAACGGCACCAGCTTCACCAGACAGCCGGAGAAAGTAACAAATAAAAAAGATCCCGCACCGTTGAAGGTGCGGGATCTTTTTTATTTGGACGTCTGTTCTTCCAGCATGCTTTGAAGCTTTGACAGCGAGCCAGGCTCAACCTGTTCCAAGGCTGCAGCTGCTTTATCGAGCGACTTTGTATATTCATAATTGCGGAAGTGATCCTCCGCTTCTTTCAGCTGTTCAGCAAGCGTACCATTTCTTCTCCTGTACTTGTTGCCGTACTGAATGACTTTCTCTGTCAGGTAGACTTGTTCAATCATTTCGTCTGACTGTCTTGAAAAAATTTCAATATGAGCAGTCGCTTCTTCAAGGATACGATTAACATCGATCATATTAAGCGGGATTTCTTCAAGCTTTCGGCCTGCGTCTGCGAGAGAACGCTTCGCTTCTTTCAAAAGTTCTGCAAGATTTGGCGGCAGTCCCGGAACGTTGCTTTTTTGAATCTTCCGGCTTGCATCATAAAGCTGTTTTCTTCCTTCAGCAAGGGCTGCCCGCGCTTCTCTTTCTTCTTTCCTCAGTGCACGGAGCATTTCACTGAACTCCTGGTGCTCTGCACGCACTTCTTCGATTTGTCTTTGGAGCTGTTCGAGCTCTTCCTTCAAAATGGAATGGGCCAGCTGTTCGGACTGAAGCTTGTTCTGGATAAGAGAAAACTGTTTGCACAGCGCTGAAATCTGTTTTTCAATCTTACGGCGGCGGTCAAGGTCCACTTCTGAAATCTGGTAGCTTTCTTTGACAAGTTCCGCTTCTTCTTCTGTTTCCTGACGCTTTTTAAGAAGATCTGCAAGCTGCTCATCTATTTTTACAGCAGCGGTCTGGACGAAATGATGGGCGAGTACTTCTTTTTCAAGCAAGTCGTAAAAAGTATCAATCGCTTCCTGCATCTCTTCTATATTTTCTTTTACTTCGAGAGTCTCGCCTTGAGCAAGAAGGGCCATATACGCCTCCAGCTGTTTGTTCATTTTTTCAAGCTCTGTCTCAAGCTGGATATGCTTCAGGTGGAATCCGTTATCAAGCATTTCCTGATAGCCGTCAGACAGCTCTGAAAGCTGATTTGGAATGACAGTCTGACATTCTGCGAGCAGCTTTGGAATTTCGTCAATCTTCTCAAGGAGAATATGGATCTCGTCCTTTTGCCCCAGAAGGATTTCACGTGCTGCAAGGTAATTCCCTTCTTCTGTTTCCGTTTCAAACTGCTTAAGCGCCTCAGTGATTTCTGCAAGCCTGATTTCAAGCGCCGCATGCGACTTTCCGAAGGTATGGCTGTGCGCAAGCAGGGTCTTCTTCGCTTTTTTGACCTGTATTCTTACCTCTTCGATTTCTGTGCTGTTTTTCTCTTCACTTGTAATCAGTTCATCAATTTCAGAGATGATGATTTCAATTGATTCGTCAACAAGCTTAAGCGTTTTCTCGATATGTTCAAGCACTTTTTTCGATTTTGAAAAGCGGTACTTGTCTGCGTAATCCTCTGCATCAAACAGGAGCTCCTCTACTTCCGGAAGCTGGGCTGTCAGGATCTCGTCCCACTCTTTTCTCCACCGCTCAAATAATTCTTCCGCCTGTCCTGTCATCTTTAAATCTTTGACCTTTGAAAGCTCATCTGCAATCGACCGGTTCATAATTTCGATTTTCAAGGCTTCCAGCCGGTCTACTTCTTTGTAAATATTTCTTCTGATTGCGTAGCCGACTCCAAATAAAACCAGCAAAATGACAATAAGTCCAATAACGACTTCCATAGTGAGCCCCCTCGTTGTGTTCCAGCAAATCGTCATAACAAGGTATAATATATTTATATGAATGTAAGTAACGATTGTCGAATTTTCATATGTAATCAGTTCATTATACGGTTAAATGTTTTTTCATTGTATTTATGATACCATGTAAACGACAATTTTTGACCGGTATTTTAAATTTTTTTGCACAATTTATCGCCATATTTCGCGGTACTTGAGAGGGGATTTTCTGCATGAGAAAAAAAGACGGACATGTACATACGCCATTTTGCCCGCACGGCTCTGATGACAGCCTTGAAATGTATGTTGAAAGGGCTTTGAGTGAAGGATTTGAGGAGCTGACTTTTACAGAGCATGCCCCTCTTCCGGAAGGGTTCATTGATCCTGTTCCAGGGAGCGACAGCGCTATGAGCCGGGCTAAATTGGAGGATTATATTACCCGGGTCACTGCAGTGAAAAAGTCCTTTGACGGAAATATAAAAATTAATCTCGGCTTTGAAGTGGACTTTATCCGCGGTTATGAAAAAGGGACAGAACGCTTTTTAAACGACTATGGCCCGTACATGGATGACGGGATTCTGTCTGTTCATTTTCTGAAACCCGGCACTGAGTATCAATGCCTTGATTTTGACAGTGACACCTTTTTAAAAATGGCTGAATCGGCCGGCGGCGTAAGGAAGCTGCATGAACTTTACTATGAGACTCTGCTTGCTGCAGTTCAATCAGAGCTTGGTCCTTATAAGCCGGGCAGGCTTGGACATCTGACGCTTATAAAAAAATTCCAGAGAGCATTTCCGGCTGAGTTTGACTTAAAAGACCTGCAGCTGTCCCTTCTTTCTGCTGTTAAAAAGAACCGGATGGAACTCGATTTTAATACAGCAGGACTCAGAAAAGAACTTTGCGGCGTGCTCTATCTTGACGGATGGATGATCAGGGAGGCACAAAAACAAAACATCCCTCTCATATACGGGTCTGATGCCCATAGTGCAAAGGATGTTGGAGCACACTATTTTCATTATGAGGAGGCCCTTGTCTGATTTGGAAGGATTCCTTACACAATCGCTTCCTTCTTTGACGGATCGCATAAAAGATGGTCAATCCAGATTTCGATTTCGTGAAAATACTGTTTCACGAAGTAGATTTCATGTGTTTGAATATAGAGGACTTCGCTCATATATTGCGGCTGAAGGTACGGCATGTTCAGAAGGCTCTTCAGCTGTACAAGAATGTGGGCCATCGGTGCTTTCCGGAACTGTCCGGAGAGGATGCCCTCTTCAAGAATGGCTTTAAAAAAGTACTTCTCTTTTGTGAGATACGTTGTCATCACTTCTCTGATCAACATAGAGTCGAGGGTTACTTCTCTCAGAACAAATCGTGCAAGTTGACGGTTTTCATGCTGATAGTTTAGAATATCCCCAATCAAGAGAAGCAGGCAGTTTTTTGGTGTTTCACGGCTCAGGCGGAGATAGCCTGTTTCAATGACTGAAAGGTATCCTTCATAATACTTTGAAACCAAGTATTCCAGAAGGCCGCCCTTTCCATTAAAGTAATAGGAGATGTGAGCAACATTGACATTCGCTTTTTTGGCAATTTCCCTCACGGATGTGCCGTTAAAGCCCTGTGTGTTGAACAGTGCTACAGCTGCATCGATGATCTTTTCTTTCGTTTGATTGGAGGCGTTCGGCTGCACTGGCATAAATCTCACCCCTTTCATCATTACTTTGTACATTCAAGAAAATAGGAGAATATCCTCTATTCTTTTCTCGACAAAGTTTGTCCGCACGCTTATAAACGCGTGAAAAATACACAAAGGTGGGGAAATATCGTGTTTCATGTCGAAAATTACAGCGGAAAACAAGAAGAAAATTACGAAATGCTCATTAAGCAGCTGAAGGCTTTGCTGCATGGAGAAAAAGATGCCATTGCCAATCTGGCCAATGCGTCGGCTCTATTAAACCAGTTTCTTGAGGAGATCAATTGGGTCGGTTTTTATCTTTACAAAGAAAGCGAGCTTGTTCTTGGCCCGTATCAGGGATTGCCGGCGTGCGTCAGAATACCTGTCGGAAAAGGCGTCTGCGGGACCGCTGCTCTTAACCGCAAAACGGAGAGAGTGGCGGATGTTCATGCTTTTCCGGGACACATCGCGTGTGATGCAGCATCTCAGTCTGAAATCGTCGTCCCGATGGTGAAGGACGGGGAGTTAATCGGCGTCCTTGATATTGACAGTCCAATTAAAGACAGATTCAGTGAGCTTGACCAAAAGTATTTGGAGAAGTTCACGGAAACACTTATTGAATTTCTATGAGTTTTCCACTTTTAAAAGTATGACAAAATGCCCGAGAGGTCTGAGAACCCCTTGGGCCTTTTTTTATAAAGCATCCAAAGCCTGACTCAGATCATTCCAAATGTCTTCCACATTTTCAAGGCCGACAGACAGCCGCACAAGATTGTCGCTGATGCCCATCTCCTGCCTTTCCGATTCTGGAATAACCGAATGGGTCATAGTGGCAGGATGCTGAATCAGACTCTCCGCATCACCCAGACTTACAGCGATTTTTATAAGATTCAGCGCGTTCATAAATCGCTGAACCTCCAATTTGCTCTCTTCTTTTAACGTGAAAGAAATCAGTCCGCCGCCTTTTTTCATTTGCTTTCTGGCAATACGCGTTTCCTCAGAGTCACCGATAAATGGATACACCACCTGCCCGACTGCAGGATGCTTCAGCAATCTCCCGGCAATTTCAGCAGCACTCTCACAATGCCGGTCCATTCTGACTGGGAGAGTCTTCAGCCCTCTAAGCAAAAGCCATGCATCAAACGGAGACATAATGGCCCCGATATCTTTCCTTTCTGTCATAGCAAGCTTTTGAATGTACCCTTTATCCCCGGCAGCAAACCCGCCGATCACATCTCCATGCCCGCTGATGTATTTCGTGGCGCTGTGAAGAACAATATCACAGCCGTGAGAAAGCGGCTGCTGAAGGTACGGCGAACAGAACGTATTGTCAACCACGACGCGAAGCCCATGAGCTTTAGCAGCTTCTGCAACGGTTTGAAGACTGATGATTTGCATCGTCGGATTAATTGGCGTTTCAATATAAATAAAGGCAGTTTCCGGTCTAATCTCTTTTTCAATCTCTTCTTTTGAAGCAAGCTCAGAAAACGAATACGTCACGCCAAACTTTTCTTTCAGCATGTTCAAAAGACCAAACGTACAGCCGTAGATCCCTTTTGAGCAAAGAATGTGAGAACCTGTTCTCACCATTGACATCATAACGGCAGAAACCGCTCCCATGCCTGATCCAAAAGCAAGTGCTGCTTCTGCTCCTTCAAGCGACGCAATCTTTTGTTCAGCCAGCTGAACCGTCGGATTGCCGAGCCTTGAATAAATATGTCCTTCTTCTGCTCCTGCAAATCTCTGCTCGCCTATTTCCGCCCTGTCAAAAACAAAAGTGGCCGTTTGATAAAGCGGCGGAGCCAGACTGTTATATGGATCTTTCATCTTTTCCTGACTGTGAATCACCTTTGTTTCAAATTGATATTCCTTCCCCATGTCTTTTCCCCCTTAAGCTGCTGCCTTACATATCATATGATAAACCAGCTTATTTTGAAAGCGCTTTCTTATTGTCATAAAAAAAGAAGCGTCAGGAGGTCTCGTGCACGACCTCTGATTCTTCATGAAAGACAACGCAGTTCTTTCCGTTTTCTTTTGCTTTGTAAAGTGCCTGATCCGCTCTTCTTATCATTCTTTTGAGTGATTCAGGATCCTCTGCCGTCCAGTGTGCGACGCCGCACGAAATGGTAACAGACGGAAAGGTCTCATTCTTTACAGACTCAACGATGCGGTTCGCAAGTTCGATGCCAAAATGAGGGTCAGCCTGAGGCAAGTAAACGGCAAGCTCCTCACCGCCCCATCTGGCTCCAACATCATTCTTTCTGATGCTGTTCATAATGATGCCGGCCACCTGAATTAACACATCGTCCCCTGTCTGATGTCCGTGCGTATCATTAACGGCTTTAAAATCATCAATATCCATTAAGATAAGTGCTCCCTGTCTGTCTGTTTTAAGAGAGTGCTGCACCGAATCATCCAGATAATTGCGGGAATAAAGTTTTGTAAGGTGGTCTGTAATCACAAGCAGTTCAAGTTCTTCTCTCAGCATGGAGTTCATTAATGCAAGCGTTGAATGGTGAATGAGCGACTGCATCAATTTAAACATTTCAAACGTGAACGCATAGGGTTCACTATGCAAAATAACAGCAAAACCCTTTAATTCATCCCTTTGCACCATCGGAATGGCAATCATGGAAGAAAAAGCGGCATCTTTCACCTTTAAGTCACCGATGAATACTCCTTCAAGCTCCTGCCTCACTCTGCTTTCTGCAAGCCTCAGATAAAAGTCTGCACCCTCAGTCTGAAAAAAAGAAGTGCTGCCAGGCAGCATCCGTGTTCCGCCTTCGCTGCTGGTATAAAAGAAGCCGGTCTCATCAGCAGAAAAAGAACGGATAATCCGGTCCGACATATAAGTCATCGTATCGATCAGCCTTAGGTTTTTGTTGAGTTTGTGAGATGTCTCATTGATGAGCTGCAAATCAGAAACAAGTTTTTTCGACTGTTCGTAGAGCTTGGCATTTTCATAAGCATGACCTGCAGCTTCTGCAAGTGAAGCCGTCATCATCGTTTCATCCTCGTCCAGTTCAGACCGGTTCTGCTGAGTAACCTCGACTACACCGTATATGCCCTGGTTCCCTTTAAGCGGCGCATACAAAATAACCTGGTTTGCAGACTCCGGGGCATCCCATTTAATCTCTCCCTTTAAATAGGCTTCCATTGCACTCTCGCTGCCTGTCCCTTCATAATCGAACTCTTTCACCGGCAGTTCATGTCTGCTGTCACTGTCATGCGATAAAAATAAATAAAACAGGTAGGCAGGAAACAATTTCTGAAGAGAAAAAATGAATTGATTTAACACTTCATCCTTATTCATCGTCGCATGAAGTTTTTTAGTAAGCGCATAAAGCTCCTGATAGTTTTTTTCCACTTCCGTTTTCTTTTGAAGGCGCTGAAAGTAAGCAAGAAAATGATTGCACTCTTTAATTAATAGTCTATAAAAATCTTCATCAAAAACGTGTTCCTTCTCGGTTACGGAAAGCAGGAATCCATCAGAAAGCATAAGGTCGACCCTTGACTCTGCCCGTTCGATTAATGAGCGCTTCTGTCTGAAGGGCACCGTGTGGTAGGAATGCGAACTTGCAGCAATCAACAGGTACTGATCCTCTTTGCGTTCAAAAAAAGAAACACACTCTGCACTTAAATATGATTGGAGGCAGCTGACAGCATATTCCTCTGCCTGTCTGCTGTACGGACGTGCCTGACTGCTGATATAATCAAAAAAAGAACTTTTAATGGATAGTAGTATGTATTCAGAATGACTTGTCACAAAAATCCCCCGTATGTCCGAATCAGCTTTCGTTACTTCAGTATAACATATATTTTTTTCCAATTTATTATCCGAATGTGTTATTTCCTCTATTTGTATTATCGTCTTTCTTAATAGATTGTTGACTTTCAAATATCAAAATTATATAATGGTCGTTGTGTAAAATAAATATTCGCAGCCTATTGATACCACTGCTGTGATTTCATTTTGTTCCTCTGTGATGAGGTGTATCGTGTAACTCTCTGCTGCTGGAGCGAGGATATATGAAAACAAAATGTGCACTCAGTCAGGGTCAGTCTGTTTTTATTTTATGCCAAATAAAAACATGTAAGGAGGAGACATCTATGTCTCGTTATACAGGTCCAAGTTGGAAACTTTCCCGCCGTCTGGGAATTTCATTAAGCGGAACAGGTAAAGAATTAGAAAAGCGTCCATTCGCACCAGGTCAGCACGGCCCGACTCAGCGTAAAAAACTTTCTGAGTACGGCTTACAGCTTCAAGAAAAACAAAAGCTTCGCCACATGTTCGGTGTGAACGAGCGTCAATTCCGCAACACATTTGACAAAGCTGCTAAAATGACTGGTAAACACGGTGAAAACTTCATGATTCTTCTTGAATCACGTCTTGACAACGTTGTTTATCGTTTAGGCCTAGCTCGCACTCGCCGCCAGGCACGCCAAGTTGTTAACCATGGCCACATCCTGGTTGATGGAAGCCGCGTAGACATTCCTTCATACCAAGTGAAGCCAGGTCAAACAATTACACTTCGCGAAAAATCTCGCAACCTTGACATCGTTAAAGAATCTATCGAAGTAAACAACTTCGTTCCTGATTTCCTAACTTTCGATGCTGACAAATTAGAAGGTACTTTCACTCGTCTTCCAGAGCGTTCTGAAATGCCTGCTGAAATTAACGAAGCTCTTATCGTTGAGTTCTACTCTCGTTAATTTTTACAAACCCCCTTATCATGTTGTTTTTACAATATGTCAGGGGGTTTTTTGTTTTGTCTTCTCTGCAAATTCAGAAACAGCCATGCTATGATAATCACCCTTTTTTGATACTGCCGCATTTCTTCCAAAGAATACAGAAATAACTACAATAACTGCTGTAAAAACCGTCACCATAGTAACAGATTCACCTAGAAGGAGCGCTGCAAATCCTATCATCAAAAACGGCTGTAAATATTGCAGCTGGCTAATTCGTGCAATTCCCCCTGCTGCCATCCCTCCATACCAGGCAACATAGGCTAAAAACTGGCTTACAACCCCCAAATAGAGCAAACTGGCCCAAGCCTGCCATGGCACACGCAACATTTCCACAGACATATTCATCGCTACAGGAATCAGGAAAAAAGGCGCACCTATTACAATTGCCCAGGCGATTACTTGCCAGCTCCCCATCTCCCTTGACAGCTTTCCTCCCTCAGCATAACTAAGTCCCAAAATAAGAATGGCTGCAAAGAGTCCTGCATCCTCGAATTGGAGTTTTCCAAGACCTAAATGGATTGCATATGCAATGACAGCTCCTGAACCAATGAAGCTTGCAATCCAAAACCTGAAAGAAGGACTCTCTCCGCCTCTGAACAGGGCGAAACCTGCTGTAGCCAAAGGCAGTAATGCCAGTTCCACTGCTCCGTGTGAAACAGGGAGAGTCTTCATTGCCCATGAAGTCAGTAAAGGAAAGCCTAACACAGCTCCCACTGCAACAATGAAAATACCTTTCAGCTGCTTAAGGTCAGGTGCTTTTTCCTTTCGCAAGATCAGTATTACTCCCACCAGTACGAATGCAATGACTGTTCTTCCTAATCCCACTATCGTTGTGCCGAAATATTCAACTGCTAGACCTGTGGCAGGCAAAGTTAAACTAAAGCAGATTACGCCCACTAACCCCAGCAGTAAACCCATTTTTTCTTGCTCCATCTTCTCTCCCCCTTAAATTATCCGGAAAAATGAGGACAATTCAGATATAATCACATACTATTAGAAACAGATAACGGATACCATTGCTGTTTGCATCATCTGTCAGGGTACAGTTGTTTTAAGGAGGGCGGAATGACATTGAATCTAAAATACCTGAAACTCGCAGAAAATATTAAAGGTGAACTAAAAAAAAGAAATTTACCTGCCGGCAGTAAACTTCCTTCTATCCGAAGACTGTCTGAGGAATATAACTGCAGTAAAAATACGGTCATAAAAGCATTCCATGAACTAGAAAAAGAACACTTGATATATGCAATCCCCCAAAGCGGATATTATCTTGTGAATGAACCAATACTGCCAGACAATCAAGCTGGTACAATTGATTTCTTATCCGCTGGACCAGATAAACATTTATTGCCCTACAAAGAATTTCAGCACTGCATTAATCAAGCAATAGAAACATACAAGGAAGAGGTTTTTACATATTCAGATCAACAAGGCCTGCTTACGCTGCGCGAGCAGCTTACAAATAACTTTCAATATTCCCAGGTCTTTACGTTCGTTGAGCGTGTAGTGATCGTTTCAGGTGCACAACAAGCCATACATTTGCTGACTGCCCTGCCATTTCCTAATGGCAAAAAGAATATTCTTATTGAACAGCCAACGTATTTCGGTATGATTGAAACGCTCAAAGTAAACAAAGCTAAAGCCTTTGGCATTGAACTATCCATGAATGAAATTGATTTAGAACAAATCGAATATCACTTTAAAAACAGCGATATTAAGTTTTTTTATGTCATACCGAGATTTCATAATCCCCTCGGACACTCTTATACGAATGATGAGAAGAAAAAAATTGTGGAGTTAGCAAATAAATACGATGTTTATATTGTCGAGGATGATTTTCTGGGAGAATTGGAACGAAATAAAAAAGCGGATCCGTTTTTCGCTTTCGATCCGTCTGGGAGAGTCATTTACATTCAAAGTTTCTCCAAAATCTTTCTTCCTGGCCTGAGGATCGCAAGCGTTATACTGCCAGACAATTTAGTTGAAATTTTTTTGCGATACAAGTTCAGTGCTGACTTTAACAGCCCAGTTCTTTCCCAGGGAGCATTGGATATTTATTTAAAAAGCGGAATGTACCGCAGTCATTTAAAGAAAATAAAAGAAGTATATTTTCATAGGATGAACCTGTTGAAACATTCTTGCAGCCAATATCTTCCCAAGGGAACACAATATACGGAGCCGGATTCAGGATTTTATCTTTCTATCTATTTACCGAACAGCATTTCATCAAAAAGACTTGCCAAATTCCTTTTTGAGCAGGAGGTTCTTTTAGATGATACACACAGAATGTTTCTACCGGAGTTTAATAAAGACAATCTCATTCGTTTATGTATTTCCCAGGTGCATGAAAAGGAAATAATACAAGGCGTGAAAAAGATAAATGAAGCTATTACAGAATTTTACAATAAAAAACCTCATGCCATTTACCATCACAACTAAAAAGCAGCAGACAAGGAGTTCATGCTTGATTTTTGGGTTTTGAGGGCTTCCTTCAGTATGGTTACATGATTAAACCCACTCTGCAATTGCGGAGTGGGTGTTAGTCTGCTGTTATAGGTACTAGTCCACCCGAAATCCGGATTGTACCGCGCAGCAAATGACACTTCTTTGTATTTTTTTCAAGCAGCAGCTAATCACGCTAAAGTTTTAGAGATAGTAAAAGGCAATCCTTTTTAATGAGAGGTTGCTTAAAACGATTACTTTTCAATTGGCTCCTATCTGGTCCACTATTACCTTTCCATTCTCGTCTAACAAAGGTGTGAGAGCGCAGCCTTGCGCACTCCATGTGTATAAATAGTTAACACCTGTTTGACGGTCAACCCATATAGATATTAGGCTCCCCTGCTGAGAAGTTTGTATCAGCTTTTCATCAAAACGTTTATCATCTTTTTTATTGAACATCATTTATCACTCCTTATATATACTTTTAAATACCTAATCTCCTTTCTCCTTTAGTGATTAGATCAATACTGTATGACCACATTATTCTATACAGTGAATTTTTTTCCTGCATGTAACAACCTACTATTTTTCTTCTGCATGTTACTTCCTGTTTTCTTCCAGATCAAAAGCAACAGTTACATCTTCCGCTCCTGCAGCTTGAGCAAAACGCGCTGCGTCCTCAATGTATCCCATTCTTGTATAACGATAAGTACTCGAGAAACTTTCATAGAACAGCACTAGACAGTTATTTCCATACAGCATAATATCTCCTGCCCGGATCTCTCCCGGCCTTTCGGAGTCTTCAGGAAGGACATCTGAAAAATTGTAGAATTTTTCATTGCGATTATGATCGTTCATATTCATACTCAGGGGCAGTTTCTCAATGAATGCCCGGGTCGTTTGATGGTCATAAAGTTTTGCAGAAAATACCTGTTCACCAATTGTTAGTGTCACATCTATCAACTGATCTGTCATACTACTCTTCCCCGTTTCTTGAAGTGAGTTTTCCAGGCTGACCTCCCTTTCACTGCCGGTGCAGGCAGTCAGGGCAAAGCTGCAGAGAAACAAACATAGGACTGCTCTTCTACTATTCATGCTCCCCATATAAAATAACTTCACAGTTCTGCTTTAATCCTGATCAGATTCTATTTTCTTTATCATTTTCGCAGGCACACCGCCTGCAATGACATTCGGCGGCACATCCTTTGTTACAACTGCACCAGCGGCAATAATTGCCCCATCGCCTATGGTTACACCTGGAAGGATGGTGGCATTTGCACCTATCCAGACGCTGGTGCCAATGGTAATTGGCGCAGGATGCAAAGTGCTGCGTTTCCGGGGATCGATGTCATGATTAAGAGTAGCCAGCACAACATTATGCCCAATGAGTGCTCCATCGCCAATCGTAATCCCTCCCTGATCCTGAAAGCGGCAGCCAGAGTTGATAAAAACGTTCCTGCCCACATGAATGTTTTTCCCAAAATCCGTATAAAATGGCGGGAACAAAGCAAATGAAGGATCCGCCGGTTTACCTGTCAACTGCGAGAACAGTTCCTGGATTTCCTGGGGAGTATGGTACCTTCCGTTTAACTCAGCCGTTATTTTAAGTGCTTCTTGAGAAAATGTATGCATCAGCTGGTGCATCTCTGAATGTCCCGCCACCGCTTCTCCCCTGTTTAAGTGTGCCAGAAAATCATGAATGTCCATTATAATCCTCCCTGTAAATACGTTTGATTACGCTCGCTTACGACCTCTTATTTCTCCCCTGCAGTCTCCATGTTATTGCTTATAGTTAACTCTAGGTCAAGAGTAAATAGAGCTGCACTGCACAATTAAATGACTTTTTTGACACACAAAACAGCTCGTGATACGATTCAATTCACAAATCTCAAGTTAACTGCAGGTTTAAATTTATAGGGGAGGAGATGAAGCATGAATACATATTCCATTGGAGAAGCAGCGAAGGAATTAAACCTTACCGTATATACTTTGCGCTACTATGACAAAGAAGGCCTGATGCCTTTTGTAGAACGGACACCCAGCGGTACAAGAGTGTTCAAGGAGTCGGATATTGAAGCTTTAAGAATTATTGAATGCCTGAAATCCACCGGAATGCCGATAAAAGAAATTAAATCTTTTATAGATTGGTGTTCTGAGGGAGATTCTACATTAAAACAGAGGTATGAAATGTTTATGGAACGTAAGGCAAGTGTAGAGGCTCAAATGGAAGAACTGAAAAAGACGATGGAAATCATTCATCATAAATGCTGGTATTACAAGACTGCGATGGATGCCGGAACAGAGAATATTCATAAAGAGAACGTCTAGGTTTGCCTGAAACCTGCCTTTATTTTATCTTTAATAAGATGGAACAAAGGCAGGTTTTGTTTCTTTGTTTCGCCACCCGTTTTTTCTATAACTACGCATAATTCACTCGTTTCCCCTTCACACCGGCAGATAAAATGTTGTTCACCTTAAAGATCCTCACCTGCTGCTTTGAAAAACAGTACGCCTTCACATAGCTGCCGCGCATTTCTCTCACAGCGATTGTTCTCTGGGACAAAGCTCCTTTTTCAGAAAGATAAATAATTTCAATTGGAAGCTTCTGATTTATCGATCTCTCAAATAATCCGTTCATGTTGTCAGCTCCTTTTCTCTCCCTCTATTATATGCAAACACATGTTCGTTTACAACTTTTTGGGTGAGGATTTGGAGTGTAATTATTGCCAAGAAAAAAGCCTCTATAAAATAGAGGCTTTCCCTTATTATTTATACTGAATAAGCGTGTACTTCTTCTTTCCTCTGCGGATGACGGTGAACTTGCCGTCAATGCGGTCTTCGGATCCAAGAACTTTGTCTGTTTCCTGGATGCGCTCTCCGTTGATGTATACCGCTCCGTTTGAGACGTCTTCTCTCGCCTGGCGTTTTGAAGGCGAAATTTTGGCATTGACTAAAAGGTCAATCAGGCCGATTTCGTTCTCTTCTACTGTAAAAGCAGGAACATCTTTGAAGCCCTGTTCAATTTCATCGCCCGTCAGCTCTTTGATGTTGCCGCTGAACAGTGCCTGTGAAATTTTAATGGCCTGTTCGAGTGATTTCTCGCCATGCACAAGCTTTGTCATTTCTTCAGCGAGTGCTTTCTGTGCTGCGCGTTTTTCCGGCGCATCTGTCAGCTGCTGCTCCAGTGAACCGATTTCTTCATGAGAAAGGAATGTGAAAAACTTGATGTATTTGATGACATCGCGGTCGTCTGTGTTAATCCAGAACTGGTAGAATTCGTAAGGCGTTGTCTTTTCTTTATCAAGCCAGATCGCGCCGCCTTCTGTTTTGCCGAATTTCGTGCCGTCTGATTTTGTTACAAGCGGTACAGTTAAACCGAATGCTTTTGCATTTTCTTCTGATTTGCGGATCAGCTCAAGACCTGCTGTAATGTTGCCCCACTGATCGCTTCCTCCAACTTGAAGTCTGCAGCCTTCTTCTCTGTACAGGTTCAAAAAGTCGTATGATTGCAGGATCATGTAGCTGAATTCTGTGTATGAGATGCCGGATTCGATTCTTGATGCAACCGTATCTTTAGCAAGCATGTAGTTAATGCCGAAGTTTTTGCCCACATCCCGAAGGAATGTAATCAGATCCATAGAACCGATCCAGTCGAAGTTGTTTGCAAGTACGGCAGGATTTTTGCCTGAAGGATCAAAATCAAGGAAACGCGACAGCTGGTTTTTAATTTTATCTGACCATTCTTTGACGATATCAGATGTATTCAGTGTACGTTCTGCTTTTTTTCCGGATGGGTCTCCAATCATTCCTGTAGCTCCCCCTACGAGGGCGATTGGACGGTGTCCTGCCTGCTGGAAACGGCGAAGCGTCAAGATTGGAAGCAGATGGCCGATATGCAGGCTGTCTGCTGTCGGGTCAAATCCGGTATATAATTTAACAGACTCCTCTTCCAGCACCTTTTTCAGGCCTTCTTCGTCTGTCATTTGATTAATTAATCCTCTGAACTGAAGATCTTTGAGCAATTCACTCATTTTGCTTCTCTCCTTTTTCTTAAAATACAAAAACGCCCCTTCATAAAATGAAGGGGCGTGGAATACGCGGTACCACCCTGCTTTGGGAAGCATGCTTCCCGTCTCGAAAAGATAACGGCCTTTAACCGTCTTCTGCTAATTGGCGGATCTGCCGTTCACAAAAGAAGCTCCTGGAGGTAATTCATGATCCATCTTTGTGCTGATTTGCATCGGCCATCAGCTTTCTGGGACAGGGAGATGTTCACTACTTCTTCCAATCAAAGCAATAAAATAATAATAAATCTTTTTTACCACAACTCAGCACGACTTGTCAAACGATCCGCCCTGATTTGACAAGATCATACAAAAGTACTGTTTTTTTATGATATAATGAAGTGATTGTATAGGGGGATGATACGCTCATGGATAAACTTAGAACGTGGTACAGAAAATGGATGCCTTACAAACATAGAACAATTAAAGGGTTTAACATTACATATGGAGTCATCTGGAACCTGGTGCTTGTGTTTATTGTAATCGGTTTACTGACGGCTTCTTTCGGTGCGGGCGTAGGAGCAGGGTATTTTGCTTCTCTCGTAAAAGATGAACCTCTCCGCACATACAATTCAATGAAAAAAGACATTTACAACTATGAAGAAACCTCACAGGTTTATTTTTCGGATAATGTTTACCTCGGCAAGCTACAGGCAGATATTGAACGGCAGGAAGTAAAGCTTGCGGATATTTCGGATCATGTGAAAAATGCCGTAATTGCGACAGAAGATGAATTTTTCTACGAGCATGAAGGCGTTGTTCCTAAAGCGATTATGCGCGCCCTTTTTCAGGAAGCAACCAATTCGGCTAACCGCTCAGGCGGAAGCACGCTGACACAGCAGCTCATCAAAAATCAGATCCTGACCGATGAAGTTTCTTTTGACCGAAAAGCAAAAGAAATTCTGCTCGCCCTCAGACTCGAGCGTTTTTTTGAAAAAGAAGAGATTCTTGAAGCTTACTTGAATGTAGCGGATCTTGGAAGAAATGCATCAGGCAGAAATGTCGCGGGAGTACAGGCAGCTGCTCAAGGCATTTTCGGAGTCGATGCAAAAGACCTGTCCCTTCCTCAGGCTGCGTTTATAGCGGGACTGCCGCAAAGCCCGTTTGGCTATACTCCGTTTACAAACGAAGGTAAAATTAAAGGAGATCTTGACGCGGGAACATCCAGAATGAAAACCGTTCTGCGCCGCATGCACGACAAAGGCTTTATTACCCAGCAGGAATTCCAGGAAGCAAGCAAGTTTGACCTCAGAAAAAGCTTAACAGCTGCCAAACCTTCATCAGTTGATGAGTATCCTTGGCTCACCTACGAAATCGAAGAACGCGCGAGAGATATTCTTCTTGCCCAGCTCGCGGAAAAAGACGGCCACAAACTGGATAAATTAAAGCAAAATAAAGAACTCTATGCAGAATATAAAGCTTTGGCAGACAGAAATCTAAGACAAAACGGCTACAAGATTCATACCACCGTCAATAAGGCGATGTACGATAAAATGAATGCCATTGCCAAATCCTATGAATATTACGGCAACAGTAAACCAGAATACAAGATTGATAAAGAAACAGGCAAAAAGATTCAGGTACAGGAACCGGTTGAAGTAGGAGCTGTATTAATCGAAAACAAAACCGGAAAAATCCTCAGCTTTGTCGGGGGAAGAGATCACGCTGTTTCACAGACGAATCATGCGACAGATGCACCGCGATCGAATGGATCGACGATGAAACCGCTTGTTGCTTATGCACCTGCTATGGAGCTTGGTGAACTACAGCCTGGTTCTGTGCTTGCGGATGTGCCATTGCCAGGAAAATACTCTCCAGGTAACTTTGACGGAAGATTCCATGGTTTCACAAGCGCAAGATACGCGCTCGCTAAATCATATAATATCCCTGCTGTTAAAGCATACATGAAAATACAGAATAAAAATCCTCTTTCTTATCTAAAAAAAATGGGCATGACCACTATTCATAAAAGTGACGGGGGACCATCTACGGCACTAGGAGGTATAACTACCGGGGTAACTGTTGAAGAAAACGTTAATGCCTATACAACATTTGCGAACGGCGGAAAGTTTATTGATGCTTATCTGATTGAAAAAATTGAAACAAAAACAGGAGAAGTCATTTTTCAGCACAAATCAAAAGCAGTAGATGTTTTTTCGCCGCAGACAGCTTATTTAACGCTTGATATGATGAGAGATGTCATCAGTGAAGGGACAGCAGCTTCCGCAAAAAATTACTTGTCTTTCAGTGCTGACTGGGCCGGAAAAACTGGAACGAGTCAGGAATACAGGGACATCTGGTTTGTAGCCTCTAATCCAAATGTGTCTTTTGGAACTTGGCTCGGATATGATACACCTAAACCTGTTGATAAAAGGTATAAGGGGATGAACTATGGCAATAGAAACATTCTCCTCTGGTCAAAAATGATGAACGCCGCCTATGAAATAAACCCTGGACTAATCGCTCCAAAGTCCACATTTAAAATGCCGGGCGGAATTGTCCAGAGATCCTACTGCGCACTTTCAGGAGACCTTCCGTCTGCGATGTGCCAGCAGGCAGGACTTGTGTCAACAGATCTTTTCAATGCCAAGTTTGTGCCTACTAAGACAGATAACAGTCTGACATCGGGCAAATATGTATTCGTTAAAGACCGTGCGTATCAGGTTCCGCCTTCTGCACCGGCTGAATTTGTCCAGCAGGGTCCGATGCTGAAGAAGGAAATCCTTGAAATGCATAACCTCAGCAGCTTCAGCGACTTAAAAGAACTGCTGCCAAACAAAACAAACTGGGGGAAAATTGTTGTCACCGACGGAAATGAGATCAGGGACAACGGTGCAGTTCCAGGGCAAGTATCCGGTGTCCGAATAAGCGGCAGCTCTCTTGCCTGGAACACAAGCGGAGATTCTGATGTCATCGGATACCGCGTATATGCAGCCGGCAACTTCTCTAAAAACTTTAAAAAAGTTGCCAGCATTCCAGCTTCCAAGAGCCTGTCTGCTTCAATCGGCGGTTCTCCGGCAGCCTATTATGTCACAGCAGTTGATGTAGCCGGAAAAGAATCACCTGCTTCCGCCATTGTGAAAAGCGGCAGCTACCAGGCAGAAAAACCGGCTGCGCCAAAACCTGCAGTGCCTAAGCCTGCCGAACCGAAGCCGGCAGAACCAAAACCTGCGGAGCCTAAGCCTTCTGAACCGAAGCCGCCGGCTCCGCCTGAAAAACCAAAACCTGGAGAGCCGGCAAAACCACCGGGCGAACCTCAGACACCGCCTGAAAAACCTAATGGATGATTATAATGAAGGATGCCCGCTGCGGGCATCCTTTTTTAGATTCAGGTAGTGGCGCTAAAAACGAAGGTTCCACCACCGAGAAAGTGGCAGTACTCCGGCGAGTCGTACCACAAACGAAGGTTTCAACATCAAGAAAGTGGCTGCACTCCACCTAGTGGCGCCACAAATATAGGTTCCACCACCGTGAAAATGGCACCACTCCGACGAATTGCGCCACAAACGAAGATTCCACCACCGAGAAAGTGGCAGTACTCCGGCGAGTCGTACCACAAACGAGAGTTTCAACATCAAGAAAGTGGCTGCACTCCGACGAGTTGCGCCACAAATAAAGGTTCAAGCACCAAGAAAGTGGCTGCACTCCACCGAGTGGCGCCACAAACCAAGGTTCAAGCACCAAGAAAGTGGCAGCACAAACCAAAATCCTTCCCAACAGAAAAAATCCGAACTAATTACCTCAGTTCGGATTTTCCTTGTTCTATTCGTTCTTTAATCTTCCATTGTCGACAAGTCACCTGTCGGAAGGTCAAGTTCCCATGCTTTCAGGACGCGGCGCATAATTTTTCCGCTGCGTGTTTTAGGCAGCTTGTCGCGGAATTCGATTTCGCGCGGTGCCGCGTGTGCAGCCAGGCCTTTTTTGACGAAGTTGCGGATTTCTTCTTTGAGTTCATCCGTCGCCTCATAGCCGTCGCGAAGGGCGACAAACGCTTTGATGATCTCGCCGCGGACAGGATCAGGTTTGCCGATGACGCCTGCTTCTGCAATGGCAGGGTGTTCGACAAGCTTGCTTTCCACTTCAAACGGCCCTACGCGCTCACCGGAAGTCATGATGACGTCATCAATTCTTCCCTGGAACCAGTAATAGCCGTCTTCATCCTTATAGGCAGAGTCACCTGATACATACCAGTCGCCCGGCATGAAATAGGATTCGTACTTTTCTTTGTTGTTCCAGATTGCATGCATCATGGAAGGCCAGCCTTTTTTTATGGCAAGGTTGCCCATGCGGTACGGCGGCACTTCATTTCCCTGGTCATCCACTATGGCAGCCTGGACGCCAGGAATCGGCTTGCCCATAGAGCCCGGTTTAATTTCCATGGACGGGTAGTTGCAGATCACCTGCGCGCCTGTTTCAGTCATCCACCACGTATCATGGATCCGGTTATCAAACACTTTCACTCCCCATCTGACAACTTCAGGGTTGAGGGGCTCTCCGACACTCAAAACATGTCTTAATGAGCTCAAATCATATTGTTTAACGAGCTCGTCTCCTGCTCCCATCAGCATGCGGAAGGCAGTCGGCGCACTGTACCAGACGGTAACGCCATAGTTTTGGATCGTTTCATACCAATGCTCAGGCTTGAATCTTCCCCCAACAATGACATTTGATGCACCGTGTAGCCATGGTCCGAAAATACCGTAGACTGTACCCGTTACCCAGCCTGGATCTGCTGTGCACCAGTAAACGTCATCTTCCTTCAGGTCAAGAACCCAGCTGCCTGTCTGGTAATGCTGGACCATTGCCTGATGGACATGAAGCACGCCTTTAGGTTTTCCTGTCGAACCGGACGTGTAGTGAAGAAGAAGTCCGTCCGTCTTTTCTACCCATTCAATTTCGAGCTTCGTGCTCGCGGTTTTCATTCTTGTAAGGAAATCTATGTACGGACCATCTTCATTTACATTTTCTCCAACTAAGACAACATGCTTTAAAGCAGGCAGATCGTTGAACGGAACCCGCTCAAGCAGTTCAGGCGTTGTCACAATGACCTTAGCCTCGCTGTCTTTCAGGCGGTCGCTTACTGCCCCCTCCATGAATGCCTCAAATAAAGGACCTACGATGGCACCCAGTTTGATGGCTCCAAGAACGGTAAAATAAAGCTCAGGCGTTCTCGGCATGAAGACAAACACTCTGTCGCCTTTTTCAACATCTGCACATTGGCGGAGAATATTCCCTGCTTTATTTGAGCGTTCTTTCATTTCTTTGAACGTATACTTCTCTTCTCTTTCAGGGTCCCGGTAGTACAAGGCAACCTTGTTCTTCCGGAAAGATTCTGCATGTTTGTCAATTGCTTCGTATGCAGCATTGATTCTTCCTGTTTCCGACCACGAGAGGTTTTTTTCTGCCTCAGACCAGTCAAATTGGTCATAGGTTTTTTGGTAGTCTTCAAGATTGTGGTTCCCCTTTGCTGCTGGCAGCGCTTCCAACTTCATCTTAATTCCCCCTTGTTCAGTGTATACATCCTCTATTATAGAACAGTTTCTATCTTTTCTCAATTTTTAAAAAAATGACGGTTTTTTCGTGTAAACGCTTCATTTTCTATTTTTTCTAGTATAATAGATGATAGTTCAGCAGATTAAAAAGGCGGTGAATGAATGGAACACCCGAAAACGTACAACGCAAAAGAGATTAAAACTCCGTTTGGCCCCCTTATTATAGAGGGACCCATTAAGCCTGAAAAACTGGCGGGACTTGAATTTCACAAGGATCTGGTGGCTTTCAGGCAGCCTGAGCAGCAGCACAGGGCGCTGATCGAAATAGCGGGACTTCCGGAAGGCCGGATTATCATTGCAAGAAATCGCCATACCATTGTCGGGTATGTTACATATTTGTATCCTGACCCTCTTGAGAGATGGTCAGAAGGAAAGATGGAAAATCTGATTGAACTCGGTGCGATTGAAGTCATACCTGAATTCCGGGGCTTCTCTGTGGGAAAAAACCTTCTGAGAGTTTCGATGATGGATGATGCCATGGAGGATTACATCACCATTACAACCGAGTACTATTGGCACTGGGATTTAAAAGGAACCGGACTGAATGTATGGGAATACAGGAAAGTCATGGAGAAGATGATGAATGCAGGCGGCCTTGAATGGTATGCGACAGATGAACCTGAAATCAGCTCTCATCCTGCAAACTGCCTGATGGCAAAAATCGGAAAAAGAGTCGATCAGGACTCCGTTCAGCAGTTTGACCAATTGAGATTCAAAAACCGCTTTATGTACTGATATGTTTCGTTCATGCTTTAAAACAAAGGGGTAATAAGAATGATCGTCGAACAAATCATGAATAAAAACGTCGTTACGCTTCCGCCGGATGCAACCATTGCTGAAGCCATCGAAAAAATGGCTGAACACCGGATCCGCCATATTCTTATTGTGTCAGGAAACGATATGCTCGCAGGCATCGTTTCAGACAGGGACATAAAGGATGCGAGCCCTTCCATATTCGAACTGACCAATGACAGGGAAACCTTGAATAAACCGCTTAAATCCATTATGAAAACAGATGCGATTACCGGACATCCGCTTGATTTTGTTGAAGAAATCTCGTCTATTTTCTATGAGCATAAAATTGGCTGTCTGCCTATTATCAAACACGGAAAGCTAGTGGGGATTGTGACCGAAACGGATCTTCTCCATACATTTGTTCAGCTGACAGGAGCTGACCAGCCCGGCTCTCAGATTGAAGTAAAAGTTCCGAACGTATCAGGAGTTCTTTCAGAAGCAGCAGCTGTTTTCAGCAGACACAATGTGAATATATCGAGTGTGCTCGTTTATCCTGATCAGGACGAACGGTTTAAGATCCTCGTCTTCAGAGTTCAGACAATGAATCCGATGCCTTTAATTGAGGAGCTTGATAAAGAAGGCTATACTGTTCTGTGGCCTAATGTACCGGGGATTTCGTCATGAAAGAAAATATCTTCATCTACTCCCCTCTTTTTCAGCAGTACAAATTCAGCCAGGACCACCCGTTCAACCAGCTGAGAGTTGAATTGACCTATGACCTGCTGAAAAAGATGAATGCATTGTCTGATGATGAGCTTGCAGCTCCGAGAATGGCCACAGATGAAGAGCTTGCACTCGTTCACGACAAAAAGTACATAGAAGCTGTAAAAAAGGCAGGAGCGGGAGAACTGGATCAAAAAGAGGCAATGAATTACGGGATCGGAACGGAAGATACACCTATTTTTCCGGGTATGCACGATGCCGCAGCACTTCTTGTCGGAGGCACGCTTGCAGCAGTCGAGCACGTTATGGAAGGAAAATCCAAAAGAGCCTTGAATCTTGGGGGCGGGCTTCATCACGGCTTCCGCGGCAAGGCTTCCGGATTTTGCATATACAACGACAGTTCTGTTGCGATTAAGTACATTCAGAAAAAGTATCAGGCGAAAGTGCTGTATATCGATACAGATGCTCATCACGGAGATGGCGTGCAGTGGACTTTTTACGATGACCCTTCCGTCTGCACCCTGTCCATTCATGAAACCGGACGCTATTTATTTCCTGGGACAGGCAATGTGACCGAGCGCGGCGCAGGACAGGGCTACGGGTATTCGTTTAATGTACCGCTTGATGCCTTTACTGAAGATGAATCCTGGATGGATGCCTACAGGCAGTCTATCCGGGAGGTTGCCGCTTTCTTTAAGCCTGATGTGATTCTTACCCAAAACGGGGCAGATGCTCACTTTTATGATCCTCTTACCCATTTCGCGACAACAACCGCTATTTTCAAAGAAATTCCTAAGCTGGCTCAGGAAATTGCTGATGAGTACTGCGGAGGTAAATGGATTGCCGTCGGCGGCGGCGGGTATGACATTTGGAGAGTTGTCCCAAGGGCATGGGCGATGATCTGGCTTCAGATGAAGAATCTGCCTGCAGAAGGAAATCTTCCTATCGAGTGGATTGAACAGTGGCAGTCTAAAGCACCTGTCACACTTCCTTCCTTCTGGCACGATTCCAAGGATGACTATAAAGCCATCCCGAGAAAGCTTGAAATCGAAGAGAAAAATGCGCAGACGACCGCTAAAGCTCTTTTTCCGATCCGTCAGAACAAAACGAAAGACAGGCACTCTCTTTAAACCTTAAAAAAGGCATGAATCGCAGGGATTCATGCCTTTTAATTATGATTTTGTCGATTGTCTGATTTCAATGCGGTGCGGAAGCTCAACAATGTGATTTTCCACTTCTTCTTTGTTCATCAGCTTTGTCAGCAGACGCATAGCTACAGCTCCGATGTCATAAGTCGGCTGAACAACGGTTGTCAGCTTAGGGCGGACCATTGATGCAAGCTTCGTGTTGTCAAATCCGATGATTTCAATATCATTTGGAATCACATAGCCAAGGTCCTGAGCGGCATGTACAACTCCAAGCGCCATTTCATCTGTACCCGCAAAGATGGCAGTCGGTTTATCAGACAGCTCATTGATTTTCTCAAACGCCTCAAGGCCTGAATCATACGTGTAGTCACCCTCTGTGATCAGCGCTTCATCAGCATCGATGCCTGCTTCTGATAATGCACGGAGGTAGCCCTTCATTTTCATTTCTTTATTAATCGGCTCTTCCATTGGTCCTGTTACATAACCGATGCGCTTATGGCCTTTTTCAATCAGCATGGACACAGCATCAAAAGATGCCTGCTCATAGTTGATGTTTACTGAAGGCGTCACTTCATTTACATCAACAGAGGCAGCAAGAACGATCGGTACAGGGGAGCGCTTAAACTCTTCCACATGCTCGTCTGTAATATTTCCGCCCATGAAGACAATTCCGTCTACTTGCTTTCCAAGCATCGTGTTCAGCAGGTGAAGTTCTTTATCGCGGTTTTGATCTGAATTACTCAAGATAATATTGTATTTGTACATAGTTGCGATATCTTCAATTCCGCGGGCAAGTTCTGCATAAAAAGTGCTTGAGATATCAGGAATGATAACCCCTACAGTCGTTGTTTTCTTGCTGGCAAGTCCCCGTGCAACGGCATTTGGGCGGTAGCCGAGACGATCAATGGCTTCAGACACCTTTTTGCGCGTTGTCGGTTTTACATTCGGATTGCCGTTTACAACCCTTGATACTGTAGCCATGGAAACATTCGCTTCGCGGGCTACATCGTAAATCGTAATATTGTTCATTTTCCTACACTCCTTCGAAATCCATCTATATGTATAGTTAGCATTTACAATTATTGAAAGTAACATGTCATCATTATGAATTTATATGTACATAATGATACGATACTATGAAAACGTAAGCAATCAATTTACAGCGTTTTTACGCAATATAACCGTATTTGTTCATAAATGAGCAAAGTTTTTCGTAAACAGCACTGTTTTCTATCATAAATAAAACATGGTGATGTTGCAAGCAAAACAAAATCAGGGTGCCGTGCGGATTAAAGAATTCTCTCCTCCGAGGCACCCTGAACAGGTTGTTTATGCTTTAACTTTAATTAAAGGTTTAATTTCATTCATGAAATCAGCAAACTGATCGAAATCCATCTGCTGGGCCGAATCTGACAGTGCAACCGCCGGGTCCGGATGAACCTCTGCCATTACGCCGTCTGCTCCGATTGCAAGTGCAGCTTTTGCACATGGAATAAGCAAATCGCGGCGTCCTGTTGAATGCGTCACATCCACAAGTACCGGCAAGTGCGTTTCCTGTTTCAAAATAGGGACCGCTGAAATATCAAGCGTGTTGCGTGTTGCTGTTTCATACGTTCTGATGCCGCGTTCACAAAGAATAATCTGGTCATTCCCCTGTGAAATGATGTACTCGGCAGCATTTACAAATTCATCAAGGGTTGCCGCAAGACCGCGCTTCAGGAGCACAGGCTTGTTAACGGCACCGGCAGCTTTCAGCAGCTCAAAGTTCTGCATGTTGCGTGCACCGATCTGAATGACATCAATGTATTGAATCGCAATCTCGATATCCGCCGGGTTGACGATTTCACTGATGACAGCCATATCGTACTCATCGGCAACGCGTTTCAAGATTTTCAGGCCTTCTACACCAAGACCCTGGAAATCATAAGGGCTTGTGCGCGGTTTGAACGCACCGCCGCGAAGCAGGCGTACACCCTGTTTTTTGGCTTCTTCTGCAACAGCAGCAACCTGCTCATAGCTTTCAACTGCGCATGGACCGGCAATCAGCACCTGGCTGCCGTCTCCGATTTTAACTCCTTTTACATCCACGATCGTATCTTCAGGTTTCTTTTTGCGTGAAACAAGAAGGGCTTTGCGGTGGTCGTCTTCCTGAAGCTCAAGACTCGCTTTAAAGATTTCTTTGAATATATGCTGAATGGTGGAATCCTCGAAAGGCCCGTCATTGTTTTCTTTCAGTTTGTTAAGCATTCTTCGTTCACGGACAGGATCATATCGATTAACGCCCTGCGCTTCCTTGGCTTTACCAATATCCTGTACTAACTTTCCTCGCTCATTAATCAGCTGTAATATCTGCAGATTAATCTCTTCTGCTCTCTCTCGCAATGCTTCTAACTCGGCGTTACTCATCTGACTCATCCTTTCCCGTTTTTATAGAAACCGGCAAACCGGCTTGTACATGCATCTTATTCAAGCATCTGTCCGTATTCAAAGCAGATGCATTATGCACTGAAAAGAAAATAGTAATCATTTTCTTTTGTAATTAGTGATAATTATATACAAAAACAATCCTGTTGTCACGCATTTTTCTTTAACATTTAAACGCTTTTAAGCAATAAAGCGTTTGGGCGATTGTTTTTACTGTCTTTTTCAGGAGTCTGTATGACGCACGGCTGATGTTTTTTCGAAATCAGCCGATAAAGTAGATAAGAATAAATGAAAGAGGTGCTGTTCATGAAAGCAGCTGACCATACATTCGCACTCGATATCGGCACGCGTTCAGTCGTGGGACTGCTTCTCTCTCGGCGCAGCGGCGTGTTTGAAATCATTGATGCCGTCATAGAAGAACATAATGAGCGCTCAATGCTCGACGGACAGATCCACGATATTCAAGCTGTTGCCAGAGTCATTGTGTCCGTAAAAGAAAAGCTTGAAAAAAAACATGGACCTCTGACGAAAGTCTGCGTTGCCGCAGCAGGAAGAGCGCTTAAAACCCTTCGTGCAGAAGCATCCATTGATATAAAAGGAAAACCTATTCTGGAAGCTGAGGCAGTCTCCCAGCTTGAATTAATGGCCGTTCAACTTGCCCAGCAGGAAATCGCGCTGAAAGAAACAGGCATGGCAGGCTATGACTGCGTGGGCTACTCTGTTATTTCCTATAAGCTTGATCAGCAGGAGATCGGCAGCCTGCTCGATCAGCAGGGTCACACCGCATCTGTCGAGATTATAGCTACCTTTCTGCCTAAGGTTGTAACAGAGTCTCTCCTGGCCGCTTTAAAAAGAGCAAACTTAGAAATGCTTGCCATGACGCTTGAACCGATTGCAGCCATCAATGTGCTGATACCGGCATCTATGAGAAGGCTCAACGTGGCTCTGGTTGATATTGGGGCAGGCACATCTGACATTGCCATTACAAGTGAAGGCACGGTTACCGCATACGGAATGGTGCCGGCAGCAGGAGATGCGATTACAGAAGCTGTTTCAGACGAATATTTGCTTGATTTTCATGAAGCAGAACGGGTGAAAAGAGATCTTAATACGTCACAGATCATCCGTTTTAAGGATATCCTCGGCTATGAGAAAAGTGTTTCAAAAGAAGCAGCGGCTGCCTCCATACAGCCTGCCGCTTCCCGTCTCTCGAAATTAATAAAAGAAGAAATCCTCTCCCTCAACAGCGGAAAGCCTCCAAGAGCTGTCATGCTGATCGGGGGAGGCAGCTTGACTCCGGGACTGCCGGCCCTGCTTGCAGAACAATTGTCGCTGCCTGAAGACCGCATTGCCATTAGAGGGATTGAAGCAATCCAGCAGCTTCATCTTTCAGAGAGCTTGGGAAAAGGACCGGAGCTTGTGACGCCGATCGGCATCGCAATTACTTCAAGCATCAATCCGATTCATTATGTCAGTGTCAGTGTCAACGGACAGAAAGTGAGACTTCTTCAGATGAAAAAGCGGACCGTCTCTGACAGCCTGCTGTCATCCGGCATTCAGCTGTCAGGCTATTACGGCAAACCCGGACTTGCCTATTTTGTATCAATCAACGGCCGCTCTGTGACCGTTCCGGGCACCTACGGCGAAGCACCCGTCATCTGCAAAAACGGCAGGCGCTGTTCAGTAGATGAAGAACTTCAGAACGGGGATGAAATAACGATTCAAAAAGGGAAGGACGGCCACTCCCTCCCTGTCGTCATTTCAGATTTGATCGATGTTGTCCCGGAGAAGAAAATCATTTTAAACGGCGAGCAAGTCGCAGTCCAAGCGAAGCTCTTAAAAAATGGAACACCGGCTGAACCCAATGACCCGGTCGCTGACAGGGATGTGATTACATATACGTTCCCTGACAAAGTCATGGACCTTTTTCAGGACGCGTCAAGATGCACGCCCTTCTGCCTGTCTGTTGACGGGCGATTAGTCCATCTGGACGCATTCTCAGGAAAGATCACGATAAACCATGAAAAAGCACACCCGGATTCCTCATTCAAAGAATGGGATCAGATAGCTGCCGTCCGCAAAAAAAGGCCAACTCTGGGCCAGGTGCTTTCTGCTCTTGAAATGGATGCCTATGAATCCATCACCATTTTCTATAATCAAGAGCCCACTGTCATTAAAAAAATGCTCCTCCACGTATACAGAGGAGGAAACCTGCTGTCCTTATCAGATGAAATACGAAGCGGCGATGACTTAAAAATTCAAAAACAGCAGGCATGCAACTTCATCTTCCAGGATGTGTTCAAAGCTGTGGACGTCACATTCCCCGCTCAGACGAACAAGCGCTTCCTCCTGCTGAAAAATGAACAGGAAACAAGTTTCCATGAAGAGCTCTCTCCAGGAGATAGGCTGAGTATAAAGTGGATATAAGAAAAGCGGAGCCGACTGCTTAGCTCCGACAGGCAGAAAAGAAATCACCCGAAAAGTCCGGTTTTGACTTTTTGGGGGATTTTGTTCTGACAGAGGAGCTAGGAGGTGGAGCTGGACAACAAGAAAAGCGGAGCCGACTGCTTAGCTCCGACAGGCAGAAAAGAAATCACCCGAAAAGTCCGGTTTTGACTTTTTGGGGGATTTTGTTCTGACAGAGGAGCTAGGAGGTGGAGCTGGACAACAAGAAAAGCGGAGCCGGCTGAACGGCTCCGCTTTCTTCTGTTAGTTTCCTGCAGCCTGCTTGAGGGAGTCTGCTGTGATTTTCCAGTGTGATTCGTTCCAGACAACCTGCTTGTCCTTGAACAGAAGGGCCTGTGGCGATTCGTGCCTGATTCCGTATGTTTCGGCAATATAGTTGGAAAGGGGTCTTGCTTCCTGCACATTCAAGTAATAGGCGGGAATGGAATCGTTCCCTTCTGTAAACGCGGAGAACTCAGAAAAGGCGGCCTGGGCAATCGGGCACGTCAAGCTGTTTTTAAAAAACAGGAATGCACCTTCCTGCTCGGTTATTTTCTGGAAGTCTTCTACTGTATCAATTTTTACTTTTGGCATGATTTTAGGCCTCCACTGGTTTTACCTACATTTTATACGAATAAATGACAAAATAAAAACAATCGGCTTTAAGCTGCCGATTGTTTTTTCTATTTCAGGAAGCTTACTTATTGATTTCTTCTTTTTTCGCTTCCTCAATCTCTTTGTTCACTTGTTTTTTAAGCTCTTCTGAATGTGGCGTTGTTCCGGCAGTTGGAGCCGCTGCCGGGCTTACCGGCGATTGTACTTCCGCATTCAGCTGAGGCTCATCGGCTGCTTCAGGAGCAAGTCTGATTTCGTCCTCTGTCTGCTCGTCGTTTTGCTGTTTGGATGCTTTTAGATCACGGACTTTGCTCATGATCTGTGAAGACTGGTCAGTCACAGCCTGTGAAAGGGTGGCTGATTTTTCTTTTGCAATCGCAGCAAACTCGTTGCCTTTTTCAAGGGCGTCGTTTGTGATTTTACCTGTTTTTTCTTTTACAATGACAGCCTGTTCTCCAATATTATCACGAAGTTCTTTACCTGATTTTGGCGCAAGGAAAAGGGCGGTTGTTGCACCCACAATCCCTCCAACAAGTGTTCCGATCAGAAAATCTTTACTGTTGATTCCATCTTTGCTCATGATAAATTCCTCCCTATTGTGATTCTTCTATATTTTTGAAACGGGTTCATATAGTCGGGTACTTCTGCTGTTCTCGAACTTCTTTTTTGATCTTCCATTTGTTCCAGACATCCATGGCGACGTTGCTCCACTGGACGACCTGATTGATTTTATCCTGATTTTTCTCAAGGTTTGTGCCGACAGAAACGGCTACCTTTTGAACAGAATCATTGAAGTTCTGCAGGGATGATCCGACACCCTGAACAGCGGATACAACTGTATTCAGTTTTTCGGATTTCTCCTGAATGTCTTCTGCCAAAGCATTGGTCTTATGCAGCAATTGAGTCGTTTCAAGGGTAATACCCTGCACCTGTTTTTCAAGGCCTTCCAGTGTGCCTGCTACATTGTTCAAAGTAGCCGACAGCGCCTTCAGCGTTTTCGACAGGAACACGACAAGAACTGTGAATGCAATTGCAATGAGTGCAACAGCTAAGTATAAAATAATTTCCAACTTCAGCACCTCCAAATAAGCGATAGTAACTGTTTCCCTTAAGAAACAAATCATAAACATGAATTTTTCATACACCTAGTATTCTACAAAACACACCGGATTCCTCTCCTATTATGACCGAGTTTTTCAATTTTCACTAAAAATTTTAACTCTTTTTTAAAACATCGGTTACAATAAAGGCTGTGCCGGTTATTTGTTTACATAGGAGGAAGAACAATGAAAGATCCCCGCATTCAAACACTCGCCAAAAACCTGATCAATTATTCAGTTAAACTGAAAAAAGGCGAGAAAGTACTTATTGAAAATTTCGGTCTGCAAAGAGAGCTCGTTACGGCTCTTGTTCAAGAAGCCTACGCTGCAGGAGGATATCCGTTTGTATCCCTCAAGGATCAGCAGGTGGACCGTGCCCTTCTCATGGGAGGACAGGAAGAGCAATACAGCATGATGGCCGATTTTGAAGCAAATGTGATGAGCAAAATGGATGCTTATATCGGGCTTCGTTCAGGTGACAACATTAATGAACATGCAGATGTGCCTGATGCTCAGATGAAGCTCCAGAGCCGGACTGTCGGCAAAAAGGTTCACCGTGATATCCGCGTTCCTAAAACAAGATGGGTTGTCCTCCGCTATCCAAACGCTTCTATGGCCCAGCTTGCGAAAATGAGCACGGAAGCATTTGAAGACTTCTATTTTGATGTCTGCAATCTCGACTATGGCAAAATGGATGAGGCGATGGACTCGCTCGTCAAACTGATGAACCGAACGGATGAAGTGAGAATTACAGGTCCCGGAACTGATCTCGTTTTCTCCATTAAAGACATACCTGCCGTTAAATGTGCAGGAGAAATGAATATCCCTGACGGCGAGGTTTATACGGCGCCGGTCCGCGATTCTGTCAATGGAACCATTACGTACAACACGCCTTCACCATACAACGGCTTCACGTTTGAAAATGTAAAACTAACGTTTAAAGACGGCAAAATTGTTGAAGCCGAATCAAACGACACAGAACGCATCAACAGTATTTTTGACACAGATGAAGGAGCAAGATATATCGGCGAGTTCGCGATTGGCGTCAATCCGTATATCCAGCATCCGATGCAGGATATTCTGTTTGATGAAAAGATTGACGGCAGCTTCCACTTTACGCCTGGACAATGCTATGATGATGCATTTAACGGCAACCACTCCAATATCCATTGGG
Organism: Metabacillus mesotrionivorans; assembly: GCF_052171315.1. Lineage (NCBI taxonomy): Bacteria > Bacillati > Bacillota > Bacilli > Caryophanales > Bacillaceae > Metabacillus > Metabacillus mesotrionivorans. Next base: position 117,314 of record NZ_JBQMFF010000004.1, on the reverse strand, counting down.
ACATGGTAAACATTCAGCGCCCTGAATACGGCGGCGGAGAAATGTATTTTGACGGTGTCCTCATCAGAAAAGACGGCGTCTTTGTCATTGATGAGCTAAAAGGGCTGAACCCTGAAAATCTGAAATAAGTAACAAAAGCGGAAGCGACAAGGCCCGCTCCGATAGTCAGATAAGAACCCGGCGGAAAAGTCCGGGTTTGACTTTTATGACGGATTTGTTCTGACAGAGGATCTAGGCGCTTCCGCTTGCCGAGGATAACTTTGTTATTTTGTGCACAGCCTTTTATTCATTATAATTTCATTAAACACACAAAAAAGCATGAGCCGCGGCTCATGCTTTTTTTTTAACCTAATTCATTTTCGTAGGCACGCTGGTATTTCTGAATGTCTCCTGCTCCCATGAACACAAGAACGCCGCCTTCGTGCTTTTTAAGGACGCCAGTTTCTTCTTCATCAATCAGGGCTGCTGAATCAATTTTATTCAATAGATCCTGAATCGACAGCTTTCCGATGTTTTCCCGGGCAGAGCCGAAAATATCGCATAGGTAAACCATATCCGCTTTCTTCAGGCTGTCTGCAAATTCATCAAGAAACGACTGTGTGCGGGTAAACGTATGCGGCTGGAAAACAGCCACGATTTCACGGTCCGGATATTTTTGTCTGGCTGCATCAATCGTTGCCGTGATTTCAGTCGGATGATGAGCATAGTCATCAATCAGAACCTGATTGCCGATTTTCTTCTCGTTGAACCGGCGCTTTACACCTTCAAATGTTTGAAGCTGCGCCTGAATGACCTCTGCATCGATTTCTTCATAGTGGCAAATGGCAATGACAGAAAGAGCATTCAGCACACTGTGGTCTCCGAACGTAGGAATTTTAAATGAAGCATAGAATGTGTTTCGGACAAACACATCAAAGCTTGTTCCATCCGTTGATTTGACGACATTTCGTGCCTGGAAGTCGTTTTCTTCGCTGAATCCGTAGTACACGACAGGAACATTAGCCTGGATATGCTGAAGGTGCTCATCATCACCGCATGCGATAATCCCTTTTTTCACTTGCATGGCCATTTCCTGGAACGCTTTAAAAACATCATCAATGCTGCTGAAGTAGTCGGGATGATCAAAGTCGATATTCGTCATGATCGCATAATCCGGATAGTAGGAAAGGAAATGCCTGCGGTACTCGCACGCTTCAAAAACAAAGTATTCGCTTCCTTCCATCCCTCTGCCTGTTCCGTCTCCAATGAGGAAGGAAGTAGGCTTTGCACCCTGCATCACATGAGCGAGCAAACCGGTTGTAGACGTTTTGCCGTGTGCTCCCGTTACGCCTACACTTGTAAACTTTTCCATGAATTGACCCAGGAAAATGTGATAGCGGATGATCTCAAGACCGAGATTTTTTGCTTCTTCGATTTCCGGGTGTGTGTCCGGAAACGCATTTCCGGCTATAATCGTCAGTCCTTGATGGATATTCTCTTTTGAAAATGGGAAAATATTAATTCCGCGCTGTTCTAATGCTTTTTGTGTAAAGATTGGCTTTTCAATGTCAGATCCCTGAACCTCATAGTTCATGTCATGAAGAATCTGTGCCAGGGCGCTCATTCCAGTCCCTTTTATTCCAACAAAATGGTAAACAGTCATAAATAGAACCTCCAACAAACGTCTATCTGTTTGACATTATATGATTCTTAACCCAATGTGCAACCGGAGGCTGCATAAGATAGCGGTTATGTATTTTAATTGCAGGCCTGCAGCATTCTGAATTCTGCAGATTCTCTGCATAGCTTTTAAGAATGATGAAAACAAATCGTATTTTTTCCTGCCCAATGCATCTTAAACGATATCCTTGAACTTGGCAAGTGCTTAATCAAAATGGCGCGCTCTCATTCGGCCGCTGCGCCCCCTGATGGCTTTCCCTCAAAGAATTTGCCCTGATTTCAGGGATTTGTTTTTCACAGCAGAAAAAGAGGGAAACTGTATAGAAACAGTTTTCCCAATTGAGGAAGATAATACCTTCTCACCCTGAAAATATTATCTTCTTTTCAAATGAATCAGTAAACACTTCTTTCCTGTATGCTTTCAAGATCCTGCTCTGTAATCAGCACTTCACGGGGCTTGCTTCCCCTTGCCTCCGAAATAATGCCCTGCTTTTCCATCATATCCATTAATCTGGCGGCGCGGTTATAGCCGATTCTGAATCTTCTCTGCAGACTGGAGGTGGAAGCTCCTCCCTGATCGACAATGTATTCACATGCTTCTAAAAGCAGCTCATCCTCATCATTCTCAATACTTGATTTTTTCATTAATTCTTCCTGTTCGAACAAAAACACCGGCTTCATTTGATTTCTGACATGGCCCACTACCCGCTCAATTTCTTCATCCGACACAAAGTTCCCCTGCAGTCTGACTGCCTTAGATGTTCCGTTTTCAAGGAACAGCATGTCCCCTTTGCCAAGCAGCTTTTCTGCACCGGCTGCATCAAGAATCGTGCGGGAGTCTACTTGGGAGGAAACCGAGAAGGCAATTCTTGTCGGAATATTTGACTTGATCAGACCCGTAATAACATCAACGGACGGTCTTTGAGTAGCAACGATCAGATGGATGCCGCAGGCTCTTGCTTTCTGGGCAATTCTGCAGATGGATTCTTCGACATCGGCAGGCGCAGCCATCATTAAATCTGCCAGCTCATCAATCACAATCACCAAGTAAGGCATATGTTCACCTGAATTGTGCTTGGCTGCAAGCTCATTGTAGCGTGAAATATCCCTTGCTCCTGCATGGGCAAACAGTTCATATCTGCGTTCCATTTCCTCAACTGCCCATTTCAGCGCACCCGTAGCGGCTTTCACATCTGTGATGACCGGGCTGACTAAATGGGGAACATTCTGATACGGAGCAAGCTCCACCATTTTAGGGTCGATCAGCATCAGCTTCACTTCATGCGGTGAAGCTTTATACAGCAGGCTCACGAGTATCGTATTGATGCAGACGCTTTTTCCTGAGCCGGTAGCACCAGCAATCAGTCCATGAGGCATCTTTTTCAAATCGGTCACAACAGCCTGGCCGGATATATCCAGTCCAAGAGCTGCTGTAAGCGGCGACTGGCTGTTTATGAAGTCGGGACTTCTCAGAATTTCTCTCAGGTAAACCATTTTGCTGTGTCTGTTCGGCACCTCAATGCCAATCCGGTTCTTCCCTGGTATCGGCGCTTCGATGCGGATATCCTTGGCAGAGAGACTAAGCTTTATGTCATCTGTCAGATTCGTAATTTTGTTGACTTTCACACCCGGCTCCGGCTGCACCTCAAGACGTGTTACAGCCGGTCCCTGTGTCACGTGAACAACTTTTGCTTTGACGTTGAAATTCTCAAGTGTCATATTCAGCAGCTGTGTCTGCTCTCTCAGCCATTCCGTATCATCTACAATTTCCTTCGGCGGAATGTTCAGAAGCTGGAGAGACGGGAACGCATAAGCAGAGCCTCCAGGCACGCTCTGATTTCTTTGAGCTTTTTGCTTATCGCGCCCGAACATCATCACATTGAATGGAACCGTTGACCTCCTGTGCCCGCTGCTTGCTTGCTCCTTGACTTCTCCCGCTTCAGGCTTAGTTCCTTCGGAAGGCTCTATGTCAGCCTCCTGCTGCGGGTTCTGCGAAGATCTGTTTTCCTCATGGACGTTCAAATTCTGCACATCCTGGAAAAGAGAGGCAGGGCGCATTCTGTTTTCTGATGCTTCCGGTTCAGATTTTAATTCTGGTTCGAATTCTACTTCTTGTTCAGATTTTAATTCTGGCTCATCAAAAACTTCTTGTTCAGATTCTTCTTCTGGTTGAGATGTCATTTCTGGCACAAATTCTAATTCTGATACAGCTGTTTCTTCTGCTTCAACTGCCCTCTCTGTTTCCAGCGCAGGAATTGTTTCAAGTGATGCTGCAGTCTCATGGGGCTCTTCAGGCTGCCCTGACTGGGATGGCTCATGCAGTTCGGACACTTCTTCCATTGATAGAGCAGGAGCTGTTACTTTAAAGGCTGAAGACTGCTCATTCACTCGATCTGCAGGACGAATGACATTAGACTGTGTTTCATGTTCTGACTCTTCCATTGCCAGGGAAGCTGCTGACTCTTTGAAGCTTTGGGGCTGTTCACTCACTTGATCAGAAGGACGCAGTTCCTGTTTTTCCTCTTCTTTGCGATATCCGAAAGAAAACGTTTCAGGTTTATGATTTTGGTGTTTTTGCAAAGCTGACACTTCGTTATTTCTGTAAACCGCAGGAATGACAGTGCGGTCCTGTGATGTGTCCCCTTCAGGGATAGACCCGGAACGTGCCTTTAACCGGTCTGCTTCTTTTCTCAGCATTTCATGATTCTGCTGATGGAGCCTTGAAATGACAGACTCTGCAGCTTTCGCTTCCTGCTGGTAGCTTTGGAACATCGTTGTCCCCGCTTCCCGTCCGCCGTCCTGACTGACACGGCTGTTAAATGGACCCTGGTTGTCTCTTGATCTGTATCCGTAAATCGGAGAAGGAATTTCTGTCGGACTGAACGTTTTTTTAACAGGCTTGCTGTCTGTTTTTTTTAAAGCTTGCCCTGCCGGCTTTTTTGCTGAAGCGGGAGCTTTCCTTTCCGGTTTTGCAGCAGGTCTTCTTCTTGGTTCTGTCCGGCTGTTCTGCTGGTCGGGTATGACCGGAAATTTAAAATTCCCTTTCGGGTACTGATAGGCGATTTTTGCATCTGCATTTTTCGTATTGGCAGCCGGCTGCTTAATTTGAGCCGGTGCATTATGTACAGGCGGAAGCTGTTCAGGTACTTGCCTGCTTTCGGCTGATCTTTTTTCCAATTGCTTATCTTCTTCTGTTTCACCAGTAAAATAATTGATCATTTTTGAAAACCAACTCATTGCATACCACTCTTTCAAATGTTTCTTCTTTCTTACCCCTCTATTGTATCAGGTAATCGCATCTTTTTCAGATAAATGACCATTTCATTTTCAAGAGAGACCGGGAAATTCTGTTCCCCGCAAACGGAAAAAGCCACTAGAAAAAATCTCCAGTGACGTTTCACATTTTTATAAATGGTACGGTATCAGCCGTTTTTTTATGGGAGTCAGCGGACAAATTTTCCAGTTTGGCTATTTAGTCCTGTTCTTCCTTTTTTGCACGGTTCTTCGCAAGAATAAAAACAGGTTCAAGCTCGCGGTTTTCATACAAGAAGGACAAAGCCGTAATCGGCACTCTGCCGCTGGCAAAAAAGCTCATCGCCATTTGCCCGAGAATATCGTAGCCCGTATCGTTGCGCACATCTGCTATGATCAGAACATCCTGATGGGGAACCGCGACGGCCATTGTTCCCTCCGCTTTCTTATGAAACGAATCAAGAATCGATTCATTCAGCAGGCGGCTCGCATCATATCCGTCGTTTGCATTAAGAAAATAAAACACATTTCCTGCGACATGATCCTCTTTTACGCTCGTATCAAGCGATCTGAGATTAAATCTGGCCATCTCTTTCAGCTTGCTGAACGTCCAGTTCTCACGCTCCATCATCTTCTCATCAATCAGACGATAGGATTTTCCTAAATCAAGGGCATAATAAATTCTTGTTTCCGCAGTATGCTCTTCAAAAATCAGCTTGACTCCGTCTGACGACTCTTCAGGAAAAGATGTGGATCTGATAACCGGAAAGATCCCTTTTTCTTTGCCGGTCAATTCCTGTTCATGATTCATAACGGTAAGTGCTTCTTCAATATAGTACACAAGCTCATCAACAGCCGTATCTTTTTTCTCTTCCCATTTGGCAATAATCCCCGGAAGCGAAATGGTCAGTCCTTTTTTCGTCTCATCATCTTCAACCCGGAGCTGATCTTTTTCCCTGTCAAACCGGGTGGACCATGCTTTATGGCTCAAGCGGTCTTTAATCGTTTCAGCCATTTTTCTTGAAGTCATTTTCATCCCAGAATCTTCCCTTCTGTCTCAGGAAAGTCCATTAATAAATTCCTGAATCTGTTCTTTCGTTTTTCTGTCTTTATTCACATAACGGCCTGTTTCAGCACCTTTATGAAAAGCAACAAAGCTTGGAATACCAAAAACGCCAAGGTCTGCACACAAATCAATAAATTCGTCTCGGTCTACATAATAAAACGTAAAGCTGCTGTTTTCTTCCTGCAGCTCTGGCAAAATCGGGTCGAGAAACCGGCAGTCCGGGCACCAGTCAGCTGAAAACATGAAAATGACCCGCTCCTGCTGAATGACTTCGTTATACTGCTGCATTGATTGTAATTTTTCCATTATTAACCCTCCAACATGAACTAATTCCATCCACCCGAATCATACCAAACCCTGGTCCCTGTTGCCACTGTAGGGACTTATCAGAAAAAGCCCGGCTGAAAATAAGAAGACCTCTTCCTGTCTGAAAGAGGCCTGTTTTTCATTTAAATGAAACAGAAGAAACGATTTTCATCATTTGTTCTGCCGTATCTGCGACTTCCCTGCTGTTAGTCTGCGTCGTCATTTTCACTCCGCCGATGCCTGCTGACACTTCATACTCGTCGTCCGCTTTCAGTTTATCCACGAGAATGTAGCCAAAACGGCCTTTGTCCTCAAACGTTTCATTTACTAGCGGATCTTTATATTGCTCAAGAAGAGTATCATAGAAAAAAGAGCTCGTCTCTTTTTCATTCTCATTCACAAAGAGAACGTACTGCTGATCTCCCTTGGTAAAAATGACATTATTTGTTTTCCCTGCTTCTGCTTTATAGCCTTCAGGCAAGTAATAGCTGATAGAGCCGCTTTTATCATTGGCTGCAGGCGGTTTTGCTTCAAAAGATGTTTTCGTCTGATCTATCGTTGCAGTCTGAATTTCTTCATCATTTATCGTACAGCCAAAAAGGAATAATAAGAAAACAAATAGTAGTCCGGTATATAGTTTCTTCATACTGAAAAACCCCTCCATCTTTACTAGGAAAATAGAATTCCCTCCCTATAATAACCCTTACATTTTATAGTTAGCAAGACAGCTTTGTTTTATGTCCTGAAAAAGAGGGTATAAGAATCTGTTTTCAGCAATGGAGGCAAGTATTTGACTGTACGGACCAGCAAAAGAAGCAGCGGCTAATCACTGCTTCTCTCTGTCTGATAATGATATTGCCCAAACAAAAGCAGGCAAATATGCTTAAACATCTCTTTCCTTGTCACAAGCCCGCCTGTAAAAATACCCACTGCTCCTTCTTGTTGGCTGACATTCTCCCTGTCCGCATAGTCATCCATCACAAGCTTCAGCTCAATACCTGATTTCACTTTTCTGCCGATCTCCGCAGGCAAGGGAATCCTCGCGCCGCCTGCAATAATCGGCTCGATTCCTTGCACAGACAGCGCACCCCAATTGCAAAGGAAAAAGCCCTCATCTGTCTCGATCATACCGCCTTCAAGACCTATTCCAATATCGGCATCCTCTCTTTCTCTTGCACGCTGAGCTCTGTTTGCAGCTCCCCGGATCGTTTCTTCATCAGAAAACGGCTGGTCAGCAACACCTGATGAAACACTCGTACTGCTTAATGTAAAAGAGCCGAGCTGGTCAAGGCACTCTTGTACGGCATTTACTTTTGCCGGGTTCAGTGTCCCGATGGCAACCTTCATAATTAATCTCCTTTAAAAAAGCGCATGGCTACGGGTAACCGAAGCAAAATGCGCAAAGTAATCTGGCTGAAACGCCTATTTTATGAGTTTTGTTTAATAGTCGTCACTGTCGACTGGTCACATGCTTTAACAAGCTTCACGATCAATTCTTTTGCCGCAGCGTAGTCATCAATATGCACAATGGATGCTGCCGTATGAATGTAGCGCGAGCAAATGCCCACGACTGCAGATGGCACACCGTCATTTGATGTATGCACTCGTCCTGCATCTGTACCGCCCTGGGAAACAAAGTACTGATACGGAATATTGTTTGATTCTGCCGTATCAAGAACAAATTCGCGCATTCCTCTATGAGTGACCATCGTCCGGTCAAGGATGCGAAGAAGCGCACCTTTACCAAGCTGGCCGAATTCATGCTTTGCTCCGCTCATGTCATTTGCAGGACTCGCATCAAGTGCAAAGAAAAGATCCGGACGAATCATGTTCGCAGCTGTCTGTGCACCCCTTAAACCAACTTCCTCCTGAACAGTCGCTCCGGAATAAAGCGTATTTGGAAGGGTAACATCTTTCAGCTCTTTCAAAAGTTCAATCGATAAACCGCAGCCGTAGCGGTTATCCCACGCCTTTGCCATAATTTTTTTCGGATTGGCCATCGGCGTAAATGGACAAACAGGAAGAATTTGCTGGCCCGGTCTAATGCCCAGTTCTTTCGCATCCTCATCAGAATCTGCACCAATATCAATCAGCATATTCTTGATTTGCATCGGTTTATTGCGCTGGTCTTCGCTGAGCAGGTGAGGAGGAATGGATCCAATCACACCGGGAACTGGCCCCGCATCCGTCATGACCTCAACACGCTGAGCAAGCAGAACCTGGCTCCACCAGCCTCCAAGCGTCTGAAAACGCAGCATTCCGTTTTTTGTAACACCCGTCACCATGAAACCCACTTCATCCATGTGGCCCGCAACCATAATCCTCGGACCTTCCTCGCTGCCCCGCTTTACCCCGAAAATACTGCCGAGACGGTCCTGAATAATCTCATCTGAATACTTGGTGAGCTCAGAACGCATAAACTTTCGTACAGCATGCTCATTCCCCGGCGCACCCGGAAGCTCCGTCAATGTCTTAAAAAGCTCTAACGTCTCTTGATTCATCCATCATATCCCCTTTACGTATGTATACTTCCATTTTACAGAAGATTTATCGTTCGTGCTACTAAAGAAAAGCGGAGCCGACCGTTTAGCCCTGACAGGCAGAAAAGAAATCACCCGAAAAGTCCGGGTTTGACTTTTTGGGGGATTTTGTTCTGACGGAAGGGCTGGGAGGCGGAGCTGGACAATAAGAAAAGCGGAATCGCCTGGTTAGCTCCGGGAGTCAGATAAGAAATCGGCGGAAAAGTCCGGTTTTGACTTTTTTGACGATTTTGTTCTGACAGAGGAGCTGGGCGATGGAGCTGGACAATAAGAAAAGCGGAATCGACCGTTTAGCCCTGACAGGCAGAAAAGAAATCACCCGAAAAGTCCGGGTTTGACTTTTTGGGGGATTTTGTTCTGACGGAAGGGCTGGGAGGCGGAGCTGGACAATAAGAAAAGCGGAATCGCATGGTTAGCTCCGGGAGTCAGATAAGAAATCGGCGGAAAAGTCCGGTTTTGACTTTTTTGGCGATTTTGTTCTGACAGAGGAGCTGGGCGATGGAGCTGGACAATGCGAAAAGCGGAATCGCCTGGTTAAGAACACTTCCCCTTATACGCCAACTAGAGTTTGTGCTGCTAACCCCGGTTAAGAACACTTTACCTTCTACACCAACCAGAGTTTGTGTTGCTAACGCCGGTTAAGAACACTTTCCCTTTTACACCAGCCAGAGTTTGTGTTGCTAACACCGGTTAAGAACACTTTACCTTCTACACCAACCAGAGTTTGTGTTTCTAACGCCGGTTAAGAACACTTTCCCTCGTAAACCAGCCAGAGTTTGTGTTGCTAACACCAGTTAAGAACACTTTCCCTCGTAAACCACCCAACGTTAATGCTGCTAACCCAAGTTAAGAACACTTTCCCTCGTAAACCAACCAGAGTTTGTGCTGCTAACCCCAGTTAAGGACACTTGCCCTCATAAACCAACCAACGTTTGTGCTGCTAACCCCAGTTAAGGACACTTGCCCTCATAAACCAACCAACGTTTGTGCTGCTAACCCCAGTTAAGGACACTTGCCCTCATAAACCAACCAACGTTTGTGCTGCTAACCCCAGTTAAGGACACTTGCCCTCATAAACCAACCAACGTTTGTGCTGCTAACCCCAGTTAAGGACACTTGCCCTCATAAACCAACCAACGTTTGTGCTGCTAACCCCAGTTAAGGACACTTGCCCTCATAAACCAACCAACGTTTGTGCTGCTAACCCCAGTTAAGGACACTTGCCCTTCTACACCAGCCATAATCATTTCTGTCCACCCTCCTGCTTAACAACAGAAGGCATTTTCTGTATACTTAAATCATCGTGTACAGGATGGAGGAGATTGTGATGAATGGCAGAAAAGTACTGATAGGAATCGGGATTGGCCTGGCCGCTGCATATCTTTTCAGAGATCAATTGAAGCCGGCTTATATTTCTTCTGAAAAAGCACTGACGGCTGTGAAGAACGCGTTTAAAGAGAAAGGCCCTATTAATGGTTCATGGATTTATACGGTTCGTGAATCCTTTATTAATCAGGGGGAAACCTACAGCATCTACAAGGCCGGCGTTACACGGATGGCAGGGTCGGATCTTGAACAGTACGAAGCATTTGTAGACGCTACAAACGGAAATATCCTGCATGTTGAACAAATTGCATAATACACAAAAGGCATGGGGTGCGCACCCCATGCCTTTTCTTTTACAGCGGACGAACCCGCTCGACCTTTTCTGTTATCTCCCGCTGACTGTTCCACTTGATTGCGCGGTAAAACGCATCATGATAAAAAGAGATCCACGTATTTTGATCAGCTGCAAGTCCGAGCCATTTTTGCTTCTGTTCAATCGACTTCATCGGATAATCATCATAAGCGAGGACCCAAAGCGGATTGCTGTGCGCATGTGTAGGCATCAGATCTGCCATATGAAGGACCGTTTCCCCGCCGTCTTCAATTTTTATCACGCTGTGGCCGTTGCTGTGCCCTCCGGTGTGGAACATCGTGATGCCGGGCACAACCTCTGATGACTCATCAAAGGCTTCTACCTGCTGTTCAATGGCCGTCCAGTTATCTTTCCAGTATGTATTCGCAGACCGTATATTCGGCTCTTTCATTTCATTCCATTCCGTAAGAGAAGTGATAATTTTCGCCTTTGGAAAAACAGATGCCAGTTCCTCCCCCTCACGTTTTGTGAGACCGGAAACATGATCAAAATGTAGATGCGTCATCAGAACAAAATTAATATCTTCAGGTTTTAGCCCAAGCTCATTGAGCGAATTCTCAACATTGGATTCAGCTGTTACACCGAAATTGCGTTTCTGCTTATCTGTCAGCCTGCCTGACCCGATTCCGCTGTCGATCAGAAGATTTACCCCGTTCTTCTGGACCAGAATGGGATCTGTCCGCAATTCAATTTGATTAAGCTCGTTGACAGGATATTTTTTTGACCAAAGCGGCTTTGGAACGACGCCAAACATCGCACCGCCGTCAAGGTACGTCACTCCCCCGTCAAGCCAAGTTAAAGTTGTTTCCCCAATTGTTAACCTTTCCATTTACATCCCCTCCTCCTCCATCATACCAAAAAAAAGCCCAGGATTGATATCCTGAGCTACTTTCTGAATTTTACTTCCGAGCGGTAGATCCGCTGGCCTTTATTAGAGAATTTTTCTTCGTATTCAGTCATAATGTTGCCTTCAAACTCACTTCTGTGAAGGTCGAGGCTTACAAAAGTCAGCAGCAGGCCGTATTCTGAAAAGCTTCGCAGCGAATATTCAAATAGTCCCTGATTATCTGTTTTAAAGTGAATTTCGCCCTCTTCCACCAGAATATCCTGGTATCTTTTCAAAAAGGTTTTGTACGTCAGTCTGCGCTTTTCATGCCTTGTCTTTGGCCAAGGATCAGAAAAATTGAGGTAGACTCTGTCAACTTCCCCTTCTGCAAAAAGGTCTGTCAGGTCTTCAGCGTTTTCGTTAAGCAGAAAAAGGTTATCACACTCTGATTCAACCGCTTTTTGAAGAGCTGCGACAATGACGCTCTGAGATAATTCAATCCCGATATAGTTGATATCAGGGTTTGCTTTTGCCATTCCAGTTACGAACTGGCCTTTGCCTGTCCCCACTTCGATATGGATTGAATTTTCGTTTCCAAAAAGCTTGCTCCATTTCCCTCTATGCTCTTTAGGATTCTGTATTGCAATATGTGAATGCCCGGCAATGTAGTCATTTGCCCAGGGCTTGTTTCGCTGTCGCATCAAGCACACCTCTGTCCATGTAATGTCGGATAAAAGGGTATCACGAAACGGTCCTGCGTGCAAGAAAATCTGGTGGTTTGATTAACAGAATTTGTGAAAAAGGTCAGTGCAATTGTGCCGGCATTTTTTATGGAGCAGCAGTGATCATAATGGCACCGCTTCTTTATTATCCATGAGGGTTTTGTTGTACCACTTCACCCAGTCACGCCACTTCTCACATTCTCAACTCCCTCTTTGTGGCACTACTACGCTTAGTGACGCCACTTTCCTCTTCTCCTTGGGCCCCATTGTGGCACCTCTCCGCATAGTGATGCCACTTCTACATTCTCACCAGACTCTTTGTGGCACTACTACGCTCAGTGACGCCACTTTCCTCTTCTCTTTCGGCCCCATTGTGGCACCTCTCCGCATAGTGATGCCACTTCTACATTCTCACCAGACTCTTTGTGGCAACACTCCGCCCAGTGCCGCCACTTCTCACAACCCATCGGCCTTTCTAGGGCTCCACCTCCGGACCCACCCTAAAAAACCGCTCTACAAAAACAAAACAGCCGGCTCCCCGTGGAACCGGCTGCATACATGCGGAATGAAAACAGCGTCTCCTGCACAAATTAAGAGAAGAATTTGCAAAGGAGGCTTTTTATGCCGCTTAAATACGAGAATCAAGTTGAGTTGTTAAAGGATATTCTGTCAGAGCACCAGAGTGACTGCTGCGGAACGGTTGCTGAATGCGAGCAGCTTGAGCGCGTGGTGAAATCTTTGATGGTTCATGCTGATGTGCATCAGGATTTAAAAGGTGTCCTGCAATCGATTTATTCGTACAGCCAGGACGGAAAAAATTCCCCTGAACTGAATTCATATATTACGTCTCAGCAAAATGTGCTGTCTCAGTGGATCAGCGACATTGATTCATTTTCTTAATCTGCGCTGATTTTTGTAATCATTTGACGGAGATAGCTGTGCCATTCGTTGGTTTCTTTTTCGTTGTGCTTGGCACGGTACCAAAGGGTATAGGTAATCGTTTGCGCAAGCACATACCAGAACATTCTGGCCCGGAGCTGATCGTTAAGCTGAAGACCGTAAGTAGAAAGCCAGCTGTCCCAGTCTTTTTCGTCAATGTACCAATACAGCAGCATGCCGATATCGATTGCCGGGTCTGCTATCAGCGCGCCGTCCCAGTCAATCAGATAGAGCTGGTTCTCGCTTGAGAGCAGCCAATTGTTATGATTGACATCGCAGTGGCAGACCACTTTTTCGGCACAATCCACATACGGCAGGTTTTCTTCAAGATAGTGAAGGGCCTGCAGCACTTCAGGGAGATAGAAATCTTCAAACTCAACCGTTTGTTTTAAATCCTCTAAAATCACGGATGGAGTAAGAGGCTGCTTACCAAGACGCTTCAGCATATCAAGCAGTTCTTTTGAATGATGGATCTTATGCAGCAGTTCCGCTACGTTTTCCCCGTTCATATCATTCGGCTTCAGTTCACGGCCGCTGAGCCAGTGCTGTGCTGTAATCACATCGCCATTTTCCAGTCTCTTTGTCCATACGAGCTTAGGAACAATTCCTTCTGCAGACAGAACGGCCAAGAATGGAGAACTATTTCGTTTTAAGAACAATTTTTGTCCTTCTCGCTGTGCAAAATAGGCATCGCCTGTTGCTCCGCCAGCAGGAGATAGCTCCCACTCGCTGCCTAGTAGTTGTTCCAACCAGTTCACCTTCAATTTCAACCCAACATTTCATTTATAAGTTTGGAATAGGAAAAGAAAGCATGCGCTTTTCCTGTCATTAGTCATCATTTCAGTCAATTAAAAAAGACAGCTAGTTTGATGAATCAAACAGATACAAGTAGCCATCCTTTTAAATTTTATCGTTTCCAGGCGAATTTAGTCAAGAAAAACCGAAAAGCTACTTTTGAAACAAGACTAAAGTGCCGATTTCATTTGCTGTGATTTGTGAGTCTGCCTTCTGATCATGGTGATCTTTATTCATCAATGGACTTGATGCGATTTCCCATTCTCCTCCCGCAGGAAGCGGAATGACCGCACCATTTCGATGGCTGCAGTGAATGACCGCGATGTGTCTCCATGGACCATAATCTTTTACGTCCATTAAAGCATATGCGTATACTCCGCCTTCATTTTTCAGTACCCGGTAATGTCTGCTGATTTCATCTGAAGCTGCAAACCGGAAGGCGCCGTGGGATTTTCTCAAGGCAATAAGATGCTTGATATACTCGACATCCTCAGCGTATTTCTCCCGCTCATTCCAGTCGAGCTGATTGATGTCATCAGGTGATTTATAGCTGTTTTCTACGCCTTTTTTCGTCCGGTAAAATTCCTGGCCGCTGTGAAAAAACGGGATGCCCTGCGCAAGGATGACCATTCCGGCAGCAAGTTTTTGCCTCATACGTCTGTCTTCATGCGCCTCATGAGGATTTGACACCTCCATTTTATCCCAAAGCGTATGATTATCATGGGATTCCACATAATTAATGGATTGCGCAGGCGACGTAAAATGGGCAATCGATCCTGTCATGACTCTTGCCAGCAGATCCGGGTTTGATGTATGCCCGAAAATAAAACCTTTATCGTAAAGGTTGAACGTGCTCCCTTTGATGACATCCCTGAACTGGTCATTGAAAAAAGAGATGCCCGGCATTTTCCCGGCGTTTGCAATAATGGCTTTTTTTTCATAGGAAAGCGGGGTGTTTAAGTCCCATCCTTCTCCCAAAATAAGAAGATCCGGTTTAATCCTCATACATGCTGCATGGACTTCATTCATCGTTTCAACATCTAAAATACCCATCAAATCAAAACGGAAACCATCTATATCATATTCGCTCAGCCAATAGGAAACAGAATCCACAATAAATTTCCGGGCCATTTTCCGTTCGGATGCGATATCATTTCCGACACCGGTACCATCTGACGGAAGTCCGTTGTGGTCGTGACGGAAATAATAGCCCTGTACAATTTTTTCAAAAGAAGAGGTCTCCCGGATATAAACGTGGTTGTACACGACATCCATGATCACTCTGATTCCGCTTTCATGAATAGACTGAATGGCGCTCTTTAATTCTTTTATCCGTTCGGCAGGGTCATCGGGCTTCACCGAATAGCTTCCCTCCGGCGCATTAAAGTGCAGAGGATTGTATCCCCAGTTATACTCTGCCGATGTGTCCTGTTCATCCACGCCTTCAAAGTCGTTAAAAGGCAAAAGCTCCAGGTGGGTAACACCAAGCTCCTGCAAATAGGAAAGACCAGACGATAATCCGCCGGTTGTTTTCGTCTCTAATTCGTTGAAGGCTGCGTATTTTCCCTTTTGCTTGATGCCGCTGTCCGGATGGATGCTGAAATCACGGATATGAGCCTCATATATAATGGCATCGGTCAATTTTTCAAAAGGTTGAGGTTTTTTTCTTTCCACATCTGTTTTTTTCAAATCGGTTATGACACCGTACTCTCCGTTTATGGAAACCGCTTTTGCATAAGGATCGACAGCTTCGTTCCAGATCAGGTTCACACAGACAAGATACGTATAGAAAACGCTGTCAAAATTACCCTGAAGCTCTATCATCCATATTCCTTTTTCTCCAAGCGTCATAGGCATCGTTTCTATTTTATTTACATCCGGAAAAAGAAGCTTTACTTTCACCTCTGTCGCAGTAGGAGCCCAGACCTTTAATACTGTGAATTCCTCCCCGTAAACTGCGCCAAGGTCATTTTCTCCGTAGTAAAAATAGTCGTCAAATAAATCTGTTCGGATGACTGCCCCCATCTGGAGATCGGTTTTCCGGTTCAGGTCATCGCAAATTTCGTACAGTTTTCCGAAGGGCTTAACGGACGGGTCAAACCTGCATTGAATCTTTACTCTGTTTTCAATCGTCTCGATCCGTTCACACTTGAGCTCTGTCCGGGTCTCCCCGTCAAGCAGATAGAACGTCCTCTTTCCCTCTCCCTGCATTTCTCCAGGAATTAAAATGGTGATTAAGTTCATTTCGTCAAGGTATGCATGATATGCACGTTGTACCGTTAGCATGTTGATTCACCTGCCTGCAATAGTTGTTTCTTCATCACACCAGTATACCCATGTGGACACGTCTTGATATTTATTCAGATATAATACTTTATGCTTTTTGGCCTTAATGTGACTGTAACAGGTGTTTCGCCTAAATATTCTCCGTCTGCATGCACCATGACAGAAACGGGGCCTGATATCGTGATTTCATGGCCCTCCATCATGCAAACTTCTTTCAGCCCTTTATGTCTGCCCGTAAAAACAAGTACAAAGAGTAGGAGCAGTTTGCCTCTGGATAATCCGTGGACAACGGTGGCGTTCAGCAATCCGTCATCAGGCCTTGCATCAGGGGAGATTTTCATTCCTCCCCCGTAATATGGATGGTTGCTGACTGCAGCAAGCCAGACCTTCTCAAAAACCTTTTCTTCGCCGTCAATCGTCACAGAGAGCAATCCGGGCTGGTAGGTGATAAGACCTTTTATAAGAGCAAGGGTGTATACGAAGGAGCCTGCACCCGCTCTATTCAGAATCTTTTTCCACTTCATTTCACTGGAAAGCTTCGCAACGTAGGCGTCGAAGCCTGCACCTATGCTGTTCACAAACAGCCGGTCTGCTTTCCCGGCCCTGCAGCAGCCCAAGTCGCAGCTTTTAGCCTGTCTGTTCAGTCTTGTGAGAATGGAGCCTTTCCCCTTTGAGCTGCCGTATCCCCTTTTAAAATCATTGCCCGACCCCGAGGCGATATAGCCGATCTGGATATGATCAAATCCGCTGAGCCCGTTTACAATCTCGTGAATTGTTCCGTCTCCGCCAATGCCTATCACCGTTTTCAGCCGGTAGTCATGTATGGATGCAATTTGCCTGGCAAGGACTTCTGCATGTCCGGCGTAATCCGTCATAAAAGACCGGTACTCCATGTTTTTCTTTTCCATTTCTGCTTTGATTTTTTTAAAGACACGCAAAGACCGTCCATTTCCCGCAACGGGATTTATAATAAAGTATATGCTGTTTTCCATCGTCAGCCCCATTATCTTCATGTGGATTATGAATACCTTAAGAGATATTCCGAGTCTAGTAAAATTATAGCTTTTTTCTTTGGGGAAGTGGGTGTAATCCAATAAAAAAATACGCCAAAAGGCGCATTAGTCATTTCTTCTGAACGATTCACTCACACAATTAGCCAAGAGCACACCGGCTGCTTTCAGCTGATCATGCTTCATCGGCATTGTATGATGGACGTGAGGATATATCCACTGGCTGTATGACCTTTTATCCGCAACTGTCAAATCATAGGAAGCCTCTGGGTATTCAACAAAGCCCTCTTTGCAAACAAGTGCTTTTTTCACTTTTAATCCAATCTCTTTTTCTTTTAAAAGCTGCTTTACAAGGGCTGCTGTCCGGCTGAGGCTGATTATCGGCGAGAGGAGACTTGATTCATCTTTTTCTCCGGGGTTTTTCCGCCAGAACCTTTCTGCTGATCCCATATAGACGTCATGGCGGTCACCTTCAAGAAAATGAATGCACGTGATTTCCCCCGGGCTAATTAAAATCGTGTCGAGGGCAATGGATGTATTTTTCACCCTGAGGACTGGAGCATACATGATCAGATGCTGATCCGGAAGCTTTTGCAGAAGCTCCTTCAGATTGCGGTCATCCAAGAGAGAAGGATCTGCAAATGATCTGTCCCTTATGGTTGACGTTGCCCATTTCAGCTGGAAATGAAAGACCCGCTTCATAAACATTTCCTTAAGCTCATCAAGGGAGCCGGGAATGGCATGAAAGCTCAGCTCAGATGAATCCATATTTGCTTCAGGATAAGTGACCGATGTGCCGGACCTTTCCTTTTTAAGCCTGTAACTACGTATCCGTGTCAGGGAATCTCCCACTTTTTCCGTGCTTTCCTTTTGCTCTTTTTTAACAAAATGGTGAAATTCATTCTTTTCAAAAGCTTCCTTCAGCATGAGCCACTGCTGTTTTTTCACACGCAGAAACCGGCTCTGATAGCGGTACAGATCCATTTCATATCTGGATATGCACGCGTGAACTTTTATTAATTGAGCCACTTTATGTAAACTCCTTTCGGGTCATTCCTCACAGAACATGTAAAAGAAACGGAACCAATACCGGGCACAGAACAGCCGTAAATATGGCGCACAGCGTCATGGAAATGGAACTGACAGCTCCTTCAAGCTCTCCCATTTCAAGAGCTCTCGCCGTACCTGTTCCGTGTGATGCCGCACCAAGTCCGACTCCTTTTGCAACGGGATGGCTAATGCCGAAAGCCTTCAGAAAAGAAGGACCGAAAACAGCCCCCGACATGCCTGCTATAACCACATAAATAGCCGCAAGCGCTGGGATTCCTCCAAGTATTTCTGAAATATCCATTGCAACGGGATTTGTGACCGATTTCGGAGCGAGCGACAGGATTATCTCCCGGTCTACATGAAATAATGCTGCAAGGCCGGCACCGCTCACAATTCCGATTATACTTCCCGATAGAACGCTCGTAAAAACGGTCCAAGCATACCTTTTCATCACATGTCTGTTTTCATACAGCGGATAGGCAAGTGCGACTACCGCAGGCCCTAAAAGAGCATCAATCCACTTTCCGCCGGTCATATACTCAGCATACTCCGTATCTGTGAGAAGGAAAAGCACAATTAAGAGAAAAGTGCTCGTTGAGATCGGCACTAATAGAGGAAAAGGGTATTTTTTATAAACCTCTCTCATAAGGGCGTACACGATAACCGTAAGGACAATATAGAAGATCACAGCCATTAAGAGTTTTCCCCCTCTCCTTCATTTGCCGTTTTTCTGGTGCTCATCCACTGGCTTACCGAAGCAGCTGACAGCATGACGAGAGCTGTGCTGAAAAGAGCAATCAGCGCGCTGATCAGGCCCCTTCCCGCAAACAGGTCAAAATGGTCCATCAGCCCGACCGTTGCAGGAACGAAAAGCAAGGCTAAATGTTTAAGCAAAAAGGAGCTTCCCTCCTTTAACAGCGGCAGTTTTATGAGTTTGAAGGACAGGCAGAAAAATAAAAGAAACATGCCGATAATGCTGCCCGGCATGGACAAGTTGAAAGATTGCTGAATGGCTGTGCCGGCAAAATAAAAAAGAAATAAACCGGCAAGCTGAATAACAATACGTATAAATTTCATAGTTTCCCCGCTTAGCGTAAAAGTCTTATTTATCTTATTGGGCATCAGCGCAATAAGACAGTTTCCATCGCATGGTACTTAGGGACTTCCAAAAGCCTGGTCTGAAACAGATTGATTTTTGAAACCTGAAAGGCTGACACCGGATGATCCGGAACCATCCCTCCCTGAAATTCTTCATCTGCAGCCCATTTTCGCGCGATCGTGATATGAGGGGCAAATGGACGTTCATCAAGTGCAAAACCATGTTCCCGGCACACGGAATATACCGTTTCCCTCATCTTTTCAAGCGGCTCTGATTTTTCCGCACCCGCCCAGAAAATACGGGGGGCCTGCTTTCTCCCAAATGTGCCGAAACCGCTGATTGTCAGGTGAAAGGAAGGAAACTCGCCAAGGGCTGCGTGCAGTTCCTTCATGACGGCCTGCAGCTGATCAGCGGAATCCGGATGCCCCAAAAAAGCGAGCGTCAAATGATAATCCAGAGGATGAACCCAGGACTTAAACAGCTTTCTCATCCCTTCTGTTCTTGCTGTCAGTCTATCTGCTTCATTCTGAGGGACAGGTATTCCAATAAAATAATGGGTTTGTGTCGTCATAATGGTTCCTTTCCCGTCTGTTTGCTAAGAGTATGGCTCTGCTCCGGCGCTTCCATGCAAAAACAGCGCAATCACTTTTTTCATTTTATCAAAGTCTCCGGGAAGAATAGAACCAAAGCGCCTTGCTTTAAGAAAATCGATTGCTGGGAAGGCAAACAGAGGATATGCTATTATATCAACTAAAGGAGCTGAAAAAATCATGCGTGTTGTAGAAAATGTGGCAGATTTAATTGGCCACACACCTCTTTTAAAATTAAACCGCCTGAATCCAAAAGACGGGGCTGCGGTTTACCTTAAGCTTGAGTTCTTCAATCCAAGCGGCAGTGTAAAAGACAGAGCTGCTTTTAATATGATTGTCGAGGCCGAAAAACAGGGCCTGTTAAATGAAAATTCAACGATTATCGAGCCAACGTCAGGCAATACAGGCATCGGACTTGCGATGAATGCGGCAGCAAGGGGCTACAAAGCCATTCTTGTCATGCCTGATACGATGACACAGGAGCGCATCAATCTGCTTAAAGCTTACGGTGCAGAAGTTGTGCTTACACCCGGCGACGAAAAAATGCCCGGTGCTATAAAAAAGGCAAACGAGCTTGCAGAGGAAATCCCTGACAGCTTTGTTCCCATGCAGTTTGAAAACGAAGCAAATTCTGATGCCCACCGCAAAACAACGGCACCCGAGATTATTGCCGCAATGGATGAGATCGGGAAAAAGCTTACTGCATTTGTTGCCACAGCTGGCACTGGCGGAACCATTACAGGCACCGGCGAAACGCTCAAAGAGCACTATCCGGATCTGACCGTCCATGTTGTAGAGCCGGCCGGCTCCCCGGTCCTTTCAGGTGGAAAGCCCGGCAAGCATAAGCTTGTCGGCACGAGCCCGGGCTTTATTCCGGACATTCTGAACCAGAATGTTTACGATGAGATTTTCAAAATACAGGACGCTGAAGCGTACGATATCACACGCAGACTTGCTGCTGAAGAGGGAATCTTGGTCGGTCCATCCTCAGGTGCAGCCTGCTTTGCCGCCCTTGAAGTTGCAAAACGCCTGACACCGGATGATGTTGTTGTCTGCATCGCATGCGATACAGGCGAACGCTATCTATCAAGCGATGTATTCAGAGAAGAATAAGTCTTTTAAAAAAGAGCTGTTCCGGATCAAACCGGAACAGCTCTTTTTTGATTCAGCTTCATCACACAAAGGATGACAAGCGCAATAAGGGACATCGTTCCAAAGAACAAATACACATGAAGAATAGAATACCCTTCAAGGATAAGGCCCCCGAAAAACGTGCAAAACCAGTTTCCAAGCCCGTTGCCGACAGATGAATACAGAGAAATCGCCGTTGCCCCTACAGAAACAGGAGCAAGCTCTCTCACATACTGAAGGGCAGCGGGAATGAACAATCCAACAGAAAACCCCTGTGCAATCGTTGTGGCATATACAACCCCAAGAGGCGGTTCAAAGAAATACAGAAACCATCTGAGACATGAAATGCATGTTGCCATAACCAGGATGTTCATCATGCCGAGGCGCCTGATCCAGCTGCTTGCAAACTTCATAAACGGGGCTTCACTGCCGGCCGCAAGCAAAAATGCAATGCCGATTCCGGTCAGCCCGCCGCCAAGATCAGCGACAAAAATGCCGAAATAAATATTGTTGGCAAGAATAGGGCCAAGAACAAGAAATGCGATAAATAGAAACAGAAAATACCTCGGCACATTCGCAAGTTCTTTTATGCCGTCACGGATGCTGATCTGCATCGTCCTGCTTTCATTCGGCAGCTGAGCTGCGAAGAAAACGGCAAGAAACAGCACGAGTGCAAAGGAATAAAAAATCACGTGAAGAGAATAGTGTTCAGACAGCTGGCCAACAGCCATGACAGCAACTGCAAAACCCACAGCTCCCCACAACCTGATTGAACCGTATTCCGTTTTGGTTTTGTGAACATAATTCATTGAGATGCTGTCGGATAGAGGAATCAGGGCACTCTGAACAACTGCAAGCAGCAAAGCAATCACGATCAGCCAGAAATAGCCGTCAAGAAGTGAGAATACAATCCCAAACAGTCCGGCAAGCGTCAAAGCGACGGTCAGTAAAACAGTCGGTTTCTGCGTGATGTCACTTAAAATCCCCCACAGCGGCTGAACTAAAATCATAACAACCGGGCTGATGCTCATAATGATTCCAATCTGGCTTCCTGAAAGTCCTACACTGTCCTTTAAATAAACCGGCAATAATGGAAACAGAGATCCAATGGCAAAAAACATGAGAAAATAAAACGAACAGAACGAAACCCGCGTCATGCGGTGTTCTCTTTGAAGAGTGTAATCCAAACCAGCAGCCTTCTTTCCCCACCTGTCATTTCGATTGCTAAAAACCGCTCCCTGGAAAGAGAGCGGCTAAAAGCTTCTTCAAATATCCTACCACATGAAAAGCGTTTCGTTAATCTTATTTTGCCAGTTCATAAATGGCCTGAGCATAAATGGCCGTTGCCTTCAGAAGATCGTCGATGATCACGTATTCATCCTTTTGATGTGCTACATCCGGTCTTCCCGGAAACATAGGTCCGAAAGCGACACCTGCTTCAAGCGACCGCGCATATGTTCCTCCGCCGATGGCAATCAGTTCAGCCTTCTCTCCTGTCTGCTCCTCGTAAACCTTTTTAAGCTTTTGAATGAGTTCATGCTCTGCTTCCACATAATGCGGTTTTGAGTCGCTGAAGGATGTAAGGTGAAAATCAGTGATGGATTTGAGTCCTTCCTGAATCCTTTCCGAATCTGCTGTAACAGGGTAGCGGATGTTTACCCCAAGCTCTCCGCCTTCTTTGCTGTCATATGACATGATGCCGAGATTGACTGTCAATTCTCCGCTAACTTCGTCTTCACACTGAATGCCGATTTTCTCTCCTCTTGTATCATTGCTGAAAAAGGCGGTCATTTGCTTCAAAAAAACCTTTCCATTATGATCAAGCTCAGCTTCAGCAAGGAAAAGCCCAAGCAATAGCCCTGCGTTTTTGCCTGTATGCGGAAGGCTTCCGTGAGCGGAAATTCCTTCAGCGGTTAATTTGAGGGTGCCATTCTCTTCTGAAACACTGCCTTTGATTTCGTACTGGGAAAGGTAGCTGCTGTATTTCTCGGAAAGGGCTTTTGCATTATCTGTCTGAACGATTGCTTCAGCGAAATCCGGCACCATGTTAAAACGTCTTCCTGATTTGAAAGAAAGGAGCTTTGGTCCATTTTTGCTGATGCTCGCTTTATCAAAATGGAACGAAAGCTTTGCATCAATAATACCCTTTTCGGCATTTATAATTGGAAAATCTGCATCTGGAGCAAAACCGAGGGAAGGCATTTCTTCATGTTTGAAGTAGTGCTCCACACAGCCCCAGTCACTTTCTTCATCGGTTCCAAGAATCATCCGCACCCGCTTGTTCAGCGGAAGCCCGAGATCCTTCACAATTTTCATGGCATAATAAGCTGCCATTGTCGGGCCTTTATCATCAATCGCCCCGCGCGCGTAAATTTTTCCGTCGCGGATTTCCGCTCCAAATGGATCGCTGCTCCAGCCGTCCCCTTCAGGTACAACATCGACATGACAGAGTATGCCTACAATTTCATCTCCCTGTCCCATTTCAAGGTGTCCGGCGTAGCCATCGAGGTTTTTAGCCGTAAACCCGTCTTTTTCTCCCTTTTGGAGCATGTGAGTTAATGCTTTATGTATGCCTTTTCCAAATGGAGCGCCTTCTGTTTTTGATTTTTCATCCAGCACGCTCTTAATCCGCAAAAATTCCTGAGTATCTTCGGTAAATTGATCTTTTCTTTTCAGTACTTCCTGCATCCAATCCATTTGCATACCTCTTTTCATGATCATTTTCATCGTACCTCTACTTAGTTAAGATACCAAAGGATGCAAACATAAGAAAGCGCTCCACGGAGAAACTAAGCTTAAACAAAAAACAAAAACTCTTGCAAATCTACCTAAAAACGAATAATATAATAAATGTTTTGCAAAAACGTTCGTTTATCAAGTGCACTCATCACTCATTCTGCTTCTGCTGCCGATAAACAGCGCAGAAAAAAGCAGATACCAATTATTCAACAGCGGTCCCTGCATTCAAGGGACCTTTCTCATGACAGCAGCTGATGGCTGCCTGAAAGACTACACATTGGAGGCTTACTATGTTTAAACTGAAAGAACATCAAACAACGGTACGCACAGAGACACTTGCAGGAATCACAACATTCCTGACGATGGTCTACATCGTGGTTGTAAACCCGATTATTCTTGCAGATGCAGGCGTTCCATTTGACCAGGTATTTACAGCCACCATCATTGCGGCAATTGTCGGAACACTGTGGATGGCTCTTGCTGCAAATTACCCGATTGCGATTGCACCCGGAATGGGTTTGAACGCTTACTTCGCCTACTCGGTTGTCGGCGGCCACCAGGTCAGCTACCAGGTTGCCTTTGCCTCTGTTTTTGTGGCGGGCATCATTTTCCTGATCTTATCGCTGACACCGTTCCGCAAAAAACTGATTGAAGCCATCCCGGCTAACCTGAAATACGGCATCACAGCGGGAATCGGTCTGTTTATCGCCTTTATCGGCCTCAGACTGACAGGTATTGTAACAGACCATCCTGAAAACCTTGTGACGCTTGGCGATCTATCTTCACCACCTGTTGTCCTAGCTCTGATCGGGCTTGCAGTTTCCCTGCTCCTTATGAGCCTGAACGTTCATGGCGCCCTGTTCTTCGGGATGATCATTACTGGAATTATTGCCTATTTTACCGGACAACTTTCATTTGAAAATGGTTTTGTCTCTGTACCGAGCCTGCCTGAAGGATTTATGGTCCTGAACCCGGCCGATGCCATTGGACAGGTGATTTCAAATGGTCTTTACGCCGTTGTTTTCTCATTCCTTTTGGTTACGATCTTTGATACAACCGGCACGATGATCGGCGTTGCCCAGCAGGCCGGTCTTATGAAGGGTAATGAACTGCCGAATGCACGCAAAGCGCTGCTTGCCGACTCTGCTGCAACGACTGTAGGCGCTATGTTCGGCACAAGCCCGACGACTGCCTACATCGAATCCTCTGCAGGCGTTGCCGCCGGAGGACGAACAGGACTCACTACATTAACTGTTGCCGTGCTGTTCGGGCTTACCGCCTTTTTCAGCCCGCTTGTAGGAGCCGTTTCAGGCATAGCAGCCATCACAGCCCCTGCCCTGATTATCGTAGGAAGCTTAATGATGGGCAACATTGCGAAAATTAACTGGAACGAACTTGACGAAGCTTTCCCGGCCTTCCTTGTCATCATCGCAATGCCGCTCACTTCAAGTATTGCAACAGGCATAGCGCTAGGCTTCATCTCTTATCCGCTAATGAAAATAGCAAAAGGAAAATGGAGAGAGGTTCACCTGTTTGTTTATATCTTTGCCGTTCTGTTCTTTATTCAGCTCGTGTTCCTTGGCGGACATTAAAAGCCGCTCATAAAACACTTCAAAAGCACCCATACTAGAAATGGGTGCTTTTTTATATGCATAAAAATGTCATACTATTCAGAATTAATTACATATAGTAAAATAAGAAATATAGAACAAATCAGTGTGTAACAAGATTAAAACTATGTAAAAATTTTGTTAATTCTAGCTTTTCGCTGGTATGATGATGTCGAAATCGTGTAAAATATTGTTGTAGCGTTCATAAATTAAATTAGTACAGTAACATCTGCAGTAGGGGACATCGTAGGTTGCAGTAGGCTATGCCATACGATCAAATGATAAGGAGTGGTTTTTTGAAACCTTCAACAAACCGTATGCTAACTCGTATCAAATCTGTCTACATGTTTATCCATGAAAGAGGTACTGTTACAACTCAGCAGCTTGTTGACGAATTTGGTATTACACCCAGAACCATTCAAAGAGATTTAAATGTGTTAGCGTATAATGACCTGGTTCGGAGCCCAAGCAGAGGCAAATGGACAATTACACAGAAGAAGGTTAGAAAAATGTCTTCCTAGAAAGCCGTTTATTCCGGAAAAAAATGTTAAACTTGCATACATAAGAAAACCAGTCTGCCCATTTGGCGACTGGTTTTTTTCTTGTCATTTTACAGCTCTATGGCCTGTGCATTCCTCAAAGCTTCCACTTCTTCGTCCGTCAGCTCTCTGTATTCTCCGAGTTCAAGACTCTCATCCAGATGAAGCGGGCCCATGCTGATGCGCTGAAGATAGGCAACTTTTTTGCCGACTGCCTCAAACATCCGTTTTACTTGATGGAATTTGCCTTCAGTGATGGTAATATGAATCTCTGACCGTTCTCCTGCTTCGATGATTTCAAGGCGGGCAGGCTTTGTGACATACCCGTCATCAAGCTCTACTCCTTCTTTGAAAGCAGACGCATCTTCTTCTGTCACATGTCCCTCAATTTTCGCATAGTACGTTTTTGGCACATGCTTTTTAGGAGAAAGCAGCTGATGCGACAGCTGGCCGTCGTTTGTAAGGAGAAGAAGCCCCTCTGTGTCTTTATCCAGACGTCCTACAGGAAATGGCTTGTAGACGGCATCAATCATTTCTAGCAGATCAATAACCGTTTTCTGGACAGAGTCCTCTGTGGCCGACAGGAAGCCGGCCGGTTTGTTCAGCATCAGGTAAATGTGCTCTTTGTACTCAACTGTTTCACCGTGAACCGTCACGGCCTGAAGCGCTGGGTCAACATGTGTTTTGGCATCCTTGATGATCTTGCCGTCAGCCTTTACAGCACCTGTTTTCAAAAGCTGCTTGACTTCTTTTCTGCTTCCATAGCCTATATTTGAAAGTAATTTATCGATTCTCATTGTACGACCTGCCTTTTAATTAAAATATAGATTAATGCAAGGGCGGATTCTGAAATTATACCGTTCCTTTCCCCTCCACTGGTTTGTATGGATTATGCTGACTAGCATCCCTCTATTTCCAAAAAGAGCTTTTAAAAAAGAAGGCTTACTCAGAAGCCTTCTTCTTGCGGTTTAGAAAGGAAAAACGGCTTCCGAGAAGCTTCTCAAGCAAATGAGAGCGGTGCGCTGCGTAAAGGTATGCAGCTGCTCCTAAGCCAATTGCAATCAGCAGAATGATGACTGACTGCATTTTCCCATCAGAGTATTCAATAAAAATAGATAGAACGGATTGGGTGACTGACACGACTAGACCCATGAACGCCGTCAGAATTCCGATAAAGACGGTGCGTTTGAACAGGAGCTTGAATGAATAGCCGGCGTGGCGGCGGATCATCGCAAAACTGTACAGAATGGATGCACCGAACCCAAGCGCAGTTGCTAGAATGGATCCGGCTCCCTGGAACGCCTCGATGAGCGGAGCATTCACAGCAAGTTTAATGATCAGTCCAAGCGAAAGGGAAATGACAGCAAGCTTTTGCTTGTTGATTCCCTGAAGAACGGCGGCTGTTACGGTAAAGAAAGAAAACAGGATCGCTACAGGCGCGAACCATCTCAGCAGGCCCGGGCCGTCCGGGTCGTTTTCGTAGAAAAGCATATAGGCAGGCTCTGCAAGTATAACGAGCCCAACAATCGCAGGCAGAGTCAGGAATATGATAATCTGAAACGCCTGATCAATTTGTTTATTTACAAGCTTCATATTCTTATCTGTGAAGGATTTTGTAATCGTCGGTACAAGCGTCAGTCCGAAAGCTGTCGCGAGTGATACAGGTATCATCACCAGTTTTGGAAGATACAAGACTACAATTGAGAAAATCCCGGTTGCTGTTTCTTTAAATCCGCCTTCAACCATCGATTTAATGAACGTATTTGTATCAATGTACGTATATAAAGGGATAGCAAGTCCAACAAAAACAAATGGTCCTGCGTATGAAAAAAGCTCTTTAAACATGCGTCCTGCGGGCATGTCTTGAGAAGGAACCACATTCTCCCTCATAGCTTCAAGAGTGTGTTTGCGGCGCTTCCAGTAAACAAACAGCACAAGCAGGCCTCCGATGGCTCCGACAAATGCAGCAAAGGTGGAATATCCGACTGCTGTGACCAGAGAGCCGTCAAATACCTTAAGAACCAGGTAAGCTGACGCAAGCAGGAATGCAATCCTCACAATTTGTTCTATGACCTGAGAAACTGCAGTTGGCCCCATTGACTGATGCCCCTGGAAAAATCCCCTGATCAGACTCATAATCGGCACAACAATTAAAGCGAGACTGACCATGCGGATCACAAGCACAGCATCGTCAATCGTAGTATTGCCGATCTCTCTTTGTCCAAGCGAACTTTCAGCCAAAACCGGCGCCAGAAAATAGAGAATGATAAACGCAAGCACTCCCGTTAAAAACATAACCGAGATACCCACTCGGAACATTTTTCTGCTTGTTGCGTAATCTCCTATGGAATTATACTTAGATACAAATTTTGAAACCGCTTGGGGGAATCCCATGGTCGCAATGCCGAGGAAAACGGCATACTGCGCATATCCGATCTGGTACAAGGCCCCGCCGTCTTTTCCGACAAGCGCATAGAACGGGATAATGTAGATCATTCCAAGAATTCTTGATATGTAGGTGCCAAGCGTTAATACGAGTGTTCCCCGCAATAATTTATTCGACATGAATGAAATCACCAATTTCTCTCTGAAGATTCAACTTTTCTATTTTAACACATTAGGCACCTATAACAAGAATCTTTGTACGTGGCATATCTAAACATTAAATGCCGGATTTGGCATTTTACATGATTCCGCTATAATAGGGAGAGAAAAGGTTTTTTCAGAAAGAAAAGGTTGTGAAAGCATGAAGGTTGATGTAGTTATTATCGGAGGCGGTCCATCCGGCCTGATGGCAGCGATTGCTGCAGGTGAAAAAGGAGCAAGCGTCCTCCTGCTCGATAAAGGAAACAAACTCGGAAGAAAGCTTGCGATTTCAGGTGGCGGCAGATGCAATGTCACAAACAGGCTCCCGGTTGATGAGATCGTTAAACATATTCCCGGAAACGGACGATTTTTATACAGCGCATTCTCAGAATTCAGCAATGAAGATATCATCCTCTTTTTTGAAAAGCTTGGCATACAGCTGAAGGAAGAAGACCACGGCAGGATGTTCCCTGTCACAGACAAAGCTCAGTCGGTTGTCGATGCTCTTCTTAATGAACTTAAGAAGCTGCGTGTGACAATCCGGACAAACGAGCCTGTGGAAACGATTGAGTACGAAAACGGCCAGACTGCCGGCGTACGGTTGAAAAACGGCGAGTATATTCAGACACAGTCGGTTGTTGTTGCTGTCGGGGGCAAAAGCGTTCCCCATACCGGAAGCACAGGAGACGGGTATGCCTGGGCTGAAAAAGCAGGTCATACCATTACTGAGCTTTTTCCAACAGAAGTTCCGGTAACATCCAATGAACATTTCATTCAAGAAAAAACGCTCCAGGGCCTCTCTCTCCGGAATGTCGCCCTGAGCGTGCTGAATCCTAAAGGCAAGGTCATCAAAACGCACCAGATGGACATGATCTTTACCCACTTCGGGATTTCCGGACCGGCTGTTCTCCGCTGCAGCCAATACGTCGTCAAAGCGATGAAAAAGTTCAAAACCACGGCTATTCCCGTGAGCATCGACTCGTTTCCGGAGCGGAACCAGGAAGAGCTTTTTCAAGAGACGGTCAAGCTCTTCAAAACAGAACCTAAGAAAGCCGTTAAAAACGTGTTGAAAGGATTCCTGACTGAAAGATACCTTCTGTTTCTGCTTGAGAAAAACGGAATAGACCCGAATCTGCCCGCTGCCAATCTGCAGATGGAAAAATGGCGCTCCTTCATACAGGACTGCAAAGGATTTCAGTTCAACGTCCACGGGACGCTGTCAATTGACAAGGCGTTCGTCACCGGTGGCGGAGTATCCGTTAAGGAGATCCATCCGAAAGAAATGGCATCGAAACTTATGGACGGTTTGTATTTTTGCGGAGAAATCCTTGATATCCACGGCTATACAGGAGGCTACAACATAACATCTGCTCTTGTTACAGGCAGGCTTGCAGGTAAAAATGCCGCTCAATATGCAAAGGAAGCAGCTAGTTTATAGCGGCTTCCTTTTTAGGTTCTGTATAATATCAGGGCTGAAAAACAATAAAGCTGCTCCCCGTTCTGATCGCAGGCTGCCGACACATTGTACTTTATATCAACAAGCTGCTCATCTGAAATCGACTTCAGGAATTGATTGATTGCCTTCTCCAGGTCTTTTTCATGTTCTTTATCAAAAACGGCCACCTTGTACATTTAGCACCATCCCATATCACAGCCTTCCGCGTATTGCTGCTGGAGCTCGCAGTTCCGTTCATACACGCGGTAAAACCTGTCCTCTTCCATCATGAATCCATTTACTAATTCATATTCCCGTCCATCAGACGTTATGACAAGCTTTCCGATATACTCCTTTCCAATGTAAAGCTCCATAAATTCCCCGTGCAGCTTTGCGACAACGCGATCCGTTACATCAAGCTTGTGATAGTCAGACATATCACATCCCTCCTTAGTTGAAGTGTATTTTTAACGGCTGTTGTTTATGATAGCGTTTTCATTTTGGCTGTTCATTCAACAAAAAAACCCTGCCGAAGCAGGGAAATTGAATTATGCCAATTCACTTTTGCGTTTTGTGTCGCCTTTCCAGTCAAGCATGCCGCCCGCCATGTTCGTCACTTTGTAGCCTTTGTCCTCCATGAAGGAACAGACATTGCCGCTGCGTCCGCCTGATCGGCAGATGATGATGTATTCTTTGTCTTTATCAAATTGATCAAGCTTTTCAGGAATTTCTCCCATGCGGATATGTTTTGCTTCAGGAATCATCCCTTCTTCCACTTCATCATCCTCACGTACATCTACAAGGTTCAAAGTCTCTCCGCTTTTCAATTTAGTATGTAATTCGTCTGTAGTAATTTCTCTCATTGAAATCATCCTTTCTGTTTCAGATGGCTTTATTATACCAAAGCCTGTGTATGACATACCACTTTCACAAATGCAATGAAAAAAGCAGGCGCCATGGCCTGCTTTATCTCAGTTTGCTACAATATTTACAAGTTTTCCGGGAACGGCAATGATTTTGCGTATTGTTTTTCCGTCAACCTGTTCTTTCACGTCAACGTCTGAAAGAGCAAGCTCCTGCATTTCTTCGCGTGTTGCGTCTTTTGGAACGTGAAGTTTTGCTTTCACTTTCCCGTTTACCTGAACGACGATCTCCACTTCGTCCTCTACTAATTTGCCTTCGTCGTATGCAGGCCATGTTTCATAGGAGACTGTTCCTTCGTGGCCAAGCTTTTCCCATAATTCCTCTGCAAGGTGAGGAGCTACCGGTGAAAGCAATTTAACGAAGCCTTCCATATAAGACTTCGGAAGAACCGTTGCTTTGTAAGCCTCATTAATGAAAACCATCAGCTGGGAGATCGCTGTGTTGAAGCGCAGCCCTTCGTAATCCTCTGTTACTTTTTTAACGGTTTGATGATACACACGCTCTAAGCTGTCAGATGTGCTGTCTGTCACTTTTGCATTCAGGGCTCCGTTATCTTCGACGAACAGACGCCATACGCGGTCAAGGAATCGGCGGGCTCCGTCAAGTCCTTTTTCAGACCAGGCGATAGAAGCCTCAAGAGGTCCCATGAACATTTCATAAAGGCGGAGTGTATCTGCGCCGTGGCTTGCAACGATATCATCCGGGTTGACAACATTGCCTTTGGATTTGCTCATTTTTTCGTTGTTTCCCCCGAGAATCATTCCCTGGTTAAACAATTTCTGGAACGGCTCTTTTGTAGGAACAATGCCAAGATCGTAAAGCACTTTGTGCCAGAAGCGCGCATACAGCAAATGAAGAACCGCATGTTCCGCACCGCCGATGTATGTGTCAACAGGCAGCCACTGCTTGATTTTTTCAGGATCTGCAAGGTGATCAGCGTTCTTTGGATCAATATAGCGCAGGTAGTACCAGCAGCTTCCGGCCCATTGCGGCATCGTGTTTGTTTCGCGTCTGCCTTTTTTGCCTGTTGCAGGGTCTGTTACGTTCACCCACTCTTCAATAACGGCAAGCGGAGATTCGCCTGTGCCTGAAGGGCGGATTTCTGTCGTCTTCGGCAGTGTCAGAGGAAGCTCTTCCTCAGGTACTGCTGACATTGTGCCGTCTTCCCAATGGATAATCGGAATCGGCTCACCCCAGTAGCGCTGGCGGGAGAACAGCCAGTCACGAAGACGGTAAGTCGTTTTCTTCTCGCCCTTTTTATTTGTTTCAAGCCATGCGATCATGTTTTCGATGGCTTCTTCTTTATTTAAGCCGTTAAGGAAATCAGAGTTCACATGCCGGCCGTCGCCTGTATATGCTTCATTTTCAACATTGCCGCCTTCAACAACTTCTTTGATCGGCAGGTCGAATGTTTTTGCGAATTCATAGTCTCTCTCGTCGTGTGC
This sequence comes from Metabacillus mesotrionivorans, assembly GCF_052171315.1. Lineage (NCBI taxonomy): Bacteria > Bacillati > Bacillota > Bacilli > Caryophanales > Bacillaceae > Metabacillus > Metabacillus mesotrionivorans. The sequence continues at coordinate 85,066 of NZ_JBQMFF010000004.1, read as the reverse complement.
GGGAACAGCCATAATAGCGCCGGTTCCATAGCTTACAAGAACGTAGTCTGCAATCCAGATCGGCATTTTTTCGCCGTTTGCAGGGTTAACAGCAAACGCCCCTGTGAACACTCCTGTTTTTTCTTTCGCAAGATCTGTCCGCTCAAGGTCACTCTTGCTTTTTACTTTATCAAGATAAGCTGCTACAGCTTCTTTTTGGTCTTCTGTTGTAATTTTATCAACTAAGGCATGCTCGGGAGCAAGCACAGCATATGTCGCGCCAAAGAGAGTATCCGGGCGTGTCGTGAAAACGGTAAAGGATTCTGCATGTCCGTCAACGTTAAACTGAACGTGCGCTCCTTCAGAACGGCCGATCCAGTTGCGCTGCATTTCCTTAATGCTCTCAGGCCAGTCAACCTCTTCAAGGTCCTCAATCAAACGGTCTGCATATGCCGTGATTTTCAGCATCCATTGTTTCATCGGGCGGCGTTCTACAGGATGGCCTCCGCGCTCGCTCTTTCCGTCGATGATTTCTTCATTCGCAAGAACCGTTCCCAGAGCAGGACACCAGTTGACCGCTACCTCATCAACGTAAGCAAGTCCTTTTTTATATAACTGAAGGAAAATCCATTGTGTCCACTTGTAGTACTCAGGATCTGTCGTATTGATTTCACGGTCCCAGTCATATGAAAATCCGAGGCTTTGAATCTGGCGGCGGAACGTATCAATATTTTTGGCCGTGAACTCTGCAGGGTCATTTCCAGTATCAAGCGCGTATTGCTCAGCAGGAAGACCGAATGCATCCCACCCCATCGGATGAAGGACGTTATATCCCTGCATGCGTTTTACGCGGGAAAGAATATCTGTGGCCGTAAAACCTTCCGGATGTCCCACATGAAGGCCCGCTCCTGATGGATACGGAAACATGTCAAGTGCGTAAAATTTAGGCTTGCCGGCATCTTCCGTTGTTTTGAACGTTTTATTTTCAAGCCAGTAGTTCTGCCATTTCTTCTCGATTTTTTCGTGCTTGTAATTCATCATTATCCTCCTCTGATTGGTGCGCTGTTTCTACTAATTCAGTTTGAACGGGATTTGGATTGTTAAACGGAGAAAACAGAAAAAACCTCCCGTCCCCGAAAGGGACGAGAGGTTTATTTCCCGCGGTACCACCCAATTTAGCGCCATACGGCACTCACTTGATATCCGTAACGTGGATCACGACAGACATTACCGTGCAGGCTGCCCTGCAGTTCGCATCTGTAACTCAAAGGTGAGTTCGCAGGCATTGGATGATTGACTCTCACCGTCCGTCAATTCTCTGAGCATCCGCAGTCTGTTACTAATCCTTATCACCGTTCAAAATCATAAAGTTATACATGTATTTTATAGAATTTGAACCACGGTTGCAAGCTGTTCGCTATAAAAACTTCAGAAATGGGCAAGAATGCGGGAAAATCATGCTTTTAATAGAAGTGTAAGATGTTGAGAGATAAGGTGTGAGATGGTTTGGAGATTATTTCGCTTGGCGCTCATTGTCTTTTACAGGCTGTTCGATGCTGTCCTGCTGCTGTCTGACAAAGTCAAAACTCCGAAGTACGGCCTCCCCGCTGTAACCAGCGATAATAGAAAGCACGACAAGCTGAAATGAGGATGAAGGTTCTGTAGATAAAACGAGCAGGATCGATGCGGTCGTGCCCATTGCGATATCCTCCCAGAAACCGAGGTAGATAAAACGCTTGGTCATTCTTGGCTTTTCCATCCTTCCTTTCTTTTTAACATGTCCAAGCAGTCCCATTAACCCCCCAATCAATGACGCTACAAGTACAGTCTGCAGCATAAGATCACCTTCCTAAAGCCGTAATAAATTCGGCACGCGACTTCAGGTACAAGATATATTGCTTCTCTTTGCTTGTACAAATCAATAAAACCAGAAGCTTGTTTTACTTCCATTATATGTGAATAGCAATGGAACAATCTTGATTAAATAGAAGGAATTTTCAGTAAACTTTCATTCGTACTATTTCACTAGACCGAACACTTTTTCGGTCCGGCGCCTAAGTGATTAGTACCATGCATTTGTGGAGAGTACGCCTCTTTATTTTCCTCACTCTTCCAAATACTTGTCCATTTGACCGAAAAAAAGCACACCTTTTTCCATTTAAAAGGTGTGCCATCTGTTATTAAGCACTCACTGCAGGTGAAGCATGCTTCTCTTTGATCTTCTTATCGTAAACGGATGTAGTAAACATTGCGATAAACAGCAATCCGATCAGAACAGTAAACAGCATGTTCATGCCATAAAGATCAACCAGTACGCCGCCAAGCAGCGGACCGATCATTCTTCCGCCTGTAGCTGTACTGTTGACGAAGCCCTGATAAAATCCTTCACGGCCTTTTGGAGCAAGATCATTGGCGATGGTCGGAACCGCCGGCCATACGAGCATTTCCCCGATGGTCAAAATAATCATGGCTGTCATAAATCCTTTGAAATCCCCTGCAAAGGATACCATGACAAAGGAGAAAATAAAGATGCAAAAGCCGATCATCATCTGCTTTTTAATTGATTTGGCCGCATATTTTACAAATGTATTCACAAGCGGCTGGCCGAAAACAATCAATGCCCCGTTTACCGTCCAGATCAAGCTGTACTGGGTAAGCGGAATGTTCAGCTCCTGAGTGTGAGCGGCAATCGTTGACTGCCACTGAACATACGCGACCCAGCACAGCAAATAGCCGGAGCAAAGAATGATCAGTGCTGTAAATTTATCCCGGTTCTGCAGTTTGGATGACTCCTGCAGGATGGATGACTGCGCCGAGGGAGCTGACGCGATCTTTCGATATCCGAAACATGCAAGCAAGAAAAAAACAGCATACAGTGCTGCATTTGCAATAAAGATCAGCTGAAACGAATACCCTGCAATCAGTCCGCCAAGCGCTGCCCCAATCGCAACACCCGCATTTTGCGAAACATAAATCGCGTTAAACGCTTTTCGCCCGCCTTCCGGCCAAACCGTTCCGGCAAGTGCATACATCGATGGAAACACAATTCCGGAACCAAACCCGACAAGTGTCAAAAAGACAATATACCAAGGCCAGTCATTGAAGAATACAAGACCTAAAATAGCCGTGAACGTAAGCACAATTCCGCTCAAAATGGAACGGTAGCCCCCGTACCGGTCAAAAAGAACCCCGCCGATCAGGTTGCCCGCTACACTTGCAGCAGAATTCAGCATCAGAACAATCCCTGCAACTGTCAGCGATTTTCCAAGATGATCATGAATGTAAATCGTATTTAAAGGCCACAGAAACGAAGAACCTGTTACGTTAATCAACATTCCTATTACAAGCAGCCATAAAGAACGCGGCATCGCGAAAACCTCCTTAAAAAACTCACAAAAAAGCACGAAGGCAAGAACTGCCTTCGCGTTTTTTTAAATCCATAGAAGATTGTAGTCCTTTTGTCTGGAGATTGCAACCGGGAAATACCGGCTGATCCGGCGTGTCTGGAGCTGATCAGGTTTCACTTTTAATAGACAGATATTTCTTCTTTTGTATCAAATGTTATTTTACCGCCGGATTGTATGTTTTTTGCCGTCACGTCCGCGGAACCCCTGTATCCTTTTTCAAAATAGCCGACAATCGTTTCTTCAAGCTGTTTTCCATTTTTGTCTCTGTATAAAAGCTTCATTGAACTTTCACTGAACGTTTCGCTGGGCACGATTTTCACCTGATAGGTTTCTTTAGGTTCCAGTGATGGGATCACAATTTTTTCTTTATTATAAAAGTAGCTAATCTCCATTTTATTCAGCTGATGCTCAGATTGATTTGTGATCGTAACGGTGATTGCGCTGCTGAACATGCCTTTTACAGGCAGTACGAATAAAACCATCAGCAGCAGAGTAATCATCAAATTGACAAGCCATCTTTTCATTTGCCATCCCTCCGCCGGTCATAGGCAATGAACGCCATTAAAGCTCTCGTCTAAGTGCGGAGAGCACATTAATATTCGTCGCCTTCACTGCCGGACGCAATCCTGAAATCAAGGCCACTCCAAGACTGATGCCGCCCGCAATCAGGACAAGGCTGAGCGGGATATAGGAGAACGTAATGTCCACACCTTCCATGCTTCCCTCAGAAACAGCTTCAAGCACAAGCGGGATGGCAAAGTTCGCAGCAAAGCTGACGGCGTAGGCAATGATGACACCGAGCAATGCCCCCAGCAGACCGATAAACGCACTTTCAAGAAGAAAGATTCTGCGAATCACGCCAGGCTGCGCCCCTATCGCCTTCATGATCCCGATCTCCTGTGTACGTTCTGTTACAGCCATCGTCATCGTATTAAAAATACCGATCGATGCAATCAGAACGGCTACAGTTCCGACAAAAATCAGTCCTGCTTTAAAGGCATTAAAGAATAAGTTCATATTTTCAAGCTCTTCTGTTATTGAGTACACTAAGTAACCCTTTTTCTTCAGGGAATCTGTCACGCCTTTAACATCTTCAATGCTTGCCGTATAAACCTTGATTTCATTGTATTCCTGCTGCTCAACTTCATCTGCCGCATCTGCTTTTGCAGCAAATCCCTGCATGTCCTCTTTCCAATTATCACTGATGTAGATAGTGGCATCCTGTAAATAATCCTTTGCAGGAGCTTTTGTAATACCGGAGATCGTAAACGTCCAGCTTTTCGTTTCCGATTTGCCTTCAATCTGCTCGGTTTGTGTCAGGACAATCTCTTTTCCGATCAGTTCGCCCTGATAGCCTTCCGGTTCTTCTGCAGCCGCCTCTGGATTCTCAGCCTGTTCATCGCGCTTCTTTCTCTCCGCATCAGTCAGAAGCGAAGCAGCAAAATGATGACCGACAATGACTTCCCGGTCATTTTCCGGTGCTTTTCCTGAATCAAGCTTCAAATTCGCCTTAAATTCATTTTCCATATTTGTAAGCAGCAAAGGTGCGAAATCGGCTGTTCTGTCTCCGAGCTTTGCAGCCGTTTGTCCTGTGGTGGTAGCATAGGACCTTCTGACGACTGCTGCCACATTCTTTGTATCCTCGAGTTCTTTAATTTGTTGATCATTCCCCTGCTCAAAGCCCGCGTCCGTTTCCTTCCCGCTGATTTGAATTTCATTCAGCTTTTGAGCAGTTAAAAGCTCTTCCTGCATGCTTTTTTGCATCCCAAAACCTACAGATGCAAGTACAATCAGAAACGCACAGCCGATGGTCGTTGCAAGCACGGTCATGAAAACCCTCATCCTGTTTTTCTTCATATTTCTTCTGACAAGGCTGAGCTGATCTCTAAATTTCAACAGGAACACCCTCTTCCTTCAATACGCCGTCCTGCAGAACAAATCTTCTGTCGCTGAATGCTGCAACTTCTTCATCGTGAGTGATGATGAAAAACGTGATGCCTTTTTCTGAGTTCAGCTCTTTAATGAGATCAAGAATTTCTTTTTCTGTCTCACTGTCAAGACTTCCTGTCGGTTCATCAGCCAGAATGATTTCCGGATTTGTAATCAGGGCGCGTCCAATTCCAACGCGCTGCTGCTGTCCCCCTGAAAGCTCATTCGGATAATGGCCTGAATGATTTTCAAGGCCGATTCTGTAAAGCATTTCGGTTACCTTCGTTTTTCTTTCAGAGGAAGGAACGCCCTTCAATGTTAATGGCAGTTCAATGTTTTCAAACGTCGTCAGACTCGGGATGAGCTGAAAACTTTGAAAGATGAAGCCAAACGTATTAAGCCTGAAGGCTGCCCATTCTTTTTCACTGAACCCTGTCACCTCAGTGCCGCCGACTGAAATGGTGCCGGCCGTCGGTGAAATATAACCTGAAACCAAGTTCAAAAGCGTTGATTTCCCTGAACCGCTTCGTCCGACGATTGAAGCAATTTCTCCCTTTTGAATAGAAAGCGACACATTTTTCAAAACGGGTATTTCTTTTTCGCTTCCTTTTTTCCCAACCTTAAACGAATGACTTAATCCATCAACTTTTATCATATTTTCCTCTCCTAGGAGTGCTTTGTTTTTTTATAAATAAGGAAGTAGCCGAGCAGCAGACTTACGGCTGCTCCGGCGGCTGCTCCTGTTGCAAGTCCTGTCATGCCGTTAGCTGACATATGGTATCCCATCGAGCTGAACCCCAGCACTCCGAGCACGAACACCAGCAACAGGACAGGCAGATTGAGCTGTTTCCATAAAAAGAAATTGCCGTTCCTTTCATTCGGATGATGCAGGAATGAAACCAGTCCGACTGTAAAAAATATGACACCCATAGATGCCTGAATCAAAAAGTAAAGGGGCATCCCATCCGTTATTTCCTTGTAAAAAGTCCAGCTCATCATTGGCAGAAACGGTGTCATAAGACATCCCGCATTAATGAATTTCTCCATTTCTACATAGGAGTATAATCCAAGGCCTTCTACATGGTTAAAGAGAACAAATGTAAACAGAAACGGCAGCGAGCCGGTGCTCAGAGCCGTCAGCCCCTGCGCGAAAGGCGTTCCCGTAAGCGAGCCTGCTGCAAACGTCAGGCAGTAAACCATCACCAGGCAGAAAAACAGTTCCGAATAATAATCCATTAACGGTTCAGACAGAGCCACTCCTGCCGTCTCTGTGTAGATTCCTGACAACACAAGCGAAATCAGTGATGAAAGAAGGATTGCAATAAGAACAGAAGCAGATTTCACAAGATAAATCTCTGAACGTTTAAAGGGCAGACCAAGTGTATAATCCATTGTCCCCCTGGCTCTCTCCGTTCCCATTTGTGCGATTGCGATAAAAAACAGGAAAACAGACGATAAAATCAAGAGCAAATCGTCTCCTAACGGGTAAACAAAATGAGCAGACGACATTTCCGGATACTCTTTCAGCATATTTTGGTGGCCCGTGTATTCGGACCAGATTCTATATGGAAGGAAAAAGGCATTCAGAATGAAAAATAAGACAAGCAGGACCCTGATCTGCCTGAACTCTTTTAAAAATAAAGCACGCATTACCATCTGCGGTCCCCCCCAAACTTCGCAATAAATACTTCCTCTAAGTTAACCGGGAGCGTATTCCAGACTTTAGGACCGAGGGATTGAAGCCGCTTCAACTTATCTTCATCCTTTTTTTCCAGAAGCAGCGTGTAAAATATACCGGAGTGGTCAAGAATCGGAACACCCATTTCTCTAATCTTTAAGTGCAGATCATTTTCAAAAACCGCCTGTATTTTCACAAAATCCTCCCTAAGCGATTCAAGGTCCATCACATTGGACAAAGTATGGCCATCCAGAAAGCCGATTTTACTGCAGATCCTTTCAATATCCTCAAGCCTGTGGGAAGTAATCAGAATGGCGGTTTCTCTTTCCCCCACTTCATCTACCATAAGCTGAAGGAGATCTCTTCTTGTGACAGCATCAATCCCGTCAGTCGGTTCATCCAGCAGAATCACTGCAGGTCTTGAAGCAAAAGCCATAATGAGAGCAAACTGTTTTTTCAGCCCCGTAGATAAATCCCTGTATTTTTTAGTTTCAGGTATGCCATAGCGGTTCATCAGCTCGTTCGCATAGGTGACATCAAAATCCGGATACAGGGATCTCAGCATCACGGTCAGTTCTTTATATGTATATCTATCATAAAATGGGTTTTGGACAGGTACATAAATGACCTTTCTTTTAGCAAGAGGCTGCTTCTTTATGGAGGCATTTTCAAACAAAACCTCTCCCTCATCCGGCAGCACTATCTGTTGAATAATCCTCAGAAGCGTCGTTTTCCCCGAGCCGTTTCTGCCGAGAAGCCCAAAGATATCGCCTTTATCAATCATCAACGATACGTCCTGCAGCACCCTTACTCCATCGAGCGATTTTGAGAGATTCTTTAGTTCAAGCATGGTCTCCGCCTCTCATTTCTCTGCTGATTTCCTCAATCCATTTATAAATGACTTCAATGTCAATTCCCGCATAAACGGCATCTACAATCAGCGGCTTCAATTGTTCTTTGATCATCTCCATCTTCCTTTCATCAAGCGTTACTCCCGCATTTTCAGAGACAAACGTTCCCCTGCCCCTCAGCGTTTCAATAATTCCTTCACGTTCAAGTTCTTTATACGCTTTGCTTACGGTATTAGGGTTTGCAATAATCATGGTTGAAAGCTCGCGCACAGACGGGAGCTTTTCACCGGGCTTAAGAATCCCTTTCAGGCAGAGCTCTTTCATCTGCTGAATGATCTGTTCATAAATCGCTTTTGAGCTGCGCGGATCAATTTGAATCATCGGTCTCCCTTCTTCCTATCGTGAAATGGTTCTGTACTATGTGTATTACTTTTAGTAGTACACTTAATACAATAATGATTTTTGAAATTATTGTCAATGGTTTTTTGGGGGATTTTGGCAGTGTTTTTAGGAGTTGGGTGACATCAAGAGCAACGATTTCTTTTTTGATGGCACTATTACTGAAGTTTAGAACCACCAACACGCGCGATTTCTTTCTTGATGGCACTTATCACGAAGTTTAGAACCACCAACACGCAGAATTTCTTTCTTGATGGCACTTATCACGAAGTTTAGAACCACCAACACGCGGAATTTCTTTCTTGATGGCACTTATCACGAAGTTTAGAACCACCAACACGCGCGATTTCTTTCTTGATGGCACTTATCACGAAGTTTAGAACCACCAACACGCTGAATTTCTTTCTTGATGGCACTTATCACGAAGTTTAGAACCACCAACACGCAGAATTCCTTTTTTGATAGCACTTATGCCGGAGTTCAGAACCATCAAGAAACAGACTTTCCTTGTTGATGGCACTTATCCCGTAGTTCAGAACCATCAAGACGCGGAATTTCATCCTTGATGGCACTATTCCTGAAGTTCGGAACCATTAAGTCGCAGACTTTCCTTGTTGATGGCACTTATCTCGGAATCCCGTACCATCAAGATGCACAGTTCTTTTGAGGGCACCTATCTGCAGCACTTCTGAAAAACACCAAAAAACCGCTTCCAAATCCGGAAGCGGTCATTCATTATTCAGGACGCTGTTTTGATTTCACTTTCTGTCCCTGTTTTTCATATTTCTTCTTGGATTCTTTTACCGGATCAAATTCCTGGCCGAACTCAGTGTCCGTATTGTTGATGCCGTTTCTTGTTTTCTGTTCGGGGTTTTGCTGTTTTGAGCGTTTTTTCATACAGACTTCATCCTCCTAGTGATCAAGCAGAATCATTTCATTTTGCAGCTGCTGAAGCTGTATGCGCATTCTGTACAGCTGTTCTTTTTGCTGATCGTTTGCGCTCAGAGACAATGCATTGCACTCGTTTACTGCATCTTCGAGCATTTGCTGCGCTTTAGAGTATTCCGTATCGTTGTAATGCTCCTGCTTTCTGCCTTCTGTATACTGGCTTTGGGCGAAATCATACGTATTTGAGCAATTATCGAGACATTCAGTAACAGATTGTCTTGTTGCCATGGCTGCAGACCTCCTATTGTAAAATGAAGCATTGTGCTCCATTACTCATATTGTTTGCCTAGTGCCTGTTCATGTTACTGAAAAACAATTGGTAAATCGGTATGGGCATGTTTGTCATAAGAGTCTGCCCCGTGATAAAATGCTCTGATGGCTACTTAAGCAAAATTCTTCAAAGGGAGGTTTTTCCGCTGAAAGAGAAAAACCCTTTTCTATATGCAGCAGACGATAAAAGGTACCATACATGGAACTACCACTTGCGCAATCATTTTGGACATAAGGTGTTTAAAGTAGCTCTGGACGGCGGTTTTGACTGTCCGAACAGAGACGGGACGGCAGCGTTTGGAGGGTGTACGTTCTGCAGTGCAGCAGGTTCTGGCGATTTTGCCGGAAACCGCAAAGAGGACCTTGTGACGCAATTTCATGAAATTAAAGATAAAATGCACGAAAAGTGGAAAGACGGAAAGTATATGGCCTATTTTCAGGCTTTTACAAATACGCATGCACCTGTTGAGGTTTTAAGGGAAAAGTTTGAATCCGTTCTTGCTCTTGAAGGGGTTGTGGGCCTCTCTATTGCGACCCGTCCTGACTGCCTGCCCGATGATGTGGTTGAATATCTGGCAGAATTAAACCAGCGCACGTATCTTTGGGTTGAGCTGGGGCTTCAGACCGTTCATGAACGCACGGCCCTGCTTATTAACCGGGCACATGATTTCGCCTGCTACGCTGAAGGTGTTGAAAAGCTGCGCAAACATGGCATAAGAGTCTGTACACACATTATTAACGGCTTGCCGCTTGAAACGAATGAAATGATGATGGAGACAGCCCGTGCGGCAGCAAACCTTGATGTGCAGGGAATTAAAATCCACCTTCTGCACTTGCTGAAAGGCACGCCGATGGTCAAGCAGTATGAAAAAGGAAAGCTTGAATTTCTTACAAAAGAGGATTATGTAGCATTAGTATGTGACCAGCTTGAAATACTTCCCCCTGAAATGATTGTGCACCGCATAACGGGAGACGGGCCGATTGACCTGATGATCGGGCCGATGTGGAGCGTAAACAAGTGGGACGTACTGAATTCAATCGATGCGGAATTAAAAAGAAGAGAGAGCTTCCAAGGGAAATTTTATAAGACAGAAAAGGCAGGACAATTATGATACTTGAACGGGTTCTTACTTTTGCTAAAACACTTTTATCCAAAGCAGCAGCAGAAGGCGACATCGCCATTGACGCTACAATCGGCAACGGGCATGATACGGTTTTCCTCGCAGAGCTTGTTGGAGAATCAGGTCACGTGTTCGGCTTTGACATACAGGAAGAAGCTGTCCGCGCAACTTCAGAACGGGTTTTACAGGCAGGATACACGGACAGGGTCACTCTTTTTAAGGAGAGTCACGAAAACCTGGCTGATTTTATTCCTGAAAAATGGCATGGAAAAGCGGCCGGAGCCATATTCAACCTCGGATATCTTCCAGGCGGCGACAAATCGATTGTGACAAGACCGGATTCCACCCTGAAGGCTGTGGAACAGCTTCTTTCCGTCCTAAAAAAAGGCGGCATCATGATACTTGTCATTTACCATGGCCATGAAGAAGGAAAAGCAGAAAGAGATGCCGTTTTGGACTTTGTTCAAAAGCTTCCCCAAAAAGAAGCCCATGTCCTTAACTATCAGTTCATGAATCAGAAAAACGACGCTCCTTTTATCGTGGCGATTGAGAAGATGAAGGCATAAGTAATGCTTGCTAACAGAAAACGGGCCTTGAAACCAGTTGGGTTTCAGGCCCGTTTTTTTATTACGAACTTTTCGCAGACAGCTTCTGAAAAGCCCTGTACGCTCTGCCGTTCCAGTAGAAAAATGATGAAGTTTTTCCGCCAAGCTTGATCAGCTGCCTGGCAAGTCTCCCGAGATCTTTTCTGGCCGTTACTTTTTCATCTGAGAGATACACGCCAAGAAGTCCCCGGTGAATCAGCTTATGAAAGTTTTCATGGGGAATGCCGTTCAGATTGGTTTCTGCCTGAACAACGAAGTGCCGGAGACGCCCCATCATTTCCCGTTCGTCTGAGTAATAATTGCAGAAGTTCAGATCGCCGCCGATTCTGTCTTCTTCCTGATCAATCAAGTAATCGAGAAGGATATGCAGTCCCTGCACATAGGGGAAGTAGCTGTTTCTGATGCGGGCAGCTTCGGACTTGCTGAAGTCTTTCCTGAAGGCATAGGAGACAAGGCAAAAGATGCCCAATGTAGAGCCTGCACACGCAGAAAATTCATACCATTGCATGTCGGGAAGCTCCTGCCTGTATGTTTCAAACCAAGTTTCAAGTCTCGGTATGCGCTCATTAACTGTAACGTGCTTATGTACCTGAAGGTCACAATAGTAGCGGGCGAGTTCAATCAGATAATCCGCAATGAAAGGATAGTTTTCGAGCCCTGACAAAATTCTCTGGCACGTTTTCACCAGTTCATGCAAATACCCGCCGTCATCCTGGTCAATCCTGTATGCATAGTAATTTTTCAGAGGGGCACCGACTGTTAGTGCGTCAGTCATGGATTCATGCAGCATGGCAAAATCTTCTGGGTTAAGTGACGTGCTTCTGTCGCACAGATTATCAAGATAATCGCTGATTGTCTGATAGGCGACAATGAACTCCACGCAGTCGTGCCTGCATTCTCCTGAGAGGAGTCCGTAGATGCCGCCTCCTTCACAATGGAAGGTCTTGGAGCTGATGCTTGCAAGCGCCTGGGTTCTAAGCTCAGTATTCGGAATCTGTTCCGCTTTCTTTTTCCACGTATTCAAATGTGCATGAACGGAAGGAAAGATGTCTTTATAAATTTTTGCCATAAGCCATAGCGGGTGCTCGGGTATTGCCTTCAAGAAAATCACCTCTTTATGTTCATCGCTCTAAATGCGCGCTGACAAACGCCTCAGCGTACTTAAATACTTGATCTCTCTCTGGTTCGTTAAATATTTCATGATAAAAGCCGTCCCATTCCTTATATGCCTTTTCTCTGAGCGGAGCCCTGTTAAACCAGGTTCTGACTAAGGAATGATCAACCACCTTGTCATCTCCGCCCTGCATGACTAAAAGCGGCAGATCGGGAAATTGCTTCACTTTCGCATGAGCCTGTTCCATTGCCTTAATGAGTTCACGATACCACCTTATGGATACTTTTGTCACATAAAGCGTATCATTTTCATCCGCATCCCTGACTTCCTTATTTCTCGTTGCCAGGCTGACGGAAAGACCGGAATTCACTTTTAGAGATGGCGCAAGAATATTTAAAGGTTTTGAAATAAGCTCCATTGCTTTATTCGGCTTAAAAATAAGTCCAAGGCATGGAGATGAGAGGATTACACCGTTAATGTGCTGATGTTCTTCCTGCAGGGCCCTGATGACGATCAGCCCTCCCATGCTGTGTCCAAGCAGAAACAGCGGCAGGCCAAGCTTTCTCGCTTCTTTTACCCAAACGTTAAATTCTGCAATGTATTCATTGAATGATTTTATATGCCCTCTGTTTCTTGTCGAAGTCCCCTGCCCCGGCAAGTCGCCCATAATCACATGATACCCTGCACATTTCCACATCTGGACGAGCCACCTGTAACGTCCATGATGCTCTGCAGCTCCATGAACAATCACAATGACGCCTTTTGGATTCTCATCCTCACATTCCCATTTCCACATAACTCATTTCACACCTTTCTAAAAGGTTTTTCGCGCCAGCTGCTGCATGTTCATTTAAACTGGTCGTTCTTTGGTATAATATGTTTGCCTAATTATATAACAAAAGGAGTTTGATCCGCATGATTTATCCCTTTAAAGACACATATCCGGATATAGCAGATTCTGCTTTTATTGCAGATACAGCAACCGTCTCAGGAGATGTAGTAATCGGCCGGGAATCAAGCATCTGGTTTGGAACCGTCATCAGAGGAGATGTGTCTCCTGTCAGAATCGGTGACAGAGTCAATGTTCAGGATCTCAGCTGTCTTCATCAAAGCCCGAACGCGCCGCTTGTATTGGAAGATGGCGTAACCGTTGGCCATTGTGTGATTCTGCACAGTTCCATCATCCGTAAAAATGCGTTAATCGGGATGGGATCAATTATCCTTGACGGAGCTGAAATTGGAGAAGGCGCCTTCATCGGTGCAGGAAGCCTCGTTCCGCAGGGAAAGAAGATTCCGCCAAATACCCTTGCATTCGGCAGGCCCGCTAAAGTTGTCAGAGAATTAACTGACGAGGACCGCCTGGATATGGAGCGCATCCGCCGGGAGTACGCTGAAAAAGGACAGCTCTATAAAGCGGTGCAGGAAAACCGGGAATAACCCATGCCGTTTTTACATATTAGTTAACACCTGCAAAAAAGGGTCTATTCGGCTGGGCTGATGACCGCGAAATGGCTCTTGACTGCTGTTCCGCGGTTTTTTTTATGGATAAAATGAATGTAAATTTCTTACTTAAAATCTTTACATCCCATTATTATTCTCTAAATATTTCACCATTAAAATGGAGGTAAACAGTGTTGTAAAGGAGCATCGGATAGATGACTAAATTTATCGCAAACATGTACGATTTTGAATGCAGATTGTTCCGCAGTGTAAACCGTCATTTTGACCGGAAGTTCATGAATTGCTTTTTCCGCAATATCACCCATACCGGCGGAGCAACCTTTACCATCTCGCTGTGCCTAATTCTCCTTTTTATCACATCTGGCCAGCTGCGCCTTGCAGCGGCAGCAAGTGCAGCGGCATTATTGCTCAGCCACCTGCCCGTTGCCTATGTCAAAAAACGCTACCCGAGAAAACGCCCTTATCTGGCGCTGCTTGAGACAAAGGTGCCGGCGAACCCGCTTGAGGATCATTCGTTTCCATCCGGCCATACAACAGCCATCTTTTCCGTCATCATACCTTTTTTATTCCTCTTTCCTCAAGCTGCCATTATCCTGCTTCCTCTAGGGTTCAGTGTAGGAATTTCGAGGATGTATCTCGGACTTCACTACCCCTCGGATGTTCTTGCAGGATGCCTTCTTGGCACGACTGCCGGTATAACCTGCTATCTTTTCATTCAGAAATACTTTGGAGGGGCATCCTTTTTCCAGCTTCCATTGTAACGTGAAAGAGAACATTGCTGCTGCAGCAGACTCATGGAGGGGTAAAGATGAAAATTGCGATATTCACAGACACATTTGCACCTGATGTAAATGGTGTTGCGAGAACGTTAAAGCGTCTTACCGATTATTTAGAAGAAAAGGGTCACGAATACAAAGTTTTTGCACCGGAGAGCACGAAGGAATCACTTTTTTCCAGTCATATTCACAGATTTGCAAGCTCCTCCTTTTTTCTGTATCCCGAATGCAGACTTGCATGGCCGAACATGCTGCAAGTAAAATCAGAACTCATGAAATTCAAACCCGACATCATCCATGTAGCCACTCCTTTTAACATTGGTCTATGCGGACTGCATTATGCCAAAAAATTAAATATTCCCCTAGTCGGTTCATACCATACAGATTTTGACCAGTATTTAGAATTTTACGATCTGCAGATTTTCTCGAAGCTATTATGGAAATATATGCTCTGGTTTCACCGCCCCCTGCAGAAAGTTTTTGTGCCCTCGGAAGAAACGAAACAGCAGGTGCTGCATCAGGGATTTGACAATGTCCGCATCTGGTCGCGGGGCGTAGACTGTCAGCTTTTTCATCCCAACTACCTTCGAAGGGAGATTATTCAGGAATATCAGATAAAAGAAAAGTTCATTTTGACTTATGTAGGAAGGCTCGCCCCGGAAAAGGATGTGGAGACTTTTATGAAAATCTCCCATCAGCTCCCGCCTCAATTAAAAAACAAGGTTCACTTTCTTGTCGTCGGAGACGGGCCGTCAAAAGAAGAAATGATGAACGGGGCACCTGACAATATGACCTTTGCAGGCTATGCAAGCGGCGAAAAGCTCGCAAAGATTTACTCAGGATCAGATCTATTTGTGTTCCCTTCACCAACCGAAACATTCGGAAACGTTGTACTGGAAGCACATGCTTCAGGAACACCGGTAATTGGAGCAAACTCAGGCGGAGTGAAGAACATCATCCAGCATGGAAAAACAGGCTATCTTTGCGAAACCGGCTCCGTTTCAAGTTTTACCGGTGCCATTGAAACACTTCTTAATAATGATGCTCTCCGTTATCAGATGGGCATGAGCTCCCGTGCATATGCATTGACACAGACGTGGGATTCTATTTTTGAAGGGCTTCTTCATGAGTACAATGACGTGCTTCATCAGCAGTCCTACATCCAGTACGCTTAATAAAAGGGAGACCGCCATCATGCGCTCTCCCTTTCTTCTGCTGCTATTTTCCATACTCTGCACGATTCTTTCTATATTCCGCTTATGCACCAATCAGGAATGGACAAGCTCAAGCGGCCTGAACGTGTAAACATTTTCGATGAAAATCTGATGCCACAAAATAAACGTCAATACTGTCCAAATTTTCCTGCTGTAATCCCCTTCGCCCCTTCTGTGCTTTTCAAGCATCCCAAGAGCAAGAGTCTTATCCAGCAGGTAATCCGTCCCGCTCTCCATGAGGAGCAGCCTTGCCCACTCATACATTTCATCTTTAAGCCAATCTCTGATTGGGACTGGAAAACCAAGTTTCCGTCTGTGCAGGACATGGGGTGGAACCAAATCACTGACAGCCTTCCGAAGCAGATACTTGGTTTCACTATTCTTCACTTTCCATTCATGCGGAATCTGCGCAGCCGCCCGGAAGACTTCCTTATCCAGGAAGGGAACCCTCAATTCAAGAGAATGTGCCATCGTCATTTTATCGGCCTTTACAAGGATATCCCCTTTCAGCCATGTCATAAGATCGATGTACTGCATTCTTGATACACTGTCAAGCTGGCGCACTTCATCGAACAGGCATTTCGTAATTCCGGTTGGCTTTTCATACTGTTCCATATTTTTCAGCATCATCTTTTTCTCTGATGCTGAAAAAATGTTTGCATTCCCTATGTACCTTTCCTCCAGGAGAGTTGTGCCTCTTTCGATAAAACTCTTTCCCTTCATTCCTTCAGGGAAGATGGCTGACAGCTGTTTGAGCGCTTTCTTGAAGGAATCTGGCATATAGGTAAACACAGATAAATCTCCAGGTTCTTTGTAAATGTTATATCCGGCAAAGAGTTCATCTGCCCCCTCACCCGAGAGAACAACGGTTACCTGCTTTCTGGCTTCTCTTGCAACAAAATAGAGCGGAATAGAAGCAGGATCTGCAACCGGATCATCCATATGCCAGATGATTTTCGGAAGCTCTCTCATAAATTCCTCATGGTCCACATAATAGGAAACGTTCTCTACGCCAATGGCAGCTGCCGTTTCTTTTGCCACGTCGATTTCACTGTAGCCGGACTGCCTGAAGCCGACAGAAAATGTTTTCAGCCCGGGATGATACTTGCGTGCGATGGAAGCAATAATACTGGAATCCACCCCTCCCGACAAAAAAGAACCAACCGGAACATCACTTCTCATATGAAGGTTCACAGAGTCGATGAGCGCCTCCTGAATGTTCCTGATCATTTTTTTCTCATCAGCCTGCCGTTTTGGTTCAAGCATCGGCTTCCAGTAGCGTTCAATCTGAAGGGGCTGTCCAATAGTCTTTGAAAAGACAGATCCGGGCGGCACCTTTTGAATATGCTCCTGTATGGTGCGGGGATCTGGAACATACTGAAATGAAAGATAATGCTGCAGTGATTGGACGTCAATTACAGGGTCTGTACAATATTCTTTTATACTTTTCATCTCTGAAGCAAAAATGACCGTATGTCCGTCTTCAATATAGTAGAGCGGTTTAATTCCAAAATGGTCTCTTGCTCCAAAAAGGCGCCTGTCTAATCTGTCCCAAATTAAAAAGGAAAACATCCCCCTTAAATAATCGACGACTTCCGCTCCGTAAAAGTGATACAGCGCAACAATCACTTCTGTATCTGTTTCCGTTTTTAAGGAAGCTCCTTTTGAAAGCAAGTGTTTTCTAAGCTCCACATAATTATAAATCTCTCCATTAAACACAATGTGATAGCGGCCGTTTTGAAAGGGCATGGGCTGATGGCCGCCCTCGACGTCAATGATGCTGAGTCTTCTGAATGCAAGAATTACGTGCTCATCCTCAAACATCCCGCTGTCATCCGGACCCCTGTGCTGTATCATCCTGCCCGCATTCTTTATAAGCTCCCTGTACTCCGTTTTCTTTGTTTGACTGTAATCAATAACACCTGCAAAACCGCACATTTTTTTCCCTCCAGCTTCTTGTCTGCCTGTGAAACGACAGAACCTGCCGGAAAGTTGCATATTTTTACAAAAAAAAAGAATTTTGGCCTCATGTTTCTAAAAATGAGCTCAAAAAAAAGATGAAACCCGCCTAAAGGCAAGTTTCATCTTTTGATATCTTATCGGTTTAACGCTTGCTCTTTAAGAGCCTCTGCTTTGTCCGTTCTTTCCCATGGAAGATCAAGATCGTTACGGCCGAAGTGACCATAAGCAGCCGTTTGTTTGTAAATTGGACGGCGAAGGTTCAGCATATTGATGATGCCTGCAGGACGAAGGTCGAAGTTTTCGCGGACAACGTCTACCAGCACATCTTCTTTTACTTTACCTGTTTCAAATGTGTCAATTGCAATAGAAACCGGCTGTGCAACGCCGATTGCGTATGCAAGCTGAACTTCACACTTGTCAGCAAGACCTGCAGCTACAATGTTTTTAGCAACGTAGCGCGCTGCATATGCTGCTGAGCGGTCAACTTTTGTAGGATCTTTACCGGAGAATGCGCCGCCGCCGTGACGAGCATAGCCTCCGTAAGTGTCAACAATGATCTTGCGGCCAGTCAGACCAGCATCGCCTTGAGGTCCGCCGATAACAAAGCGTCCAGTCGGGTTGATGAAATATTTTGTATCTGCGTCGATTAATTCCTTTGGAACAACCGGGTTGATGACATGCTCTTTTACATTGCGCTGAATTTGCTCAAGTGAGATCTCAGGATGATGCTGAGTTGAAATAACAATTGTGTCAATGCGCACAGGCTTGTCATTTTCATCGTATTCAACCGTTACCTGAGTTTTTCCATCCGGACGAAGGTAAGGAAGGATATCTTCTTTACGCACTTCAGTCAGGCGTCGGGAAAGCTTGTGAGCCAGTGAAATCGGAAGAGGCATAAGCTCTTTTGTTTCATTGTTCGCATATCCGAACATAAGACCCTGGTCACCTGCACCAATTGCATCGATTTGCTCGTCAGTCATTTTTCCTTCGCGGGCTTCAAGCGCCTGGTCAACACCCATGGCGATGTCAGCTGACTGCTCGTCGATGGAAGTAAGTACTGCACAAGTTTCAGCATCGAAACCGTATTTTGCACGAGTGTAGCCAAT
This sequence comes from Metabacillus mesotrionivorans, assembly GCF_052171315.1. Classification (NCBI taxonomy): domain Bacteria; kingdom Bacillati; phylum Bacillota; class Bacilli; order Caryophanales; family Bacillaceae; genus Metabacillus; species Metabacillus mesotrionivorans. The sequence continues at coordinate 66,246 of NZ_JBQMFF010000004.1, read as the reverse complement.
TTCCTTAACTGTCTCACGGACAATTTTAGGAATGTCTACATAAGTAGAAGTTGTGATTTCACCGGCAACAAGCACAAGACCTGTTGTTACAGATGTTTCGCACGCTACACGGGCATTTGCATCTTTTTCAAGAATTGCATCGAGAATCGAATCAGAGATCTGGTCGCAGATTTTATCAGGATGACCTTCAGTTACTGACTCTGAAGTAAACAGACGACGTTGTTTAGTCATTAAAGTTTTCCTCCTCAAAAGGTAGATGATACGGAACTCATTCCCTTTCATATTTTGACCATTAGGCAAAATATTTCAGTTGGCATGTTTTAGGAGAATCCACGAGTACATTCAGGCAAAATATCATATAAAATAAAAAATCCTTTCCCGCGAGGAAAGGTTATTTACTGAATTCGCAGCCTTTCGCTCTTATCGATCAAGGGCTTTCGCCTTGCATCAGGTTAGCACCTTTGCTTTTCAAATTCACCAGGGCATTCTGATCTGAAATGAATTTTTCCGGAAAAGCAGGTTGCTGGGTTTCACAGGGCCTGTCCCTCCACCAGCTCGGGATAAGAGAATCCGTTCAAGGACATATGATAGCGTACTTTTCGTGCAGGTGTCAACAAAAAATGACAAGGTTTTTATGTTCCTTTTTTTTACTCTTATTTCTTCTTTTCCACAAAAAGATACGGACGAAACACTTCTATTATATATGTCTCATTTTCAGGGAAAACAAAACAGTATTTGTTCCATTTCGTGAATTTTCACGTAGAATAAGTTAAATAGTATAGACTATTTATTTTAATGTGTTATACTAATTAACAAGAGCAGGATGAAACTATAGATAAAAATCCGAAATATAGGTAAAGGATGGGTATGGGATGAATTCAATCGAAATCACAAACGAGCTTGAAGTGTTACTTAATGGGGAAAATGCATTTCATAACTTATCGGTTCCAGTTCTTGTTGAAAAGGTTCTGGAGCGAAAAGAAGGCGTTTTGACATCAACGGGAGCCGTACGTGCAACTACAGGCACATATACAGGCCGCTCACCTAAGGATAAATTCATTGTAAACGAAAAATCCACAGAAGACAAAATTGAATGGGGTTCTGTGAATCAGCCTTTCTCAGAAGCAGCATTTGAAAAGCTTTACTTAAAAGTCCTTTCATACTTAAAAGACCGCAATGAGCTCTTTGTTTTCAAAGGATTCGCCGGCGCCGATACGAAATACCGGCTTCCGATTCAGGTTGTAAACGAGTTTGCATGGCACAATTTATTTGCCCAGCAGCTTTTTATCCAGCCTGGAAGTCCAGATGAGCTGGTTCAGCATACAAATCCATTTACAATCGTTTCTGCACCGAATTTCAAAGCAGACCCTGCTGTTGATGGAACAAATTCCGAAACATTCATTATTGTCTCTTTTGAAAAGAGAACGATTTTAATCGGCGGTACGGAATATGCCGGCGAAATGAAGAAATCCATTTTTTCTGTTATGAACTACCTTCTGCCTGAGAGCGGCATTCTGCCGATGCACTGCTCGGCTAACGTCGGTCAGGAAGGAGATGTCGCCCTGTTCTTCGGACTTTCAGGAACAGGAAAGACAACGCTTTCTGCAGACCCGAAACGCAAATTGATCGGCGATGACGAGCACGGCTGGTCAAATGCGGGTGTTTTTAATATCGAGGGAGGCTGTTATGCCAAGTGCATCAACCTCACAAGAGAAAAAGAACCGCAAATCTTTGATGCGATCCGATTTGGATCTGTTTTGGAAAATGTGGTCCTAGATGACGATACAAGAGCGGCAGATTATGATGATACATTCTTCACTGAAAATACAAGAGCAGCTTATCCGCTTGAAGCAATGGACAATATTGTGATGCCGAGCATTGCCGGACATCCTCATACAATTGTCTTTTTGACAGCTGATGCATTCGGAGTTCTGCCTCCAATCAGCAAACTGACGAAAGAACAGGCAATGTACCATTTCCTTAGCGGCTATACAAGCAAGCTTGCCGGAACAGAGCGCGGCATTACATCACCGCAGGCTACGTTCTCAACATGCTTCGGCTCACCATTCCTTCCGCTTCCGGCTACAGTCTATGCCGAAATGCTCGGACGCAAAATCGATGAGCACGGTGCCAATGTGTTCCTTGTAAACACGGGATGGACCGGCGGAGAGTACGGTACAGGTCAGCGTATGAAGCTTAAGTATACGCGTGCAATGGTTCAGTCTGCACTTGAAGGAGAGCTTGACAGCGTTGAGACAGTAACCGATGCAAACTTCGGCCTGCAAATTCCAATTCATGTACCGGGAGTGCCTGATGAAGTGCTCCAGCCGGTGAAGACATGGGACAGCACGGAAGCCTACAACGCAAAGGCGCAGGAGCTTGCGGAACAATTCAAACAAAACTTCAAAAAGTTCAAGAACGTTTCAGCTGAGATTGAAGCGCTTGGCGGTCCTACAGTCTAAGAACAAAAGCGCAAGCGCCTTGGTCAGATCCGATAGGCAGATAAGAATCCGTCAAAAAAGTCCGGTTTTGACTTTTTTGACGGATTTGTTCTGACAGAGGATCTAGGCGCTTCCGCTTGCCGATGATAACTTTGTTATGTTATCCACAGCCTTTTATTCTTTATAATTTCCTGGTTAACTATAAAAAATCTGTGCCCTCTACTGCGGCACAGATTTTTTTGTGTTTCTTCTCCTTCATTTCCATATATTAATAAAATAAAATTCTTGTTTTTTATACAAATTTCAGTCCGCCTGTGCTAAAGTAGTTTCTATAACTCATGTACAAATGTATCTTTCAGGAGGACACATCAAATGAAAATCAAGCTCGGATTATTGCCGAAAATTGTACTGGCCATCGCATTAGGTGTCATGATCGGAAGCATTTCTCCCGAATGGCTGGTAAAAGGCTTTGCTACTTTTAACGGGATTTTCGGCAACTTTATTAATTTTGCCATTCCATTTATTATTATTGGCTTTATCGCTCCAGGTATCGGACAGCTCGGAAAAGGCGCAGGAAAGCTGCTTGGTATGACAACAGGCTTTGCCTACCTCTCCACCATTATTGCAGGTTTACTCGCTTTTGCGGCAGCATCCTTTATCCTGCCGTCCTTTATCTCAGAAAATAAACTCGTCCAAACAGACAACCCTGAAGAGTTCCTTCAGAAACCATTTTTTGAAATCGGCATGCCGCCTGTGATGGAAGTAATGAGCGCCCTTCTTTTCGCGTTTATCATCGGAATCGGCCTTGCATCGATTAAAGGAAACACACTGCAGCATGCGTTTGATGATTTCCAGAAAATCGTTGAAAAGTTAATTAAAGCTGTCATTATTCCGCTTCTGCCGTTTCACATATTCGGAATCTTTGCCAACATGACATTCGGAGGACAGGTTCAGTCCATTCTGTCTGTTTTTGCAAAAGTCTTTATCCTGATTATTGCCCTGCATCTCACAATGCTTCTGCTGCAATACAGCACGAGCGGATTGCTGACGAAAAACAATCCTTTCAAACTTTTAAAAATCATGTCGCCGGCTTATTTCACAGCGCTTGGAACACAGTCATCGGCAGCGACTATTCCAGTCACGCTTGGTCAAGTGAAGAAAACAGGCGTTCAGGCTAAAGTAGCCGATTTCAGCGTGCCGCTGCTTGCAACAGTTCACCTTTCAGGAAGCACCATTACACTTGTCTGCTGTGCGATGGGCGTTATGATGATGAACGGCACAGACCCGACTGTTGAAATGATGATTCCGTTTATCCTAATGCTCGGCATCACAATGGTTGCAGCACCGGGTGTACCTGGCGGAGCGGTCATGGCAGCGATCGGCCTGCTGAAAACGATGCTCGGCTTTGATCCGACAATGGTATCACTCATGATTGCGCTGTACCTTGCTCAGGACAGCCTTGGAACAGCAACAAATGTAACTGGTGACGGCGCACTTACGATGCTTGTAAACAAGTTCAGCACAAAGAAAGAACAAAAAATGAACGAATCGAAAATAGCTGTATAAAAGAAAAACGTTTGGCCGCAGGTGCAGCCAAACGTTTTTTCTTTTTTCCCGCCGTATGATAGTATTGTATAAAAAAGGCAGTTAAGGAGGTGATCACTTTGGCAGACTTATTCCATTTGCCGGATACTGCAGCAACTCATGCAAAGCCCAGTATTAATAAGGCGATCCTTTGCATGGGGCAAATCACGAGTAAGGCAATTCATGCCTAACATTCCGCATCGCCATTAATGCCAGGCTTTGCCCTTATTTCTCAATTAAAAATAAGGAGCTGGCAGAAATGAAATATGTTAACGCAAATGAGGTTCTTCCTGACAGGCTGATTACTGAAATTCAGCAGTATATTCAGGGAGAGTCTATCTATATACCAAGGCCTGAATCGAGCCGCCAAAAATGGGGAAGCTGTTCCGGCAGCAGAAAATGGATAGATGAAAGAAATGACAGCATCCGTACATCCTTCCGCAGCGGCAGCACTATCCAGGAGCTTGCACAGGAATATTTCCTTTCCACTGAGACTATAAAAAAAATTGTCTATAAACGAAAAGCGGCAGCGGATGATCAATAAGATCATCCCTCTTTTTATGCCGAGTTTCCTTCTATTTGTTCCATCCATTTAAAAACGGACGAATCGTGCATATAATAAAAGAAAGCCGGTTCAGCCGGCTGCTAAGAAGCGGAGTGAATCAAAAAATGGAACCTTTTATCAGAAGCGACCAGTACAACCACATAAAGGCACAGGCACAGATTCTTGTGAACGGGCACAGCTCGGCTAATGACCGCCATGTCTTAGACGCACTAAAATCACTTGCGGCAGAAAGGTCTATAGCTGTTTTCAAAGAACTTTCTCCTGAGCAGAGAGACCTTATTTCTCCTGTTTCAGATGTTCAAGACACGCTGGACATTGATGCATATCTGGCAAGACTGCGTCCATACACCATTCCGTTCAGGCCGTTAACGGAGCAGTCTGTCAAAAAACTTTTCCCGAAAGCAAAAAAATTAAAGCTTCCCTCTTTTGCACAAGAGCTGGAACTAAACGAAGTATCCTATATCGGCTGGCACGACAAAGGAACGGGAAAATACTTTATGATAGCGGAAGCCGGAGAAAAATGGACCGGACTCAGCGGCACCTTCAGCAGCAGTTACCAGAAAGGCATCTGTGCAATCTGCAGCAAATTTTCCGAAACAGGACTTTTTACTGTAGAGCTGAAAGGATCAGAGCAGGGAACGTACGTTAAAAAGGGAAACTATATTTGCAAAGATGCAAAAACATGCAATGAGAATCTGACTTCAGTGGACAAACTGCATGACTTTCTTGATTGGATGAAAACCATATAAAGGAGGGATTCCATGGAGCTTAATCAGGCGTTCAGAAACAGACTGGGTTTATCCGCCGGCAGCACCATTTCATTTGAACAGCTTGATGACCTGCTTGAGCGGACGGCCTCAGCTTTTCCTTTTGAAAATTTTCGTGTGCTCACCGGACAGACAAGGCCCGTCACTAAAGAAAACCTGACGGAAAAAATGCTGGCTTTGAATGAAGGCGGGCTCTGCTATGAGCTGAACCCCCTCCTCTATCATTTTCTGCTGGAAAACCATTTGAACGTAAAGTTGGTCAGGGGAATGGTCTATGACCACCATAACAACTGCTTCAGCCGGACAGGAAGAACACATACCGCCATCCTTCTTGACCACGACAGCAGGCACTATCTGATTGATACCGGGTTTGGAGGTAATCTTCCGTTGAAGCCTGTTCCTCTGAACGGAGAGGTCATCAGCTCCCGCAATGGGGAGTTCCGCGCGGCTGAGGTTTCGGGGTTTTCAGGAGAATATCTGCTTGAGATGAAGCTTTCAGGCAGGGATACAGATTGGAAAAAAGGATATGTATTTGACTCAAGAGAAATGAAGGAGTCAGAATTAGATGAAATACAGGATGTTATCTCTCATTCTGAATTCTCCCCTTTTAACAAAAAGCCTTTGGCCGTAAAAATAACAGACATCGGCACCGTTACACTGACCGACACCTCACTCACCCGTACGATCAACGGACGGGCTGAAAAGACAGCGATACAGCAAGAAGAGTTTGCTCAATTGGCGAAAACCCTTTTTCAGCTAAATGATAAAAGCTGCTGATGTGCTCAGCAGCTTTTTTGTATGCAGACGGCATTTCAGACGCTTTAATTCGTCGACTTCAGCGCAATCAGCTGATACGTCAGAATGGTTTTTGAATCAGCAAGTTCAAGTTTTTTAATCAGAGCCTGTCCGCTGACATCGCCGTCTTTTGTTTTTCTGACTTCAACAGGTATTTCTAGCGGATAAATGCGATAGCCCTCTTTTTCAAGCGAAAAAAGATTCTCTTCCAGCCTGCTCTCTCTTCCTTTGGTCACGATCATTGTGTTCAGCTCTAAAGGCATACCCATCCTCATCACTCCTCTTCATAGATAGCCTTATTTTATCATATCCATTCCCGGTTTTACTGCTTTTTCATCCATGCTGTAAGGTCCCTCACAACTTTTCTGTTTACAGCCGGGGGAAAATAATGCGTATATTCCTCAAAGTACATTGTTTCTGCTTTTATTCCGAGTTCCAAAAGCCTGTTCTCCAATAAATGAGCATGCTGAACGGAAACATTCTGATCATGCATCCCGTGGATGATCAAGATTGGCGCATGCCAGTCTTCAAGGTCATAAAGAGGGGTTCTCCAGTGATACCGTTCCGGATATTTGGACGGAGTCCCTCCTATCACCCGCTTCATCATTCTCCTCATGTCTTCTCTTTCTTCGTAAGTCAGCGTCATATCCGAAACACCGCCCCATGTCACAACCGATTTCACATCCCGGTCAAGCAGTCCTGCAAACAGCGCCATGACGCCTCCTCTGGAAAAGCCGAAAACGTGAATCCGATCGTGTATCACCTTCGAATGATTTTTTAAAAGCGTTAAAGCATGCAGGGCATCATATCTGTCTTCTCCTGCAAAATCCTCATTCCCTTCTCCTCCCTGATTCCCCCGGTAGAAAGGGGCCATGACGACAAACCCTTCAGAGGCAAACTGCACGATCCGTCCGGGTCTGACTTTGCCGACATTCTTAATGCCGCCGCGCAAATACAGAAAACCGTCAAATACTCCCTCCTGCACAGGTTCTGCGAGCAGTCCCTTCACCTTTAGGCCTTCAGACAGATAGGTGACGATTTCCAGTCTGACAGCAGGATTGGGAGACGGCATTACTTGGCGTTCAATAATCGATCCGTTTTCCATCTTCCCTTCACCTCACAAAACGATAATAGGCATTCACACATTTCCGCTGCATTCATACACTATTTCAGGCGTTACATTACTGAAAACTTATTTTACCTATTTTTAATGGTGTCTGTCACCAAGGAGGATTATGTATGAAAAAAAAGCTGATTGGCTTTTGTCTGCTTGCTCTGCTCGTCTTTACAATGAGCGCGTGCAATCAAAGCAAGCCGGAAAAAATCAGACTCGCTGAAGTCACCCATTCCATTTTCTATGCTCCTCTTTATGCAGCGATGTCTGAAGGTTTTTTTGAAGAAGAAGGTCTTGATGTAGAACTGACGACTACTTGGGGCGGTGACAAGACGATGACGGCCCTGCTCTCAGATGGAGCTGATATCGCACTTGTCGGCTCTGAAACATCCATTTATGTTTCAGCCCAGGGCTCTAAGGATCCTGTGATCAACTTCGCACAGCTCACACAGACAGACGGAACCTTCCTTGTTTCACGCGAGAAAATAGACAATTTCAGCTGGGATCAGCTGAAAGGCACAACATTCCTGGGCCAGCGCAAAGGCGGCATGCCGCAGATGGTTGGCGAATTTGTCCTGAAACAGCAGGGAATTGACCCGAAGGCGGATCTGGAACTGATTCAGAATATCGATTTTGCTAATATTCCGAGCGCATTTGCATCAGGCACAGGCGATTTCGTCCAGCTCTTTGAACCGACAGCCAGTATTTTTGAAAAAGAAGGTACCGGACATATTGTGGCATCCTTCGGCGAGGAATCCGGCAAAGTCCCATATACGACCTTTATGGCAAAACAAAGCTTCCTGAAAGACGATAAAGAAGCGGCTGAAAAATTCACAAAAGCGATTTATAAAGCGCAGCAATGGGTGGAAGAAAATAAGGCGGAAACAATCGCAAAGTCCATTGCCCCTCAATTTAAAGATACAGATCTCGACCTGATCACGACCGTGGTTGAACGTTATAAAGCTCAAGGATCATTTGCCGCAGACCCGATCCTTGATGAAGCAGAGTGGACGAATCTTCAGGACATCATGGAAGAAGCCGGCGAACTCCCTGCGCGGATTGATCACGCCGAGCTTGTTAATACGAAGTTTGCTGAAGATGCCGCAAAGTAAGGAGGTTTCAGCATGTCTTTCTTAACGGTCCAGCATATCCATCACATCTACTTCACTAAAGAATCCGCAACTCTTGCATTAGAGAACATTGACCTTGAAATTGAAGAAGGAGAATTCATTTCTTTCCTTGGCCCGAGCGGCTGCGGCAAAACCACGCTGCTGTCCATCATAGCGGGACTGATTTCTCCGACAAAAGGAAAGGTGCTGATGGAAGGAAAACCTGTTAACCGGTTCTCTTCATCCATCGGCTATATGCTTCAGCAGGATTATCTATTTCCCTGGAAGACCATTGAAGAGAATATTCTTCTCGGATTAAAAATTGGAGGAAAGCTCACACCGGAGGCAAGGAAAAGAGGGCTTGCCCTCCTTGCTGAAATGGGACTCGAAAATGTGGAGAAAAGCTACCCGCGTCAGCTTTCAGGCGGGATGAGACAGAGGGCGGCACTTGTCAGAACGCTTACAACCGATCCTAAGCTTCTGATGCTTGACGAACCATTTTCGGCTCTTGATTATCAGACAAAACTTAAGCTTGAAGATCTTGTATGGAACACACTGAAAGATTACGGAAAGACTGCCCTGCTTGTTACCCATGATATCGGGGAAGCCATTGCCATGAGCGACCGCATCTTTCTTCTCTCGTCAAAGCCCGGGAGAGTGGCCAAAATATTTGACATACCGGAAGAACTGAAGAAGCTGGAACCATTTCAGGCAAGACAGCACCCTTCCTTCAATGATCTCTTTCAGCACATATGGAAGGAGCTGGACCTTCTCGATGAAAAAGGATGAACTGCAGCAGTTGCATCTCTCGTATTTAAAAGGGCTAAAAAAAGAGAAGAACTGGATAAGGTTCTACCAGCTTCTAATATTCGTCTCTTTCTTTTCATTATGGGAGCTTGCGGGAAAGAGTGAATGGATTGACCCTCTTCTCTTCAGCTACCCGTCGAAGATCTGGAGCTTGTTTTTGGAAAAAACTGCAGATGGCTCTCTCGCTGCGAACTTGAGCGTCACTTTGTTTGAAACCGTGCTCGGCTTTATCCTCGGCACACTTGCGGGCACCATTCTTGCCGCCATTCTCTGGTGGTCAAAACGGTTGTCGAATATCCTTGATCCCTACCTTGTCATCTTGAACGCCATGCCTAAAGTTGCACTTGGCCCCATCCTGATCGTAGCACTCGGTCCCGGCTATTTTTCCATCATTGCAATGGGGGCCATAATCTCCATTATCATCACGACCATCGTTGTCTACACGGCATTCAGGGAAATTGATGCCAACTACCTGAAGGTCCTCCAGACATTCGGCGCAAAAAAATGGCAGATGTTCAAAGAAGCTGTTCTTCCCGCTTCCTTCCCAACCATTATTTCGACGTTAAAAGTCAACGTCGGCTTATCCTGGGTAGGCGTCATCGTCGGCGAATTTCTCGTATCTGCAAAGGGACTCGGCTACATGATCATTTACGGCTTTCAAGTCTTTAACTTTACCCTGGTTCTCCTCTCTCTCATCATCATCGCGTGCTTTGCCACAATCATGTATCAGGCGGTGGAGCTGCTTGAGAAAAGGCTTGTGAAAGACAGAGAATAAATGCAGCTGCGCGGGCAGCTGTATTTTTTTGTGCAGCCTTTCATTTTCACTTTCTAGTGCCCTCTATTTTGCGCCGGCTGATTTATAGGATACCATTTTCGCTTTTTGGTACCCTCTATTTTTCTCCAGCCGATCTATGAGATACTATTTTCGCTTTTTAGTGCCCTCTATTTTGTGTCAGCTGATTTATAGGGCACCATTTTACCTTTTTAGTGCCCCCTATTCTGCGCCGGATAATTTTTAGGGCACTATTTTCGCTTTTTGGCACCCTCTATTTTGCAGCAGCCGAATTATAGGGCACTATTTTCGCTTTCTAATACCCCTCTATTCCACGCCGGCTGATTTATAGGATACCATTCTCGCTTTTTGGTACCCTCTATTTTGCGCCAGCCGATCTATGAGATACTATTTTCGCTTTTTAGTGCCCTCTATTTTGCCCCAGCCGATTTACAGGGTACCATTCTCGCTTTTTAGTACCCTCTATTTTGCTCCAGCCGAATTATAGGGCACTATTTTCGCTTTCTAATACCCCCTATTTTGCCCCAGCCGATTTACAGGGTACCATTCTCGCTTTTTAGTACCCTCTATTTTGCTCCAGCCGATTTACAGGGTACCATTCTCGCTTTTTAGTACCCTCTACTTTGCTCCAGCCGATTTATAGGGTACCATCCTCGCTTTGCCACCTCCCGCCCCAATCATGAATCCTATATTCTTTCTAGTCTATTTGGCATTTGCAAGAGTTTTTGGAAAATGATAGAATTTAACAGAAAGTTCTGATTACTCACTGCTCATTTGCCGGTTACTAGTTTGCGAGAAACAATTTAGGAGGGGTTTTTATGGAAAAATCTGTTCGATTAATCCCGTACCAAGTTGAAGACCAGCTCGTAGATATTCAGCAGATTCCGGAAGGCGTAAATCTGATTCAGGCCCCGTCGATTTGGAGCAAGGGGTTTAAGGGAAAGGACGTAGTCGTTGCAGTGATTGATACCGGATGCGACGCACAGCATCCTGATCTTGAAGGCAGAGTGATCGGCGGCCGCAATTTTACCGATGATGACAATGGCGATCCCGAAAACTTCACTGACTACAATGGACACGGAACTCATGTTGCCGGAACAATTGCAGCAGTTAACCCTGATTCGGGCGTTGTCGGCGTTGCACCTGAGGCTAAATTGCTTATTCTGAAAGCTCTGGGCGGCGAGGAAGGATCAGGCGCCTATGAATGGATTATCAGCGCAATTGATTATGCCATTTCAGAAAAAGCAGACATCATCTCCATGTCTCTTGGAGGTCCATCTGATGTGCCTGAGCTTCATGAAGTGGTTCAAAAAGCTGTTCAAAATCAGATTTTAGTTGTCTGTGCAGCAGGCAATGAAGGAGACGGCAACAGCAAAACGTCCGAATTCTCCTATCCCGGCTGCTATAATGAAGTCATCTCAGTAGGAGCTGTTAGCCTGCAGAGAAAGTCATCCTACTTTACAAATTCCAATAATGAAATAGATGCCGTTGCACCCGGTGAAAAAATTGTCTCGACAGTCCCCGGCGGCAAATACGCTATTTTCAGCGGCACATCCATGGCGGCACCTCATGTGTCGGGAGCTCTGGCACTGCTGAAGCCTCTCTCTGAAAGCGAGTTTGAACGAAAAATGTCAGAGCCGGAAATTTACGCCCAGCTCATGAAGCGGACCATCCCGCTTGGATTCCCAAAAAGCCTGGAAGGCAACGGCCTCATTTATCTGAGCGCACCGGACCTTCTTGCTGATTATCTGAAAAAAGAAGATCTTGCAATCGGCGTATAAAGATAAAACAAAAGGCTTCCTCCAAAGGGGAAGCCTTATTTGTCATTTATCCCCTTGTAAGGCACTCCATGCATTTTCGCAGCCGCATAAAAATTCGAATGATTGCTGTTGAACCGTTTGTCTCTTAAAAATACAAGTTCATTTCCATCCTTGAAAAACAGCTTCACTTGCCAATTGACAGCTTGATCTTCCGAATCTTCCGTAATAATTTCCTTTACGTCTGACCATTTGTAGCTTGTTTCTGCAAACGTCCATGCATCGCTGTATTTTATCTCATCATAGGTAACGACTTTATAATGGTCCGTTCCAAGACCAAGTCCGATCAGTCCGAGTACAGCAAGAGGCAGCGCCGCTTTCCAGAGCTTCTTTTGGTTCAGGTACATCAAAAAACAGGCAAGGGCCAGCACCGCGATTGAGATGCCGTAGATATAAAGAACAAGTCTCGGTGTTTGGATAATGGCTGTATTCGGAGTATGAAAAAGAACATTATGCACCGTCTGCGGAACGATTAATATAACAAAAAAGCTTGAAACGGCAAGCAGCAAAGCAATGGCAATCCATATGTATCTTGGTTCACTGTGGGTCATTGTAGTCCTCCATTCCGTAGTACACTCTCTTTATATTACTATATTTTCCAAGAGTGAAAGGGTTTTTTCACAAAAAAAACCCCGGCTTCCTCTGAACCGGGATTTTACATAAAGCGCTCTAATATTCGTTCCATGCTTTTCAGCAGGACGTCATCTTTCATAATAAAACTGAATCTGCGGTTTCTTCCGATGTCCGTCGGCAGTGTTTCAAAAAGAATGGGGCCTTCTGTTTCAAGGTAGTCAGCCTGCGGGATGATCTCGTCGATTTCTGCATAATAAATGTTTTTAATGATTGTTTTTTCTTTTCCAAGCACTTTGTATTGCCCGACATAATGCAGCTTAGAAACACTTGCTCCCGTTTCTTCTTTTACCTCTCTTAGAGCGGCATCTGAGGGATTTTCACCCTTTTCAACTTTTCCTCCGGGAAATTCAAAGCCGCGGTCCCTGTGTATGGTGAGCAGCCAGCGGTTTCCATACCGGCAGATCACCCAGACGTGTTTCGGTTTTTCTGAAAATGGATGTTCTTCAAACGATAAATGCACTTCATTGTGATAATAATCTTTAAATCGAAACATTTCCAATCCCTCAATTTCTATGTGTCCATAAAAATCTTATCACAATGAATGAAATTGTATAAGACCTATTGTTGTTCTTCAATCTTTTTTAATATCCCCTGAGACTTGATATGTTCCTTTGCCTCTTCGTCTCCGAGTTCATAAATCATTTCAAAAATCTTGATGTTGGTCCGGTCAATTGCATCGTTCTGCCTGTCATAATGATACTCAAGATATGGCACATGGGCCCTGAAAAACCCCTGCCAGTCAGAAGAATACACCTGGTCAAAATATTCTCTGAGCGACGTAATTTCTTCTTCTGTCGCTTCAATTTGATAGTCCCACGGCGCCTGCGTGCTGAGTCTCGATATTTCTCCGTTAGCAACCGTGACATAATACGTTTGTTTTGTATCAGGCATTGTTCAGCCACCCCTTTACTTGTCCATTTTTTATTTTTTTCCCATTGGAGGACAATTTATTCGGGGCTACTTTCTAAGCAGCTGTTCCATCAGCTCAAGAATCCGTATTAAAAACTGGGGGACCGGCAGTTTGACATAGTGTGCGTTGCGAAGGATTCTGAGGGCTTCAAACACGATATAAAAGCAGATTGTGCCGTCGCGGACAAGGTAGCTTGTGTTGAGTATCAAATCAATGAGGTTTGCTACTGCCACAACTGCAACAATGATGACCTTAGCTCCAAATCTGGAAGCTGCGTTTTTTAAAAGGTTTTTATTGTTGCTTAAAATATCCGCGAGTATAAAAGTAACCAGTTCCAGGGCCATCAGCGCAAGCAGGATCAGAAAAATTTCGTGCAGTTCTCCAACAATGAAAGTCAATACAGAAAAGTAGACAGAAGTCAGCATAAGCAGGCCCATTTCTGGACGAGACATTTTCTATGCCATCCTTTCATGAAAAATAAAATCCTTATATCATATGCTGTGCTCGCCTGCTTGCTCTAGCAGATACCCTATCAAACAAAAAAAGACTGCCATCCGGCAGCCTTATTTTCCCAAGAATGATTTCAGCATCCAATTATGCTTTTCAAGACTCTGATGAATTGCAAGGAGCATATCTCCTGTCGTTTCATCTCCTACCTCATCGGCAAGCTCCATGCCTTCTTTCAGCTCTTCCGCCACTTTTGTGAAATCATTGAAAGTGGACTGAACCATCTGCTCTGCGGTCTCCTTGCCTTCTGCTTCACTGATGGTGGACAGCTCCAGACACTCTCTGAGCGTTGCAACCGGCGCTCCCTCAAGTGCAAGCAGACGCTCTGCAAGTTCGTCGATGTGGACGTGTGCTTCATTGTAGAGCTCTTCAAATTTTTCATGAAGGGTGAAGAAGTTCTGGCCCTTTACATACCAGTGATAGTTATGTAATTTTTCATAAAGGACAGTCCAGTTTGCCACTTGTTTGTTGACGGTTTGAATTAGTTTTTCAGACATATGAATCTCCTCCTTAAATCTATTCTTACGTTACCCAGAATCACAAAAAATAAAACAAAAAAGACATGAAAATCTGATACAATGTGGACATACAGGGGGGACCAGCATGTATGTAATCTTTGCGATATGCATTCTCATTATTCTAATTGTTCTTCTTTTGAGTGTACTCACAACATCTAAAGCATATAAATATGAGCACACGATTGATCCTCTTCAAAAAGAGGAAGTACCATCAGAAAAAAAGCATATTACTGACGGTAAAGACGCCTGATATACAGAGGCGTCTTTTTGTGTACTTAGAACTATACTTTCGACACTTTTTTTAACTAGCTTGTATTATCACTCTTTTTGAAGGAGGGAAAAATCCAATCTTGCTATCTAATTATTGTAAGATATTATCATTTCTCCTGCCAAAAGATAGATAGCGCACCAAAAACCTGTCGAAACCACTCGAACAATAAAGAAAAACGATCTAGTTTTTATACTATAATGAAAATTAAGAAAATAAAGGGGGATACATACATGACATTGAAAAAAGGATTTATGGCAGGCGTATTAAGTACTGCACTTTGTGCTTCTGCAGTATTTGGAGGGGCTGCTGCGACAGGTTCTGCCCAGGCTCCGGAAAAAAGCTATCTGGTGGTTTTCAAACATGAAAACACTCTTCCATCCGGCTATCAGGAGCTGATTGAAAAAGCAGGAGGAAAAGTAAGCGACAAGCTTGAAAAGGTTGGTGCCGTAGAGGTTTCTTCTGCTAATCCGGACTTTTTGACAGCTATTAAAAAATCCTCCAGCGTACAGGATGCAGGTGTCCAAAAAAAGCTTTACCCGGAATCACCGGCTGTTGAAGCAGCCTTTACACCTGAAGCAAATACACAAGCAGCAGATTTATATGAATCCCTGCAATGGGACATTAAACAAGTAACCAATAACGGCGAATCATGGACCCTTCCAGGCGGAACAGGAAAATCCGTTGACGGCAATGATATTGTAGTTGGGGTCATCGACACAGGCATTGATTACAATCACCCGGATTTAAAAGATAACTATGCTTACGGCAAATCGTTCGTGCCGGGCTATCCCGATGCTATGGACCAGAACAGCCACGGTACTCATGTTGCCGGATCAATTGCAGCAAAAGGCCGCACAATGGGTGTCGGTCCTGACTTGAAAGTAGCGGCTTACCGTGTATTCGGTCCAACAGGAGGAGCTGAAACAGCGCATATCGCAGAAGCGCTTATGACGGCTGCGGATGACAATGTGGATGTTGTCAACATGTCGCTTGGCGGGTACGACTGGTTCCAAAACCCTGAATATGCAACAAAGGACACTGTAGCAGACGTAAGACTGTTCAACAGAGCCATTCAATACGCAATCAAAAAGGGTGTAACGGTTGTCGGATCTGCCGGAAATAATGCCCTCGACATCAGCAGCCCTGGAAAACTATCGGGCGATGACAATGGCGCTACACACAGAAGTCCGAGCAGCCAGAGCATGATTCGCGTTTCTGCAGGCGGACAGCTTAAAAACCTTGCATTTTACTCGAATTACGGTGTAGGTAAAATTGATGTTATCGCTCCTGGCGGTGACTTAGGACCGAATTATGATCCAGCTACAGGTGCAGGAAGAGACAATACGTATCTGTGCTTAGCTACAATCCCTGGCGGAGGATATGGATATAAGGCTGGCACATCCATGGCTGCTCCAAAAGCTGCAGCACTTGCAGGAGTCATTATCGCAAAGCATGGAAAGGACAAGCTTTCTCCTTCCCAAGTAAAACACATTGTTCAATCTTCTTCTGTAGATCTTTTCAAAAATGGATATGACGGTGAAGCAGGACACGGGTTAATCAATGCCGTTAATGCTTTAAAATAAGAAAAAAAAAGCGGGGCAGCTGCCCCGCTTTTTAATATTCTTCATATACATATGGTTCTTTCGGCTGCTCAATCTTCTTGATTGACTGAATCTCGACACTCGGCAGCGTCCAGTCTTTAAACTTCACACTCTTTAGTTTGCCGCTTACTTTTACCCATTCATCCTGTTCGTATGTCTCCCCGTCTTCAATGGAAGCAAGAGTTCCGTACACTGAAGCATCCGCCACACAGCATGACAAGCCAAATCTCGCGACAACAAACTGGTCTTCTTCAAAGCCCTCTTCCCTGTATACAAATCCGTGCATTTCCACTTCTTTGCCTTCAAACTTCTGAGGGTTTTTATCCAATATATTGGTCATGGCGATATAGTTTTTTTCTGTCAGGACGATTTTGTCCATTTTCAGCATATCTGCTTCCAGCTCTTCATAGAAGCCATCGGGAGGTGCCTGGATCTGAAATCCGTCCGGATGCTCAAGAGGAACGTCCGAACTTGATTCCGGCGACTGCGTTTTTTCCTCTACGCGTTCCTCAAGCTGCTTCATATATTCATCCGGATCCTGCAAGTACAAATCAGCGAGGTCTTCATCCATCTGAGCGTCTTCTTCTGATCCTGCCTGCTGCTCCTGAGACTGGGCCAGACCGTTTTTAAAGCCGCGCTTTGCAGCAATTGAGCTGTCAAGAACGGTGTCAGGAAAAACAAACCCTGTCACAACCGGAAAAATAAAGAACGAGTAGATAACAAGCGACTGAATCGGCGAACTTTTTCCTGAGTGATCAAAACCGCAGTTGCAGTAGAGCTCTTCCGCTTTTTTGCTGCCGCTTCTCCAGATTTGGACAACACCGAGAATTAAAAATGTGACAACAGCAAAATAGATAAACGGAAGCATCCTGGGTGCAATGAAATTCCGGATGTCTCCAGTGACGATGAGTTTAAAAAGAAGCATCGTAAAGCCCATCAGAATAATGCCGCGCAAATATAGGTGAAAACGGTAATCTCTTTCCTTTTCCATCGGTTTTCCTCCTTACAGGATTACCTGCTGATAAACCAGCACGGATAGATAAACAGCTGCTGTTACAATTGCAATAAAAGCAAAGACAAATTTTGCTCTGAAGAAAGCGAACAGCATGATTGTATTTTTGAAATCGATCATTGGTCCATAAACCAGGAATGCAAGCAGGGAGCCTGCCGTAAATGTCCCGCCGAAAGAGGCAGCGACAAACGCATCTGCTTCCGAACAAAGCGACAGAATGTAGGCAAATGCCATCATAATGGCCGGAGACAGGAATTCACTTGAACCAAGATCCGTCAGCAGGGAGCGGTCAAGGAACGTCTGGAAGACACTTGCGATGAAGGCACCCAGAATGAGGTATTTCCCCATTTCAAAAAACTCATCGCTTGCATGGAACAGTGTCTCTTTCCATTTACTTACTCCCTTGACAGGTTCAGCTGGAACGGTTCTCCCAACGAGCTCCTCCCTTGTCCATTTCAGCTGATCGCGGTTTTTAAAAATCAGATAGACTGCGAGTCCGACAAGGATGGCAACGATAAAGGCAAGTCCCATGCGGCCGTACACAATTTCTTTTGATGACTGAAAGGCATAGTATGTAGACGCGAACACGACCGGATTTAAAATCGGAGCAGAAACAAGGAATACAATTCCGATATGAAGAGGCATGCCTTTTTTAATTAACCGTCTCACAATCGGAACAATGGCACACTCGCAGACAGGAAAAATAATTCCCAGCAGTGCTGCAGGAAACAGGGCAATGACAGCATTTTTAGGAAGGTATTTTTGAATCATCTCTTCCGATACAAATGACTGAATCAAAGCTGAAACAAATACCCCGAGCAGAATAAAGGGAATGGCTTCAAGCACAATGCTCAGAAAAATCGTGTTTAAATTTAAGAACGATTTAGGGGCGTCAATCTGGAAGTCCCCGAAATCTATGAATATAAAAAGATAAATAAACAACCCTATTAATGCAAGAGCGAGAGACTCTTTCACAATAGAAAACGCCGGTTTTTTCATCTTAGATCTCCAATCCTATTAATTCTCCTAGCATTATATCATACGGGGCAAGTCCATAAATTATGCAATTTCATGACAAATCTCTTCCCTATTGCCAAATACGTGCTCATTGGGTAAAAT
Source organism: Metabacillus mesotrionivorans (assembly GCF_052171315.1). Lineage (NCBI taxonomy): Bacteria > Bacillati > Bacillota > Bacilli > Caryophanales > Bacillaceae > Metabacillus > Metabacillus mesotrionivorans. The sequence goes on along the minus strand of NZ_JBQMFF010000004.1, from coordinate 47,883 downwards.
AATTAAATCGTAACAATTACGTTTTAGGGGTGGGATTATGTTCGAATGGATTATTATCGGAGGCGGAGTCCAGGGAATGACAATGGCTGCTTTTCTTCTGCAAAGCAAGAAAACCAGTGAAGAAAAACTGAAAGTAATTGATCCCCATTCCAAGCCTCTTGAGAACTGGAGAACATGCACAGAAGCCATATCAATGCCATATTTACGGTCACCTTCTGTTCACCATATTGAGATGAATCCCTTTGGACTCGAGCGCTTTTCCAAACAGAAGGGACATCAAGGCTTCTATGGCAGATTCAAAAGACCTTCTCTTGAATTATTTAAAAAACACTGTGAGCACCTATACCGGGAGCTGAGCCTTGAAGACTGCTGGGTCCAGGGCCGCACAGAAACACTGAAAAAAAGGGGTGGCCATTGGGAGGTTACTCTCTCAGACGGGAAAACGCTGATTTCAGAAAATGTGGTGCTTGCCATTGGAATTGGAGAACAGCCCTATTGGCCAGAGTGGGCTGAAGCAGCGAAAAAAGAGTTTGATCATATCTACCATGTTTTTGATAAGGACCTGGAACTTGATAACCTTCCCGGTCCGGTAGCGGTCATTGGCGGCGGAATGACGGCTGCCCACTTATCAAATAAGCTCGCAGGACTCTATCCTGGAGAAGTAACGATGTTAAAGCGCCACCCCTTCAGAGTTGAACTCTTTGACAGCGATCCCGGCTGGCTTGGACCGAAAAATCAGCGTACCTTCAGAATGGAAACTGATTATGCCATCAGACGCAATGATATAAAGGCGGCAAGGCACCGCGGCTCCATAACAAGGGATCTTCATGTGAAACTTCATCATTTAAAAAAGCGCGGTATGCTTGAATGGAGGGATTTCGAAGTTGAAACGGCGGCTGCAGACGGGAAGACGCTTGTCCTTCATGGAAAGGACGGCAGTCTCATCCAGGCTGAATCAGTCATTCTGGCAACCGTCTTTTTGCCGTCATTGCCGGGAAAAGAATGGATAAATCCTTTAATAGAACGCGAGAATTTAACATGCGCCGACTGCGGATATCCAATTGTAAATGAGCACCTGCAGTGGGACCGGGGGCTGTATGTAACAGGTGCACTGGCAGAACTTCAGGTAGGACCGATTGCCCGAAATATATCAGGTGCCCGGCAGGCTGCAGAATTGATTTTATCCGGTCTTTAACCACGATTGAGCATTTTTCATTGCCGTAATCTTTCATTGTACAGTATACTCTCTAGTATTGAGGCACTCGAGAGGAGATCAGCTATGAACAGAGAATTACAGTTACCGCCCAAAAAAGAAAGACACAGATTATTTGGGTCAGTAGAACCAGGCAAGAAAACCAAACCGGTTGAAAAGGACAAAATGCCGGATCTGCAAAATTCAAAAAAAGACTTTTTATTTCATATAAATGCTGTCGGCATCAGCAATGTCAAATATCCCGTTGTTATTCAATCTTCGCTGTCGCCTGAACAGCAAACAACAGTGGCTTCATTTAAAATGACGTCATCCATCTCATATGAAGCAAAAGGAACCAACATGAGCCGTTTCACAGAACAGCTTGAGAAATACCGCTTAAACGGCGGATTCACCATGTCCATCAATGAGCTCTATGACTTTACAAAAGAGCTTGCTGAACGATTGAAACAGAAAGATTCTGAAATCGACGTAACCTTTCCATGGTTCTACGAGCGGAAAGGACCGAGCTCAGAGCTTGCCGGCTTAAACCACGCCACTGCAGGCATGAAGATCCGCTATGAAGAAGGTAAAGGCTTCACATCCAGTGCAAATCTTACATGTGCAGTGACTACACTCTGCCCGTGTTCAAAGGAAATCAGTGAGTACAGCGCCCATAATCAGCGCGGATTCATTACAATGGAAGTAGAATTTGCAGAAGGCTATAACGAAGAGCGTGACTGGAAAGAGGCGCTCCTCACAGCAGCGGAAACAAACGCAAGTGCCATGATCCACCCGGTCCTTAAACGCCCGGATGAAAAAATGGTCACAGAAACAGCCTATGAAAATCCGCGCTTCGTGGAAGACATGGTCCGCCTCGTTGCAGCAGACCTTTACGAGCTTGACTTTGTTTCAGCATTCCGCGTCGAATGCCGGAACGAAGAATCCATCCATCTGCATGATGCGATTGCAGAATTGTCGTACCGGAAATAAATATGCAGCCTTGAGATGCCTGATAACGGGCATCTCTTTTTTTATGCACATAAAAAGGCTGTTCATCCGCAGTTGAATGAACAGCCTTCTCTTCTATTTTTCTTTATTGACTGATTCGGCAATCAGGTCAGTCAAAGCCTCTGAACCTGTTTTTCCAAGATGCACTCCGTCGTCTCCAAAATATTCGGGATGATCAATGGATTCTGCATACCAGTCAATCAGTGTAACATTTTCGTTTTGCGCTGCTTTTTCCTGCAGCAGACGGTTTACACTGCTTTCCCATTCCTTCGGCACCCGGGTGTTCACCAGATAGACGTCGGCTTCTGAGAACGAATCGAGCAATTCCTGCAGCTGGTTCTCCGGAAAGTATCCATTGGTTCCGAGATGAATGACAACCGCTTTATTCTGCTCATTATATTCTTTATATTCAGGAGCAAGGCTGACCGCCTGGCGCATCTGCCTGCCAATCTCAGCATCTATCGTAATGCCCGGATATTCTTCCTGAAGCTTTGGAGCTATATCAATCATGACAGAATCACCAATGGCGAGGACTTCCTTAGCAGACGGGTCCTCTGTCTTCGGCTCCTCTTTTTCTGAAGGGCTGCTATTCTGCGATTTCTCCTGCTTATCACTGATTTTGACCTGTTTAGGAGAAGAATGCATCTCTTTTTTCTCTCCTTCAACAATCCCCAGTGCTCCAGCGGCAAAGAAAACAAACAGAACAGATACAACAAGTGATGCTGCTTTTCTTGATAGAGAAAAGTCTGTCCATGTAAGCTTGATAAATCCCCTGAAACCCTCTCTTCTGACAGGTACTTCTATCAGCCGGTATGAAAGCTCTGCGATGACCAGGATCAGCAGAAGCTGCAGCCCGACTCTCCAGTAAACCGGATTTCCTATTTCATGGACGGGCGTGCCAAGCACAATGACAGGGTAATGCCACAGGTAAATGCCGTATGACCGCGTCCCGATCCAGCGCAGGGGTTTAAAAGAGAGAATCTTCCCCAAATAGCTGACCGGATGACTCACGGCTCCAATTAGAACGGCTGCGTTCAGACAGATTAAAAACATTCCTCCTCTGTACAGAAACGCCTGATATTCAGTGACAAAATGAAAACAGGCAAGAAGAATTCCAAAAGCTGCGAAGCTGATAACGTTCAGCGATACCTTATGTCCAATCGGTACCCTGCCTGAAGTCAAACGCTTCATCGGCCATACAAGAGCCAGGACACAGCCCGTCAGAAGCTCAAATGCCCTCGTATCGGTTCCATAATAGACGCGGCTCGGATCCGTTCCGTCCTGAAAGAGAACAGCCATCAGAACCGCTGAGCAAACAGCTAAACCCGCTATGACAGCCGCCAGTTTCAGCCGCTTTTTAAAGACAAACAGACCGGCTGCAAGCAACATTGGCCAAATAATATAAAACTGTTCTTCGATGGCAAGCGACCACAGGTTCTTAAAAGGTGACGGCGATCCAAATTGATCAAAGTACGAAAGATCGTTAAAAATGTACCACCAGTTGCTGACGTAGAACAGGGACGAAACAGCATCACCGCGAAGTGTGCCCACAAGCTCTCTGTCAAAAAACATCACCCATACAAACGTTGCCGTAATCATAACGAAAGCGGCAGGGAGCAATCGCCTCAACCTGCCTGTCCAAAATGCGGCAAAGTTCAGCTTAAGCGTCTCTCCTTTTTCCGGGAGGATCATAGATGTGATTAAATAACCCGATAAAACAAAGAAAACATCAACCCCCAAAAATCCTCCCTTTGCAAAGCCAAGATGAAAATGATAGGCGATGACCGTCATAACGGCAATTGCCCGAAGTCCATCCAGTGCAGGGATGTAGCGGCGGTTATCCGTTTGGCGAAACATGATTAACTCCTCCAATATTCTGCTGAAACCTCTAGTTGGTTCTTATTCTATGTACCTTTTATTTTTATTCAGATACTCTCTGATTTTTCACTTCTGTGAATCTGACTTCTATCCTCCCTTTTCCACTGCAAGAAGTTATTTCATATTTTAATTGTTCCATTTTAACAGAAGGAAATTTAGATTATCAATCATCTTTACGCAACGATTAAGGTTTTTTAATCATACTGACACAAATCGGGTGAAAGGATCTATGAAATGACGTTTTTTTACAGAAAAAAACAGCACCCGTCCATTAAGGAGAAGTGCCGTTCAAGTATTTGGTTTGATTTAAACACAACAAAAAAGGGGACGCCTATTCAATCTAAGCAGACCTTTCTCCTCATTATGCATGACTCTTTTCTTTTCCGCTCGAATCTCCCTTGATCTGCTTCAGCACGGCCACGATAAGAAAGCTGACAATCACAAGCAGCAGCCATGAACTGACTTTCCCTAAATGAACGAGGCTCCATGCTTCCGTTTGATTGGGATACTTCCAGGCTCCAAAATAGGTGGCAATATTTTCGGCAACCCATATGAAAAAGCCGATCAGAACAAAAGATAGAGTAAGCGGCATGCGGTACCTGGTTCCGTTCACCTCATAAGAAACCCAGGACTGCCAGAAAACAAGAATGACCAGTCCGGACAGCCACCACCTGACGTCAATCCAGAAGTGATGGGTGAAAAAATTCAAATAGATGGCAGCTGCAAGCGGCACGACTGCCCAGAGCGAAGGCCATTTTATCAGTTCCACTTCAAGACGCCTCCAGGCCTGGCATAAGTAGCTCGCTACACTTGCATACATAAAGCCGCTGTATAGCGGAACGCCAAAAACCTTGGAATACCCTTCTTCGGGATATGACCATGAGCCCATATGCACCTTGAAAAGTTCAAGGGCAAGCCCGATGATATGAAACAGTGTGATGACTTTAAGTTCATCCTTCGTTTCAAGCCCTGATCTCAGCATCAGCCACTGCATAACAAGACAAATCACAAGCAGCCAGTCATACCTTGGAAGAAGCGGAAGCGGGATAACCTGTGTCAATGCAAGGGAAGCAAAGATGACAACAGGAAACAGACAGGACAGAGCCTGCTGCCATCCAAAGTGAAAGAGCTGTGCGATTCCTCTTGTAATGAAGGCTCCAAGTGAGTTTCCCCGAGCTTGAAATACCTCCTGTTTACTCGCCATCTTCGTCACTCCGGTATTCCAGAATATCTCCCGGCTGACAGTCGAGCGCCTTGCAGATCCCCTCCAAAGTGGAGAGCCTTACAGCTTTTGCCTTGCCATTTTTTAAAATAGAAAGGTTAGCCATTGTAATCCCTACTCTCTCCGAAAGTTCTGTTACGCTCATTTTTCTTTTGGCCAGCATGACATCAATATTTATAATAATCGCCATATCATTCACCTCAGACCGTTAAATCATTTTCTGATTTGATATCAATCGCCTCTTTTAACAGCTTCTGCAGGACAGCAGCAAAAACCGCAACTACAAATGATGCAAAAATCATGACCATACCGATTAAAATAATGCCCGGTGCATCATCCCTCTCTGCCATGAGGTAAAAGAGCGGCATGCCACACACATACAGGGCACTGAAACTAAAAGCGCAGTATTTGATTTTCTTCAAAGCCTCGACGGCAAGATCCGAGAAGGCATGATTTCTGTCGATTAAATTTAAAAGGTGAAACGATTGATAAAGAGCAAAGTAAAATGGAACAGCCGTCGCATACAGAACAATTAGCACCAGGTATTTGAGATAAGTCTGTTCAGGATACAATTCTGCAGCAAAATTCCCAATTTGGGGTACTAAAAAGATACACAAAGCAATGACAGGAAGACCAATCAGGATGATCGCTGCCTTTAAAAAGAGCGTTGTTCCCCGGTTCATAAAAAGCACCTCGCATATATATTTTCAATTAGACTGTACCACGTTATTTATTGTTTTACAATAAATTTTTATTTATTTAAGTTGTACTTTTATTGAATATGTAAACAATCTTTTACGGCACAAACAAATAAAAAAGCATACCACGGCAAATGGTATGCTTCAGTCACATATTAACAGAGTATGTTTTCCGTCTTTTACCTTACCAGCTAGATTTTTTGACACCGGGAAGCTGGCCTTTATGTGCAAGCTCGCGGAATGCAATTCTCGAGAGCTTGAATTTACGCAAATACCCTCTGGGTCTTCCTGTTACCTCGCAGCGGTTTTTCAGGCGTGTCGGGGAAGAATCACGCGGCAGCCTGCGCAAAGCTTCGATATCCCCGCTCTCCTTTAATTCTGCACGTAATTCCCTGTATTTTTCAACAAGCTCCTGGCGCTTTTTTTCTTTTGCTACTTTTGATTTTTTGGCCATAACTCATTCATCCTTTCTTTTTCGTAATTATTACGATTTAAAAAGCGTACTTTTTCCGCACAACTATGCTAGAAAAAGATAATGCTTTTTGTTGTTTTCTGACCCATTGGCTATCCGCTCTGTACAGTCGATCCATTTATAAGTGTCCAGTTTTTGTTCCAGCTTCTTGTTAATCTCAGCTTCTGTTTCTTTCATCAGCCGGTAAACTTCTTCAACACTTATACTGAACCTGTTCGCTGCTTCATGATAAGGCGACACTTTTACGAGCATGGTCAGAAATTGTTCTTTTGTTTCGCATTGAGACGCGAGTTCATCTTCTCTGCTCTCTATATATTGATAAACTGATCGTTTCGTCTCGGATAGACCTGCAATGATTCCCTTTGCAAGGACGTTCATTCCTTTTTCATTCAATCTCAGCACCCCGGTTTCGATGAGAGTTAATATAAATCGTAATAACTACGATTTAAAATCATTATACATTTTCTATATCTAAATGAAAAGCCTGCAGAGGAATATATTTTCTCTCTGCAGGCTTGAGGTACTTTTGTCTATCAGTCTTACTTAAAGGAACGTTTAAGAATACTTTTAAAATGTGTAAACGTATCATAGCTCGCTCGGCCATGATAGGCACCCATGCCGCTGTCTCCAACACCGCCGAATGGGAGGTAATGAGACGTCATATGGCTGATGGTATCGTTTATTGCACCGCCGCCGAATGACAGGTTGTTCAGCACTTCATTTTGAATGTTTTCATTTTCAGAGAAAAGATACAGAGCCAGCGGTTTTGGGCGCTCGGCAATTATTTCAATGGCCTCCGGAAGTTCATCGTATACAAGAACAGGCAGGATTGGCCCAAAGATCTCATCCTGCATCACAGGATCATCCCATGTAACATTATCAAGGATTGTCGGTTCGATGAATAAACGTGATTTGTCGGATTTGCCTCCTGCAACTGCGTTTCCGCTTTCCAGGAATGCATGCAGCCGGTCAAAGTGTCTTTCACTTACTACATGCGGGTACTCATCTCCCGGCACATTTTCGCCGTAAGTCTTTGTAATGGCTTCTTTCAGCTTGGCTATCAGCTGATTTTTCACTTCGCTCTTTACCAAAATATAATCGGGTGCCACGCACGTTTGACCAGCATTCATGAATTTCCCCCCGGCAATTCGCGCGGCCGCCTGATCCAGATCAGCATCGTCGTGAACAATCGCCGGACTTTTTCCGCCCAGTTCAAGCGTGACAGGTGTTAAATGCTCTGCAGCAGCTTTTGCGACAATTTTGCCGACTGGTGTACTGCCGGTAAAGAAAATATAGTCAAATTTCTCTTTCAGCAGAGCTGTGCTGGTTTCGACTTCCCCTTCAACGACACGCAAATATTCCTCAGGGAAGTTGTCATTAATCAGCTTTGCCAAAAGCCCTGATGTGCGGGGTGTGAGCTCAGAAGGTTTCAGCACCGCACAGTTCCCGGCTGCAATAGCGCCCGCAAGCGGATTAACGGCAAGCTGGAACGGGTAGTTCCACGGGGCAATAATAAGTGCTGATCCATACGGTTCTGATAAGATAAAGCTTTCTGCCCCTTCATGTGTAGACGGGGTATCTGCTTTCTTCGGTGCAGACCAGGAAGTTACATTCTCGGCCATAAAATCTATTTCACTCAAAACAAGGCTTATCTCTGCGCGCTTCGCTTCAACTTCAGGTTTATTCAGATCAGCTTTCAAGGCGTCAAGAATCTCCTGTTCATTGCTTATGATAAGCTCTTTCAGTTTAGTCAGTGTTTGGATTCGGAATTGAACATCCTTCGTTTTCCCGCTTCGGAAAAATGACTGTTGTTTTGCTGTAAGTTCTTGATAGTTTTCCATATCGCATTCTCCTTCATGGGTCTATTTTTTGAAGCATTCTTTCTTTAGCAGCTCTGCAAAACAGAGAAATAAGCTATATAGAAGTTAACGCAGACAACGATACTCCTCTTGAAGAATAGGGTCAATTACTTTGCTCAGGGCAGGTATTTAAATTAATGCGAAAACAGCAAAAAAAAGAGACCAGTCTGCAATCGACTGATCTTTCGTTAGTTTTTTAGGGAAATACTACCGTTTTATTTTCATAAACGAGTACCTTATCATCCAGATGCCACCCGACGGCGCGTGACAGCACAAGCTTTTCAACGTCTCTTCCAACCCGTTTCAGATCCTTAATCTGATATCTGTGGCTTACCCGCTCAACATCCTGCTCAATGATTGGACCCTGGTCAAGCTCTTCTGTTACATAATGGGCGGTTGCCCCGATAATTTTCACGCCGCGGTCATAGGCTTGATTATAAGGTTTGCCTCCAACAAAGGCAGGCAGGAATGAATGATGAATGTTAATGATCCGGTTCTTAAAACGTTCAATCATAACAGGGGGAATAATCTGCATGTATCTCGCCAGAACAATGGTATCCACACCTGCTTCTTCCAAAAGTTCAAGATGTGTTTTTGCCGCCGCTTCTCTTGTTTCCTTCGTTGCCTGCACATGGTGATACGGAATGCCGAACGGCTCAACAATTTCCCGCATTTCATTATGGTTGCTGACGATCATGGCTATTTCTGCAGAAAGTTCGCCGAGGCGGTACCGCTGCAGCAGATCCTGAAGACAATGATCTTCTTTTGAAACAAAGATGGCGATTTTCTTTTTATCACTCGCGCAGGACATCCGCCATTTCATTTGAAACGCCGCTGCCGTCTGCTCAAACCGGTTTCTGAGTTCATGAATCATATTCTCAATGCCATGAAGCTGAAATTCGATTCTCATAAAAAAAAGACCGCCGACCGGGTCGGTAGAATGCTGATCCGAGTGAATAATGTTGGCTCCTTCATCAGCTAAAAAACGTGAAACCGCTGCAACAATACCTGGGCGGTCCTCACATGAAATCAATAATCTTCCTATCACACTGAATCCTCCTCGGCCCGCATGTGTTCTCTGCACGGACATATGTATAATCAATGTGAACAGTATAACGAATCGGCCGTTTTTAAGCAACGTCTTTACCTGACATCAGCTTCTTTTCTGAAATACTTATTTCCTAGAGATACGACATCTACAAATGGCCCTTAAACCCTGATAATCAGGTGAAAGACCGGCAGTAACCAGCATCTCCAAGTTGCTTTGTGTATGGGTGACGTTTGTCCTCAAAGAGCTCTGCTGGAGAAAAGACATCAAGCAGATTACCGTCCTTCAACACACAGATTTGATCGCTCATAAACCGGACGGCAGCTATGTCGTGGGAGATAAACAGAAACGACATGCCGAGCTCTTCCTTCAGCTCCTTGAGCAGGTTCAATATTTGCGCCTGGACAGATACATCAAGGCTTGACGTTGGTTCATCCAAGATGAGAAGTTTGGGTTCAATGCTGATTGCCCGGGCAATGGCTGTGCGCTGTCTCTGGCCTCCGCTTAGCTGATGCGGGTAACAATTCAGGTGCCTTTCGCTCAAGCCAACTCTTTTTAAAAGGTGCAGCGCCATTTTTTTTCTGTCCGCTTTTCCGTCAAATAAGTAAGCAGGAACAGCTTCCGGATAGTTTTCAAGCGGCTCTGCGACCGTTTTCCAAATAGGCAGCTTGGGGTTTAGTGAAGCATGAGAATCCTGAAACACAACCCCGATGTGGCGCCTTATTTTCTTAAGAGCTTTTCCCTTTTGTTCCCTCAGCATAATTCCGTTTATCGTGATTTCTCCGCTGTCAGCAGAATCGAGCCCCATTATCAGCTTGGCAAGCGTACTTTTACCGCTTCCGCTTTCGCCTATCAGCCCAAGGCACTTTCCTTCCTGAACAGTGAAAGAAATGCCTTTAAGAACGTTATGATTTCTGTAAGACTTTGTAATCCGGCTGACTGTCAGCATCTGTTTTGTCTCCTTTCATATCCGCATGACAAGCGGACCAATGATGAACACTCTTTTCCTGAAACGAGGGAAATGTCCCGCACTCCGGCATTACGATCGGGCAGCGAAAGGCAAATGGGCAGCCGGTTTCAGCTGAAAGACCAGGCTCGCCTCCAATGCTTGGCAATCTTCTGGGTATACTTCCAGAGAGCTTGGGCTGTGTGCTTAATAAAAGTTTCGTATAAGGATGCGCGGGTTCTGAAGCGATCATCTCGGTTGGGCCATGCTCAACGATTCTCCCGCCGTACATGATCATCATCTTGTCTGTCCGTTTCAGCAAATGATTCAGATTATGTGATATAAGGAGAACCGCACAGTTTACTTCTCTTTGAAGGTCAGCAAGCAGCTGAAGAATCGATTCACCAGTCAAAACATCAAGGGCCGTTGTCGGCTCGTCTGCAATGATCAGTGAAGGTTTCATCATAAGGGATGATGCAAGTGCGGCTCTCTGCAGCTGTCCTCCGCTTAGCTGATGCGGATAGCTTCCGAACGTTCTTTTTGAAGGAAGCTTCACGCGCTCCAGCCAGTATAGAACCTCCTGTTCAGCGTTCGCTTTACTTACTTGACGGTGAGATTTAATCGCTTCGACAAGCTGTCTGCCAATTTTAAGAAAAGGCGAAAAACTTCCTTGATAGTTTTGGAAAATGTACGTCACATCTTTTCCTCTTATCTTCTGCATTTCTTTTTCTTTCATGGCTGTCAAATCATTTCCGGAAAAAAGGATGCTCCCTTTTGATATACGGGCAGACGGAGGCAGCAGACCCAGTACAGCTGCCGCTGTCATACTTTTCCCGCTGCCGCTCTCTCCTGCAAGTCCAATCATCTCTCCTGCCTTGATCTTGAAATTAAGATCTTTTACAAGAATTCTGCTCTCATGTTTATCCGTTAGTGCAATTGAAACGTTGCTTACGGTTAAGACTGTTTTATCATTCTCTGCGTTCAATGCTCTTTTCACCTCCGGGCCTACCTGCTTTTTACATCGAGCCGGTCTCTCAGGCCTTCCCCTATTAAGTTGCATGATAAAACAACCAGAAAGATGGCAAGACCGGGATAAATCATCAATTCCGGGTACGTTTGAAAATAAGGCCTGCCGTCATTCAGCATGGCTCCCCATTCAGGATTAGGGGGCTGTGCACCGAGGCCTATATAAGATAAAGATGAGATAATCAAAATCACTTTCCCAATATCCAGTGCTGCGAGTATGAGAACCGGCGACAGAATGTGAGGCAGTATATGCCTTCTAAGAATCTTCAAGTCAGAGCATCCTCCAACCTTTGCTGTAAGAATGTACTCTTTTTCCTTTTCCGAAATCACAATGCCCCTTACTAAGCGGGTGTAGGTGATCCATTTCACTGCGACAACAGCAATCATTAAATTTGTAAGGCTTGGACCTAAAAATCCGGCAATGGCAATCGCCAGAATAAATTCCGGCAAAGCAAGAAGCCCGTCTGCCGTTCTCATGAGAAAAGCATCAAACTTGCCCCCTGCATACCCCGACAGAAGGCCGAGAGGAAGACCTATACAAAGAACACTTGCCACAACAAGCGCTGTGATGCCGAGAGTTGCTTTTGCCCCTACCATCAATCTTGTAAAAATGCACCTGCCAAGATTATCTGTTCCAAGAGGGTATTCCAGCCTTGGAGAAGCAAACCGCTCCCCCATATTGGCTGTATAAGGATCATTTGAAACAAGCAGCGGGCCCGCAATCGAAAGAACGGCAATGAAAACAAGCAAAGCTGCTCCTGTCACTATCATTAATCTGCCTGAAAAAATGGTTCGCTGCAGATGGCGGACGTTTTTTTTCACCTGCGGAAAAGTATTCATTTCGCTGCCTCCTTTCCTCTTCTGATTCGGGGATCAATGAGAAAATACGAAAGATCTGTCATCAGATTCATCGCTACAACAAAAACTCCTGTCAGTAATACATAACCCTGTATGACTGGGTAATCGCGGGCAAAAATAGCGTCGACCGCCATACTTCCAAGCCCGGGCCAGGAAAATAAGATTTCAATAACTACAGCTCCCCCAAGAAGACTTCCCATACTCAGACCAAGCACCGTCATGACAGGCAAAAGCGCAGCCCGGATAGCATGAATCCACAGAATGCGCCATTCTTTCACCCCTCTTGCTCTTGCTGCCCGGACATAATCTTCGGAATAGCTTTCCATTAAACCCGAGCGCAATAATCTTGCATAAACAGCTGCCAGTGAAAACCCTAAAGCAAATGAGGGCAAAATGGATTGAGACCACTCTCCAAATCCATTCGAAGGCAGCAGCTGAAGCTTAAAGGCAAAAACATAAATAAGCATCAGTCCCAGCCAGAAGCTTGGAATTGATGCTCCAATCAGCGCAAGCACTCTGCTGACATGATCCGGCCATTTTCCTGGAAAGCGTCCTGCTGCAATACCTAGCGGAAGAGCGATAGACACCATGACCAGAAGTGCTCCCCCCGCAAGCTCCAATGTAATCGGCAAGCGCTCCATCATTTCTTCCCAGACTGGATTACCGCTCATGTAGGACTTTCCAAGGTCAAGCTGGAGCAGCCCAACCATCCACTTTCCATACTGAACATACAGGGGCTGATCAAAGCCGAGCTCTTTTCTGAGCTCAGCCTGATCAGCATCTGTCACCATCATTTCATCAGCGTTTAATATCAGCAAAACCGGATCACCCGGTGCAAGCTTCATCAGTCCGAATGTAAAAACAGACAAAATGAACATGACCAGCATCAGCTGAATGACACGCTGTTTTATTAGAGGAAGCATGCTACTTCACATCCATTGTATGAGTTAAAATATAATACTCCTCAGCTGTGGGATTAAAGTTTTGAACCCGCTCGTTTACTCCTACCAGTATGTTTGGGTAAACAGCATAGCTGTGCGCGAATTCTTTGTTGATGATGCCTGCTGCATCCCTTGTCAGCTGCGTTCTTTTTTCTAAATCGGTTGTTGTATTGAGTTCTTTGATCAGTTCATTCAGTTCAGGTATCGAAATCTTCCCGACATTTAGAGCACCTGTCTCTGTAAAGGCAGAATTCAGAAAATAGCTCCCATCTCCCCGTGGAGACGTATTGTTGCTGTATGTAGCTAGATCCCAGTCTTTATTTTGGGCAAGATGTGTATCCGCATTTTCAACATTTTTAATTTCAATTTCAATTCCTGCTTTTGCTGCATCCGACTGCAGTAGCTGTGCGATAAGCGGAAGTTCAGGACGTGCTTTGTATGTAATCAGTTCAAGCTTGAGGGGCTGTCCGTCTTTTTCCATTTTTCCTTGACCATTCTCTTTATAGCCGGCTTTAGTAAGCAAATCTTTGGCTTTCTCTGCATCCAGTGCTTTCACTTTATCCTCTATGCCAAATGGAAGGGTGCTGTTAAACGGGCCATTTGCAGGAATTCCATGTCCCAGCATAATGTCTTCTGCAGCGCTTTTGCGGTCAAGGAGCAAATCAAGTGCTTCTCTCACTTTCGCATCTGACACTTTAGGGCTTTGCTGATTGTATAAAATAAAATGCGCTCTAAGGCCAGGAACCGATTCAACCTTCAGTTCTTTATCTTTTTCAATCGGCTCGATGCCTTCTGCCGGAAGATTGTAGACGATATCTGCCTCTTTAGATTGAAAAGCAAGTGATCTTACGTTGGCATCTTCATTGAATTTGATGACTGCTTCACTGAGCTTAGGTTCTCCGGCCCAGTATCCGCTGAATTTTTCAACCTGAACTTCTTGATTTGAAATGAATTTTTTGACTTTGAACGGCCCTGTACCGATTGGGGCATTGTTAAATTTCTCTTCGCCCATCTCTTTTTCAGCTTCCGTGTTCACAATTGATGTATACGGGTTTACAAGCTCAGAAGGAAGAGCCGGATAGGGTTCTGTCGTGATAATGGAAAGCGTTTGTCCGTCAGCTTCCATTGATTGAATTTTCAGCGAATCTCCAAGGGACTCGTTTACAGCAGTACTTCTTTCAAGAGAACTCTTTACTGCCGCTGCATCAAGTTTTTTCCCGTCCTGAAACTTGACTTCATCACGGATTGTAAATGTCCAGTGCACATTATCTTCTGTTTCCCATTTTTCAGCGAGCCAGCCTTCAATCTTTGAATCTTCATCAAGCTTAAGAAGCGTCTCTGTCACTCCTGCACGAATTGGGGTAAATCCTGTATGAGGATCCATGTTCGGCGACTTAAAGCTGAAGATCATCGATACCTTCTTATCCTTTTCTTCTTTTTCAGGATCAGCCTTGCTCTTTTCAGCAGAACATCCTGCAGCTGCAAGAATAAATAAGCCTATTAAAATAGCAATCAAGCTTTTCGAACCACTAAACGATTTCATCAAATCTACCACCCTTGATTAATTTAATTCGTAATAATTACGATTTACATTAGTAAATATTACTAGCTTCTTCAACATCGGTCAATGCCCATTTTTCTAAACAGAAGACGAGCGCCCCTGCACCACAGCTGTTTTTCTTTTCATCATAGAAAGCAGAACACATGAAGCAACAATCAGGATACCGCCTGAAATGGTGATTGCATCCGGAATCTCTGACCAGAATAAAAAACCCCACAATGCATTAAAGACAATTCCTATGTATCTTGTCATTTCCACAACAACAATATTTTCATGGGTGAAAGCTTTCGTCAGGAAAATCTGGCCAAGAAGGGACACAACGCCAATGCAAATCAGGTAAAAGCATTCAAGCAGAGACGGTATGACAAATTCGTTCCACATGAGCGGTATGGAAAGAACCGTTCCGGTTGCGAGAAAATAAAAAACAATTTCATAAGACGGATGTGTTTTGCTGAGATACCGAATAGATGTTGCTGCCCCTGCAGCAAACAGGGCACTTAATACACCTACCAGGGCATAGACTGAAAAAGACGAGAATTGAAACGGCTTAATCAAGAGTATTGCTCCAAGAAAAACAAGGGGAAGAACATAAAAGGTTGATTTTGAGACCTTTTCCTTTAAAAAAACCGCTGAGAGGAAAAAGACAAAAATGGTTGATAAGTGTGCAAGAATACTTGCATCAGCAAGCGGTATTTTTGAAATGGTGAAAAAGTAAGCATACAGATACAATGCACCGAGCATTCCTCTTACAAAGAGCATGGGAACACCTTTTTTTGAAAAGGCGGTTTTGCTTTGCCTCATCATCACAAAAATGATGACAGTGCCGATCAAGCTTCTGAAAAACATAATTTCTGAAGCAGGAATATTCAGGCTGACCGCTTTTACAAGGGCATTCATTATACTGAACACAAGTGAGGATAAAACAGCAAGCAAGACCCCATTCTTTAGTATGTCTTTCCTCTCCCTTCAGGATTGTAAAGCATTATAATGGACACTAAAAATCTATAATTGCCTTTCAAATGACCTCTCCTCAAAACGTAATTATTACGATTTGAAGTGTATCATTCACTTCTTTCCACCGTCAATCAGGTAAAAAGGCTCAAAAAAAAAACAGCACCCCGCATCGCAGGGCGCTGTTCTCTGTTCATTATCCAAAAACCTTTGCAAGGTCTTTCTTATCCTGATCAAGCCAGAAACGCATAAGTCGCTTGGCTCCTTCTAAATCATGAAGTTTAGCCTGGCCGCACTGCTTTTCGTTGGCTGCCGGAATTTCAGTAATTTCGATGGCATCTTTTAAAGTATCTTCAAGAAGATCGATAATTTCTTCAACCTTCGGCTCGCCGCTCACTACCAGGTAGTAGCCGGTCTGGCAGCCCATTGGTGAAATATCGATGATATCAAAATGATCGTATTTTTCAGCATGCGTGCGGATATTGAATGCAAGCAGATGCTCAAGTGTGTGGATCACATCCGGCTTCATTGCCTGCTTATTCGGCTGGCAGAAGCGGATATCAAATTTATTAACCAGTCCGTCTGTTCCTACTTTATGAACGCCGCAATGTCTGACATACGGGGCAACGACTGCATTATGATCAAGGTCAAAGCTTTCAACTGATGGCATAGTACCACTCCTTTATTACGTCTCTTTTTATCATACAATTAATTCCGATAAAATTCATCACTTTTGTCTGAATAAGTGTTTCCAATTTTAACTTCTTCCCACTTGCAGTATACTTAAGGCATACAGAGAGGTGATTAAAATGAAACAGCTGTTTATTGCACTGATCCGCTTTTATCAGAAATTCCTTTCGCCGCTGAAACCCCCATCATGCCGTTTTTATCCGACATGTTCCCACTACGGACTCCAATCAGTCAAACGGTTTGGGGCTTTAAAAGGCGGTTATCTGACCGTAAAACGAATCCTGAAGTGCCATCCTTTTCATCCCGGAGGCTTTGATCCGGTTCCGGAAAAAAAGGATCAGACGCCGTAGCCGTCCACTACTAAATCAAGCTTTCCTGTAGACGGATCAATCACAAGTCCGTGTACAGGAACATCAGCTGGAAGCAATGGGTGGTTGCGGATAACGTCTACACTGTGTTTTACACTGTCTTCGACTTTATTAAACCCTTTCAGCCAATCATCAAGCTGAATTCCAGAATAGCGGAGCGTATCGATTTTATCCTGGGTAATTCCCCGGTTTTTTGCTTTTTCAAGAAATGAATCCGGATTCAGGGCACTCATGCCGCAGTCATGGTGACCGACAACGCATACTTCGTCTGCGCCAAGCTCCATAACAGCTACAAGAATACTTCTCATGATGCTTCCAAACGGATGGGCAACAATCGCACCGGCACTTTTGACAATTTTCACATCGCCGTTCTTGACGTTCATTGCCTGCGGAAGAAGCTCGACAAGTCTTGTATCCATACAAGTTAAAATGACCATTTTTTTGTCAGGAAATTTTGTCGTCTGATACTTTTCGTAGTCTCGCTTCTCTACAAACTGGGAATTGTGTTCAATAATTTCTTCTAACAATCTCATCTGCTATTCTCCTTACAAAGTGGTATAGTTTGGCTGCATGTAATAGGCAGCTTTTTATTTACTATATCATAACACTTGTTTTTTAGGCGCGTTTTACTATATGATGTAAATCGTAATAATTACTATTTATAAAAGCTGGAGGATTATAATGAGCAAACAAATTCCCGTAACGGTTTTAAGCGGATATCTTGGAGCCGGAAAAACGACCCTTTTAAAGCATATTCTTGAGAACAAAGAAAACAGGCGAATTGCTGTGATCGTCAATGATATGAGCGAAATCAACATTGACGGGAGCCTGATTAAAAATACCGTCAGCCGTACAGAAGAAAAACTGGTGGAAATGCAAAACGGATGCATATGCTGTACGCTGCGCGAGGACCTGATGATTGAAGTCGAGCGTCTCGTTAAGGAAGGAAACATCGACTATATCGTTATTGAATCATCTGGCATCAGCGAACCGGTGCCTGTCGCTCAGACATTCACCTACATTGACGAGGAGATCGGCATTGATCTGTCTGCCTTCTGCCGTTTGGATACAATGGTAACGGTTGTGGACGGGAACCGCTTCTGGGACGATTTCTCTTCTGGTGAAAATCTTCTTGACCGGAAGCAGGGAACAGATGAAAACGATACAAGAGAAGTCATTGACCTGCTGATTGATCAGATTGAATTTGCTGACGTTCTTCTTCTGAACAAAACAGATTTGCTGGAAGAGGAAGATGTGAATGAATTATATGGTGTACTGAGAAAATTAAATCCGGATGCAAGGATATTGAAAACAGCCTTCAGCCATGTACCGCTGGCTGAAATTATGGACACTAACAGATTTGACTTTGAAAAAGCCAGCCAGTCCGCCGGCTGGATCAAGGAACTTAACGAAGAGCATGTGCCGGAGACAGAGGAATACGGCATTTCTTCCTTCGTTTACAGAAGACGGAAGCCGTTCCATCCGGAGCGGTTCATGAACTGGCTTGAGAATTGGCCCCAGGATGTAGTGAGAGCAAAAGGTTTTTTCTGGCTTGCATCAAGAAATGACACTTCAGGCCTTCTTTCACAGGCAGGCACCTCCATTATGATTCAGGGAGCAGGGGAATGGGTGGCCGCTTATTCGGAGGACGAGCGTATTCAAACACTGAAGGATGAACCCGAGCTGCTTGAACGCTGGGACACGGAATTTGGAGACCGCATGACGGAACTTGTTTTTATCGGGATTGACCTTAATCGGACAGATGTGGAAGCTTCACTTGACGAATGTCTCCTTACAGATGAAGAAATGACATCAGACTGGTCCTCCATGCATGACCCGCTTCCTGCTTTTTCATAATTGTGAGAATGGTTTTTCTTTTTACATTAAAGTATTTACGGTTCTCAAATCGTAAGTATTACGATATAATGTGATAGGAAATGATGAAACCAACGAAATTTTTATATATAAGGAGCTTACAATGAGAAAAAAAGGTTTATCTATGGCACTTGCACTGCTGCTTGGAACAGCTCTTGCAGGATGTGCAGACAGCGGAAATGAAACAACCGGGGACGAAAAGGACAAGCTGAAGGTTTATACCACCATCTTCCCTGTTCAGGATTTTACTGAAAAAATCGGAGGAGACGCTGTAGAGGTTGAAAGTGTGTACCCTGCTAATGCAGATGCCCATACGTTTGAACCTTCTACAAAAGATATGGTTGCCATGGCTGAGGCGGATGCCTTTATCTACTCAGGTGTCGGACTTGAAGGATTTGCCGAAAAAGCAACTGAAACCCTGCAGTCAGAAGATGTGAAAATCATCAAAGCGGGCGAAGGGATTGAGCTTGCTGATTCCTCTCATAACGAAGAAGCACATGCTGAAGAAGAAGGACATGACGACCATGCCCATGAGGAAGAGCATGCTGATGAAGAGGGACATGACGACCATGCTAAAGAAGAGGAGCACGCTCATGATCATGGAGATAAAGATCCCCACATCTGGCTTGACCCGGCACTTTCCGTCCAAATGGCTGAGAACATTAAAAACGGCCTGACAGAGCTTCATCCGGAATCAAAAGAAGAATTCGAGAAAAATTTCACTGCGCTTAAAGCAGATTTAGAAAAACTGGATGCTGATTACAAAGAAACAATTGACGCTGCTGAAAAGAAAAAAATCCTGGTTTCTCATGCTGCGTACGGCTACTGGGAAAACCGCTACGGCATTGAGCAGATCAGCGTTTTAGGACTTTCTCCGACACAGGAGCCATCTCAAAAGCAGCTTCAGACCATCGTTGAAACAGCGAAAGCAAACAAAATCAATTATGTGATTTTTGAGAATAACGTCAACAGCAAAATTGCAGACATTGTGAAAAATGAAATTGGCGCAGAAAGCCTTACCCTTTCCAACCTTGAATCCATCTCAGAAGAGGATGCTGAAAACAAGGAAGACTATTTCAGCATCATGAAGCGCAACCTTGAAACGCTAAAGACTGCCCTTCAATAAAAATACCGGCCAACGCGGCCGGTATTTTTTATATATGCCTTTTTACAAACAGCTGCTGTATTTTTTCTGCAGGCAGATTCTGCCCAATCAGAATCAGAACGGGCTTTTCGCTCTCAACCTTTTCTTTTGATATAACCGCTTTACCCGCAGCATACTGCATCTCCCTCATTGTGCCTTCCATAATAAGATGCCCTTTTGCACGGATCAGACCATCTATATCTCTAAGCAGAGACTCAAGCTCTAAAAGATCCATGATCTGCGGATTCTCAATCTTGATCGTGCCAATGGAGTGATGATGGTGATGGTGCCCTGCTCCCTCACTGAGTGTCAGGGCAGCATGGCGCTGTTCAATCAGTTTTTCATATGGTACGTTTCCATATGATGCATCATGCATTTCCACTTCTTCCGGAACGGTTTTCCGGATTTTCTTCTTCACTTTTTCCAGGTCTTTATCCCCTGCCAGGTCTATTTTGTTTAGAATCAGCAAATCAGAAGAAATAATCTGTTCTTTCAGCAGTGAGCGGATTTCCTTCGAGCTTGAGAACATGCTCTGGTAGTCCAGGTAATGACTGGCATCGACAATTCCGATCATTGAAAGAAGCTCATAGTCATCAAACAGTGCCGGAGAAAGAAGCACGTCTTTAATTTCCAGCGGATTCGCCACTCCTGTTCCTTCTATTAGAAGAACATCAACAGACTGCTCTGCTTTAAATGCTTTGAGCGTCGTCAAAAGGTCATCCTGAATGGTGCAGCAAATACAGCCATTTAAGAGCTCATGGACCTGCTGATCTTTAAATAAATGCTTCTCTACGTTCTCATCGCCAAGTTCATTTAAAATAATGCCTACTTTTTGTCCTCTGATTTTCAGCTCATCCGCCATCTTTACAAGAAGCGTTGTTTTGCCGCTTCCCAAAAAACCGCTTATTGTATAAACGGGTATTTTTTTCATGTAAAAAACCTCCCTGCCAGTAGATTATTATACAGAAAAGATGCCCTGGAACATGATGCTCCAGGGCTCCCTTTTTACATGTTGTATTTTTTCTTGAAGCGCTCTGCGCGTCCGTCGCGGTCTGCGAATTTCTGGCGCCCTGTGTAGAAAGGATGTGTATCAGAGCTGATTTCAATTTTGATCAGCGGGTACGTATTGCCGTCTTCCCACTCTGTTGTTTCATTCGATTTTTGAGTAGAACCGCTCAAAAATGTAAAACCGCTGTTTGTGTCCATATATACGACTTTATGATAATCCGGATGGATACCCTGTTTCATTTACAGCACTCCTTTAATCGTAATTATTACGTTTTATATGTTACTCCCTTTCCGGCAGTTTGTCAACGCTCCTGCCTGAAATGAAATTTCTTTTGAGAAACATCCTAAGCATATTTTATGGAAAAATGCGGACAATAAGGAAAGATTGTTACAACCATGGGAAAGAAAGGCGGAAAACAGATGGATGATCTCGTACTTGCCAGATCCTTGTTCGGGACGACAATGGGCTTTCATATTATTTTTGCATCGCTTGGTGTAGGCCTCCCTCTAATGATTTTAATAGCAGAGCTTCTTTTTCAAAAAACGAAGGATCCTGATTATGCCGTGATGGCAAAACGGTGGACAAAAGGACAGGCCGTGCTGCTCGGTGTTGCTATCCCTACAGGAACGATTGCAGGCGTGCAGCTTGCCTTGCTGTGGCCGGGATTTATGGAAGTTATCGGCCGGGTTATGGCCCTTCCATTTCAGATTGAAATTTATGCCTTTTTTGTGGAGGCGCTGTTTATGTCCATTTATGTGTATGCTGCAGACCGCATCTCCCCGAGAATGAGGATTGTCAGTGTATCACTTGTTTTGATCGGGGCCGCAGCATCTGCGATTCTCATTACAAATGTCCATGCGTTTGAAGGAACTCCCGCGGGCTTCAGAATTGAAAATGGAGAAATCGTTGATGTTGATCCTTGGGCGGCGTTTTTCAATCCAAGCTTCATCGTAACGGCTGGACATGTCGTTGTTTCTGCATTTATGACCGGCGCATTCGTTATTGCTTCAATTGCTGCGTATAAAATGCTCCGAAACATGAAAAATGAGAGGCTATACAAGTTTCACCGCAAGGCGCTCATGATGGGGCTGATTGTCGGAGGCATTTTCTCATTTTTGACCGCTTTGAACGGACACGAATCTGCCCAGATGCTGCATGAATATCAGCCTGAGAAGCTTGCTGCAGCAGAAGGTCTATTTGAAACGCAGCGCTATGCGCCGCTTGCTGTCGGCGGATTTACAGACAGAGAAACACAGGAAGTCAAATGGGGAATTGAAATTCCGTGGGCACTCAGCTTTTTGGCAGACAACAGCTTTGAGACAGAAGTCATTGGATTAAATGACTTTCCGGAAGAATATTGGCCTCCGCTGTTTGTCCATACCCTGTTTAATGCCATGGTGGGAATCGGAAGCCTGCTGATTCTCCTTTCCCTGATCGGATTTTTCTGGTACAAAATTCTGAAGCGGCCCCATTTTCCGAAATGGCTGCTTGTACTGTTTGTACCATCAGGTATTCTGTCCATGCTTGCAATTGAGTTTGGCTGGATTTTCGCTTGTACAGGAAGACAGCCTTGGGTGATTTACCGTTTGCTCAAGACAGAGGATGTGGTGACAGCTTCAGGTCAGATTGGAACGCTCTTTATTTTGTTCACCCTTGTTTATGCGATATTGGGTCTGGCCGTAATTCTTGTGCTTGTCTACTACTTTAAACGCAATCCGGTTGAAAATGAGCTAGATAAGCGAGGAGACGGAGATGGCGTCAGTGTTTATTAATCCAATCATGAAGGAGGCGCTGCAAAGATGACAACAGATGCTCTGCTTGCCATTACGGTTGTCTGGGGATTTGTCTTTATCTATGCTGTTATGGCGACGATGGACTTTGGAGCGGGATTTTGGTCCATGGTTTACATAAACAAAGAACGGACAAACGCAACGAACATTGCCAATCGCTATTTATCGCCAACCTGGGAGGTAACGAATGTTTTTATCGTTGCTATTGTTGTCGCCCTGTTCAGTTTTTTTCCGGGGGCAACGTTTATCCTGGGCACTGTGCTTTTGATTCCGGGCAGCATCATTCTGCTGCTGCTCGCAATCCGAAGCGGTTTTCTCGTTTTTTCCCACTATTCAAAATCAGGATACGGCAAACTGCTGACGTACGTTTCAGGGATCTCCGGCTTTATCATACCGGCAATCCTGCTTTTAGTCCTTCCGATTACACATGGCGGCTACATTGAAGTAATCGACGGCGCCCATCAGCTTCAGCTTGATAAACTCTTCACAAGTCCGAATGCCTATGCATTCAGCGGGTTTGCCATTACGAGCACACTCTTTCTTTCTTCGCTTCTGCTGTCGGATTATTCAAATGTGGCGAATGAGCCTGAGGCATATAAAGTATACAGGCGGGATGCCCTGATTCTCGGCCCGCTTTCGCTTGTAATGGGTTTTCTGATCATGCTTACGCTGCGTAATGAAGCAAACTGGCTTTACACGAACATGATGGAGTATTTGCCATTTTTAATCGGCTCGGTAGCGATGTTTGTCATTGCCGGCGGAGCACTGTTTCTCCCATCCCAAAAGGATAAGAGAAAACTTGGCCGCCCGAGGCTTGCTGTAGTAGCGGTCGTCATTCAGTATTTTCTGGCAAGCTACGCCTATGGCCGGGCACATCTGCCTTACATGCTCTATCCTGATGTGACCATACAGGACGGCTTTACACACCCGAACACGTTTCATGCCGTCTTTATCACCTACATCGTCGGATTTCTCATCCTTTTCCCTGGCTTCTTCTATTTCTGGCGGCTGTTCATGAAAGACAAACGCTATTTGGATCAAAAAGAAAGCTAAGGGTCAGTCCCGCTCCTCGTTAACAGATTAACGCAGAGCGGGACTGACCCCTTTTCACGTATGAAAGACAGTAAAGTAAGCAAAACTAAAAGATGAACCTTAATAAAAGGAGGGTATTTTTATGCCAAGAGAAGTAAAGTGCGAAGTAAATAACTGTGAGTACTGGGGCAGCGGCAACCAGTGTACGGCTGATGCCATTTATGTTGTGAGCCATAGAGGCGACACGGCTTCACGCAGTGAAGAGACAGACTGTAAAACGTTTAAACCTCATGATTTGTAAAATGTTCTAGTGAAAAGGACAGCTGGCGGCTGTCCTTTTCTTTATTATTGATAATGAGAATCATTTTTATTCACTGGCAGAAGCAAAATTTCTTTTTGCAAGCCATTTTGCAAGCATGCCGTGCGTTGGCGAAAAAAGAAAGGCCAGGAAAAAGATTGCCCCTGCAGCTGTTGCCATTGCGCCGGCTATGGAAACATTCAGCCAAGTTGCCGACCAATAGCCAAGAACGGCAGACAGAACACCAATACCTGAGCTGATCACGAGCATATGCGACAGTTTATCTGTCAGCAGATAGGCCGCTGAAGCAGGAACAATCAGCATCGCAACCACTAATATCGCTCCGACACTGTCAAAGGAAGCTACCGTTGTAATCGAGAGCATCCCCATTTGCAGATAATGCATCACAAGGACAGGGATGCCGATGGCAGCTGCCATTTGAGGATCAAAAGACGTTATTTTGAACTCCTTATAAAACAGCGCGATCAGAATGAGATTAATCACAAGGACCGAACCAAGCATCCAGACCGCTTTTGGCCCAACATCCATTCCTGCAAGTGTGAGGGTATTCCACGGAATAAAGGTGATCTCCCCCATTAATGCATGATCGACATCAAGATGTATATTCCCTCCAAAAAGCGACAGCAAAATAACTCCGACGGCAAAGAGGGATGTGAATACGACTCCAATTGCCGCATCGGACTGAACCCCTTTCGCATTCAGCACCTGGACTAAAAAAGCTGTCAGAAGGCCGACTATAGCTGCCCCTATAAACATAGAAACGCCGTCAAGACTCTTGCTGACAAAATAGGCACCGACTATGCCAAGCAGAACAGAGTGGCTGATCGCATCAGCAAGCATCGCCATTCGCCTGAGAATCAGGAAACAGCCAATGATCGCACATGTAATGCCGACGAGCGATCCTGTCAAAAGAATCCATGCATCATAACTCATTGAACCTGCCACTCCTTTCTATTTAAAGCATTTGCGGTTTTTGGCAGCAGTTTCGGCTCTCTGCTGTGATCTTTCAAAAGGCCCATCAGCCTCTTCTTCATATCGAACGACATTTTCTCCACATCGACATCATCCCTGCTTTTAAGCTGAAGCTGGGCAAGCTCCATTTCGTGCATCAAATACATCTCATACAGCCTCTGACTCAAGGTCAGCTCATAAGCATGCTTCAAACCGCTGTCTGACAATCTCCATTGATCGCTCCCGACCTGCATGACAAGCTTCTTCTTTTCAAGTTCCTTGACCGATTTATTGATCAGACTTTGGGAAACCTTTCTTTTACTGAGAACATCTTCGAGGGAAAATGCCCCATTCACACCTGCATTCTCCGTCACATCGTAAAAAGAGAGAAGAAGCTGTTCAACAGACGTTTTCCTTTTCAATTTCCACTGTTTCACCGCTTTGGACACGATGCCCCTTTTCGGTGCAAAAACAAGGGATATCAAAAACAGAATCGTCGCTGCAACAATAATCAGCGGCCCGGTCGCCATTCCGTCTGTTGTCGTGCTGAGAAGAGTCCCTGCAACACCTGAGATCCCTCCTATAAGCCCTGCAATAAGAACCATATGTCCAAGCTTATCCGTCCAATATCTTGCAGCAATCGCCGGAGTGATCAGCATGGCTGCCATTAAAATAACACCAACCGTCTGGAGGCCGATTACAACTGCGCAGACAATCAGGACCATCAGCAGGCCATTCAGAAATGTTGTCGGCTGGCCGATTCCTTTTGCAAATTGAGGATCAAACGTCAATAATTTGAACTCTTTAAAGAAAAGAGCGGTAAGGAGGAGCAGGGCAGCTGCAATCCAAGTAATAATCTGAACATCCTGACCGACCATGGATGCCGCTTTTCCAAATATAAAATCACTCAGTCCGCTCTGATTTCCCCCCCGGTTATGCTGAATATAAGTCAGCAGCACAATCCCAAACCCGAAGAAAACGGACAAAACAAGGCCAAGGGCTGAATCCTCTTTTATTCTTGAGTTCTTGATAATGACCCCAATCAGCCATGCGGCAAGCATTCCCGAAACCGCAGCTCCAACAAGAAACCACAGCAATGATTTAGATCCGTATAGGAGATAGGCCATACAAACTCCGGGCAGAGCGGCATGGGCCATTGCATCGCCGATCAGGCTCTGTTTTCTAAGAAGAGCGAAGCTTCCAAGGACTCCGCTTGCAAGACCGAGAAGCATTGTTCCGACAAGCACCCACTGTGTATTTTGATTTTGCAGCTGATAGATTAATTCCTCCATCATAGTTCTTCACTCCTGTTTGGTTTCGTCTACAAGCACCTGCTGATCCTGCAAGAAAGTGAGTCTGCCCCCATAGGTTTTCTGAAGGTTCTCCATTGTAAAAACCTCACTCGTCGGGCCAAAAGCAATTTTCCTCAGGTTCAAAAGCAATACCCAGTCAAAGTATTCTTCCACAGTCTGCAGATCATGGTGCACGACCAGCACCGTCTTTTTTCTTGCTTTCAGTTCGTTAAGAAGAGAGATAATAGCTTTTTCCGTTGCTGCGTCAACGCCCACAAATGGTTCATCCATAAAATAAACGTCTGCATCCTGTGCAAGGGCTCTTGCAAGAAAAACACGCTGCTGCTGGCCGCCTGAAAGCTGGCTGATTTGCCTGTCGGCAAAATCCAGCATACCCACTTTATTCAGGCACTCCTTTGCAAAAGCCGTGTCCTTTTTGCCCGGCCTTTTCATCCAGCCCACATGGCCGTAGCGCCCCATCAGCACAACATCAAGAGCATTTGTCGGAAAGTCCCAGTCGACTGAACCTCTTTGAGGCACATAGCCGACCCGCTTACGCTGTTTTTTATATGAATCTCCATAGATTTCAACTTCTCCCGAGGCTGAAGGGATCAGCCCGAGTACAGCTTTTATCAGCGTGGATTTCCCTGCCCCGTTTGGACCAATAATTCCGATCAATTTCCCTTCAGGGACCTCAAAACCAACCTCTTGAAGGACAGGTTTCCGGTGATAGGCTACCGTCAAATTGTTAACTGCTACTGGTTTCATACTTAGCACCTGCCTTATTTCAATGATGAAACGATTGTATCGATATTGTGTTTGAACATTCCAAGATACGTTCCTTCTTCAGATCCTTTTTCTCCCATGGCATCTGAATAAAGCTGTCCTCCTATTTTCACGTCATGACCGTTTTTCTTAGAGCCTTCGACAACCGCGTTAATGGATTTTTCAGAAATGCTGCTCTCAACGAAAACAGCCTTAATTTCTCTTTCTGTCAGCACTTCCACCAAATTTTGAACATCCTTCAGGCCATATTCAGAATCTGTGCTCAGTCCCTGAAGGCCCATTACTTCAAAGCCGTATGCCTTCCCAAAGTATGCAAATGCATCATGGGCGGTAACCAGAACTCTTTTCTCTTCAGGAATGGATTGAACCTGCTCTTTTGCATATTGGTCCATTTCTGCAAGCTTCTCTTTATAGGCAGCTGCATTGGCAGCAAACTCTTCTTTGTTTTCAGGAGAAAGCTTGCTCAGCTCATCTTCTACTTTATCAACGGTGTACATCCATAATGAAATATCAAACCAGACATGTGGATCATGTGCTTTTTTATTGGCAGGATTACTCATTAATTTCGTTTTGGGTATCGTCTCTGCTACTGGAACAGTAGGCTTTTCATTTGACATCTTTTCAAAGATCTCACCCATTTTGCCTTCCAGATGGAGCCCATTGTAAAAAATAATATCAGCCTTATTCAGCTTCTGAATGTCTCCCTGTGAAGCCTGATACAAATGGGGATCAATTCCCGGTCCCATCAGAGACGTTACTTCTACATGGCTGCCTCCGACATTCGCTGCAACATCCGCAATCTGAGCAATTGTCGTCGTTACCTGAACTTTGTCATTTTCCCCTCCGCCTGTGCTCTTGCTGCAGGCAGACATAATTGCCGTAAACATGAAAACCGCAATCAGCATACTGAATCGTTTTTTCATAGAAATCCTCCTTTTCGTCAATCAACAAATGTTTCCCATGTGCAAATTTTAAGGTAAAAAAAGTCTTTCTTTCGCTGAAGCATCATATGAAAGAAAGGTAGGTTGAGTGCCAATAAGTTAGCTTGTTTCATGATTTGTTGACAGGTATAATTTTTTTGCCCTTACGCAAAATTTAAATCATTTCCGTCTTTCTGTCAATCATAGATTCTCGACAAAAAAACCAGCTATCCGAAGACAGCTGGCTAAAAAAGGGCAGAGAGGGTATTTTTTAAGAATGATGCCGAATCACTCTACACTCTCTTTTTATCATATAAAGCAAATATGAGCAAAGCGGGAAAATCCCGATTTCAATTGGAAAAACTTCATTTTCCCCTGGGGGAAAACACCATTTTACAGTGTAAATTCCTCTTTGAACGTACGGTATTTTTCTAATTTCGTCCTATCGATATCAAATCCGATTCCTGCTGCTGCCGGAACATCAATCAAGCCCTGGTCAACCCTTACTTCCGGTGTAATAATATCCTCCTTCCAATACCTTGAGGAAGCAGAGATATCACCAGGTATTGAAAATCCGGATAGAGAGGCCAAAGCGATATTATGTGCTCTTGAAACGCCAGTCTCAAGCATTCCGCCTACCCAGACAGGTATGCCCTTTTCGACACATAGATCGTGGATCTTAATTGATTCCGCAAGCCCTCCAACTCGTCCTGGTTTAATATTTATAACCCCGCAGCTTCCAAGCTGGATCGCATTTTTCGCATCATTGAAGGTGATGATGCTCTCATCCAGGCAGATGGGCGTTTTGATTTCAGCCTGCAGGACCGCATGCTCAACGATATCATCATGGCCAAGCGGCTGCTCTATCATCATCAGATTATAGGCATCCAGCTTTTTTAAATGCTCGAGATCTTTCAGTGTATAAGCTGAATTGGCGTCTGCCATAAGAGGAATGTCAGGAAAACGGGTTCTGATTTCTTCAATCAGCTCAACATCCATCCCCGGTTCGACCTTCACTTTGATTCTTTTATATCCTTCATTGATACGCTGCTCAATTGTCTGAAGCATGGATGAGACAGGTGCCATTCCCACAACGACTCCAGATTCAATCTGGCTTCTTGTGCCGCCAAGCATGTTTGCTAGCGGCTTGCCGAGAAGCTTCGCATGCAAATCCCAAACAGCAGATTCAATCGATGCCTTTGCCATTTGGTTCCGCCTGATCCACTGAAGGGATGTTGCATAGGCCTCCGGATGCGGGAACGTTTTACCGAGAAGATCCGGAATCAGAAAAGCTGTCAGCATATGATGGCATGTCTTGATGGTTTCTTCCGTATACCAGGGGGATGAAAAGGCAACTACCTCTCCCCAGCCTGTGAATCCCGAGGAATCTTCCAGTTCAACCAGAATACTCTCCCGCCTGTCAACCGTTTCTCTGCTGTTTTTAAAGGGAGAGACAAGATTCATCTCCAAATGGTGAAGGGTCACTTTCCGGACATCAATCATGCCTGCCTCCATCCGCAAGCATCCTCCGCATCAGCTTGCTCGAAGCATTTCTCGGCAGGCTGTCTCTAAAATAAATGCGGGAAGGAAGTTTATATTTTGCAAGTCTTTCCCTGCAATACGAGAGCAGTTCAGCTTCGCTCACATGCTCCTTCAAAACCACATATGCAAGAGGAACCTGTCCCCACTTTGGATCATCTGCCCCCGCTGCTCCCGCTTCAAGTACAGACGGGTGAGACAGGAGCACGGCCTCTATTTCAGCCGGATACACATTTTCACCGCCTGAAACAATTAAATCTGAGCGCCTGTCTAATACAAATAAAAACCCATCTTCGTCAAGATAGCCGATATCGCCTGTTGGAAGAAAACCGTCGTGAAACGTGCTTTCCCGTTTCCAGTAGCCCTTTGTCACATTCGGCCCCTGGACGTAAATCTCTCCTTCAGCCATAGGAGGACACTCTTCTCCGCTGTCCATGATTTTTATCCGGCACGGAAACAAAGGTTTGCCGGCAGATCCAAGCTTTGAAAAACTGTATTCCGGAGAAAGGGTGACAATTTGAGAGGAAGTCTCTGTCATTCCGTAAGTCTGATAGACCGGAACGGATTTTTCTTTGCACTCTTTTAAAAGAGGCATGGGCGCCGGACCACCGCCAAGGAGCATAACCCGCAGACTGTCCGGAAACTTTGCATCACCAAGCGTTTCAAGCATCCGGGTCAGCATTGTCTGAACAACCGATACAATGGTAACCCCTTGTTCAAAGATCGCCTTATTTGCCTTTTCAGGCTGAAATGTTTCATGAAGCACAACGGTCATTCCATAAATGATCCCCCTCATTAAGATGGAAAGACCGCTGATATGAAAAAGAGGAACCGCACAAAGCCAGCGGTCATCATGATGAAGCCCAAGATTTAAAGAGGAGCCGGAAGCGCTCCAGTAATGATTTCCGAAGGTCTGCATCACGCCTTTTGGTTTCCCTGTCGTGCCTGATGTATACATAATGGTCGCCGTCTCATCAAGATGAAACGTTTTTTCATAGGAAGCAGATTCTGTTAAACTTTCAAGGTTTCTGCTGTCTATGGATATCCAGCTTGGCTTCTCCCAATGATGCTCCAGGGCATGATGGTATAGGAGATACTCTGCTTCTGAATCACGCAGCTGATAGTCAAGCTCTGCTGCTGTTAATCGTGTATTCAGCAAGATGGCCTGTGCCCCAATATAGGCAAGAGCATGAATGGTGACGGCCATATCAAGACTGTTCTTCATGAGAACCGCACATCGGCTCCCTTTCCCCATGCCTTTTTCTTGCATGGCGGCTGCTTTGCGGAGTGTCCGGCTGTGCAGCTCATGAAAGGTTACCGTTTCTTCCTCCGCTGCAACCGCAATCCGTTCAGGCGTCAAAAAAGCCCTCTGCATCAGCCAGTTTGGCATCGTTGTCATGTTTTCACCAACTTTCATATGCTAGTAGCTTCGGCAAATTTGCATAAAAGAAAACAGCTTGATGAACTCATCAAGCTGCTGCATGCCCTTAAGGAAATCTCGGGAACTGTTTGAAGTCAGGATTGCGCTTTTCTTTGAAAGCGTCTCTTCCTTCTTTTGCTTCATCTGTCGTGTAATAAAGAAGAGTTGCGTCACCTGCAAACTGCTGAATGCCGGCAAGTCCGTCTGTATCCGCATTAAATGCAGCTTTTAAGAAGCGGATGGCAGTCGGGCTCTTCTCAAGAATCTCCTCACACCACTGAACGGTTTCTTCTTCAAGTTTTTCAAGAGGCACTACTGTGTTGACAAGTCCCATGTCAAGCGCTTCCTGTGCATTGTACTGACGGCATAGGAACCAGATTTCTCTCGCTTTTTTATGTCCCACAATACGGGCAAGGTATCCTGAACCGTATCCTGCATCAAAGCTTCCTACCTTTGGTCCAGTCTGTCCGAATACAGCATTGTCAGCCGCAATCGTCAGATCACATACGATGTGAAGAACATGTCCGCCTCCGATCGCGTATCCTGCAACCATCGCGATAACCGGTTTCGGAATAACACGGATCAGGCGCTGAAGGTCAAGAACATTCAGCCTTGGAATCTGGTCTTCTCCAACATATCCGCCATGGCCGCGGACTTTCTGGTCTCCTCCGGAACAGAATGCCTTTCCGCCTGTGCCTGTTAAAATGATGACTCCTACATTTGCATCGTCTCTTGCGTATGCAAAAGCGTCAATCAGCTCCATCACTGTCTTTGGACGGAATGCATTATGTACTTCAGGGCGGTTAATCGAGATTTTGGCAATCCCATTATACGTTTCATATAAAATATCTTCGTACTTGCGTTCAGCTACCCATTCTACTGTCATTTCGCGTACAGCCTCCTTTTGAATACGTTTACTTATTCATAAACTCATTTACTATTTTACCAAAGATTTGCGGCTGTTCTACATGAACCGCATGACCTGCATCTTTTATTTTAATATATGTCGAAAGAGGGAGCAAACCTTTCATCTCTTCTGCAAGTCTGCAGAACTTCTCATCCCGCTCTCCGCATACGAGAAGGACAGGGATATGCAGGGAAGAAAGGCCGTTCCAGACAGGTGGCTGTGAGCCTGTCCCCATCCCGAGAAGACTGTTTGCCAGGCCGGCTGCCTTGTTTTTAAGCCGCTTGCTGCGCTCCCTGTTCTGAATGGCCTCAGGCAGCTCTTTTTGGGATGCAAACAGCGGAATCTCCTCCCAATACTGTATAAAATGCGGAATCCCTTTTTCTGAAATCATTTCCGCAAGTTCCTTATCACTTTGCCGTCTTTTCTTTCTTTCCTCACTCGAGAGGAGCCCGGGTGTGCAGCTTTCAAGAATCAGCTTGCTTACTGTTTCGGGATAGCGCACAGCGTACGACAAGGCTGCCCTGCCGCCCATTGAATAGCCTGCAAGCACAGGCTTATCCAGTTCGAGTTCATTAAAGATTGCATGCAGATCAAGCACCGTCTCCTCCATTGAATACCTCTGGTAATCTGCCGGAGAATCAGTCCTGCCGTGACCGATCAGATCAATTAAAATTACTTTGCATGAGCGAAATATTTCCAGAAACGGATGCCATGATTCTGCCGATCCTGTAAACCCATGCAGAAGCACAAGGGGCCGGCCCTCTCCATACGTTTCAACCGAGTAGGATATCCCTCTTATCTTCACCATCATTTCCGCAGCATCTCTCTTATTTCCTGGGAAACACGATTCATCAAGTTTCGATGAATCGTGACACGGGAATGGCGGTTCGTACGGACTTCGATGATATGCAGCCCCTTTCGGCGAGCAGCGTTTTCAACGTCATCTCTAAATGCCTCCCACGTCTCAGGCTGGGTATATGCCGCATCATAGAGTGAGGCAGCATGCTGAAAATGCAGCCCGGTCGGGGTCCCGAAAAGCGTTTCAAAATGTTTTTCTTCTTTTGACTGAGGCAGGAAGGAAAAAATGCCGCCGCCGTCGTTGTTCAATAGAATCACCGTCATGTCAAGCTTATGCATTTTTGCAGCCAGCAGCCCGTTCATGTCATGGTAAAAGGAAAGGTCTCCAATGACCAAGAAAAGCGGATCTTCTGTACCGGCACTCATTCCAAGAGCTGTTGAGACGACTCCGTCTATCCCATTTGCCCCCCGGTTTGCATGTACAGAAATGTTCTTATTTGAATTTAAGAAGTAATTGTCTGCATCTCGAATCGGCATGCTGTTTCCAACAAACATATGGCTTCTTTCCGGCATGGCCTTTTGAAGCTCGGTAAAGACTTTGCCTTCAAACAGGTCGTCCGGGCCGTCTTCAGGAGAGGAAAGGATCTTCCGTGCTGTGCTGTTTGTCTGCTGCCATGTCTTTAGCCATTGTTCATTTTCTTCAGAAGAAACCCTCCCCGACAGACTTTCACAGAACCAGCTTTCTTCGCATTCTATCATTTCAGAAGCCAGCAAAGTAGGTTCGCGGAACCCGCCTTGTCCGTCGACCACCAGCTGCAGAATCTCAGGAAATCGTTTCAGGAACAAAAACAGCGGCTTTGAAACCGGCATCGCTCCAAAACGGAGAATCACGTCTGGCTTTAGCTCATTTGCAAGTTCATCATCTTTCATGAAAGCGTCGTATCCATCAATGACTGCAGACTTATCATGAGATCCCGTTCTTAAGTTCGAAAGGGGATCTGCAAGAATCGGGTATTTTAAAGCTGCAGAAAGTTTAAGGACAGCGTCAGTAAAGAGCGGATCACGTATCTCACCACACACAATCAGCCCTTTTTCTTTACCGGAAAGCATCTCCGCTATCCTCTCTATTTCAAGGTCCTGAAGAACTGCCTGTCCCGGTTTGATGGTGACATGATGTGTTCTGCCGCTGCCATTCTTCCAAATGTCTTCCAGGTCCAAATCAGGAATCAGCGGTTCTCTGAACGGAAGATTCAGGTGTACAGGACCAGCTGGAGACGACATTGCTTTGCCTGCTGCCCGGGCAGCCATCATTCTGCTGTAGGCAAGCATTCCTTCTGTTTGTTCAGGGATTGCCATGTCAGCAAACCACTTCGCATACCGCCCGAAAAAATGAATCTGATCAATTGCCTGGGGAGCTCCGACATCCCGCAGTTCGTGGGGACGGTCAGCCGTCAAAATAAGCAGAGGCACTCTTGAATAGAATGCCTCAACGACAGCAGGGTAATAATTTGCAGCTGCAGTACCGGATGTACAGAGCAACGTTACCGGTTTATTCAGCATTTTGGAAAGCCCCAGAGCAAAAAAGCCTGCGGACCTTTCATCAATCATAAGGTGAATGTTGATATCTGGGTGTTCTGCCATCAGCATCGCCATCGGTGTTGACCTTGATCCGGGACTGATGACAGCTTCTGTGACCCCTGCTTTTGCCAGCTCATCTGCAAAATTTGCTGCATAAAGGGTAAGTGATTTAGATTTGCTCATGCTGCATTCCTCCCAGAGCAGAAAGCATCGGCTTCAGTTTAATGATCGTTTCCTGATATTCCGACTGCGGATCCGATTCTGCTACAATTCCGCATCCAGCAAACAGGGATGCCTGTTTCCCGTCAATGAGGCCTGACCGGATGGCCACTGCAAATTCCCCGTTGTTGTCTGAATCCAGCCATCCAACCGGACCTGCATACCATCCTCTGTCCATCGGCTCAATGTCTCTGATCATCTCAAGTGCACCTGCTTTTGGATATCCTCCGAGGGCAGGCGTTGGATGCAGTTTTTCAACTAAGCTGAGCAGCGACCTGCCGCCGTGCATTGTGCCTTCAATTGGCGTATACAGATGCTGTATATTTTTTGTTTTTAAAAGCTGCGGACCATCCGGCACCCTGATTTCACTGCAGCACTCCTCAAAAGAATCCTTGATCATTTTTACGACAATGGCATGCTCAATCAAATTCTTTTCATCATTTAAGAGAGCTGTGCCGAGTTCTGTATCTTCATGCTTTGTTTCCCCTCTTTTGATTGACCCTGCAAGACATGTTGAAAGCAGTCTGCTGCCTTCTTTTTTAATAAGCCGTTCAGGTGTAGCCCCAATAAAAGACTTGCTGCCGATTTCTATCGAAAAAATAAAGCTTCCAGGCTGTTCTGACTGAAGCTTATTTAAAGATGCATAGACATTGATATCACGCTCATAAGAAACACTGACTTCCCTTGCAAGCACGACTTTATCAAGCTTGCCGCCTTTAATAGAAGCTGTAGCTTTTTCAACAGCGGACATCCATTTTTGTGTATCTGCTTCTTCCAGTGAATAATTGCCGGACGTTTCCATGCTCACCGGCTGCTGTGCGGCCAGTACTTTATTTGCAAGATCCGTAAAGTGCACCGCGCAGTCCTCAAGCTCGTCATCCGGCCTGATTATACGGTTGATGGTTAAATAGGATGCATTTTCCTTTACCGTAAGCATCACAGAAGGCAGAAAAAACTTAGATTCCGGAAAATGGCTCCACTGCTCATTGCTGCGATTGTGCGGATCAAACGAAAAGCCCCCAAAAAGCAGGGCGCCCGTCCCTATGTGAAAACTTTCACTATCTTCATGGTGAACAATCTTTTTAAAGCGCTTCCATTCCGTTTCAATGCGCCCAAAACGGTCGCTTACAGCATCATTTTCCACTGTGCATTCACTGCCCAGACCACAGATCGTAAACCGGGTACCCGGAGTTGCCCAGTAAAACCGGCTGCCTGAAAAATGCTGCTCGCCATCCGCATAAAATTGGAGGGGGTTCTTGATCTCATGCAATGTTTTAACCTGACTCAGGATCACCGGTTCTTCTAACTGTCTGGCTTCATCCAAAGCACCCTTCAATTTCTCTGTAAATGTATGTTCTAACGCCGTAATCATTGGAAATCCCTCCAAAACCGAAAAATCGCTTATATTAAGATACACCCCAGAGGAAAGAGGTGTCAATAGTACTTTCCCAAAGAAATGGTATAATAGAATGAACGACTATTATCCTTATTATATTACTACCCGCATCACTTTAAAATGAAAAGCTCTCAAGGAAGAATTTTCAGGTGCTGGAATAGTCCCCAATGTTCAAACATCTGTAAAAGGATTGACACAATATTGTAAATTTCCTACACTTAATTTTGTGAAGCTGACAGCTTTAGTCTGCTTCAACTAGGGGAGGAAAAAAAAGATGCACACACAATCTCACACAACTCAGAACATGCCTTCCATTAAACCGGATAAAAGCTGGAAAGTATGGTGGATGCTGCTGCGGCCGCATACCCTGTCAGCAGCCTTTATACCCGTTACGATCGGCACAGTTCTTGCCTTAAATGAAGGCGGTATACATGTGGCCCTGTTTCTTGCCATGCTCATTGCATCCATTCTGATTCAGGCTGCAACCAACATGTTCAATGAATACTTTGACTTTAAGCGCGGTCTCGACAATGAAAACTCTGTCGGAATCGGCGGAGCAATCGTCCGAAACGGCGTAAAGCCAAATACAGTACTGAACCTTGCTTTCGGCTTTTTCGGAATCGCCATCTTGCTTGGCATCTACATTTGTATGGAGTCCACTTGGTGGATTGCTGTCATCGGCCTGATTTGCATGGCGACAGGATACTTCTATACAGGAGGCCCTGTTCCGATAGCCTACACTCCTTTTGGAGAGCTTGTTGCGGGATTCTTTATGGGAATGGTCATTATTCTGCTCGCTTATTATATCCAGACAGGCACAATTTCTGCTATCAGCGTAATCATTTCCATACCAATTGCATTTTTAGTCGGGAACATCATGCTGTCCAACAACATCCGTGACCTTGACGGCGACAAAGAAAACGGACGGAAGACCCTGGCCATTCTGATTGGCCGCAAAAAAGCCATCATCTTCCTTGCCGCCACGTTTGCCGCTTCCTACGCAGTCATTCTTGTCATGATTGCTTTTGGCTATCTGTCAGCATGGGCTTTGCTTGTTTTGATCAGCACGCCTAAAGCATACAGTGCGGTCAAAAAGTTCATCGGAAAATCCGTTCCGCTTGAAATGATGCCTGCTATGAAAGCTACCGCTCAAACAAACATCCAGTTCGGCTTTTTGCTTGCAATCGGATTATTTATCAGCACGATCTAAAAGGTCCTCTTAGGGGCCTTTTTTTTTAGCATCTTCACATGCAGAACCAGGAAACTTTCATTTTCAAACATGAAAATACGTCTTTTGACCATACTAAGAAAAGCGATTAAAAAAAAGCAGGTCAGACAGGGAAAGGAATGTGATGGAAATGCTGAACAGCGAACAAATAGCTTCCTATCGCTCTGTTCTTGAAGAGATAAAAACGGAGCTGGAACGGCATCTTAAGGAAAACAGCCACTACGGCCTTGAACAGAGCTTCGGGCATGATTCAACAGGAGAGCTTTCAAGCTATGATAATCATCCTGGAGATGAAGGTACAGAGCTTTATGAACGAGAGAAGGATATTGCCCTCAATGAGCATGCAGAAGAAGAATTGAGCGATGTGAACCGGGCTCTTTCAGCCATCAAGAATGGCACTTACGGCAAATGCGAAGTCTGCGGCCGGGACATTCCGGAAGAACGGCTTGAGGTTCTTCCGACAGCCGTCACCTGCAAGGAGCACTCGCCTGAACAGGCTGTCTCCTATGAGCGCCCCATTGAAGAGGACGTTTTAGAACCTGCCTTTGGTCAGTTTGAGTACGATGAAAGCGATTCTGAAGCTTATGATGCAGAAGATACGTATCAGGATGTCGAGCGGTACGGAAACTCCGAAACACCTTCAGACCTTGAATACCCCGTCGATTCATACAATGACGTCTACATGGAAAATGATGACCCGACAGGCTATGTCGAGGATTACGAAAACTTCGCTGCCACAGATATTGAAGGAAAGAATGTAACCGTCTATCCGACCATTCAGCACAGACAATATGAACACACTCTTGATGAAGAGGGTCTGATGACGCCGTTCGGTGATTTGCCTGAATACGAAAAAGACCCTTACACAGAGTAGAATAGAGCGTCCTGTAAAGGTTTTACCGCCAAAAAAAACCCGCTAAAAGCGGGTTTTTCAATGGAGTACAGGAATCGGCTGGATGTCCCAAATGCCGTCTGCGTATTCATGAATGGTGCGGTCACTTGAAAAATAACCGGAATGCGCAATGTTCAACAGGGCTTTTTCAAGCCACTTATCCTGATTTTGATAGGCCTTTTCAAGCTGATCCTGTGCATCCACATATGACGCGAAATCCCGAAGAACGAAATACTGATCGTTTTCATACAGCAAGGAGTCTTTTATCGCCTCAAATTCATCTTCCGTATCAGGGAAAAATCCATTTGTGAGCTGGTCAACTACCTGTCTGATCCGCAGATCATGGTGATAATATTCGCTTGAGCGATATCCGCCATTTTCATAATAGTTCAAGACTTCCTCAGCCTTCAATCCGAATGTGAAAATGTTTTCCTTCCCCACTTCTTCAAGAATCTCAATGTTTGCCCCGTCCAGAGTTCCGATAGTCAGGGCGCCGTTCATCATGAATTTCATATTGCCTGTGCCCGATGCTTCCTTGCTTGCTGTAGAGATTTGCTCACTGACGTCTGCAGCAGGGAAAATATGCTCTGCCAATGACACTCTGTAGTTTTCCATAAAAATGACTTTCATCATACTTGAAACTTTCGGGTCATTGTTTACTTTGTCGGCAAGTGCATTAATCAGCTTGATGATTTTCTTGGCGTAATAATAGCCCGGTGATGCCTTTGCCCCAAAGATAAAGGTTCTCGGATGAATGGAGAAATTAGAATCCTCTTTCAGCCTGTTGTACAAATACATAATGTGCAGCACGTTCAGCAGCTGTCGTTTATAGGCATGAAGGCGCTTAACCTGAACGTCAAAAATGGAATGTTCATCTACCTTGATGCCAGTATTTTTTTCAATAATGTCAGCTAAAATTTTCTTTCGCTTCTGTTTTACAGCTGCAAATTGTTCTTTCAGCAGCGGATCGTAAATGTGCCTTTTCAGTTCAATCATCAGATGGGGCTTTTTAATCCAGTCTGTGCCAATCGTATCCGTTATCAGACTTGTCAGCTCCGGATTGGCTTTCAGCAGCCATCTGCGATGAGTAATGCCGTTCGTTTTATTGTTGAATTTTTGCGGATAGATTTGATGAAACAGCTTCATTTCCCTGTTTTTCAGGATATCAGAGTGGATTTTGGCTACTCCGTTTACACTGTGGCTGCCTGCTATGGCTAAGTGAGCCATCTTGACGACGCCGTGCGCAATAATCGCCATATTTTCAATCCGCTTCCAGTCTCCAGGGAAACGATTCCACAATTCTCTGCAAAATCTTTCATTTATTTCTTCGACAATCATATAAATCCGCGGCAGCAATGGTTTAAAGATATGCAGCGGCCATTTTTCAAGTGCTTCAGATAGTGTTGTATGATTTGTATAGGAGATCGTGCCAACGGTGATGTTCCATGCTTCTTCCCATTCCATGTGCTCTTCATCAAGAAGAATGCGCATCAGTTCAGGAATGGCCAGAACCGGATGTGTATCATTGACATGAATGGCTACATGCTTGTGAAATTCATGCAGTGTATCATTCTTTTTCAGGTAGGATCTTATAATGGACTGCAGGCTTGCAGAGACGAGAAAATACTGCTGTTTCAGACGAAGAATTTTTCCTTCATCATGTGTATCGTCCGGATACAGAAATTCAGAAACAGCCTCTGTCTCGCGTTTATACGCAAGCACGTCGCGGTTAGGCGGGTTTGGAGACGGTTCAGCATTCCACAGTCTCAGAGTATTGACGGTGCTCGTTTCATAGCCGATGACGGGCATATCATAAGGCACAGCCATTATGTTTTCTGCATGAACGTGACGGAATTCAAGCTTTCCATCCTCCATTACATGTTCGATTTTTCCCCAGAAAGGAATTTCAATTGCTTGATCCGGCTTGCGCACTTCCCAGACGTTGCCGTGTCTGAGCCACTGCTCAGGCAGCTCCACCTGATAGCCGTCCACGATTTTCTGGTCAAAAAGGCCGTGTTTATAGCGTATTCCAAGGCCATGGCCCGGAAGGTTAAGAGATGCCAGCGAATCAAGGAAACAGGCAGCAAGGCGGCCTAAACCGCCGTTGCCAAGGCCTGCATCTGCTTCGCTTTCCTCGATTTCCTCAAGATCAATGCCAAGCTCAGCAAACCCTTCAAGCACAACATCCCGGATGCCCAGGTTCAGAAGATTTTGTCCGAGCAGCCTGCCAAGCAGAAACTCGATTGACAGGTAATAGACCTGTTTGTTGTTGCTTGCGCGGTTCCATTCATTTGTCTGGATCCAATGGCTGCTGATATGTTCTCTTACCATGTTTCCAAGCGTTTGGTACTGATCGCGTTTAGTCGACTCAGCAAACGTTTTACCGTACATCATCTCCAGACGCTTCAGAAAACTGTTTTTAAACTCGTTTTTGTCAGAGAACATGACTCCCACTCCTAGTCATTAAATCAGCGTAAAGCTGGTTGTATTTAAACGCAGACTGCGCCCAACTGTAATCTTCCTTCATAGCTGTTTTGACAAGGCTGTTCCAAATGGTTTTGTTTTGATAAATTGAAAATGCACGGTCGACTGTATTCTTCATATCATGCGCATTGAAATTTGTGAAGGTGAACCCGTTCCCTTCACCTGTATCATCCCGGTAGGAAGTAACAGTGTCATTCAGTCCGCCTGTTTCCCTTACAATCGGAATGGATCCATAACGGAGGGCAATCAGCTGTCCAAGTCCGCACGGTTCAAACTGCGACGGCATCAGGAAGAAGTCCGAACCGGCATAAATGCGGTGTGCAAGAGGCTCATCAAAGCCGATATATGCTTTGCATTTATCCGGAAACAGCCATTCCATGTGGCGGAAGAAATCCTCGAATTTCTTTTCTCCAGTTCCAAGGATAATCATCTGCATATCAGA
This sequence comes from Metabacillus mesotrionivorans, assembly GCF_052171315.1. Classification (NCBI taxonomy): domain Bacteria; kingdom Bacillati; phylum Bacillota; class Bacilli; order Caryophanales; family Bacillaceae; genus Metabacillus; species Metabacillus mesotrionivorans. Next base: position 7,144 of record NZ_JBQMFF010000004.1, on the reverse strand, counting down.
CTGCAGCATCTCATGCAGCACGCGCTCAACAAGATCGAGTCCTTTTTGCTGAGTCAGCCGCGTAACCATTGTCATGAGCGGCGTATCCTCTTTTTCAGGCAGGCCAAACATTTTTTGAAGCTCTTTTTTGTTTTTCGCTTTATTCTGAGCTCTGTGTTCGTCATAAGGGAATGCTATGTATGGATCATCCCCGGGGTTGTAGATCGTGTCATCGATGCCGTTTAGAATCCCGACAAGAGACGCTTCCTTAACCCGCAGCAGACCGTCAAGACGCTCTCCGAAATATGGCGTCTGAATTTCATTTTTATACGTCGGGCTTACCGTCGTGATCAAATCAGAGGCTACAAGAGCAGCTTTCATGAAATTGACCATGCCGTGAAACTCAAGCTGATCGTTGTTGAAATAACGGTCATCAAGGCCCAGCAGGTCATAAAGAATTTCTCTCGGAAAAATTCCCTGAAACTGCAGATTGTGAATCGTAAAGACTGCTTTCATATTTTCATAAAAAGACTGCGAGGCATACTCCTCTTTTAGAAGGAATGGAACCATACCTGTATGCCAGTCATGACAGTGGATGACATCAGGCTGGAAGTCAACCGCCTTAATGGAATCAAGAACGGCTCTGCAGAAAAAAGAGAACCGTTCCCCGTCATCATAATGGCCATATAAAGAATCACGCTTAAAATAATATTCATGATCGATGAAATAATACGTGACACCCTCAAATTCAAGCTGCTCGATTCCGCAATATTGCCGTCTCCATCCGACAGGAACGACAATCTCCTTCACTTTCTTCATTTTGGATCGGAAGCGCTCTGGGATTTGCCCGTATTTAGGCAGGACTACTCTTATGTCCGTCCCGAGGCGCTTAAGCTCCTTCGGCAATGCTCCCGCAACGTCGGCCAGGCCTCCGGACTTGACGAAGGGAACACATTCCGATACGACAAATAATACTTTCACGATTTCATCAGCGCTCCTTGTACCGTTCCTTTTCTGAGGACAACCGGAAGATCGGATGTTCCTTTCAGTTCGATGCCGCTTCCAACTTTGACATCTTTATCAAGCACGACATTTTCAAGAACACAGTCATCACCGATTTGTGACTTCTGCATGATGATGCCGTTTTTCACAACGGTTCCTTTTCCAATATGAACGGCTCTGAAAATAATGCTGTTCTCAACATGTCCTTCAATAACGCTGCCATTTGCAATCATGGAATTTTTCACTACCGCGTTCTGGCCGTGGCGTGCAGGCGGCTCATCCTTTACCTTCGTTAAGATCGGGCGATTTGTAAGGAACAGCTGCTGCCAGACTTCCGGCTTCAGCATTTCAAGGCTGTGGCGGTAATAGCTTTGAGTTGAATCAATAATGGCGACATATCCGTCAAATTCATAATCACAGATCATAAGCTTGTGGGTATTATCCATGATTACCTGGGCTATCGTTTTATATCCTGTCTGGTTATTGTCATGAATCAGATTCAGCAGCAGTTTTGTTGACATGACATACATCTGCAGGGACTCGCCGTCTTTGCGGATTTCTGTTATGTCGCAGCCCATTTTCACGTGCTTGGCAAGAACATCTTTAAAGTCGATATTGCAGACGGTATAGCTGTTTGCAATAACTGCATATTCCTGCTTGCTTCTGAGGAAATAATCAATATGATCTGACAGCTGGCGGATCGATCCGAACTCGCTGTACTGATCATTTAAATGCGGTGACGGGAAAAAGAACAGTCCGTCACGCTTTCTGTTTAAGTCCCATTGCTTTCCTGAACCAAGATGGTCCATTAGAGAACGGTACTGGTATTTCGGGAAGATTGCTACACTGTCAATATCCGAGTTCACCATATTCGATAAGATAAAGTCTATTAATCTGTAGCGTCCTGCAAACGGGACCGCTGCCATAGAACGATTTACCGTCAAGTCTTCGATGGCACTTGTATACGTTGTTGCATCAATAATTCCCAGCATCCTTTGATTCATAGCTGTTCCACCTCTCGCATTCGTTTTTTTTCATCGGAAATAAATAGGATTTCACTGCTGACACGCACATCGTACTTAACGGTTACGCTCCTGCCGTTTGCTCGACTAATTCTTCCGTTACTAAAATGACTTCATCAATATCTTTATCCGAACGAATGACCATGCCATCCGGCACAACAAGTCCCGACGGAACAATCGCATTCTCGATATAAACATTATTGCCAATGACAGCATCCGGCATGACGACCGTATTTTTAAGGAAAGAGTGCTGTCCTACTGTTACACCCTGGAAAAGGACGGATTTATGAATGGTGCCGTATACGACACAGCCTTCGTTTACTAAAGATTCCGTCACTTCTGCGCCTTCTGACAGATACTGCGGCGGCTGATTAGGGTTGACAGAATAAATTCTCCAGTTATTGTCGAAAAGATCAAGCTCAGGATCGGCTTTTAAAAGATCCATGTTTGCTTCCCACAGACTTTTCACTGTGCCGACATCCTTCCAGTAGCCTTTAAATGGATACGCAACAAGCTTTTTCTTTTCGTCAAGAAGCAGCGGAAGAACATCTTTTCCAAAGTCGTGGCTTGAATATGGATTGCGCTCATCCATTTCCAAAAATTCCTTAAGAATGGACCATTTGAAGATATAGATTCCCATGGAAGCAAGATTGTTTTTCGGGTTTTGAGGTTTTTCATCGAACTCTATAACCTCAAGATTAGCGTCAGTATTTAAAATACCGAACCGGCTCGCTTCATCCCACGGAACTTCTTTTACCGAAATAGAGACGTCGGCGTCTTTTTCGATATGATAGTCAAGCATGTCGGAATAATCCATTTTGTAAATATGATCACCTGACAAAATGAGCACATATTCAGGATCATACTGTTTTAAATAATTCATATTCTGATAGATGGCACTCGCTGTTCCTTTGTACCATTTCACTTCTGAAGACTCAGCATATGGAGGAAGAACCGTTACTCCTCCGTTTTTACGGTCAAGATCCCATGCACTGCCGATTCCGATGTAGGAATTCAGGACAAGCGGCTGATACTGCGTCAGCACACCAACAGTATCAATACCGGAGTTGCAGCAGTTGCTCAGTGTAAAATCAATGATTCTGTATTTTCCTCCAAATGGAACAGCCGGTTTCGCCAGATTCTGTGTCAGTGAACTTAATCTGCTACCCTTTCCTCCTGCCAATAACATTGCGACGCACTTTTTTTTCACCATGGTTGATTGTCTCCTCTCGTTTTTTAACTGCGCGTAATATGGATATTCCATATGGCGGAATGGTCATTGATATATGGTAAGGCTGATTATGCATCTTGCCTTCCTGCGCTTTCAGTTCTTTCCTGTTGATCTGTCCCGAGCCTCCAAATACGGCATCATCGCTGTTCAGCGTTTCAATATATCTGGTATCAATCGGCACTCCGACTTTATAGTCATGGTACGTTTCAGGAGTGAAGTTACAAACGACAACAAGCTGTTCGTTCGGCTTAATTCCTTTACGGATAAAAGAAAAAATACTCTGGTCCGAATTATTGACGTCAATCCATTCAAAGCCTTCCTGCGAATGGTCAAGCTCATAAAGCGGACGCTGCCTTTTATACAGGGCAAGCAGCTCTTTCACATATACTCTGGATTTTTGATGCATGTCAAAGTCATCAAGCACCCAGTCAAGCTCCTCAAGGTCTTTCCATTCGTCAAACTGGGCAAATTCTCCGCCCATAAAAAGCAGCTTTTTGCCTGGATGTGCAAGCATATAGCCGAGCAAAAGTCTGTACTGTGCAAACTTCTGCCAGTAGTCACCCGGCATTTTATTCAGCAGTGAACGTTTTCCATGGACCACTTCATCATGTGAAAGCGGAAGGATAAAATTCTCTGTGAAAGCGTAAATCAGGGAAAAAGAAACTTTGTGATGAAGATCTTTCCGCTGTTCAGGAGGGGCTTCCATGTATTTGAGGATATCGTTCATCCAGCCCATATTCCATTTATAATTAAATCCCAGTCCTCCATCAGAGACAGGAGATGTAACAAGAGGAAAATCCGTAGAATCTTCGGCAATCATCAGTACGGAAGGATCGTACTCAAACACTTTCTCATTCAGTTTTCTTAAAAACTGAACCGCGAACGGATTCTCGTGGGATTCATCCGTATTCTGCCAGTAAATCATATTTGCAACAGCATCAACCCTGAAACCGTCGATGTGGAACATTTCAAGCCAGAAGAGAGCATTTGAAATCAGAAAACTCTGCACTTCCGGTTTTCCAAGATCAAAGTTCGCCGTTCCCCAGACGATATTCTCACGGTCTTCAAATTTCTCATATTCAAAAACCGGTTCCCCGTCAAAGAAATAAAGTCCATGTGCATCTTTGCAGAAATGGCCTGGAACCCAGTCCATAATGACTCCCAGGTTATTCTGGTGGCAAAGATCTATGAATGCCATCAAGTCGTGAGGGGTGCCGTAACGGCTTGTAGCCGAATAATAGCCTGTGCCCTGATATCCCCATGAACGGTCATATGGGTGTTCAATAATCGGCAAAAGTTCGATATGTGTAAACCCATGCTCAAGAACATACGGAATCAAGACATCCGCAAGCTCTAAATATGTATAAAGGCTGCCGTCTTCTTTCTTTTTCCAAGAGCAGATATTCAGTTCATAAATATACATAGGGCGCTGATAAATTTCCTTCTGGCGCTTTTTTCTCTGCCAGTTTTTATCATTCCATTTATACCCTTCAAGATTGTAAACAACAGAAGCTGTATTTGGCTTCAGCTCAGAATAAAAGGCAAATGGATCAGCCTTCAGGATCTTTTCCTGCTTTTTCGTGATAATCTCATATTTATAGAGATCACCCTCTTCAATGCCGGCAATAAAAGCAGACCAGATTCCCTGTTCATTCAGCTTCTCAAGCTTGTGTCCTGTGCCGTCCCAGTGATTAAAATCACCTGCAACCCGCACCTCAAGCGCATGAGGAGCCCAAACTGTGAATACTGTTCCGCTTACACCGTTTCGCACGCTGCTGCGGGCACCAAACAATTCATGAGCTCTGAACAAATTTCCTTCATGGAAAAGATGGACCTCAAAATCAGTTGGCGTAGCAAGATTCATTCCCATCACCCTTTCTATAAAGTAATCTTAATTCTTATTTCAATCAGAAGGAAGAATTACCTTTTTTGTAAGCGCTTCTACTTATTGACACGATATGTCATGAACAGTCATTCATTTTTCAAAACATTATTCTTTTAAAATGATGTCGAATAAAGAAAGGAAGGAAGGATAGAGTGTTGGTGAAATGAACATCAGTCTTATTTACTAAATAAAAACATATTCGATGAGAAAATCCGGGCATATTAACCAAAAAATACAATCTCAGCAAATACCGTATGCTATATCACGAAAACAGTTATTTCGACAAATCCTCTTATGTTTGTCGAAATTTTCACGACCTTTTAATCACGGTTTCTTTATTACCATTACATATACCTCTAATGAAAAACATTCAAACCTTTTTGAATAACAGAAATATATATTATTTGTTGAAAACATATTTTTAGGGAAAAAAAGATTTTTTGAAGTCTTATTTTAACGGGGAGAAGGGTTTCATTCGTTCCCTGGAGACGGTCTAAGCTGCTTTGCGGAAGTAAATTTCGAGATCATGATTCACGGACGCATGATTTAGGATAAATACGTTCTATGCCGTTTTTCATACCTGCTTTTTATTTTCTTCTTTAACGACAAAAAAAGCGCTGCACATTGTGCAGCGCTTTTCAAATGATGACCCGTACGGGATTCGAACCCGTGTTACCGCCGTGAAAGGGCGGTGTCTTAACCGCTTGACCAACGGGCCGGAGCATGCCTTCTGGCGGAGAAGGAGGGATTTGAACCCTCGCGCCGCTTACGCGACCTACACCCTTAGCAGGGGCGCCTCTTCAGCCACTTGAGTACTTCCCCAGAATAAATGGCTCCGCAGGTAGGACTCGAACCTACGACCGATCGGTTAACAGCCGATAGCTCTACCACTGAGCTACTGCGGAAAATCATATATGCTCCTATAATAGGAATGGTGGGCCTAAATGGACTCGAACCATCGACCTCACGCTTATCAGGCGTGCGCTCTAACCAGCTGAGCTATAGGCCCATTATTGGAGCGGGTGATGGGAATCGAACCCACGACATCAGCTTGGAAGGCTGAGGTTTTACCATTAAACTACACCCGCAGAGAATAAAGATAAAATGGGGCGACTGATGGGAATCGAACCCACGAATGCCAGAGCCACAATCTGGTGCGTTAACCACTTCGCCACAACCGCCACTATCTGTAAAATTTTCTAAAGCTGCAAGATTTGCAAAAGCAAATGGTGGCTTGGGACGGAATCGAACCGCCGACACAAGGATTTTCAGTCCTTTGCTCTACCGACTGAGCTACCAAGCCTTTATAAAAATGGCGGTCCCGACCGGGATCGAACCGGCGATCTCCTGCGTGACAGGCAGGCATGTTAACCGCTACACCACGGGACCATTTGGTTGCGGGGACAGGATTTGAACCTGCGACCTTCGGGTTATGAGCCCGACGAGCTACCAGACTGCTCCACCCCGCGATAATAATAGATAATGCTGTTTTCCGATGCTCATTTAGAGCATTGACCGTCCCGATCTCAGGAAGCTTAGCCAAGAAGCAGCTCGATCGTTACGCTGATGCGGATTCAGAGAAGCATATTCGTGCTCCACCCCGCAATAGTAATAAATAATGCTAATTTGTTTTGCTGAAGATAAAAGAAATGGAGGAGGTAGAGGGATTCGAACCCCCGCGGGGTTTGACCCCCCTGTCGGTTTTCAAGACCGATCCCTTCAGCCGGACTTGGGTATACCTCCGTATGAAAAATAGAATGGTGGACCTTGTAGGACTCGAACCTACGACCGGACGGTTATGAGCCGTCTGCTCTAACCAACTGAGCTAAAGGTCCTTTTTTGGTAGCGGCGGAGGGAGTCGAACCCACGACCTCACGGGTATGAACCGTACGCTCTAGCCAGCTGAGCTACACCGCCCCAGGAACAAAGTCAATTACTTCTATTAAAATGGTGGAGCCTAGCGGGATCGAACCGCTGACCTCCTGCGTGCAAGGCAGGCGCTCTCCCAGCTGAGCTAAGGCCCCT
>NZ_JBQMFF010000003.1:0-457458 GCF_052171315.1 Metabacillus mesotrionivorans | reverse complement strand
CGCTTCTCTTATTAAAGACGTTCAAAAAACGGTGTGCGGGAGGAACCTTGACAGTTTCGTTCATATCAGGAGGCTCCCGGCGCTCCCCGCGGAAAGCAAGTGACTGGAGCGGAAAGGAACGAGTACAAACGATAAATACAATCCTTTTTTTCTCAGAATAAATCAAACGCCCCCCGCATACTCTATTCACATCCTTTCCTTCTGAACCGCAAACTTCAACAAATTTCACAATGGTTTAACATTATTTTTACGTTTCAGCAGGAATTCTAAAGGGAAAGAGAGAAATAAGTTTACATATCCTTAACAAAGGAGGAGTTCATTTTGAATTATAACGTCAGAGGCGAAAACATTGAGGTAACTCCAGCATTAAGAGAGTATGTCGAGAAGAAAATCGGCAAACTGGAACGCTATTTTGAGGATTCAGTTGAAGCAAACGTAAACGTAAATTTAAAATTCTACAGCGATCAGGAATCAAAAATTGAAGTAACCATTCCCATGACCAATCTAGTGTTGCGTGCTGAGGAATATAATGAGGATATGTACGCTGCCATCGATCTTGTGACAAACAAGCTCGAGCGTCAGATCCGTAAACATAAAACAAAAGTAAACCGCAAGCTGCGCGAGCAGGGATCTCCTAAATTCATGTTTGCCGCAGGCACTGAGGAAGCTGAAGGGGCACAGACCCAGACAGCCGTTCAGGAAGAAGAAGACCAGATCCAGGTTGTCCGAACAAAGCGCTTTAACTTAAAGCCGATGGACAGCGAGGAAGCGATTCTCCAAATGAATATGCTCGGTCATAATTTCTTCGTCTTTACCAATGCTGAAACAAACACAACAAACGTTGTGTATCAGCGCAAAGACGGCAAATACGCGATTATTGAACCGACTGAATAATACTCAATGCAGTCCTGAAATAGACAGGGCTGCATTTTTAATTTGTAAAATTAATGTAAAAATAGGTATAATATACTAGTTTGAAAAACCTATATATGGTATTGTATTCACATATTGTTAAAAAGGGGGGTATTAATTATGAAGGATTTTCTAAAGTTTAACAAAATGGTTACTCCAGCAATTATATCTGTTATTTTTTACGTGGGTTCAGCTATAGTGATCATCGCAGGTTTTACAAGCATCATTACCGGAGCGGGCTCTTACGGCGGAGGCGGTCAAGTATTTGCGGGACTGTTGATGATTCTTGTTGGACCATTTGTTATCCGCATTTATTGCGAGCTGCTCATTGTTATGTTTAAGATGCACGAAGCTCTTCAAGTCATCACGAAGAACGTTACGCAATCTGATAAAGCAGCTTCTTAATTAAAGGTGCATACCCAGAGTCTTAGCTGAGAGCTAAGGCTTTTTTTTGTATCCAGAACGGTTTTTCGCTTTGAAACAGGATAAACTGTTGATATTATTTAATATATGGTAAAATAGAAGGTAGTTTTGCAGGACGGATGATTATCCTGCCTATGAGTAGCTTCACGTATGGCACTTCACTAACAGAGGAGCGTATATAATGCTTGGAATCTTAAATAAGGTCTTTGATTTTAATAAACGTGCATTGAATAGATACGAAAAAATGGCGAATCAAATAGAATCTTTAGCAGGCGACATGGAGAGGCTTTCTGATGAAGAGCTGAAGGCGAAGACGCAGGAATTTAAAGAGCGCGTTGCCAAAGGCGAAAGCACGGATGATCTTTTGACAGAGGCTTTTGCGGTTGTGCGCGAGGCTTCAAAGAGAGTGCTCGGACTTTATCCGTACCCGGTTCAGCTGATGGGGGGTATCGCTCTTCACGAAGGGAATATCTCCGAGATGAAAACAGGGGAAGGTAAAACACTGACTTCCACGATGCCTGTTTATTTGAATGCTCTTTCCGGAAAAGGCGTTCACGTTGTGACGGTCAATGAATACCTTGCAAGCCGTGATGCTGTTGAGATGGGCAAGCTGTATGAGTTTCTTGGACTGACTGTCGGACTTAACTCTAACGGTCTTTCCAAAGAGGAAAAGCGGGCTGCCTATGCGGCGGATATTACGTATTCGACGAACAATGAGCTTGGCTTTGACTACCTGCGTGACAACATGGTTCTTTACAAAGAGCAGATGGTTCAGCGCCCGCTTCATTATGCGGTCATTGATGAAGTTGACTCCATCCTGATTGACGAGGCGCGTACGCCATTGATCATTTCGGGGTCTGCTGCAAAATCCACGATGCTTTATGTACAGGCTAACGGCTTTGTCCGTTCATTGAAGCGCGATGAGGACTATACGTTCGATGAAAAAACAAAAGGTGTGCAGCTGACTGAAGACGGAATGTCAAAAGCAGAGAAAGCCTTTAATATTGAAAACCTGTTTGATTTAACACATGTGTCTCTCAACCATCATATTAATATGGCATTAAGAGCCCACGTTGTGATGCACAATGACGTTGATTACGTTGTTGAAGACGGCAATGTTGTCATTGTTGACCAGTTCACAGGCCGTTTAATGAAAGGCCGCCGCTACAGCGATGGTCTTCACCAGGCAATCGAGGCGAAAGAGGGCCTTGAGATTCAGAACGAGAGCATGACGCTTGCAACAATTACGTTCCAGAACTACTTCCGCATGTACGAAAAACTTTCAGGCATGACAGGTACAGCGAAGACGGAGGAAGAGGAGTTCCGCAACATTTACAACATGCAGGTTGTGGCGATTCCGACAAACCGCGATGTTGTGCGTGATGACCGTGCAGATCTTGTGTACCGTTCTATGGAAGGCAAGTTCAAAGCCGTTGTTGATGATGTAACGACGCGTTATTTTGCCGGCCAGCCGGTTCTTGTCGGTACGGTTGCGGTAGAAACGTCTGAGCTTATTTCAAGACTCCTGAAGAAAAAAGGCGTTCCGCATAACGTGCTGAATGCGAAAAACCATGAAAGAGAAGCGGAAATCATTGAGAATGCAGGCCATCAGGGTTCGGTGACGATCGCGACAAACATGGCGGGACGCGGTACAGACATCAAGCTTGGACCTGGTGTAAGAGAGCTTGGCGGTTTGGCTGTTATCGGTACAGAACGCCACGAATCACGACGCATCGATAACCAGCTTCGCGGACGTTCCGGCCGTCAGGGAGATCCTGGTGTGACTCAGTTCTACCTTTCTATGGAAGATGAACTGATGAGACGCTTCGGTTCTGAGAACATGATGGCGATGATGGACCGTCTGGGCATGGATGATTCACAGCCGATTCAGAGTAAAATTGTTACGAAAGCTGTTGAATCTGCGCAAAAACGCGTTGAGGGCAACAACTTTGACGCCCGTAAACAGCTTCTACAATACGATGACGTTCTTCGCCAGCAGCGTGAAGTCATTTACAAGCAGCGCTTTGACGTGATTGACTCTGAAAATCTGCGCGACATTGTTGAAAGCATGGTCACGTCAACAGTTGAACGTGTGGTTGCGATGTACACGCCAAGGGAAGAGCTTCCGGAGGATTGGAACCTTGAAGGGCTGATTGACTACCTGAATGCCAACCTTCTTGAAGAAGGCACATTCACAGTTAATGACTTTAAAGGAAAAGAATCCGAAGAAATTTCAGAACTTGTGCTTGAGAAAACGAAAGCCCGCTACAATGAAAAAGAAGAGGCATTCGGAGAAGAGCAGATGCGCGAGTTCGAAAAGGTCATCCTTCTTCGTGCGGTTGATACGAAATGGATGGATCACATTGATGCCATGGATCAGCTCCGCCAGGGTATCCACCTTCGTGCATACGGCCAGACAGATCCTCTCCGCGAGTATCAGATGGAAGGCTTCGCGATGTTTGAAAACATGATTGCATCGATTGAAGAGGATGCTGCAAAATACATCATGAAAGCAGAAATCCGAAACAACCTTCAGCGCGAGGAAGTTGCTAAAGGCCAGCAGGCGGTTCACCCGAAAGAGGGAGACGAGGCGCCAAAGAAAAAGCCTGTTAAAAAGCAGATGGAGATCGGCCGCAACGACGCATGTGTATGCGGAAGCGGAAAGAAATACAAAAACTGCTGCGGCAGCGGAAAATAATTTTTCAAAGAGGGGCACTTTGCCTCTCTTTACCCCATTTTAGAGGAGAATGAATATGGAACTTGCAGAAATTCGAAACGAACTTGAAAAAATGGCTAAGAAATTAGCGGCTTTCAGGGGGTCTCTTTGACCTCGACCGCAAACAGGCTCGCATTCAGGAGCTAGATGAAATGATGTCCCACCCGAACTTCTGGGACAGCCAAAACGAAGCACAAACCGTTATTAACGAAAGCAATATGCTGAAAGAGGCCGTTGTTCAGTTCACAGAAATGAGCGAAACGCATGAAAACCTTGAAATCACGCATGAACTTTTAAAAGAAGAGCCTGACGCCGATCTTCATGCAGAGCTTGAAAGTGAAATTGCCGAGCTGACTGAAGCGATGAGCAATTATGAGCTTCAGCTTCTATTAAGTGAACCTCATGACAAAAACAACGCCATCCTGGAGCTTCACCCGGGAGCAGGCGGAACAGAGTCCCAGGACTGGGGTTCAATGCTTCTCCGCATGTACACGCGCTGGGGCGAAAAGAAAGGCTTCAAAGTGGAAACTCTTGACTACCTTCCAGGTGATGAAGCGGGAATTAAAAGCGTTACGCTTCTTTTCAAAGGCCACAACGCCTACGGCTACTTGAAAGCTGAAAAAGGCGTTCACCGTCTTGTCCGCATTTCGCCGTTCGACTCATCAGGCCGCCGTCATACATCCTTCGTTTCATGCGAAGTGATGCCGGAATTCAATGATGAAATCGAAATCGACATCCGTACAGAGGACCTGAAAATTGACACTTACCGTGCAAGCGGCGCCGGCGGTCAGCACATCAATACGACGGATTCCGCCGTCCGTATCACTCACTTGCCGACCAACACGGTCGTATCATGTCAAACAGAGCGCTCCCAGATTAAAAACCGCGAGCGCGCAATGAAAATGCTTCAAGCGAAGCTCTACCAGCTCAAGCTTGACGAGCAGCAGGCAGAACTCGATGAAATCCGCGGCGAACAAAAGGAAATCGGCTGGGGCTCCCAGATCCGCTCCTACGTGTTCCACCCTTACTCTCTTGTCAAAGACCACCGCACAAGCACCGAAAGCGGAAATGTGCAGGGAGTCATGGACGGAGACCTCGATCCATTTATCGATGCGTATCTTCGTTCGAAACTTTCATAAGAAAAAATGAGGCAGCTGTCCCTGTGGGGGGCGGCTGTTTTTTTGTGGACTTTGCTGTCTTATAAATGGGGTGGAGCAGGATATGAGGGAGCGAACGGTCGAAATGGTAACCTATATATTTTGTGGAGAGGGATATAGGGTAGCAAAAGAGCGAAAACTGCCCTATAAATGGGGTGCAGCGGAATATGGGTCAGCAAAGGGGGGGAATGGTACCTTATAAATTTGATGGAGCGGAATATAAGGTAGCATAAAGATGAAATGTTGCCCTATAAATTAGAGCGAGCCAAATATAGGGTAACAAAAGAGTGAAATGGTTCCCTAAAAATGTGGTGCAGCGGAATATGGGGTATCAAAAGGGTGAAATGGTACCTTATAAATCGGGGTAAGCGAAATACAGGGCAGCAAAAGAGCGAAATGCTGTCCTATAAATTGGATGCAGCGGAATATAGGGCAGCAAAAGAGCGAAATGGTTCCCTATAAATGGGGTGGAGCGGAATATAGGGTAGCAAAAACATAAAAAGGTGCGTTCCTTCTAAGACTCAAGACGCAGCCGAAATTGCTTCTTCAGCCGTTGTTTTAAAAATGAAATTTTCTCTATGCTTAAAGCATACTAAAACGGCAGGAGCAGAACGTATGACGCAAACAATCGTGAGTCACGCAGAAGACTGGGGTATATGGGGTGTGCTTCTTTCCTTATTTATTGAAGGAACTGCTTTTCCTTTTATCGGAACTTTTTTTATCATAACAATAGGCTTTATTTTGAATTTATCTTGGATTGAAATTGCTGGAATTTCGCTCTTGGGAAGCTTCATTTATACAGCAGGCAGCTATATTCCTTTTTTTATCGGAAACAAACTGGGACATTCGCTTGAGACTAGATTAAGTCCTAAGCAAAGATCCGGGCTCGTAAAAGCGAAAGCCACTTTCAGCAAATACGGCATCTGGAGTGTCGTTATTTCAAGTCCCCTACATTTAGGTAATGTCGTTCCTTTCTTGGCCGGCGCTTCAAATATGAATCTTCGCCAGTATACATTGCTGACCATGACTGGGATTGCACAGACGACCTTTCTGTTTTTGAGTATCGGTCAATTCTATGATGGCGATACGGAAACGGTCATTAAAACAATTACAGATTATCAATCGCTGCTCCTTGCTGGCTTTGTGATTATTACTGCCGGATATGCAGGCTTGAAAGCGCAGCGCAGTCAGCGTGAGAAAAAGAAAAACTGTGCCGTGAAAGAAATAATCTGTTAACCCAAAGGATTGGCATCCTCCACACAAATCCACACGCCGCAGACTAAATTCCACCCGCAATGCTAAAACTAACATAACCGCTTTACCTCTTTAGCACGTTATCCCGCTGTTATTTACAGCTGAATCAGACGGGTGCTATACTCTGTAAGGTTATGTCAAAAATATGTGTGATTCAGATGGAGGATGCAGAATGTTTCAGCGTAAACGCACTCGTACATATAATCCGATGCTTGAAAAAGTGACGTCGTATTTATTTATTCTGCTCGGTTCTGGAATCGTTGCCATTGCTTTTAATCTGTTTCTTCTGCCAAACCGCATTGCATCAGGCGGAGTGAGCGGAATCAGTACGATTACAGATGCTTTATTTGGTTTTGAGCCTGCTTATGTGCAGTGGGCATTTAATATTCCTCTGTTTGTGGCAGGCGTACTGCTGCTCGGAAAACAGTTCGGCTTAAAAACGCTGGTTGGAACGATCTTTTTGCCATTTGTTGTTTTTTTGACAAAGGATGTTGCGCCCGCGACGACAGATCCGCTGCTCGGTGCAATCTTCGGTGGAATTGGAGTAGGTCTCGGTCTTGGCCTTGTTTTTAGAGGAAAAGCTTCTACAGGGGGAACGGATCTGGCTGCTCAGATTATCCACAAGTTTACGGGGCTTTCTCTCGGAACGTGTGTGGCTTTAATTGACGGGCTGATTGTTCTGACTGCTGCGGTGGTCTTCGATATTGAACTTGGGCTTTACGCACTTGTTGCTCTTTATGTCACAAGTAAAACGATTGATGTCGTTCAGGTGGGACTGGGGCGTTCGAAGATGACGATGATCATTACAAATCAGGAGGAAGAGGTCAGAAAGGCGATTCTGAGCGAAATCGACCGGGGAGTGACAAAGCTGTCTGCATTCGGAGGCTACACAGACAGCGAGCGTCCGATCCTGATGTGTGTGGTGGATCAGACAGAATTCACGAAATTGAAACAACTCGTAAAAAGCATTGATACGTCTGCGTTTGTGGTCGTTATGGATGCTTCTGATGTGCTCGGGGAAGGTTTCAAGCAAGCCTAGTTAGGATATAATAAATGTGTGTTTTACATCCTTATTTGGGGAGGATTTCGGCGATGAAATCAAAAGTACTTGCCCTTCTTTTCGGAACATCTTTAGTCCTTGCTGCATGCGGCGGAGGAGATAACGCAGGAGAAGAGCCAAAAGATTCGGGCTCAAAAGATACAGCGAATGCTGAAGAGATTGTTCAGCAGAACTGCATCAGCTGCCACGGTCAAAATCTTGAAGGCGGCGGGGCCGCACCAAGTCTTGCAAAGGTCGGCTCAAAATATGACAAAGAAAAAATTGAAAGCATCATTAATAACGGCCAGGGCGGAATGCCTGGAGGTCTTATTAACGAAACAGATGCAGCTGTCGTAGCTGAATGGCTTGCGCAGAAGAAATAATTTCAAAAGAAGCCAGCCGGCAGCATCGGCTGGTTTTGCTGTTTAAACGGCATGACATAACCGGCCGCATCCTATTCCCCGTTTCTTCCTCCGAAAGTCAGAAATGATTTCCACTTAATTATTCCTAAAAAAAGATTGTCTTTTTAGTCAGAAAGTTCTAAAATTTACATTAAACCGCTATCAATCGACATTTCTTTAGACCTGGATTTCATTTCCTTTGACAATTTACGACATTGAAATGAAACTGTAATATTTTTAAGTCTATTTTTGCCGAACTTTGATGGTATAATGACTTTTGTGGGTAAATCTTATTAATATATGAAAATTATGGTTACATACTTAAATTTAGCTTAAATCAGGCCATTCCACCACGTTATCTACAAAATAAACAGCTTTGGGTGATAAAAATATGATCGAAATGACAGACGTTTATAAAACGTATTCTAACGGCGTTCTCGCCATTAATGGAATAAATGTAAAAATAGATCAGGGCGAATTTGTTTATGTTGTTGGTCCGAGCGGTGCAGGCAAATCGACATTTATAAAAATGATGTACCGTGAGGAAAAGCCGACAGACGGCAAAATCCTGATCAACGGAGTCAATCTTGCAAAACTAAGAGAGAAAAAAGTTCCTCAATTAAGAAGAAGCATCGGCGTTGTGTTCCAGGACTTCAAGCTTTTGCCTAAGCTGACAGTCTATGAAAATATCGCATTTGCTCTTGAGGTAATCGGGGAGCAGCCGAGAGTCATCAAAAAGAAAGTGCTAGATGTACTTGATCTTGTTCAGCTCAAGCATAAAGCCCGGTCTTTTCCTAACGAACTTTCAGGAGGAGAGCAGCAGCGTGTATCGATTGCAAGGTCGATTATCAACAATCCAGGCGTAGTCATTGCTGATGAGCCGACAGGAAACCTTGACCCTGATACGTCGTGGGAGATTATGAACATTTTTGAGGAAATCAACAACAGAGGCACTACTGTTGTGATGGCTACTCACAACCGGGAAATTGTTAACACCATGAAAAAACGAGTCATCGCGATCGAAGGCGGAAAGATTGTGCGTGACGAGGCTAGAGGGGAGTATGGGATTTATGATTAGAACCCTTGGGCGTCACTTCAGAGAGAGTATGAAAAGCTTAACCCGTAATGCATGGATGACCTTTGCGTCAGTCAGTGCCGTTACGGTCACTTTAATCCTTGTAGGAACGTTCTTGGTCATTATGATGAACTTAAACAACTTTGCTACAAAGGTTGAAGAGGATGTAGAGATCAGGGTGCTGGTTGATGTGACAAGCACACCTGAACAGCAGAAAGAGCTCAGAAGCAGGGTGGATAATCTGAGCGGGATTGCATCCGTAGAACTTTCACCAAAAGAAAAAGAATTGGATAACCTGATCAGCAGCATGGGCGAACAAGGTAAATCGTACCAGCTGTTTGAACAGAATAATCCGCTGAATGACGTTATTGTAGTAAAAACAGAGAATCCGCGTGACACTCCTCAAATCGCCAAGCAAATTGAGAGCTTTGACGGAGCATACAGGGTTCTTTACGGAAAAGAAGAAGTTAAAAGACTTTTTGATTTCGTTGAAATTTCAAGAAACATCGGTATTGCGCTGATTATCGGACTTGTCTTTACGGCGATGTTCCTTATCTCGAATACGATTAAAATCACAATCTTTGCCAGAAGGCACGAGATTGAAATTATGAAACTCGTAGGCGCAACCAACTGGTTTATCCGCTGGCCGTTCTTCTTAGAAGGCCTGATGCTTGGAGTTATGGGAGCCATTATCCCTGTTATCCTTGTACTGGCCACTTACAACTATTTATATACATGGGTCGAACCAAAGGTCGCAGGTTCATTTGTTCAATTCCTGCCGTTCAGTCCGTTTGCCTACCAGGTGTCAGCTATTCTGATCCTGATCGGCGCACTGATCGGTGTATGGGGAAGCTTAATGTCTGTCCGCAAGTTCTTGAGAGTATAAACAAGCAGTCTTTAAGGATTGCTTGTTTTCTCTGGATGACGTGAAATTCAGAGAATGATAGAGAGATAAGATAAAGGGAGGAACTAGAGAGTGAGAAAGAAATTACTGGCACTTGGCCTTGCGGCTTTGGTTGGGACAAGCTCCGTTATTATACCAGTTACCCAAGAAAAAGCTTACGCAAACGCAGAATTAGAAAAGAAGAAATCAGAACTCCAAACGGAGCGTTCTGGAGTAGATTCAGATATTAAAGAAAAACAGGGCGAGCTTTCTGAGCTTAAAAGCAAAGAAGAAAAGCTGAACGCAGACATTGAAAAGCTTGATAAGCAAACAGCGGAGACGAACGAAAAAATCCGTGTGCGCCAGGCTGAAATTGAAGAAGCAAAGAAAAAGATTCAGGAACTGAAGGTTCAAATTCAGGAAGTGAAAAAACGCATTGCAGAACGCAATGAGCTATTGGAAAAGCGCGTCCGTTCCCTGCAGGAAACAGGCGGAGTAGTGAGCTATTTGGATGTGCTGCTCGGTGCTCAGGATTTCGGTGATCTTGTTACACGCGTAAGTGCTGTAACACAAATCGTCGATGCTGATAAAGAAATCATTAAAGCACATGAAGAAGATAAGAAACTTCTTGAGCAAAGTGAAGCAGAACTAAGCAGCGAACTGCAGAATTTGGAAACAGCTTTAATTGAGCTTGAATCCTTAAAGCAGCAGCTTAAAAAACAGGCAGCAGAAAAGAATAAATTAATTGAGCAAGTGAAAGCTCAGCATAAATCAACTGAAGCAGCAATTTACGAACTTGAAGACGAAGCAGCGTTCCTGAAAGAGCAGGAAGCAGCGATCGCTAAAGAAATTGAGCGTCAAAAACAAGAAGCTGAGCGCAAACGCCGTGAAGCAGCAGAAGCGGCAGCAGCAGAAAGAGCAAGACAGGAAGCAGCAGCTCAAGCAGCAGCGGCCAAAGCATCAGCACCTAAGAAGTCATCATCATCAGGCAGCTCTTCCGGAAGTTCGTCACCGGCACCGGCAGCACCTGCTGAGCCGGCACCGGCACCAGCTGTAACTGGCGGTAAATTCATGTGGCCTGCACAGGGTGCATTTACATCAGGATACGGCCAAAGATGGGGCAAACTGCATGCCGGCATCGACATTGCCAATGCATCAGCCAACGTTCCTGTCGTTGCATCAGCAGCCGGAACGGTTATCCGTTCATACTACTCAAGCAGCTACGGAAATGCAGTCTTTATCACGCATAACATCGACGGCAAGACGTATACAACTGTATACGCTCACTTAGATGCACGTCACGTAAGTGCAGGACAGTCTGTAAGCAAAGGGCAGCAGCTTGGATACATGGGCAACACTGGACGTTCAACAGGAAAGCATCTTCACTTTGAAATTCATGACGGTGCCTGGAAAAATCCAGTTAACCCGATGAACTATCTTCGATAAGAATGAAAACTCCTAAAACAAAGCGTTTTAGGAGTTTTTTTTTGACTTTTTTTAATAGAGATTGCCTTGTCCTACATGATTGATCCATAATTTACATATACTAGCTGTACTGGTATCTACATAACCAATCGTCAAGCCTATTGAAGGAGGAACAAGATGAAGCAGAAAATGACAGCCTTACTGATGGCTCTTTCCATGGTCCTGGGTGCAGGGGGCATGTACACCGGCATCCAGTTTTACGAGCATGACAAGCAGCAGGATGCAGCAGCAAAAGAGCTTTCCGTTCCTGCCGTTACAGATGTTTTAAAGGAAGAGCGCTCACAGGAAACAGAAGGACTTGAGAAGGTAAAACAGGCATATGAGCTGATTTCGAGCAAGTATGTTGAGGAAGTAGATGAGGAACAGCTGCTCGAAGGTGCCATTCAGGGAATGCTTTCTACGCTGAATGACCCTTATTCGGTTTATATGGATAAACAAACGGCCAAGCAATTTTCGGACAGCCTTGATTCTTCTTTTGAAGGAATCGGTGCTGAAGTTGGAATGGATGGCGGGAAAATCATCATTGTTTCCCCGTTTAAGAATTCACCGGCTGAAAAGGCGGGTCTCCAGCCGAATGATGAGATCGTTTCAATTGACGGTGAATCAACAGTCGGCAGTGATTTAAACGATACGGTGTTAAAGATCCGCGGGAAAAAAGGGACTACGGTTAAAATTGAGGTCATGCGAGCAGGCTCAAAGGAAAAACTGAGCTTTGATGTCACGCGTGATGAAATTCCGATTGAGACAGTGTTCAGCTCTATTAAACAGCAGGGCAAGAAGAAAATCGGCTATCTTGAAATCACCTCTTTTTCAGAAGATACAGCAGAGGACTTTACGGAAGAACTGGCCAAGCTTGAAGATCAGAACATAAAGGGCCTTGTTCTTGACGTGCGCGGCAATCCGGGAGGGTACCTGCAAAGCGTTGAAGAGATATTAAAGCAATTTGTCACGAAGGAACAGCCTTACATTCAAATTGAAGAGCGCAATGGCGAAAAGAAACGTTATTTCTCTAATCTGCGTGAGAAAAAAGACTATCCTGTTTCCGTGCTGATTGATAAAGGAAGCGCGTCTGCATCGGAGATCCTTGCAGGAGCCCTTAAAGAAGCGGGCAACTATGACATTATCGGAGAAACCTCGTTCGGAAAGGGAACCGTCCAGCAGGCAGTACCAATGGGAGACGGCAGCAACATTAAACTGACTCTTTACAAATGGCTTACTCCTGAAGGAAACTGGATTCATAAAAAAGGAGTTGCGCCGACAGTCAAAGTGGCACAGCCGAAGCACCTGACATCTCCGCCAATTCAGCTTGAAAAGCCGCTTGCCCTTGATATGAATGACGAACAAATCAAGGTAGCACAAGTACTGCTGAAAGGGCTAGGGTATGACACGGGACGAGAAGACGGCTATTACGGCAAGAAAATGGCCGATGCTGTAAAGTCGTTCCAGAAAAAACACAGCCTTAAACAGTCAGGAACCATTGATATCGCAACAGCGAACGAGATCAATGAGCAAATCTCCAAACAGCGTACAGACGGGAAACACGATAACCAGCTCAACAAAGCACTTGAAGTTATGTCGAAAAAGTAGATTATTTCTATAGCCTGGCAATTTGTATGGCTATTTAAATCTAAGTGGATTGCAGCGGAAGACGCTTGACTCGAGGAAGCTTCCGGCGCTCCCCGCGGAGAGCCTGGAGCGGAAAGAAACGTATACTATAACTGAATATGATTGAGAGAAGAGGAGCCAGCTGCATTGCAAACTGGCTCCTATTTATGTGGATAAAAATAACATAATATCTACATTTAGGACGATTTACTAACTTTCTAATGAAAAAACGACGCAAAAAAGCGGGAATTTCCGTATTTTTATAATTAGTACAGACTTTTCGGGCACATAAAAATGAATCTTTAGCTAGTTGAATAGTTCGATATTTCGTTTTACGATGGAAGTACTGTTCTACAACACACTAAATACGAACGGCTCTTTTCGTGCCCCTTTGTTGCATGATAATCAAAAACGTTTTGGTTATAAAGGAAAAGAGCACTAGTGCTTCCTAAATCACGTAAACAAAGAGCGAAAACAGCCTATGGAAAGATGGGGAGATCAATTGAAAAAAAGGGCAAGTGTGATGAGAGAACAAACGTATAGGCAGTTAACAGAGGAATTTAAGATGAGACTGCAAACGGCGAACTCCTCTCATGCAAAGGTCAGCAAATGGGTACAGCTGTTCTGCATGTACCTTGCTAATTACACCGACGTCAAGCATCTTCAGGAAGTGAACAAGTCTTGCGTCGAAGACTACTTTAACTATTTGACGGAAAACTACAGGCGTCTTTCGTTAAACCTCACGGATATAAAACGTTCAATGCAGCTGATTGAAGAAGTGCTGGAAATAAAAGTGGACGACTCCCTCCTTGATTTTTCCCTTTCGAATCTGCATTTGTGGAGCAAATTAAAGTAAACTTTGCTCTCGCAGGATACTCAATGCCATTTTTATCTGATAAAATAGCAGTAGAGTCAGACGAAAGGATATAAGGTGGTGACGGGATTTGCTTGAGAACTGGCTGCTTGAATTTCTATTTGCAATGGGAAGGTTTTTTATTCATCCTCTCGTTTATTTTTTCCTTATTTACAGTCTTGTGCTTGGATACATTCGCGTGAAGCGTGAGCGAAGATCCTTTCATACAAGAATTCAAGATCTTTACGAAGAAGTTCGGTTTACATATTCAAAAGGGCTGCTTACAGGTTTGGTCCTTTCAGCGGCAGCGCTGGCGTTTGGTTTTGGCATGCCGTCCGGTGCTGTCATCGTACTTGGAGCAGTAACTATACTCTTGGCATTAACGATGCAGCTCAGATTTCTTTCTCCTGCCTATACGCTTGGACTTACGATGTTCGCGGTGCTCATTTTACTGAACACTGGGATATTATCAGGAAGGCTTGCGCTTGAGGGGACAAGCTTTGCGGTTCTTGCGCTGCTTATGGGATTTTTCCTCATCGCTGAGGGATCTCTGGCATTTAAGACAGGGCACGTGAAGACATCTCCCTTTCTGCTGAAGAGCAGCAGGGGTCTTCCGATCGGCAATCATGTTGCCAACCGTACATGGCTTGTACCGCTGCTCCTGCTTGTTCCGGGCGGTACACTGACAGAAAGCCTGCCATGGTGGCCTGTTGTCACAATCGGAAATGAGCCGTTCATGCTTTTGTTTATTCCTTATATCATCGGATTTCATCAGCGTGTCCAAGGCTCTCTTCCAAAAGAAAGCATTATGGTCACTTCAAAACGCATCATTTGGCTTGGTATAGGGATTACTGCCATCGCTGCAGCGAGTATTTGGATTACTCCGCTTGCGTTTGCAGCTGCGATCCTTGCGATTGCCGGCAGAGAGTTCCTGACTGTCCGCCAGCGCATGAACGACAACTCAGCGGCTTTCTATTTCTCAAAGCGCGACCAGGGACTGATGGTGCTTGGCATTCTTCCCAATTCACCCGCGGTCAAACTTCAGCTTGAGGTCGGCGAGATTATTATGAAAACGAACGGCACGCCTGTTAAAACAGTCGATGAGTTTTATCAGGCCCTGCAGATCAACGGGGCATTCTGCAAAATGGAAGTCATCGGCCACAACGGAGAAATTCGCTTTGTTCAGGGTGCCATCTATAAAGGCGAACACCACGAACTTGGCATCCTGTTTGTACAGGACGATAAGAAGTGGGGAATAGAAGCGGTTTAAGACTTTAGCGAAATGCTAAAGTCTTTTCTTTTTGAAAAAAGACTATTGACCCTCACTCAGCGTCATACTTTAAAGTAACTAGTGAAGGGAGGCTCACAGCATGAAAGTAAAAGAAGTGGCCGATTTGACCGGAATCAGCGTGCGCACGCTGCATCATTACGATGAGATCGGACTCTTAGTGCCTGACGAGGTAACAGAGTCCGGGTACCGGATCTATTCCAGTGAAAATATTGAAACGCTGCAGCAGATCCTGTTTTTTAAAGAGCTTGGTTTCCCTTTGAAGAAAATCCATGAGATTATCAGCAGTCCGACATTTAACAGAAAAGAAGCTCTGGAGATTCACCGCCTAATGCTGCTCGAAAAGCGAAAGCGGCTGGATCAGATGATTGAGACGGTTGAAAAAACGATACAGCATACGAAAGGAGAAATTGAGATGTCACAAAAAGAAAAATTCGAAGGCTTTGACTTCAGCCATAATCCTTATGAGGAGGAAGCGCGCAAGCTTTACGGGGACAAAGCGGTTGATCAGGCGAATCAAAAAGCGGCAGGGATGACTCAAGATATGCAGGAGAGGTTTAACGACCTCTACAGAAGACTCGCAGATGTGCGTCATACAGCACCTGATTCTAAGGAGGCTCAGGAAGCAATTGGCGAATGGTATATCCTTCTCAATGAATTTGGCAGCTATTCACTTGATGCGTTCAAAGGGCTTGGCCAGCTGTATATTGACGATGAGCGGTTTACTAAGAACATCGACAAGTTCGGTGAAGGTCTTGCCGTTTTCATGCGGGATGCAATGGCCGTTTACGCAGATACTCATAAAAAGTAATAAGGAGCGGCGGTTCTTGATGGAATCGCCGTTTTATTTGTTGCTTATTATAAACGAAAAAGAGAACTCGTTATGAGTTCCCGAACCTACCATTTTGGTTCTTTTTTTATTTCAATCGTGTAACCGCTGATGTCATTTTCATTTAGAATCTGGTTGATGCCATCAGTTGCATTTTGCTTAAGTCTGCTGAAACTGACACCTTCCGGCGGTCTTATCATGAAAGCGATGGTCTTCTTTTCTTCAGTAATACCTTCCGCCACGATGTGTTCGGCTACATTGTTGTATTCACTTTTGCTTAGCTCATAAGCGATTTTTTCTCCAATGGCTTTTTCTCTTTCATTTTCTTCATAAATGGAATGATCTTGTGAACATGCTCCGAGAAGTAATAACATTGATGCACCAAAAATGGTTCTTTTCATTTTTAGGCCTCCAATTATTACAGATATATCCAATTCTAGCATATTTACTTATGAAGGACTAGGGGTGAATTTAAAATTGCCCTCAAATACAGATCTTAAATAGCCCGAAGTCCGCGCATACTTTTTTCCGCTGAACCTTAGAATAGGAATGAAAGGCATCGTCAGTTCTCATCTTTTTAAGCTGTGCTTCCTTTTCGAGCTTATGAAGTTCTTCCATGACATAAAAATCGTGGTTATTCATTTTTTACCGCCTCCTTAAGTTACTTTCATTATATGGGAGACGGCGTGAAAAACAGATTCGGCATCGGACTGAACTTTTCTCAGTCTTTCGGAGGGGAATGCTTTATAATGGATAGAGACTTGAGTAGCAGGAGGAATAAGAATGAAGTTTCCAAAGGATGAGGACGGCAAGATCCTGAGCATGCTTTACAGGGAGGGGCTGAATTTTAAAAAGCCTCACAATGTTGATTTTTATGTAGCTGTGCCAGATGAGAAGAACGGGGAAGCGATGATCAAGGCGCTTGCTGATAACGGTTATAAGTTCATGATGGAGTATGATGATGATGTGGAAGAGTGGACATGCTTCGGTTCCATTAAAATGTATTTGAAGCACAATGAAATTACGGCCGTGCAGAAAAAGCTCGATGCGATTGTAAAGCCGCTTGGGGGATACGCGGACGGCTGGGGTGTCATGACGGAATAGAAAAAGCCAGCCTGAGCGGCTGGCTTTTCTTATAGGAAAGAAACAATAATAAGCATCGTGAAAATAATCGTCAGATGATTCAGCGAGAAGATGAACATCATCGTTGCCCATTTGTAGTCGTCCATTTTTTTATAGCCTGCAAGGCCTGCGATCATCCATGCAAGAGTCAGGGCGAACATGGAGAACGCAACGACTTTGCTGAAAGACAGGAACAGGAATGACGCTGCAAGCAGGGCAATTAAATAAACGATTGTTTGAACTTTGGCGCGCGGTGTTCCTTTCACGACCGGAAGCATTGGGACGCCTGCGTTTTTGTAGTCATCAAAGCGTCTGATGGCAATCGCGTAAAAATGCGGAGGCTGCCATAAAAACATAAGAACGAACAGGCCGAAAGCTGCCGGATGAAACAGGTCAGGCGAGATGGCTGCCCAGCCGATCAGCGGAGCAATGGCACCTGATAAGCTTCCCACTTCCGTGTTGTAGATCGTTTTGCGTTTCGTCCACATTGTGTAGGGTACTAAATAAAGAAAGAGACCAAGTACACCGATAAAGGCTGTCAGCGGAGAAATAAGATACAGGAAGACTGCTCCGCTGATTGAAAGGGCAATTCCGAGCCAGAGCGCAAACTTAGGATGAATGGACCCTGTAACGGTTGGTCTTTCCATCGTGCGCTGCATAAGAGAGTCAATGTCTCTGTCGTAGTAGTTATTAATTGCACCTGCTCCGCCTACAACGGCTGCTGTTCCAAGCAGGGCAAGAATCACCACTAAAATGTTGTCTACAAAATTTGCATTATATACGGACAGGGCCACAGAAAGACCTGCGAACATGCCGAGAAGGTTTGATTTAACGATGCCGTCTTTGACGATGGCTTTAAGATTGCTCCAGGAAAAGATGCTTTTTATAGAAAGAGAATCTTCTACGATAACCTCTGAACTTTTCATCACAATTCTCCTTTTCAAGTGTTAAAAAATATAAATGCAAGCGCAGCTGTATGCTGCCTGCAGAATCTGACCAGGCACATGCACGGTTTTATCTAACAAAAACTCTTACCTAACTTAACTAATTATCTACTATCTTAACAGGTATTTGAACTGGAAAGTAATAGACGGATAGATTTGACAAAAAGATGTCGCATCTTTGTGAACATTTTCTATACGTTATTGAACTTTTCTGATAATAACCCTGCAAAAAGGCACTCTCTCCATTATGGTGTCTGATGCAATCCCGGGTCAATCCTAAAAACCCGGAATGAGCATATTGCCTGTCCGGAGCAAAAAAGAAAGACCGGGCTCAAAAACCCGGTCTTTCCCATTATTAAATTTTCGCAACAATTTTCCCTTTAACATGGCGCTCAGATAACTGAACAAGTGCATGCGGCACTTCTTCAAGCGGGATAACCTGCTCAAGCAGGGAGTTCAGCTGTCTTTCGGCAAGCAGAAGCAGCATGTCATCGCCCATTGCAGCCAGATCTTTTTGCTGCTCAAGGTTGTCTGACTGGTGAGCAGCGCCAAGAGCGATTTCATGATACGAAATGGCTTTGGTAAATGGTTTAACTTTTGTAAAATCAGGTGCGCCTGCGATATAGGCAATCCGGCCGTTAAAGGCGAGGCAGTCAAGGGAGTCGGTTGCGTTTTGACGGCTTACTGTATCAAGGACAGCATCGACCCCGTTTCCGCCGGTCAGATTCATGATTTCAGCCGTAACGTCTGTTTTGTTGTAGTCAATCGCATAGTCAGCTCCAAGAGATTTAACAAACTCATGATTGTAGGCAGATGCCGTTGTATAGACAGTCAGACCTGAGCGTTTCGCCATCTGGACGGCAAAACCTCCGACTCCTCCTGCTCCCCCGTGGATCAAAATCGATTCGCCTTCTGTGATGCGCAGCTTTCTGTAAAGAGCCTGATAGGCTGTGTAGCCTGCAGTCGGAAGTGCTGCTGCATCTTCAAATGAGACAGATTCCGGAATGATGGATACTGTGTGGGCAGTTGTCACAGCATATTCTGCAAATCCGCCCTTCTTCGTCAGGTCGCCGTGATATACGACGCGGTCTCCGATTTTCAGGTGTTCAACACCTTCGCCAGTTTCCTCCACGATGCCGGCTGCATCAAGGCCGAGAATATGAGGATAGCTCCAAAGCGGATTGCCGCCTGTTGCTGTTTTATAATCAACCGGATTCAGTCCGACTGCTTTCACTTTAATGAGAATTTCGCCTCTGCCTGACGACGGCTTTTCAGTTTCACCGACCTGCATGTCTTTCCATTCGCCTTTTCCCTGAAGCAATAATGCTTTCATATGTAGAACACTCCTCTGAGTTTTGTAGACAAGATTCTTTTCATTATAGGAGAAGGAGTGAACTGTTTACAAATGAAGTGCTTCCGTGAGTTTCCAGACTGAAAATGGAAACAATCTATAAAATACTTGCGAAATGACAAAATTCACTTTACTTTGAATAGAAAGTGATCGATTTGGAAGGTGAAAAGATGAAGGTTCTAGTAATAGAAGATAATCAGAGCGTCAGCGAGATGCTTGAGCTGTTTTTTTCAAAAGAAGGCATTAAGGGTGCTTTTATAAAAGATGGACTTGAAGGCTACAAAGCGTATAAGCAGGAGGACTGGGACGTGCTGATCATCGACTGGATGCTGCCGGGGATGGACGGGGTTTCTCTCTGCCGGAAGATCAGGGAGGAAGGGGGAACAGTTCCAATTATTATGCTGACGGCGAAAGACAGTGAATCAGATCAGGTTCTCGGGCTTGAAATGGGAGCAGACGATTATGTAACGAAGCCGTTCAGTCCGCTTGCACTGATGGCGCGGATTAAAGCTGTATCCAGGAGACACGCAGCCGCGCGGACGCCTAAAGAAGAAACAGATTGCTTAGAAACAGCTTACTTTAACATTAATAAGCAGACACGCGAGGTTCTTCTTGATAACGGAAAAATTGAAAACCTTACGCCAAAAGAATTTGAACTTCTCTGCTATTTTGCAGAGCATCCGCGCCAGGTTTTCACGCGCGAGCAGCTGCTTGAACGGGTATGGGGCTATCAGTTCTACGGCGATGAGCGGACTGTTGATGTCCATATTAAGCGGCTCCGCGCAAAGCTCGGCACGAAGGCGCGTCCTTTTTTCCATACGGTCTGGGGAGTCGGCTATAAGTTTGACGAAACGGCCGGATCCGAATGAGGATTAAATATCTTTACCAGCTGTTTTTAAGCCACATCAGCATTCTGATAATCGCATTCATGATTTTAAGCCTGGTTGTTGCGCAATATGCGGAGTCCTTTGTTTATGAAAACAAAGTAGAGGAGCTTGAACAGTATGGAAACAGAATCCTCGCAGATGTGAAAAACAACAGGGGCGAGAGGGCGCTTAGAGAATATGAACATGTATTGAGTGCACGCGGCATCCGCTTCAGCCTGTTTGATGATAAAGGAATGATTTTTTATCCATACTCCGGAAATGCGCCAAGATTTCAGCCGACAGACGAGGAATGGGAAAATCTGAAATCCGGTGAACGGATTGTCGTCAGACATGAAATCAAACGGTTTGACCAGGAGGTATCGCTCGTTGCCCTGCCATACATAGAGAACGGCTCGCTCTCGGGAGGGATTCTGCTTGTGTCTCCAATTAAAGGATCCCGCGCGACGATCAGTGAGATCAACAGGTACCTGCTCTACACAATCCTAATTTCGCTCTCTGTTTCCCTGCTGCTCAGCTGGATTCTATCAAGTCTCCACGTAAAGAGAATTCAGCGCATCCGAAACGCATCGTCTATGATTGCTGAGGGGAAATATGACATCTCCGTCCCGTCCTCAACAATCGACGAGATTGGCGAACTGGCCAATGATTTCAACATTATGGCCGGCCAGCTGAAAAAATCAAATAAAGAAATCGAGAGTTTAGAGAACCGCCGGAGAAAATTTATGGCGGATGTCTCACATGAGCTGAGGACGCCGCTCACGACAATCAGCGGTGTGATTGAAGGTTTGAAAAACAACATGATTCAGGAAGAGGAAAAAGAGAGGGGACTGCAGCTTGTGAGTCAGGAGACAAAACGGCTGATAAGGCTCGTCAATGAAAATCTGGATTATGAAAAGATCCGCTCAAACCAGGTGAAGCTTTTTAAAGAAAAGATTAAGCTGATTGAGGTTTTTGAAATCATAAAAGAACATTTGGAGCTGCAGGCAGAAGATAAAAACGTCCGGCTGGATATTGCTGCAGATGAAGATACAGAGATCTATGCCGATTATGACCGGCTCATTCAGATTCTGATCAACATCACGAAAAACAGTATTCAGTTTACAGAGAGCGGGACCGTTTGCCTTCGCGGGAAAAAGGGGTATAAGGAAACCATTATTGTGATCGAGGATACAGGAATCGGCATGGATCCTGAGGAAGTGGAATCCATCTGGCAGCGGTTCTACAAAGCGGATATGTCACGCACAGGCCATCAATTTGGTGAGTTCGGCCTTGGCCTCTCCATTGTAAAGCAGCTTGTCCTCATGCATAACGGAGAAATTGAGATCAGCAGCGAAAAGAACCAGGGAACGACTTTCATCCTCAAATTTCCAGAGAAGTAGAGAGCGCTGTTCATACTTTGTTCATACTTCTCTGGTAAACTGATCACAAATATGGCTGAAATAAAGGAAAGGGGAAGAGATTTATGAAAAAGAAAGATACGGTCTTCATTCTTGTAGGCGCTGTCATTATGGCTGCGGTCAATGTTCTTTTCTTCACAGCTCCTGTGTAAAAGAAAGTACGGGCTGAAATTGTTCTATTGCTCTAAATGTGATATATTTCAAACGAAGTAAACTTTGTGAGGGTAATCATATATGAGCATAGATAACGAAATTTCAAAAAGACGGACGTTTGCCATCATCTCCCATCCGGATGCCGGTAAAACAACGTTAACAGAAAAGCTCCTGTACTTCGGGAAAGTGATTCGCGAAGCAGGAACAGTAAAAGGGAAGAAGACCGGCAAATTTGCCGCTTCCGACTGGATGGAAATTGAGAAAAAACGCGGCATTTCCGTTACATCAAGTGTCATGAGTTTTCCTTACCATGACTTCCACGTTAATATCCTTGATACTCCTGGACACGAAGATTTCAGTGAGGACACCTACCGCACACTGACGGCAGTTGACAGCGTCGTGATGATCATCGACTCCACTAAAGGGGTTGAGCCTCAGACGATCAAGCTGTTTAAAGTCTGCCGCATGAGAGGCATTCCTATTTTCACTTTTATCAACAAACTTGACCGTGAAGGAAAAGATCCGCTTGAGCTTCTGTCTGAAATTGAAGAAGTGCTCGGCATCGAATCCTATCCAATGAACTGGCCGGTTGGAATGGGCAAGCGGTTCCTTGGAATTATTGACCGCGAGCAGCACACAGTCGTTCAGTTTAAAGGAAACGAGCAGGAGGAAATCATTCCTGCAGATGAAGTGGAAGGCAGCGAAATCGGCAGCCATCCGACGTATCTTGAAACGCTTGATGAGCTTGAGCTGCTTGAAGAAGCGGGAAACCAGTTCGACGCTGACCGTGTGAAGCGCGGAGAACTGACGCCTGTATTCTTCGGAAGCGCACTTGCAAACTTCGGGGTTAAGTCGTTCTTTGATGTGTTTCTTCAGTATGCCGTTCCGCCGCAGCCAAGAAGAACAAATCAAGGCTTTATTTCTCCTGAAACAGAAGAATTCTCAGGATACATCTTTAAAATCCAGGCCAACATGAACCCGGCTCACCGCGACAGAATCGCCTTCCTTCGCGTGTGTTCTGGCCGCTTTGAGCGCGGAATGAGTGTTCAGCTAAGCAGAACGAACAAAACGCTGAAACTGAATCAAACCCAGGTATTTATGGCCAAAGACAGAGAAACCGTTGATGAAGCGTTCGCAGGCGATATCATCGGAATCTATGACCCGAACGTTTATCAGATCGGGGACACGCTGACAGCCGGCAAGGAAGGCTATCAGTATGATGAGCTTCCGCAGTTCCCGCCTGAAATGTTCAAAAAAGTGCGCGTGAAAAACGTCATGAAAGCAAAGCAGTTCCGCAAAGGAATTGAACAGCTTGTTCAGGAAGGCGCGATTCAGTACTTCCGCCAGGATTCTACCGACGACATTATTCTCGGTGCAGTCGGACAGCTGCAATATGAAGTGTTCGAATACCGCATGAGAGCGGAATATAACGTCGAAATCGAATTCGTGCCGATGGGCGACCGCATTCCAAGATGGATCGGGAACGACAAGTTTGAAAAGCGCTTCTTTGATTCAAGAAGCCTTCTTGTCCGCGACCGCAACGACCAGTATGCCGTTCTGTTTGAGAACGAATTTACCTTCAGGCATTTCAGTGAAAACCATAAAGACATTCAACTGATCGATCTTCTGCAGGAAAATGACTATCAAAGCTATTCAGCTACAGATAAATAAGCGGGGGCTGATCGCATGTTACTGAAAGCAGCTCTGGCTCTCGTCCTGCCGTTTGTCATTCTCACGCTGTTTGCCCGCGTGACGTATAATCACTACGTGGCAGCGGTGCTGACAATCGCCCTGCTTGCTGCAGCCTACACAAAAGGCTACATGGATTCCTGGCTGCTCATCGCTCTTGACGCGGTGTCGGTTATTGCAGGATTCATGTACGCAGCTAAAATGGCCAAAAGGACGAGAAATGAAAAAACCAATTAGAACCTGTTCCCGGTGGGAGCGGGTTTTTTTTGCTGTGCAAAACAGGCTTCATATAACAAAACTGTCTTTCGGTTTATCATCCGTCCTAAAAAGGTATTGAAATAAGAACTATAAGCATTTAAATCGCTTTTTCAGGCGATAATGATAAAATCAAACCAAAATGTCGAAAAAAAAATACGAACTATCGTTCGTATTTTTAGTGTTTTTCTCTGCGATTATGGTAAAATATGAATACTGATTACATACGAATGGAGGTCCTCCTGTTGAGCGATCGTTTTGAGTTAGTATCAAATTATAAGCCGGAAGGCGATCAGCCAGCCGCGATCAAGCAGCTCGTCCAGGGCATTAAAGAAGGGAAGAAGCATCAGACGCTTCTTGGAGCAACAGGCACCGGGAAGACGTTTACCGTTTCAAACGTCATCCAGGAAGTGAACAAACCGACGCTTATTATTGCCCATAATAAAACCCTCGCCGGACAGCTGTACAGCGAGTTTAAAGAGTTCTTTCCGAACAATGCAGTCGAATACTTTGTCAGCTACTATGACTATTACCAGCCGGAGGCCTATGTCCCGCAGACGGATACATTCATTGAAAAGGACGCAAGCATCAATGATGAAATTGATAAACTGAGGCACTCCGCTACCGCCTCGCTGTTTGAACGGAAAGATGTCATTATTATTGCCAGTGTATCATGCATATACGGCCTCGGTTCTCCTGAAGAATACCGCGACCTGGTCGTTTCTTTGCGCACGGGCATGGACATTGAACGCAATCAGCTTCTCCGGAAGCTTGTGGATGTACAATATGAGCGCAATGATATTGATTTTAAGCGCGGAACGTTCAGGGTGCGCGGGGATGTTGTGGAGATTTTCCCTGCTTCAAGAGACGAACAGTGCATCCGGGTTGAATTTTTCGGGGATGAAATTGACCGCATCCGCGAGGTTGATGCATTAACCGGCGAGATCAAGGGCGACCGAGAGCATGTCTCCATTTTCCCGGCATCCCACTTCGTTACCCGCGAAGAAAAAATGAGAGTCGCAATCGGAAATATTGAAAAAGAGCTTGAAGAGCGGCTGAAAGAGCTTCACGAAAACGGAAAGCTGCTTGAAGCGCAGCGCCTTGAGCAGCGTACGAGATACGACCTTGAAATGATGCGGGAAATGGGCTTTTGCTCAGGCATCGAAAACTACTCAAGGCATCTGACGCTCCGCCCGGCCGGCTCAACTCCTTACACGCTTCTCGATTTCTTTCCGAAGGATTTTATGATTGTTGTTGATGAGTCGCATGTGACGATTCCCCAGATCAGAGGGATGTTCAACGGGGACCAGGCGAGAAAGCAGGTGCTTGTCGATCACGGTTTCCGTCTGCCGTCTGCCAAAGACAACCGTCCTCTTCAGTTCGGCGAGTTTGAAGAGCATATCAATAACATCCTGTTTGTATCTGCAACTCCAGGACCGTACGAGCTTGATCATACACCTGAAATGGTGCAGCAGATTATCCGTCCGACAGGGCTTCTTGATCCGACGATTGATGTCAGGCCGATTCAGGGTCAGATTGATGACCTCATCGGGGAGATTCATGCCAGAATAGAGCGCAACGAGCGCGTCCTCGTTACGACCCTTACAAAGAAAATGTCCGAGGATCTGACGGATTATTTGAAAGACATCGGCATCAAGGTTAACTACCTTCATTCTGAAATCAAAACACTCGAGCGAATCGAGATTATCAGGGAGCTGCGCCTCGGGAAATTTGATGTTCTAATCGGAATCAACCTCCTCAGGGAAGGACTCGACATTCCGGAAGTGTCTCTTGTCGCCATCCTTGATGCGGATAAAGAAGGCTTCCTGAGATCGGAACGCTCGCTGATTCAGACAATCGGACGTGCTGCCCGGAACTCAAACGGACACGTTATTATGTATGCCGATAAAATGACAAATTCCATGGAAATTGCCATAAATGAAACAAAACGCCGGCGTGAAACACAGAAGGCTTTCAATGAAAAACACGGCATAGAGCCGAAAACAATCCAGAAAAAAATTGCCGAGACGATTCGCGCTGTTATTGCCCCTGAAGATGCGGAAGAACTGGAATCAGCTCTTCCGAAACTCGGCAAGCTGTCTAAAAAAGAGCGCGAAAAAGTCATACAGCAAATGGAATCAGAGATGAAAGAAGCGGCTAAAGGGCTCAACTTCGAGCGTGCTGCCGAACTTCGCGATCTGATACTAGAGCTTAAAGCGGAAGGATGAAACTAGATGGCACTCGATAAAATTAGTGTGAAAGGTGCGCGCGCTCACAATTTAAAAAACATAGATGTGACGATTCCGCGGGATAAGCTCGTTGTTCTGACAGGCTTATCGGGCTCAGGAAAATCGTCGCTTGCATTTGATACGATTTATGCGGAAGGGCAGCGGAGATATGTTGAATCGCTCTCTGCCTATGCCCGCCAGTTTCTTGGGCAAATGGATAAACCGGACGTTGATTCGATTGAAGGCCTGTCACCTGCTATTTCAATTGACCAGAAAACAACAAGCCGGAATCCCCGTTCTACAGTAGGGACTGTCACGGAAATTTATGATTATCTGAGACTTTTGTTTGCGCGCATCGGCAGACCAACTTGCCCAAACCACGATATTGAAATCTCGTCCCAAACGATCGAGCAGATGGTGGACCGGATCCTTGAATATCCTGAGCGGACAAAGCTGCAGGTGCTTGCACCTGTTGTTTCTGGAAGAAAAGGAACACATGCGAAGGTGTTTGAAGACATTAAAAAGCAGGGCTACGTGCGCGTCCGGGTCGACGGGGAAATGATGGAAGTCGGCGATGAGATCAGTCTTGAGAAAAACAAAAAGCACACGATTGAAGTTGTGATTGACCGGATTGTGATAAAAGAAGGGATTTCAGCCCGTTTGGCTGATTCTCTTGAATCTGCCCTCGGTCTCGGGGAAGGCAGAGTTGTGATTGATGTCATCGGTGAAGAAGAGCTTTTGTTCAGCGAACATCACGCCTGTCCGATCTGCGGTTTTTCAATTGGCGAGCTTGAGCCGAGAATGTTTTCATTCAACAGCCCGTTTGGCGCCTGCAATGAATGCGACGGACTTGGCACAAAGCTTGAGGTGGACGTTGATCTAGTCATGCCGAATAAAGACCTGTCTTTAAAACAGCATGCGCTAGCGCCGTGGGAGCCGACAAGTTCGCAGTACTATCCGCAGCTGCTTGAAGCAGTGTGTAATCATTACGGTGTTCCGATGGATATTCCGGTCAGGGATATACCGGCACACCTTTTAGATAAAGTTCTTTACGGCAGCGGCAGTGATGAAATCTACTTCCGCTATGAAAATGACTTTGGACAGGTGCGCGAAAACTACATTCAGTTTGAAGGGGTCATCCGGAATGTGGAACGCCGCTACAAAGAGACAAGCTCTGATTACATCCGCGAGCAAATGGAGAAATACATGGCTCAGCAGGCATGCCCTAAATGTAAAGGACACAGACTAAAAAAAGAAAGTCTTGCAGTACTTGTTGACGGAAATCATATCGGAAAGGTCACAGCTCTTTCGGTTCATGAAGCCATCGCTTTCTTTGAAAGCCTGAATTTAACTGAGAAAGAAATGCAGATTGCAAGACTGATCCTCAGGGAACTTGAGGAGAGGCTTGGATTCCTGAACAATGTAGGACTGGACTATCTATCGCTCAGCCGTGCTGCCGGTACTCTTTCAGGCGGTGAGGCCCAGCGGATCAGGCTTGCCACGCAAATTGGCTCCAGACTGACGGGTGTTCTGTACATTCTGGATGAGCCGTCGATCGGCCTTCATCAGCGGGATAATGATAGGCTGATTCAGACACTTCAAAGCATGAGGGATATCGGAAATACGCTCATAGTCGTCGAGCATGATGAAGATACAATGATTGCAGCGGATTACTTGATTGATATAGGACCTGGCGCAGGTGTCCACGGCGGGCAGATCATTTCCGAAGGCACGCCGGAGTACGTCATGAATGACAAGAATTCATTGACGGGACAATATCTGTCGGGTAAAAAATTCATTCCTCTGCCGGTTGAGCGCCGCAAACCTGACGGAAGATATATTGAGATTAAAGGGGCAAGCGAAAACAACCTGAAGAACGTCACAACTAAATTCCCTTTGGGAACTTTTGTTGCCGTAACAGGCGTTTCCGGGTCAGGAAAAAGTACACTTGTGAATGAAATTCTCCACAAGTCCCTTGCCCAAAAACTGAACGGTGCCAAAACGAAGCCCGGTGAGCATAAGGAAATCAAAGGAATTGAAGAGCTTGATAAGGTCATCGACATTGACCAGTCTCCGATCGGCCGCACGCCGAGGTCAAACCCTGCCACTTATACGGGAGTGTTTGACGATATCCGAGATGTATTTGCGACGACAAATGAAGCGAAAGTGCGCGGCTACAAAAAAGGGCGTTTCAGCTTCAACGTAAAAGGCGGACGCTGCGAAGCGTGCCGCGGTGACGGAATTATCAAAATCGAGATGCACTTCCTTCCTGATGTGTATGTGCCGTGCGAAGTATGCCACGGGAAACGCTATAACCGAGAAACACTTGAAGTCAAATACAAAGACAAAAACATCGCGGATATTCTGGAAATGACGGTTGAGGATGCTGTATCCTTCTTCGAAAATATCCCGAAAATCAAGCGCAAGCTTCAAACCATTTACGATGTCGGGCTTGGCTATATCACACTCGGACAGCCGGCAACCACCCTGTCCGGAGGAGAAGCGCAGCGCGTGAAGCTTGCTTCTGAGCTTCACCGCCGTTCAACTGGACGCTCTCTTTACATTTTGGATGAGCCGACAACAGGCCTTCATGTAGATGACATCTCACGTCTTCTGAAAGTCCTTCAGCGTCTCGTTGAAAATGGCGATACGGTGCTGGTCATTGAACATAACCTGGATGTCATCAAAGCAGCAGACTATCTCATCGACCTCGGCCCTGAAGGCGGAGATCACGGAGGCCAGATCGTTGCTTCAGGCACACCGGAAGAAGTAGTAAAAGTAAAAGGCTCCTATACGGGCAAATATTTAAAACCGATCCTCGAACGCGACCGCGAACGGATGAAAAAAGCATTAAAAGAAAAAGAAGCCGTTGCGAAAGCATAACTGCAGCCCCCATGCCTTATAAGGCGGGGGCTGTTTTTTTATGATAGGGGATATTCTTTTTGCGCCGGGCTTTATGATACAAAAACACTTTAAGATGGAACCATCAAGCGGTGGTTTTTTGTATTTGATGGCACTTATCTCCGGGATAGAAACCATCAATCCAAAGGTTTTCCAGTTTGGTGGCACTTATCTCGGAGATAGGAACCATCAATCCAAAGATTTTCCAGTTTGGTGGCACTTATCTCCGGGATAGGAACCATCAATCCAAAGATTTTCCGTTTTGATGGCACACATCTCCGGGATAGGAACCATCAATCCAAAGATATTCCGTTTTGATGGCACTTATCTCCGGGATAGAAACCATCAATCCAAAGATATTCCGTTTTGATGGCACTTATCTCCGGGATAGAAACCATCAATCCAAAGATTTTCCAGTTTGATGGCACTCATCTCCGAGAAAGACCATCTTACCAATCAAAACACACTCAACTCACCCCTGAGATGGCCAGCAGTTTGTACTTTTCCGCCTCCAGCCCAAAAAAGAATGAAACTTATCTTGCACTCAGTCGTATACTTGATATAAGGAGCTGACGTGAAATGAACACAAATAAACTACTGTCTTCACTCTGTTATTTTAGTATCTTTTTTGCCCCGTTTTTATTTCCGATCATCGTGTATTTTATTGCGGATGAGCGTGATGTGAAGCAGCACGCTAAAAAGTCGCTGTTTTCTCATTTGGTTCCGCTGTTAACATTGATCCTGCCGTTTTTCATGATGCTGTTTGCAGGTCTTGCCGGTTCCCCTGAGGCACTGGCGGTTGGGATTATGATTTTTGCGTTCATTTTGATTGGGGTTGTCAACATTGCAGTGTTTGTCTACAACATTGTGCAGGGGATTAAAATATTGAAAACCGTATAAGCTTTGAGATGACTCAAGGCTTTGCCATTACATAAATAGGGGGAAGGAATTGTGAAGGATCAGAAGAAACGCATCTTGGAATTGGTTGAACAGGGAAAGCTGTCAGCAAGCGAAGCGTTAACACTTATTGAAGGTCTTGAATCAGAATATGCCCAAAAAGAGACGGCATCTATGGCCGATCATACTGGTTTTGGCGGGCCGTTTGTTGAAAAAGAAAAAGCTGCGCCGTCCTCTGCCCTGTCGTCAAAACTTGCCTTGTTTATTGATACAGCTGTGAAAAAAGTCAAAGAACTCGATATCGATTCCGCCGTTAAAAAGGTGAAGGAGATGGATCTTGATTTGAACTTTGGCCAATCGGTCAGTGTCCAGCATGTATATCACTACGAAAATGCGGATATCCGCGATTTGGACATTCAGATTTTAAACGGAAGTGTCACGCTGCAGTCATGGCCGCAGCAGGATGTACGGGCAGAATGTGATATCAAGGTTTACAGAGCTGAAAACGCCGAACAGGCGAAGGAGATATTTATCCAAAATACGAACTGCAGCCTTGATGATGGCGCATTCCGTTTTTATACAGAAAAGAAAACCGTTAAAGTCAGCATGACTCTTTATTTACCGGAACAGCAATATGAGCTTGTAAAAATTAAACTGTTTAGCGGTCCAATACGCGGGGAAAATTTAAAGATAAAGGATTTTCGCACAAAAACAGCCAACGGCCTCATCTCCGTTTATTCATTTAAGGGAGAAAAGCTTGAAGCCGAAACGGCCAACGGCCAGATCAGACTTGCCGGAATTGAAGCTGCTCATACAGAAGCAGAAACGATCCACGGCATGATTCAATTTGAAGGGGAATCTGAAAGACTTGATGTCCAGAGCTTTAATGGCAACATGGTGCTGAAGCTTGAAGAGCAAACATGCCGCACGCTTTATGCCAAAACTGCAACTGGGAACGTGGAAGTTCTTGTTCCCGTACAGACAGCCATTAACGGCGAACTGAAATCAAATCTTGGATCCGTTTCTGCTGATCTGCCGGATCTTGAAGTGCTCTATGAAAAGAATGACTCCATGCAGAAAGAACTGCGTGTTAAATCAGCTGCACAGGAAGGTCCGGTTATGAATCTGATTGCAGATTCAAAAACAGGTTCCATTACGCTGAAAGAGAGGTAATCCACTATGAAGAAGAAATTGTACAGATCGCAATCGAAGAAAATGATCAGCGGTGTGCTTGGAGGACTTTCTGATTATGTCGGCATTGACGCCACCCTATTACGGATTATTTTTATCATCCTGCTGCTGACAACAGCGTTCTTCCCGTTTGGTCTTCTTTATATAGCGATGGTTTTCCTTGTGCCGAATGAAGGAGATGTCAGATAGCCATGATTAGATGGGCAGTCAGTATCCTGGTCAATGCATTAATATTAATTGTTGTATCGGGGTATTTTGAATCTTTTCATATTAGCGGTGTGGGCGCTGCGATCATAGCAAGTTTGCTCATTTCCGTCTTAAACGTTTTAGTGAAGCCCTTTTTGATCCTGCTTACACTTCCTGTTACGGTTCTTACTCTTGGTCTTTTCCTGTTTGTCATCAATGCCATTACACTGATGATTGCGCAGGGGATTATGGGAGACTCGTTTAACATTGACGGTTTTGGCACCGCTGTGCTTGCTTCGATTGTCATTTCCCTGCTTCACCTGCTGATTCAAAAAGGGGTTGTTGAACCCCTGAAGGAAAGCAAGAAGAAATAGAAAAGGCGGACATTTGTCCGCCTTTTTTAATGCTCTCTTTCCTGCTGAGTTTTGAGAAGGTCACGAATTTCTGTCAGAAGTTTTTCCTCATTTGTAAGAGTGGGGACAGGCTTTTGCTCGTCCTTTGTCTTGAATCGTTCAAAAAAGCGGACAAATAAGAACACAGAAAACGCAATGATGAAGAAATCGATAATGGTTTGCATGAAGGCACCGTATTTAACAATTGCTTTTCCGAAGGAGTAATCCAGTCCCGAAAAGTTTACTCCTCCAATAAGAATCCCGATCAGCGGCATTACGATGTCATTGACAAGAGATGTGACAATTTTGCCGAAAGCTGTACCGATGATGACCCCGACTGCAAGGTCAATGACGTTGCCTTTTATGGCAAACTTTTTAAAATCCTTTAGCATAGATCTGTCTCCTTCTCCTGTTTTTCCATCTCTAGTATAGACCAATGAGGGCAAATGTAAATCCGCAAACATAAGGAGAACGCTTGTGGGCACTCTATAAATGGGTGAATGTCATGAAAAAAATCTGTTTTGCCGTTATGCTTCTGTTCAGTTCTCTATCAACCGGGCCGGCGTATGCAGCCATTTCTTTTGAAGAAGGAGATGATACGGTTGTTTGGCTCACGGATACACAGTATTATGCAAAAACCTACCCTGAAATTATGATCAAGCAAATTCAATGGATTATTGAGAACAGGGATCAATACAATATTAAGTATGTATTTCATACAGGCGATCTTGTGAATGAACCGAATGATGAGGTGCAGTGGGAACGGACAGATCAGATCATGAAAATGCTGGATATGACCCGTATTCCCTATGGTGTTCTTCCGGGGAACCATGACCTCGTTCACGGGGATGATCCGTACCGGGTGTTTACAGACAATTTTGGCTATCACCGGTTTATCAGGCAGCCATTTTACGGGGGCTCATTTGAGAATAACCGGGGCCACTACGATCTGCTGACGATACAGAATCAGCCCTATATCATGATTTATATGGGCTTTGAATTAAACCGCGGAGCGATTAAATGGCTGAACAAAGTGCTCAGGGAATACCGCGGCCACAAAGCGATCCTTGCCTTTCATGATTATTTGAACTTCAAAAGTGAACGGAGTCCCGCAGGGGAGGAACTCTACCAGAAAGTGGTTTTAAAGAACAAAAATGTCCAGCTTGTTTTATCAGGACATTATTACGGCACAGGATTCCTTGAAACACGGTTATCGCCTGATCAGAGGGTCTTTCAGATGCTTGCCAATTATCAGGCGGAAAAGCACGGCGGCAACGGATTTATGAGACTGCTTTTTTTTAAGCCGGATCAAAAACAGATCCAGGTTGATACGTATTCTCCTTATTTGAATAAATTCCGGTCCAAAAAGAAGCTTCCAAAAGAGCGCTTTTTACTTGAATTAAAAGAGTAGAGACAGCCTGTGGGCTGTCTCTCTCAGTTTGGCTATTCAGCAAGCACGATGACGCTGTACCCCTTGCTTCTAAGTTCATCTGCCAGAGCATCTGCGTTCGCTTTATCTGCAAAAGCCCCTACCTGAACTTTATAAAGCTTGCCGGTTGCGGGAGGAGGAGCGGCGCTTTTTTCTTCAACTTGTAAAAGGCGGCAAGAGCTTCTGTGATGGCATCTGCACAGAGTTTCCGGTATGCGGCTGACTTCAGAGCCTGAGCTTCCTCCTGATTGGTCATAAAGCCGCATTCAATCAGAATGGCTGTCATCTTTGTTTCGCGCAGAACCTGGAAGTTTGCCGCTTTTACTCCGCGGTCTGTCCGCTTCGTTTTTTCAATCAGCTCTTTCTGAACGGCGTTTGCAAGGGCAAGTGCCTGCTGCGGCCTTGAATCATGTACATATGTCTCGATTCCTTTTACGTCATTCCATGCGGTTCCGCTTCCGAATGCATTCGCATGGATTGAAACGAATGCATCACAAAGTTCCGTATTGGCTTTGTCGGTTCTTTCCTGCAGCGGGACATCACGCGCGTCTGAGTGTGTAAACAGCACCGTGACATTTTCGTAGCCTGCAAGGAGCGTTCTCATTTCATTTGCCACAGCACGGTTGAATTCGTACTCTCTCATCCCGTCTACTGTCCGTTTTCCGGGAGTAGTGTAGCCGTGTCCGGCATCAATGGCTATTTTCACGTGCAGTCCTCCTAGTAAAATTCTTTTCTCTAGTAATATATGGCGTTCGGTATGCTAGAGTAGCGGTGTTTGTCCCGCCCTTTTATAAAAATTTGGAGGCCGGGGAATCCCGGTTTCCGTTTAAAAGGCAAAAGTGCTAAAATAAGAAGGGATTTTAATTGTCCTTCTGAATTAGAAAAAAAGGCATGAATACAAGAGTCGTGACCTGGTTTCCATTCCGGTCAGGCAATAGTTTGTGCCCATGAAATACTCTCTTACTTTTTAGAACGAGGAGGAACAAATCATGGCGAAAGTTCGCACGAAAGATTTAATTGAAAAGTTCCATTTAGAGCTCATCAGCGGTGAAGAAGGTGTTAACCGGCCGATTACGACGAGTGACCTGTCCCGCCCGGGTTTGGAAATGGCAGGATTTTTTACATACTATCCGAAAGAGCGCGTCCAAATACTCGGAAAAACAGAATTGACGTTTTTTCAGAAGCTGACGGACGAGGAAAAAATGAAGCGCATGGATCAGCTCTGCACGGACTCTACTCCGGCTATTATTGTCTCACGCGAGATGGAGATTCCGAAAGAATTGACAGATGCATCTGAAGAAAAATCGGTGCCTGTTCTCCGTTCCCCGCTAAAGACAACACGCCTATCAAGTCATCTGACGAATTTTCTTGAAGGGAAGCTTGCGCCGACAACGGCTGTGCACGGTGTTTTAGTTGACGTGTACGGAGTTGGTGTCCTGATTGTCGGAAAAAGCGGCGTGGGAAAAAGTGAAACCGCTCTTGAACTTGTTAAGCGCGGCCACCGCCTAGTCGCAGATGACTGTGTAGAAATACGCCAGGAGGATCAGGATACGCTGATTGGGAATGCACCTGACTTGATTGAGCATCTGCTTGAGATCCGCGGTCTTGGCATCATTAACGTCATGACGCTTTTCGGAGCAGGCGCAGTCCGCAGCTATAAACGGATTACCCTCATCATCGATCTTGAAATCTGGGATCCGAAAAAGCAGTACGACCGACTTGGTCTTGATGAAGAAAAAATGAAAATTATTGATACAGATGTTCCGAAGCTGACAGTTCCTGTCCGTCCCGGAAGAAACCTCGCCGTTATCATTGAAGTGGCTGCGATGAACTTCAGACTGAAGCGCATGGGACTGAATGCCGCCGAACAGTTTACAAATAAATTAACGGATGTCATAACGGATACAGAACACGATGACGCATAATCATCTATAGGGGGAAAGAAAGCATGGAGGAGAATTTTACGCCGATAGATCCGGTGTTTCTGGAGCTTGGACCGATTCAGGTGCACTGGTACGGACTGATCATAGGAGTGGGTGCGCTGCTCGGTTTGTGGCTTGCGGTGCGCGAGAGCGAGAGAAGAGGGCTTCATAAGGATACATTTGTTGATCTTGTCTTATTTGCGATTCCGATTGCGATTATCTGCGCGCGGATCTACTACGTGATTTTTCAATGGGACTATTACTCTCAGAATCCGGGAGATATCGTGAAGATCTGGAACGGCGGACTTGCGATTCACGGCGGTCTGATCGGCGCATTTGTGACGGGCTTTGTGTTTGCCAAAGTGAAAAAAATCTCTTTCTGGAAGCTTGCCGATATTGGCGCGCCGAGCATCATTTTAGGTCAGGCAATCGGCAGGTGGGGCAACTTCATTAACCAGGAAGCTCACGGAGGAGAGGTTACCCGCCAGTTCCTTGAAGGGCTGTATTTGCCGGAGTTCATTATTAATCAAATGTATATTGAGGGGACTTACTATCACCCGACGTTCCTGTATGAATCACTGTGGAACTTTGCCGGATTCGCCGTTTTGATGCTTCTCCGAAAAGCGAATCTGCGCCGCGGCGAGCTGTTTCTCACCTATATCATCTGGTATTCAGTCGGACGCTATTTTATCGAAGGCATGCGGACGGACAGCCTGATGCTGACGGAGTCGCTCCGCATCGCCCAGGTCATTTCACTCGGCCTGATTGCTGCTGCGATCGCTGTTTTGATTTTCAGAAGAGTCAAAGGCTATTCAAAGGAACGCTATTTAGAATCAGCTGAATAAGGGGATGTTTCTGATTACTAGCTTAAAAAAGGGATTTCAGGCAGGGCTTCAGACAACTTGGACGCTTGGAAAGGTAATTTTCCCCGTTACGCTGATCGTCAGCCTGCTTCAGCACACACCCGTTCTTCCCTGGCTGATTAAGCTGATCCAGCCGGTCATGGGAATTTTCGGGCTTTCAGGGGAAGCGGCCATTCCGCTTGTGCTTGGCAATATGCTGAATCTGTATGCGGGAATTGCTGCGATTTTAACGCTTGATTTATCGGTGAAAGAAGTATTTATCTTAGCTGTCATGCTTTCTTTTTCACATAATTTGATTATTGAATCCACCGTGGCTGCTAAAGTCGGCATCAAGATCTGGGTGATTCTGCTTGTCAGAATCAGTCTTGCTGTCAGCTCGGCGATTATGATCAATCTCCTGTGGAAAGGCGGAGCAGAGACGGCTCAGTACGGGTTTATTCCGAAGCAGGCGGCTGCTCCGGAAGGCTATCTGGAGATTGGGCTCAGCGCCGTTCAAAAAGCAGGCCTCGGTATCGTGCAGCTTGCGCTGATCGTCATTCCTCTGATGATCATTATTCAGTATTTGAAGGACAAAGGTTTCCTGGCGGCCTTTTCAAGATGGATGGCGCCTGTCACAAGAATGCTCGGCATGAAGGAAAATACGTCTATGACGATGGTTGCGGGTTTAACGATCGGTCTCGCGTATGGTGCCGGAGTCATGATCAAAGCGGTGGAAGAGGACGGGGTCAGCTACAGAGACCTGACGCTTGCTTTTATTTTTCTGGTGTCCTGCCATGCGGTTGTTGAGGATACGCTGATTTTCGTACCTCTCGGCATTCCTGTGCTTCCGCTGTTGATTATCAGGATTGTGACGGCCGTTCTTTTGACAATGGCAGTCGGGGCGATCTGGGACAGATTTGAACATACAAGCAGAAAGGAAGCAACTTATGAAAATTAACACCGTATTGTTTGATCTGGACGGAACATTGATCAACACAAATGACTTAATTATTGAATCATTCCTGCATACGTTAAATCTTTACTATCCAAATCAATACGGGAGGGAGGATGTGCTTCCGTTTCTTGGCCCGACTCTTCATGAGACGTTCGTGAAAATGGATCCGATGCGCGTAGATGAAATGATCAGCACCTACCGCACATTTAACCATGATCAGCACGACCGGCTTGTCACACAGTTTGAAACGGTGTACGAAACGGTTCAGGCTCTGCATGAAAAAGGCTTCAAGCTTGGCATCGTGACAACAAAAATCCGGAACACCGTGAACATGGGGCTTGAGCTGACCGGACTCGGCAAGTTCTTTGAAACGGTCGTAACACTTGATGATGTAAAAAATGCGAAGCCTCATCCTGAACCCATCCTGCTTGCTCTCGAAAAGCTGAATGCTTCCCCCGAAGAGGCGATAATGGTCGGC
The DNA here is from genome assembly GCF_052171315.1 of Metabacillus mesotrionivorans. NCBI lineage: Bacteria > Bacillati > Bacillota > Bacilli > Caryophanales > Bacillaceae > Metabacillus > Metabacillus mesotrionivorans. Next base: position 420,319 of record NZ_JBQMFF010000003.1, on the reverse strand, counting down.
GACAATTACCATGATATTGATGCGGGAAAAGCAGCTGGGACCAAGACAGCAGGTGTAGCATGGACCATCAAGGGAGCAGCGTATTTGGAAGGCTTTCAGCCGGACTACATGCTTAACAAGATGAGCGATCTGTTAAGCGTGCTTGGAGAGGAATAACTCTTGAGAAGAACGACTAGGTATCCTGTTAAAGGCCCGAATTCACTCTGGCACGTTTATAATACCGTACCTTTCTGGAAGGTTGTCCGCAATTTCACCGTCATCCAGCTTGCGCGGTACACGCCGTTTTTATCCATGAAAAACTGGATGTACCGCAGGCTCCTCGGCATGAAGGTCGGCGAGCAGACATCCTTTGCGCTGATGGTGATGCTTGATGTGATGTTTCCGGAAAAAATTAAAGTCGGAAGAAATACGGTCATCGGCTACAATACCACACTGCTTGCCCATGAATACTTAATCCGCGAGTACAGGCTTGGGGACATCGTGATAGGCGACGAAGTCATGATCGGCGCAAACTCCACCGTTCTCCCCGGAGTAGAAATCGGCGACGGCGCAATCGTATCTGCCGGCACCCTTGTCCACAAGGACGTACCCGCCGGAGCATTCGCCGGAGGCAACCCGATGAGAATCATCTACACAAAAGAAGAAATGGCAGAACGGAATGAAAAAGATCCGCTATATGAAAAACAATGACACTGGCTGCGGCCGGTGTTTTTTTATTAGTTCCTTTTATAATTTGCAGAGTTAGTTTATTCAAACGAAATTCCAGTGAGAGGAAACCAGTGTTAAGGGCACAAAAGCAGTTGGATCGTTCCCTTCAGGGAGATGAAACCAGTGCGAAGGGCACGAAAGCAGTTGGATCGTTCCCTTCAGGGAGCGGAAAACAGTGTAAAGGGCACGAAAGCAGTTGGATCGTTCCCTTTAGGGAGCGGAAAACAGTGTAAAGGGCACGAAAGCAGTAGGATTGTTCCCTTCAGGGAGCGGAAACCAGTGCAAAGGGCACGAAAGCAGTTGGATTGTTCCCTTCACCGAGCGGAAACCAGTGCGAAGGGAACAAAAGCAGTAGGATTGTTCCTTTCAGCGAGATGAAACCAGTGCGAAGGGCACGAAAGCAGTTGGATCGTTCCCTTCAGGGAGCGGAAAACAGTGTAAAGGGCACAAATGCAGTAGGATTGTTCCCTTCAGGGAGCGGAATCCAGTGTGAAGGGCACAAAAGCAGTAGGATTGTTTCTTTCAGCGAGATGAAACCAGTGCGAAGGGCACGAAAGCAGTAGGATTGTTTCTTTCAGCGAGATGAAACCAGTGCGAAGGGAACAAAAACAGTTGGATTGTTCCCTTCAGGGAGCGAAAACCAGTGTGAAGGGCACAAAAGCAGTTGGATTGTTCCTTTCAGGGAGCGGAGACAAGTGCGGTGCGAAGCTGATTTTCTGGAGCGAAAGGGAACGGGTACGTTTTGAAATCTACAATCAGCACACAAACAACCTACAAGAAAAAAGACAAAAAAAGGACCGGCCTGCAACATCCAGGCCGGTTTTCTATGATCATTGGGGGAAATATTACTTTCTATATACCCGGATTTCAGCCAGTTAAACCTAATCAAACGTTTGTTTAAAAATTTTTTTAAAAAGGAAATCAAACAAACAGAAAGAATAAGAAAGAAACATTATGACTTGCGAACCCAGCTTTATTTTGGTAGCATGTTACTATATTAGCGAACTAAAGGATTCGGAACTTTTCGTGAAAGAGGTGCAGCAGAGAATGTTTATGTTTGAAAAACCGCTTGGCATGAGGGATACACTGCCATCGCTCTATCATACAAAAAAACAGGTCAAGGAACGGATGACCGATGCAATTGGAAAATGGGGATTTCAGTTTATTGAAACGCCTACACTTGAATTTTACGATACTGTCGGTGTTCAATCCGCCATTTCAGAAAGCAAGCTATTTAAACTTCTCGATCAGCAGGGACATACGCTGGTCCTCCGGCCTGATATGACCGCGCCGATTGCACGTGTGGCAGCATCCCGTTTTTATCAGGATGATTACCCGCTGCGACTGGCGTATGATGCGAACGTCTTCCGCGCACAGCAGCGCGAGGGAGGGCGTCCGGCAGAGTTTGAGCAAATCGGAACGGAACTCATTGGAGATGCAACGACAAGCGGTGATGCGGAAGTAATTGCCCTTATGATTGCCGTTCTGAAAGAGGCCGGTCTGCGTGATTTCAAGGTTGCCATCGGCCACATCGGCTTTGCAGATGCTCTTTTCAAGGAAATTCTCGGGAATCAGGAGCGGGCAGATGTACTTCGCCGTTTTCTTTACGAAAAGAACTACGTGGGGTACAGAGAACATGTGAAAGGATTGCCTCTGTCTTCCATTGATAAAGGAAGATTGCTTCAGCTCCTTCAGCTTAGAGGCGGCGAGGATAAACTCGCACTTGCGTCTGAGCTTGCTTCAAGCAAAGAAGCAAAAGAAGCGGCAGCGGAGCTTGAAAAACTGTGGCTGCATCTGAAGGATTTTGGAGCAGCGGAATCTGTGAAACTTGACTTGAATATTGTCAGCCATATGAGCTATTACACAGGCATTCTGTTTGAAGTATACTCAGGAAACATCGGATTTCCTGTCGGCAGCGGAGGTCGGTACAACAAGCTTCTTGAACGCTTTAACACTCCGGCTCCGGCAACAGGATTCGGTATCAGGCTCGACAGGCTCATTGAATCGCTTGGAGAAGAAGACAAACATCCTGACATTCACTGTATCCTTTACAGCGGGGAGAGAAGAGCAGAAGCCATTACACAGGCTGCTCAACTCCGCGGACAGGGAAAACGGGTGACGATGCAGGATATTACGGGTGTCAATGATGTTGACTCCTATACGAAGCAGTTTACGGACGTGAGTTATTTTATCGGATCAAGAAAGGGAGAGCAGGATGAGTAACATGCTGACGATTGCCATGCCGAAAGGAAGAATTTTTGACGAAGCGGCTGACCTGCTCAGAAAAGCAGGGTACAAGCTGCCGCCTGAATTTGATGAATCGCGTAAACTCATTCTTGAGGTGCCGGCCGAAAAGATGAGATTTATCCTCGCTAAGCCGATGGATGTTGCCACATATGTTGAGCACGGGGTTGCGGATATCGGGATTGCCGGTAAAGACGTGATGCTTGAGGAAGAGCGGGATGTGTACGAAGTGCTTGATCTGAAAATCAGCGAATGCTACCTGGCTGTAGCTGGTCTGCCGGGGGGCAGCGGCACAGGTGCAGTGGCTCCTAAAGTGGCCACGAAGTATCCGGGAGTAGCTTCCTCCTATTTCAGGGAGCAGGGAGAGCAGGTTGAAATTATTAAGCTTAACGGATCCATTGAGCTTGCACCTTTGATCGGGCTTGCTGACAGGATTGTCGATATTGTTTCAACAGGACGCACGCTGAAGGAAAACGGTCTTGTGGAGTTTGAGAAAATTTGCAGCATTACCTCGCGGCTGATTGTAAACCCTGTAAGCTACAGAATGAAGGATGAACAGATTGACGAGCTTGTCAGCCGTCTTTCAGCTGTTGTAGAGGGGGAGGCGCTATGAGAATTGAGCGACTTTCAGGCGCGTCCGCATCATTAAAACGATCCATTGATTCAGGGACAGAAACTCAGCGTGATGCGGTGAAATCAATTATTGAAGAGGTGAAGCAAAAGGGAGATACAGCCCTGTTTGCTTTTACGGAAAAATTTGACGGCGTGTCACTGTCTGATTTAAAGGTAACGGAAGCTGAAACTCAGGCTGCCTATCAGGAAATAGATCAGGAAACGGCGGACATTATCCGCGAAGCGGCTGCAAATATCCGGTCATTTCACGAAAAGCAAAAGCGCGAGTCGTGGATGACGTATAAAGAGGACGGGACGATGCTCGGGCAGAAAATCACGCCACTTGACGCGGCGGGTGTTTATGTACCGGGCGGAACGGCTGCCTATCCTTCCTCTGTTCTGATGAACGTCATTCCGGCTCAGGCAGCAGGTGTGAAACGGATCGTGCTTGTATCTCCGCCGAATAAAGAAGGCACATTGCCTGCAGGCGTCCTCGTCGCCGCAAAAGAGCTTGGCGTGGAGGAGATCTATAAGGCCGGCGGAGCGCAGGCGGTTGCAGCCCTTGCATACGGCACGGAAACCATCAGACCGGTTGATAAAATAACGGGGCCCGGAAACATTTATGTGGCTCTGGCAAAAAGAGAAGTATTTGGAGATGTCGCGATCGATATGATAGCAGGTCCAAGCGAAATCGTCGTTCTTGCTGATAAAACTGCTGTTCCGGGAGAAGTGGCGGCAGATCTTTTATCACAGGCAGAACACGATGCCCTTGCATCAAGTGTGCTTGTCACAGATTCAATGGAGCTTGCCGAGGCCGTTTCTTCAGAAGTGCAAAAGCAGCTCCAGACGCTGCCGCGCAGAGATATCGCGTCTGCATCGATTGAAAATTACGGGTATATCTACGTCGCGGATTCACTTGAAGAAGCAGTTGCGGCTGTCAACGAACTGGCGCCTGAGCATCTTGAGATTCTGACAGAGAATCCGATGGAGCTGGTTGGCAGTATTCGTCATGCGGGAGCCATTTTCCTTGGAAGGTACAGCTCTGAGCCCGTCGGCGATTATTTTGCAGGCCCGAATCATGTTCTGCCTACTAACGGTACGGCACGGTTCTCAAGTCCGCTTTCTGTCGATGATTTTATCAAGAAAACGAGCATCATTTCATATAGTGAAAAAGCTTTTGCGCAGTCAGCAGAAAAGATTGCGGCCTTTGCCCGTCTTGAAGGTCTTGAAGCACATGCACGCGCCATTGAGGAGCGCTTAAAATAGGAGGATGTCAAAATGGAACGAACAGCAAGTCTGCAAAGAACGACGAATGAAACCGATATTTCCCTTTCTCTTGCCATAGATGGAGAAGGAATCTCAGAACTCAATACAGGCGTGCCGTTTATGACGCACATGCTGGACCTTTTTACAAAACACGGCCAGTTTAATTTGACCGTTGCAGCTAACGGCGACACGGAAATTGACGGCCACCACACAACAGAAGACATCGGCATCTGTCTTGGACAGGCCTTCAGAGAAGCTCTTGGAGACAAAAGAGGCATTAAACGCTACGGTCAGGCGATGGTTCCGATGGATGAAGCACTCGCCCAGGTTGTGGTGGACCTCAGCAACCGTCCTCACTTCGAGCTGAAGGGAGAGTTCCCGAGTCCGACAGTCGGCAATTTTGATACAGAGCTTGTTCATGAATTCCTATGGAAGTTTGCTCTTGAAGCACGCATCAACCTTCACGTCATTGTTCATTACGGGCGCAACACCCACCACATGATTGAAGCTGTGTTTAAGGCACTGGGAAGAGCGCTTGATGAAGCATCAACGATTGATCCGCGGATCAAAGGAGTGCCGTCGACGAAGGGAATGTTGTAAATGATCGGGATTATAGATTATGGCATGGGGAACCTCTACAGCGTCAGCAAGGCGCTTGAACGCCTGAATGTTTCCTATTTCATTTCTGACAGCCCTGAAGAGCTTGACCGGGCGTCCGGTCTTATTCTTCCGGGAGTAGGGTCATTTAAAGACGCAATGGCCATTTTAAACGAAACAGGATTGGCGGCGTACATACAGAAGGCTGCACGTGCAGAAAAACCGCTGCTCGGCATTTGCCTTGGCATGCAGCTGCTGTTTGATTCGAGCGAGGAAAACGGCCTCACAGAGGGACTTTCCCTTTTGAAGGGGACCGTCGTTCATTTTCCGGAAGATGTCATGAAAAGAGAACAGCTGAAGGTTCCTCACATGGGCTGGAACAGGCTTCGCCTGAACAGAGAGAGTGAACTGCTGGATGGGATTGAGGAAGGGTACTCCTATTTTGTCCACTCCTATTACGTAAAAGCAGAAGCTGATGCAACAGTGATCGCAGCCGCAGATTACGGTGTGGAAGTACCTGCAGTGGTTGGCGAAGGAAATGTCTACGGAACACAGTTCCATCCTGAAAAGAGCAGTCATACTGGAATCGGAATCTTAAGGAACTTTGTTAAAATTGTTGAAGAGAAGGTGAAACCATGAGTGAATTTATCATCTATCCCGCCATTGATATGAGGGGCGGCAAATGTGTCCGTCTCATACAGGGAGATTACGCAAAGGAAACCGTGTATGGCGATTCTCCTTTTGAAATGGCGAAAGTATTTGCTGAAAAAGGAGCCGAGTGGATTCACATGGTGGACCTTGACGGTGCAAAAGCAGGCAGACGTGTGAATGACAATCATGTGATTGAAGTTGCACGAAAGCTTGATGTGAAGGTGCAGATAGGCGGAGGGATCCGCTCTGAGGAAGATGTGGACTATTACCTTGCAAATGGCGTTTCCCGCGTCATTCTTGGCAGTTCTGCCATCTCAAATCCTGAATTTGTGAAAAAAATGCTCTCCAAGTACGGAGAGAAAATTGCAATTGGCATTGATGCGAAAGACGGTTTTGTTTCAACGGAAGGCTGGGTGGAAACCTCGACTGTTAAAGCGACTGAACTTGGAATGGAGCTTGCTGCAGCCGGTGCTGAAACCTTCATTTTCACAGATATCGCAACAGACGGCATGCTTTCCGGACCGAATGTAGATGCTGTGTGTGAAATGGCAAAAGCGACAGGCAAAGAAGTAATCGCATCAGGAGGAGTCAGTTCGCTGAATGACCTCGTCATTTTAGCTGCCTTTGCGGCAAACGGAGTTGCCGGAGCTATCGTCGGAAAAGCGCTCTATACAAACCAGTTTGATCTGGCGGAAGCGCTGGAAGAGGTGGAGCGGGCATGATCACAAAACGTATTATCCCGTGCCTTGATGTCAAAGACGGCAGGGTCGTAAAGGGCATCCAGTTTTTAGGGCTTCGTGACGCGGGAGATCCTGTTGAACTGGCGAAGTTTTACGACAAAGAGGGGGCAGACGAGCTTGTGTTCCTCGATATTTCTGCATCCCATGAAGGCAGAAAAACAATGGCAGACGTTGTGGAGAGTGTAGCCGCTCAGCTTGCGATTCCCTTTACGGTTGGCGGAGGCATCAACTCCCTTGAGGATATGAAACGAATTCTTCGTGCAGGAGCTGATAAGGTGTCTGTCAATACTTCGGCGGTTCTGCGTCCGGAGCTTATTACAGAAGGCGCCCGCTTTTTTGGCTCCCAGTGCATTGTCGTTGCAATCGATGCAAGGTTTGATGCGGAATCGGGAACTTATTTGGTGTACACACATGGGGGAAGAGAGAAAACAGACTGGGAAGTAACCGAATGGGCAAGAGAAGCAGTGAAGCGCGGAGCCGGGGAAATTCTGCTGACGAGCATGAACAGCGACGGAGAAAAGAGCGGGTTTGACCTGAAGCTGAACCGGATGGTAAGCGACGCTGTAACGGTTCCCGTGATTGCGTCCGGGGGTGCCGGCAATGCGGATCACTTTGCTGATGCATTTAAAGAGGGAAAAGCGGATGCCGCACTGGCGGCTTCTATTTTTCACTATAAAGAAACGTCCGTAAAAGAAGTAAAAGACTACTTAAAAACGCAGGGAGTGTTAGTCAGATGAACCTGGAATCCGTAAAATTCGATCAAAATGGCTTAGTCCCTGCCATCGTACAGGATGCAGCAAGCAAAGAAGTTCTTACGCTTGCTTATATGAATAAGGAATCGCTTCAAAAAACAATCGAGACGAAGCAGACTTGGTTTTACAGCCGTTCAAGACAGGAGCTCTGGAACAAAGGGGCAACTTCAGGTAACACCCAGGAGGTTGAGGGGCTGAAGTATGACTGTGATCAGGATGCCCTTCTTGTATTAGTGAAGCCTGCAGGTCCTGCATGTCATACCGGCGCCTATTCCTGTTTTTCCGAAACGCTGTTCGGCAAGGCGCAGGAATCAGGTCCCGACCGCTTTAACATCCTGAGCACTCTTGAAAAGCTGATTGCAGAGCGCGAAGCTGAAATGCCTGAGGGCTCCTATACAACCTACCTTTTCACAGAGGGAGTAGACAAAATCCTCAAAAAAGTCGGCGAGGAAGCATCTGAGGTCATCATTGCTGCCAAAAACCGCGACGCGGAGGAACTGAAATGGGAAGCAGCCGATCTGCTGTTTCATCTCATGGTGCTCCTCAGAGAACAGAAGCTGCCTCTCGATGAAGTTTTAAGTGTATTGAAAGAGCGTCATGCATCAAAGTAAAGCCCTTCATTTTGGGGCTTTTTTTGTTGTGTGTGACAGGTTAAGTTCCCTGCAATCCTGCGGAAAAAGGTACAAGCGGATTATCCTGTTCTGCTTGTAAATTGTTTGCCCCGCTGTTCTTTTGACCATGATAGAACAAGAGATTTTAATTTTTGCCGCCTGCTATTGTTGTACTTCCCCAGTGTGGTATACTAACCTACGGCAGAAGTAAAGAAATGGAGGATTTCAGTGGGTAAACAATCAACCAACAGTGAACAGAAAGCGCAGATTGTCCCTTTCTTCCAAGACGGACAGTACTTTTACCGTAAGGGCATGAAAGCCTATCGGGAGCGAGACCTATTAAGAGCGGGCAAGTGGATTGAGCGTGCCATAAAGCTTGAGCCTGATCATATCGTAATGCTCAGCCAGCTTGCAGCCATCTATACCGAACTTGGAAAATATCAGCAATCAAACGAGCTTTTAACATATATTCTAAAAAACCTTGATAGCGGGTTATCAGAGTGCCATTACTTTATGGCCAATAATTACGCGCATCTGGGTCTTTTTCATGAAGCCTATAAATGTGCGACAGAATACCAGTCTAAGGAGCCGGACGGCGAATTTATCGAAGAAACGGAGGATCTTCTGGAGCTTTTGACAATTGAAAGCGCGGATGAGGAAGATCTGTTTTCTGACTCTGACGAACTGATCGTGAAGCAGGATGCAGCAAAATCCCTTCTTGAGAACGGAAAGCTTGAAGAAGCGATTGTGCTTCTGAAGGAAATTACCGCAGACTTTCCTGAGTTCTGGTCTGCCTACAATAACTTATCCCTGGCCTATTTTTACATGGGAGATGTCGAGCGGGCGAAAGAACACCTTGATATGGTGCTGGATAAAAACCCCGGCAACCTTCATGCATTGTGCAACTTAATGGTGTTTTATTATTATGAACGCCAGGATGACAAAGTGGAAGAACTCGCACAGCGCATGGGGAGAATCCACCCGATTCTGTTTGAACACAGATATAAGCTTGGTGCGACATTTGCTCTTGTCGGACAGTACGAGCTTGCTTATAAATGGCTGAAGGCAATCTACAGACAGGGATTTGACGGTGATGAAACGTTTTACTACTGGCTTTCTTATTCCGCTTATTTTACTGGAAGAGAACAGTTTGCAAGAAGCTGCTTTGACCGCGTTCTTGAGATGAATCCCGAAAAAGAGGGATCAGAGCCGTGGGCTAAAGAGACAGTGTCAGTGGAGCGGCCGATGACCATGCCGATTGAAGAGCGTCTGCTGGCAATTTTTTTAGCAGCTGAAACGAATCAGCTCGATCAAATTCAGGTTTTTAAAACATCAAAAATTCCCCAGTCTGCATTCGAAAGAGAGTTTATGGATCTCGCAATTGCGCATGTTAATGGGGAGATCAAAAAAAGCGTGTCGGAGAAATCCAGATTCACCTACCAGGCAGCACAGGTTCTCTTTAAAAACAACGAGGGTCTGAATGAAGGACTTTACTTGTTTTTCTTTAAGACGGCTCTGAAAGCAAAACGTGAAGAGCTGCCTTTAAGCAACCATCTTGCATGGGCAGGAGCACTTGAGTATGTTTGGAAGAAGGAAAACGGCTATAAAGTGACACAGACGGAAACGGCTAAGCAATACTCCATATCCGGCAAAACCCTGTCCAAATATTCAGCTTACATCCGGAACCTCTGGTCGTGAGCAAATAAATGGCATGAAATCCTTATCTTTTATAGGATAGAAGTATGGGAGAAGCGTCCCGTATACGAATTATTTGTGCGAATCCAAGGAGTGATTGAACGATGTCTGAAGAAAAAATCTATGATGTCATTATTGCCGGTGCTGGACCTGCCGGAATGACAGCAGCTGTATATACGTCAAGGGCAAATCTTTCAACATTGATGATTGAGCGCGGCGTGCCGGGCGGCCAGATGGCCAATACGGAAGATGTTGAAAACTATCCGGGTTTTGACCATATTCTCGGACCGGACCTATCAACAAAGATGTTTGATCATGCGAAGAAATTCGGTGCCGAATATGCTTACGGAGACATTAAAGAAATCATCGACGGCGAAGAATACAAAACCGTTGTTGCCGGAAGCAAGCAGTACAAAACGCGTGCCGTCATTATCTCAACAGGTGCCGAATACAAAAAAATCGGCGTTCCGGGCGAAAAAGAGCTTGGCGGACGCGGCGTTTCCTACTGTGCAGTATGCGACGGCGCATTCTTCAAAAACAAAGAGCTGATCGTTATCGGCGGAGGTGACTCTGCGGTTGAGGAAGGGGTGTACTTGACACGCTTCGCATCTAAAGTAACAATCGTCCACAGACGTGATGAGCTCCGCGCGCAGAAGATTCTGCAGCAGCGCGCGTTTGATAACGAAAAGGTTGATTTTATCTGGAACCACACGGTGAAAGAAATTAACGAAAAAGACGGCAAGGTAGGAAGTGCCACTCTTGTGAATACGGAAACCGGCGAAGAAACAGACATGAAAACAGACGGCGTATTCATCTACATCGGCATGCTGCCGCTTTCTAAACCGTTCCAGTCAATCGGCATTACAAACGAAGAGGGCTATATTGAAACAAACGACCGCATGGAAACGAAGGTGCCGGGTATTTTTGCAGCAGGCGATATCCGTGAGAAATCCCTTCGCCAAATTGTTACAGCAACAGGCGACGGTTCTATTGCCGCACAGAGTGTACAGCATTACGTAGAAGAACTGATGGAAAAAATTAAAGCGGCAAACTAATAAAACGTTAAAGCTTTAAACAAGTTCATAAAAACGTAACTCTGTTTTAACTCTCCTGTAACACCACTGAAATAATAATGGGGTACTATATAAATAGTAATTGACCCCCTTTTATAAATATTTTTTGAGTACGGGCGCCCTTTCCCGTACTCCTTTTTTTTGTCCAAAAAACTGAAACATTCCTTCGTACATGCCGTATATATACATAAGTGCTGTTTCCAGCAGAAAACAAGAAAATAAAATCGTGCCGCAAGCCCCCGTTCATTGTGAGGCTGTGCGCAAAATAGTATAATAAAAAGGAAGAAAAACAATGACGGCCTGCCGATTAAATCCAGAGGTGAAGAGTTTTGCAAAGAGTGACGAATTGCGTATTAGTACAGGACGATAAAATTCTTCTCCTGCAAAAACCGAGAAGAGGATGGTGGGTGGCACCCGGCGGAAAGATGGAGCAGGGTGAATCAATTAAGGACACTGTCATACGGGAATATCGCGAAGAAACAGGCATATATTTAAAAAACCCAAAAATCAAAGGCATCTTTACCTTTATTATTAAAGAAGGAAATGAAATTGTTTCCGAATGGATGATGTTTACGTTTTTCGCTACTGAATTTACAGGCGAAAATGTGGACCAGTCCGAAGAAGGAAAGCTGAAGTGGCATTCGCTTGAAGAAGTCGCAGAGCTTCCAATGGCTCCGGGAGATCATCATATTCTTGAATTCATGATGAAGGGGGCAGGCTTGATCTACGGCACATTCACATATACACCTGATTTTGAGCTGCTTGCCTACCGCCTGGATCCGCAGTAGTCTGCTCAGACATACCAATATACACGTAACGAGAATGTGAGAGGAGGCAATCAAAATGAGTACAGGCAGTGTTCAGGACATCAAGATGGTCATTATTACAGGCATGTCCGGAGCTGGAAAAACCGTAGCGATTCAGAGCTTTGAAGATCTGGGCTATTTCTGCGTGGATAACCTTCCTCCGACGCTCCTGCCTAAATTCCTTGAACTGATGAAAGAATCGGGATCAAAGATGAACAAGGTTGCCCTTGTAATGGACCTTAGGGGAAGAGAGTTTTTCGAAAGCCTGTTTCAGGCGCTTGATGATATAGCTGAGACAACCTGGATCAGCCCGCAGATCCTGTTCCTAGATGCAAAGGATGCAACTCTTGTGACACGCTACAAGGAGACACGGAGATCCCATCCGCTTGCAACGACAGGTCTGCCGCTTGAAGGCATCAAAAATGAGCGGGAGCTGCTTGAGGAGCTGAAAGGCCGTGCACAGCTTATTTTTGATACATCAGAACTGAAGCCGCGCGAACTCAGAGAAAAAATTCTGAAGCAGTTTGCGGAAGATGCCGAGCATACCTTCTCGGTCAATGTGCTATCATTTGGTTTTAAATACGGGGTTCCGATTGATGCGGATCTGGTTTTTGATGTCAGATTCCTCCCGAATCCTCACTATATTGACCATATGAGGCCAAAAACAGGACTTGAAGAGGAAGTGTCCTCTTATGTCCTTAAATGGACGGAAACGCAGAAGTTCCTTGAAAAAGTGCTCGATCTGCTGACGTTCATGCTGCCTTACTACAAGCGGGAAGGCAAGAGCCAGCTTGTTATTGCGATCGGGTGCACAGGCGGACAGCACCGTTCGGTCACATTGGCGGAACACATTGCGAAGCATTACAAAAACGATTACCAGACGCACGTATCACACCGTGATATTGAGCGCAGAAGCCGTCATTAATGACAGCTCCTTCTAAACGGCCAAACGTTGTCATAATCGGCGGAGGAACCGGTTTATCTGTTCTTCTGCGGGGCTTAAAGGTATACCCTGTGGATATTACTGCGATTGTGACTGTAGCAGATGACGGCGGAAGCTCTGGCCGGCTCCGCGATGAACTGAGTATTCCGCCGCCAGGTGACATACGCAATGTGTTAGCTGCGCTCTCAGATGTGGAGCCCCTTGTTGAAAATTTGTTTCAGCACCGCTTCAATAAAGGCAACAGCCTGACTGGGCACTCTCTTGGGAACCTGATTCTTGCCGCCATGACGAACATCACGGGAGATTTTTTCCACGCGGTCACCGAGATGAGCAAGGTGCTGAATGTCCGGGGAAAAGTCCTTCCGGCTGCGAACAAGAGCGTTGTGCTCCATGCAGAGATGGAAGATGGAACTATCGTCTCGGGAGAATCAAAAATTCCTTACTCAGGGAAAAAAATCAAACGGGTCTTTCTTTCACCCGAAACGATTGAGCCCCTCGACGAAGCAATTGACGTCATCCGGAAGGCAGACCTCATTCTCATAGGACCGGGAAGTCTATATACAAGTATCCTGCCGAATTTGCTCGTGCCAAAAATCGGTGATGAGGTATGCAAGGCAAAAGCCAAAAAAGTGTACATCTGCAATGTGATGACACAGGCGGGTGAAACCCTTGATTACACAGCATCTGATCATGTAAGAGCACTCAATGACCATATGAAATGCAAGTTCATCGATACAATATTAGTGAATGATGAAGTGATTCCTGATATGATGAAAGCATTATATGCAGAAGAACTGGCAAAACCGGTAAACTATGATCTCGAGGCACTCCGTGAACTGGGGCTTGAAATTGTCCACGATAAGATTGTCTCCTATGAAAATAACGTCATCCGGCATGACACCGTAAAGGTAGCAAAGCTCCTGTATGAGATGATTACTTGATAAGACCCAGGCTTTCCGCGGAGCCTTTCCTGACAATCCGCGGAAAACGGCAATAAAATAAAGAGTGCAAACGAATGCATTCATACTGATTGGAGGGTGCAGAACGATGTCTTTTGCTTCTGAAACAAAAAAAGAACTGACTAACATAGAACTTAAACCATGTTGTTTAAAAGCAGAACTGTCTGCACTCATCCGGATGAATGGCTCTCTTTCTTTTTCGAATCGAAAATTGATTCTAGATATTCAGACTGAAAATGCAGCAATAGCCAGAAGAATATATACTCTCTTAAAAAAGCAGTATGACGTTTCTGTTGAACTGCTTGTCCGGAAAAAAATGCGTTTGAAAAAGAATAATGTCTATATCGTTCGGCTGATAGAGAAAGCCCGTGAAATTTTAGAGGATTTAAGCATCCTTGGGGAGAATTTCACCTTTATTAGAAGCATTTCAGAAGATCTCGTTAAAAAGAAGTGCTGCAGAAGATCGTATATCAGAGGGGCGTTCCTTGCTGGAGGTTCAGTGAATAATCCTGAGACATCCTCGTATCATCTGGAAATTTTCTCTCTGTACAAAGAGCATAATGATGCACTGTGCGAGCTGATGAATGTTTTTAACCTGAACAGCAAAACACTTGAGCGGAAAAAGGGGTATATCACCTATCTCAAGGAAGCGGAAAAAATCTCTGAGTTTTTGAGTATTATCGGAGGCCATCAGGCGCTGCTGCGCTTTGAAGATGTACGCATCGTGAGGGATATGAGAAACTCCGTAAACAGGCTCGTCAATTGTGAAACCGCTAACTTAAATAAAACAATTGGTGCTGCGATCCGCCAGGTTGAAAATATTAAATACATTGATGAAAAAATGGGTCTTGAAGCTCTGCCTGATAAATTAAGCGAAATTGCAAGGCTGCGGGTAGAGTATCAGGATGTCACGCTGAAAGAGCTCGGAGAAATGGTTTCGAGCGGAAAAATCAGCAAATCAGGCATAAACCACCGCCTGAGAAAATTGGACGAAATTGCAGAACAGCTTAGAAACGGCCAGCCGGTAACAATCAAATAAAAGGGGAAAGCAGAGGGGATTCACATGGCTCAAAAACAGGTCGAAGTTCGTTTGAAAACAGGCTTACAAGCACGTCCCGCAGCATTATTTGTACAAGAGGCCAACAGGTACGCATCAGATATCTTCCTTGAGAAGGATGGAAAAAAGGTGAATGCAAAAAGCATTATGGGGCTCATGAGCCTTGCCATCAGCTCAGGATCAACCGTAACACTGATTGCAGAAGGCCACGACGAAAACGAAGCACTTGAAGTTTTAACAGAATACGTAAAGCAGGAAGCTTAAAAACGGCCTTTGGGCCGTTTTTTTTATGGCGCAAGTTTACCGGCAGGTGACTGTAATGGTCCGGTGCAGCAAAGCAACTGCCAAATGGTCAAGATCTTGCTAGAAAAAGAGGTATTTGGCGTTCGCATGGGGAGTTGGCTGTAAATCGGGGGAAGCTGGTCGTTACGCAGTCAAAGTTGGTTGTAAAATAGTCGAAGTTGGTCGTATTGCATTGATTGTTGGATGTAACGCACTAATCTCTCTTAATTGGAATTGTTCAGAACCATGAGATAGCTGCCCGACCAGGTACAGAGCCGAAAATCAACGGCCAAATGGTCAAGATCTTGCTAGAAAAAGAGGCAGTTTGCACCTGTATGGGGAGTTGGCTGTAAAATCCAAATAAAAAAAGAACGGCACGATGCCGTTCTTTTTGCGCTTCTTATTTTTTGTCTGCTAACGTATTGCGGTCCATGACTTTGTCAATCAGGCCGTACTCAAGTGCACGCTCTGCTGTCATGAAGTTGTCGCGGTCTGTGTCGCGCGCGATGACTTCAATCGGCTGGCCTGTGCGGTCTGCAAGAATTTGATTAAGCTTGTCGCGAAGGAAAAGGATGCGTTTTGCAGCAATCTCAATTTCCGTAGCCTGGCCTTGCGCTCCTCCAAGAGGCTGATGGATCATGACTTCAGAGTTTGGAAGGGCATAACGCTTGCCTTTGGCGCCTGCTGCAAGAAGGAATGCTCCCATTGAAGCTGCCATACCGATGCAGATTGTTGATACTTGCGGCTTGATGAACTGCATTGTATCGTAAATGGCCATACCGGCAGTGATGGATCCGCCAGGGCTGTTGATGTAGATAGAAATGTCTTTTTCTGGATCTTCTGCTTCTAAGAATAATAGCTGAGAAACGATTGAGTTTGCAACGTTATCATCAATTCCGCTTCCAAGCATGATGATGCGGTCTTTTAAAAGACGTGAGTAAATATCATATGCACGTTCACCGCGGTTTGTCTGTTCAATAACTGTAGGAATTAAATTCATCGTATTTCCTCCTTTAAAGTAAAGGTAAATTTATGTACTCTCATCATACAACTAAGGTCAATAAAGGTCAAACGAAACGCTGCCGCCTGAGCATCTTTAAGGCACCTCTTATGTATATGTCAGAGCTAGTAACTGTAACCATGTTACCCAATTTTTCTTTTTTTCAAACGATTGGAGAAGAAGGAGCTATTTTTTTGAGATATGCAGTCCTTCCTGTGCCAGGGCGTAGTGAATGCCGTGTTTAAGCGTAGAGAGGCATGGAATGTTCTGCATCTGATACCGCGAGCTGACGATTTTCATGCTGAGTTCGGGTGAAATGCCCACTAGAATGCATGAAGTTCCAAGAAGCGCAGAAGCCTGAACAAGCTTTTGAAGCAAGTCGATTGTAAACTCGTCCACTTGTGAAATAGCTGTCAGATCGAGAATAAGAAACCTCGCTTTATACTCGGGCAGGTTAGAGAGTGTTTTGGTTAAAAGCTCCTCAGCTCTCGCTTCGTCGTATCTTCCGATCATCGCAAGGACGATGATGTTGTCAAGAACTGGGATGATTGGAGAAGAAATTTCCTTTACCAAATCAACAAGATCGGCTGTCCGCTTAGCAACACTTTGTTCCAGTGCAAGCATGTCAGCCCTTTCCTGCTCCTGAATCAGTGAGCGGATATTTCGCTGGGGAGTGATTCCGGAAGGCGAAAATTCAAATTCTGAATACGGATCTCCGCTTGTCTGGCTTTTCACCACCCTGTACCAGACGGTTTTCCCGAACAGTCCGCTTAGGACGCCGGCCCAGTGACCGGCCAGGAACGAACCCTCCACTGTCTTGCCCTGAGCTTTGTTAACCTTATACTCCCAGCCATTTTCGATCCTCACTACAGCTCTGCAGTCGTCATAGGACAGAACATCGATTGCGGTTTTACCCCAACCGGCTGTAACATATGTATTCGGCAGGCTCTTTAAGATATCCTCTGTTTTTCCGATGGATCGCTTGTAAAAGTCGCTGACAATTTCTCCTGTACGGTACCCTGCAGTTTCAAGTACAACTCTTGCTGCTTGTTCCCCGGAAATTTCTTCAATTGAATCAAGAAATGTTTTAAATGCCGTATTAATCCAGAATAATACGACTTCATCTCCTTCAAATTGGTAAGCTGCCTGTGATAAATCCCAATCAAAGGAAGAACCGTTTACATTTATTGAATAGCGGTCTGTCATTATGTTTTATCTCCTTTATTCTGCTGTTGCTGTTATAAACCCTTTACCCGTTCTGCCGCTGTTGTAAAGCCTGTATTTCTAATCATACAATAGAATCTGCCCGCCTGTATATTTTGGAAGTGCATAAAATATAGCGCTTTCTGGACACAAAGAAAAATAACGCTTGAAACAGGCTGAGGTTTTGTCGTATAATAGCGCTACTGGCCAATACGTGCGCTCGTAGCTCAGTTGGATAGAGCGGTGGTTTCCGGTACCACGTCTGTCGGAGGTTCGAATCCTCTCGAGCGCGTCTAAATGATAGAGAGCTGTTTCCTTAGGGAAGCAGCTCTTTTTCATTTTTTATAAGAACGATAAGCCGAACCTGCTAGACTTTCACGGAAACAGGCTCATGCATCAGGGTAAGTGCCTTTCCAAAACTCCTCACTCTATCATCTACTATATAAAGGAGTGATAATAGTGAGTGTTTCGGATAAATATCAGATTGAACAGCGCTATATTCGAATTGGAAATGCGAGACCGGGAACTAGTTTAACCGGCCCTCTCTTCATTGTTGCACATGAGACCGCCAATAACTCTGCTGATGCAGATGACCATTTTTCCTATTTTAATAATGCACAGCCGAGTGCGTCTGCCCATACATTTATAGATGACGGAAAAATTCTTGAGATTATCCCTCTAAATGAGAGAGCCTATCATAATTTATATACAAATCCCGAGGACAACCGGCTGTTCGGGGCTGATGCGAATAATGCGGCAATTGGAGTGGAGCTGTGCCGTACGGGGGTTTTCCGCGAAGCGTATGACCGTTATGTCTGGTACCATGCCTATCTTTGCCGGAGGTTTAATCTTGATCCTTCTTCTAAAATTGTCGCGCACAGCACACTTGACCCGAGAAGACGTTCAGATCCTGAAAGCTGGCTTGTTCCAAACGGCGTAACGTTTGCCCAGTTTTTAAGAGATGTCCGTGCGTACTATAATTCGTGGGACAGCAGTACGTCTCCTCCAATCAGGGTTCAGCCGCCCGAGCGTGAAACAGGCAGTGAGATTGATACGACTGTGCTAAGAAGCGGGGATTCGGGATCGGATGTGCAATTTTTGCAGAAAAAGCTGATTTCCCTTGGATACTCGCTTCCGAGATTCGGGGCGGACGGGACGTTTGGAGCTGAAACAGAGGCTGCGGTGAGGCAATTTCAGCAGGAGCAGCGCATCCCCGTTGACGGAATTGTCGGACCGGAAACGTTCAGCAGGCTGAACAGAGCGAAACCAAGGCGTCCAAAGCCGTTTCCGGGGACTCTTTACAGACTGAAGACTCCGTACATGAGAGGATCCAATATTGGAGAAATCCAAAGGAAACTTGGTGTTCCTGCTGATTCGGTCTATGGCCCTGTCACAGCCCAGGCAGTAAGGGATTTTCAGAGAAGAGAAGGGCTTAAGGTTGACGGAATTGTCGGACCTGCAACCTGGGCACGGCTGTTTCGCTGAAAATAAGGAAAAAAAGCCCCGCAGGGAATTCCCGGCGGGGCATGTTTTAATGGAATGTGAATAGTATGTAAGCAGTCCAGTAAGCCGCACTGGACAAGAAGTGTTTATTGCCGCGCTTGGCGACTCAACATAATCAATGATAAATCATCATCCGTATTTTGTGAACAGGTAATTATTTCAAGGTAGCTTTCACCTTATTGTACGCCTCATCAAGATTTTGAATCCGTTTCAGCACAACCGAATTTTTGGTCAGCTGATCTTGTACAAGAGTGGAAACAACCGACCGGTAATACCGGTTCATTGCATCAAGCTCAGGAATCTGGTTCTCGTTGTGTCTAAGATGTTCTTTGAAATTCTGTACAAAATAGGGAACTGAAAATAATTCGCTCAAATTGATCTCTCCTTTGAAGTTTATTCCATTCAATGACGGACCGTTTTCGTGTAAAATGAACAGCAGGGGGAACGATCTATGGATATGAAAGCAGGTTTATTTCAAGAGCAGTCCTTAAAACTGAATATGACACAGGAACTAAAGCAAGCGATTACTCTCCTTCAGTACTCTTCTATGGAACTCGCGTCCTACATAGAGGACCTTACCCTTGAAAATCCCCTCATCGATGTGAAAGACAAGCCTGATTCAGGCGTATTGTATCATACCTCAGCCCTCAAAACGGCAAATGCCTCAAAAAAAGGAGACTTGCTTGAAAATGCAGCGAGCAGGACGGCGACTCTGCAGCAGCATCTGGAATCTCAGCTGCTTGGCATGAAAATGCAGCCCGAGGAGAAAAAAGCGCTGCACATTCTGATTCATGCCCTGAATCCAAACGGGTATATAGAAGAAGATCTGCAGGTGCTGGCAGAAAGATTCAGCATCAGCGAAGATGAACTGCAGATTCAGCTTGAGAATCTTCAAAAGCTTGATCCTGCAGGTGTGGGTGCCAGAAACCTGCAGGAGTGCATCTACCTTCAGCTGCTGCGGCTGCCTGAGCGCAATCAGACAGCAGAGCTGATTATCCGCGATTATTTTTATCTTTTTGCAGAAAAGTCATGGAAAGAGCTTGCTAAAAAAACGAAACTGGAATTGAAAGAGATACAATGTGTGCAGGACTTTATCCAAAAGCTGCATCCCCGTCCAGGTCTTGCTTTTCATCATGCCCATGACAGCTACATTGTGCCGGAGCTGATCGTAAAGAAAGTAAGCGGTGAGTGGCAAGTGATGTATAATGAAGGGAGTTCACCAAAAATCGGGGTGAATTCTTCGTATGAAGCTGCCTTTTCATCCACTGATGATGCGGATGTAAAGCAGTATCTTTCTTCTAAACTCAATCAGTGCAAATGGCTGATGAAAACATTGAATCAGCGGAAAGCGACCATGCTGAAAGTGATGCATGAAATTCTCAGAAGACAGACGGACTTCTTTGAAAAAGGCGGGCACTTTTTGAAACCGCTGACACTAAAAGCCGTAGCGGATGTGATTGATGTGCATGAGTCCACGGTGAGCCGTACGGTCAGGGAGAAATACGTACAGACACCCCATGGTCTGTATGAACTGAAGTTTTTCTTCTCAAATGGCCTTGAGCAGACTTCTCAGGACATTACGTCATCGGCTGTAAAATCACTCATCCAAAAGATGATCGAGAGCGAAAATAAACTGTCTCCGCTTTCTGACCAGCGAATTGCAGACACACTCTCACAGGAACACGGAATCGAAGTTTCAAGACGGACTGTAGCCAAGTACAGAGATCAGCTTGGCATTGCATCTTCATCTGCAAGAAAACGATATTAGGATGTGTTGGAATGATTTTAAACGTGTACTCAAGAGAAGGCTGCCCTCTTTGTGAGGAGGCCATCGAGGAATTAAACGGGCTGAAAGCGGATTTGGACCTGGACATACAGGTTATCGATATTCACTCAGACGATGGTCTGCTCGAAAAGTATCAGCTGATGATACCGGTGGCAGAATGTGACGGAAAAATCATCGGATACGGCCGTATCAGAAAAGAATTAATAAGAAAGCGGTTACTTGAAAAAAAGCAAGAAACAATAGTTGAATAAGCGAATTCACCCTGCTAGAATATGAATTGAAGCAGGGATGATTTTTTTTGCGGACAGTGGGACACAATACGTCATATAGGGACAAATGAAGTCCCGCGATTCTTAGTAAATAAGAAATTTCGTTAAAAAGGTCAGCCGGAACAAGATGCGCGGATGCGGGCATCAAGGCACATTTCTTATTTGAAAGGAATTAATACGATGAGATCACTGATTGAAGTCCAAAAAAAATTATTGCCTGATCTGCTTCTTGTTATGCAAAAGCGATATCAGATCCTTCAGTACATAAGACTGATGCAGCCGATCGGCAGAAGAAGCCTTTCATCGAGCCTCGGCATAAGCGAGCGGATTCTCAGGGGAGAAGTTCAGTTTCTGAAAGATCAGAACCTGATAGAGATTTTCCCGGCCGGAATGACGCTGACAAAAGAAGGGTCGCACCTGCTGAACGTTCTGGAAGAAGCGATGAAGGATGTTTTAGGTTTAACGTTTTTGGAAAATACATTAAAGGAACGTCTAAACCTGAAAAAGGTTATTGTCGTCTCTGGAGACAGCGATCAATTCTCATGGGTGAAAAAAGAAATGGGAAGAGCTTGCGTCTCATGCATAAAGGAACGTCTGACCGGGAAAAATATCGTCGCTGTCACTGGAGGAACAACGATTGCAGCCGTCGCAGAAATGATGACGCCTGACAGCAAAAACCGTGAGCAGCTTTATGTGCCGGCGCGGGGAGGCCTTGGTGAAAATGTAGAAAACCAGGCAAACACGATTTGTGCAAAAATGGCCGAACGGGCAATGGGCAACTACCGTCTGCTCCACGTTCCGGACCAGCTCAGCAAAGAAGCGTATCTTTCGATTACAGAAGAGCCTTCTATAAAAGAACTGCTTTCGCTCATTAAATCTTCAAGTATGGTCGTTCACGGAATAGGAGACGCTAAGACAATGGCGGAACGCCGTAAAACGCTGCCTGAAGATTACATAAAGATAGAGCAGGGCGAAGCTGTCGCAGAAGCATTTGGGTACTATTTCAACCAGGAGGGGGAAGTGGTCCACAAAGTGCAGACTGTCGGCATGCAGCTGAGTGACCTTGAAAAGATTCAAAACGTCATCGCAGTAGCGGGCGGAGCTTCAAAAGCCGGAGCCATACAGGCTTATCTGAAGCAGGCACAGGGTTCTATTCTCATAACAGATGAAGGTGCCGCAAAAGAGTTAATAAGGGATATTCATCCCTAATTATATAGTTACACAAAAAAATCTCTCACTTATCTAAAGGAGGAAATTTCAACATGGCAGTAAAAATTGGTATTAACGGTTTTGGACGTATCGGACGTAACGTATTCCGTGCAGCACTTAAAAATCCTAACGTGGACGTTGTAGCAGTTAACGACCTTACAGACGCTAACATGCTTGCTCACCTTTTAAAATATGACTCAATTCATGGCAGACTGGATGCTGACGTGAAAGTAGACGGAAACAACCTTGTTGTTGACGGCAAAACAATCCAAGTATCAGCAGAGCGCGACCCTGCTAAACTTTCTTGGGGCGAGCGCGGAGTAGAAGTTGTTGTTGAATCAACTGGTTTCTTCACTAAGCGTGCAGACGCTGCTAAGCACTTGGAAGCTGGCGCTAAAAAAGTTATCATCTCTGCTCCTGCAACAGATGAAGACATCACAATCGTTATGGGTGTTAACCATGACAAATATGACGCTGCAAGCCACGATGTTATCTCAAATGCATCTTGTACTACAAACTGCCTAGCGCCATTCGCTAAAGTTCTTAACGACAAATTCGGCATCAAGCGCGGTATGATGACAACTGTTCACTCATACACAAACGATCAGCAAATTCTTGATCTTCCGCACAAAGACTACCGTCGTGCACGTGCTGCTGCTGAAAACATCATCCCTACTTCAACTGGTGCAGCGAAAGCAGTATCTCTAGTATTGCCTGAGCTAAAAGGCAAATTGAACGGTGGAGCTATGCGTGTTCCAACTCCAAACGTTTCTCTAGTTGACCTTGTTGCTGAGCTTAACACAAACGTAACAGCTGAAGAAGTAAATGCTGCATTCAAAGAAGCTGCTGAAGGCGACCTTAAAGGAATCCTTAACTACAGCGAAGAGCCTCTAGTATCAGGCGACTACAATGGTGACCCTGCTTCTTCAACAATCGATGCTCTTTCTACAATGGTTATGGAAGACAGCATGGTTAAAGTTATCTCTTGGTATGACAACGAGTCAGGCTACTCTAACCGCGTAGTTGACCTTGTAGACTACATCGCTTCTAAAGGACTTTAATTCTTAAGTCGCACGAAGTTTGGTTTTAACCGAAAACTAACGATATAATGAGTGCAAAGGGGAAGGGGAATACAGCCCCCTCCCTTTTGTTTTGTATTTCCAATAAAAGGAGGAATTCCTGAAGATGAACAAAAAGTCAGTAAGAGACATCGATGTAAAAGGCAAAGTGGTTTTCTGCCGTGTAGACTTCAACGTGCCGATGAAAGACGGCAAAGTAACAGATGACACACGCATTAACGCAGCTTTACCAACCATTCAGCACTTAACAGAGCAAGGTGCAAAGGTTCTTTTAGCAAGCCATCTGGGCCGTCCGAAAGGCCAGGTTGTTGAGGAGCTTCGTTTAAATGCAGTTGCAGAGCGTCTTCAAGAATTGCTTGGGAAAAATGTTGCAAAAGCTGATGAAGCTTACGGCGACGCTGTAAAAGCGAAGATTTCAGACATGCAGGAAGGTGACGTGCTTCTTCTTGAAAACGTCCGTTTCTACGGTGGCGAAGAGAAAAACGACCCTGAGCTTGCAAAAGCATTTGCAGAGCTTGCCGATGTTTATGTAAATGACGCATTCGGAGCAGCACACCGTGCACATGCATCTACTGCAGGCATCGCTGAGCACATTCCGGCAGTTGCAGGATTCCTTATGGAAAAAGAACTCGAAGTACTTGGAAAAGCCCTTTCCAACCCTGAGCGTCCGTTCACAGCTATCATTGGCGGAGCAAAAGTAAAAGATAAAATTGGTGTCATTGACCACCTTTTAGATAAAGTAGACAACCTGATCATTGGCGGCGGACTTGCTTACACGTTCATCAAAGCACTTGGACATGAAGTAGGAAAATCTCTTCTTGAAGAAGACAAGATTGACCTTGCTAAAACGTTCATGGAAAAAGCGAAAAAGAACGGCGTGAATTTCTACATGCCGGTTGATGTTGTGGTTGCAGATGATTTCTCTAACGATGCAAACATCAAAATCGTTCCAATCGACAGCATTCCAAGCGACTGGGAAGGCCTTGATGCCGGACCGAAATCACGCGAAATCTACGCTGATGTCATTAAAAACTCTAAGCTTGTTATCTGGAACGGCCCTCTTGGCGTTTTTGAACTTGATGCATTTGCTGAAGGTACAAAAGCGGTGGCAGTAGCGCTGTCAGAAGCTGAGAATACATACTCAGTCATCGGAGGCGGAGATTCTGCAGCGGCAGCAGCAAAGTTCAATTTAGCTGACAAAATGGATCACATCTCAACAGGCGGCGGAGCTTCACTTGAATTCATGGAAGGCAAAGAACTTCCTGGAGTCGTCGCATTAAACGATAAATAATTCTTGTTAAGTTAGGATGGTGTACACAATGAGAAAGCCAATTATCGCAGGCAACTGGAAAATGAACAAAGTCATGGGCGAAGCAGCAGCTTTCATCGAAGAAGTAAAAGGTCTTGTGCCTTCTGCTGAGAAAGTGGATGCAGTTGTATGTGCTCCTGCTCTTTTCTTGGACCGCCTTGTAGAAGCTGTAAAAGGCACAGATGTAAAAATCGGTGCTCAAAACATGCATTTTGAGGAAAGCGGAGCATTCACAGGCGAAACAAGCCCTGAAGCTCTTAAAGACCTTGGCGTATCATACGTCATCCTCGGCCACTCTGAGAGACGCGAAATGTTTGCTGAGACGGACGAATCTGTCAACAAAAAAACAGCCGCTGCTTTCAAGCACGGTCTGACTCCAATCGTCTGCTGCGGCGAAACGCTTGAAGAGCGCGAAGCCGGAAAAACAAACGACCTTGTTGCTGATCAAGTAACAAAAGCTCTTGCAGGTTTAACTGACGAGCAATTAAAGCAGGTTGTCATCGCTTATGAGCCAATCTGGGCAATCGGTACAGGCAAGTCTTCATCTGCTAAAGATGCAAATGACGTTTGCTCTCACATCCGTTCAGTACTGGCTGACAAATTCGGAAGCGAAGCGGCAGAAGCAATCCGCATTCAATACGGCGGCAGCGTAAAGCCGGGCAACATTAAAGAATACATGGCTGAATCAGATATCGACGGAGCATTAGTCGGCGGAGCGAGCCTTGAGGCACAATCTTTCCTTCAGCTTCTGGAGGCAGGAAAGCATGAGTAAAAAACCGGTCGCCCTCATTATCCTTGACGGTTTTGCCCTGCGCAATGAGGAAAAGGGTAATGCGGTTGCACATGCGAAAAAGCCAAACTTTGACCGTTACTGGGATCAGTACCCTCATGCAACGCTGACAGCAAGCGGCGAGGCAGTCGGACTTCCGGAAGGCCAAATGGGAAATTCAGAGGTAGGTCACTTAAACATTGGTGCCGGCCGCGTTGTGTATCAAAGCTTAACACGTGTAAATGTGGCCATTCGCGAAGGCCAGTTTGAGAAAAACGAAACCTTCCTGTCTGCCATGAACCATGTGAAAGAAAACGGCACAAACCTTCATGTTTTCGGACTTTTATCTGACGGCGGCGTTCACAGCCATATTGAACACCTTTATGCGCTGCTGAGACTTGCCAAAGAAGAAGGCGTGAAAAACGTGTATATCCACGGATTCCTTGACGGACGTGACGTTGGTCCTCAAACAGCTGAAGGCTACATCAAAGAGCTGAATGAGAAAATTGAAGAATATGGCGTGGGTGCAATCGCAACCCTTTCAGGACGCTACTATTCCATGGACCGCGACAAGAGATGGGACCGTGTGGAAAAAGCTTACAAAGCCATGGTTTACGGCGAAGGCCCGACCTACACAGATCCGCTTGACTTAGTGGAGGATTCATATAAAAATGGTATCTATGATGAGTTCGTTCTTCCTTCTGTCATGACAAAAGAAGACGGCTCACCAGTAGCAACAATCAGCGAGAACGATGCGGTAATTTTCTATAATTTCCGTCCGGATCGCGCGATTCAAATTTCAAATACGTTTACAAACGAAGATTTCCGTTCATTTGACCGTGGACCAAAGCATCCGAAAAACCTTCATTTTGTCTGTCTGACTCACTTCAGTGAAACAGTTGACGGCTATGTTGCTTTTAAAGCAACAAACCTTGACAACACACTTGGTGAAGTTCTCTCACAAAACGGGTTAACCCAGCTTCGGATTGCCGAAACGGAAAAATACCCTCACGTAACGTTCTTCATGAGCGGCGGACGTGAAGCGGAATTCCCGGGTGAAACACGCATTCTTATTGATTCACCGAAGGTTGCAACCTATGACTTGAAACCTGAGATGAGCGCCTACGAAGTGACGGACGCGTTGCTTGGCGAAATCGAAGCGGACAAGCATGATGCAATCATCCTGAACTATGCAAACCCTGATATGGTTGGACACTCAGGCATGCTTGAGCCAACTGTAAAAGCCATTGAAACGGTTGATGAATGCCTTGGCAAGGTTGTAGATGCAATCATTGCAAAAGGCGGAACAGCGATTATTACTGCAGATCACGGAAACTCTGACGAAGTGCTCACACTTGAAGGAAAACCAATGACTGCACACACGACAAACCCGGTTCCTGTAATTATTACCAAGGAAGTTTCAGGCCTGAGAGAAGACGGCATTCTCGGCGATTTGGCGCCAACCGTGCTCGACCTGCTTGGAGTAGACCTTCCGAAAGAAATGACAGGCAAAACGTTAATTAAAAAATAACCATTCAAAAGGAGAGAATTTTAACATGCCATATATTGTTGATGTATTTGCACGCGAAGTATTAGACTCACGCGGTAACCCGACAGTAGAAGTAGAAGTACACACAGAAACAGGTGCAATGGGACGCGCATTGGTTCCATCAGGCGCATCTACAGGTGAATACGAAGCAGTAGAACTTCGTGACGGCGACAAATCACGCTACCTTGGAAAAGGCGTTCTTAACGCAGTTAAAAACGTAAACGAAGTAATCGCTCCTGAACTATTAGGTTTCGACGTAACTGAGCAAGTTGCAATCGACCACCTTCTAATCGAGCTTGACGGTATGGAAAACAAAGGTAAATTAGGTGCGAACGCAATACTTGGCGTATCTATGGCAGCAGCTCGTGCAGCAGCTGAATTCCTTGGACTTCCACTTTACCAGTACCTTGGCGGATTCAACGCGAAAACATTGCCGGTTCCAATGATGAACATCATCAACGGCGGCGAGCATGCTGACAACAACGTTGACATTCAGGAATTCATGGTCATGCCTGTTGGCGCTGAAGATTTCCACGAAGCTCTACGCATGGGCGCTGAAATCTTCCACAGCCTGAAATCAGTTCTTCAAGGCAAAGGCCTTAACACAGCTGTAGGTGACGAAGGCGGATTCGCTCCAAACCTTGGATCAAACGAAGAAGCTCTTCAAACAATCATCGAAGCAATCGAAAAAGCAGGCTACAAACCAGGCGAGCAAGTTATGCTTGCAATGGACGTTGCAGCTTCTGAGATCTTCAACAAAGAAGACGGCAAATACCACCTTACAGGTGAAGGCGTCGTAAAAACATCTGCTGAAATGGTAGACTTCTACGAAGACCTAGTTTCTAAATACCCAATCATCTCAATCGAAGACGGTTTAGATGAAAACGACTGGGAAGGCCACAAACTTCTGACTGAGCGCCTAGGCGACAAAGTTCAGCTTGTTGGTGACGACCTGTTCGTAACAAACACGAAAAAACTTTCTGAAGGAATCGAAAAAGGAATCGGCAACTCAATCCTTATCAAAGTTAACCAAATCGGTACCCTTACAGAAACATTCGACGCAATCGAAATGGCTAAACGCGCTGGCTACACAGCAGTTATCTCTCACCGCTCTGGTGAAACAGAAGACAGCACAATCGCTGACATCGCTGTAGCAACAAACGCTGGCCAAATCAAAACAGGTGCTCCATCACGTACAGACCGTGTTGCGAAATACAACCAGCTTCTTCGCATCGAAGACCAGCTTGGCGACACAGCTAAATACGATGGCATCCACACTTTCTACAACCTTAAAAAATAAGGATTGCTTTATGATAGAAAACCGCCCGGAGACTTTGGTCTTGGGGCGGTTTTTTTGTGTGTGAATCAGTGATGGTGGCTAAGTTTTAGAGTGCAACGTGAAGATCGTGAGCTAAACTTGAGGGAAGATTATAAATTGGTGCTGCTGTGGTTTGTGAAGTACGCTAAGCAGGAGTTAGCAGCAGGAACTGATGAGAGTGAAGGCCTGAAAGTGTTTTAAGCTAGGGTTAGCAGCACAAACTGGGTAGAGCTGAGGCCCGAAAGTGTTCTAAACATGAGTTAGCAGCACAAACTGGGTAGAGTACAGGCCCGAAAGTGTTCTAAACATGAGTTAGCAGCACAAACTGGGTAGAGCACAGGCCCGAAAGTGTTGTAAACCAGGGTTAGCCGCACAAACTGGGTAGAGCACAGACCCGAAAGTGTTCTAAACATGAGTTAGCAGCACAAACTGGGTAGAGCACAGGCCCGAAAGTGTTGTAAACCAGGGTTAGCAGCACAAACTGAGTAGAGTACAGGCCCGAAAGTGTTCTAAACATGAGTTAGCAGCACAAACTGAGTAGAGAGAAGGATCGAAAATGTTCTAAACCAGAGTTAGCAGCATAAACCAAGTAGAGCACAGGCCCGAAAGTGTTCTAGACCAGAGTTAGCAGCAAAAACTGGGTAGAGAGAAAGGTCAAAAGTGTTCTAAACCAAAGTTAGCAGCACAAACCGAGTAAAGAGAAGGATCGAAAGTGTTCTAAACTAGAGTTAGCAGCACAAACTGAGTAGAGCACAGGCCCGAAAGTGTTCTAGATCAGAGTTAGCAACACAAACTGGGTAGAGAGAAAGGTCAAAAGTGTTCTAAACCAAAGTTAGCAGCACAAACTGAGTAGACCTCAGGCCCAAAAGTGTTCTAAACCAGAGTTAGCAGCACAAACGAATAGAGCAACACTAAAGAAAGTGCTCCAAATTAAAACTACTATTTCTCTTCATAATTAGTGCCTCTCGAATGACCAATTCTCACAAAATTCTCTTTTAGTATTTTTTGTATAGACCTGCTGTTTTTTATATTTCCGCACCATTCGTGTATTTGTTCAGACGTTATTTTCCTATCCGGAAACAGGAGACGAAATTCCTCCACGCTTCTCAAAACACTGTTTTTAAATCTTTCTTTTTGTCCGCAGTTTACACAGACCAGCTGGTCCCTGCTTAATGGATCCATCCCCAACCTCCCACACCCCCCGCACACAATCCCCTTCCGAAGCCCCTCATATCTAAAATCAGGCCGCCGTTCATACGGGGATTTTTTCACATGAAGTGATAAAAGCTTCTCCGCAAGCTCCGAGTGGAGGCCTTGCTGCATACGGATATTTTTCAGTCTTAGGGAAAAACGATCCCATTGGGAAGGGAAGATTATAGGAGAATGGAGGGGAGCGTGGTAAAGGTGAAAGTGCGGGTTTACAAATACGACGTAGGCTTCAACCGGAAGCGGGCACCTCAAAATTTGAAGCTGCCTTTTAAGCAGAGATTCGCATCTTTTCAGCTGCAAAAGGGGGTTTTTGACTTCGGATTTTGTGGTGCATGAGATCCATTCTTCTTTTTCAATGTAGTGGTCTCCAGACATGTTTTTCACTTCAAAAAGATAGATTTTTTGCGGAGCGATGTAAAGGGAATCCATCTGATAGTGGCTTCCGCCGGTGACAAAGAGAAGGTCGTTTAAAATCAGCCCCTCTCCAGCGTGCTCTACCCATCCATCAAAGATTTTCTCTCCCTCATATCCGCTTTCAAGGTAGTCGAACTGTTTCTGGTCTGCACGCGCTAAGTCCATTCGTGCATGTAAGCTTCTGTACGTTCTCAGTTCCGCCGATTCTGTTCGCTCTTTTAAAATCAGCATAATCACCTCCTCCGCTCATCATAAGGCGAGAACAGAAGATCCGGCAAATCATCAAAATCTCATTTTGCTGATTGAAAAATCTATTTTGTTCGGACTGAGACACACAAAAAAACACCTTCTTCACCCCGAAGAAGATGCTTCATGTTTATGATGACGATGCCTGAATTCTTCATATGCCCCAGATCCTAAAATGACCCCGGATACAATGAAGAGAAGTCCAAACAAATGCGATGCATATACCGCCTCATGCAATATGAGAGCAGATCCTGCGAGTGCAAAAAAGGTGCTTAGATTCATGAAGATGGACGTTTCTGCCGGACCGACCATGCCGATGGCGTAGTTATAAGTCATGTGTCCGATGGCCGTTGCAAGGATGGCGGATGTGAAAAAGACTCCCCATACTTCAGGCGTTCCCTTAGTCAGGCTTGCAAGTCCGCCAGGCTCTGTCACCAGGCTGATAAGGAATAAAACGAAAGATCCAAAGAACAGCATGTAACCCGTCATAAGACGCGGATCCAATGTGCGGCACGCTTTTTTGATTATGATAAAGCTGCATGCCTGGGTAAAGATTGAAATGAAAATGTAGATATCACCAGTGTTCATGCTGCTGACGCCTTTGCTTCCGGCTAAGATGGTGAACCCGACACCGGTCAGCCCGAGGATAAATCCTGTTAAGCGGATGACTGTCAGACGCTGGTTAAGAAAAATAATGGACAAAATGGCTGTAAGCATTGGGCCAAGGCCGAGAATGAGTCCTCCATTTGTAGATGAAGTCATTGTCAGGCCGACAGAAAGAAAGTAGTGATGGCACACAACATTCAGCAGGCCCCCGGCTGCAATGTAAAAAGTTTCTTTTAATGTAGGCTTGCGGAGCAGTTTTAAAAAAGCCAGTATGATCAGGACACAAATGCTTGCAGTAAAAATTCTCACTGAGGTGACAGTAACAGGCATAAAGCTGTCAACAATGATTTTAAGCAGGGGCACATTCAGGCCCCATATGAGCATAACACCGACCAGAATCAGATAGATGCGGGTGTTGTTCAAGATTTTCCCTTCTTTCTGCGAACTATTTAAACAGCATATCACAGAGGAAGCTTTTCCCTCAAAGGGAATGTTTCGTGAGGCTAATAAAAAACAACTTTGAATGATAGTGACATTTGGACGGCAATATGGTAAATTGAAAATAATGCTAACCGGGTTTTAGGAGGTGTCGTCCATGCACGTTGTATTGATTACTTTGCTTGTTATCGTCAGTCTTGCCCTTATCGCAGTCGTACTTCTTCAATCTGGGAAGAGTGCAGGTTTATCAGGAGCCATTTCAGGCGGAGCTGAACAGCTTTTTGGAAAGCAAAAAGCACGCGGACTTGATTTGGTGCTTCATCGCGCGACCATCGTGCTGTCTGTTTTATTCTTTGTACTTACAATCTTGGTTTCTTACGCAGGATTTTAATACATCTTTCTAATCATTCGGGGGTCTGATTGCCATCAGACTCCCTTTTGTTATTGTTAAAGGAAATATATAAAGAACAAAAGGCTTTGGATAATATAACAAAGTTATCCTCGGCAAGCGTAAGTGCCTAGATCCTCTGTCAGAACAAATCCGTCAAAAAAGTCAAAACCGGACTTTTCCGCCGGATTCTTATCTGCCTATCGGATCTGAACAAGGCGCCTCCGCTTTTGTTATTTTTAAACAGCATTTTTGCCCTTTAATTAAACGTTTGTTTAAATAGAAACGGAAGAAGGAATCTTAACAATAGAAGCCTTTGTTTATATGACTAGTTTACATAAAGGAGTTTTTAAAAATGAAAAGAGTTTTGCCGAAGCCGTTTACGTTTGAAGGAGGAGACCGCGCTGTTCTGCTGCTGCACGGTTTTACAGGGAACACAGCGGATGTGAGGATGCTTGGACGCTATTTGAACGAGAGAGGCTACACGTGTCATGCCCCGCAGTACAAGGGGCATGGAGTGCCGCCTGAAGAGCTTGTTCATACGGGTCCTGAAGACTGGTGGAAAGACGTTATGGAGGGCTATCAGCTCCTTAAGGACCGGGGACATGAATCGATTGCGGTTGCCGGATTGTCGCTGGGCGGTGTGTTTTCGGTCAAATTGGGTTACACTGTACCTGTAAAGGGTATTGTGCCGATGTGTGCGCCGATGTACATCAAGAGTGAAGAAGTGATGTATAAAGGAATCCTTGAATATGCCCGCAATTTTAAAAAATTCGAAGGGAAAACAGAGGCGCAAATCGAAGAGGAAATGAAGCAATTTGAGAAAACGCCGATGAATACCCTGAAAGCACTTCAAGAGCTGATTGCTGATGTGAGGAATAATGTAGACATGGTTTACGCGCCTGCATTTGTAGCACAGGCAAGGCACGACCACATGATTAATACAGACAGTGCAAATATTATTTATAACGAAGTGGAAACAGACAATAAAAAAATTAAATGGTACGAAGAATCAGGACATGTCATTACACTCGATAAAGAGCGCGAGCAGCTTCATGCAGACGTTTACGAGTTCCTGGAAGGTCTTGACTGGCAGTAAATTAAAGGAGGGACGCAAATGGATCAGCAAATTGAAATACATATAGAAAAATTGCTTTCTTTTATGAAGGAGGAAGCGTACAAACCCCTGACCGTTCAGGAGCTTGAAGAGGCATTTGGGATAAAGGAATCCTCTGAGTTTAAAGAGTTCGTGAAGGCTCTTGTTTTGATGGAGGAAAAAGGACTTGTTGTAAGAACTCGCAGCAACCGCTACGGAATTCCGGAAAGGATGAATCTATTCCGCGGAAAGCTTAGCGGGCATGCCAAGGGGTTTGCCTTTTTAGTGACGGAGGAGCCGGGTCAGGATGATATTTTTATTCCGCCGGGCGAGCTGAACAATGCCATGCACGGTGATACGGTGCTTGTCCGAGTCAGCACAGAATCAAGCGGCAGCAGGCAGGAAGGGACCGTCATCCGCATCGTTGAACGCGGCCTGAAAGAGGTTGTCGGAACGTATACGGAAAGCAAAAACTTCGGATTTGTGATTCCGGATGATAAAAAGATTCCCAATGATATTTTTATCCCTAAAAAAGCCTCTAATGGCGCGATTGAAGGGCATAAGGTCGTTGTCAAGCTGACAACCTATCCTGAAGGCAGAATGAGCGCTGAAGGGGAAGTGACAGCGATTCTCGGGCACAAAAATGATCCTGGTGTGGATATTCTTTCGGTTATCCATAAACATGGCCTTCCTCAGGCGTTCCCTGTAGAAGTGCTTGAGCAGGCTAACGAAGTTCCTGAGACAATCCGGGAAGAAGACATCAAGGACCGGCGCGACCTCCGCAATGAAATGATTGTGACGATTGACGGAGCGGATGCAAAGGATCTGGATGACGCAGTCACGGTGACTGAGCTCGATAACGGAAACTATAAACTTGGCGTTCATATTGCTGATGTCAGTCATTATGTGACGGAAGGTTCGCCAATTGATAAAGAAGCGCTAGAGCGTGCTACGAGTGTTTATTTGGTAGACCGGGTTATTCCAATGATTCCCCATCGTCTTTCAAATGGAATCTGCTCGCTTAATCCGAAGGTTGACCGTTTCACGCTTTCCTGTGAAATGGAGATTAACAGCGTTGGAGAAGTCGTGAAACATGAAATTTTCCAGAGTGTCATTAAAACGACGGAGCGGATGACCTATTCAGATGTGAAGGAAATCCTTGTGGATGAAAAACCGGAGCTCCTTGAAAAATATGAGCCGCTGATTCCGATGTTCAAGCGCATGGAAAAACTGGCACAAATCCTTCGCAATAAGCGTATGAACCGCGGTGCGATTGATTTTGATTTTAAAGAAGCGAAAGTTCTTGTCGATAAAGACGGAAAGCCGACAGAAGTCGTTCTTCGGGAGCGGACCGTTGCCGAGCGTTTAATTGAAGAATTCATGCTTCTGGCAAACGAAACAGTTGCCGAGCATTTTCACTGGATGAAGGTTCCGTTTATCTACCGGATTCACGAGGAGCCGAATACGGAGAAGCTGCAGCGTTTCCTTGAATTTGTCACAAACTTCGGATACTCGGTAAAAGGAACAGCCAATACGATTCATCCGCGTGCCCTTCAGGATATTCTGGACGATGTAGCAGGACAGCCTGAAGAAATGGTCATTTCAACCGTCATGCTACGCTCCATGAAGCAGGCGAAATATGATCCGGAAAGCCTTGGACACTTTGGCTTGTCAACTGAGTTCTATACGCATTTTACATCTCCGATCCGCCGTTATCCTGACTTGATTGTGCATCGTTTGATCCGGACTTATTTAATTGAAGGCAAAGTGGATGAAGCGACAAAGGTTAAATGGGCTGAAAAGATGGAGTTGATTGCGGATCAGTCATCAAACATGGAGCGCCGCGCAGTGGATGCTGAGCGCGAAACAGATGATCTTAAAAAAGCAGAGTACATGCTTGACAAAGTCGGCGAGGAATATGACGGCATCATCAGTTCTGTCACAAACTTCGGCATGTTCGTCGAGCTGCCGAATACGATTGAAGGACTTGTCCATGTCAGCTATTTGACAGACGATTACTACCGTTATGATGAGCGTAACTATGCGATGATCGGCGAGCGCACGGGAACTGTGTACCGCATAGGGGATGAAATCACCGTACGTGTCGTAAATGTCAACAAAGACGAACGGGCCGTTGATTTTGAAATTGTCGGCATGAAAGGGACGAGACGCCGTTCAGCCAAAGATGCTCCTAAAGTCATTAAAGGAGACCGCGGCAAGCGCAGCGGGGCAAAAGAAGGCAGAAACAGAAGGAAATCTGCTTCTGATGACAGAAGGAAGCCTGCTGAACGAAACGGAAGTGTGGAGGACGGCTGGAGCAACCAGAATCCCAACAAAAAGAAGAAAAAGAAAAAGAAGTCGTTCCAGAATACCCCTGTGGCAAAACGGAAGACGAAAAAGAAGAAAAAGCAATAACAGATAGAATGGACAGGGAGCCTCAGGCTTCCTTTTCCTTTAATCTTTTGCTAAAATAGAGGCTATCGCCATAGAGAGAGAAAGGGGATGCAGCATGCCAAAAGGAACCGGAAAAGTCGTTGCGCAGAATAAAAAAGCAAACCATGATTATGCCATTGAAGAAACATATGAAACGGGCATCGTCCTTCAGGGGACAGAAATAAAAGCGATCCGCGCCGGACGCGTAAATTTGAAAGATTCTTTTGCAAGAGTGCAGCAGGGTGAAGTTTTTCTTCACAACATGCATATTTCACCTTATGAACAGGGCAACCGCTACAACCACGAACCTTTGAGAACGCGCAAGCTGCTGCTTCATAAAAAAGAAATCAGCAAGCTGATCGGACTGACAAAAGAAGAAGGCTACGCACTTGTCCCTTTAAAAGTGTACCTGAAAAACGGCTTTGCCAAAGTTTTGATCGGACTCGGAAAGGGTAAAAAGAAATACGACAAGCGTGAAGACCTTAAGAAGAAAGAAGCAAAACGAGAAGTCGAGCGTGCTTTCCGCGAACGTCAGAAGGATTATTGATTGACAATAACTTACAATTGATATTTTGCGTCGTTCTGCTATAATGGAACTTATAAGACAAACACACAATTTCATATACGCTCAAGCTTGATATCGAGCGTCTCCGAACACCCATGTGAGGCTTGGATTCATTTCCATGCTGAACCTTATATCATGGGGACGTTACGGATTCGACAGGGATAGTTCGAGCTGTAGCTGCGAGTCGAGGGGATCGTCCTCGTCAAAACGTCAAAGCCAATAATAACTGGCAAACAAAACAACAACTTCGCTTTAGCTGCTTAATAACAGTCTATAGCGGTTCCTCCCTCCATCGCCCATGTGGTAGGGTAAGGGACTCACTTTAAGTGGGCTACGCCTGATGCCTCCGTCTGGGGATAAGGGAAGAGATCAATCAGACTAGCTGCTCCGACGCCCGTTGATAGGCATACGAGTCAGCGAATCCCAAATATATCAACTACACTCGTAGACGCTATGGTGCCGATGTTTCTGGACGTGGGTTCGACTCCCACCGTCTCCACCATACATAATAAATGACAACAGATCAGCCTTTGAGGCTGGTCTGTTTTTGGTTTTGGCCAGGGTATATTTCATGAACAAACAACAGACAATGCAAGTAGTGAAACATAAATTGAGCAGGAGGTTAAAGGAGCATGAATGTTTTAGGCTACCGCTACGTAACGGTATCTGAGCACAGTATGGAAATGGTTGATTTTCTTGAGAATAAGCTTGGCATTCCAAATGGGCGAAAAGAGACAGATGATAATCAGGGCGGAATTTTTACTGCGGGGGACAGCCAGCTGGAGTTCTGGAGAAAAAGTGACTGCATGCCAGCATCCGTTATGCTTCAGCTTATTGTGGATAATGCGGACGAGTTTGCTGAGTTTGCATCAGCCAGAGGAGTCAAGTTTGATGGAACGATGTTCGAGCAAGGTGAAAAAATCTATGCTCTGACTGCTCCTGACGGTACGCCAGTGACCATTCATTCTGCAGTTGAATAAATCAGCCGTAACGTTTTGTTACGTCACGGCCCAGTTTTTAAAAGTGTCAGCACTCGAACAAGTGACGCCGAAAAAAGAGGCCATCACCTGAAAAAGTGGCAGCACTCGGGTTAAGGTGGCACAGGCGCACCTTACTTTACAGGGATCTCTATTTTCTCATCGTAAGTCTTCACATAATGCATTCCCTCTACAACTAAGTAATAGGGTTTAGCAGACGTATTGAAAATAAGCGTCCTCTCTTTCATACCCTTCCCATTTTTCTGCGTGTAGCTTTGGTTCACTGTTGTTTCAAGCGGAACGCTTCGGCCCTGGTGATCTGTCAGGGATAACTCCTCAAGCATAACATCTTGATCTGTTATCACAGTAACTTCAGTTCCGTGTGATGTCGCGGCAACGTTTTTAATAAGAAGTTCTTTTTCCGCCGGCAGAATCTGCAGCTCATCAGCCTCGCTGAGCGGAATTTTCCTATTTAAAGTTTCGTAACCGGTAAATGTCTTCATGACAATGGTGAGTGTTTCAACTGTTTCTGGCAAGGCGTCGTACCGGATATCAAAGGATGTGCCGAACAGTGATGTGCTGCTCCCACCCCCTGTAAGCGGAACGTTTTTCCCGTCTGCTTTCAGTTCGATTCCTTCAAGGGCAAAATCAGCACGGTCAAAATTTTCGACATCAAGCTTTCCTTCTATAGCAGTCATTGTTGGTGATGCTTTGATTGAGCTGAAGGTGATGCTCCCTTTATCAACGCGTAATGTTTTCCTGATTGGCTTTTTTAAAGAGGTCTGCAGGGCTTTGTTTGGCTGATAAGGGAATGTCAGAGCAGATTCTTTTATGGATCCATTTTTCATTTGCTCTGAAAAATGCAGTGTAAGGTCATTGGAAAAAGGGCTGACCGGTTCAAAAAATAAAATGCCTTTTAATTCAGTGGCGTCATCATTTAATTGTGATGTACCGCTCTCTGCCTGAGACTGTGTAAAAAGGCCGGAAATTCTGGCAGGTGAAAGATCGGCATCTGAAGGAAGACCGTTTTCGTTTGCCATCGTATAGTACAGGACAAACTGATTCTCATCAGCCATTGCGCCATTAATCGTGAGCTTTGTTCCGTCAGAAAGAATGGAATCTTTTTCAATAATCTGTCCGTATCCTTTTTCATTCAGATCATTGAGTGTGCCTGAATTCAATTCGTCAAAACCTGACAGCACTTTTCCGTAATAGGCTAATGCGTCATATTGAAAGGTGACGATTCCGATAAGGAAGATTGCTGCTGCAGCTGTCAGAAGGAAGGAGGGGCTTTTCTTTTTTCTGACAGGCACTGATTGGAGTGCCCTTCTTAATCTTAATTCGAGCTCATCAGGTGCGTGAATCTCTTCTATTTGCTTTTTTGCTTCAATAAACAATTCATCGCCGGTTTTCAACTTATTCACCTCCAGTAAGGGTTCTCAGTTTTTTTAGTCCCTGAAATATGCGTGACTTTACTGTACCAAGCGGGGTATTGGTCATCTCTGAAATCGTTTGAAGTTCGAGATCGTGCAAGTACTTTAAACTTAAAGCTTCTCTCTGTTCTTCGC
This sequence comes from Metabacillus mesotrionivorans, assembly GCF_052171315.1. Lineage (NCBI taxonomy): Bacteria > Bacillati > Bacillota > Bacilli > Caryophanales > Bacillaceae > Metabacillus > Metabacillus mesotrionivorans. The sequence goes on along the minus strand of NZ_JBQMFF010000003.1, from coordinate 382,389 downwards.
TTAAGCGGGCCAGGAGGTCCTGTATTTCCATCTGGTGCTCGCTTTGGATGATTGGATTCACTGATTTCTCCGAGTTTGATGTCCATTCATTTAATGGCAGTGTTCTTGTTTTTTCCCGAAGCAATGATTTGCAGCAATTGACTAAAATGGTTTTGCTCCAGCTGTAAAAGGATTCGGGTTTTTTCAGCTGGTCGAGCTTTTCGTATACTCTCACAATCATTTCATCCATCGCATCCAATGCGTCGTGCGGGTTGTTCATATAAGTAAGGGCAAGCCTGTAATAGGCGTTTTTTTCTGCCATGATTAAGTCGAGCAGAGCTTCCTTATCGCCCCGCTTCGCTTTTTTTATCAGTCGTGCTGCCTCCATTACTTCACCTCTCTCTTTCTAAGAGTGACAGACTGGTAAAAAAGTTCAAATTTTTTTATGAAAGTCAGACTAAAATCGGGTTGTTGACAAAATACCCAAAGGGGTATATTATAAGTCTTGTTCACATCAAATCGTTTAACGGGGAGATGCTATCGTTGATTGGTTGTTTTTAAGTTCAATCATGTTATCATGTATTTTACTATATAACCGCTGCTTTCCTGTGCGGGGGATCGCCTGCAGCAGCATGCCGGATCAGCCGGCAGACGGGATTATGGTACTGGATCTGAGAGCTTACAATGAGTCTTATAAGAATCCTGTAGCTGGTGCAAGAAACATCCCGGTTGCATATTTGCACAGATATTATAAGGAAATTCATCATAAACACATTCATGTGATTGCATCTAGCAAGGTGCAGAGAGATTTCGGCATCCGTGTCCTGAAGAAAAAAGGGTTTCAGGTCAAAGGGTGTACGATTGCCAATATAAATGCTTAAAGAAAGGAGAGAAGAACATGGAGTACAATGATCAAATGAAAAACCGGGTTAAGCGGATTGAAGGTCAGCTTAGAGGCATTCTTCGGATGATGGAAGAAGAGAAAGACTGTAAAGATGTGATTACACAGCTGTCTGCCACAAGAACAGCGATTGACCGGACAATTGGTGTCGTTGTAAGCTCTAACCTGGTGGAATGTGTACGGGCCGCAAATGAGGAAGGCCATAACACGGAAGATCTGGTTAAGGAAGCTGTTAATCTGCTGGTAAGAAGCAGATAAAATAAAAGGGTTGACACCCTCTTTATTTTTAACCAGTATGATACCCATAGGGGTAAAGGTAATTTTTTTATCAAAATTTATACCCTTAGGGGTAAATGCAGGAGGAACTACACATGTCAGAAACTAAAAAAACGACCATCGTTCTTTTCAGCGGTGATTATGATAAAGCAATGGCCGCTTACATTATTGCAAACGGCGCAGCAGCGTACGATCATGAAGTAACGATCTTTCACACGTTCTGGGGATTGAATGCCCTTCGCAAAGATGAGCCGATTGCTGTTAAGAAAGGCTTTATGGAAAAAATGTTCGGCAAAATGATGCCGCGCGGCGCAGATAAAATGGGGCTTTCCAAAATGAATTTAGCCGGAATGGGTCCAAAAATGATCAAAGATGTCATGAAAAAGCACAACGCTGTCCCGCTTCCGCAGCTGATTGAAATGGCTCAGGAACAGGATATCAAGCTTGTAGCCTGCACGATGACGATGGATCTGCTCGGCCTTCAGGAAAAAGAGCTTCTTGATAACATTGAATATGCCGGTGTTGCCGCTTATTTGGCAGATGCAGAAGACGGCAATGTCAATCTGTTTATCTAAATGGAAAGGTGTGAAAAGAGTTGGAGATTGTGCAATACGTTCTAATTGGCTTGCTTTTATTGTTCCTTATAAAGAGACTCATGCCAGCAAAAGGGATTCATACAATTTCAACTGCTCAGCTTAAAGAGCAGCTGGATGACCGCAGCAAGCAGTTTATTGATATCAGGACTCCTGCAGAGTTTAAGGTGAGGCACCTTAAAGGATTTAAAAATATGCCGCTGCATCAATTGGCTCAAAAGGCACAGCTCCTTTCAAAGGATCGTGAGGTTGTCGTGATCTGCCAGAGCGGAATGCGAAGCCAGAGTGCCTGCAAAACGTTAAAGAAGTTAGGTTTTAAAGATGTGACAAACGTTAAGGGCGGAATGAATGCCTGGAATTAAGGAGGCTAAATGAGATGAAGCAAATGACGGCAAAAGAAGTGGAAGTGTCGCTTAAAAACTTAACGGTGATTGATGTCAGGGAACCGGATGAAACAGCAGCCGGCAAAATTCCCGGTGCAGTTAACATTCCATTGGGGCTCCTAGAGTTCCGCATGCATGAGCTTGATAAGACGAAGGAATACACAATGGTCTGCCGTTCAGGCGGAAGAAGCGGCCGCGCAGCCCAGTTTCTTGAAAGCCAGGGATTCAAGGTCATTAACATGACAGGCGGAATGCTTGAGTGGGAAGGAAAAACGGAGTAATTTTCACAGGAAAATGCATGTAGACAATTAGGAGGAATGAAGATGAACACGCTGAAAACGAATTTGACACTTGATGCAAAAGGACTTGCATGCCCGATGCCAATCGTAAAGACAAAAAAAGCGATGAAAGGTCTGGAACCCGGGCAGGTACTTGAGGTGCTTGCTACAGACAAAGGGTCAAAGGCTGATCTGAAAGCCTGGGCAGGAAGCGCTGGGCATCAATATCTGGGAACGATTGAAGAAGGAGAATTGTTAAAGCACTACGTAAGAAAATCATCAGCAGAGGAAACAAAAGAGAAAACGTACCCTCACGTAAGCAGCAATGAAGAGCTTGAAACAAAGCTTGAAGACAGCAGCATTGTGATTCTTGATGTACGGGAAGCTGCAGAATACGCGTTTGAGCACATTCCGAATGCAATCTCTATTCCGCTTGGCGAGCTTGAAGACCGGATGAACGAGCTGAAAAAAGAAGACGAGATTTACGTTGTATGCCGTACAGGCAGCAGAAGTGATCTGGCCGCTCAAAAACTTGCAGGCAATGGATTTGCCAACGTGAAAAACGTTGTTCCAGGAATGACTGCATGGTTTGGGAAAACAGAAAGCATCTAACAAATTTTTTTACCATTTAATATACCTTAGGGGGTAATTGAGCATGACTTTGAATGTGATGACAGCAAAAGAAGTAACGAAAAAGGTGTTTGATAAACAGCCTTTATTCATCTTGGATGTCCGCAACGAAAGTGATTTTCAGGATTGGAAAATCGAAGGCGAGAACTTCAGCTATTTAAATATCCCATATTTTGATTTGCTTGATGGGGTTGAAGAAATTTTAGATCAGATTCCCGCAGACCGTGACATATTAGTCGTTTGTGCAAAAGAAGGATCGAGCATTATGATCGGCGAAATGCTTGCTGAGGAAGGCTTGTCTGTGTCGTATTTAAAAGGCGGCATGAAAGCCTGGAGTGAGCACCTTGAGCCAGTAAAAGTCGGAGACTTAAAGAACGGCGGCGAGATTTATCAGTTCGTCCGCATCGGGAAAGGCTGTCTTTCCTACATGTTCATTTCAGAAGGTGAAGCAGCGATTATTGACTCAACCCGTATGACCGATCTTTATCTCCAGTTTGCTAAAGAGAAGGGTGCGGCCATTAAGCATGTTTTTGATACTCATCTGCACGCGGATCATATTTCCGGCGGAAGAATCATCGCGGAGAAAACAGGCGCTGCCTACTGGCTGCCTCCAAAGGATGCTGGAGAAGTAACCTTTGACTACAACGCCTTAGAAGGCGGAAAAGATGTCACAATCGGCAGTGCGACAATCACTATTCATGCCCTTTATTCACCGGGTCACACGATTGGATCAACTTCCTTCGTCATTGATGAGAAATATCTGCTTTCAGGTGATATTCTTTTCATCGATTCCATTGGAAGACCTGATCTTGCGGGTATGGCAGAAGACTGGGTTGGCGATTTGCGCGAGAGTCTTTATAAGCGCTATAAAGAACTGTCAGAGGATCTTCTTGTCCTTCCGGCTCATTTCATGATGATTGATGAGTTGAATGACGATGGAAGTGTTTCTGAGAAGCTCGGCGTCCTTTTTGAAAAGAACCATGGATTAAACATTGAAGATGAAAATGAGTTCAGAAAGCTTGTAACAGAGAATCTTCCTCCGCAGCCAAATGCGTACCAGGAGATTCGCGAAACAAATATGGGGAAAATCACCCCGGATGAAGAACAGCAGCGTGAAATGGAAATCGGTCCAAACCGCTGTGCAGTAAGATAATCAGACTTTAAATCAACTCTGGGAGGAATTTAATAATGGAAACAGCAAAAGTATTAGACGCAAAAGGTTTAGCGTGTCCAATGCCAATCGTCAGAACAAAAAAAGCGATGGCTGATCTTGAATCAGGACAGGTGCTTGAAGTACATGCAACAGACAAAGGTGCAAAGGCGGACCTTACAGCCTGGTCAAAGTCGGGCGGCCATGAGCTTGTGAAACACGAAGAAGAAAACAGTGTCTTCAAGTTCTGGATTAAAAAAGGATAAAGAGAGAGGGAACCGGTTCGGGTTCCCTTTTCCAATAAGGAGAGTGACTCACCATTGGATTTTTCATTTATTATCACTATTTTCTTAATCGGTTTTATCGGTTCATACATTTCCGGGATGCTTGGAATTGGCGGTTCCATTATTAAGTATCCGATGCTGCTTTACATTCCGCCCCTTTTCGGACTTGCAGCCTTCAGCGCCCATGAAGTGTCGGGAATCAGTGCCGTGCAGGTCTTCTTTGCGACAATCGGCGGTGTGTGGGCCTACAGAAAAGGCGGGTATTTGAATAAGCAGCTCATTCTTTATATGGGAGCAAGTATCTTAATCGGAAGCTTTATCGGAGGATTCGGGTCTAAAGCGATGTCTGAGGAAGGCATTAACGTGATTTACGGAGTACTCGCTTTAATTGCAGCTGTCATGATGTTCATTCCTAAAAAGGGCATCGATGATATTCCTCTTGACCAAGTAACATTTAACAAGTGGCTAGCGGCTGTTTTAGCACTTATTGTAGGAGTTGGGTCAGGAATCGTCGGTGCAGCCGGGGCATTTTTGCTTGTGCCGATTATGCTCGTGGTTCTTAAAATTCCTACAAGAATGACCATCGCTTCGTCGCTTGCAATTACATTCATTTCATCCATTGGAGCAACTGTCGGGAAAATAACGACAGGCCAGGTTGACTACTATCCTGCGCTGATTATGGTTGTTGCTAGTTTGATTGCTTCTCCGCTTGGTGCAATGGCAGGTAAAAAAGTGAATACGAAAGTGCTTCAGATCATTCTCGCTGTCTTGATTTTGGCGACAGCAGTGAAGATCTGGCTCGATATTCTTTAATTGTAAGAGCAGCAGATCATCGGTTGATTTGCTGCTCTTTTATAAAAAAACGGTTCCCAATCCTCCTGCCTCTTGTTAAAATTAGGGAGATGCTAAACAAGGAAGGATGAAAACCATGTTTAAAAAGATCGCTTCAGAAGCACTTGGCCTGTCAGATATCGGTACAATCATCAGCCCTGCAGACTTTGATAAAACAGATGCTGACGATTATGTCATGCATGAAGACAACGAAAAAATTTACTTCCTGATCAAAACAAAAGCTGACGAGTACTGCTTTACAAACCTCGCGTTTATCCATGTAGACGGTGCGAATGCAGTCTCTTCAAAGCGAACATTGAAACGCTATCCGTACGCACAGCATAAGTTTTCAGATGTAATGCTTGAAACAGCAGGCAAAATTGATATGGACGTTGAAATCAAGTTCACACTCGGCAGCCAGCGTTTTGACATTGACGTGCGCAAAGATCAAATTGAACAGCTGAAGGATTTGTATAAATCTCTTCTCCGCATTGCTGAAACAACGCATGAGAATGCCATCTACATCGATATGGCGTCTCAAAGTCTTGATAAAGCAGTAAACGTGCTCCAAAATTCCAGAACGGATGATACAAAGCTTGCGGATACATACAGAGATTTGACGGACTTCGGGTTCACTTGGATGACATCTGTACGCGAGCAGTACCATATTAAAGATTTCGGCAGTGTGTTTGAAAAGTATATTAATAATTGACAGTAAAAGCCTGCTCTCTGTGAGCAGGCTTTTTAGATGCATTGTTGCATCCCCTGCTGGAAACCTGTGCAAATAGTCTGAAGTGTGTTGACAATGAGAATCGTTCTCCATTATAATGACGAAGTACTTATTGAAAATCATTATCAACAGCGATAAACAGGGGGAAATAACATGTCACTTAAGTGGACGATTTTATCAGCGGCTCTTGCATCAGCGCTTATCATCAGCGGATGTTCAAAAGAAACCGCGTCATCAAATGAAGAGAAGCCGGCTGCAGAAGAGAAAGCAGGCAAAGAAGAACAAGTGAAATCAGATACAGAAGAACAGGGAGAAACGGAGCCTGAAGCTCTTGTGGTCTCTTATAAAGAAGCAGTTGCCGAACTTGATAAAGCAAAAGAAGATAAAGAAGTGGACTTTGCAAAGGTAGAAGAGATCTACATAGCAGACCTTCAGCCGCTTGTTAAAAAGCGCGATGAGGAATTCGGAGAGCAGGTTGACCAGACTCTGACAGCTGCACTTGCAGCCGGCAAGAACGAAGAAATGAATCCGGTTGTTGTAAGACAGCTTTTTGATAAGCTCATGCAGAAAGAATTCTTCCAGACTGTCAGACACGAATTTGCTGAAATTGATGAAAACTGGGGAAATAAAGAAGAAGTCACGAAAGAATACGAAGAAGCAATGGCATTTTACAGCGTTCTTCAAGGTACTGTTGAGAAGAGAGACGCTGCATATCAGTCAAACATGCAGGATGTGATCTCCGGCGGATTCAGCGAAATCCAGTCAGCCATTGAAAATGACGACAAACTTGCATTCTCACTGGGCAAGCAAGTAGTTGACAAAACGTTAATGAAAACTTTCTATTATGCAGTAGGCGCTGTACCAAACGGCTATGCAACAAAAGCTTCAGAAACAGCGAAAACGGACGAGACTGAAGCAATGATTCAGCAGTCAGAAGGATGGGCATTCTATCAGTCCCTGTATCCTTATCTGCAAAAGAATGCGCCTGAAGAAGGAGATTACATCCTTGGCCAGCTTGATCTTCAGACTAAAGCTAAAAATCTTGATGCCTACAAAATCAACAGAGCGTTCGTACGCGGATTCGGCAAGATTGCTCTTCACGAATATGAAGAAAGCAAAGAAGCGTTCGGTGAAGAAAAAGGAACCGTTACAGCAATTGAAGGTGCTCTTTTCATCAACATGATTGAAAATGACATCAAAGAAATTCTTGGCGAAGAAGAAACAGCGAAGCTGAATGAAAACGCTCAAGCATATCTTGAAGCTGCAAAAGCAGGCAATAAAGAAGAAGCAGACAAATATATGCCTTTACTTGAAGAGAGCTTAAATAATCTCATTCAGAAAGCTCAATAATATGGTATAAAAGAAGAAGCCTTGTTTGCAGACAAGGTTTCTTCTTTTTACGATAAGGAGTTTAATGCAAAAATGAAAGTACTTATAACAGGCGGGGCGGGCTTTATTGGAAGCCATCTTGCCATCCGACTTCTAAAAGAGGGCATGCACCCGGTTTTGATTGATCAACTTTGTGAGAAACAGCCTGAAGCGAGAAAAGAATATCAGCTGAAGCAGGTATTAAAAACAGGGCCTGCGGCATATTACAATAGCAATTTCCTTGACCGTGACAAGGTTTCTGCCGTTATGGTTAAGGAAAAACCTGATGCTGTTGTTCATCTTGGAGGACTGGCAGGGGTCATACCTTCCCTCAAGAATCCTTCTGATTATATTAAGACGAATATTGACGGCACAAACAATGTGCTTGCCTGTGCCGCTGAACAGAATGTGAAGCATGTGATCTTTGCTTCCTCTTCATCCGTTTACGGAGAACAGGCAGGGCTTCCGCTGTCAGAGGATATGGCGACAGGAAGGGTTCTTTCCCCGTATGCTGCCTCCAAAGCAGGCGCAGAGGCACTCTGCCACTCATATCGCCACATGTATGGCTTTCAGATGAATATCCTCAGATTCTTTACCGTATATGGACCGTGGGGAAGACCGGATATGGCATTTGCCACCTTCATCCGCAAGCTTTTCCGAAATGAGCCGATATCTATTTACGGCCAGGGTACCGGCCGTGATTATACGTATATCGATGACATTGTAAGCGGCATTCTGCTGACACTGAAATCAAAAGAGAGTGACGTGTACAATCTTGGATCCGGGCGCCCGGTTTTGATGAGTGAGGTTGTGGATGAGATCAAACATCACTTTCCGAATGTGAAGCTGCTGCAAAAAGAGGCAAGGATAGGCGATGTGACGTCGACCTGGGCTGATGTGTCAAAAGCACGGGTGAAACTCGGGTATGATCCTGCTGTGTCTTTTAAGAAAGGATTTGAGGAAACTGTTGCCTGGGCAAAAGAGCATTCGGACCTTATTTAATCTGACAGGTCTCATTCTTGTTGGCTTTTTTATCTTTATCAGTCTCCGCGTGTTCCATCCGGAATTAATGATTGGCCAGTTTCAGTCTCTCCTTCAGCGTCCGTACGTTCTGATTTTGATGACTCTTCTGTACGGGTCTGCCTTTATTTTGCGGGCAGCTGCTTGGAAGCTGTATCTCAAAAACCGGGCCTCCTTCAGAAAGTGTCTGGCTGGCCTGCTTTACAGCCTTTTTGTCAATCATGTATCTCCTGTAAAAGCAGGTGACGCTGTGAGAGCAGCTGTTTTTAAAGGCGACCGGAATATATCTCTTGGACAGGCAGCCCACTCTGTGGTTGTGCTGAGGCTTCTTGACATGCTTGTGCTGATTGTTTTTGCAGGCTCAGGCTTTGCTGTGCTTCTTGGCAGATTTGGCCTGAATGTTCCGCTTGTTATTCTGCTGGCCGTTCTTGCAGGTGCTGGGCTTTTACTGCTGGGGCTGAAATTCCCGGAGTTCCTCCGCAAGCAAATCCTTCAGCTGAAAGAAGGGCTTCACGGTGTGAGGGGCATGGCGGTTTTATGTTTAATCATTGTGAGCTGGGTGCTTGAAGCGTTCGTTATTTTTGGCGTCGCTGCGCCGGGCAGTTTATCCTACATTGAATCAATTTGGGTAAACAGCGTGACGATTGCAGGACAGATCTTTCAGGTGACGCCCGGCGGGGTGTGCACTTATGAATCAGTGATGACAGCGGCACTCGTTCAGACAGGTGCAGCCGTTCAGGAGGCTTACGGATACGCAGTCATCAGCCACGTATTTAAGTTTGTCTTTTCTTATGCAGGCGGCCTGGCGGCATTTTTGCTGCTGCCGCTTCCTTTGAAAGAACTGACAAAATTCATGAAAAGAAAGGAGAGGAATCGGAGTGGAAAAAGCTAAACAGGCTTCATCTTTTGAGAAAATTGCTGCATGGTGCTGGAATCTGCTGAATGAAGGCAAGCCGTTCACACCCATTTTTGCAGCAGGTACTTTTTTGCTGTTTCATCTTGGTCTTTTTGAAGATGTCCGTTTTTGGCAGTCGTTCGCAGGTTCGCTGCTCGTCGTCATTCCATTGCTTATTATTTATTATCTTTATGATTTCCCTCTGTTTTTAAGAAATTATTTATGGATTCCGTTCATTGCGTATTTGCTGATGTTTGATGCAGTGAATCTTGGCCTGCTCTTATTTGCTGCCGGTCTTTATTTCTTTTTTACGGTCTTTTTCTGGGGAACGTTTTATTATCATCTGAGGATTGGGACGTCATGGACTAACTTTACGCGTTTTTGGAAGCTTGTATTAAAAAACAGCGACTCCACAAGCGGAAATGCACAGGAGCAGCTGCCGAAGCTGATGCTTGTTCTTTCCGTCTGGAGCTATGCGTTCAGCGTTTTATACGATGGCGGAACATTTGCAGATATTGCCGCAGGGCAGCTTATCATGCTGTATGCAGGTCTGTTCATTTATACCTTTATTCTTCATCACTATCTGTTCGACTGGAAGCCGAAGCCGATTGAAACGTATACGGATAACGCCGAAGTACCTGAAAATGGCATGAACGAAAAAGTAGTTGTCATTGTCATCGACGGGATGAGAAAGGAACGGTTTGAAGAAGCGGATACCCCTTATCTCGATTACCTCCGCAAGAACGGAACAGAGTATGCGAAGATGGAAACGGTGTATCCGGCAAGAACAGTCGTGTGTTTCTCCTCCATGTTCACCGGCACATACCCGTTTGAGCATGGCATAAAATCCAACATGGTGTGGAGATTCGGAGTCCGGACAGAAAGCATTTTTGATTCCTTGCGCAAAGTAGGGAAAAAAGGAAAAATGCTTGCCGTTGCCCATCTTGTTGATGCCTTTGGCAAAGACGTTGAAACCTTTACCGCCGTTATGAAAAATGATGTGGTTGATTATAAAATCATGGAAAAAGCAAAACAGATCATGGACGAGCAGGATCCTGAGCTGTTCATCGTCCAGCTGATCTCAACAGATCAGACTGGCCACAGCAGGGGTGTATTATATGACGAATATCTTCAAAAAATAAAAGAAGCCGATCATCTCGTAAAAGATTTTATCGGACACCTCGAAAAATCAGGCAAGGCCGAAAATACGACGTTTATCATCTGTGCGGATCACGGACAGGCGGACGGAATCGGCGGTCACGGGCATCTTGATGAGGGAGAGCGGATTGTGCCGTTCTTCATGTACGGCTCAGCTATTGCCAAAGGCAAAGTGGTGGAGGAAAAACACAGTCTTGTATCGATTGCACCTACCCTTTCCTATCTGCTTGGCGCACCATTCCCATCGCACAGCAGGGGACCGGTGCTAATGGATGCCGTGAAGAAGGGAACAGAGCAATGACAAAACAGAAAGTAATCGTATTTCTGCCCGCATACAACGAAGAAAAATCCATCGCATCTGTCATCGAATGTGTTCCACGGAACATTCATGAGAGTGTGGACGTTGAAATTCTGGTTATTGATGATGGTTCAACAGACGCAACTGTCTGTGCTGCAAAAGCGGCAGGCGCTGATCATATCATTTCATTGCCGCGTAACGGCGGCCTCGGGGCCGCAGTCAGGGAAGGCCTTGCGCAAAGCTTTCGATTGGGGGCAGATATCTCTGTCATGATTGATGCCGACAACGAATATCCAGCGGCTGAAATTCCAAACCTCCTCGAACCGATTTTTGCAGGAGAAGCTGACTACACGATGGGTTCGAGGTTTTTAGGAACGATAAAAGGGATGAAGCTTCATAGAAGGCTTGGCAATTACTGTTTTACCCTCCTTCAGTCGCTTCTTTTAAGAAGGTGGATCTATGACGGGCAGTCAGGCATGAGGGCGTTTTCCCGCCAGGCAATGGAACACGCAGAAATCATTCATGACTACAACTATGCCCAGGTGATTACTCTGAATCTCGTACGCAAAGGCTTCAGGGTGAAAGAAGTGCCCATCACCTATCAGGTGCGGACAGAAGGGCAGTCATTTATTAAATTCAGAAAATACATGTCGTCTGTTTTGCCTGCCATTCTTAAAGAAATGACGCGCCCGGTCAAAAAACCGGCTATAAAAAGAGATGCACATGTTTTGCCGCTTTTTAGAGAAAATAAAAAATGCTCCTAGAGTATTTTTTATTTTCTCATTTTTTATTGACAATAAAAATGAGAATCATTATCATTGTTTAGGGAGGGAACATAATGAAAAAGACATTTATTCTGCTTTTTGCACTAATACTATTCAGTTTGCCTGTACATAACAGTGCTTTTGCTTATTCCTACGGTGATCCGAATGAGGAGAAGATTGCAGAAGCTTATAAAAACATGCAGGTTCAACTCGATGAATCTCCTCCTGATTTTGCTGAGGCAAAGAAGATTTATGAAACGGTTCAGGAAGAAGTGGATATGCACATGGGCGCTGAGCCTTCAAAGGCAATCCTTCAGAATATAGAAGATAAAGACAAAGAACAGCTGGTTCAGAACATGGAGAAGCTTCTTGCCATGAACATCAGCCGCCGGCTTGAGAACGTAGACGCGAATTTTAAAGATTACGACACAAGCAAACGCCTGCTGGCAAAAGGCTTTGCAACTTATGAAGCTTTGTCGCCGCGCATCGCGGAGAGTGACCCTGAAATGGACCAAAAGAACAAAGACGAATTCAATAAAGCTTTAAAAGCTCTTGGAAATCCGGGCCTTTTCGGTGTCGGAAAAGCAGATGCAAGCCAGGATTCGTTTAATGAAAGCAAAGATGTTATTTTAACGAACCTGAAAAAAGAATTTGATATAGAAGATTTTGAACAGGGCCACTTTACAAGCGGAGAGGAAGAATCGACCGCTTCAGAGACGACGGACTGGACAGATCTTGCGAATCTGAAAAACTGGATTCCAATTCTGCTGCTTGCAGCAGTGATTGCGGCCGTTACAGTCTTCACCATCAGGAGAAGAAGAAAGTAGCCGCATTATAAAGGGGAGGGTATATTATGCAGCTTCAGGCATTTTTAATCACATTCCGCGAAGTACTTGAAGCCCTGCTTATTGTAGGGATTATCACCACTTATTTAAAAAGAATAGACAATGCAAAGCTTGTGAAATTTGTCTGGCTTGGTGCAGGCCTTGCCGTTTTTGCAAGCTACCTTGTTGCATTGCTTTTCCAGGTCGTCTTTACCGGCTTTTCGGCAATGGGAAGCGAAATGTATCTGAAGATCTCCATTATCTTTATATCCTCCATTCTCTTAACGCAAATGGTTTTCTGGATGGCCGAACACAGTAAAAACATCAAGTCCTCCATCGAGGGGAAAATCAGTCATTATATTTCGGCCGGAAGCATCATCGGCATGGTGATGCATTCCTTCCTGGTTGTCCTCAGGGAAGGTGTAGAAACGGTCTTCTTTTTCGCAGCCATCACAGGCGGGAATATTGGCGCCGCTCTGCAGGGCTGGGGAGCCATATCCGGACTGCTCGTCGCTTCTGCTGTCAGCTATTTGTTCTTTAAAGGAACAATGAAAATTTCTCTTAAAGCATTCTTTAGAATCACGGGGGCTTTCATTGTCCTGATTGCTGCGGGCTTGTTTGTCCAGGGCATTTCCATGCTGCAGGATTTAAAAATCATTGGAAGCGTCATGCCTCATGTGTACAACATTACGTGGCTGCTGCCTGAGCATCCGATTGATTATGCGCATTATCTGCGCGATCACGGGACAGCACCGCTTTTATCAGGAGATATCGGCATCTTCCTTAAAGCATTCCTTGGCTATTCATCCATGCCTTCTCTCGAGGAAGTCATCGGATACCTCGGCTATTTTGCCGTCATCTATATGCTGCTGACAGCCAAGAAGCCTGTAAAGAAAGAAAAAGAAGCATCCAAGGAAGTATTGAAGCCTGAGGCACGTATAGGATAAAAAGCGCAAGGCATTTGCCTTGCGTTTTTTATCGTTCAGCATACAGCAGAGGAGAATGCAAAAATGAACAAAAACATCATGACAGCAGCCGCCTTTTTTCTTCTGGCTGCAGTCTTCAGCTTACGGTTTTTATACAGCAGCCCCTATGCAGCAACATGGGATCAAGTTGACTTTGCCCTTGCACTTGAAAGATATGATCTACTTGCCATGCAGCCGCACTTTCCCGGCTATCCTTTTTTTATCTTCGGAGGCATGATTGTAAACAGCTGGATAGAAAATCCTTCACAGGCATTGTCTGTCTTTAACGGAATGATGACACTTGCTGCGAGCCTTCCGGTTTATCTGCTTGCAAGGCACTATACCGGACGTCTTCCATCACTTCTGGTTGTGGCGGCCTTGCAGACGAACACGTACCTCTCTATCCTTTCAGCTCAGCCGATGTCAGAAGGAGCGGCAATCGGGGTGCTGTGGTGGTACCTGTGGGCTGTTCACCGTGCTTATCATAAAACCAATCTGACGGCGCAGCTCCTGCCGCTTCTGTTTTTCAGTCTGTTAATGGGGATCAGGCTTTCATATGCTCCCTTCGGTCTTGCCATTCTGCTTCTTTGGATTAATCAGTACCGAAAAGGGAAACGTTTTAGAGAGCTTGCAGGCCTTGCTGCAGCGGCCATCCTGTTTCAGGGAGTGTGGCTTGCTGCGCTTATTCTGAGTGAAGGAAGCATAAGCGGTTTTCTAAAGCTTTCAATGGGATTTGTTGCGGGTCACTTCACTTCTTGGGGAGGAGCTGTTACGGAGTCAGGGGAACCGCTCATGTCCAGACTTTACCGGCTGACGTTTCACAATGTTGTGTTTACGGGCATGTTTGCCGGATCGCTTCTCCTGCTTGCTGCGGGTGCGGCAGCTGGGGGCTTGCTGGTGCTCAGATTCCGAAAGGCTGCATTCAGGGAGTACTGGTCGAGTAACAAGCTGTTGCTTGTCCTTGCCGGCGGCTATTTTATCTGGAATCTTTTTGCGCAAAATATTGATAAACCGAGACACTCGTTTCCAATCGCCATGCTGCTGCTTTTCAGCTTCTTTTTAACGGCTGCCGCCAGATCTGCAAAAGCTCAGTATGTCCTTATTCTGTTTGCCGGCCTTCAGTTAGCGGTAAGTGTTCCCATTCTTAAGGAACAGGCCGAAAAAAAACCCGCCGTCTATCAGATGGCGGAATACCTTGGGCAGCAGAAACAGCCGCTGATTGTATATACGTGGGAGGAAACCCGGGTGCTGGAGTATCTTTCCGTTCCCTATGACCATAAACGCTTTTATACGTATCCATACTTCAAAAAAGACATCTCCTACCAGAAAGACAAGAAGATCTATCTGACCGGCGAGCTTGTCGAAGGATTTAAGGAACAGGGAGTGGACTTATATCCCCGGCTTGAAAAAGTAAAAGAGTTTCACTCGAACGTTCTTTTTGATCCTGTTTACGGGGAGATTGATCTTTATAGATTGAAGGAATGACTGTTTGGGTGACTGCAGCTGATGAGGTTTGCTTACCCTGGCAAATCGAATAACGGTTTGGGAGGGTAAGAAAAGTAGGTTTGCGTACCCAGGCAGATTGACTAACGGTTTGGGAGGGTAAGAAACGCAGGTTTGCGTACCCTCTCAGATCGAATAACGGTTTGCGAGGGTAAGAAAAGTAGGTTTGCGTACCCTGCCAGAACGAATAACGGTTTGGGAGGGTAAGAAAAATTGATTTACGCGCTATCTCCACTCTAAAATCCCTTTCAAATCATCGTAAATACTATGCGGCTTTAGCCCAAGCTCTTCAGCGGGCATGCCTCCCCGGTTGATCCACGCTGTCTGGAATCCAAAATTGCGGGCACCGGAAATATCCCATCCATTTGATGACATGAAAAGCACGTTTTCCCGCTCCACCCCCAGTTCTTTTAAGACAAGGGTGTAGGAAGCGGGGGAAGGTTTGAATTGCTTCACATGATCCACACTGATAATGGCGTCAAAAAGAGGCGCGAGTCCTGACCGTTCAATGAGGGGATCCAGTATATCATGGGACCCGTTAGAGAAAACAGCAAGCTTTTTACCGGATAAGCTCTGCAGAACCTTTTCCGTTTCAGGGTAGCATTCCAGCTTTTTATATTCATCTATAAGAAGCTCTTCATTTTCCGGTGTATTCTCCAGATGCAGTGAACGAAGGGTGTATGCCAGCGCGTTTCTTGTGACGGTTAAAAACGTTTCATAGTTGCCCATGATCTGGCGAAGAAAAGAATATTCCAGCTGCTTTTGCCGCCATATCCCGCTGATCTCTTCTCCTCTTCCATCATAAAGTTCATCTGCTTTTTTCTTTACGGAATGCACATCAAAAAGTGTGCCGTATACGTCAAATACGAAAGCCTTTATTTCTTTATTCATTTGGCGCCTCCTCCTGTTACTGAGCCATACCCGTTTTTTTACTACACAAACAGGCAGAAAATATGGCGAAAGCTTGAACAATGGTCAAATTTGTCCTGGATGGAACGTACTCAAAGTTGCACTGTGCTTCTGTTTTCATGTAAATTGATGGATAACACGTTAGGAAAAGGTGATCGTTTGAAACCAACTGCAGCAAAGTTTATCGGCATTTTGTCCGTGCTGGCAACCGCTTTATGGATATTTGGACTTGGATGGACCATTCAGCATTATTTTTTCAGCGGGCCGGCTGCAATGCAATCTCCCGGTCAGAGTGAAAAGGAAGAAGTAAGCGCTTCGGGCGACGGGGAGTATCAGATTGTCGCGCTTGGAGATTCTCTAACGCGGGGAACCGGGGATCAGTCCGGTAAAGGATACATCGGCTACATGATGGATGAGCTCGGAGAAAAGACAGACAGAGAGATTAACCTGTCTAATCTGGCTGTAAAAGGACAAGTCTCAAACGATGTCATAGGTCAGCTCCAAAAGCCTGAAATTAAGAGGCAGCTCCGCTCAGCAGATACGATTGTCATGACGATTGGCGGAAATGATTTGTTCCAGGGAGGACAGGCTTTGGAAAATCTGAATGCTTCCTCAAATGAAGCTGCAAGAGAAGCCTATGTTAAGAACCTGGATGCCATTTTCAGCGAAATTCGCAAAATAAACAAGGATGCGGTGCTTTATTATGTCGGCCTCTACAACCCGTTTAATGATCTTGAAGATGCAAAAACAACGTCCGCTGTTGTCAGACAGTGGAATTTTGAATCCGCAGAGACGGCAGCGAAATACCCAAATGTCATCATGGTTCCGACGTTCGATTTATTTGAGCAGAACGTGAATGATTATCTTTACAGCGATAAATTTCATCCTAACTCAGAAGGCTATAAGCTGATCGGAGAGAGGCTTTCATCATTGATTGTGTTCAGCGGGGAGGAGAAGCAGGATGAGCAGTAGGCAGACAACGCTCGCAGTGACAGATCTTAAAAAGAAAATCGGGCGGAAAGAAATCATTAAAGGCATATCGTTTCAGCTACAAAAAGGAGAAGTATTCGGCTTTCTCGGACCAAACGGAGCAGGAAAGACCACGACAATCCGGATGCTTGTAGGACTCATTAAGGCAACGTCAGGAAAGATTACAATCTGCGGTCATGACTTAAAGACGGATTTTTCAAAAGCCATCAGTCACATCGGGTGCATTGTGGAAAACCCTGAACTTTACCCTTACCTGACAGGCCGGGAAAACCTTCAGTATTTCTGGCGCATGGTTCCGGGGCTTCCAAAGGAACGGATACAGGAAGTGGTGGACCTTGTCGGACTCCAGAACAGAATTGACGACCGCGTAAGCACGTATTCCCTTGGAATGCGCCAGCGGCTCGGCATTGCCCAGGCTCTTCTTGGCAAACCGGATGTACTCATCCTCGATGAGCCGACAAACGGCCTTGATCCTGTAGGTATCCGTGAAATGCGGGAATTCATCCGGTTCCTGGCAGAAAAAGAAGGACTGAGTGTCCTGGTATCCTCTCATTTGCTCAGCGAAATTCAGCTGATGTGCGACAGGGTGGCTATTATATCAAAAGGCTCTGTTTTAAAAGTAGACACAGTGGAGCACCTCCTATCAGAAAAAGAGAGAGTCATCTGGAAGCTTGATCCTCCAGAAAAAGGGAAAGAAGTGCTGGCAGCGGAAACAGCCATCCTGTCAGACTTCGATCAGCAGGTCGTCACATATCATGAAGAAGAACACATCCCGGACTGGAACGGGAAGCTCGTTTCAGCCGGTGTTAAAGTGAAAGAAATCCAGGTTAAGCTTCCAACCCTTGAAGACCTGTTCATTGAACTGACTGAAGGTGAAACCATTGATTAATCTTGTCTACAACGAAATGATTAAAATTATCCGCAAAAAGCGGCTCTTTATTATCGCAGGAATTCTTGCCGTCCTGGTTGGCCTTTTCACCTATGCACAAATGAAAGAAGCGAAACAGCTTCAAGAAGAACTTGGGACCACAGACTGGCGCACTCAGCTGCAGCAGGAAATTATCAATGCCCAGAACAGGCTGAGCTCAAGCGGTATTTCAGCTGAATGGAAAAAGTATCTGCAGATCCGCATGGAACAGCAGCAATATTACCTGGACAATGACATCAATCCAAGTGCGCCGGGAGCACCGACGTTCATGAGGATGTTTGCCGAAAATTCCATCGATCTCCTGCTTCCGCTCATGGTCATGGTCATTGCAGCTGACCTTGTCTCATCCGAAGCGAACAGGGGCACAATCAAACTGCTGCTGACACGGCCTGTGAAAAGGTGGAAGATCCTTCTAAGTAAATACATTACCCTGCTTTTGTCCGTATCCTTTATTGTTCTCTCGCTTGGAGTACTATCTTACTTGATATCGGGAGTCGTCTTCGGATATGGAGGTTGGACAATGCCGGTGCTGACCGGTTTTACGGTGACCGGGGAAGAGCTGAACACGGAAAATGTCCAGCTCATTGACCAGTGGCAGTATATCCTGATGGAGCTTGGCCTCGTATGGTTCGTCGCAGTCGTCATCGGGACGCTTACCTTTACCCTGTCCGTGCTCATGAAGAGTACGGCATCCGTCATGGGCGTCATGCTCGCCGCCCTGATCGCGGGGGCGATTCTTGCCAATATGGTTTCCTCCTGGGAATCGGCTAAATACTTGTTCATGGTCAACTTGAGGCTCACAGATTATGTAGCCGGCATGGCTCCGCCAATCAGCGGGATGTCGCTCGGATTTTCCATGAGTGTCCTCGGCGTATGGGCCCTATGCGGCCTCATTGTATCGTTTTTTGTCTTTTCGAGAAGAGATATTTATTAAAAGAAACAGCCGCAGGGGATGCGGCTGTTTTTTTATATTGGTGAAACGGTGAGGAGTGTACGAACCTGATAATTAAAATAGAAATGCAAAAGCTAATTACACCTTGCACAAAACGGCATGTTTTGAAATAATATATATGAGCATATATTCATATATAAGGAGAATGGAGGGATACGATGGGACATTCGCACAGCCATGGTCATGATGGTCATCACCACCACCACCATACGAACAATAAAAAAGCACTGCTTTTGGCGTTTGTGCTTATTGCTCTCTTTATGATTGCGGAAGTGATAGGAGGGCTTTTGACAAACAGTCTGGCCCTGCTCTCTGATGCAGGTCATATGCTGAGTGATGCGGCCGCGCTTGGCTTGAGTTTTCTGGCGATCGTATTCGGGGCAAAGGGTGCTTCTTCTTCCAAGACATTCGGGTACAAACGGTTTGAAATCCTTGCTGCGTTTATTAACGGCCTGACGCTGATTGTCATTTCCATTTTTATTTTCGTGGAAGCCTATCAGCGGTTTGTGAATCCTCCGGAAGTTGTCAGCTCGGGTATGCTGATCATTTCAAGCATCGGCCTTTTGGTTAATATTGCAGCTGCGTTCATTCTGATGAAGGGTGATAAGGATGATAATCTCAATGTCAGAAGTGCTTTTCTGCATGTGATCGGGGATATGCTTGGTTCTGTCGGGGCCATTATCGCCGCCTTGCTGATCATGTTTTTCGGCTGGGGAGCAGCGGACCCGATTGCAAGTATCGTTGTGGCCATTTTAATCATCATCAGCGGATTTCGGGTCACAAAAGATTCTTTTCATATTTTGATGGAGGGTGTTCCGGGCAACTTGAATCTTGAAGAAATCAAAGATGCTCTGCTGAACATGGACCGTGTGCTCGGGGTGCACGATCTGCATGTCTGGTCCATTACATCCGATTTTCCAGCACTGAGCTGTCATCTTGAAGTGGAGGAAGGGATGGAACATCAGGCCGTCCTGAGGGAAGCAAACAAACTGCTTCATGACCAATTTGGTCTTCACCATACAACCATTCAGGTGGACTGGAAAGGATCGGGCTGCTGCGGGGATGAGCACTGTAATTAAAAGCCAATTAAAAGAAAGCCCCGAATCCCGGGGCTTTTCTGCTGTCTTTTTAATGCTGAGCATGCTCGATCATCTGTTTAAGAAGCCCGATAACATGTTCGTCATCGTGTGAATAAAATAAGGTGGTGCCTTCTCTCCGGAATTTGACCAGGCGCAGGTTTTTTAAAAATCTGAGCTGGTGGGAAACGGTTGACTGCAGGAGAGATAAGGTTTCGGCTATTTCATTGACCGAGCGTTCTCCCTGTGTCAGGAGATTTAAGATGCGGAGTCTGGTAGGATCGGACAATGCTTTGAATGTCTGCGATGCGATAAACAGTGTTTCTTCATCCAAGTCCTGATAGGATCCTTGTTTTTCATTAGACATTGATATTCTCCTTCTCCGGGCGATTGTTTCTTTATTATAGGGAAAATGTTCCGTTTTTACAAACATTCAAATAATTGTTTGACTGTTCATATTTTCATGCATATACTTTATTCAAACGATGATTTGAATGAAGGGTGTGATGAAGTGAAAATGCAGGATGTTTGCGAGGTCGCCTGTGTTCACTCTGATAAAGTTGAGCGGGCAAAAAGAAAAGCTGAGCAGCGGGATACCGGCAGTGCTGTGAGAATCTATAAAGCGCTTGCCGACGAAACGAGGCTTAAAATTGTCTCTGCTCTCTTAGACGAGGGCGAGCTTTGCGTCTGTGATGCAGCGGCAATCACCGGCACAACAACAGCAACCGCTTCTCACCATTTAAGACTTTTGAAAAACTCGGGTCTTGCGAGGTTCCGGAAAGACGGAAAACTGGTTTATTATTCACTGGAGGATGAATATGTGAAGCAGCTGGTTCAGCTGGCTTTCTTTCATCAAGAGGAGATGAACATACATGGAAGCTGAACAATCAGCCGAGAAAAATGTATACCGGGTACAAGGATTTACATGTGCCGGCTGCGCCGGGAAATTTGAGCGGAACGTAAAGGAACTTGACGGAGTGACGGATGCGAAAGTGAACTTTGGTGCCGCCAAGCTGACCGTGATAGGAAAAGCCAGTATAAAAGAAATTGAGAAAGCCGGTGCGTTTGAACACCTGAAAATACTTCCTGAAAAAGGGGCTGTGGAAACGCCGGCAGAACCTTTTATCAAAAAGCATGCGGCATTGCTCGCATCAATAGGTTTCATTGTTTTCGGATACTATTCTCTTTTTGCATATGGCGAAGAAAGCCTGCCGTCTATTCTGGCGTTTCTGGCTGCAATAATCATCGGGGGATATTCGCTTTTCCTCACGGGATTTAAAAATCTGATGCGTTTCGAATTCGATATGAGAACATTGATGACAATCGCAGTTATTGGCGCTGCGATCATTGGAGAGTGGAGTGAAGGGGCAGTCGTTGTAATCCTCTTTGCTATCAGCGAAGCGCTTGAATCCTATTCCATGGACAGAGCGCGCCGGTCGATTCGTTCTTTAATGGAAATTGCTCCGAAAACAGCCCTTATCAGACGAAATGGCCTGGAATCGCTGATTGGGGTGGATGACATTGAAGTCGGGGATATAATGATTGTTAAACCGGGACAAAAAATCGCGATGGACGGAAGGGTGGTAAAAGGATTTTCTTCTGTTAACCAGGCTCCGATTACCGGTGAATCAATGCCTGCAGAAAAAAGCCCCGGTGCAGATGTGTTTGCCGGAACGCTGAACGAAGAAGGATTTCTCGAAGTTGAGGTCACGAAGCTTGCAGAAGATACAGCTATATCGAAAATCATCCACCTGGTGGAAGAGGCTCAGGCTGAGCGTGCCCCTTCACAGGCTTTTGTTGATAAGTTTGCGAAATATTATACGCCTGCCATTATGGCTGTCGCGTTGCTGGTTGCTGTTCTTCCGCCATTATTTCTGAGCGGTGCATGGGAAACGTGGATTTATCAGGGGCTTGCTGTTTTAGTGGTAGGATGCCCGTGCGCACTCGTCATTTCTACACCCGTATCCATTGTAACGGCCATCGGCAATGCGGCCCGGAACGGAGTGCTGATAAAAGGCGGCATTTACCTTGAAGAGCTTGGCAGCATTAAGGCTGTGGCTTTTGATAAAACAGGAACCTTAACTAAAGGAACACCGGCTGTTACGGATTTTGAAGTTCTTGCAGGAGGCCGTTCTGAAGATGAATTTTTCACAAAGGTTGCCGCTCTTGAAAACAAATCACAGCATCCGCTTGCATCAGCTGTCTTAAAGAAGGCCAGAGATTTGAATCTTTCGTTTGAATCTCCAGTGGTCGAAGACTTTATGTCTGTCACTGGAAAAGGACTGAAAGGGAAAGTTGACGGCGAGTGGGTTTATGTGGGTAATCAGTCTTTATTTGAGGAATCCGCTAAGCTGGATTTTGAATGGACCGAAAGAATGCAGTCCCTGCAGAGAGAAGGAAAAACCGTTATGCTTGCGGGTACAGATAAAGGGCCGCTTGCTCTTTTAGCTGCAGCAGATGAGGTGCGGGACAGCAGCATAAGGGTGATCGATCAGCTGAAGGGGCTTGGGATCAGCAAGACCGTGATGCTGACGGGAGACCATGCAGCAACTGCTGAAGCGGTGGGCAGACAGCTCGGCGTTTCGGATATAAAAGCGGACCTTCTTCCGGAAGATAAATTAACAGCCGTTAAAGATGTGCAGCAGACCTATGGCAAGACCGCTATGGTGGGTGACGGAGTAAACGATGCTCCTGCTCTTGCAGCAGCTTCAGTAGGAATAGCCATGGGCGGAGCCGGAACCGATACGGCGCTTGAAACAGCGGACGTAGCGCTGATGGGAGATGACTTGAAGAAGCTGCCGTTTGCCATTGACTTAAGCCGCAGAACCCTTGTCATCATCAAGCAGAACATCGCGTTTGCACTCGGACTAAAGCTTCTCGCGCTGCTCCTTGTCATTCCCGGCTGGCTGACCCTCTGGATCGCCATTTTCGCAGACATGGGGGCAACCCTGCTTGTGACAGCCAACGGATTGCGTCTATTAAGAGTAAAAGAAAAAAGAGACAGCTAGATTGGGAGAACACGGACCTTGCGGGGTTCGTGTTTTTTTTTGAATGGAATAAGTGCTATCCAAGCCTCTTATGACCTTTCAGACAATTCCGCCGCAGCTGAAGGTAACAATCCAAGCCCCTTCAGACCCTTCAGCCCCTTCAGACCTTTCTGTAGCAGCTGAAGGTAACAATCCATGTCACTTATGACCACTCAGGCTTTTCTGCTGCAGCTAAAGGGAACAATCCCAATCTCTAATCATACTCAATCAAACTCTCTTCCATCCATCTGCTAAACAGCACATTTTCCAACGCAAAACACTCCGGCTTCCCAAGAGCCGGAGTGCTTCAGTCTTCCTCTCTTACTTCCTTAAGCAGGTGCATCTCCCGGCCAAAACGGAGCCAGGATCTCCTTCAGCACCCCTGCGCTTTGCCGGAACTTGCTCTGTTCGTCTGCGCTTAAGTCAAGCTCTACGATTTCCCTGATGCCGTCGCGGTTAATAACGGCGGGCACACCGATGTAAACATCAGATTCGCCGTATTGTCCGTCGAGACGCGCAGAAACGGTGAGCACGCAATTTTCGTTATGAAAGATGGCTCTTGTGATGCGGACAAGGCCCATGGCAATGCCGTAATACGTGGCGCCTTTTCTCTCAATAATCTGATAGGCTGCGTCGCGCACATTTTTAAAAATCTCATCCAGGTCTTCTTTTTTATAGGTGCTGTTGCGTTCAATCATTTTCATAACAGGTATGCCTCCGACGTCCGCAGTGCTGTAGACAGGCAGCTCGCTGTCGCCGTGTTCGCCGATGATGTAGGCGTGAACGTTGTTCGGCGCAATTTTAAAGTAATCTCCAAGCAGGTAGCGGAAACGGGATGTGTCCAGAATGGTTCCTGAACCAATCACCTTCTCCTGTGGCAGTCCGCTGTATTTCCATGTGGCATACGTGAGAATATCGACGGGATTTGTTGCAACGAGAAAAATGCCGTCAAACCCTGATTGCATGACACTCTCCGTAATTTCTTTGAAAATCTTCAAGTTTTTTGAAACAAGGTCAAGGCGTGTTTCGCCTTTCTTCTGGTTGGCGCCTGCACAAATAACAACAAGGTCTGCGTGTTTGCAATCTTCATAGTTTCCGAGTCTGATGGCAGTCGGATTCGGAGCAAAGACTTTTCCGTGATTCAGATCCATGACATCTCCAAGGGCTTTTTCGGCATTCGCGTCAATCAGAATCAGTTCATCTGCAATTCCCTGATTCATAAGAGCAAACGCATAACTTGATCCTACAAATCCAGTTCCTACAAGCACTACACGGTTTATTTTTTCCTGTGCCACAGTGCAACACCCTCCCGTTATTATGTGAAAAACTTCACAATATAATTTTACCTTAAAAAGGGAAAAATGTCCATGATAAAAGCGTAGCCGACCGTTTAGCCCGCCTTTTTAGGGGATTTTGTTCTGACGGAAGGGTTGGGAGGCGGAGCTGGACAATTCCTGTTATAAAAATATAGGCAAATTCATCGATGTTAGGATTTGTGACATAATTTACAGAAAACTGGTTGACAACAATTAATATTCAGATAGAATAAAGAATAATAGTTTTATGTTATGTTTTATAACATCTAATGTAAGGTAAAAATCATCAGGGAGGACATTCAATTGGATTCGGTATATTTATTAAACAGTTTATGGGTGGTGCTGGGTGCCATTCTTGTCATACTTATGCAGGGAGGATTTATTCTGCTTGAAGCGGGCTCGACCAGAATGAAAAATGCAGGACATATTGCAGGGAAAACAATTTTTACGTTTGGTCTTGCATCGCTTATCTTCTGGGCGGTTGGATTCGGCTTTATTTTCGGTGACAATTCCAATTTCTTTGTTGGACTGTCTCATTTTTTCTACTCAGGATATGAGCTTGAGGGAATGAATTTATCGTCATCTGTTTTCTTTCTTTTTCAGCTTGCATTCGCAGGAATTGCGATTACCATTGCTCTTGGCGGATTTGCTGAGCGCGCGAAACTCTCGGTTTATCTTGTGTTCACTGTGCTGTTTTCGGCGCTGGTGTATCCTGTAGTCGCTCACTGGATTTGGGGAGGCGGATGGCTTGCAGAGCACGGCAAGCAGGACTTTGCCGGTTCCACCGTTGTTCATTTAACAGGTGCTATGGCTGCTTTAGCTGCTACAATTCTGTTAAAGCCCCGCATCGGAAAATTTAATCAGGATGGCTCTGCCAACAATATTTTCGGCCACAACCAGGTCTTTACGGCTCTTGGTGTGCTCGTGCTGTGGATTGGCTGGTTCGGCTTTAATGCTGCAAGTACGCTTGGAGTGGAAGATGGCTTTTTCGGCTATGTGGCTCTTAATACGAATCTTGCGGCTGCTGCAGGCGCGGTTGCAGCTCTCCTTGTTTCATGGGCTGTTCTTGGGAAATCAGATGTTCCGACGATGCTGAACGGGGCACTTGCCGGGCTTGTCGCGATTACCGCTTCATGTGCATTTGTTGAAACGTGGGCAGCTGTTCTAATCGGATTTGTTGCCGGAATTCTAGTTTTTTATAGTGTGAGATTTTTTGAAAAGAAAAAAATAGACGATCCGATCTTTGCCTTATCTGTTCATGGTGCGGCAGGGGTTTGGGGAACCATTTCAACCGGATTCTTTGCAGCACCGGAACTTGCAACTGTCGGAAAGCCGGGACTTTTCTACGGAGGAGGCTTTGAACAGCTGGGCGTTCAGATTATGGGTGTCGGGGTGTCAGGTGCTTATGCCTTCATCGTTTCATTCGTTATTCTTTTCGCAGCGAAAAAGCTGATGGGCGGCCTGCGTGTGACAGAGGAAGAAGAAATTATGGGTCTTGATATGAGTGAGCATGGAAGTTACGGCTATCCTGAAGTATTCTTATCAAAAGAGGATAAGATCAGCTCGTAATGGAGCGAAAGGGACGTGCGGTTCATGGGTGATAGCTACGGGTCAATCAGGGAGTGGAGAGAGAAAGAGATTCAGAATCATATGTCTGATGCGCATTCGCTGAATGTGTTTCATGACCGGGTCATGCGGACGGTTTTCGAACGGTCTCTGCAGATTGTGAAGGAGGAGAAAGGGGATCCTCCTTCGCCCTATGCGTGGTTTGTCATGGGGAGTGCAGGGAGGTTTGAACAGGCGGTCGTAAGCGACCAGGATCACGGTATGGTGTATGAAAAAAGCG
This sequence comes from Metabacillus mesotrionivorans, assembly GCF_052171315.1. NCBI lineage: Bacteria > Bacillati > Bacillota > Bacilli > Caryophanales > Bacillaceae > Metabacillus > Metabacillus mesotrionivorans. The sequence continues at coordinate 356,516 of NZ_JBQMFF010000003.1, read as the reverse complement.
GTGCAGCTGAAGAGGAATATTTTCTGGCTCTCGGAAAAGAACTATCGGATGGACTTCATGCTGCAGGTTACCCTTATTGCGAAGGAAAAGTGATGAGCTCAAATCCTTTATGGTGCAAGTCGGCAGAAGGATATGAAGGGCTGCTCGACAAATGGATGGAGGATGTCAGCTTTGAATCGATGAGATACCTGCAGATCTTCATTGATGCAAGAACGATGGCGGGAAATGATAAGCTGCTTATCCGTTTAAAGCAAAGAGTGGACAGTTATCAAAAGCAGTCGCCAAAGCTTCTGAAACGGTTTTTGGATACCATCATGCACATCAAACCGTCTGTCGGACCGCTCGGCCAGATCTTTACAGAAAGCAGCGGCCATTATCAGGGGTGCCTGAACATTAAACAGGCGGCATTTCTTCCGTATGTGAATGCGGTGAGAATTCTTGCTATTAAAGAAGGGATCATGGAATCCTCCACCCTTGACCGGATAAACGGCCTTTCCCTTCAGGATGAATATAAAAATGAACTTGAAATCTATAAAGAAAGTTTTCAGCGATTGCTTCAGTTCCGGATGTCGAATTTAAAGAGAATTAAAGAGTATGATGATGTGCATTATCTGCCTGTACAGGACCTCAACCGTGCGGAAAAGAAGGAACTGAAAACCATTTTAAAAAACGGGAAGAAGCTGCATCACTACGTTCAAGTGATCATTGAAAAGGGTGTTCATTCATGAAGTCGAATCCGTTTATTCATTTTATCCGGGAAGTGCACGGCAAGTTTCAGACGAGTGTTTTCGGGACGGCACAGGGAGGGCAGAATTCCCAGCAGATTGCATTTTTAAGGCAGCTTCAGCGGGAGATGAAGGCTGAGGAAGTGATGTCTGTTCCTTTAGAAGAGTTTTCCGCTGTCGTGTTTGATATTGAAACGACGGGCTTTTTTCCTGAACAGGGAAATGAAATTATCTCAATCGGTGCGGTGAAAGTGAAGGGGAGCGAGATGCTCGAAGACGAGCGGTTTTATACACTTGTCCGCCACGAAAACGGCCTTCCTGGTGAAATCAGCACGCTGACAGGGATTACAGAAGCGGAATTGGAAGGGGCACCGGCGCTTGAGGAAGCGCTCATTCAGTTTTTTAAATTTGTTAAAGGTGACACCCTTGTAGCGCATCACTCATCGCATGAAAAGAAGTTTATGCAGCACGCAAGCTGGAAGCATTTCCGGGCACCCTTCAAGCACCGGATCGTCGATACTTCCTTTCTTCAGCGGATTGCTGATCCCCATACGGATTATGTCAGGCTCGAAGACCTGTGCGAACACCGGTCGATTCCTATCACTGACCGGCATCATGCCCTCGGTGACGCCGTCATGACTGCTAAACTCTGGTGCGGCTACATTGAAGATGTTAAAAAAGAGGGCTGCCGTAACCTTCGGGATATTTATGAACGGATTGCTGCGCTTTAGAAGCATTGCCATAGGACTTGGCAGTGCTTTTTCTTTTGGTTCAATTCGTGAATTTTGCTGTTTCTATGAACAACTTATATACACCAGTGGACTGAAGCGGAAGGCACTCCTGCGGTAATCTTGTGACTGGAGAGAACGGGAACGGGTACAATTTTTTAAAAAATTATCGGAGTGAAAACAGTTTATCTTTTTAATAGAAAAATCAACAATCTATCAATCTAACAGGTTCCAATTATACAAAATAAGGGTAAGGTCATTGAAAAGAGCACATTCAAGGGGGAATCTGGTTTGAAGCAGGCGATGCTGATTGTTAATCCATCTTCAGGCAAGGAAAAAGGGGCGGAATATACGGAATATGCCCTGGAAACAATGAAAAAGATGGGCTACGAAACCGAACTGCGGGAAACAGAGGGGGAAGGGGACGCCAGAGACTTTGCACGCGAAGCATGTGAACGGAGGCTTGATTTTGTTGCGGCGATGGGCGGCGACGGAACAATTAATGAAGCGATCAATGGCATAGCTGAACAGGAGCACAGGCCGCTTTTCGGCCTTATCCCGCTTGGTACGGTCAATGATTTCGCAAGGGCGCTGCATATTCCGCTGGAGCCGGAAGACGCAATCGCCATGATGGAGCAACAGCATTCAAGTCGGACAGATGTAGGCAAGATAAACGACCGCTATTTCATTAATATTGTTGCTGTAGGAGCTCTTGCTGAAGCATCCTTTTCAACACCTGTTGAGCAAAAGACAAAGCTTGGTCCGCTCGCCTACATTGTCGAAGGGGTAAAAAAAATGAAGGAAAAGCAGCCGTTTGAACTCCGCGTCAAGCATGAAGAGGGCGTGTGGGAGGGAGAGGCGCTTCTTATGCTTATCGCCCTGACGAATTCGGTGGGCGGGTTTGAAACCATTGCGCCGGAAGCAAAGGTCAACGACGGCAAACTGCACGTCATGATCATAAAAGATATGGCCCTGCCTCAATTTCTTCTGCTGCTCCCAAAAGTTCTGACAGGGGATCTGGCAGAAAGCGAGCAGGTTGTCTACTTAAAAGTTCCCGAGGTAGATGTTTCCTCTACATACGAAATGATTGCGAATGTTGATGGGGATGAAGGGGATAAGCTGCCTGTGAAAATTGGAAATTTAAAACGGCATATTGAAATACTGGTTCCGAAGGAGGATGAGCAATGAAAATGACTGTAACAGACAGTGCAAAGAAACAGCTGAAAGACATTCCGGAAGATAAAATGCTTCAGCTCTCGCTTGACCGGGGAAGCTGTGACATTGTAAATACACTTTATGAAATGAGAGTCGTCCCTAAGCGCAATCCGGCAGAATATGAAAAAATACTGGAGGCGGAAAAGCTAAGCATCCTGGTTGATCATGATTTTGAAGAAGCCTATGATCATGAGCTGACCATTGACTATTCTAACAACTTTTTTGTTTTTAAAAATAAGAATCAGACCTTCAACAATCGGATTGGGCTGAGATATGTATGAGGAAGGGGGATGCTGGTCATCCCTTTTTTTCATGAGTTTTTCAGAAAGAAAACATTTGCAAACGTTATCATAATCATGTAAGATGACTATCAAAGGCATCCGAAACGTTTTGGAGGAAAGTATTTTGACTACGATAAAAGACATTGCGAAAGCGGCAGGCGTGTCTGTAACGACTGTATCACGGGCACTGAACGGCTATTCCGATGTGAACGAAAAGACAAGACGAAAGATTACGGAGATTGCCAAACAGCTCAATTACAGCCCCAACACGCTGGCAAGGGGACTTGTCATGAAAAAGTCCAGAACCATCGGCATGCTTGTATCCGGCATGAACCGTGTCAGCTCTAAAGACAATTTCACTTTTGAGGTTCTTTCGGGGGTAAATGAATGCATTTCAGAACGCGATTATGACCTGGTGCTTTTCAGTACGACCACTACGAAGCAGCGGGAGAAAACATACTCTCAGCTGTGCAGAGAACGAAGAGTCGACGGTGTCATCCTTCAAGGGATGAAAATTGATGATCCTTATTTGAAGGAAGTTGTAGAAAGCGACATTCCGTGTATGCTGATTGATATCCCTATTTCATCAAAGAGCGTGGGCTATGTCACAACAGACAACGTTCTTGGGGCAAAACGGGCAGTTGAACATCTCATTCAATCCGGCCATAAAAACATAGGATTAGTAAATGGCCATGATCAGGCTTATGTAAGTAAACAAAGGCTTAAAGGTTATATGGAAGCCCTGGAGGAAGCGGGACTTCAAGTAAACGAGCAGTATATTGCGAGCGGTGACTTTACGGAGGAAAAAGCAGAGGAAGCAGGAACGATGCTTTTAAAAGAACACGCTGAACTGACAGCCATTTTCTGCGCAAGCGATCTTATGGCGCTTGGCGTGATAAAAAGTGCAAAAGCAGCGGGACTTTCCGTGCCAGAGCAGCTTTCTGTCATCGGCTATGACAACATTCTGCTTGCTTCCTATTCATCACCGCCTCTAACGACCATTGCCCAAAATAAGTTTGAACTTGGCTACAAAGCAGCGAATGCACTCATAGATATGCTAGAAGAAAATTCCGAAGCGCAAGTCATTACACTTGAAACCGAATTAATTGTAAGAGAATCTGCAAAATAAAAGCCACTTTTGTGGTACTGCCAAAAACCGAAACGTTTCGGGAAGTGCTGCATCAAATCCAAAACGTTTCGGATTCACCAAGGAGGACATTTATGGATTACAGAGTGATTAAAGAGAACGACCTGTTTCTTCTGACAGACACAAACGGGAATATACCTGAAAACCATCCGTACGGCTTAGGGCTTTACACAAAGGATACACGCTTCCTGAGCAAGCTGGACTTGAAAATCAACGGTGAAGATCCAATTCTTCTTTCATCTGAAGCGGACAAAAACTACAAATCAAGCATTCTATTGACGAATCCCCATATGGAAAAAGACGGTGAGCTGATTCTGTGGAGAGAATCCGTTGAAATGGAACGCGCTCGTTTTATCTATGACGATGTGCTTTATGAAGAAGTGAAAGTGAAAAATTACTTTCCGAAGCCGGTAAAATTTGAAATCAGCGTGCATGCAGATGTTGATTTTCTGGACATGTTTGTTGTCCGCGGATTCCAAAACGGCGATCTTGGCCAAAGAACCGGCCAAAAGATTGAGGAAAACACCCTTTCGTTTCACTACGAAGGCGCGGACAATGTAAACCGCAGCACAGTCATCACCTGGGATAAACAAGCAAAGCGCGCTGAAGAGAGCGGAACCATTGTGTTCGAATTTGAACTGGCACACGGTGAATCAGATTCCGTGACACTTGCGGTACAACCAAAGATTGGCGATAGCATCGGAAATAAAATGGTGAAAAAAGAAGACGCTCTTGAAAAGCTTGAAGCTTCCTATGAAAACTGGAATGACGGCACAGCGACAGTGAAGACGGATTTTGCACCGCTGCAGCGTCTGGTTGAACGCGGGCTGAATGATATGAGAGTGCTTCTGACAGACGTTGGGTTTGGACCGTTCCCGGTAGCGGGACTTCCTTGGTTTGGCGTTCCATTTGGACGTGACAGCCTGATTGCCGCACTTCAGATCCTTCCTTTCCAGGCAGAGATTGCAAAAGGAACTCTTCTTACAATGGCGCATTACCAGGGACAGAATCTGGATCCATGGAGAGATGAGCAGCCGGGTAAAATCATGCATGAAATCCGGTTCGGGGAGCTTGCTGCAACAGGCCAGATCCCGTTTACTCCATATTACGGCACGGTTGATGCGACTCCGCTGTTTTTAATTCTATTATCTGAATATGTGAAATGGACCGGGGATTTGGAACTTGCAAAATCTCTGGAGAAAACAATTGAGAACGCTTTAATGTGGATTGATGAATACGGCGACCGCGATGATGATCTGTTTGTTGAATATCATCAAGAATCAAGCAAGGGCATAGCGAATCAAGGCTGGAAGGACTCCGGTGATTCAGTTGTTCACCGTGACGGAGAGTATGCGAAAACGCCGATTGCCCTTGCAGAGGTACAGGGATATGTCTATCAGGCAAAAACGGGGCTTGCCGAGATCTATGAAAAAATGAATCTTCCTGAAAAAGCAGACCCGCTCCGCAGACAGGCAACTGCTTTAAAAGATAGATTTGAAGAAGCGTTCTGGATGGAGGATGTTCAGTTCTATGCCATCGCTCTTGATGAAAAGAAAGACCAGGTAGGAACGATAACGTCAAATCCCGGCCACGTTCTGTTTTCAGGCATGCTCAGCGAAACCCGCGCAAAATCAGTAACAGATATGCTTGTTTCGCCGAAAATGTTCTCAGGCTACGGCATCCGGACGATGGCGGAAGGCGAAGCCGGCTACAATCCGATGAGCTATCACGACGGCAGCATCTGGCCGCATGACAACAGCATGTCTCTGCTTGGAATGAGCAAAACGGGCTTCCATCAGGAAACAGCCAAAGTTATAAACGGTCTGATTGAAGCGGCATCACACTTTGAATATGACCGTCTGCCTGAACTGTTCTGCGGTTACAGCAGCAAGGGGGGCAAAGCAGTAAAATACCCTGTTGCCTGCTCGCCGCAAGCCTGGGCAGCCGGAACACCGCTTGTGTTTATTCAATCTCTGCTCGGGTTATTTCCGGACAGCATAAAGGAAGAAATCAAGCTTTCTCCTGTTCTGCTCCCATCAATGAATTCACTTGAAGTACAGGATCTCGCAATCGGAAAGGGAAAACTGTCTCTTTCTATCAAACGCAGCGGAACAGATTACAAAATAGAAGTGCTGAAAAATACGACAGGATTTCAACTTAACACATCTAAGCAGCTCGCACAGAAATAACCCATTATCTGCTGGAGGGACACCTCCTTTAGATCATAAAAAATTGGAAGGGGCAAAAGTACATGAAATCAAGAAAATGGATGGCGGGACTTGGAATTGCTTCAATGTTAATGGCAGGTGTTCTCTCAGGGTGTAGCTCAGACGGCGCATCTAAAGAAGGGGCAGACGGAGAAAAGACAGAAGTGACACTTGCCGGATGGGGAGGAAATCCGACGGAAGAAAAGCTTTTAAAGCAGACCATAGCAGATTTTGAAGAGAAGCATCCGAACATTGACGTGAAACTTGAGGTCATCACGGAGCAATACATGGACGTTATTAAAACCCGTTTAATCGGGGGAGAAGGTCCTGACGTGTTCTACCTGGATGCATTTGAAGCTCCTGCGTTAATTGAAACGGGCGTGATTGAGCCCCTTGATGAGTATGTTACAGAGGATTTTGATGTAGCGGATTTTGAAAAGCCGTTGCTCGAAGCGTTTATTGCAGATGACAAAACATACGGTTTTCCTAAGGATTACTCAACATTAGCTTTATTTTACAACAAAAAAATGCTTGCGGATGCAGGTGTAGAAGTACCGCAGACGTGGGATGAATTCCGCGAAGCAGCCAAAACGCTTACAAAAGACGGCAAATACGGCTTTGGGGTTGCACCTGAGCTTGCGCGCCAGTTCTGGCTTGCTGAATCCCTCGGGGGAGACGTCGTAAAGGACGGAAAGGCAAACTTCGCATCAGCTGAAGTGGCAGAAGCGTTAAAGCCGATTATTGATATGCACAATGTCGACAAGTCAGCGGTTGAACCTAAAGAAGTTGGCGCAACATGGGGCGGGGAAGTGTTCGGCCAGCAGAAAGCTGCTATGGTCATTGAAGGAAACTGGGCAATTCCGTTCCTTGCTGATACCTTCCCGGATGTAGAATACGGAACAGCCGAGCTGCCTTCTGTAAATGGTGAAAAATCAACGATGGCATACAGTGTTGCTTATGTCATGAACGCTGCTTCTGAAAAGAAAGAAGCTTCATGGGAACTGCTTTCTTATTTGACCGGCAAAGAAGGAATGGAGACGTGGACGAGCAAAGGCTACGCACTTCCAACACGCAAATCAGTTGCAGAAAAGCTGGGTTTTGATAAGGACGAACTTCGCGGGCCGCTTGTAGCAGGAGCAGAATATGCAACTGTCTGGTCTGAAGGCACGTCGCTCCCGATTGTTATGAACAACTTCAATAATCAGTTTTTAAGTGCATTTCTGGGAGACCGTCCGCTTGAAGAGGCTTTAAAAGAAGCGGAAAAACAGGCAAACAGCGAGATTGATTCAAAATAAACCGGTGAAGCGGGAGAACAGGGAGCGTCAACTTCCTTTCTCCCTTTATAAAATCTGCACGGCTTCTTTCTGCTGAAGTTACGGCTTCAATGGAAAGAGGCTGTGCAGCAATCCGTTGCACAGGGAGCGTGGCCATTTTATGAAACACCTTTCAAAACGAACATTACGAGAAGCGGGACAGGGCTACTTCTTCATGTCGCCTGCACTATTTGTCCTGCTGCTGTTTATTATCGGACCGATCTTTTACGTTATTTTTATGTCATTCCACAAAGTTCAGCTGCTTGGAACAACAAGCTATGATTTTGTGGCCTTTGAAAACTTCGCGCGAATACTCAATGATACGAGGGCGCAAATTGCTCTTTGGAATACGTTCAAGTACGTTGTCATCGTTGTGCCGTGCCAGACCATTCTTGCTCTGATTCTGGCTGCAACGTTAAATGCCGGCATGAAAGGACAGACCTTTTTCAGGATTGTTTACTTCCTGCCTACGTTGACTTCATCAGCCGTACTGACGCTGATTTTCATGTGGATGTACAATAAAAACGGGCTGATCAATAACGTGCTTGATGCGATTGGACTTCCGACGTATAACTTCCTCGGGGACCCGAATATTGCGCTGAACGCGATTATGATCATGAACATCTGGTCCACAGCACCGTTTTTCATGGTTATTTACCTGGCAGCCCTTCAGGATATTCCGGACTCTTTATACGAAGCGGCTGAACTTGACGGAGCAAATACCATTCAGAAATTCATGAAGATCACTGTCCCGCAGCTGCGTCCAGTTACATCATTTGTCGCCATCATGGGACTGATCGGAACGTTTCAGCTGTTCGACCAGTCATATATTTTTTCAGGAGGATCAGGGGGACCTGACAACTCCACGCTGACGGTCGTCCTATTAGTCTACCAATATGCGTTCAAAAATCTTGGAACGATGGGATACGCAGCAGCGCTTGTGCTCATGCTTGCCATCGTCATCCTTGTCGCCACACTGATACAGAGAAAATTTTCAAAAGAAGAGTCGCTATATTAAGGAGGGAGAAACATGAAGAAAAAGCTTGGAGCCGGACGGATCATTGTCTATGCAATTTTGATTCTCTATGCTATCACAACACTTGTGCCTTTCCTGTGGGCGCTGTCTTCATCCTTTAAAACACTGCAGGAAATCGTAAGCGGCACATTGAGCTTTATTCCAAAAAACTTTACACTCGACAACTACAAACAGATTTTCATCGAGCAGGAGCTCTTTCCGAGATGGATGTTTAACAGCGTGCTGATTGCAGTGGTTGGAACGGCACTCAACCTCCTGTTCAACTCCATGGCAGGCTACGCGCTCGCAAGGCTCAGTTTCCCCGGGAAAAAAGCTCTGTTCATCATGATTCTTGCCGTCCTGATGATACCGGCGCAGGTCACAATGATCCCGAACTACCTGATTTTAAAAGAGCTCGGCTGGCTCAATTCCTACCAGGGCATGATTGTTCCTGCGATGATTAATGCCACATTCATATTCATGATGAGACAATTCTTCATCAACTTCCCGAAAGAACTTGAAGAAGCCGCAGAGATGGACGGACTCAGCAGACTCGGCACATTCTTTAAAATTGTGCTTCCGCTCGCAAGACCAGCCCTTGCAGCACAGGCAATCTTCGTATTCATGGGCTCATGGAATGACTTCATGAGACCGCTGATCGTCATGACCGACATTGAAATGTTCACCCTGCCGCTCGGACTTAATACCTTTAAGGGGCAGTACGTCAGCTACTGGAACTATATCATGGCGGCATCCATGGTATTCACGCTTCCGGTGCTGCTGATTTATGCATTCTTTAACCGGTATTTTATTAAGGGGATATCGTTTACCGGAGGGAAATGATCTGCGGTTTGACTGGTGCCATCAAGAAAAGGAATGCGGTGTTTGGTGGTTCTCAAAAGCATGATAAGTGCCCTCAAGAAAAGGATTACGGAGTTTGATGGTTCTCAACATCATGATAAGTGCCATCAAGAAAAGGATTGCGGTGTTTGGTGGTTCTCAACATCATGATAAGTGCCATCAAGAAAAGGATTGCGGTGTTTGGTGGTTCTCAACATCATGATAAGTGCCATCAAGAAAAGGATTGCGGTGTTTGGTGGTTCTCAACATCATGATAAGTGCCATCAAGAAAAGGATTGCGGTGTTTGGTGGTTCTCAACATCATGATAAGTGCCCTCAAGAAAAGGATTTCGGTTTTAGGTGGTTCTCAACATCATGATAAGTGCCATCAAGAAAAGGATTACGGAGTTTGATGGTTCTCAACATCATGATAAGTGCCATCAATAAATCAATACCATGAATGGATGGCACTGAATGGTTCATGCTGTTCCATCACTTCCCTTCCTAAACAAAAACAAAAATGGGTGTTCCGGCCTGCTGCCGGGACACCCTTCTTTTATTCCTCATCACCTTTATACTTCAAATAACTGTAGTTCCCCGTTGGCCTGACATCTACCGTTTTCCCGTCTGCATCTTTCACTACCTCAAATTCCTGATACGTTTCTACACGGTAGCCGTCTTCCCATTTTGTGCCGATTTTCTTGTCCTCATAAACAGTGACCAGCCCTGACTCTAATGCGGCTGTCTCCTGATCCTGATCTTCAGCAGCCATTGGAAACGTAACGGTTTCATCACTTGTTGCCTGGGGTGTATCCAAATAGGCCATCATCGCAATAAATAAAGCCAAAAAAAGAAAAGTAACAATTGCTGAACTTGTTTTAGAAAGCAAAACGAGCCGCTCCTTTCAGAAAACCATCCTATCTCATGTGTACGCTTGTCTTTTTAGGAATATGCACTTTTGATAAGGAGAATGCTAGCTTTAAAAAGGGAGGAAAGACGTTGAAAAGAATAATCGGATTTGTACTGTCTTTATGTTTTTGTTTAGCATTTCACCAGCCTGCACTGGCAAAAGATCCACTCGCTCCTGAAATTAAACTGATGGATATGAGGGGGCAGGAGCATTATTTAAAGCCTCCATATGATCAGCCTGTTGTCCTGAATTTCTGGGCTTCCTGGTGCGGTCCGTGCAAACAGGAAGCTCCCGAGCTAGTCATGCTTTCTAAAAAATATGAAGGGAAAGTGAAGATATACGCCGTGAATCTAACAGCCCAGGATTCAGAAGAAGGGGCGTATATGTTTGCGAAAGATTATGGCTTTTCGTTTCCTGTCCTGCTGGATAAAACGGGAGCAGCAGCCTCACTATTCAGGGTAGCGGCTGTGCCGACAACCTATTTTATCAACAGGGAAGGAGAAATCGTTAACGTGCTGATGGGGTATGGGGGAGAAGGGCTTTTGGAGAAGAGAATCAATTACTTGCTGGAACACTGAAGAGCCGGCTCTACGGGAGCAGGCTCTTCTTAATGTTCTTATTCAAAATGACTTCTCATGCACTTTGTTTTTCCGTCTCCGCCATTACTGCTGCACGCATAGCAGCGTCCTTTCTCCCATGCAGCAAGTAATAAACAGCCAGGCATCCCAAAATGAAAAACGAACTGGCAAAATACAAGGTGCTGAACGAAATCTTCGCTGTCAGTACGCCGACGATAAATGAACCTGCACCAATCCCGATATCAAAAATGGACAGGAAGGTTGCTGTGGCAAGGCCTCTTTTTTTCGGCTCGGCGGATTGGACGGCGATCGTCTGGAAGCTTGGAAACAGAGTGCCCCATCCGAGGCCGATTAAGCCTGCAGCGGTGAGAAAGCCGAGTGATGTATCGGCGATGCTCAAAAGCACCATTCCTGCCGCAAAAATCAGGATGGCAGGGTAGATAATGATATTTGCCCCATAGCGGTCAAACCATTTTCCCGTAAAAGGCCGTGCAAGGAGCATGACCACTGCGTAAACAACAAAGAAGTAGACTGCTGCCTGCATTAGGCCGATTTCCCTTGCGTATACAGAGACAAAGGAAAGGATGGATGCATACACCAGAGCGAATAGCCCGGCAACCAGCGCAATTGAGATGGCTGATGGCTCAAACAGTCCTTTTATTCCTGTCCGGCCGGCAGCTGGAACGACTTTGCTACCATCAGCAGTACCTTTTGGAAGAGTCATAAGCAATCCTGACACTAGGGAGAAAACAGCTGTAAAGATGCAGATGCTGAACATAATGCCCGTGCCCCATTGGTCCATAGCGGTCAGGCCAAGGAACGGTCCAATGACCATCGCAAGATTCATCGACATGGCGTAATAGCCCATCCCTTCGCCGCGCCTTGATTCAGGAATGATATCTGCCACAATCGCTCCTGCAGCCGTCGTGGCCATTCCGAAGCCAATTCCGTGCAGGAACCTTAATGCAAATAGCCCGTTCATTGAGTTTATCGAAGAATAAAGCAAGGATCCTATTAAAAAGATCAAAAGGGAGGAAAGGAGCACTTTCCTTTTTCCGTTCCGTTCAATCCATTTCCCGGCAAATGGCCGGACGACAATGGCTGCGACTAGAAAAATGGTCACTATCAGGCCTGCTTGTGCCGGTTTTCCGTTTAAATCGTGAATGGCATAAATGGGCAGGGTTACGAGCAGATAGTAAAACGTCAAAAAGAGAAAAAAGCTGCTTATAGAAATGGACAGGAAGTTTCTGGTCCATAGTTTTTGTTCATTCATATTATTCATATGTTCATTTCCTTTCTGTATTTCTTATATGAAGAAGCCACTGCTGAATATACATCCTGAGAGGCTCCTGAGTGCTTTCCGGCATGCCCGAAAGAAGGTCCTTCTCCATTTCAGCTACTGCTGATTCCCATTTTTCATAATCCTGGGTCGCTTTGTCAGTGAGTTTGATGTGCTTCGTCCGTTTATCAGCACCTTGAACCTGCTGGACGTAGCCCTGTTTCACGAGGCGCTGGATAGTGCGCGTCATAGGAGGAGCTTCAATCGATAAGTAGTCACAGAGCTCAGTCTGTGTGAGAGTTCCTGATTTTTTGAGGGTAAATAGCACGGTCCATTGCGCGCTTTAAAGGCCAAAAGGCTGAAGCGTTTCATTTAAACGGTTTGTCAGCTTCCTTGAAAGCTGCTGAATGGCGTGAAAAAGGTTCTGTTCGGCGATCATTTGTTGGTTCTCCTTTTAAATAGTTACCTGGGTAATTATATCACATTTTTTTAGTTACCCGGGTAATGAAAGTTCTTTCTTTATTGATCCTGCCGCCTGTGCGAAAATAGTCAGTAAGGAAAGGAATGATCGGTTATGCTGTTTGCAGTTATCATCGTATCAGGTGTTTATGCCGCCATAGCTGCGTTATACTGCGCGTCCTTTTTTTCGGCTGTTTTAGAGAAAAAAAGGTATAAGCTGCAGCATCTTCTTCATCTTATGCTCTGGTTTGCCTCTGCGTTTGTGCTCGGCATCTCGTATGCCGGCACGTCAATCTACTGGATGATTTATTTAGTGACATCGATTTTTCTTGCATTCGTCCTTTATGCTGTGAGCTATGCCAGAGGCAAAGAAACGGTCAGTCTGACAGTTATGGATTTTTTGAAAATGAAAACCCCTCAGGCAGACGCCTGAGGGGTTTGGATTGTGGTGGAGTTCACTTTTATTCAGGGTACCAAGAAAGCTTTTGGTCACTGTCGAGCGGCACATTTGCGGTTTCTATTTCCATGCGGGCAAACCAGTTGCGAAGAAGCTCATCCCTTTGAATATCGGCGTGCTCTCCGTCCGCCCATATGATATGGGAAAACCATGCCTTCGTAGCCCATTCAAACTGGAGCTCTGCATGCGCTATCGGGACGTGTCCGGCTGCGCGGAAATTTTCATTTATCGCATCCGTAACGTCAGGCGCCTGCGGCAAAAGCTGCGTACGGATTTTTTCCGTTATTGACTTGTCATCAAGCTTGTCCCACATTAAAAGTGAACCGTTTTGCTGATAAAACAGCTCAAACGCAGGCTCATTGCGAAAATCCAGGATGACAAAAGCGCGATCTACTGTCGTACCTGTCGCGTTGACAGCATTTACGAGAATATTTTGGGCCATTTGAATCCAAAAATCGTAGGCATCCTCTTTGGAGATCAGCACCATTTCCGACTCCAGTTCAGCGGCTGCTGCCTCTCCGCGATTAACTTCCTCTACTTTTTTGAACATTCTCTGAAAAAATCCCATCTCTTTCGCCTCCCTTTCATTCTCCCAATTATTCACAATGTAGGATACTAAGCTGGTATTGTCAAATTTAACCTGTACTAAGTAAGTGCTGTGAATCTATCAATCTATACGTCTAGGGCTCATTCGATTTCAACGTATAGTTCATTGGGATTTTACTATGCAAAAAAACACCGCAGAAACGGTGCTGAATTTGCTTATTTAGTACTGTTCCAGGTGTATTTTCGCTAGGCAAAGTATTCCGCCTTCAGCTAAACTCTCGTTTCAGAAATCGCACTCCGGATTTTTTCAAGAGACCGATTCGCCTTTTCTTTATTCTGAATCATCATATTGACATAGAGTGCATCAATCAGACTGAGCTGGCCGATTCTCGATGCCAGAGCTTCAGACCTGTATTCCGTTTCTTCAGAGCTTGTAAACAGCGCAACATCTGAATTCTGGCCGACAGGGGATTTCGGGAAGCTTGTGATCCCGATGGTTTTCGCCCCGTTCTTTCTCGCCGTATTCATGATTTTAATCGTGTCTTTATTGGTCCCTGAATGAGAAATGATGACTGCTGCATCATTATTCGTCAGCTGTGAGGCTGACATCAGCTGAAAATGCGAATCAATAAACGCATAGGCGGAAATGCCGGTGCGGATAAATTTATGATAGGCATCCATCGCAATGATGGCAGAGCCTCCCGTTCCGTAAAAATCTACTCGGTTTGCGCCGGCAAGGATGTGAGCTGCCTTCTCAATAGAAGAAAAATCTAAAATCTGCAGGGTGTTTTCCAGGGTGCGGATGTTGGATTGAAACACTTTTTCCGCGACAGCCTTTTCATTATCGTTTTCAGTAATTTCCTCATGTATCTGCTGGATCGGACTCATAATCTCTGAAGCCAGAGCGATTTTCATCGCCTGGTAGCCTTTAAAATCGATGCGCTTGCAAAAGCGGAAAACGGTCGCTTCTGCGACACCGAGCCGGTCAGCTGTTTCATTTATCGTACTATGAATAATTTCCTTGGGGTTTTCCAAAATAAAATCAGCAATCTTTTTTTCTTTTTCACTCAACCTCGCATAATGAGAACGGATGCTACCTAAACAATTTTGCCCCATAAAGAATGACCTCGCTTACATGTACTAGAGAAAGTATAGCACAAAGTAAATATGAAAAAAAATTTCTTGGAAGCGATTGCTAAACGAAAAAAAATTCGTATAATAGGGATAGGACAAAACATGTTATTAAAAGGAGTTTTCAAAGATGCAGGTAGGTTTAATCGGCCTTGGAAAGATGGGTTATAATCTTTCACTTAATTTAATGGATCATAAACATGAGGTTGTTGCTTTTGATATCGATTCAGAAGCAGTAGCCAAACTTTCAAATATGGGTGCAGAAGGTGCTTCTTCCATTGAGGAACTGGTTTCGAAGCTTGAGGCGCCAAGAAAGATCTGGATGATGGTTCCCGCCGGTGTGATTACAGAAAATGTATTATCTGAACTAAAAGGCTTGCTTGAGCCTGGCGATCTTGTCATTGACGGCGGAAATTCAAACTATAAAGAATCCGTTAAGCGCGGAAAAGAAATGAAAGAACAGGGCGTTCATTTCTTTGATGTCGGCACAAGCGGCGGCATGGAAGGCGCACGCAGCGGCGCATGCACGATGATTGGCGGAGACAAAGAAGTTTTCGCATCAATCGAGCAGCTGTTTAAGGATATCTGTGTTGAAAATGGCTACTTATATGCCGGTGAAACCGGAAGCGGCCACTATTTGAAAATGGTTCATAACGGCGTAGAATACGGCATGATGCAGGCAATCGCAGAAGGCTTTGAAGTGCTTGAGAAAAGCCCGTTTGATTTTGACTATGAACAGGTGGCAAGAGTCTGGAACAACGGATCTGTCATCCGCTCATGGCTGATGGAGCTTACTCAGAATGCGTTCTCCAAGGATTCAAAACTTGACGGTATCAAAGGAGTTATGCACTCATCAGGCGAAGGGAAATGGACAGTTGAAGAAGCGCTTGACCTTCAAACGGCAACGCCGATCATCGCACTTTCTCTAATGATGAGATACCGTTCTCTTGATGAGGATACGTTCTCTGGAAAAGTAGTGGCAGCTTTGCGCAATGAATTTGGCGGACACGCTGTTGTAAATAAAGATTAATGCGTTTACGTGCATAATCGGAAAGGGAAGAGGCTTATTTAGAAGCATCTTCTTTTTCATTTAATAAAAATGAAAACGCTGTACGAAAATGCAGGGGAGGAATGAACTTGAGAGAAAAATATATGATCGGCACCGATATAGGCACGACAAGTACAAAGTCTGTTCTATTTAAAACAGATGGAACCATTGTTTTTAAGCATGGAATTGAATATCCGCTGCACTCCCCGGACCCGGAGACGGCAGAACAGGATCCGGAAGAAATTTTTCAGGCTGTGGTGACAACTATCCGCGAAGTGATTTCAGGCGGAAATGTTCATCCATCCGATATTCTGTTCGTCTCATTCAGTTCTGCCATGCACAGCGTCATTCCCGTTGACAGGGATGGAACTCCTCTTACAAACTGCATCACATGGGCAGATAACAGAAGTGCTAAATGGACGGAGAAAATCAAAGATGAAATGAACGGGCATGAGATTTATCTTCGAACGGGAACCCCTCTGCATCCAATGTCTCCGCTATCCAAAATCACCTGGATCAGACATGACCGTCCTGAGCTGTTTGTGAAAACCTTTAAGTTTATCTCGATAAAAGAATATGTTTTCTACAAGCTCTTTAAGCGGTACGTGGTTGACTATTCCATTGCTTCAGCTACTGGGCTTTTCAACCTTCATGAGCTTAATTGGGACAGGGAGGCTCTCGAAGTTGCCGGCATTACTGCTGAGCACCTGTCTGAGCCGGTCAGCACAACGGTTTCCCTGACTGGACTCGATGCTCAGTATGCGGCTCTTATGGGGCTTCATGCTGACACCCCTTTTGTCGTCGGAGCAAGTGACGGCGTGCTTTCCAACCTTGGCGTAAACGCCGTTCAGCCGGGAGCTGCAGCTGTGACCATCGGAACAAGCGGCGCTATCCGCACCGTGACGGATAAGCCCGTTACAGACCCTAAAGGAAGAACATTCTGCTACGCATTGACCGAAGACAAATGGGTGATCGGGGGGCCGGTCAATAACGGAGGAATGATCTTCAGGTGGCTTCGAGATCAGCTCGGGCACGAAGAAACAGAATTGGCAAAGAAGCTTGGCAAAGATCCGTATGAAGTTTTGACAGAAATCGCGGCACGCGTAAAGCCGGGATCAGACGGCCTTCTTTTTCATCCGTATCTGGCAGGCGAGCGGGCGCCGCTTTGGGATGCAAACGCCAGAGGATCATTCTTCGGCCTCTCGCTTCATCATAAAAAAGAACACATGATACGCTCTGTACTTGAAGGAATTATTTTCAACCTGTATACTGTTCTTCTCGCGCTTGAAGAATTGATCGGAGAGCCGGCAAGCATTCAGGCGACAGGCGGATTCGCCAGGTCTGAACTATGGCGCCAGATGATGGCCGATATTTTCAACCAGGAGATTTCTGTTCCGGAGAGCTTTGAAAGCTCATGCCTTGGAGCCGCAATTCTTGGTTTGTACGGCCTCGGGCATGTAGCTTCCCTGGATGTTGTCTCAGACATGGTGGGGGCTGCTCATCATCATAGGCCAATTCGCGAAAACGCTGCCGTTTATCAGGAACTGGCACCGATTTATATACGTCTTTCAAGACTGCTGAAGGAAGAATATGCAAGCATCGCTGCCTTTCAGCAAAAGCACATTTAACTTCCAAGATGAAAGAGGGATCACATGCGCATCGCTGTTTTCGGAATTGATACCATTAATGAAACACGAATGATTTTAGCTGCCATTAAAGCATTTGCTTCGAAAAAAAACACGGAAGCTTCCGCACTTGAGTGGCATACTGGAACGCTGCAGGCAGAGCCGCTTGGCGAGTGGATCCGTTCCATCCCGGAAAAAACCATCGCCGAGAAGAAAAACGAATTTTTGCCTGTAATGGAAGCCTATGATGCCGTCCTCGTGCTTGGAGGATCAGAGAAAGCGGCAGAGCTGCTTTCACAGGCAAAAACAAACGTGCTCTTTTTGCCGGTTTCTTACCTTGAGAATCAGGCTCTGGGCTATGATACGGCACTGAATGAAGTCGTGACGAATGTACTGAAAGTAAAAGATACGATCAGCTCGCTCCTGTACATGAAACAGAGAGTCTGCTGCGTGCAGCTGCCCGGGCATGAGATATCTGACCTGATGAAGGAGGCAGCCGCAGCTGTTGACGGATTTGTGGTTGCCTCTGATGGATCATCCTGGCAGCAAGCGGCTGAGTACTTAAAGCAGAAAGATGCAAAAGGCATTACGTATTCCTTTTTAATCATTAATGAGTCGGTTGCGCCGCAGAAGCTTGGTGCTTACTTGGGAGAAAAGATGGAGCTTGATTTTAAAGAGCTTATTTACGACGAATCCCAATGCATGAGCTCCCGTCCAACGGCTGCTGACCGGATTATAGAAAAGAATCTTGCCCGTGCTGCAGCGGAGTGGCTTGAATCAGGGGCCGGAACAAAGCAGCTTGTTCTTATGAATAAAGAAGTGAAGTAAATGAACACCCGCGGCTCATGCAGCTGCGGGTGTTTTTGTGTTAAAACGGAGTTAGGAGCAGAAAGTGCAGCACGAGAACAAATGAAAATGCGCTAAAACGGAGTTAACAACACAAACTGCAGCACGAGAACAAAGGAAAGTGCACTAAAGCGGAGTTAACAGAACAAAGTCCTGATCAGAAAGCATGATAAAAAAACAACAGGCCCAAAGTGGCCTGCTGTTCAGTGTATTGTCAATCCTTTTATTCGTTTAAAGCCCCTTCACCATCAGCACATTCAGTCCCTTCGAAGGAACATGGAAACGGAAGTCGGTTTCTTTAAAGCCGAGGTGCTGGTAGTATTCAACGTTGTTGATAAGTGTTGTGCACCACAGCGTTTCTGCTTCGAGCTGTGATAGTTTGTTTTCAGCCAGCAGGAGCAGCGTCTGGCCCCGGAGCTGGTTCCGGTGCTCCGGATCAATGGCAAGGCCGCGCAGTCTGTATGCGTGTTTCCCTTTTATTTTTTCATGTGTTTCTTTAAAAAAGGATGCTGTTCCGATCAGTTCTTCCTCTTTAAATGCACCGATGTGAAGCGTATCTTGATCAAAATCCTTTTGATAGCCGCACTCTTCTATGGAAAAGTCGGGCATCAGTACTTTTTGCCTCAAGGCATATGTATGTTCAGCTTGTATTGGTTTTATTTCAAACATGGTAATCCCTCACTTGGAATAGAAGTTTCATAGAATAGACGAAAGCTGGCCGGCAAAAGTTTCATCTAGGGCCAGGGCCTGACAAGGTGATAGTCTGCAGCCTGTTTCGCTTTCGTACATTCTACCTTATTCTTAAAAAGATGAGAAGCTGGGGCTAGTTCTAAGTTGAAGAGATTGCCAGATTTATTATAATAGTAGGCAAAGGGCATAAGAGAACGGAGCAGGATGAGATGAAATTCATAAAAACCAGTATAGGCTTTCTGCTGCTTGTATTTGCCGGTTTTTTTGCGCTTACCGTGTTTTATTCGGCAGAAAGACAGCCGGCTGTGATGCAGCAGAATGCGTTTGAGGAAGTTATAAAGTACGAGCCCCTTATTGAACAGGAGCTTGCAACTTATCAGCTTGAAGAGTATACGCCTCTCGTTCTGGCACTTATGCAGCAGGAAAGCAAAGGCAGAGGGGGAGACCCCATGCAGGCTTCAGAGTCAGCCGGTCTGCCGCGAAATGCCATTACCGATCCGGAAGAAAGCATCAGGCAGGGTGTGGAGTATTTTCAAAGAAGCCTGAAGTACGGGCAGGAGCGCAAGGTAGATGAAATGACGATTGTACAGGCATACAACATGGGACTCGGCTATATTGACTTTGTGGTTGAAAATGGCGGAATGCACACGGAAGAGCTTGCGAAAGAATTTTCAATGATCCAGGTGAAAAAACAGCCGGAACTATACGATTGCGGAGGGGACAAGTCCAACTTCAGGTATCCATACTGCTACGGGGACTTTACTTACAGCTCCAAGGTTCAGGAAAACAGGAATGCGTTGACGGCTGTATCAGAAAAAACAAATGATCAAATGTGACTTCGCCGAGTGCGGAGTTTTTTTCTATTAAAAAGCAGCTGGTAAAATAAACCCTTGACGTTGATCAAGAAGCAGGATATGATAGAAACAGTTACTTTATCACTTAAAAGCATAGACGCTTAAAAGCGAAATAGAGAAGAGCTTAGCAGAGACCGAGCAGGGCCGTGCAGCTGTCAATTTTTTTGACGGGGCACGGTCCTTTTTATATATCTTTCTTTGCGCATTGTCCAGTCCCTGCGCCCCTTATATTTCAAATGAAAAAGGGCAATTATAAGTTTGGAGGTGTTTTATGATAAAGGTAATCGAAACCATTAAAAGTATGATCAAGCTGTCTGCTGATGGTGAGCCGAAAGCTCCTCTGCATGTGGGAGAAGTGATGGCGCTCTGGACGCTCCTTACCTTGATGGAGGAAGCCGTCGTTTTTTATGGTGTGTTTCTGAATACAACAACAGACGAAGAGCTTATTAAAATGATTGAAGAAGCTAAGACAGCGACAGAAGAGACGGTTTTAAAGCTGAAAGAATTTTTAGCCGGGGAAGGAGTGCCTCTTCCGCCGACATCAGAAGAAAAACCGAAGTCAGAGCCGCTTGATGTGCCTTTTGGTGTCAGATTTACTGACAATGAAATCGCAAATTTTCTGAGCGTGAAAACTGCTACCTATATTACGTTTTGCGGAACTTCTGTATCAGAGTCTGTCAGAAATGATGTTTCTACCCTTTTCCTTACTTTTATGACAGCCGTGATCGAGTACAGTATAAGGCTGAAAAGCTTAATGATTCAAAGAAGCTGGCTGAAGGTGCCGCCTTATTTCCAGCCGCCGGGTCTGCCGAAAAATACATAGAATCAAGTCGGGCTGCTTTTCTTCATTGGCAGCTCTTTTCAATGGACTTTTTTGCATATCGAAATCAGAAAAACCAGTATATACTTGGGAGTAGAGGAGGAATGCACCGTGAGAAAAGCCGTACTTAGCGTAAATGGCCTGAACAAGGAAATTGGGGACAAACAGCTGCTTTATAATGTGAACCTGACTGTATACGAAGGAGAATTATTCGGTCTGCTGGGCCCTAATGGCTCCGGAAAGACAACACTGATCCGATCTGTCCTCGGTCTCGTAAAAATGAACGAAGGTGAAATATCCGTCAACGGATACTCCATTAAGACGCATTTTGAAGAAGCGATGAAACATACGGGGGCAATCGTTGAGAATCCCGAATTCTATCCTTTTATGACAGGGTATCAGAACCTGTGCCACTTTGCATATATGCACGACAATATAGATGAAGGCAGAATAAAAGAAGCCGTATCGCTCGTAAAACTGGGTCAAGCCATCCACGACAAGGTTGAGACCTATTCCCTCGGCATGAGGCAGCGCTTAGGAGTCGCACAGGCTATTTTACATAAACCGAAACTGCTGATTCTGGATGAGCCGACAAACGGGCTGGACCCTGCCGGAATCAGAGAGCTAAGGACGTATTTGAAAGAGCTCTGCACAAAAGAGGGAACGGCCGTCGTGATCGCCTCTCATCTGCTGAAAGAGGTAGAGGACATGTGCTCCCGTGCCGCGATCATCCAGGATGGAGAAATTCTTGCTGTTCAGGAAATCGGCAGCCGTGAGGGGGGGCTTCTGACGGTGAAGTTTGAAGTGTCCGATGCAATTCGTGCTGCGGATCTTCTAAAGGAGTACTCGGCTGCAGCTGAAAACAGCGAGATTGTCCTTATTGCTAAAAGAGAAGAGATTCCGGTCATAAATAAAATGCTTATAAATGAACAAATTGATGTGTTTGCCATCCTGCCTCTGTCCAAATCACTGGAGGAAACATTTATTGAACTGACTGGAGGCATGCCGGATGTTTAATCTACTGAAAATGGAACACCAAAAACTGCTCTATCAGAAAAGCACAGCTGCCCTTTTTATAACGCTTGCTGTTATTAGTTTCCTGCTTGCTGCCGGGTCAAAGCAGATGTTCACAGGAGCGGGAGTGGGAGAAAACGTCATTGGCTATCTTTCCTTTTCAACAGGCACTCTATTTATCCTGCCGTTTTTCTCACTGGTGATTGCAGGTGCCATTGTTGCAAACGAATTTAATTGGGGCACCATCAAGTTTCTTTTAATCCGTCCGAAATCCCGATCGAAGATCCTTGCGGCAAAATTTTTGACGGCACTTCTTTTCGGCGTCTATTTCCTGCTTGCTTACTTTCTTTTCTCTGTCATTCTTGGGTTTGTTTTCTTTGGCACATCCGTTGCACCTGATGACAAACTGATGGCGGAAAGTATTGGTCTGCAATACTTGACAACTTTTATTGAAATTGTTCTGATTTCGGGTTTTGCCTTTATGATTTCCTCTGTATTCAGAAACAGCTCTCTTGCCATCGGGCTTTCCATCGTCCTGACGTTTTCAGGCAAAATCATGGTGCAGCTGATGGCTCACTACGGAATGAACTGGGGAAAATATATTCTTTTTGCAAACACGAATCTTAAGCAGCACCTGCAAGGAAACAGGCCGCTGTTTGAAGGAATGACACTTGGTTTTTCAATGTCCGTTCTGTTCGTCTATTTGCTGATTTTCCTATTGGCGTCATGGGCGGCATTTACGAAGAGGGACGTGTCTATTTAAAGGAGCTGAAATGATTTGATTAAAACAGTTGCAGTCAATCACAGCGGAGAAATTGTCCATTCAGTTGACCTGAAAAATTACACGGCCGATTCTTATCGCATGATATGGGTGGATATTTATCCAGAAAAGGATGAAGAGGGTAAAATATTAAAGGAAATCTTTCAGTTTCATCCTCTCGCTATTGAAGATTGTTTTCATTTTTTGCAGAGACCGAAACTTGATTATTACGATGGGTATCATTTTTTTGTTCTTCACTCAATTAATAAAGCGACAATGGAGCCGGAGGAAGTGGATGTCTTCCTGTCAGATAACTATATTGTCACGTTCCATTTACACCAATCAGCAGAAGCAGACCTTATTTATGAAAAAATAAAACAGATTCAGAACTCACAGTTACTTACACCAAATTACGTGTTTTATGAAATGCTGGATAAGCTGGTTGATTTTTATTTTCCCTGTATTACTGAAATGGAAGAGACACTGAATGCTCTTGAGAGCGGAGAGTACAGGATGAAGCAAATCATGAAGCAGGTTTTTGAAACCCGTTCGGGTCTGCTGAAGATAAAAAGGACCGTATACCCGATGCGGGATTTGCTTTACCGCCTGTTAAATTCAGAACGGCTCAATATTCCCGTGAGCGAAAAAACGTATTTTATGAATGTGTACGATCATCTGTTAAAACTGTCAGAGCTGATTAACACAAATATGGATTTTACAGCCGAGATCAGGGAAAACTATCTTTCTGTCAATTCTTACCGTGCGAATAATGTCATGATGACACTGACTGTTATTACAACGATTTTTATGCCTCTCACATTTATTGCCGGAGTATATGGCATGAACTTTGAAAATATGCCTGAACTGAAATGGGAATTTGGCTATTTTTATGTGTTAGGCGGTATGGGCTTTCTGAGTCTGATGATGTTTATCTGGTTTAAGCGCAAGGGCTGGTTTGATAAAGACCAAATTTAAAGGGAAATGCCGGACAGGTCACGTCCGGTATTTCCCTTTTTAAAAGGCTTTGTTAAATCATATTGTTGTTTTCAGGCATGGAAACGTCTGATTTGGTTCCTGTTCTCATTCCGTTAAAGCACCCGTTTATCCTACCAGTGTACTTGAAGTTTATTGCCATTTGGGTCATAGAAGTGAAAAAAAGCATGGCCATTATCTTCTTTTATATCCTCGACCTTAACTTGATTATCAATTAGGTGTTGGTGAAATTCAGATAATTCCGGACTTGTAAAGCCGATGCTGAATTCTTCTTTATCATCAATTGTAAAATGTGCAAATGTTTCATCTTCGGCAGGAACTAAGATAAGTAAGAAAGGTCCTTCATTAATTTTTAAAATTGCACGTTCCTCAGTACTGTTCAGCAACTGAAGCCCTAATATACCGCTGTACCATTGTGCAGACAGTTCTAAATCTTTTACGGGAATTCTAATATAATGTACTTGTTCAATAAATGATTTACTCACAACCATCTCTCCTTCATTTAAACCGGTATATCAAACCCTTTTCTGATAGTGGATTAGATCCTGCTGAAATGTTTTCTCAAGCCTTCTCCAATAAGATTAAACGTCAAGATCAAATAGGTAAGAGCAAGCGCAGGGAAAAAAGGAATCCAAAATCCACTGATGATATCAGACTTCGCCATGCCAAGCAGAATCGGCCAATTCAGACTTGTATTCTGCAATTCTCCGTACCCGTAGTTCAGCTGCACAAATGCCTGCGTAACGAAAATGGACAGGATGCCGAGCTGCCCGAGGAGAAGAGCGACCTTTCCCAAATCCATAAAAAAGTGGATAACAGCATCAGGCAGCAAGTTCGGAAGATAGTGGCGGGAAAACAGGCCAAACGGACTGTTTCCGATTGTTACTCCGGCTTCTACAAATTGCGTATGCGAGATGGACTTCATGGCCTGCTGAAACACATAGGCGACCCGGCCGACGTCTGAAAGGGAGAGAATCAGGACAATCCAATAAACACGGTGGGGGCTGAAGGTAAAGACAGGCATCGTGATAAAGAGAATGGCAGCGAACACGATTGGAAGGCTTGCTGCAAATCCGTTCAGACTGTAGATAAGTGCCCGGGCGGGACTTTTTTCAGGCAAACTGAGCAGCGCAAGCAAAATAGCCGCTCCATACCTGATGATGCTGATGACAAGAATGAGCATCAGCGTCTCCTTTGCACCCATGATGACAAGGCTTAACAGATCGCGCCCGTCTTCATCTGTCCCAAACAGATGCTGCAGAGATGGAGGAAAGGGCGCCCTTTCAAACGCTCCGCTCTCTTTAAAAACCATTCTCTGTTCAATGATCCCCTCCTGCACAGACGGAATCACCGGACCCAGCCATGCGACAAGAACAATAACTGCGAGCATGAAGAGGCCGGATAATAGAGGGATATTCCTCATGCGCTTCCCTCCCTTGGATCAATCCATTTTTTTGCTGTTTCGCTCAGAATCTGAACAGTGAGAACCATGAGCATAAAGCAGATGCCAAATAAAATAATGACATTTGGTTCAATCGCTGTATTCAGTCCTACGCTTAAAACGGGCGTGACATTAAAAGCTTCGAATAGCCTGTAGGCCGCTCCTTTATAATCTGTGAGGTACTCCACAATCAGCAGATTGGACAGAAGATAAATCATCAGGGAGCCCATGTTTGTTAAAATCGGGACGAGACTGTTTTTCAGCATATGCTTGAAGGTAATCATGGCGGAAGGCAGTCCTTTTGAGCGGGCAACCGCAATATACGGCATTCCTTCCTGATCAAGAATCGAAGCCGCTGTAATACTGCTTATGTACAGTGCCGGATAAATGGACACGAGCAAAGCGGGGTACATAAAACTGTACCAGCTTTCGTGCCCGAAAAGATCCACATAGTCCCTGAAATAAATCAGCAAAATCCACTGCAGGGAAAGAAACAGAAAGAAATCAGGCACAGACTGCAGCAGCCACGTAAACCCTTTACCGAAAACAAGCCGAAGGGGCCCTCCGCGTTTTGCATCATATATGCCTTTTAAGATGCCGAGCGATAGGCTGAGAAAAAAAGCGAAAACAATCACTTTCAGACTTCTTGAAAAATAAAGAACGGCTTCATCCTCAGCTGAGCGTTCATACTTTGTTAAGCCGAACGATTTTTCACGGATTATATCTGAGAAAAAACCGGTGAGATTTTCAGAATAAACAGCCCATGAAAATTCGTATTCAAAGACGACAGTCTGAGGCTTCCCTTCTGCACCGATCTCAACATTCCTCGGTAGCAGAACGGTTAAAATAAGGATGATGACAATAACGAAAAACAGCAGGATATGCCTGCTGATGGCCAAAGCTGCTTGCATATAAACACATCCGTTTTCTGAGTATTGTAAAAATTTTACCATTACTTTTGACCGGTGCATAGAAGAAGAGAATAAATTTTCCAAAACAAATTGTGAAATGCTTCACAATATCACTTGCGTTTTACAAAAAGCAGAGATATAATAAAGCCATAAAGGATATGTGAAATCCTTCACAATATTATGTGAAAAACTTCACAAACAAGTTACTCTCAGGGAGGAATTGCTTTATGAAAATTGCAGTTATCGGATGCACACATGCTGGAACAGCAGCAGTTTCAAATATGGCCAACCTTTACCCGGATGGAGAAATAACGGTTTATGAGAAAAACGATAATGTTTCATTCCTGTCATGCGGCATTGCTCTATATGTAGGAGGTGTCGTTGAAGATGCACAGGGGCTTTTCTATTCATCACCCGAGAAGCTTGAGAAAATGGGGGCAGTGATGAAAATGCGGCACGCTGTAACGTCCATTGATTCACAAGCCAAAACACTGACAGCGCAATACCTGGAAACGGGCGAAGAAGTTGTCGACACGTATGATAAATTAATTATGACGACAGGATCCTGGCCTATTGTTCCTCCGATTGAAGGAATTAACCTGGAGAACATCGTCCTTTCAAAAAATTATCAGCATGCCAATACGATTATCGATAAAGCAAAAGAAGCGGAAAAAATTACGGTTGTCGGTGCAGGCTATATCGGCATTGAACTTGTAGAAGCGTTCGAATCCTACGGTAAAGAAGTCACGCTGATTGACAGCGCGGACAGAGTCCTTAGCAAATATCTCGACGTGGAATACACCGAAGTTGTTGAAAAGGAGTTTGAAAACCGCGGGGTTACACTTGCTCTTGGGGAAACCGTTAAACAATTTAAAGGCGAGAATGGGAAAGTGACAAAGGTTGTGACAACCCATGGTGAGTATGAATCGGACCTGGTTGTTCTCTGCATCGGATTCAAGCCAAATACTGAACTGCTCAAAGGACAGGTGGAAATGCTTGATAACGGGGCAATTGTCGTGAACGAGTATATGCAGTCAAGCAACGAAGATATCTTTGCAGCCGGTGACAGCTGTGCGATCCGCTACAACCCGACCGGAAAGCACGCGTATATTCCGCTTGCAACGAACGCTGTCCGAATGGGGACGCTTGCTGCAAGAAACCTGGTTAAAAAGACGATTAAATATATGGGAACACAGGGTACCTCAGGTATTAAAATCTATGATCAGAACATCGCATCAACCGGGATGACAGAAACGGCTGCGTCTTTTGCGGCTATGAATGTGAAAAGTATCACAATCTTAGAGAACGATCGTCCCGAATTCATGCCGACCTATGAACCTGTGATCCTGAAGGTTGTATATGAAGAAGAAACACGGAGAATAGTCGGTGCACAGGTTATGTCCAAAGCAGACCTGACACAATCCATCAATACACTGTCTGTCTGCATTCAAAACAATATGACCATAGATGAACTTGGATTTGTCGACTTCTTCTTCCAGCCGCACTACAACAAGCCGTGGAACTTCCTGAATCAGGCTGGTCTGCAGGCCATTCAATCGTAACTTTCAAAGGCGATCCGATACTTTCGGTCGCCTTTTTTCTATTTTCTAAAGCATCAGGTTCACAAGTAAAGATATAAAATGCATACTTTTGCCAGCAGACATAGAAACTAAGCTCATAGTGCCAGGAGAAGGGGTGAGCAGAGAATGTTTTCGTTTTTAAAAAAGAAGAAGGAATCGGAAAACAAGAAGCCTCAGCCTCAGAATATTGTGTCGCCGGCTGCTGTCAACATTCCAGTTTCTTCTCACTTTAACGTTAATATCGCAAAAATTCTTACCCATCTCGATCACACCGATGATCTTGGACAAAGGCGAATTCAGTTTCAGGGAAAGCAGGCTCTGCTTCTTTACTTTGTTCCGATGATGCAATCCGAGAAAATCAATCAGGACGTCATTGGTCCGCTGCAGCAGTCAGAATCAGGCGAAGTTGAAGACGCTGTTGCCATTGCCTCTATTACAAAAACGAAAGATATTCATGAAGGGATTCACTATTTATGTAAAGGTGCGTGCTTGCTGTTAATTGAAGAAACAGATGTCATTTATTGCATGGATGCCGGCATCAGTCAGGCGCGGTCTGTGGAACAGCCTCAAAATGAGAAGGTCATCAGAGGTTCTCATGAGGGGTTAACAGAAAATCTGGATATTAATCTGAATTTGATCAGGCAGCGGATTTTGGATGGGAGCTTAGTGGTGAAGTATTTACATATAGGGAGTGTGTCAAGAACAAGAGTAGCGGTTGTGTACATCAATCACCTGACGAATCAGAAGTTAGTCAAAAACGTGCTTACACGCTTAAAGACGATTGAAACAGATGCTTTGGATTCCCCCGGAATGATTGAAGAGTCGCTGGAGGAAAATCCGTTTTCTTTTTTTCCGCAGCTCTTAAATACAGAACGGCCAGATAAGATTGTGTCAAATTTAATGGAAGGAAGAGTGGCGATTTTACCTACAGGCAGTTCCTCAGCCCTTATTGCGCCAGTCAATTTCTTTGCTTTTTTCCAGTCTCCGGAAGACTACAACAGCCGTTCGCTTTACGGCACATTCTACCGGCTGATCCGAATATTGGGCTTTTTCATTGCGATCAGTCTGCCGGCATTGTATATCGCAACGATTTCATTTCACTATGAGCTTATCCCGAATGATCTGATCCTGACGGTAAAGAGCTCCCTTGAGAATGTACCGCTTCCGCCTCTTGCAGAAGCCTTGCTGATGGTCATTATTCTGGAGCTTTTAAGAGAAGCGGCTTTACGTCTGCCCACCTCCATCTCCCAGACAATTGGCGTTGTTGGCGGTTTAGTTATCGGGACAGCAATCGTTGAAGCAAATCTCGTATCCAATATGATGATTATTGTCATCGCCCTTACAGCGATTGCATCCTTTGTCGTTCCTTCAAATGACATGAGCACAACATTGAGGCTGCTAAGCTTTCCAATGATGTTCGGGGCTGCGATTTTTGGGTATTTGGGGATTGTCTTTATTTTTGTCCTGATCATTATGCATTTAAGTCTTCTTGAATCGTTTGGCACACCATATTTTTACCCTCTTGTGCCGATGCAGTTTGATAACATGAAAGATTCTGTTCTGCGCATGCACCACTGGTATATGAATGACCGTCCAAGAGATACAATGCCGCAAAGAATCAGGCGCCAAAAATCAATGAGGAAATGGGCGGGACAAAAGAAATGAAGCATACGATTACGCATAAGCAGCTTCTGTTTCTTGTCCTTCAGACCCAGATTGGAATCGGTGTTTTATCTCTGCCCTATAACCTTTATAAAACGGCAGGCAAGGATGGGTGGATATCTGCGTTAATAGCCGGTGCAGCCGCACAGATTGTCATCCTGTTATTTTGGCTGCTTGTAAAGAAATTTCCTGCACACAGTCTTTTTGACATCAATAAACGGCTCTTGGGCAAACATATGGGAACCTTCTTGAATTACGGTTACATTATTTTTTATATTTTCCTTTCAAGTTTGATTGCTGTTTTGTATGTCAACGTTCTGAAAAGGTGGATCTATCACTTTACGCCTGCCTGGGTGCTGATTTTGCTGCTTTCTGCAGTTGCACTCTACTTTGCAAAGGAAGATATCCGAAAATTAGCCAGGTTTTATGTGCTTGTCTCTATTTTGCTTATTTTCTTGTTTCTTTTGACACTCAATGCCTATAAAACGGTGGATATCCGCTATGTATTTCCAGTTGGAGAAAGCGGAATTGTAAAGATTCTGCTTGGCAGCAAAGAGGCGATTATGTCCTACATGGGATTTGAAATCCTGCTGTTTCTCTATCCATATGTAGAAGGGAAGCCTGTTCAGAGCCTGAAAATGGTGTCCCTGAGCAACCTCATTGTTACTCTATTCTATTCGTACATTACGTTTACAAGCCTTATCTTTTTCAGTCCAAAAGAGATGCCGATCGTACCCGAGCCAACGCTTTATCTGCTGAAGGCTATTTCTTACTCTGTTGTCGAACGTGTGGATCTGGTGTTTCTCGCCATTTGGGTTGTTTCGGTTATTACATCAGGACTGATGTATATTTACATCGCAAGCAAGGGCATGCAGAACGTTTCCGGGAAAAAAACCCACCGTCCGTTTGTGCCTGTCGTGGTTATTGCTGTCACCTTGCTTGCGCTGACTCCTGCTAAAAGTGACCGGCTTACAGAAAAGCTTGCGGACATTGTGAACATGTCTTCGATGTTTTTTGTGTTTACAATCCCTGTCATCCTTCTCCTTCTATCATTTGTCAGAAAGGGGAAAACGAAAAATGAACAAGCTTAAGCAGCTGTTTTTAGCCGGGCTTTCGGTGATGCTGTTAAGCGGGTGCTGGGACCAAAAACTTTTGAAAAATACGGTGTTTATGTCCGCAACCGCTTTTCAGGTAAAGTCGGAAGATGAGGTTTTAGTTACCACTTCTATTCATACGTATACAGCGAAGGAGCAGAGGCCGGTCAACAAAACGTATTCAGTGGTTGCAAAATCAACCCGTGATTCAAAAATCAAATTGAATCAAGAGACCTCAGGTTTTTTAATGACTGCAAAAAACAAGGTTTTCCTGCTGCAGGACGACTTGGCTGAAAAAGGCCTTCTTCAATTCGCAGATGTTCTCTACCGTACGCCTGAAAGTCCGCTCAACGGAAAATTTATCATTGTGGAGAAGGACCCAAAAGCCATACTGGAGCTACAGAAGGTAGGAGATGAGCTGATTGGGGAAAACCTTGAAGGATTAATCAAAACAATGGAGTTTGAATCAGCTGTGCCAACTGAAACCATTCAATCCATCTGCACCATTTTATTTGATGAAGGAAAAGGATTAATGCTTCCTTATATGAAGCTTAATGAAAGCAATCAGGCAGCAGAGGTCACAGGCGCCGCACTTTTCCACAAAGATAAATTTACCGGTGTGACAATCAATACAGATCAGACGAAACTGCTGCTTGCCTTGAGCAATAAACGAAACAAAGCGATGATGATCAATGATACGATTCCGTTTAAAGATGAGCAGCTTACCGTGTCCTATGAAATCTCACATTCAAAAGGCAATCTGAAAATAGAGAAGGATGGCTTGAATAAAGTAAAGGTCAAACTTCCTTTCAAAGCAGAGCTCGATATTATGGAATTCCCGCATGACCGCCTATATGAAAAAAGTGTCCTTGAAAATCTTCAAAAAGGCATCGAGAAAAAGCTTCAGCAAAATGTGGAAGAAGCCATTTCCATCATCCAGGAAGCAAACTGCGACTATCTCGGAATCGGCAGGGAACTCATTGCCTATCACCCGGAATTGTGGAAAGAACTTGACTGGGAAAAAGACTATCCTGAAATTTCAATCGAACCAGACGTGTCGGTTGAGATTGTCCATCATGGGATAATTAATTAGCAGGGTACTGACAGGCGGCATAACCCGCCTTTCGGGCCCTGTTTTTTTGTAATGGCGTCACTCCCGCTAAGTGGTGACGCAAGTCCAGGGTTGGGAAGGTGAAAAGTGGCGTAACTCCGCTGAGTGGTGCCACAAGTCCAGGGTTGGGAAGGTGAAAAGTGGCGTAACTCCGCCGAGAGTTACCACAAGCCCAAGGTTGGAAAGGTGGAAAGTGGCGTAACTCCGCTGAGTGGTGCCACAAGTCCAGGGTTGAGAAGGTGAAAAGTGGCGTCACTCCGCTGAGTGGTGCCACAAGTCCAGGGTAGGAATTGTGAAAAGTGGCGCAACTCCGCCGAGTGCTGCCACAAGTCCAGGGTAGGAAAGGTGAAAAGTGGCGCAACTCCGCCGAGTGCTGCTACAAGTCCAGGGTAGGAAGTGTGAAAAGTGGCGCAACTCCCCGGAGCTAACCGGCTGATTCCGCTTTTCGTTGATGTCCAGCTCCATCAGCCAACTCCTCCGTCAGAACAAAATCGCCCAAAAAGGCAAACCCGGCCTTTTCGTTCGATTTCTTATCTGCCTATCGGAGCTAACCGGCTGATTCCTCTTTTCGTTGATGTCCAGCTCCGCTTCCCAAACCTTCTGTCAGAACAAAATCCCCCGAAAAGTCTAAAACCGGACTTTCCGTGTGATTTCTTATCTGCCTGCCAGGTCTAAACGGGAAGCTCCGCTTTTCGTTCCTTAATTTTAGAATTTTTGATATATTAAAGGTAAGAAAGAGAGAAGTGGAGGGGATGGACACAGATGAAGAACCTTGAGCAAAACTGCGGCGGGAAGGTCCTATCTCAGGAGAAGCTTGATGCGCTGAGGGAAGCATATACAAATCAGCTTGAGAATTCTCCAACTGCTTTTTTGATACATGAAGACCGTAAATGGACGTACGTTAATCCTTCTGCTGCTTCGATGCTTCAGTACGGCAGCAGGGAAGAGCTATTAGGAAAGCCCATATGGGATTCAATAGATCCCCAATACAGAGAGAACATTGAACAGAGAATTTTGGATGCGAAGTGCGGGTATACACCGCCTGCAATGGAGCAGCTGTGGTATACAAAGACAGGTCATCCTGTATATGTTGAAGTAACGTCGCTCCCGAATGTATGGGGAGATTCACAGGAAACCCAGGTCATTATCCGGGATATAACGGAGAAAAAACTGCTTGAGAAAGAGCATGAAGAAACGATCAGGCGCTTTCGTTTAATTACGGAGAACATGAGAGATATCGTCGGTCTGCTTGATGAAGAGGGGCTGTTCACGTATGTTTCGCCGTCCTTTAAAGAAGTGCTCGGCTACGGGGCAGAAGAGGTCATCGGATCCAGTCCGTTTAAGTTCGTTCATCCTGAGGACAGGGAACAGATTGCTGAACAATTTTATACCATGGTGACAGAAAACAGGCAGATGACGGTTGAGTACCGCTATCTTTGCAAGGATCAAACCTATATCTGGCTTGAATCTCACGGCATTCCTGTACAGGAGCAAAGCCACCTTAAACACGCCATAGTTGTTTCAAGAAATATTACACAGAGAAAGATGACCGAAGAGCGGCTGAGAAAAAGCGAGAGTAAATACAGAATCATTCTTGAACACAGCAATGATCTGATTTGTGTCGTAGATCTTGAAGGGAAATATAAGTATGCTTCCCCTTCCTACCGGAAAACCCTTGGCTATGAACCTGAGGCTATGATTGGTGAAAATGTCTTCAAGTATATAATGGAGAGTGATCATGCGCAGACGCAGGACATCATCTCCACCGTCTTTACAACAAAGGAGCCTGTCACTCTCCCTTATCATAAAATCAGCCGTTCAGGACAAGCCATGCTCTTTGAAGGCAGAGGAATGGCTGTCATGAATCAAAAAGGCGAGCCGGAAAGCATTGTGTTTATTTCGAGAGACATTACTGAAAAAAGAAAAGTAGAAGAGTATATTAAAAATTATGAAAAGCTGACGGTTTTAGGTGAACTTGCAGCAGGTGTCGCGCACGAAATCCGGAATCCGCTGACATCGATAAAAGGGTTCTTTAAACTTTTGACTGAAAAGAACAGAGATGAAGAAGATCAGACGTATCAGAATGTTATTATTGATGAATTAAGCCGAATTGAACAGATTGTCAATGAATTCATGGCCCTTGCGAGACCGCAGGCCATTCATTTAAAAGAGCGGACAAATCTCGTTCAGCTTGTGAAGGATACCGTTATTCTGCTTAACCCGGAAGCAGCTTTGAGAGATGTTCATATCGAAACGGCATTCGATGCGGAGGAATCGCTCATCGAATGCGAACGAAACCAGATGAAACAAGTGTTTATCAATGTCATGAAGAATGCCATTGAAGCCATGTCTGATGGGGGCACTTTGAAAATCTACGGGAGCGGCATAGACGGCTCTCTTTATAAACTTACGTTTGAAGACAATGGGGCAGGCATTGATGAAAAAAGACTGAAAAAGCTTGGGACACCGTTTTTTACGACCAAAGAAAAAGGAATTGGCCTCGGGCTTACGATCAGCAACAAAATCATCACAGAGCACAATGGCGAATTTAAAATGGAAAGTGAAGTTGGAAAAGGAACCAAAGTGACCGTCCTTTTAAAAAAATAAACCTTCAGCCCGTGTGCTGAAGGTTTTTTGATATTCCGGTTTTTTCACTTAAACAAATCTGCAAATTCACTGTACCCTTCCTGTTCCAGATCCTCTGCCGGAACAAACCTGAGAGCGGCTGAATTGATGCAGTATCTCAGGCCTGTCGGCTCCGGTCCGTCGTCAAAAACATGGCCGAGATGCGAATCCCCGTATTTGCTCCGCACTTCTGTCCGGACAGTGAAAAAACTGCGGTCTTCTTTTTCAATGATGTTTTCTTTAACCAACGGCTTTGTAAAGCTTGGCCAGCCTGTTTTTGAGTCATATTTGTCTTTTGAGCTGAAAAGGGGTTCGCCTGATACGATGTCCACATAGATGCCGTCGTCTTTTAAGTCCCAGTATTCGTTGTTATACGCTTCTTCGGTTCCGTCTTTTTGTGTCACTTCATACTGGATGTCTGAAAGACTTTCTTTAAGTTCCTGTTCAGAAGGCCTTGAGTAGACGGAATCAGCAGGAGTCCTTGCATCATTCTTTCCCCAGACTTTTTCAAGGAACTGGTCCCTGCCTGAATTGTCCCTGTAGTATTTATATCTGATTTCATTCTTTTTGTAATAATCCTGATGATACTCCTCTGCCATGTAAAAGGTTTTGGCAGGGAGGATTGGTGTGACAATTTCTTTATTAAACCGCCCTGACTGGGCGAGCGCGGCTTTTGATGACTCCGCTTCTTTTTTATGCTCTTCGCTGTGGAAGAAGATGGCGGTTGAATACTGCTTTCCGCGGTCGACAAACTGTCCGTCCGGATCGGTTGGATCTACCTGTTTCCAGTACACGTCCAGAATTTCCTTATAGGAAATGGTTTTTGGGTCGTACACAACCTGCACGGATTCAACATGTCCTGTCTGACCTGATGAAACGTCGTTGTACGAAGGATTCTCTTCTTCACCGCCCGTATAACCAGAGATAACTTCCTGCACCCCGTCAAGCTTTTCAAAAGGCGGTTCCATGCACCAGAAGCATCCGCCTGCGAACGTTGCCACTTCAAGGTCTTCTTCCTCATAACTGGCTTTTACCGGCGTGCTTCCAGTCGATCTAGTAAAAAGGGCTTCGCCTCCCTTGACCATGACAAAAACAAGGCTTGGTATCAGCACGATCGACATGATGATTTTTGAGTTTCGTTTTTTCATATCATCCCATCCTTTACCTTTATAAAAGGTAAAACGTTAATTGAGTTAAAAAAGATCACTTTTCTATATAAAAACTACCTAATTTTTTTCAGCAGGGACAGTTTTAATGTGCTGTCTGATTACACGGGCCGCAACATGTCCAAAATGAAAAGAAAAGAAGGTGGGGCCAGTATGTCGCAAAGACGGATTTCAATCAGCCTGTTTGCGCTTTTGTTTGTTTCCTATATCGGGCTGTTTGCCTGGCAGCAGGCTGTCTTTTTTCAGAAGCATCAGTCGTTCTATGATGAGCTTCATGCTGTCATGAAATCATCAAGAGAAGGTGACTGGGCAGGGGCTGCGGAAAAAGCAGAGAACGTGGAAAACATGTGGGAGCGCGGAAAGGTCATTATATCCATTAAAAGCGGAGGTACAAACCAGGCTCTCCTCAATATTTCACTCAAACAGCTAAAGGGCGCGATTAAGGAAAAAGATTTAAAATCCGCTATCCGGGAGGGTGAAACTTCTATGATGCTGTTTGAAAATCTGACCTCTGTTACACCAAGGTTTTAGGAGGAAACTATGGGTGATTTCTTAACAGATTTATCAATCTATATGATCCGCTCTGTGATTGTCATTGCCGGAACGTGGCTTGTAACCAATTTTATCGGGAAAAAATCAATCGCACAGCTGACGCCTTATGAAATAGCGATCCTATTTATCCTTTCAAATGTGGGCGCACAGCCCCTCGTGTCCATTGATACGTTCAAAACAGCGTTCGGAATGGTGATCCTTGGAATCAGCATTATCCTGATTTCAAAAGTGTCGTTATCCAAGATGTTTTACGGAATGAATGCAGAACCGGCGATTGTTATCTCAAATGGACAGATTGACCGCCTGCAGCTGAAAAAGAACCGGATGAGTATTTATTCTCTGTTATCTATGCTGAGAGTACAGGGTTATTTTAAGGTAGAGGATGTAGAGTACGCCATATTGGAGCCGAGCGGGGATTTGTCCGTGCTGCCGAAAGTGAGCGCAAGGCCGGTTACGCCGGAAGACTTGAATCTTAAGCCGGAACAGGATGTTCTCTCCTATGCGGTCATCATTGACGGCGACATCAAGGAGCATGCCCTGGTGTCTGTTCAGCAGTCCAAAGAGTGGCTGATCAATGAGCTGATGGCCCAGTACAAAACAGCGAGCAAAGATGTGCTGTATGCTGAAGCCGACAGCCAGGGGAATTTGTTTGCAAACATCAAAAAAAGCGGGGCGTAATGCCCCGCTTTCTTGTCTTTCGGAAATTATTTTGCGCTTCGTTGTCTAGCTCCAGCACACAACTCCTCGGCCAGAACAAAATCCCCCAAAAAGTCAAAACCGGACTTTCTGGGGGATTTCTTATCTGTCTGTCGGTGCTAAACGTGCGCTTTCGCTTTTCTGATTATGCATGGCTCTTCACTCTGCGGGAGTAAAAGCGTCCGATGAAAATGACGACCGCAAGAGCCGAACCCGCTGTTAGGAGCATGCCGTCCGGAGTATGGTGGCTTCCGGCGAGCTGCCATAGTTTATAAGGGATAACAGAGATGGAAGCGAGAATAAGAAACCCGAGGTAGATTTTAAGTATTCCTTCTTCTTTTTTCTCGGATTGTTTTAATTTTGCAAGAGAGTCCAATGAAAAAACCAACAGAAGCAAAGCAGCAGCAATAACAGCGATATCTCCCATTTTTTCACCTCATTTATTTTTAAACAAACGTTTGATTAACAGGTTTAAGCTTGATATACGGGTCTTTTGATATGAGCAGATTTTCCTCTGCTTCTTTATTTTATCAAAAAAACCAGCTGGAAAATGGGGAGAATGAAAGGTTTATATGAACATTTCTTGAATAAAAAGGGTAAAGAAAAAGAGACGGAGGTGGAAGCATGGATTTTCGTATTGAAAAAGACACAATGGGTGAGATCAAGGTTCCTGCTGATAAGTTTTGGGGTGCCCAAACACAGCGAAGCAAAGAAAATTTTGAGATTGGGACAGAGCGTATGCCGATGGAGATGATTGATGCGTTTGCGGTTCTAAAAAGAAGTGCGGCTAAGGTGAACAGCAGCCTTGGCATGCTGAGTGAAGCGAAAGAACATGCGATTGTACAGGTTTGTGACGATTTTCTGGCCCGCAGGCTGGACGGACATTTTCCGCTTGTTGTCTGGCAGACCGGAAGCGGTACCCAGAGCAACATGAACGTCAATGAAGTCATCGCGAACAGGGCAAACGAATTGCTGAGAGAAACGGATGAGACCGTTCATCCAAATGATGATGTGAATATGGGGCAGAGCTCCAATGATACATTCCCTACAGCGATGCACGTCGCAGGAGTTCTTGCTGTCTTTGATTCTCTTATTCCCGCCATTGATAAACTCTATCTGACGCTTTTGAATAAATCAAAGGAAAATGAAGATGTCGTAAAGATTGGGAGAACACACCTGCAGGATGCTACACCGCTTACTCTTGGCCAGGAAATCAGCGGCTGGGTTCACATGCTTCACAAGTCCAAGGACATGATCAGGCTTTCCGTTGAAAAGATGCGAGACCTTGCCATCGGCGGAACAGCGGTAGGAACGGGTATTAATGCGCATCCGGATTTCGGGAGGCTTGTGGCTGAGGAAATCAGTCTATACACAGCTACAAAATTCCAAACATCAGAAAATAAGTTTCATGCACTCACTAGTCATGACGAAATCGTGTTTGTGCATGGTGCACTTAAGGGGCTTGCCGCAGATCTTATGAAGATTGCAAACGACGTCAGGTGGCTCTCAAGCGGACCGAGGTGCGGGATTGGCGAAATTACCATTCCTGAAAATGAACCCGGAAGCTCCATCATGCCCGGAAAAGTCAATCCGACTCAAAGCGAAGCCATTACCATGGTCGCCGCTCAAGTGATGGGAAATGATGCAGCAATCGGCTTTGCAGCCAGTCAGGGAAACTTTGAACTGAACGTGTTTAAGCCGGTGATCATTTATAATTTCCTGCAGTCTGTCCGGCTTCTGTCCGACTCGATCCATTCCTTTAATGACCACTGCGCCATTGGCATAAAGCCAAATTTAGCTGTCATTGAGAAAAATCTGAACGAATCTCTTATGCTCGTCACGGCTTTAAACCCTCATATCGGATATGCAAATGCCGCGAAAATTGCAAAGGAAGCCCACAAAGAAGGCATGACGCTCAAAGAAGCAGCAGTAAAGCTTAATCTACTGACCGAATCAGAATTCGATGAGTATGTGAATCCGCTTGATATGATTGGCCCGAGAGGAGAATAGACAGGTGTGCCGCTCACTAATAGAGCGGCATTTTTTATGGAAAAATATAACTTTTAGTGTATAATCACTTTTGAAGGGAGATGGAAGATCATGTCAAGGAGATTTATTGGAGCTGTACTTATTTTACTTGGCGCAGCTGCCATGGCAGTTAATGTTCTATGGTTCCAAAACCACGAACTGTATAATGCTGTGAGAATCGCTTCATTTGTGAGTTTTATAGCGGGGTTTTTGCTGATTCCGAGGTATCAGGAAAGAAAGAATTCATAGAAGAAGGTTAGGCCGTTATCTAAGAAAAAACTTTCAGACCAGTTTCCTCCCACGGGAATGAAGGAGCAGTTTATGCAAAGGAACGATAAAAAAAGGCTCATAGATAAGAAATACAGAGAGATCATCAACCAAAAGAAAGATGAAAAGAAGCACACGACAGAGGCGTTTTTTATTATTCTGTTTTTTGTTTTGGTTTTTGTTCTGAATGCATTCTTTAAAGGATTTTAATTGACTGGAAGGCTGTAAGAAAGTGTTTCTTCGTCTTTATAAACACTCAGAGTTAACTTAAATTAAACAATCCATGGGGTGATAGAATGGAAGAAACAGAAAATAAAAAGAAAAGTCCGCCTGGGATAATAACCGGACTTATGGTCTTTATACCGCTGGTTCTTGGCGGATTCATACCTCACATCGCATGGATCTATTTAATGGGTGCTGCAATCTTTGGATACAGTATTTACCTTAACCGGAAATCAAAGAGTATTGTTTTAAAAGATAGTTCTTTGTTTTTATTCTTTATCGTCTGTATTTATCTTATGGAAAGGCTAATTTAAGAATTTCCACCTATTGTATAAAGTGAAAGGAACCGCTGCCTGACTTGCCGGCGGACCTTTCTTCAGCACTTGTGCCAGATGTCCCCGTTTGACAGCCGTTAAAAACAACTTCTTTTAATGCATCATTCATCAAAGCAAAGCAGATAGCAGTGACAGCGAAAAAAGAAATGGGAACAAGGGCAATCCATTGCTGAACATACAAGTAGCCGAGGCTGTCTCCAATCATTCCGGACCATTCATAGGAAAAGGTACGAGGCGGATCACCCGCCATACTGTAGGAGACGACGGTTCCTCCGAAAAACAGTTTAAAGACCCCTAAATGTGCAAGGAGAAGCAGCACCTGAATGAGCTGCTGGCTAAAAAGAAGCATCCAGCGTTCATAGAGGACAGGGATGATGTGTTTCATGAAAAGATGTCTTTTTCTTCCGCCAAGCGTTTTTGAGGCTTCGATAAAGCTCTCATTAAGGATCATCCGGATTTCTTCTGAAAGCTGCATCGTAAGGGACGGGACAGCGATCAGGACAAGAACGGCCGTATGAAAAGCAGATCTCTCAAGCATCGTCGACTGAAATCCTTCGGGAGGCATCCACAGAACGCTATGCAGAATAAAAAAGGCAATGATGGTCTGTGGAACGACTGAAAACGGCTCGCTGAGAGTCTGGAAAAGCTTAAAAAAGAAAGGCTTCAGCGAACAGACAAAATAACTGAAAATCAGGGAGCATATCATCCTCAAAAGAGCGATTAACACGGTAAGGCCGATGGTATATTTCGCTCCTTCCACCATCATATGAAGAAGATCGTAGCCGAAACGGTCTGAGCCGAGCAGAAATACTTCAAAAGGAGCATAGGGCGGAGCATGTTTTATTCCGCCATCCGAATCTTTTACATATCTGATCTGCTGAATGTCGCCGTCATTAATGAGTGTATTTCCAATACTTAAAAGCATAAGGGCAGACAGAAAAACAAAACTGATCAGAAACCTCTTTTTCTTAAATAATTGGACAATCATTTACTGAGTTTCCTTTCTGATAGAGCTGCTGATTCCTTCAAAAACCCTGTATAAAATGAAAAGCGGAATAAAAAGAGTGATACAGCTGAGTGTAAAAACCTCAGGTGTCGAAGCAGTGAAGATAAAATTCAATAATCCGTTTAAGTTAAACAGGTATTCAACCACAGCCATGGTAGACAGCATGGACCAGAACACTGTTTTTGCCGAACCGAACAGTGCGCCTGCAATGTTTCTCATTACATGTATGTTCAGAATATAAGAATAGGAAAAGCCCATTGAACGCACCAGCTCTATGTATCTCTTATCTAACTCTTCCGTTATGTACTGAATCAGCATTTTTGAGAGGAAAAAAGAGACAGGCAGGGCTATGCACAATATGGGAAGAAGGACGGCCTGATTTTCAGAGCCCGTCGTTGCAAACTGGGCAAGTTTGATGCCTGTAGCTTTTAAAAATGCAATGACGCCTATCTGCAAAAGGACGAAAATCATGACATCCGGAACGGCTTCCAGGATTCCCAGCAGTTTAGTGATTTTTTTCAGTTTTTTTCGCATCAGCATAAGGGCAGCGTATGCTGTAGCAAACGAAAAAAAGAATGCAGCCGCAGCGCCTCCGAGGAAAATCGGGAGGGTGATACCGGCGCGTTCCGCGATGATAGGCACCATGGGCACTCCAAAATATGTCATTTCATGCAGCATGAGCAGCTGCATGGCGATTTCTGCTGTCTTTTCCGCGTAGCCGGATGGATCAAATTGAAAGCCATTGATCAGTACCGGAAGTGAGCCAATCAGGATGAAAACCGCGATGGAAAGAAGAATCTGCAAAGCGAGCAGCAGGAGCTGCCTGCCGAAAAATTTCACGCGCCAAGAAAGCTCTGCCTCTACCAAAGCGGCTTATCCTCTTCAATATATTCATAGTAATAAGGCGAAAAAAGAACAGACAAAAGACCAACTGCAACGATGGCGCCAACTCTCACGCTTGTGGCAGCACCAAACATTGTGCAGATAACGCTTGCAGCAATAATCGGACCGGCAATAAGAAGGGTTCCTTTTGTCCGTGATTTCGGTGTCGGATACAGCTTTGTTCCGCATTTAGGACAGGTGAGAATTCGGGTGAATTTCAGTGATGTCGTAAGCGTCTCCTTCCAGGAGAAGGAATAGCGGCAGGATGTGCAGACTGGAAGTTTCAATGGTGGAGCCTCCTGTTGTTTTCTTTTTATTTTAGCATGTTTATAGAAAAATTTAACATAATCATTTCTATGAGAGTGATCTATTTGTATAATAAGAGGATAACATACTAACCGGTCAGTCTGAAAATCTCGATGAAATGGGGAACGTATATGACAGCCTATTGGCCAGATTATCTTTCTGAAACGTTAGTCTATCAACAAGGAGAGAAACCTCTTCATGAGTACATGTTGAGGCACGCCGAAGAAAAGCCTGACTCGCCAGCCTATATTTACTATGGAAATATGATTACGTGGAAAGATCTTTACAGAAAAACCTGTCAACTGTCAGCATACCTGAGCCGCAATGGAATTGGCCAGGGTGATGCCGTTGGGCTCTACATGCAAAATTGTCCGCAGTATATTATCGCCCACTATGCTATTCAAAAAATTGGAGGGGTGGCTGTTCCGCTTAATCCGATGTACAAAGAATCCGAACTGTCTTATTTCCTGAAAGAGTCAGGCATGAAAGCTGTCATTGCAGGACAAG
Source organism: Metabacillus mesotrionivorans (assembly GCF_052171315.1). Taxonomy (NCBI): domain Bacteria; kingdom Bacillati; phylum Bacillota; class Bacilli; order Caryophanales; family Bacillaceae; genus Metabacillus; species Metabacillus mesotrionivorans. The sequence continues at coordinate 314,644 of NZ_JBQMFF010000003.1, read as the reverse complement.
AGCTGTTTCAAAGAGTAAAAACAGCCGCAGAATCAAATAAGACTGATCTATTGGCGGTAACGGTTCACTACGGGGATTTCCTGCCTGATACTCCAATCTTTAAGCTTCCTTCCGAATTGGAAAGGCAAAAACAACAAAAATCGTCTGCCAAAGATATTCAGGACATTTTTCAGCATGAGGATCCGCTGGTAGAGAGTGCTGCTATTGATTTATGGGAAGGCGAAGGTCTGATGGTCTTTACTTCGGGAACAACAGGCAGGCCTAAAGGAGCCCTGCTCTCTTACGGAAGTTCCCTTTACAAAACGGCGGCAACAGCTCAGGCAAATGAGATGAGAGAACAGGATGTTTCTCTTGCCGCAGCGCCGCTCTGCCATATTGCAGGGATGGTCATGGGGGTAAACATTCCTGTTTATACAGGAAACACGTGTATTCTGCTGACAAGGTTTGACCCCGAAACTGCCGCCGAGGCAATTGAGACCTATAGAGTGACTGCCTGGTACAGTATTGCCCCCATGAATGAAGCGATTCTGAAGACTCCGGGGGCAAAAAACAGGGATTTATCATCCTTAAAGCATAATCCGGCAACAAGTTTCGGAACGGCCGTAACAAAAGAGCTTGCTGACAGGTGGAGTGAGCTTACAAAGGGATGCCTGATGCACGAAGCATCATACGGACTCAGCGAAACTCATACATGTGATACCTTCATGCCAAAAGATAAAATTAAGTTTGGAAGCTGCGGAATACCGGTCTATCAAAATCACATTCTGATTGTGAATCCTGAAACCGGTCAGCCGTGCGAACAGGGAGAGCGCGGAGAAATCGCGGTCCGCAATCCGGGAATGTTTAAAGGATACCTGAATAGACCGGATGAAACCCAGAAGACAATTGTAAACGGCTACGTGAGGACAGGGGATATCGGAATGCTGGATCCGGATGGCTATCTTTACTTTTACGGACGGCTGAAAGAGATGATAAAAACTTCAGGCTACAGTGTCTTTCCCGAAGATGTCGAGACGCTGCTGAACGAACATCCAGCAATTTTGCAAAGTGCGGCAATCGGAATTCCCGATGAAGAAAAGGGAGAACGCGTCAAAGCTTTTGTTGTGCTTGCTCCTGAATATAAGGGCAAGGTAACAGAGAATGAGATATCAACATGGGCAAAAGCGCATATGGCCGTCTATAAATCTCCAGGAGAAGTTGAATTTCTGGACGCCCTGCCTGCCACGAGCTCAGGAAAAGTGCTGAGAAGGGAACTAAAATCAGCGAGGGAGGCAGCGAAATGAAAACACATTTTAACGAGGTCGATAATGCAGTACTTGATTTGGACAAAAGAAAACAAAAAGCGCTCCTGGGAGGAGGACAGGATAAAATAGACCGTCAGCACAGCAGCGGATTTTACACGGCGAGAGAAAGAATTGCCCTGCTTGCAGATGAAGACAGTTTTCTTGAGCTTGGAATGCTGAATCATTCAGACAAAGAAGGAGCAGCCGAAAAAAGCTACGGGGACGGTCTGATTACAGGTCTTGCAAAAGTCGACGGACGGCCTGCCGTTGTAATGGCCGGTGATAAAACAGTTTTTGCCGGCACTGAGGGAGCAGTCCATATCCGCAAATCAAAAAAGGTACATGAATATGCTTTAAAAAGAGGTCTGCCACTTTTTAATCTGAATGAAGGCGGAGGCCTCAGAATGCCTGATGGAATGGGCTCTGACGGGATCAGCGACAAGCTTTTCCCGCAGGAAATGCTGACTCATTCGAGGCAGGTTCCTTTAATGACGGCGATTCTCGGCGACAGCTTTGGCGGCCCAACATGGATGGCCGTTTCATCTGATTTCGTCACAATGCTGAAAGGAACCTGCATGGCGATTGCAGGGCCGAGAATGCTTTCTATGGCTACCGGACAAAAAGTAGAAACGGAAGAGCTTGGAGGCTGGAGGGTTCATGCGGATCACACGGGCCAGTCAGATTCTTTTGGCAATACGGAAGAAGAATGCATCCTTCAGATGAAAAAATTCTTCAGTTATATGCCGCTTAACAGCGGGGAGGAGCCCCTGTTTAAAGAAACAAATGACGATCCGTACAGAAACCTTGAAAGGGTTTTTGACATTCTTCCGAAACAGAAAAACAGAGTCTATGATATGAAAGAGATGATTAAAGACATCGCTGATGAAGGGGAGATGTTTGAGTATAAAGCGGCGTACGGGGAAGGCCTGATCACGGCTTTTGTGAGAATGGGAGGGAGAACGGCGGGCATTGTGGCCAACCAGCCAAAGAAATTTGCGGGTGCAGCTGGCCCGAAAGAGTGCGATAAAGCCATTGATTTTATATGTTTATGTGATTCTTACCATATTCCGCTGATTTTCCTGCACGATACTCCAGGATTCAGAATAAGCCAAGATGCTGAGCGTGAAAAAATGCCGACTAAAATAATGATCTGGAACCAGGCTCTTGCACAGTCCACTGTACCTAAGATTTCAGTTGTCATCAGAAAAAGTGTCGGGGCAGCATACGGAAACATGTGCGGTCCTTCAATGGGAGCGGATTTCGTTTTTGCCTGGCCGACAGCCGAGATTAATTTCACTGGACCTGAAGTTGGGGTTAATGTTGTGTTTGGAAGACAGCTGCAGGAAGAAACCAATCAGACAGAGGCACGGAAAAAGCTGCTCGAGCAGTGGGCTTTTGACAGTTCTCCCTATAAAGCAGCTTCCAAACACTACCTTGATGATGTCATTGATCCAAGAGATACAAGGAAATATTTGTGCAAGGCGCTGGAATACGCTTCATACAAAAATGGAACGAAAAGCGAGCGCAGGCTTGCCAATTGGCCTACAGGCTATTAAAATACCTGTTCGAATTCAGGAAAGTCCTCTATAATAAAAAAGCTATTATTTTCCAAGGGGGATTTCACTATGGTTCGGACAGCTTCAAAAGCCATCATTTTAAGGGACGGAAATCTTGTTGCCATCAAGAAAGAGGATGAGCAGGGCTATTATTACATTCTGCCTGGCGGCGGACAGGAACAGGGTGAGAATCTGCACGAAAACCTGCGCAGGGAATGCCTTGAAGAAATAGGGGTAGAAGTAGACATTCACGAGCTGGTATTTGTCAGGGATTATGTCGGCGGAAACCACGGATTTGATGATCAGGGATTTCATCAGCTGGACATGATGTTTCTTTGCACCATTAAAGAGGGCCAGCCCGAACCATCAGCGGGAACGGTGCCGGATGACGGGCAGGTTGGGGTAGAATGGCTTCCTGTAGATGCATTGAGGGATCATAGGCTGTATCCCATCACTGTGAGGGATGAGATTATGAAGCTTCATCTTGGGGAAAAGCCGGAGAAGGTTTATTTGGGGGATGTTAATTAGCTCACCTTTACTAACAACGGATCCTGCTAGATGGTTTTTTAATGTCTGCCGGGTTCAGTTGCAGAGTGCTCAGCAATATAAATAGTAAATAAAAGAGCATACCAATTAGCTGCTGGTATGCTCTTTTATGAACATTAAGGATAAATAATATCATAAGTAGCTTTAAAGACTCCGCTGGAATATTGTTTTATGTCCAAGAGCCCTAATTCATAACATGGCTTCTCACTGCCAAATAAAGAGATGCCTTCACCGACCATGATTGGATTAACCTTGAGTACTAATTGATTTATGAGTTTATGTTTAAGCAATGAACCAGCCAACTCTCCGCCGCCGCATAGCCATATCTTTCCGTTTTCTTTTTGTTTAAGATTTTCAATAAATTCTATAGCATCTTCTTTGACCAGTTCGACTTCCTCGTTCGACTCAAATTGCATGGAGTTCGAGAAGATATAGTGTTTTATGCCTCTATAGCCGGGTTCACCCGGTTTAGCGCCGAATTGAAACCCAAACTCATATGTTTTTCCACCCATTAACACTGCATCGTACTGCTGAATATCTGATAAAAAATCCGGGACATGATCCCCTTCGAATAAAAAGAGAGATTTATCAATATTTCCATCTATCATACCTTGATCTGCAATAAAGTTGTCCAGTGAAACCGCAACATGGTAAATGATTTCAGCCATCTGTCATCCCTCCAATAAAATAACTGATATTTCCATATTAACATAGGTGCTCTGTGCAAATCGTTCATTTTGTAATGAAAAAGCAAACCATATCATGTGTGAAATGGTTTGCTTCGTTTCTCATGGCTTTTTATAAATTGCAGATTATCAAACCGGAACCTTCACATAAAACGTACTCAAACCCTGTTCATTGACTGCCCAGACCTTTCCTCCGTGAAGCTCGGCAATACGCTTGACAATGTTCAGGCCTAGGCCGAATTCACCGTTGCTTCCTTTATGAAATGGTTCGAACAGGTGAGGCAGAATATTTTCTTCAATTGGAGGTCCGTCGTTCCAGATTTTCAGCAGATAGTCAGAGCCTTCACGGGTAAGCCTGGCGCCGATGATTGTACCTGCATATCTCAGCTGATTTTCAAACAGGTTTTCAAGGAGTTTCATCCATAGCTCCGCGTCTCCGTGGATGACGGCTTCTTCAAGCTGTATGGTGTAGTCAAGTTCCTGCCGGCTCCATCTGATGCGGTCTATGACCTCCTGGACAATCCGGTTCAAATGCAGTTTTTCCTTTGAAGCATTCCGGGATGAGAGATAGTCAAGCTTTGTGATATAAAGAAGGTCTTTTATTTTTTTCTCAAGCCGTTCTGATTCCTCTTCAATGACGTCCATGGTGCTTGTCAGGTCACCCTTTGGATAGATGCCGTCATTAACGGATTTTGCATAGCCTCTGATAACCATGACGGGAGTCTTCAGATCATGTGAAATGTTCTGCAGCAGCGTGCGCTGGGCTTCATCTTTTTTCACAAGCCTCTGACGCATTTGTTCAATGGAAGAACCTAGCTTTCCGATTTCATCGCTGCGCTCAAGAACGACAGGCTCATGCCAGTCCTCATAGGATATCCGTTTGACATCTTTCTCGAGTGAAACAAGCGGGCGAGACAGGTATTTAGCCAGCCAGATGGACGGAATCCAGCTGAAAAGAAAGACGATGATCATGACAAAAACAAGCTGTTTAAACAGGGTCAGAACAAGGTCGTTTCTGTAGGAGTCCCATGCATAGGAAAGCAAAAAGGCGGGCTGCCCGTCGAGCGAGACTTTTTTGATGACAAAAAAGAGCCGTTCATTGCCTATGACTCGTGAATATTCCTCCGTAATGGCTTCCTGATTCGCTGCAAGAGACTGTGTCTCCTGCAAAAAGCGGAGAGGGAGCTTTTTTTCGTTATAAAAGAAAGGCGCATTTTCAGGAAGGATAATATGCTGAACCGAGCGGTCCGGAGACAGCTTCTCGCCGTTTGGATTCAGCGGGTCCATATCCATATCCCCCTGCAGGCGGTATTCCGTCAGGATGTGCTGTTCGTTTTCTATCGTATTGTAAATTTCATTTGTAAAAAAGTTTCTCAGGGTTGTCGGAAAAATGATCATTAAAACAAGCGAGATTAATAGAAGAATGCCTGAAATGACAATCCAGATCTGAAAGGCGAGGGATTTGTTTTTCATCAGGCAGTCAGCATCCTGTATCCGTACCCGTAAATGGTTTCAATTTTCAAGTCCGGCATTTTCTTTCTCAATCTCCGCACAAGGTCATCCACGACCCGGTCCGTCCCGAAATAATCACTGCCCCAAATATGCTCAATCATCTGCTCGCGTGAAAAGGCCTGTCCTTTGTTGTGCAGAAACAGAAGCAGCAGGTCAAACTCCTTAGATGTTAAATTCAGATTTTGCCCGTCAAGCGAAACAGAACGGATGCTTTCGTCAATTGTGTATGGCGGCAGGGTCACCGTGTTTTTCGCCGGGGCGGATTCATACAAACGGGTCAAAAGCTTCTGAACCCGGATGACGAGCTCCCTCGGGAGAAACGGCTTTGATATGTAATCATCGCTCCCGAGCTCAAGGCCGAGCACCCTGTCAATATCCGTATCCCGTGCTGATATGAAAATGACCGGTGTATCCGGAGATGCTGCTTTAATCTCTTTGATAAGCTGGTATCCGTCTACACCGGGAACCATGATATCGAGCACCCACAAGTGCGGAGTCTTCTCTATTGCCGCGCGCGCGCTTTCACCGTCTGTAAACGCGGTCACGCTGTATCCTTCTTTTTCAAGGTATTTTGTCAGTAAATCATTGAGATTCTGTTCATCTTCAACAAGGAAAATCGAATATGTCATTCTGATTCACCCTCCTCTTATTGGTCATTATACTATGGGGCGACGGGGGAAATCATTTTTTAACAATTTCCCACACTCTTCTCATCTTTCTCCCAAAAAGATTTCTTATAGTAGAGTCAACAAAGAAATTCACCGGGAGGAATGAAGATGGGATATTACGATGATACGGAACGGAAAGAGGCAATGGAGCAGGAATCACGGGAAACTTTCAGAGCAGCACAGCCAGTGAAGAAGCCGTCAAGAATGCGAGGCGTTCTTTCATCGGTTATCAGCGGTGTAGTGGGCGGGGCGCTGGTACTTGGTGTTCAGCCGTATTTTGAAGAAGAGACCGGCAGCAATCAGCCATCTTATTCTGTTGATTCCAATACGGTTCAGGAAAACAGCACGAATGAGGTGAATACACAGCCGATCAGCCAGACGAATGATATTGCTGATATGGTTGAAAATCTGTCTCCTGCGATTGTCGGTATTTCAAATAAACAGCAGCAGCGCAGCTTTGGAGGCGGCACGCAGAGTGCTGAAGCGGGCACCGGCTCAGGGGTTATTTTCAAAAAAGACGGGAACACAGCATACATCATTACGAATAATCACGTGATTGAAGGCGCAAGCAGCATCGAAATAACGTACTCGGACGGCGAGAAATCAGAAGCTGAACTGGTGGGTGCTGATCCGCTTACTGATACGGCTGTTTTGAAAATTGACAGCAAGTATGCAAAAGCTGTCGCGCAGTTCGGGGATTCAGGCAAGCTTCGCGCAGGTGAACGGGTTGTAGCGATCGGTAATCCGCTCGGCCTTGATTTCTCCCGCACAGTGACAGAAGGAATCATCAGCGGAACAGACCGGACTGTGCCGATTGAAACGTCAGAAGGAAACTGGGATTTGAGCGTTATCCAGACGGATGCTGCGATTAACCCTGGAAACAGCGGAGGTCCTCTGCTGAATATGAGCGGTCAGGTCATCGGCATCAACAGCCTGAAGATTACACAGGACGGCGTTGAAGGCATCGGCTTTGCGATTCCAAGCAATGACCTGCAGCCGATTGTGGATGAACTGCTTGAAAAGGGAAAAGTTGACCGTCCGTTTCTTGGGGTCGGCCTGATTGATCTGAGCCAGGTGCCGGAGCAGTACCGCACAAATACGCTCAAGCTTCCAAACGATGTGACAGAAGGCGTGTTTGTACAGGGTGTCAGCCCAGGATCTCCTGCATCTGAAGCAGGAATGAAAGAAGGAGACGTTATCGTTGCCATGAACGGCACAAAGATTAAAAGTTCAGGTGAACTGCGCAAATTCCTCTATTCACAAACGGCGATCGGGGATGAAATAGACGTAGAATTCTACCGGCAGGGAGAGAAGGTCACTGAAAAGGTGAAACTTTCTCAAAAAGAGGTTGTGAATAGTTAACATAGATCCCCCTTTTGTTGGCGGCTCCTTTGATGGAGCCGTTTTTTTCTTTTCTAAAGTAATTATAGAAAATACAAAGCTGTGTAAAACATGACAAAGTTATCCATGTCCAGCTCCAGCGCCTAGATCCTCTGTCAGAACAAATCCGTCAAAAAAGGCGGGACCCGGACTTTTCTGCCGGATTCTTATCTGCCTATCGGATCTGACCAAGGCGCCTGCGCTTTTGTTCTTTCGCTTGTTAGAATGCTGTTTTGGCATGTTAAACAACGATTTCCGCTTGTCAGAGCAGGAGTTTGGATTGTTAGAGCACTGATTTGGACTGTTAGCTCTATCCTGCCAAATAGTTAAGGTCAATTCGGCCTGCATTTGCCCTTTAAATCCACGCCTTACGATTTGTTTCGACAATATCCAACATTTTCTTCCTCGGCTTCCCTCAAAAAAGCGGAATGGTTTCGAACAAATATGGTATCACAAAACGCATAATTGATAACAATGCTCTTTTTGATGCAAGATAACAGAACGGATGCCATGAAATAAGGAGATCAACGATGAATTTACTAACTTTGCTTGAGCAGACCGGTCATTCCATTTTTCATCGGGATGAACTGGGAGCTTGTGAAATTACGGGAATTGAAGCAAACTCAGCCAAAGTCAAGGAAGGCTTTTTATTTACAGCGATCTCAGGCTATGCACGGGATGGCCATGATTATATAGGGGATGCTATCAAAAGAGGAGCTGCGGCTGTTGTCGGAGAAAAAGACCTTACAGGTTTGCCGGTGCCGTATGTAAGAGTGGAAAACAGCAGAGACTCACTTGCCAAGCTTGCGGCGCACTTTTATGACTATCCGTCAAGAAAACACATCGTGATTGGCATTACAGGCACCAACGGAAAGACGACCACATCCTTCATGCTGAGACACATTTTGCAGCACGCCGGGTATTCATGTGCGCTCTTTGGCACGGTTCACAACGTCATCAATGGACAGGCATACAGTTCGAAGAATACGACACCGGATGCGCTTGAACTGCAGCGGTTATTGGCTGAAAGCAAAGACGAGGTCGTCATCATGGAGGTTTCCTCTCACGGGCTTTCCCAAAAAAGGCTGGAGGGAATCGAATTTGATCTTGGTCTTTTTACGAACCTTGCTCATGAACATCTCGATTATCACAATACAATAGAGGAATATTTTGAAGTAAAGCAGCAGCTGTTTTCAAAACTGAAGCAGGGCGGACAGGCCATTGTCAGCACGCATGATGAATGGGGCCAAAAGCTCACCGGCATACTGCGGGAGCGGAATATTCAGGTGTCCACATTCGGGTCATTTACAAGTGATGATCTCCAGTTTACATCTGAACATGATGTTCACTGCTCTGATTTTGAAGTGACAGAGAAGGGTGAAAAGCTTCATTTTTCCATGAGCATTCCGGGTCTTCATAATATTTATAATGCTTCAATGGCGTATTTGGCCGGCCGTAAAATCGGCGTGGACCGGGTGAAGCTGATTGATGGTTTCCGGACATTCAAGGATGTGCCCGGGCGTTTTGAAATGTATGATCATCCCGAAGACGCCACAGCTGTCATTGATTATGCCCATACGGCAGATGCGTTTGAATACATTTTAAAAACCGCAAGAGACTGCGGAGCGAAGCGGATCTATCATGTGTTTGGATTCAGAGGCGGACGCGATGAAAGCAAACGGGCCGAAATGATGGAAATCTCATCACGAATGAGCGACTGTTCTGTTTTGACGTTTGATGATTTAAATGGTGTCGACCCAGCAGAAATGACAGAGGAATTGAAAAGGTATCTTGTCGACTGCGGAAAAAAAGAGGACCTTGTCATTCCTGACCGGACACTTGCCATACAAAAAGCATGGGAAATGGCAGAAGCGGGTGACTGGATTCTTGTGACCGGCAAGGGAAGTGAAACGTATAAAGACTCATACGAACTTCCTGCAGGTTCAGATCAGGAAACCTTTCAGCTTTTATTAAAAGAAAAAGAAACAGCGTCATCTCACCTTTAAAATACGGAACGAAGAGGAATCTCCAGTCAGAGGAGGTTCCTTTTTTCATGTGTAAAAAAAGGTCGATTAAACAAAAACCCCAATTTATAACCCCGTTTACTAGATATTTAGAATCAGATACCTGCTTTTTTCATTCTAATACCTATCAATTTTGATGATAAATAGGTCTCAAAGTCCGCTTAATAACCCCGATTGTACCTTCCAGTCCGGCAATATACAATTCTAGTAACTTATACAAATCATCTTTGAGATTGCATGCTTTCAAGCCTGTTGCATCCAGATGAGCGCAAGGAACCAATTTAATTTTTTTAGGAGGATGTTTGGTGAAAAAATCAGTTTTAAAGTCGCTAATTGCAACATCTGTATCTGCTGTTATGCTTTCCTCAATGTTCAGCAGCGTCAAAGCTGTTGATCAGCCAAGTGCTGAAAAAAAGAATCAATCTGCCATCGTTCATGAGACAACGGGGAAAGGCGAGCGCAAGATCACCCTCATTACAGGAGACGTGGTGACCGTTCAAGAGATTGGAAACGGCAAAAGCGCAATCAATGTTGAGCCTGCCGATCGAAACGGTGCAGGAGCGCAAGTTCTGACCATCGGTGAGGATACGTACGTGATTCCAAATTCAGCCATGCCTTACTTGGCAGCTGACAAATTGGACAAGGGTTTATTTAACGTAACGGAACTAATTGAAAATGGCTATGACGACAAGAGCCTCACTTCTCTTCCCGTAATCGTGGAATATGAAGAGACGAAAGCAAGGGCAGCTCAAGTAAAATCAGACCCAAAAGGAGCTAAAAAAGTCCGCACACTTGAAAGTATAAACGGGGCTGCGCTTTCTGCTTCAAAGAAAGATGCCGAAACATTCTGGGAGGATATCACCCCTGAGACAGCAGCTTTAACTAAAGCGAAGCCGGAAACAGCTGTTTTTGAACAGGGAATTGAAAAAATCTGGCTGGATGGAAAGGTAGAAGCATCTCTTGCACAAAGCGTGCCGCAGATTGGCGCTCCACAAGTATGGGAATCTGGCTATACAGGGGAAGGCGTAAAAGTAGCTGTGCTTGATACGGGTATTGATCCGGCCCACCCAGATTTTTCGGGCCAGATTGAAACGTCAAAAAGCTTTGTTCCAGGCCAGCAGGTTGACGACAAACACGGTCATGGGACACATGTTGCCTCGACCGTCCTTGGAACAGGTGCTGCTTCTGAAGGAAAGAATAAAGGGGTTGCCCCTGATGCCCGTTTAGTAGTTGGAAAAGTACTTGATGACTCAGGGAGCGGTCTTGATTCATGGATCATCGACGGCATGGAATGGGCAGCTGAAAACGCGAAGATCGTGAATATGAGTCTCGGAAGCTCTGAACCTTCTGATGGAACGGATCCGATGGCACAGGCAGTCAACCGGATCAGTGAAGAAAAAGGAACTCTGTTTGTCATTGCAGCAGGAAACTATGGAGCGGAAGGGGCGATTGGTTCACCTGGAGCTGCAGATGCTGCCTTAACAATTGGTGCGGTTGATAAGTCAGATAAGATTGCAGGCTTTACATCTAAAGGACCGCGCTACGGAGATAAGGGGCTAAAGCCTGACTTATCAGCTCCGGGAGTCGGCATCGTTGCCGCGCGCTCAGGCCTTTCTGCCGGAACAGGCTATTATAAGAGTTTAAATGGAACGTCAATGGCTACACCGCACGTTGCCGGTGCTGCCGCGCTTCTTCTACAGAAGAATCCTGGCTGGAGCGGCACTCAGTTAAAAGAAGCACTGATGAGCACATCAAAAAAATTGCCATATTCTCCGTATCACATTGGTACAGGCCGTATGGATCTGCCGGCTGCAGCAGCAGGCAAAGTACGGGCAACGGGTTCGCTGTCATTCGGTTTCTTTAAATGGCCGAACGCGGATGCACAGCCTGTACAAAAAACAGTCACGTATACAAATGATTCGAACACAGCGGTCACACTAACTCTGCAGGCTGATTTCAAAAATACAAACGGCAACGCTGCACCAGATGGTATGCTGACAATCTCTGAAAACGAGATCACGATTCCGGCAAATGGAACAAAAACCGTTTCCCTCACATTTGATCCGCAATTTGGTGAAGCAGGAAGCAGGTATGAAGGTCATTTGACAGCATTTGAAAACGGCAAACAAGTGGCTCATACTTCACTCGGCACGGTAAAAGAAGAGGAAAAATACACGTTAAAAATGACAGCTAAAGACCGCAGCGGCAATCCTGCCCTTGCATACGTTGGTCTCGTTAACAAAGATATGATTCCAGAGTTCGTCGCTGTAAATGGAGAAGCAGAATTCCGTCTGCGCCCTGGAACTTACTCCGCTATGTCCATGATGGAAGTAGATACAACTACAGATGACCGCGGGGTTGCATTAGTCGGAAACCCTGAAATTATACTGGACGGACCTCAAACCGTGGAGTTTGATGCCAGAAAAGCAAATGAAATAAAAGTGAATGTGCCAAAAGAGACAGAGCCAAGCTATCAGCGCCTGGAATATTACCGCTCTCTTGACGGCAAAACAATGAACCACGTGTACTTAGCTCCGGTCTGGATCGATAAACTGTATGCTGCTCCGACAAAGAAAGTGAATAATGGAGAATTTGAAATGCTGACCCGCTGGCGTTTAATCAAGCCTTATCTTCAAATCCACTTTAAAGATAAAGTGCTCGATGACATTCCTTTAGCAGGCAGCACGCTTCTTGATGGAAAATATAACATATCAGCGGTTTATGCAGGCAGCGGATCCCAGACTGATTTTGAACGATTGAATGCAAAAGGAAAGGCTGTCGTTGTTGACCGCAATGCGGACGTCACTCCTTCAGAGCAGGCTGCCGCCGCCCATGCAGCCGGCGCGAAGCTTTTAATCATCGTCAATTATGAAGATACGGAGTTCAGCGTATATGCAGGCAATCCGGATTCTACCGACATTCCTCTTGCTGTTGCCGGCATAAGCAAGAGCGAAGGAGACAAAGTGATTAAGGCTGCACGTTCAGGCAACCTGAAGCTGTTCGTTGAAGGCGAAACGAACACGCCATATGTCTATGATTTAATGGACGTTCATGGTGAAAACATTCCAAAGGATCTGACCTATGCTCCTTCGAATAGCGAACTTGTAAAAATTGATGCACGCTATAAGTCTGATCAGGAAACTCCTGGCGGTGAGTTCCGCTTTGACCTGCGTCCGCATACATTCAGAGCGGTCGGTTTCATGTATAAAATGCCGTTTCCTTCTGTTCGAACGGAATGGGTCTCAGCTGTTGAAGGAACACGCTGGTATCACCAGGCTGAAGTTTTAGACAGTTCTTGGGCAATACGCCAGCCGGCTGTTACGTATAAAAAAGGGGAAAGACTGCAGGAAGAATGGTTCTCGCCGGTCGTCCGTCCTCGCCTGGGTGACGGATATTGGACACCTTTCCGCAGCGGGAACTCGTTCCAGTTAAACATTCCTGCCTGGGCTGATTCAGGAAAAGGACACACAGGCGGAACGGACTATGATGAATCGGTTAAAAATCAAACACACAAGCTTTATCAGGGAGATACCCTGATTAAACAAGGAACAAGTCAGGCTTTAAATGTATTCAGCGGCATTTCCGAAGAAAGAAAGCGATACCGCTTAGTAACGGATGCCAAGCGGGATCCGGAACGTTGGGATACTTCAGTCAGCACACACACAGAGTGGACCTTCTGGTCTGGAATAGAAGAGAACTCCCGTAAACCGCTTCCACTTTATTCTCTTGACTACAGGGTTGAAACGGATATGTACGGCGATGCATTGGGCGCACCATCAACGAATCTGGAATTGTCTGCAGCAAAACTGGATGGAGTTGAAGGGTACGGAAAATTGCAGGGTGCAGCGCTCGAAGTTTCTTTCAATGAAGGAAAGTCATGGAAGACAGTAAATCTTGAGCAAACAGCAGAGAATAAATGGACCGCTAAAATCAACAATCCAAAAAACAGCAAACATGTTTCACTAAGAGCATCTGCCTGGGATGATGCCGGCAATAAAATCACGCAGGATGTGATTAAGGCATACGGATTGAGGTAACCAGATCAATGGTAAGAAGGAAGAGGGGCGTATGCTTCTCTTCTTTTTTATTGGAGTTTGAAAAAGAGTTTACTTTTTATTCCATGTAAAGTAAACTTAACGTAAAGGAAGCTTTACAAGGTGGATGAACATGAAGAACAGAATCAGGGAAATGCGCGCAGAAAAAGGAATGACTCAGGAACAGCTGTCGGTTCAAGTTGGGGTTTCAAGACAATCGATCATTGCGATTGAATCCGGCAAGTACAATCCGTCTTTAGAACTCGCGTTTAAGATTGCAAACTCATTTACTTGCAGAATTGAAGAGATTTTTATTTTTGAGGATGGGGGAGAGGTTTGATGGAATCAGCTGGGGCTTTTATCGGGGTTTACGGGGGAATGGCAGCGGGTCTGATCGCCTGGTGGCTTGGACTACATTTTGCGAAGAAAAAAAGGGGAGTAGATGAAGTTTTTCATTTCATCGAACAGAAATCACGATCGATCGCTTGGATCTTTACGATGGGGGCCATCTATTTTTTCTTCACGCTCCTGCTTTTCGGAGTGGATTTGAGCCCTGCGATGATGCTGTCTCTGCTCCTCTTTGTTCATTTGGGCAGCTGGGCGATCACAAAAGTCATTCTTTCGGTCCGTTTCAGCAGTACAGGGTCAGACATCAATTAAACCCTTGACACTTTTCACATTCAATCATAAACTAACGGTAGACACTAGTTTATCAGAAAATTCAGTACGAAGTGAGAAATGACGTATGAGCATACAGCCAGATCACCGTATCGGAAAAAATGCCATGCAGCTTGTTCTGCTTGAAGAAGAAGAGCATCTGTACGGCGAAAAGCTGAAAGAACAGGGATTTCAATTTTGCCTTGGCAAGACTGGATCAATGGAGACGCAGAAAGTAGTGGCGGCCATTGAAACGGCAGCGAAGCGTTCTGGCGTGATTTCGCCCGACGGATACCGGGAAACGCATGCTTTGTACCATGCGATTATGGAAGCGCTCCACGGCGTGACGCGCGGCCAGGTTCAGCTTGGGAGCGTGCTCAGGACAGTCGGTCTGAGGTTTGCGGTTGTCAGGGGCAAACCATATGCGGCGGAAACAGAAGGCGAATGGATTGCGATTGCATTGTACGGAACCATCGGTGCGCCGGTGAAAGGCTCCGAGCATGAGGCGATGGGGCTTGGAATTAACCACATATAAGATGCGCCCATAGTTATGAGATAGCAGGGGGCTGTATCAGTAGAAAACACGTTTGTGTTTCTATTGGTATGGCCTCCTTTTTGTTTGTCATTTTTCTATAAAAGGAGCAGCGGTATGATTGAATTAACGGGACATTCCTTAACAATTGAAGCAGCCAGAAAGATTATCTATAACAAAGAAGCAGTGCATATACCTCAGCATGTATGGGGGAAAGTCGAGAAAAGCCGGAAAGCGGTCGACGCCATTGTGGCACAGAAAAAAGTTGTGTACGGCATTAATACGGGATTCGGGAAGTTCAGTGATGTACTTATTGATGCCGAGCATGTGGAAGAACTGCAGATCAACCTGATCAGAAGCCACGCCTGCGGTGTCGGGGATCCTTTTCCCGAAGAAGTGTCAAGAGGCATGCTGCTGCTCAGACTAAATGCCCTTTTGAAAGGTTTTTCAGGCGTGCGGAAAGAAGTGCTGGAGCTGCTTGCAGAACTTCTCAACAAGCAAATTCACCCTGTTGTGCCGCAGCAGGGGTCACTGGGCGCAAGCGGGGATCTCGCTCCGCTTTCCCACATGGCTCTTGTTCTTGCAGGAGAAGGAGAGGTCCTTTATCAGGGGAAGCAAATGGAGACTGCTGAAGCGTTTCATACAGTAGGCCTGGAATCTGTCACTCTTCAGGCAAAAGAGGGCCTCGCTCTCATTAACGGCACACAGGCCATGACGGCAATGGGGCTTGTCAATTACATCGAAGCAGAATCAGTCTCCCTTCAGGCTGATTATATTGCTTCAATGACACTGGAAGGATTAAGAGGAATCATTGATGCATTCGATGAAGACATTCACCTTGCCAGGGGCTATAAGGAGCAGACGGAAGTGGCTGAGCGTATTAGAGGCATCTTAAACGGCAGTTATCTTGTGACGCATCAGGGCGAGCTGAGGGTGCAGGATGCCTACTCGCTAAGATGCATTCCCCAGGTACACGGAGCAAGCCTTCAGGTACTTTCGTATGTAAAAGAGAAGCTTGAAATTGAAATGAATGCCGCGACAGATAATCCGCTCATTTTTGATGAAGGCAGAAAAGTGCTTTCAGGCGGCAATTTCCATGGACAGCCGATTGCCTTTGCGATGGACTTTTTAAAAGTGGGAATGGCGGAGCTTGCGAATATTTCAGAACGGAGAATCGAGCGCCTCGTCAATCCGCAGCTGAATGACCTCCCGCCGTTTCTGAGTCCGATGCCTGGTCTTCAGTCCGGTGCCATGATCATGCAGTACTGCGCGGCGTCCCTTGTTTCTGAAAATAAAACCCTCGCCCACCCGGCAAGCGTTGATTCGATTCCGTCATCGGCGAATCAGGAGGACCACGTCAGCATGGGAACCATTGCATCAAGGCATGCCCATCAGATCATCCAAAACGTGCGGAGGGTGCTTGCGATTGAACTCATTTGCGCCATGGAAGCGGCGGCTTACAGGGGAATCGAAAAAATGGCGGAGACAACGAGACGCTTTTATTTTCACGGCCGGAATGCTGTCCCCGCAATCACGAAGGACCGTGTGTTCTCAAAGGATATCGAGGCGGCGGCAGCTCTGCTGAAAAAAACAAATATGAAGCGGTTTGAAAAAAATCATAACGACACAAAGGGGGAAATTGTATCATGACATTGAAATTTACGGGGGCAAAACGGGGAACAGAGCTTGAATGCAAAGGCTGGGAGCAGGAAGCGGCTCTTCGGATGCTGATGAATAACCTTGACCCTGAGGTTGCGGAAAAGCCGGAAGACTTAATTGTTTACGGCGGGATTGGAAAAGCCGCGAGAAACAAGGAGGCGCTTGACGGCATTATCCGCTCCCTGAAATCACTTGAAGGGGATGAGACGCTGCTCATTCAGTCAGGAAAGCCTGTCGGGATTTTCAAAACCCATGAGCATGCCCCGCGGGTTCTGCTTTCAAACTCCGTTCTTGTCCCGAAATGGGCAGACTGGGAGAACTTCCATGAGCTTGATCAAAAAGGGCTGACGATGTACGGGCAGATGACAGCAGGCAGCTGGATTTATATCGGCACGCAGGGCATCCTCCAGGGGACATATGAGACCTTCTCGGCTGTAGCCAAAGAGCATTTCGGGGGAAGCCTGAAGGGGACGATCACGCTGACGGCTGGACTTGGTGGCATGGGAGGAGCGCAGCCGCTCGCTGTGACAATGAACGGCGGCGTAGTGATTGCGGCAGATTCGGACCAAAGCAGAATTGAGAAAAGACTTGAAACCAAGTACTGCGACAGGCTCACACATTCATTCGACGAAGCGGTTAAGTGGGCGGAGGAAGCGAAGGCAGAAGGCCGCGCGCTTTCAATCGGTCTTGTGGGAAATGCCGTGGATGTGCTTCAGGAAGTGCTGGCAAGAAAGATCAACATTGACGTTCTGACCGACCAGACCTCTGCCCATGATCCGCTGAACGGCTATTTCCCTCATGGAATGACGGTCGATGAGGCGCTGCAGCTGAAACAGGACCATCCAGACCTTTATGTTCAAAAGTCAAAAGCATCAATGGCGGAGCATGTCCGCTGCATGATTGAGCTGCAAAAGCGGGGAACCATCGTTTTCGACTACGGCAACAACATCCGCCAGGTGGCAAAAGATGAAGGGGTGGAAGACGCTTTTGCCTTCCCGGGGTTTGTTCCTGCTTATATCCGGCCGCTTTTCTGCGAAGGGAAAGGTCCGTTCAGATGGGCGGCTCTATCAGGAGATCCTGCCGACATCCACCGCACGGATGAGCTCATTAAAGAGCTGTTTCCGGAGAACGAAGCCCTCCTCCGCTGGATTGACATGGCACATGAACACGTTGCGTTTCAAGGGCTGCCTGCCCGGATCTGCTGGCTTGGCTACGGAGAACGTGTGAAGATGGGCCTCGCCATCAACGAACTCGTCCGCACAGGAGAACTGAAGGCTCCGGTTGTCATCGGACGCGATCACCTTGACTGCGGCTCTGTCGCCTCGCCGAACCGGGAGACAGAAGCTATGAAGGACGGCAGTGACGCCATCGGAGACTGGGCCGTATTGAACGCGCTCGTAAACACATCTGCAGGTGCGAGCTGGGTCTCCTTCCATCACGGCGGAGGAGTCGGTATGGGGTATTCCCTCCACTCAGGCATGGTCGTGGTGGCCGACGGGACGGAAACAGCAAAGAAGAAGCTTGAGCGCGTGCTCGTTTCAGATCCCGGCATGGGTATCATCCGCCATGCAGACGCCGGTTACGCGGAAGCTCAGGAGTTTGCAAAAGAACACAATGTCCGCATCCCGATGCAGGAATAGGAGGAGGCTTTATGCAATTCGACTTAATACTTGAGAATATCGGCCAGCTCCTGACAATGGATTATGGAAACGAAGGACCGCTCTGCGGAAAAAAAATGGATCAGCTGATTGTCCGTGAAAACATGTCCATAGCCATAAAGGACGGCAAGGTAGCGGAGGTTGCACCATCATCTGCCGCAACGGACTGGGAGGCCGGCAAACGGATTGACTGCGGCGGCCGCCTCGTCACTCCCGGTCTCATTGACCCGCATACCCACCTTGTCTTTGCAGGATCCCGTGAACACGAGATGGGCCTCAAGCAGCAGGGTGTTCCTTATCTTGAAATTCTGAAGCGGGGCGGGGGAATCCTTTCGACTGTTGAAAAAACAAGAGCCGCAAACGAGGCGGATCTCTATAAAAAAGCAGCCGGGCATCTGAATGAAATGCTGTCATACGGAACGACAACGGTCGAAGCGAAAAGCGGATACGGGCTTGAAGCTGATGCGGAGCTTAAACAGCTAAGAACAGCCAAAAAATTAAACGCGGAACATCCTGTCGACGTCGTTTCCACCTTTCTCGGCGCCCATGCCATTCCGGCAGAACGCAGGAATCAGCCCGAAGTGTTCTTAGACGAAATGCTTCAGCTGCTTGATGTCATTGAAAAAGAAGACCTTGCCCAGTTTGTTGATATCTTTTGCGAAACAGGCGTGTTCACGATCGAACAGTCCCGTGGCTTTTTGTCAAAGGCTAAACAGAGGGGATTCGGCCTTAAGATTCATGCTGATGAGATTGACACGTTAGGCGGAGCAGAGCTTGCCGCAGAGCTTGGCGCTGTCAGTGCAGAGCATCTGGTAGGCGCGTCAGACGGGGGCATTAAGCGTCTTGCAGAGACCGGCGTCATCGCCTGTCTTCTTCCGGGCACCTCTTTTTACCTGCACAAACCGGATCATGCCAAGGCGCGGAAGATGCTTGATGAGGGTGTTGCGGTCACCCTTGCAACAGATTTTAATCCAGGCAGCTGCCCGACTGAAAACCTGCAGCTCATCATGTCATTTGCAGCGGTTATGTACAAAATGACAGTGAAAGAAATCTGGAATGCGGTCACGGTAAATGCCGCCCATGCCATCGGGCTAGGCGGACAAAGAGGCGTGATTGCCCCGTTGCAGCAGGCGGACCTTGTCATCTGGAACGCGGCCAACTATGAGTACATTCCGTACCATTTTGGCGTGAACCATGTTGGGACCGTGATAAAAAAAGGCGCTGTCGTTTATGTAAAGGGGGATCACCATGAGCGGGCTTCCCTATCTTTCACATGATGCCGGATTTTCAGACAGAGGCATTACCAAGGCCGGAAAGCTGCTTGAAAAATGGAAAGAGGGAGACGCTTCAAGCATCGGTCTGATTGGAGTCCCCCTGTCAAAACCGTCAATCAGCCACTCAGGTGCATCCTTTGCCCCGCAGGCAATCCGGAAAATGATGAATGCTTTTACAACATATTCCGTCCAGGATGATATAGATTTAAAGCCAATCACAGATTTCGGGGACATCACCATGCATGTGACCGACCTGTCAGATTCGATCAGACGAATTGAAGAAACAGCAGCAGGCATCCTGAACAGGCACTCTGACATTCTTCCAATCTTTCTTGGCGGCGATCATTCTGTCACCGCCCCTCTTTTTAAAAGCTTTAAAGAGGCCAGGGGCAAAGCGGGGATCATCCAGTTTGATGCCCACCACGATCTCCGGAACCTTGAAGATGGCGGCCCGTCCAACGGAACGCCCTTCAGGCAGCTGGTAGAAAAAGGCGTTCTTGAAGGGAAGCATCTTCACCAAATCGGAATCCGCAATTTTTCTAATGGTAAATCCTATACAGATTATGGGAAACAGCATGGCGTCCGCATCTATACGATGCAGGATGTCTATGAAACCGGCATTCTTCGAATCTTGGAGACAGCCGTTCACGAACTGCTCAAAGAAACAGACCAGATTTACGTCTCCCTTGATATGGATGTCATGGACCAGGCGTTTGCTCCGGGGTGTCCGGCGATTGGCCCCGGAGGAATGGATGCGCGGATGCTGATTGAAGCCATGCGTTTTCTTGGAGAAACGCCGCAGGTTAAAGCCCTTGATATCGTAGAGATTGATCCGTCCGTCGACTTCAGGGATATGACGAGCAGGCTTGCCGCCCATGCCATCTTAACGTTTCTGTCAGGCTATCAAACCAGGAAATAGCTGTTCACACTTTTCTGACAGAAAGGTATACTTAAAAGAAAACGGGGAGTGTGCAGCTGTTGATCACAGAAGAAAAAACTGTTAAATTGGCGGTGAATGGAGGAATCGGCTTCGGGTCCAAATTGACCGCCAGGCAGCTTTTGACGCTTGCAGCCTATATGGAAGAGGACCAGGAACTTGAGCTCACAACCTTTCAGCAGCTCTATCTTGACATTCCTGAAAGCAAGCTGGAAGAAGCCAAAACAGCCTTTCAGCTCTGCGGACTGCAGTGGTATCCGGTCGGCAGCTTTGTCAAGAGCCTGCGCACCTGCAACTTCTGCAAAGGCGCTGAAGAAGAAGGAATGCCCACCGCAATCGAACTGAACGAAAGAATACAGGGGAAACCAGTCCCGTTTCCGCTCAAAGCAGCCTACACCGGCTGCCCGAATGCCTGCGGTGAGCCTCTCGTCAACGACATTGGCGTAATTAAAATGAAAGATACCTATGACCTGTACGTCGGCGGCAGGGCAAAAGGCATGAATGCCCAGACCGGCACGCTGCTGTTTGAAGGGCTTTCGCCTGCGCAGCTTTATCATGCTGTTGAGAAAGTCATTGATATTTACGCGGCGAACGGGAAGAAAAGGGAGTACTTTGCAAAGTTCTTGAAACGGTACGGGGTGGAGAAGCTGAGAGAGGAAGTTTCTGTATAGACTCTCTCAATCTTTTCACCCCGATTTATAACAAATTTAGCAGCAGTAACTAACAGACAAAACCAATCCATGAGGGTTGGTCTTTTTTTTGCAGGAAGAATTAGAAGGAGTAATCAAAAGACGCAGAATGACGTCATTTTCCGGGTGAAGGCTCCCCAATTGTGGCGTCATTCCCCGAAGTGTTGCCACTTTTAGGGTGAAAGCTTCCACGTTTGTGGCATCATTCCCTGTAGTGCCGCCACTTTCGGGGTGAAAGCTTCCACATTTGTGGCATCATTCCCTGTAGTGCTGCCACTTTTCAAGGGATAGCGTACACAATAGTGGCGCCATTCTCCTTTGTGCTGCGGAGAATGTTACTTTTTAAGCTTTTTCGTTTCCTCTTCAATCCTCTCCGGATCGATCCGTTCAAATAGAGGTTTCACATTCTGAACTGTAAAAGACTGCTCCTCTAAAAATGCCCATTCATCCGCTGACAGGTTCAGTGTCTCCTGTATCCTGAGGCAGGAAAAAGGCAGAAAAGGCTGCAGGATAACCGACAAGTTGGCAATGGCCAGCGTACAGGTGAAAAGTACTTTTTGGCAGTCTTCTTTATCTTGCTTGACTGAAATCCATGGTTTCTTTTCGTCAAAATGTTTATTCAGGTGCCGGATGAAAGCGAAAATGGTTTCAAGCGCGGCTTTGAAATGACCTCTTTCTATCAGTGCTTCTGTTTGAACATATAGAGACTTTATCTCCTCTTCAATCACAGAATCCGCACAGCCGGAAATGCTTCCGCCAAAAGATTTTTCAACAAACTTTAACGTTCGGTTTACCAGATTGCCAAATGCTCCTAGCAGCTCGCCGTTGTGGGAATGGATAAATTCTCTCCACGAAAAATCGGTGTCTCTTTTTTCCGGGCCGTTTATGGTCAGGAAATAGCGGATAGAATCTGGATGATGGTTTTTAAGAAGATCCGGTGCCCAGACTGCCCAGTTCTGGCTGGTGGACAGCTTTCTTTTTTCAAGGGTTACATATTCACTGGAAATGATATGATCCGGCCGCTTCAGTCCGCCAAGGGCTGTAAGGATACCAGGCCAGATGATGGTGTGAAACGGAATGTTGTCTTTGCCGTGAACGTAGTAGGAGGAAGCATCATCCTTCCAGAAGTCCTTCCAGTCCTCTCCGGTTTCTTCCCCCCAGAGCCTGCTTGCAGATAGATAGCCTGATACCGCCTCGATCCAGACATAGATTTTTTTCTTTTCATAGCCTTTAACCGGAACCGGTACGCCAATCGGGAGGTCACGTGTGGCGCATCTGTCCTGAAGGCCTTCTGACAGGTATCGTTTTGTGAGATTCACCGCATTTTCCCGCCAATTTGAACCGTTTTCGAGAGCATACTCTTCCAGCGCTTCCTGAAGGGAAGCAAGACTGAAATAATAGTGTGCTGTCTCCCTTGCTTCAGGCTCATGCCCGCAAAGCTTGCATTCTTTGTCAATCAAATCAAGCGGGTCGAGAATGGCAGAGCACGCGTCGCACTGATCTCCTCTTGCCCGCGATGAACATGAGGGACAGACGCCTTCCACATACCGGTCGGGCAGAAACTGTTCACAATGTCCGCAGTATGCCTGACGGGTTTCTTTTTCGTAAAGAGCCCCGTTCTCAAGCAGGGACAGGAAAATTTCCTGGACAGTCCTGTGGTGATGAAACGAATCTGTTCGTGTGTAGCAGTCATACGTAAATCCAAGTTTTCTGAAACAATCGGAAAATTCCCTGTGGTAGCGGTCTGCAATCACAGCTGCGTCCACGTTCTCCTGCCTTGCTCTGATTGAAATAGGTGTTCCGTTGCAGTCACTCCCTGAAACATACAGTACCCTTTCTCCTTTCAGCCTGTAATAGCGGGCCAGAAGATCTCCCGGCAAAAGACTGGCAATATGTCCGATATGCAGAGATCCATTTGCATACGGCCAAGCTCCTCCAATAAAAACACTCATGTTTTTTCCTCCTTTTCCACGCAAAAAAACCCCGCCCATAGACTGAAACAGTCTAAGGACGAGGTTTGAAGTCGCGGTACCACCTTAGTTTACAGATCGACTGACCTGCCTTTGTCCGTACGGGGCATGAGAGCCTGATACGTATGCTGTTGTAACGTCAGCAACCACGTCACAGTCTACTTGTGCACATGCACGTTCGGTGTGAAGCTCAAAGGTCATTTTCCATGCGGTCTGCCACGCTTCTTTTCAGCTGCCGAAGCTCTCTTTGGAGGTGTCCCTGCATGTACTTTTCCTTCTCATCGCTTTTCATTTGTTCTCAATTTTATCCAAAAGAAGGGAGATTGTAAAGAGCAGGAATTTGTCGAAAAATTTAAGACTTTTTATGTAAGATAATGCAATTTTTTGTATTACATTCTACCCGGTAAAAAAGTATAATTAAGAAGTTTGATAGACTATATAGGGGGATCTTTAAATGAAAAAAACGATTGTACTGTCTGCGTTATTTGCTTTAAGCCTTCCATTTGCTCAAGTAAGTGCAGCTGAAACAGCTCCTACTTACCGTTATGCTGGTGAAAACCGCTTTGACACATCAGTGGCGCTTGCTGATGAGTGGTTGGAATCAGATGTGGCTGTTCTTGCTACTGGAAGAAATTATCCGGATGCATTGAGTGCGACTCCGCTTGCTGCGAAGCACGAAGCACCGCTTCTTCTTACAGATACAAAGGCTGTACCATCCAAAGTGCTGGCAAAATTAAAGGACCTTGGTGTAACAAAGGTTTATCTGATTGGCGGAACCGGCGTTATTTCTGAAGACGTTGTTACACAGCTGAAGAACAACGGAATTAAAACAGTTATCCGTATTGCCGGAAATGATAGATACGAAACATCTGTAAAAGTGGCAAAAGAGGTAGGCATGGAATCTGGAACTCTTGTAGTAGCTTCAGGTCAAAATTATCCCGATGCCCTGTCCATCGCTCCTGTTGCGGGAATCATTCAAGCTCCAATCCTTCTAACTCGCAGTACTGATCTTCCAGGCGTCGTTAAAACATATGTGAAAACAGCCGGTGCCGACTCCTCCATTGTTGCGGGCGGATCTTCAGTCGTTTCTGCTAAAGCGGCTGCATCCCTTCCGGATATGACCAGACTTGGCGGAAGCAACCGTTATACAACAAACACTCAGATTGTAGATTATGCATTTGAGGAAGGAATCTATGACATGGACTATCCGTTCATCGCTACTGGCGCTGATTTCCCTGATGCCCTGTCTGCTTCTGCACTTGCAGCAGGCCTTTACAACGGTGTGATTCTGACAGACCCAAAAGAACCTAAAACAACGACAAAAGAAACTGTTCAGGTTTATTCTGATCTAGTTGAGAAATATCTAGTTGTCGGCGGAGTAAAAGCACTGCCTGACAGCACAGTTGCTAAACTGTTTCAATAAGAATGAGTGAGAGCCCTTATGATGAATCAGGGCTCTTTAAGCTGTACGCTTTAAAATAAAACATATGTCATTACCTATACAACACTCTGTTCCTTTTGAAGAAAGATATCTTGAAGAGTGGGCTCCTCTACTTCAACACGTAAGATATCAAGATCAGAGATAATGATGGCACGGATGACGGCTGAAATTTTATGTTCTTCTGCAACTGTAAAATGGACATATTCATTCATATACACAATGTCATCAGCCATGCCTGAAAGGACTTTCTTCAGCACGGTCTTTTTGCTGCCTATATCCTGCCTTAGTTTGATTGATACTCTGTATGCTTTTTGATGCTGCTTTTTCAGCTGGTCCATCGAACCAAGACTGCTGATAGTGCCGTCTCTCATAATGCCGATTTTTGTGCAGATTTTTTCTACCTCGTCAAGATTATGGGACGTCATGAAAATGGTTTTTCCTTCTTTATGGAGTTCAAGAATCAGGGAGTGTATGTCAAGGATGGATTCCGCATCTACACCTGAGGTTGGTTCGTCCAGAAAGATAAGGTCAGGATCATTAATGAGGGCCTGCGCAATTCCCAGCTTTTTTTTCATCCCGAAAGAAAATTTCTTGGTTTTTCTGTGAGCCGCCTCGCTTAAACCGACGCGATTCAGCAGATGGAGCAGATCAGCTTTGCTTTTTTTCGTCTTAAGGATGCTCGAATAAAACTCCAGGTGCTGCAAAGGGGATAGGTCATCATAAAAGGATGAATAATCAGGGAGGACACCAATTTTGTCTTTCATTTTTTCCATCTCGTCCATGCCTGAACCGAGAAGTTTGTATTCACCGGAAGTAGGCAGGATGATGCCTGTTATCATATTAATAAATGTAGATTTACCGGCGCCATTTGTGCCCAGGAATCCAAAAATCTCTCCTGCTTCAATTGTTAATGATATTTCGTTAACTACTGTAGTTGTGCCATATTTCTTTGTCAGAGACTTCGTTTCAATCACGTTCATTAAAAATCCCTCTTTCTGAAGATAATGACCGATCCCATCACCATAAGCAAGGTTAAAATAAGCGTTAAATAACTGAGAGCCGGAGTGTCTGTAAAACTGAAGAAATAGTAGGGCGTAAAAACACTCAGGATATTAATGATCATATTGCTGTCACTTACAAGGCCCCATATTCCGATTACCGGCAGAGCTATGCTCAATATGATTCCTGAAAACATCGTCAGGGCAGGGCGGCCGATTATGATGCTCATCAGCAGGCTTAGTGCGATGAAATAGGATAAGAAAACGATGTTTTCAATAAAAGGAAGAAGATAAAATGATTGAGTAAAGATCGAAATCAGCACCAGTGCTGCAAACAGACAGGCAGTCCAGAAAGCTGTTATTCCAAAGAACTTGCCGAGCACAATGTCATCCCGTTTTACTTTTGTTATCAGAAATCTCATTGTTCTGCTCTGGGTTTCCCTATTGATGATGTCGTGAGAGAGACTTGTTACAAACAGCGGTCCAAAAAAATACATTAAAAACATCAGGCCTGATATGTATCCATTTTTAAGACCGAGTTCTTCTAGTTCCTGAGGGGGAATGCCGGACATTACATCACCTATCAAAAATGTCATCCCGGTTATAATCAGGATGAAAATGACAGACTTCATACTTTTAAATAAGCTAAGAAATTCTCTTCTGCAAATGGCAATCATGATAATCCTCCTTTTTTTTCATCATACAACCAAAAAATTAACCTAAAACAAACAGCGGCTTAAACTTACCTTAAATTGTAAAAAACACGGGTGCAGTGCATTTTTGGGATCCTGCTTTGCAGATGATTCATTTCAAAAAGCATCAAGCAAAAGAGATGGGGACATAAAACAGAGTGGTTCTTGAACAAAAGCCTTCATGTGATAGCGTCTTCAAAGATGAAATTAGCCGCCTGCCTTCTCGTATTTACTAGAAGAAAATAGGAATTAAGTAAAAAATAAGGATGTGTTTCGAAAAGGATAAGAATGAAGAGATAGAATGATGGTGGAAATGGAGTGGAAGCAGAGGTTTTTTCTCCTGAAAACAAAAAAGTTTAGACATTTAGGAAGTGACTATTTATGTATACTCAAATGAATGCACCTGAAAAAAGATTATCCAAGGATGCGGTTAAAGTTTGGCTTATTAGTGAAGCAATCACGAACCTTATTGGATTCATGATCCTTGGACTATTGTTTTACCTGGATTACCGCTTTTCATGGAAAGAATGGATTGGCTGGATTCTGATCGGCTTAACCGTGATTTCTGTAATAGGTTCTGTCTGGTCATGCATCAATCCATTTTTGCTGTATAAAAACTGGCGCTACGATGTAGATGAAGAGTTTTTGCAAGTAAAGTCCGGCGTCTTATTTGAAGAGCATCAGCTAGTCCCAATGACAAAAATCCAATCGGTAGCAACCAAACAAGGTCCGTTACTCAGAAGATACGGACTCTGCACAATTTCTATTGAAACGATGGGATCATCCCATACAATTCCCGCTCTTTCCAAAGAGGTAGCTGCTTCATTGGGACATCAGATTGCCCGTTACGCAAAGATTAAGGAAATCGAATCATGACAGAGACGACAAGATATCATCCACTGCTTGTTCTTTTCCGCTTATGGAAACTGGTCAAGAATTCCATTTTCTTTGTTGTTTACTTGTTCATAATTAAAGCTGATTCAGAATCTGCTTTTGTAGAGTATGGCAGGCTTCTTTTTTTCGCGGTCTTTGGAATCATCTTTATATCCATCATCTTGAAGTGGTTTACTCACAAATACAAACTGGATGATCAATCTTTTCACCTTTATAATGGGATTTTCAGTAAATCAGAGCGAACCATCCCCTTTTCGAGCATTCAAAATGTGAATCGGCATACCTCTTTCTTTCACAGAATGTTTCATGTAACGTCGACTAGTTTTGAAACGGGAATGACAGGGGAGGAAGCTGGGGTAAAATTTGAAGTGATTTCTCAATTAGATTCAGAACGAATCGAAGCCCATATAGCAAGGGCAGATTATAGCGGGCCGACCACGGTCTCTCCTGACGTTGCCAATATCGAATTATCTTCTCAAAAAGAAACGGAAAGAGTGAGTTTGAATCGAACCACTCATTTTAAACCTTCCAAATTGTCCATTTTAAAAGCATCCTTCACATCACTTAGCTTTTTGGTGCTTGTTCCTATAATCGGCTCTTTTTATTTCAAAATCGATGAGATTTTTCATGTAAAAGAAGAAGCAGAAGGTCTATTCTCTGCTGTCATGAGCTCTGCATGGCTGGTTATAGTCATCACCATCATACTCGTTGCTGCTTCAGCCGTTTTCGGCATTGTGCGGACATTCTTAAAATACGGGAAATATCACATCTCTTCAGACAATGAACGCATCTACATTACGAAAGGTATCATCGAAGAAACGACCTTTTCCATATCCAAAGATAAGGTGCAGGCGATCGAAATCAATCAATCCATCATGAAACGCTTGCTAGGACTTGCAGAAGTAAAACTGATAAGTGCAGGCAGTCTGAGTCTTGGCGAAGATACCCTTGAGATAAATTCTCTCTATCCATTTTTGCCTGTTAAAAGGGCATATGAAATGATATCTGAAATTTTGCCTACTTACGAGGTAACATCAAAGATGACTCGCCTGCCAGTCAAATCCCTTTGGGTCCGTTTGTTTAAGCCGAGCTGGATCTGGATCACAGCAACGGCCGCCCTCTTTTATTTCAAACCGGCCGTTCTTGGTATGGAACAAGCTTGGTGGATATTATCCGCTGTCCTGTTCATCACGATCAAAGGAATAAGGGTGCTCGACTTTTTAAATACACGCTACACGTTGAACGATCGCTTCGTCCAATTCAAAACCGGCAGTCTGACTACGTGTTTATTCGTTTCCAAACGAGATAAAATCATTGAAGTAAAAGTAACCAGGAACATCTTGCAGAAAATGTCCGGCCTCGCATCAATCGGAACCATCAACCGGGCCAAGCCGGTCCGTCATGCCGGTGTCAGTGATGTGCCGTTGGAGCTGGCTGCCTCGCTATACCAGTGGTATATGGAGCGGAGAAGGGAAATAGAAGTTGAATGAATTGCGGCTTAAACCCGTGTGCCGTATAAAGTGCCTTAAATTTATCCGGAAAGAGAGAAGTGATATGTATCATCATTTGTCTATATTCAAAAATTTCTTTTTCAACCTCAGAATCTACTATTTGGGTGTTTGTTGAATAACGATTGCTGCCAATGCCAAGTCTGCTTCTGCATTTGCAGCTGGCATATTCAACGGTGTAATTCTGACAGATCCAAACGAGCCAAAAAAAACAACAAAAGAGACTGTTCAGTTCTATTCTGATTTAGTTGAAGAATATCAAGTTGTTGGCGGAGAAAAAGGACTGCCTGACAGCACGGTTGCAAAACTGTTTCAATAATAATGATTGAGAGCCCTGTTGAAGAATCAGGGCTCTTTTTAGCAGAAGGAAAACAAAAAAGCATGCAGCTCAAAATCCTGCACGCTTTTTTGCTTATTCCTCCACGTAATTCGGAGAATGATATACGCTCTTCGGATTTTTCTCAAGGTTTAAAAATAATGGTTTGGCTGATCTCCAGCCGATTGCATGAAAACCAAAACGCGGATTATTCACCTTGTAGGCTTTACTGGCATTAAGCAGCTTTTTCCGGAATCTATCACTCATTTGCTCTTCTGTACCCTGAGTAGTGTAATAGCCGTAATTAATATACAATCTTGTATCCTTGCTGATTTCCCCTTCATTATACAAGTCATTTAATGCTTCTCCAGCTACCCTATGATCGTTATGTAAATCATAATAGGAAAAGCCCCGGTGCAATGCTCCCGGAAACTTCTTCTCGTAGGTTAAAATGATCTCCCTCATATCCTCCGTTGTTACTTTCCCATCGGGCAGGTCAATAAAATGAAGATTGTTCATGTGAACCCCCAATGATTTAGCCGACCTCTTAAATTCCTTGTCTCTGATCTTACCAAATTGCTCTGGCTCAATCTGCATCTGTTTAAAAACATTAGATGCCTGTCCATCCGTATACAGGACCAAGTGAACATCGTATCCGCTCTCAATGTGATTTAATATTCCGACTCCGAATGTTAAAAGTTCATCATCCTGGTGTGGTATGTAATAGACGGCAACCGGCATTCCTTCGGTGTACCGTATTTTTGAAGCATAAACTGCCTGATTCGAGAACGCATAAAACATGAAAACTGTTAACAATAAAATGGCAAATCTCTTTTTCATCGTTTACCCCTTTGTTAGTTCAAACAAATTGAATGAAACTAGTACTTTTAAACTCCATTAATAAGTTAAACACAACGATAGTAACATAAGCAATATTTTTAAGGGGAATATAATTTAATATTTTCATAACTTTTTTACTGGTTCTATATTCCTTGTTTAGAGCAATTCTTGTAATCTACTAGAGTGAAAAAAGGGGGGGAAGGTAAGGGAGAACCTACTTATGTATATAATAAATGTAAGGAGAATTAAATATGAAGAAGACATCTATCAGGATTGAATTTTATATTATTGGCGATTATTTTCCATTAGAGGACGTTACAAATACTTTAGGAATATTTCCAACTGAATCGTATAATAAAGGAGAAAAAATTAGAGAAAATTTATTTCGAAAAGAAACAGTTTGGTCAATTAATACTCCAGATACTCATTCTCTAGACGTTAATAAACAAGTAACAAATACGAATCTATCTATATTGTCCTCTCCTTTCTATTACATAAAATACATCTCACCAAAAAGCATGCAGATTTAATCCTGCATGCTTTTTCACCTTCATCTTTTATTCTCACTTCTGCTTCCCTGCTTATTATTTCACTTTCACACTCGCAGCTTTGCTGACATTCCCTGCTGCATCAGAAGCGGTGATGCTAAGGATGGTATCTTTCTTTTGTTTGGCAATTGAAGCATTAAACTTCCCTTTATGGTCTGCCTGGGCGCTTCCGATGACCTTTTTGCCCACTTTAATGGTAATGGTGGCATGAGCCTCTGATTTGCCTGTGACAGATGTAGAATGGCTGTCTACTTTGTCTGCTTTTGGAGCTGAAGGCGCCGTTTTATCTGTGACAATGAACGTTCTGGTGCCGCTAATATTGCCGTCTGCATCAGTTGCTGTAAGGTAAATGATTGTTCCTGCTTTTTGTTTAGGAATTTTCACTTTGAAGTCGCCTGCAGCATTCGCAGTTGCCGTATACTTTTTCTTTTTTGTCCCGATGGTCACAGTTACAACCGAGCCGGCTTCTGCTTTTCCGGTTACTTCTTTAGAATGGTCTGATACTTCGTTAGCTGTTGGAATACTGGAATCAACTGTTTCTTTTACCGTAAGGCTCAGTTCTTCGCTCACATTTCCAGCCGCATCTGCTGCTGTAATTTTCAGCACGGTTCCTGCTTTTTGCTTAGGAATCGTTATCTTGTAAGAACCTTCGGAATCCGCGGCTGCTGTATATTTATCTTGTCCACTCATAACGGTAACAGTCGAGCTTGCCTCTGCTTTTCCCGTCACTTCTGTCGATTGATCTGATACTTCACCCGCAGTAGGTTTGCCAGGAGCTGTTTTATCTTTTACTGTAATACTCAGTTCTTCGCTCACATTTCCAGCCGCATTTGCTGCGATAATCTTCAGCACGGTGCCTGCCTTTTGCTTAGGAATCGTTACTTTAAAGGCGCCTGCAGAATCTGCAGCTGCCGAATATTTCTCGGTCCCGATCGTCACAGTCACCGTCGAACCGGCTTCCGCTTTTCCTGTCACTTCTGTCGATTGATCGGATACTTCATCCGCTGTCGGCGCAGCGACGGCAAGCTTATGCGTATAAATCTGCTCGCTGTATTCTGCTTGTCCTCCGGCATCTAAGCCATAGGTAAACCAGTATTTAATGACATCTCCCTCTTTTACATCATTCAATGTGTAAACGGAGTAGTTGTCACCGGCTTTATTCATCATAATGTTCTGCTGGGTAGTGCCATTTTTAATGTAATGAATAATGGCCCAAGGAGCATCATTCACATAAAACTCTACAGAATTTTCCTTGATGGTTCCGACACCGTAGCCTTCTTTTTCCGGTGCTGGCGGATCGGCCGGATCAGCCGGCAGCTCTGGGATTTCATAAAGATGCACGTTATCAATCGTTACTGTATGCTCTGCCAGTGCGTCTTGTCCATCCACTTTTCCTAATGCAAAAATAAGCTTTGCAGCAGGGTCGGTATTCTTTTCATGAGTAAATTCGATTGCATAGGTATTTGATTCTTCATTTACTTCAATCGTTTCCCACACATATTTGTCATAGCTGGTGCTTTCAAGAATCGCATCTATTTTTCTTCCAATGGTAGAGGACATATCAAAAACCAATCGATAGGACTTTGATTTTTCTAATGAAAGACCAAGCTGGCTGAATTGAACGCTCCAGAAATCACTGCCCAATGATGGGATCGTTATTTGCTTCTTTTCGCCTTCATTGCCGGAAGTGGCTCCAACATTCGACCATACTTCCCATGAAGCATTTCCATCTTTAAATGAAGGGTTTTTAATCTTATTTGAAGCAGGATTTTTCATTTCAAGGACGACATGATCAATGGTGATGCCATGCTGGTCATAATCAGCATATTTCCCTAATAAGAAGTTTAATTCGACGATTTCTTCTGCTGTTGCTTTGAATGAATAGGTAAATCTTTTACTTTCCTGTGTTAAAGATAGAGTTTTCTCAAATACTCTGTTAAATGCCGCGTTTTGAAAAACCAATTCCATATCCCGCGGAATTGTTGAACTGGCATCAAAGGAGACGACATACTCCTTGTCTTTAAGAAGCTGAAGTCCGGTTTGTTTGAATTGTACAGCCCATTTTTCAGCCCCCGCACCGCTGGCATCAAACTTTGGAATGGTTATTTCAGCTTTCCCATCTTCTGCGCTTATCTCATTGATAAAAGCATCATTGCTTTTCCAGCTCCATGCTGACCATGAAGTAAGCTCTTGGCTGAACGAACCGTTCTTTAACGGGAAGAGCTGATCTGCCGGTACTTGCGGTTCAATTGCGACAGTCACCGTGCATGCTGCTGTTTTTTGTCCATCTTCGGTTGTTGCCGTAATGGTCGCTGTTCCATTTTTCACAGCCGTTACAACGCCGCTTGCGCTAACTGTAGCCACAGATTCGTCGCTTGAGGACCAGGTTACTTTCTTATTCGTTGCATTTGACGGTTCAACGGCAGCTGACAGAGTTGTTTTTTGCCCTGCAGCCGTTAATACAGCTTCCGTTTTATTGATCTTTACGCCTGTAACAGGAACTGGTTCTTCTTCTTTCACTTCCTGTTTATACACGCGAACGTAGTCTACTTGCATGGAAAGAGGGAAATCATCCGGTGATGGTTCTATTCCTCCATCAAACCAGCCTCCTAAGGCAAGATTCATGATGATATAAAAGTCCTGATCAAAAGGGGCACGCGGATTTTCCCTAGCCGCTGCTGAATACCATTGTTCCTTTGTCACGCTGTAAAAAAACTTGCCGTCCACATACCAGCTGAGGATATCTTCCTCCCATATTAAACTGTAAACATGGTAGTCTGTATCAATTCTTCCTCCATCAGCAAAGGTTTGATCACCGGAAAGATACTTATTTAATGGCCATTCATCGCCAAAATGGATCGCTCCGCTTGTCGATTCGGGAACACGTCCTCTTGCTTCCATGACATCTATTTCACCAGAAGAGGCCCATCCTCCGTATACATCATCATTCGGCAGCATCCAAAGTGCCGGCCAGGCTCCGGTAACGGCAGGAAGTTTTGCGCTGAAATCAATTCTGCCGTATTTAAACGTGAATTTATCCTGTGTCGTGATTTTTCCTGAAGAATAGGGGGCTACACGGTTCGGGTCCTGCGGAAATGTCTTCGGATCGTCGAGTGCCTTTATGTTTAGTTTCCCGTCTTCTACAAAAACATTATCCTCACTGTCCGTATAGTGCTGAAGTTCATTGTTGCCCCAGCCCCATGTGCCCGGGTCATCGTTCAGATAGTAACCTGTGGAATAATTCCATTTGGTTTCATCGAGTTCCGTGCCATTGAATTCATCGCCCCAAGTTAGATTCCAGCCTGCAATTTCCGAGTTCTCAGACGTGCCGATTTGGATATCATCTAATTTTGTTTCATCCGGACGATAAGCATCCGGATTCCCGATGAACTTATACTGAACATAGTTGTCTCCGATTTCTCCGCCTTTTTCTCCATTAAGCGGATAGCCAATACGGAAATCCATGTCCTCCTGGATAGGCTGGAACCAAAGTCCAAAGATGTAATCCACCCAGTATCCCCACTGATTGGCAGAAGACATCCTGTTGTATCCATTAGAGGAATAGCTGAATTTCGTCAAATTGGATTCCAGGATATTGACCCACTCACCATCAACCTTCACTTCATAGACAAATTTATCGACTTCACTTTTGATCGCTGAGCCGCCGTCTATTTTTGGAAGAGGAAGGCCGATTGCCCCGTTCTGATCCGCTTCAAAAGTGGATCTGCCGTCAAAATTTGTGATCTTGAAGGAATTTCTCACCGGCACCGTAACCTTCAGCGTGTATTCAACAAACACATCAGGATTTGTTTTAGATGCCACTTTCACCTGCGTGGTTTCTTCTACAGGATTAAACCAGTAGCCCCCCGGTCCTTCCCACCAGTTTCCGAAATTCTTATCGTAGATCCATCCGCTGGCTGCATTGTTATCAATCGAAACCCAGTCACCATCCTGCTTGACAAAGAGGGCGATATCATCCTTTACATCTTTAAAGGTAGCCCCGCTGTTAAACCTCGGAAATTCAAACCCGACCCCTCCTGAAGGAGATACATCAAGTGCAGTAGCACCTGCCGGGGACATGGATGTAATTGGCTGAGGCACTGCCGGAGTAACGTTTAATGTATACTCAACAAAAACGCCTGGATTCGTTTTGGACGCCACTTTCACCTGCGTGGTTTCTTCTACCGGATTAAACCAATAGCCGCCCGGTCCTTCCCACCAGTTTCCGAAATTAGAGTCATAGATCCATCCGCTGTCCGGATTGTTATCAATTGAAACCCACTCATTATTTTGTTTCACAAAAAGGGCAATATCATCTTTTACGTCATCGAACGCCGCCCCATTATTAAAGGTTGGAAATTGGAATCCCGCCCCGCCGTCAAGTCCTACTTTTATAGAAGGATCGCCGACCGGAATCATGGATGTAATCGTCTGCACAGCGGCAGTTTCGGCCTCATTTTTGCTTAGTTCCTCTGCATTGCCTGTTAGTAATCCGGCATTGAATATGAGCATTTGAATGGCCAGTAAAAGAATCAGGATCCTCTTTGCTTTAGGCTTTCTTGTCATGTATTCATCTCCTTATTTCATTTTTTCTTCGCGTGAAACGTTCTGAATAGTTGAATATCATCTAGTCTTATGGAACTATAACCTTCACCCCGCAGTTTGTTAGCGCTTTCATTTGATTTGACCATTCTATCTTTAAATGGAGTCATTTGTTAGGGAGGAAATTTTGTATAGAGTGCAGATATTTTGTTTTTGGCTTGAACCATGAGGCAGTTTAAGTGATTCGGAGAAGATTCAGATGTTTTTTGTATTATGGAAATAAGGAAAGAGGGAAGTATGGCCTATGATTATGTGAAAAATCTAAAGATTTGTGCATGCTTAAGCAGTAACGGTTATAACTCTTCCTTTTTTCTTTAAAGGAGAATGGCAGCTGATTATTGAAATGGTAGAGAAGGTTATTAAAAGTTTGATGTTTTGGTAGATTTAGCCGGATTTCTTACACTTACAGTCCAAGGCCATTTGTGGTAAACAAAACAGCGGTAGTGTTAGTTGGAAATTTGAGCGCTGAAGGAGAGGAAACCATGATATTTTTATGTATGGGCTATTTTAGCCCGGAAAAAATGAATGCACGGCCAAGAGAAGAAATTGAGGCGGTAATGAGTGAATGCCAGCCTGTTATCGAGAAATTTTATGAAAGCGGTAAGGTACTTCTTGATGCAGGCCTTGAATCTGAAGTTAAGAGCCTGCGACGCGTAAACGGTCAGGTTCTTGTAACAGATGGACCTTTTAGAGAAACGGAAGATCTGATCGGAAGTGTATTTGTTTTTGAAGCAGAGAGTATGGATGAGGCAATTAAACTGGCCTCTCTTCATCCAACAACGCAAATCAGCAGAGGGGAAGAATTCGGCTGGCGGATTGAAGTCCGTCCTGTTCATTTCTTTAAGAATGAAAAATAGGCTGCCTTGAAAAAGTGTAACTGGTGATCAGAATGGAGCTTGAGACAGGAGAGAGAAAAAATGATTCTATCTTAATTCCACAGACGGAACTTTAATGGAATAAGAGAAAGGGAATTCCAATTTCAGATGGAGTTCCCTTTTTTATTCCTCCTTAAATAGCTCCTCCAAAAACCGCTCCCGGTTTTCCAGAAAGTATTTCGTAATTTGATAGTGATCCGTATCTTCGTACGTCCTTTTTGTCATTTGTTCATCGTCAAAGCTCAGAATGTCAGCGCCCGGAAAGCCTAGCAGGATGGGGGAATGAGTGGCAATAATGAACTGAGTGTCTCCGTTTTTCGTCAGGTCGTGAAGAATACGGAGGAGGGTGAGCTGCCGTGACGGGGACAGCGCTGCTTCCGGCTCATCAAGCAGATAAATGGCTTTGCTGCCGAAGCGGTTCAGGAACAGGGACAAGAACGACTCACCGTGAGACTGTTCGTGAAGCGATTTTCCTCCGTATGCACCGAAGACATCTCCTGAATAAGGATCTTCACTGAGCTCTTCAAGATGGGAGGCAAACTGGAAAAAAGATTCTGCTCTGAGAAAGAAAGCATTCTTTACTTTAGGCATCCATCCGAGCCGGATATAATCGCCAAGGTCAGATTGCGAGCTCCTCGGCTTGTAGAGATGGTGGCTTCCGCCTGCAGTGTTGAAGCCGCACTGATAGGCAACGGCCTCCAGCAGGGTTGATTTGCCCGAGCCGTTCTCACCGACAAAAAAAGTAACAGGGCTGGTCAGTCTCAGCTCATCCATATGGGATATGGCCGGGATAGAAAAAGGATATTTTTCAAAAGAGGGGATATTCTCTTTCAGCAGTTTGATTGATTTTAAGAACATGTTCATCACCTGCCTACAGTTTAGCAGATTCAGACAGACAATTTATACTCCCGGCGGCAGCAAAGTTCAATATAGGCGGCTGTTTTTTCTGCGATGATGTCTTTGTCAAAATCCATAGAGGCCACATGATAGGAATTCGTCAGGCTCACCATCTGCTTGAAAGGAGATGAGATGGAATGGAAAAGAACATCTGAGCTTGAGGCGGGAACAACATGGTCTTCTTCTGATTTGAAAATCAGGGCCGGACAGGTTATTTCAGACAGCACGGGCTTCGTTGTTTTGATGAGCGTCAGCAGGTTGTGGACAGCTTTAATCGGAACGGCTTCATACGTAATTTCTTCAATATCGTCCGCTTTGATATCCGGTTTTCCTTCTGGAATAAAACGGGGTTCGATCTCGTGCTGAAAAACCTCATAGCCTGGCACACTGAGTGCTGCATTGATGGTAATCAGTCCGTCAATTTCCTGGTGCCTGCAGGCAAGGTGAGCCGCTAATAT
Source organism: Metabacillus mesotrionivorans (assembly GCF_052171315.1). Lineage (NCBI taxonomy): Bacteria > Bacillati > Bacillota > Bacilli > Caryophanales > Bacillaceae > Metabacillus > Metabacillus mesotrionivorans. The sequence goes on along the minus strand of NZ_JBQMFF010000003.1, from coordinate 277,510 downwards.
TCCGCCCATGGACTGTCCGGCAACAAAGATCCTGCGGCACACTTTTCTTAGCTTTTTATAGGCTTCTTCGATATTTTGAATCCAGTCTGTAAAGCAGCAGTCTTCAAAATCGAGGGGAGTAGTTCCGTGGCCTTTCAGGCGCGGGGCATAAACGGTATAGCCTTTTGCGGCCAAAAGTTTTCCAAGCTCGCCTACACTCTGAGGCGTACCGGCAAATCCGTGGCAAAGAAGAATTCCGATCTCATTTCCTTTATGAAAAAAGCTTTCAGCTCCTGCAAGGACAGGCACATGTTTCGTCGTCATCATCATTTCCTCCCAATCAATTTTGAACTAAAAAACCCTCTCCTGCTTTCAGCTGACAAGAGAGGGTTTGTCTTTATCGGCCAAAGCATCGTGCTTTGCTGGTTGGAGCACCTTTCCGGCATGCGGCGGCTGCTGTGAAGTCATGGAGCCAGATCTCTCGTTCACTCTTGATAGGTTATATTTAATTCTTATTGGTTTAGTTGGTTTTATTGATTTTACCATGCAGCCAAGAGAGCTGTCAATCACTTCCTAAAGCAATCCTCTTCACAAAGCAGGCTGACTGGAGTAAAATACACATATTCCAATCAGACAGGTGGGTTTTAGTATGAAAACCATTCCAAAACCTCTAGTGTTAGTCAATCAATGGGTGATTGTGCTATCCGCTGCAGCATTCTGGATCAGCGGCATGGGCGTTTTTTTACTGGTGCCTCTTACGGCCGGAATCATGGGACTGCTATTTAAAGTTAACCCGATTATGAAAGCTGCCGGCACCTTTTTGAAAAAAGAGCCTTCAGCCTATATACAGGAAGATTTTGATCAGCAGCAGTTTAATCAGATGATAGCAGTGATCTGCCTAAGCCTTGGGTTTGCCGGATACATGCTTGACTGGACGGTACTTGCCTATGCGGCGACTATTATGGTTGCCATTGCTGCCTTTGCAGCGATTCTCGGTTTTTGCATCGGCTGCTTTATCCGTTTTCAGTGGCAGCAGTTTAAATACCGCAGACTTTCTAAACAGTCCAACTGATTTTTTAAAAAAGTGTTGACTTTCAGATAATACCGGAGTAAAGTAAGACACATCGAAAATATAGCTTCTTATCACGAGAGGTGGAGGGATATGGCCCTTTGAAACCTCGGCAGCGGACTCATTATGAGAACTGTGCCAACTCCAGCAGGCGTGCAGCCTGAGAGATGAGAAGAGCGAACGGTCTTTTTTTGCAGATCCAGCCTCTTCCTGTCTTTCAGGGAGAGGTTTTTATTTTTCTTTAAAATTTAATAACGATTTTCTTATCCAGAGAAGCGGAGGGACTGGCCCCATGATGCTTCGGCAGCGGACTTTTGAAAAAGTACTGTGCCAATTCCAGCAGGCAATTGCCTGGGAGATGAGAAGAGAACCGGTGATTCGTTATGCCATGCCCTCTTCTTGTCGGATAGAAGAGGGTTTTTTATTGCTAAAAATAAGGAGGTTACATAGATGATTGAATTTAAAGGCGTCACAAAGGTATACGGCAGCGGCGGCAATGAAGTGAAAGCTCTCGACGGCATTGATCTGGAAGTGAAAAAAGGGGAAATATGCGGAGTTATCGGATTCAGCGGAGCGGGCAAAAGCACGCTGATCCGCACGGTGAACCTGCTCGAGCGTCCAACAGCAGGACAGATCATTGTTGATGGACTTGACTTAACGGCTCTTTCCAAAAAGGATGTGCGCGGAGTTAAACGGAAAATCGGCATGGTGTTTCAGCATTTCAATCTGTTGAACTCAAAAACGGTCTATGCAAATGTGGCCATTCCGCTCCTGCTCTCAAATGTCCCCCAGAAAGTCATTAAGGAGCGGGTTGCCGAGCTTCTCTCGTTTGTAGGACTTGAGGACAAAGCGAATCAGTACCCTGATCAGTTGTCAGGCGGCCAGAAACAGCGCGTCGGAATCGCAAGAGCACTTGCTACACAGCCATCCATTTTATTGTGCGATGAAGCTACCTCAGCGCTTGATCCTCAGACAACAGCTTCGATTCTGAAGCTTTTGAAAAAAATCAACGAGGAATACAACATTACCATTCTCATGATCACACATGAAATGTCGGTCATCCGGGAGGTTTGCGATACAGTGGCCGTGATTGAGGGAGGAAAAATCATTGAATCAGGTTCTGTGTTTGACGTTTTCTCAAATCCGAAAACAAAGACCGCTTCAAACTTTGTCAGCTCTGTTCTGAATGATTCTATTCCTGAATCGGTCCTGAAGCTTGTTAAGGAAGAAAACAGCCAGGGACAGATTTTTAAAATTAATTTTGTCGGCAAATCCTCAGGGCAGCCGCTCCTTTCGCAGATTGCCAAGAGATTTGACCTCCATATCAACGTCCTGTTCGGCAACATTACGGAGCTTCAGGGAATTCCGTTTGGACACTTAATCGTTGAACTTCAGGGAACGGAAAGTGAAATAAAAAGAGCGCTTCTGGTAATGAACCAGGAGAACGTAACAGTGAAAGAGGTGAATGCACATGCTAGTTGATTCTCAGCAAATCATTGATGCTTTAGTTGAAACACTCGCCATGACCGGTTTTTCTTTACTTTTCTCAACGTTAATTGGGCTTCCGCTCGGGGTGCTGCTGGTCATTACCAGGAAAGGACACTTATGGGAAAATGCCATTATATTTAACATTTTGAATGGAGTTGTGAACATCTTCCGCTCTGTGCCGTTCATCATTTTGATGGTGGCGATTGTTCCGCTGACGAGACTGATTGTCGGAACGTCGATCGGAACAGCTGCAGCTGTTGTGCCGCTTGTCTTCTACGCAGGTCCTTATATTGCCAGATTAATAGAGAACTCGCTGCTTGAAGTTGACCCGGGAGTCATTGAAGCGGCAGAAGCAATGGGGGCAACGCCAAGCCAGATTATCTTTAAATTTATTGTGCCGGAAGCATTAAGCTCACTTGTTTTGAGTCTTACGATTGCGACAGTCGGACTTGTCGGTGCATCTGCGATGGCAGGGGCTGTCGGCGGAGGCGGGCTTGGAGACCTTGCCATTACATACGGCTACCAGCGCTTTGACACGGTTGTCATGATCATTACAGTGGCCATTCTTGTTGTCCTCGTTCAGGGACTGCAGACCTCAGGAAACATTTTATCGAAAAAAATCAGAAGACGATAGGAGAGAACAATGATGAAAAAATGGATTATTTTAACACTGATTGCAGCACTAGCCGCTTTTGCTGCAGGATGCGGAAATAAAACAGCAAGCGGAAAAGAAGAGGTGGATGTAAAAATCGGTGTCAGCGGATCTGATAACCGAATATGGGATTTTGTTGCCAAGAAGGCAGAAAAAGAAGGCATCAACATTGAGATTGTCAGATTTTCAGATTATGTGCAGCCGAACCTGGCACTTTCAGAAGGCGAGCTAGATGCCAACGCGTTTCAAACGATTTCTTACTTTAATGCCTTCAAAAAAGAACATAATCTTGACCTGACTCCAATCGGAACAACGGTCATCGCACCTCTAGGCCTCTACTCGGATAAATACAAATCTGTTGAAGACATTCCGGAAGGCGGAAAAATTGCTGTTCCGAATGAAGCGACTAACATGGGAAGAGCGTTCCTCCTTCTTCAGGCAGCAGGCTTAATTGAACTTCCTGAAGACTTTGACGGCAACGGATCTCTTGATAAAATCGTCAAAAATCCGAAGAACCTTGAAATCGTGCCTGTCGTCGCAGGCCAGACACCGCGTGTCCTTCCCGATGTAGCAGGTTCTATCATCAACAACGGAATTGCCGTTGATGCAGGATTTAATCCGATTAAAGATTCTATTTTCCATGAAGATGACACAGCCACACCATATATCAACATTATCGCAGCACGCACGGAAGACAAAGACCGCAAAGAACTGAAACGCATCGTTGAGCTTTACCAGGAGGAAGACACGGCTGACTTTATCAAAAAAGAATATGACGGAGCCACGATTCCTACATTTGTCCCTCTAAGTGAAATTGGAGAATAACCATTGAGGAGGAAAGAGCATGAGCACAGCAGCTGTTACGCTTAAAGAGCAAATCATTGATGAAATAGAATCAAGAAAGGCAGAGTATCTGAAGATCAGCCATTCGATTCATGAAAAACCTGAAATCGGCAATGAGGAATACTTTGCTTCAAAGCTCCTTTCCGACTTGCTTGAGGCAGAAGGATTTACAGTTGAACGCGGAGTGGCAGGACATGAGACGGCGTTTCTGGCCCGGAAAAAATCGACATTAAAAAGTGGTGCATCTGTTGCGTTTCTGGCAGAATACGATGCGCTTCCGGGACTTGGCCATGCATGCGGCCACAACATCATCGGCACCGCAAGTACAGCAGCAGCGATTGCCCTCGGCAGACAGATTGATGAAATTGGCGGAGAAGTAGTCGTTTTGGGAACACCAGCAGAAGAAGGCGGCCCGAACGGCAGTGCGAAGGGAAGCTTTGTAAAGCACGGGCTGCTTGAAGGCATCGATGCGGCCCTAATGGTGCACCCGTCGAACGCTACGAGAATAACGGGGAACTCCCTTGCAGTGGATCCGCTCGATTTTGAATTCATCGGAAAGCCGGCGCATGCTGCAGCTGCTCCTCATCAGGGAATCAATGCCCTGGATGCAGTCATTCAGCTTTTCAACAGCATCAATGCCCTTCGCCAGCATGTAACGGACGATGTGAAAATTCACGGAATCATCACGCACGGAGGCGATGCCCCGAATATCGTCCCGCACTATGCGAAAGCACGATTCTACATCCGCGCGGCAACAAGAAAAAGGTGCTCAGAAACAACAGAACGCATCAAAGCTGCAGCACAGGGAGCAGCCTTGGCGACAGGCGCTAAGCTGAATGTGATTGCATTTCAAAATGAAGTCGACAACCTGGTGTTAAACCGGACATTTGATTCCGTTTTTAAACAGCAGCTTGAAAGTCTCGGAGAAACAGTGGAAACGTCTGAGCGCGAAGGCCTCGGCTCAACGGACGCCGGCAATATCAGCCACGTTGTTCCGACGATCCATCCGTACATCAAAATTGGACCTGATACCCTCGTCGGCCACACAGACGAATTCAGGGAGGCAGCCAAATCAGAGCAGGGGGACGCAGCGCTTCTGCTCGGTGCAAAAGGCCTTGCCCTGACCGCGCTTCAGCTGCTGACAGACCCTGTGCTTCTGGATGAGATTAAGGAAGAGTTCAGACAGCGGAAGGAATTGGAGGTATAGGAAGAGGCTTTGAAAAAAATCATTGAGCAAAAGAAAAATCCGGACTGTAATTAGTTCGGATTTTTTGATGTATGTAAAGGCTTCTATAGTTTTCAAGAATGCTGCCACTTTTCGAGTGATGAGACTCTCAATTGTGGCGCCATTCCCGGCAGTACTGTCACTTTCCGAGTGATGAGACTCTCAATTGTGGCGTCATTCTCCGTAGTGGTGCCACTTTTCGAGTGAAGACTCTCTCAATTGTGGCGCCATTCAGCATAGTGGTGCCACTTTTCAAGTGATGAGACTCTCATTTGTGGCACCATTCAGCATAGTGCTGCCATATTTCTAGTGAAATCCCCCGCAATTGTGGCGTCATTCTCCGTAGTGGTGCCACTTTTTGAGTGAAGACTCTCTCAATTGTGGCGCCATTCCCCAGAATGCTGCCATATTTCATTGATGGATCCCCATTTTAGCCGCAACTCACCGCGATGCCAAATTTAAACAAAATATTCCCCGAATCACAGCTCTTTTTTAACTTTTGTCCGCTAAACTAGGTGAATACCTTTATTAAAGAAAGCGGGACAAACCATGAAAACAAAATGGAAAAAAATCATCCGGACTCTTTTTCTGCTGATTGGAGCAGTCATTTTGCTGAGCTTCATCCTTCATCAAGGGATCACATTCTATGAGCAGAAGAAATACCAGGCTCCGGGGCAGCTTGTCAAAGTAGACGGCAGGAGCATGCACGTTTACACAAAGGGTGAAGGGAAACATACGATTTTGCTTTTAAGCGGACTCGGAACGGCTGCACCAGTCCTTGACTTTGAACCGCTGGTAAATGAATTGGCAAAGAACCACAAGGTCGTGGTTGCAGAACCATTCGGCTATGGATGGAGTGATGGGACAAATAAAGCGCGCACAGTGGAAAACATGGTGGAAGAGGTGCGGACGGCACTGAAGAAAGCCGGCATCCAAGGACCGTATGTTTTGATGCCTCACTCAGTCTCCGGGGTCTACAGCATGTATTATGCCAATGCCTATCCAGATGAAATTGAAGCAATTATCGGAATTGACCCAACCCAGCCAAAGGCTTTTGACTTTTTTAATGAAAAAGCTCCGTCGGTTCCTTCGTTCGTTCGTGCTGCCTCTGTACTTGGTGCTGCCAGGTGGGCGGCGGCATTCACGCCTGAAGACTTTCTTCCGATTGCAGAGGAAGAAACATATTCAGAAGAAAATAAAAGCATGACCAAACGAATTACCGCATGGAAAAGCTATCATAAAAACGTCATAGATGAAGCGAATGAACTGAGCAGAAGTGCGGAAAAAACAGAAGATATGACGTTCCCCCCGCATATTCCCGTTATGATTTTCCAAGCGGAGGATAAGGATCAAAAAGCAAAAGACGAAAAAATTAAAACGTTTTATCTGGATCAAATGAGCCATGCGCAAGAACACAAGCTTGTTTCGCTTGCGGGGCATCATTATCTCCACTGGACAAAGTCAGCGGAAATAAGCGAGTATACGGCAGAGTTTCTGAAAAAGTAAGTTTACAATTCGGTCTTCTTCCCGAGCAGCTTGCCAATAAGAATGGATTCCCACATGCGCCAGGGAAGTATCCGTTTTAAGAACAGGGATATCCGGACGCCTTTTCCAGCCGGATATCTGAGCTTGGCCAATGAGTTTTTTGCACACAGCTTAACAATCAGTTCAGCGACATCAGCCGGATCCCCAAGCTTTTCCTTTCCCTGTTCAAGTTCATTTTCAATGGCATTCATATACGCAAGATAAGGCGAATCTTCTATGGAAGATACTTTTCTTCCCGTTGTCCAGATGTTCGTAGAAAAAGAGCCAGGTTCAATCAGTGCGACATCAATGCCGAACGGCTTCACTTCAAGTCTTAAGCTCTCGCTGTATCCTTCAAGCGCATGCTTTGATGCTGCATACGGTGAGAGGCCGGGAAAGCCGATCAATCCGCTGATGCTGCTCATGTTGATAATTTTTCCGCTGCGCTGTTTGCGCATATATGGCAGGACCGCCTGGGTAACAGCAATGGCACCGAAGAAATTCGTTTCAAACTGGCTTTTATAGTCATTCACCGTTACTTCCTCTCCAAATCCGCCAAAGGCAAATCCGGCGTTGTTGATTAGAATGTCGAGTTTGCCGCTCTTTTTTAAATACTCCTTTAAGCCATCAATCGATTCCGGGGACGTGACGTCAAGCTCGAGAACCGTCACTCTTTCTTTGTGTTCTCCAAGCATCCTGAAAAGGTCCGTTTGTTTCTCCGTATTCCTCATAGAAGCGATGACGCGGTATCCTTCCGCTGCAAGTCTGCAGGCGGCGAGCATCCCAAAACCGCTTGATGCACCTGTAATGAGCACTGTTTTTTCATTCATAGGGCGTTACCTCCGTTCAGGCATGTCTTTTCTCCATTATATATGGCGGCAGCACGGAGTAGAGCCATTTTAAATTTATTATAATAACTCTTTATTTTTTTTATAGGAACACTTTAAGGAAATATAGTTGGAGAAGAACATCACTGAACAAAGAGTTAATAAAAATCCTGAAATTTCTATCCATTCATTCGGATTGTCAGGTACCTTAATAAGAGTCATATATGCTGCTATAAATATAACTATAAAAGTGACTGTTTTAATAAAAATGGACCTTAATTCTTTAACGTATGCCTTTTCTGATGTGATATCGGTATATTCAATTCCGGATATGATGTATCGTCCATATACATAAAAGAGAAAGACAGCAATAGAACAAAGCAATACTATCTCTGCACTTATCTCAAAATACCGGCCGGTAATAACCATCACAATTAGAAAAAGGAAGAGGACTATTCCACCTTCAGATAAAAAATACAGCATTTTTCTTTCTTTATATTCATCATCCGGTATTAGTAAAGATATCCAAGATTTCATTCGTTTTCTACCTCCCAGAATAAATCATTTAACGTTTTATTAAGTACCTTCGCTATGGCAATACAGAGTTGAAGACTCGGATTGTATTCTCCTTTCTCAATTAGTCCAATTGTCTGTCTGGTTACACCCGTTTTTTTAGCTAATTGTTCCTGGGTCATTGAAATGCTGATTCGAGTTATTTTGACATTATTTCTCATTATCCCACCCTGCACCTAATGTAATATATACATTGCATTTGTAATGTATATATTACATTTATTGAAGTGAAAATTCAAATCATATTTAACTAAACTGACCAATTTTTGAATAATCGACCGCCGTCTTACATTAAACCGATGATCAAAACGGAAAAAATTCAGGCTGAAAAGGGACTGAATTTTTTTCGTTTCAGTGAGAGAATGGAAGAAAGAATACGTCTAATGGGGCAAAGAGGGCAAAATGGGGTGAATGGGATGGACGGACAGGAACTGGAGAGGATGTTCAGCGAATACGGCGACGATGTGCACCACTTTCTTGTGTATTACAAGGGCACACATGATGTCGAAGATGATGTTCAGGAAGTGTTTTTAAAAGCATTCAAAAGCCGGTTCAGAGAGGAGAGCCATCCGAAAACCTGGCTGATCAGCATTGCGAGAAGGCTTGTTATCGACCAGTGGAGGAGGAAAAAATTCCTCGCCTGGATGCCCGGCAGGCGGGAAGTAAAAACACCGGATGAGATTCTGCTTGAACATGAGGAGCTTAGTGAAGCATACAAAGCGATTTCAGAGCTGAAGGCAGAATACCGTGATGTGATTATGCTTAGAATTGTCTCTGAGCTTACAGTGGAAGAAACAGCACATGTTCTTGGCTGGCCAAGAGAAAAAGTAAGCCGGACGTATTACCGGGCTCTTCAGAAATTAAAGCAAAACCCACGGTTGGAAAGAGGTGCTGAGCTTGAATTATGAGAACATGAAATTCCCCAGAAAAAACATGTCTCCTTCACAAAAACAGTCCATTCGTGCACGCTTGCAGAGAAAGCAGGCTCCTATTACACTCATGCACCGTTTTTTTCAGATAGCTGCTGCCGCTGTCCTGCTCCTTGGCATTGGTCTTTTCTCTGTCTATCTGGCAAATGAATCCGGCAGGAGCGGCGAGCAAATGTACTCAATTGATCTGCCTCAGGGATTGGACATTTTGAAAAGTGACAATGGTCTTGTATTTAAACAGGGAGAGCGCACAGTTGGAGGAGCTGTACTGAGTTCGACTGAGGAAAAACAAAGTCTTGAAGGAGGTGCTGGAATTTTTGAGAAAAAGGAGATCACGAACCTGGCCTATCCTGCAGAACGATTGCTTCAGCACGTAAAGACAATGACCGCTGTGCAGACCTATCATTATTTCTTGGAACTTGAAGACGGGACAGTTGTTCGTGTTTATTTTCATACACCGTATGTAACAGAAAAGCAGGCAGAGGAAGCAATTAAGACGTTTCGGGCAGGGGACTGAATGGAGTTTGGCCCCTTATAAGTCCTGAATTAAATGTTTGACGCAGTTATTCAATCTGTGTTAATTTGTATATGCAAATGATAAAAGGAATGATGCAAATGAACGAAGAAGAACAAGTACTCATGCACTGTTTGTATTTTACGGCGAGCCGATTCGCTCGAAACATGACAAAACTTGCTGAAGACGTTTTTGATGCGGGTGACCTTGCGCCATCTTATTTATACTTAATCATGACCGTTAAATTTCATCCTGGAATCACTCAAAAAGAGCTGTGCAAAAAGCTTTCCATTGCTCCATCAACAAGCACCAGATTTATCGATAAGCTTGAAAAGCAGGGGCTTGTAAACCGGAAAGTAAGCGGCAAGCAGTCTTTTATCTCACTTACGAGTGAGGGAGATAAAATTTATACACAGTTCCGGGCATCGCTGAAGGATCTGTTTGAGGAATACTCCGCTGTTCTTGGAAAAGAATTCAGCCTGGAATTAAGCAAGTCGCTGCATGAGGCGAGCAATAAACTAGAGAAAAGAACGTAAATTTTTTTGTGTATTCATTTGCATGTACAAATGTTTTCTTTTTTACACAATCATTTGCATATACAACTATTTAAGGAGAGATATAATGAAAACATTAGTCATAGCTGCACACCCGAATTTATCAGGGTCAAACGTTAATAAAACATGGATGAACCATTTAAATAGAGAAGAAGATGTTACGGTTCATGACCTGTACAGTAAATATCCGGATTTTAAAATTGATATAGAGCGCGAGCAAAAGCTCCTGCTTGAACATGACCGGATTGTCTTTCAATTTCCGTTCTACTGGTACAGCAGTCCGTCTCTTCTGAAAGAATGGCAGGATGTGGTGCTGGCATACGGCTGGGCATATGGCTCACAGGGAACAAAGCTTCACGGAAAAGAGTTTATGCTTGCTGTTTCAACGGGAGGACCGGAAGCTGCGTATCAGTCAGGAGGCTACAACCATTACAGCATGAGCGAGCTGTTCAAGCCGTTTCAGGCAATGGCTAACCTGACGGGCATGCGCTTTCTTCCAGCGTTTGTCGAGCATGGGGTAAGAACGCTGAATCAGGAACAAGTAAACGAAAGTGCAGAGGCACTGATCCGTCACATTAAAGCAGATTTTTAAGGCGCAGCATATAGAAAAGAGGCTGGGATATAAATATAAAAGGGTGAATTTGAGTATAAACAAATCAAATTCACCCTTTCTTTCTATATCAGGCTTCTGTGGCGTACAATCTATCCTCTTTCTTACGTGATAATCTTCATCCCGTGTACAGATAGCAATCACCTTACATTCGCAGTGTCTGACTCACATTCTTTTTCTGCCGGAAAAAATAGACCAGCTGCGGGACGGCAATACCCAAAAGGATAAGCATAATGCCGGCCGTCTGCAGCAGGTTCACCGATTCTTTCAGAAAAAAGACAGAGCAGAGAACGGCTGCAGGCAGTTCTGCAGCCCCGACGATTGTGGCGAGTCCTGACCCGATTTTAGGAGTACCGACTGAAAACAGCACAACCGGAATAAACACGCCGAAAAAGCCGAGAGGCAAGGCGAATTTCCATAGTCCTGCCTGCAAAGAACCATTTGTCATAAAATCGGGAGTGAAAAGAATGGTGAGGAAGATGGCAGCCCCAAACGACATGAACAGGCTTCTGTTAAGCGATGGAAGCTCAGCTGCTACCTTCCCGCTTGCAAAAATAAACAGAGAAAACGAGACGGCAGATAGAAGACCCCAGATGATCCCCGGATCCGTCAAGCTGATGGCTTCTTTCCCGAACAGATTGCCTGCCATAAAGGTGCCTATGAGCAAAAGAAGGACAGCGAAAAGCTTCGCGCTGTCAGGTCTCTTTTTCAGATAAAATGCCTCAATTAAAATGCCGATCCACGTAAATTGAAACAGCAGGATAATCGCAATGGACGCAGGAACAGTCTCAAGTGATTTGCCGTAAAAAATTCCTGTGAAACTTGTTGTCGTCCCCGTCAGCATTAAGAAAAGCGCCTGTTTCCATGTTGCTTTTTTTCTTGAAAAGAGAAGGGCGCAGGCCAAAAAAAGAAGAAAGCCAGTCACATACTGGCTGCCGATGACTTCTTCCACTGAATAGCCCTGTTTATAGGCAAGCTTGATAATCGTTGAAATAATGCCGTAGCTGCACGCTCCAATAAAGACGAGAATCGAATATTTAATCAAAGTGAAAAACTCCTTACGAAACCAGTTTGAGGCCGACCGTTGCCGAAATGATCATGCTGATGAATAAAATCCGTTTCCAGCTTTTTGAATCCCCGTAGAACAAGATGCCAATCAGCGCACTCCCGGCAGATCCAATTCCTGTCCAGACGGAATAGGCAGTCCCAAGTGAGATCGTCTGCAGGGACTGATTCAGCAGCAGAAAGCTGAGCGAAAAACCTGCAATCATAATCAGCAACGGAACAATTCCTTTAGATTCCTTCATTTTATTAATACCGATAACACCGGCTACTTCGAACAGACCGGCACCAATTAGAAACACCCAGTCCATTATATGGAAGCCTCCTCTTTTTTGTCATCAGACAGTGTTTTTAACCCAATAACCCCGCATACTAAAACGGCGATTAAAAGAATTTTAACCAGCTGGAAAGGCTCGTTAAAAAACAAAATTTCTGCTATAACGGTTCCGGCTGCCCCAAGTCCTGTAAAAACAGCGTAAACCGTACTGACAGGCAGTCTTTTCGTTGCACTGATCAGCAGGTAAAAGCTGATGCAGATTGTGATGATGGTTCCAAGCCATTCAAGCCAGCTGTCTGAATACTTCAGGCCGGCAACCCAAATGACTTCAACAAAACCGGCCATAAATACTTTTGTCCAATCTTTGTTCATGATAATCGTCCCTTCCTTATTTTTCTATAACGGCAATGAGAATTGATGATAGGCAGAAAAGCGCCTTCTTTTTCGAATGATATTTTGGATGCCTGTCAGGGCTAAACGGTCGGCTCCGCTTTTCGTGGTGTCCAGCTCCGCCTCCCAGCTCCTCTGTCAGAACGGAACCGTCGGCAAAGGCAAAAAACGCCTTCACCGCCGTTTCCTTATCTGACTCCCGGAGCTAAACGGTCGGCTCCGCTTTTCGTGGTGTCCAGCTCCGCCTCCCAGCCCTTCCGTCAGAACAAAATCCCCGAAAAAGTCAAACCCGGACTTTTTTGGTGATTTCTTTTCTGCCTGTCAGGGCTAAACGGTCGACTCCGCTTTTCGTGGTGTCCAGCTCCGCCTCCCAGCCCTTCCGTCAGAACAAAATCCCCGAAAAAGTCAAACCCGGACTTTTCCGGTGATTTCTTTTCTGCCTGTCAGGGCTAAACGGTCGGCTCCGCTTTTCTGGTGATACCATTCCAATAAACACGAAAACAGCTGTCCAGCCGTTTTTGCACGCGCGAAGGTCCGCCGTACAGCATTTCGGCGAAAACTGCATCTGTGACACCCATATACGCCGTAGCCGCTTCAGCTGGTTTTACAGTAAGATCAAGCTGTTTTTCGAAAACACCGATGAGCAGTTCTTCGAACGTATCGAGGTACTCATAAACTTTTTCCATGACCTCCCGATATAAATGTGAGGGGGGCAAAAAGCTGATTCTCAGCATGAATTTTGTTTCCGCCTCTTTTTCAAAGCGCTGCACGTAATCCGTCAGATAACGGAACAGAATGTCGTTAAGCTGGGGCTGTTCAGGAGAAGAAAATGAAGCTTTTACATACTCAATTTCCTTCTCAAGAACATCAGTCATCGCTTTAAGGAAGAGTTCATCCTTATTTTTAAAATGAGTGTAAATCGACTGTTTCTTTATTCCAACTTCTGCAGCAATGTCAGCCAATGAAGTACCTTCATAGCCATGATCGGCAAATAAGCGGATGGCCGCCTGTTTAAGCTGTTCTGAGGTCACTTGGAAAACCACCTTCCTGACGTTCGTCAGGAAAAGTATATGGCAGGCAGAATTGGAAGTCAAATAAATAAAAATACAAATTTTTCTATAAATTCAGGTAAAATGAACGTTTATGCATCCGTTTCTATAACTTTACATTGTCATGCCGTTTTATTACCTGTTATGCTTGTATACAGAATGAATATAGACTACTACAATCAGGAGATTTATATAGATGAAAAAAACCCCTTTGATTCTTGCAGCAAGCTTCTTTTTAGGAATGATTTTTTCTTCAAAACCATCAGCAGAGGAACTAACAGCAAATGAACCGGCGATTGAAAGCGAATCCGCCGTCCTGATCGATGCTGACTCCGGCCAGATTCTTTATTCGAAAAAAAGCGATGCCGAGATGTACCCTGCAAGTGTGACAAAAATGGCCACAGCCATCTATGCGATTGAAAATGGGAATTTGGATGATATCGTAACCGTCAGCGAAAATGCCAGAAATGCCGACGGGACAAGAGTGTATCTTGAAGCAGGTGAACAGGTGACCCTTAAAAAACTGATTCAGGGGCTCATGATCAATTCCGGGAATGATGCCGGTATTGCAATTGCTGAACATATAAGCGGAAATGTAGAAACATTTTCAAAGGAAATGAATGAGTTTTTGAAAACGAAGGTAGGGCTTGAGGATACCCATTTTACGAACCCGCACGGTCTTTTTGATCCAAATCATGTCACCACAGCGGAAGATTTGGCTACTCTGACTCAGTATGCATCACAAAACGAAATCTTCCGGGAGATCTTTTCAACAGCCGAGCTGAAATGGGACGGGGAAACCTGGGATACAACTCTCCACAATCATCATAAACTTCTGCAGGCGACACCGTATGAAGGAATGGTGGGAGGGAAGAACGGATATGTCAGCCAGTCCGGTTTTACGTTGTCAACTCTTGCTGAGAGAGAAAATATCCGGCTGATCGCTGTAACGCTGAATGCAAAGACAGACCGTATGTCGTACAAAGATACGGTCAAGCTTCTGGATTACGGCTTTGCCAGCTTCACTTCGGAATTTGTCGCTTCTGGAACGTATTATAAGGATAAAGAAGGACAGGAATATACTTTGGATGAGCCTCTTTATTATGCAAGAAAAACAAATGAAACCATTTCTTCTGATGTGAAAACGGACGGAACCTTGACGATTGACGGTGAAGATGGCCGGGAACTCGCCAAGCATCCTCTTGATCCTGTGAAACCTGAAAAAGATGAGCTGATGAAAAGTACAGTCGCAGATGTGGAACCATCATTCAGCAAAAGCGTTCTGCATGATCATCTGAAGTTCATTGTCATGATTTCATTTGCTTTAGTGCTGATGCTTGTCGGGTACTTTTTCAGGCAGGTCAGACGTTCATAAAGAGTAAAAACCTTTCTCCTGCAGCGGAGAAAGGTTTTTTTTGCGATTTATGCAAGTTTGCTGTTTTTTCTTGCGTATACGAAGTAAACCACAGCTCCAATGGCAATCCAGATGATAAAAGAAGTCCAGGTGATAGCTGGAAGACTTGTCATGAGATAGATGCAGAACAAGGCGCTGACTGCCGGGAATACAGGAACGAACGGCACTTTAAAAGCACGTTCCAGGTTCGGATGAGTCTTCCTCAAAACAATTACGGCGATTGAAATGAGTGTGAAGGCAGCGAGTGTACCCATATTGACAAGGTGGGCAAGGGTTGTCAAATCGACAAAGCCTGCAATTGCTGCTGCAACAAACCCTGTAATCCATGTATTTTGGAAGGGTGTTTTAAAAGATGGATGCACCTTGGACAGTCTTTTTGGAAGGAGTCCGTCCCGGCTCATGGCATAAGAGATTCGTACCTGTGCATACATCATCACTAAAAGAACGGTTGTAATTCCTGCGATAGCTCCCACTGATATAAGGCCTGCAAGTGAATTCTGCCCTACAAACTGAAGGGCAAAAGAAACCGGATCTGCTACATTGAGTTTTGTATAAGGAACCATGCCTGTAAGAATGAGAGATACAACCATATATAGTGCCGTACAAACTGCAAGGGATGCAATGATGCCAATCGGAACATCTCTTTGCGGTTTTTTTACTTCCTCTGCAGCAGTTGCTACAGCGTCAAATCCAATGTAAGCAAAAAAGACAGTAGCCGCGCCGGTTACGATGCCTTCAAATCCAAATGGCACAAACGGGGTCCAGTTTTCAGGCTTTACATACCAGACGCCTGCCACAATAAATAATAGAATCACAGCCAGTTTAACAAAAACCATAATGTTATTTACCCGCGTGCTTTCTTTAATTCCTTTTGATAAAAGGGCAGTGATCAGAAGGATAATAATGACCGCCGGCAAATCAATCATTCCGCCTTTACCTGCTCCGGGAGCTGATGTCATGGCTTCAGGAAGCTCCAGTCCAAAGCCTGCTAAGAGAGATTGAAAATAGGCAGACCAGCCGGTCGCAACGGCAGACGTTGCAAGCAAGTATTCAAGCATCAAATCCCAGCCGATCAAGAAAGCAAAAAACTCTCCCAGGGTTGCATATGTGTAAGTATATACACTGCCTGATATTGGAACGGTTGATGCAAATTCCGCGTAGCAGAAGGCAGCGAGTGCGCAGGCAATACCGGATATGATAAAGGAAAGGATAAGAGCAGGACCTGCTGTTTCAGCTGCTACCACACCTGTCAGTACAAAAATTCCTGTTCCTACAATCGCGCCTATCCCGAGTAAAGTCAGGTCGAATGCACCCATAGTCCGTGCCAGGGATTTTTGCTGACTTTGCGCGAGCAAGTCAGTAATTGACTTTTTTCTAAAAAGTGAGCTCATGTATATCCTCCAGTAAGTTAGTCTTGAAAGTGAATAAAATGTAGTATAATGTCGAAAGTGAAAGTTGTCAATAATTTTAGAATATTCTTTTTAAATATGTTTTATCTGTTTCTGTAAAAGGATTTTCACATATAATAAGTTGGTTTTGCGGTATTATCAGCTTTTACTTTATCCAAATTTACGGAATTTATTTACCGGCACTTCTTTCTGCACCAAAAAGCCCGGTTCGCAAGCGAATCGGGCTTTTGGTTCAAGTCAAAACTTCATCTGATAATTTTCAATTTCCCATAAGTGGACTGTATTCCTGTATTCGTGCCATTCCGCTCTTTTATGAAGAAGAAATTGCCGGTACACATGAGAGCCGAGAACCATTTTGGCAAGCGGACCCTTTTCCATTAGATCAAGCGCCGTTTCAAGGTTGTCCGGGAGATGCTTGATTCCTCTTTCCATCCGGGCGGATTCCGTCATGCTGAAGATGTCATCATGAACAGCGGGCTTCGGAAATTCCGACAGCGCGATGCCGGCCATTCCTGCTTCAGCAATTGCGGCGTATGCAAGATAGGGATTGGCGCTTGGATCCGGATGCCGCACTTCTATCCGTGTTGCGGCACCCCTTTTTGCAGGTATACGGATAAGGGTTGACCGGTTTGAAGTGGACCAGGCAATATAGCACGGGGCCTCAAACCCCGGTACGAGACGTTTGTAAGAGTTAACAAGCGGATTGGTAATGGCAGTCAGCTCTTCAATATAGGTGAGCACCCCATTAATAAAATAATAAGCTTCGTTTGAAAGCTGCATATCATCATTTTCATCAAAGAAGATATTTTCCCCGTCTTGAAGGAGGGAGATGTTAACATGCATACCGGAGCCGTTTACCCCTTGCAGAGGTTTAGGCATAAATGACGCATGCAGGTTAAATTGTTTTGCGACATTTTTTACGACCCACTTGTATGTTGTGGCATTATCTGCTGACGTCAGGGCATCGTTGAAACGGAAATTGATTTCATGCTGCCCGTTGGCCACTTCATGGTGGGATGCTTCAATTTTGAAGCCCATTGCTTTCAGGGTGCGGTAGATTTCAAGACGGACTCTTTCTCCCAGATCATGCGCGGGCTCAAAGTATCCCCCGGTATCGTGGGGATTTGTCGTGGGATTTCCGTTTTCGTCGGTTTTAAACAGGAAAAACTCCAGTTCCGGACCGATGCTGATGCTGTATCCAAGCGACTTGGCTCTTTTTGCGGCGAGCTGCAGGACATATCTTGGATCTCCTTCATAAGGCGTCATATCCGGATTTAATATGCTGCAAAGAAATCTTGCTTCTGCATATTTTTCCTCGACTGACCACGGAATAATAGCGAACGTGCTCAAATCCGGCTTGAGGTATAAATCAGACTGGTTAATAGGACAAAAACCCCTTATGGACGAACCGTCAAACATCATTTTTCCCTCTGCAGCCTCATCAATCTGATCGGCCGTAATGGTGACGTGCTTTAAATTTCCTTCCAGATCAACAAACTGAAGATGCAGCAGTTCGACATGCTTTTCAGCTATTTCTGCTTTTATTTCGCTTAACGGATCTAAAATAGTCAACACAAAGAACACCCCGATTTTTTAGTTTTAATTTCGTTTACGAATGAATTTTGAAAAATCGAAGGATTGTATTTTTTGTTTCAGCAGGCTGCGCTGAACGGTCACACCTTCCTCTCTCAAACAACGCATACGGAGTTAGCTGACGGATTCGGACGGTAAGAGTCGCCCGGCCGCTTGATTCAGCGGCTTCACCCCGGAAAATTGGGTCCCCCGTTCCTTAACGGATTCTGCGGATTAGGAAATAAATTGAGCCTATCATACTCCTGGATAATTTTACTTGTAAAGGGATGAAATACCGGGTTTTTATAGATGAATATTAAATCAATCTCTGTTTTTCTTCTGTTTACTCTCGTTTTCTCTCTATCTCAATTTTATTTGAGCAGCTGTCGTTTTTGCAGTCTGGTATAGACAGTGATTTTTTTAAAAAAGAAGATGCAAAGAAAAAAGAGTATGCTCAATTTGCATACTCCCTTTTTGTTCCTGTTATTTAGTTCTTTCATTCAAGGAGCCGCTCTAGATCCTTATCAACCACAAACACTTCAATTCGTTCGCCCATCTTTGTGCTGATATCGCTGTGGCTTGAAAGAACCCTGCAGCCCGTGCAGTTTTCTACAATTTCTTCAAATTTTTTACTGTACATTTCACGCAGAACCTGTCTCATTTGTTTAACGAGTTTTCTGCCATTTTCGTTTTCAACCAGATGTTTTTCCTCAACTGTGAGAACGCCCTTAAACCGGGCAATGACCATATCATGGACAATGTAGGTTCTTGTTTCCTGCGGTCCGCGTCCGATTAAATCCCTTTGAAGCTTGATAAAGGCTTCACTTAATTCCATTTCCAATTTCTTTTTAGGCGACACAGCCATTTGATTATACCCCCGGCACAAATGCTTTTGATTAGGATGAACGGATGCCGTTCAAGAGGATTTTAGAAGATGGCAAGATCCCCCTTGAGCTTTGCATCATTAGACGAGTTTATCTTACTTACCCGCCATGACCCTGTCAATAGCATTCTGTAAATGACAGGAAACAGAGTGTACAGTTGACAGGCTGATACAAGTGGGAGAGAGAAGTGAGATTTTTTAAAAACGTGAGGAAATAAGAGTAAGAGAGAGAATAATAGACTAAAGGTCACTAAAGTCCTTGTTTTTTAGTGTATTTCCTTGTTTACACAGTTTTATCGCAGGAGTAAGATAATCTCGTAATCACGAATTGCATATCGGCCTAGTCCCGTGACACGGGAACGGAGGAACCAATTTTTTGGGGTTAATTCTGCTTTTGCAGAAAGGATGAGATCTTTCGCCATCCTACCCGTCAGCTAACTTCGTCGGCTAAAGCGAAGGAGGTCCAAAGACCGCCTTAACAGGAGTCTTTTTTTTACTGCCTTTTTTTAGGCAGAGAAGAGGCCTGGGGACTGTAGAAGGTCTTTTTGATTCAGCAATTCGTTTGAAAAAGGAAAAACGGAAGACGGAACGCAAAGAGGGCTGCGGCTTGCTGGGCGTTAAGTAGACCAATGAGTACTTTTTCTCCAAAACAGCCATATGAGAATGAATCATGCCGGGCAGCTGCCTGCTGATTTGATTACATATGCACTGGGTTGGGGGAAGAGTAAGCATTGGTCTCTTTTTTTGTTCTATGGCTGATTGATCCTGAAAGGGTTCATGCAGCAGGAGAACAAAATGCACTGTCAATCATGGAACGATTCGGGGGATAACGATGAATCAGACACTGGTTATAGGCAAGGGGGATTTATTCGTTTCTGTTATAGAGGAGATCAACGTTCACCGCAAACACGCAGATGTGATGTCTTATGAACAGTATGCGTTTGAGCTGACAAACTCAAAGGGCGGGAATACAAGACTGGATAATCTGCTTGAACTTGAAAAGAGATTTGACGGCTATCAATCTGTCTATATTATTTCGGATTCAATCAACGAAGGATTTGAACTGACGGCTTTTTTCTCTGATCTGGGAACGATGAGGATTGTTGTGATGACAGATGACAGCAGGCATTATGATCTTTACAAAAAATTAGGCGCCAGATATGTCATTTTCAGCAAGCCGGCATCATGCTCCTATTGGCTCGGAGAATTGAATCAAGTCTAAAGCAGACAGCAAAAATCAATTAAGGAGGTGGATCTCTAAAAGAGATATCAAACCAGAACTGAATACTTAATCGCTTAATTTCACAATGAAATCGGGGGATCCAATCTTTTGCGGCAAATTGCCGCTTGGGGTGAATCCATCTGAATAAGGTGGCAGGGCAGCTCTCATAGCCCGAATCCGACAGCTAACCCCGAAAGCGCGATGAGGGAAATCGAAACTGCAGGTGCGGCATGCTTTTTAAGTGATGCCTGAAACCGCGGAAGAACCCTCTTCCGCGGTTTTTTACTGGATAAATCGTGAATTAAGTGACTGTCCGTCTGTCTGGCGGAGAAAAGATGGAGCGAAAAGGCGGGGAAGGTCATGGAAGCAATGCTGATTTGCATACCGAGCTATACGAGGCTTGGGTGCCTGGATGAGATTCTCCCTGAGAACTCGTCGCTGTCCTTTATTACGGGAGATTACAGTGTAGAAAGTCATTTAAGATCCAAAGGGTTTAAAACCATTTATTTTATCAGGCAAAATGCCCAGTATCTGCTCATAAACGAGCCTGTCTCAAGAGTGCTTCTTCTCGAGGACAAAATAGCCGAGACCTGCAGGCTGATGGAAATACTCAAAGCAAGCGTCAGAGCGCCGATTACAGTAATTACTAAAAAGGCGAATTACCCGGCCAGGCTCTATGAACTGCTCGGTGCCCAGCATGTCATGTATTCAAAAGCAGATAGCGTGAAATTTTTGATTCAGTAAGAACGGGGGGATTTTACTATGCTTGACATCACCATGGCGGTGTCTTTTGCAGCTCTTGCGCTGCTGATGGCCGGACTGATCAGCTGGTCTGAAAAGATTGTGAACGAAGGAAGGGAAGAAAAGTGATGATTGTTTTGCTTGGCGGAATTGCCGCCATAACGCTTTATTTGCTTTATGCACTTGTTAACCCGGAAAAATTTTAACTTGCGGAGGAAAAGACTTTGAGTGTACTATCCATTCTTTCAATTATCCTGACATTGGGGCTTGCTGTGCTGCTTGCCAAGCCGGCTGGACTATATATTGCACAGGCATTTTCTTATGAAACAACAAGGCTTGATTCCATTTTTGGACCTTTTGAGAAAGCCATTTATAAACTGAGCGGCATTAAACAGAAGAATCAAGGTTTCAGGCAGTATGCTATAGCTCTGTTGCTTTCAAACATCTTTATGATTTTCATCGTTTATCTGGTGTTTCGCTTTCAGGGTTCGCTTCCTTTGAATCCAAGCGGTATTGCCGGAATGGATCCAACGCTTGCTTTTAATACGGCCATCAGCTTTATGACGAATACGAACCTTCAGCACTACAGCGGGGAGAGCGGTCTGTCCTATTTCTCACAGATGATTGCCATCACGTTTATGATGTTTACGGCACCTGCAACCGCTTTTGCAGCTGCGATTGCACTTATTAGAGGATTATCGGGTAATCCGCTTGGAAATTTCTTTGTTGATTTAATTCGTGCGATCACAAGGGTTTTTCTGCCGCTTGCCTTTGCAGCCGGTCTGATATTTGTCTTTCTTGGCGTTCCTCAAACGCTTGATGCCAGTGTCACGGCCAGCACAGTTGAAGGAGCAGAGCAGACAATCGCAAGGGGACCTGTTGCTTCTCTCTTATCCATTAAAGAAGCGGGAAATAACGGCGGAGGATTTTTTGGAGTCAACTCAGCCCATCCGTTTGAAAATCCAAACGCAGTGAGCAATGTGCTGCAAATGCTTTTAATGCTTCTCATCCCGACAGCCCTTCCATATACGTATGGAAAAATGGTAGGCAATAAAAAACAGGGACGAATTTTATTTGCGGCTATGGCAATGATTTTTGCAGTGTTTCTTGGAACAGCCCTTCTATCCGAATTTCAGGGAAATCCGAGACTGGCAGAAGCAGGTCTTGAGCAGGCTTCAGGAAGCATGGAAGGGAAAGAGGTGCGGTTTGGTACCGTTCAATCCACTCTCTATGCGATTGTCACGACTGCTTCTGAAACAGGGGCTGTCAATACCATGCATGATACACTTTCTCCCATTACCGGAATGCTGGCCTTGTCGAATATGCTTCTGAATACCGTGTTCGGCGGTGCAGGTGCCGGATTCATGAACATTATGATGTACGCTATTATTGCTGTTTTCTTATCAGGCCTTATGGTTGGGCGCACGCCGGAATTCCTTGGCAAAAAAATTGAAGGAAAAGAAATGAAGCTGATTGCGGTCACTCTGCTGATTCATCCGTTTTTGATACTTGGATCAACAGCCCTGGCGCTTTATACGCCGCTTGGATCTGACGGTATTTCAAATCCGGGGTTCCACGGGCTTTCCCAAGTGCTTTATGAATACACGTCTTCTGCAGCCAATAACGGTTCAGGCTTTGAAGGTCTGGGAGATGCCACTCCGTTTTGGAACATCTCAACAGGTATTGTCATGTTTATCGGAAGATACTTTGGAATTATTGCCATGCTTGCCGTAGGAGCATCTTTAGCGGCTAAAAAGCTTGTACCGGAAACAATTGGCACATTCCGTACCGACACAAGCCTGTTTGGAACCATTTTTGTCGGAGCGGTATTCATTGTCGGAGCATTAACCTTCTTTCCGGTATTGGTTCTTGGACCAGTGGCAGAGCTGTTAACTTTATAATTCAATTGGAGGATCCAAAATGAGTAAGACACTAGCAACAGCAGTGAAGGCTGCTGATGAAAGATATGATCAAAAAGAAGCTGCCGGACAGACAGAACCTGAAGGGCATAAGCCTGTAAACCGGACGAAATCAGGTCAAGGGCTGATCGTCAATGCGGTAAAGGCTTCCTTTCTGAAACTTGATCCCCGGATCATGGTCAAAAATCCAATCATGTTTATAGTAGAAATCGGTTTTTTCTTAACTCTGCTGCTTACTTTTGCACCGGCTGCTTTCGGACCTGCGGAAGTCAGCACGGCGTTTAATTTAACCGTCTCGCTTATTCTGTTATTTACCGTATTGTTTGCAAACTTTGCTGAAGCCCTCGCTGAAGGCAGGGGAATGGCACAGGCGAATTCGCTGAAAAATTCAAAGAAAGAAATGACGGCAAACAGAGTGAAACAAAACGGGAATATTGAAAAAGTTGACTCTGCATCGCTTCGCAAGGGGGATGTGGTCATTGTGTCCCAGGGTGAATTTATTCCTGGTGACGGTGAAATTATTTCCGGTCTTGCGTCTGTTGATGAATCCGCGATTACGGGTGAATCCGCTCCGGTCATTAAGGAAGCGGGAGGGGATTTTAACTCTGTAACAGGCGGAACAAAGGTGGTCAGCGATCAGATCAAGGTGAGAATTACAAGTGATCCAGGTGAATCTTTTCTTGATAAAATGATTGCTCTTGTTGAGGGGGCACAGCGCCAGAAAACACCGAATGAAATAGCGTTGAATACGGTTTTAACAAGCCTCACTCTTATTTTCATGATTGTCGTTGTGACTCTTCCTTTTTATACGGATTACCTCGGGTTTCGTCTTGAAATACCGGTTCTGATTGCCTTGCTTGTCTGTCTGATTCCTACGACAATCGGGGGATTGCTCTCTGCCATCGGAATTGCCGGGATGGACCGGGTAACACAGTTCAATGTCATTGCCATGTCGGGAAAAGCCGTAGAAGCTGCTGGAGACATTAATACAATCATTCTGGACAAAACAGGTACTATTACATTCGGAAACCGAATGGCAAGCGAGTTTATTCCTGTGGGCAATGCCCCGATGCAGGATTTGGCGCAATGGACGGCCGTCAGTTCGCTGGAGGATGAAACACCTGAAGGAAGATCGGTTCTTGAGCTGCTGAAGAATAAACAGCTTTCATACAGAACGGATCTTGCAGATGGAGGAACGTTCATTGAATTTAAAGCGGAGACCCGAATGAGCGGAATGGATTTGCCTGACGGATCAGTTGTAAGAAAAGGTGCGGTGGATGCCGTGAAAAAATGGGTTCTCTCACGCGGAGGCACCATTCCGGCTGATCTGGACAAGAAAACGGACGATATATCCAAAGCAGGCGGTACACCTCTTGCTGTAGCGATGAATGATCAGATATTCGGATTAATCTACTTGAAAGATACCGTTAAGCCTGGAATGAAGGAGCGTTTTGACAAGCTCCGCAGCATGGGAATCAAAACCGTCATGTGTACAGGAGATAATCCGCTCACAGCTGCCACAATAGCAAAGGAAGCGGGTGTGGATGAATTTATCGCAGAGTGCAAACCTGAGGACAAAATTGAAGTCATTAAATATGAGCAGGCACAGGGCAAGCTCGTTGCGATGACGGGAGACGGCACCAATGATGCCCCTGCTCTTGCCCAGGCGGATGTGGGTCTTGCCATGAACAGCGGGACTGCAGCTGCCAAGGAAGCTGCGAATATGGTGGATCTGGATTCCAATCCTACGAAAATCATTGAAGTAGTATCAATTGGAAAACAGCTGCTGATGACCCGCGGTGCCCTGACAACGTTCAGTATCGCAAACGATATTGCCAAGTACTTTGCGATTATACCGGCCATGTTTATGCTCGCCATTCCGGAAATGAGCATGCTGAATGTGATGAGGCTTGACTCGCCAATTTCAGCCATCCTGTCAGCCTTGATTTTTAACGCGATCATCATTCCGATTCTGATTCCTCTCGCAATGAAAGGAGTCAGCTACAAGCCGATGAGTTCAAATGCCCTTCTCAGAAAAAATCTGCTTGTATACGGTTTGGGAGGAGTCCTTGTTCCGTTTATCGGCATCAAATTCATTGATCTTTGTCTTGCCCTATTTATATAAGAAGAAAAGAGGTTCATAAAGTGGAAGAAAAACAATCAATCATAGGACCGATTATTAGAATGAGCCTGGTGTTAATGGTATTCTGCGGACTGGTATATCCGGCTGCAGTAACAGTCATTGCCCAGGCCGCTGCTCCGGACAAGGCAGATGGGAGTTTAATTTACGATGAGAATGATAAGGTAATAGGTTCTGAGCTGATCGGACAGTCCTTTACAGAAGCAGGCTATTTCCACGGAAGAGTCTCAAGTATAGAATACAACGGTGCAGGATCAGGATCGAACAACTACGCACCATCAAATGAAGATATGCTGAACCGTGCGAAGGAATCGATAAAAGAGTGGGAAAAAAATAATCCTGAAACACCTATAAGCGATGTGCCGAATGATCTGCTGACAAATTCAGGTTCAGGACTTGATCCGCACATAAGTCCAAAAGCAGCCTACGTTCAGGTCAGCCGCGTCTCAGAAGCAACGGGAATTAAAAAAGCTAAACTTGAAAAGCTGATTGAAAAACATGTGCAGGGAAAAGAACTTGGACAGTTTGGGGAAGAAAGAGTGAATGTTCTTAAATTGAATCTGGATTTGAAAAACATGAAGAAACAATAAATTAGACCCGCCTCAGCTGCCAATTTCGCTGAGGCTGGATTCTTGTGAAGGGCTGACTGAGCTGTTTTTTATTGAGGAGGTGAAAATATGACCGAAAACCATCCATATTTCAGACGGAAAACCCCTCAGGAGCTGCTTGATGAAATAGCAGAAATGAACAGGGGTAAGCTGAAGCTTTATGTAGGAGCAGCCCCCGGGGTTGGGAAGTCCTATAAAATGCTCCAGGATGCCCACGACTTAAAGCTTGAAGGCATTGATGCAGTCATTGGCCTGATTGAATGCCACGGAAGAAGAGAAACCGAAGATTTAATAAAAGACCTTGAAGTCATTCCCCTTAAAGAAATGACGTATAAAGGAAGCATATTCAGAGAACTGAATACAGAAGCCATAATTGAAAGGAAACCGGCTGTTGTCATTATCGATGAGCTTGCCCATACAAATATTCCAGGGTCTAAAAATCTTAAACGATATATGGATGTTGAGGAGATTCTGGAAGCAGGAATCAATGTCATGTCGGCCGTCAATATTCAGCATCTGGAAAGTGTCCACGATATTGTCCAGCAGATAACGAGAGTGGCTGTGCGCGAAAGGGTACCTGATTTGTTTGTTCAAAGAGCAAGTGAAATCCAGCTGATTGATGTGACTCCTGAAACGCTCAGAAAAAGGATGTCAGAAGGGAAAATTTACGGCTCAGATAAAATCGAACAAAGCCTCTCCCATTTCTTTACCGTTCCGAATTTATCCGCTTTAAGGGAGCTCGCTCTTAGAGAAGTGGCGGATGATGTTGATGAAAAAATGGAGCAGATCAGCGGAAATCTTTCATACGGACCTATTGGTGTGCATGAAAAAATACTTGTTTGCGTCGGGTACGGTCCTACTGCCGAAAAACTGATCAGAAGAGGCTGGAGGATGGCGAACCGCCTTCGTGCACAGCTGTATGTTCTGCATGCTGCAAAATATCCGAAAGAATCATTTACTCAGGAGATGAGAGAAAAAATAGAACGGTGGCAGCTGCTCTCCTCTCAATTTAATGCCGTCTTTTTGCTTGAGCACGAGAGAAACCGGAAGCCCGCTGAGATTATTATTGAGGCAGCAAATAAATACCATGTGACACAGATTCTGCTTGGACAGTCAGCAAGAACACGATGGGAAGAAATCCGAAAAGGGTCTATTGTAAATACCATTATGCGAAAAACAGAAAACATTGATATTCATATCGTTTCAGATGGAAAAATATAGAGAGGACTTTTAAGAAATGAATATTGCTTTTTTCCTGATCCCTAAAAAGGATGTTGTCTATTTGCCTATCCAGTCAACGATGCGGCAGGCGCTTGAAAAGATGGAATACCACCGATATTCGGCGGTTCCGCTGCTTGATCATGAAGGCAAATATGTCACGACGCTGACAGAGGGAGATCTGCTCTGGAAGCTGAAAAACACCCCAAACCTGAATTTTCACAACACAGAAAATATCAGGCTGACGGAAATTCCTTTTCACCGCAAAAACGAACCCATTTCCATTCAGGCTGAAATGGAGCATATCATTTCCAGGGCCATGGAACAGAATTTTGTGCCTGTGACAGATGACAAAGGAATCTTTATCGGAATCATAAGAAGGAGAGAAATCATCGAGTATTGTGCAAGCCAGATGTTTGCTCCGGCAGTAATTTAAAAGGGCTGCACTAATGGGTGCAGCCCTTTTGGTTAAGCAGAAGCAGATTCTTCTTTTTTCATATACTTTTTAAGGAATGGATAGATGACAAAACCTGCAAGGAAAAGGCCAACGCCTAAAGCAAACGTTTTGAGATCCGCTGTTCCTGTAACGATAACCCAGACAGAATAGATACAGGCTATGGACGCGATGATCCCGTCTCTTACACGTGAACCCTTTACCAGATCATACGTTTCTCCTTTAGCAATCAGCTTCAGGAAGAAGATGGAGGATACAAGGTACGGGAAAAGATAAGCAAGTGTAGCTGACGTTGTCAGGAACGTATAAGCTTCGCTGATGGTTCCTGAAATCGTTGAGAAAATGAAAATCTGCGACATCAGATTTGTAATCAGCAGGGCATTTTTAGGACTGCCTTTTTTATTGGTCTTTGCAAAGAATGCCGGGAAGATCCCTGATTTTGCAGCCTGATACGGCACTTCCGATGAAAGCAGAATCCAGCCGATTGTGGAACCGAAAAGTGAAACAACGGCGAGCAGAGCCATCGCATTCGCTCCTGCATCTCCCAAAATAACGGAAAGAACATCGACGAATGGCTTGTCGGACGCCTGCAGCTGATCATGCGGAAGAACAGACATCGTAATAAGAGTGATAACCATATAGATGAAAACCGCAATGATTAAACCGGTAATTGTAGCTCTTTTCACATCTCTTTGTGAGGATGCGCGTCCTGATAAAATGACGGCAGATTCGATGCCGACAAACGCCCACAAAGTTGAGATGGCAGCAAACTGAATTTGACTGGTCAGTCCCAGTGTATTGCCGCTGTCTGTTTCAACTGGGAAATAGAATTCGCCGAACGCGGCAGATTCAAGTGCGAATAATCCCGCAATAATAAACAGCATAAACCCGATCACCTTAGAAGCTGTGGCGACAAAATTAAGCTTCCCTGCACCTGTCATGTTTGTGATAAGAATTGTATGAGTTCCCCAAAGCAGAATTGTGCAGACAGCAAACGTTATTGCTCTTCCAAGCTGAACGTCCTGTGAGCCGATCGTAAAGAGAACCGATTTGTCAGACATAATTGGGAAAAAAGAGGACAAATATCCGGCAAAGCTTGTGATAATGGCAACATTGCTGATCCAGTTTGCGACCCAGTATCCCCAAACCATGCTGAAGCCTGCTACGTTTCCTTTCTTGGGCGAATCAAAAAGCGCCTTGGCATAGCTTTGAGGACCTGCGGTCAGGTCCGGTCTGCGGATGGAAAGATTGCCAAAAACAAGTGCGATCATCAGGACGCCGAATCCAGTCACAAGCCAGGCGCTTGTTACACCCAGTGGACTTGCTGTCTGTGCAAGTGTGCTCGGCAGCATGAATATACCTGAGCCGACCATATTTCCTACAACAAAGGCTGTTAACAGCCAAAAACCCCATTTTTTCTGTTTCAAACCATGAAACCTCCTAGAGAACACATACCTTATCAACAGTCTGTGTCATTTTTAATCGAAACAAACAAAAAGACGCACGGAAAAGTCCGTGCGCCAAATACGCAAAAACTCACCATCATCTCCTGATAGCACTCCGCAGAGCAATCTGCGGCAGTCCGGCACCTGTTCGATGCCGTCCCAGCGTATAACAGTGTGGCTGTTTTACACTTCGGCGCGAAGGCCTTTCAACATGCTCTCATCAGCCCCACCGGCTTCATGCATGCTACTCTTCCTATCGCGCAACCTCTACCTCACTGAGATGACGTGAGGATTTTTTTATGTTATTTTGATAGAGCTAATTTAGCAGGAACATATAGCAAATGTCAACAAAAATCGTGTATTTCCAATAGTTACAAATGCGTGCCGTGAAAAACTTCACTTTGCATTATGAGGGAAAATCTACTATAATTTACAAAGATAACGTTTTCTTTTTTTATGAAATAATACATGGAAGAAGGGTACATGATGAACTTGGGATTCGGCGAAATCATGTTAATAGTGTTTGTGGCACTTCTGCTATTCGGACCGAAAAAGCTTCCGGAGCTGGGCAAAGCTGCAGGTAAAACACTGAGAGAATTTAAAAATGCAACAAAAGGCTTAATGGATGACGATGACGTGAAATCAGATAAATCGGTGAAGTAACTAAGAACAGCCTGCGGGTTGTTTTTTTTGATTTCAAAAAGAGTAAGAATTATACAAAAATTCAAACGGGTGTTATATAATAGACCTGTCAGTTTATTTAGTGAAGCGAAATACTTAACAGGGGGTAGATTGATGAAAGCCGCTACATATGCAGAAACGTGGGATTTGGATGTATTTTTTAAAGGAGGCAGCAAGTCTGAAGGTTTTAAGCGTCACTTAGAAGAGCTTGAAAAGGATGTTCCATTATTTAAGGACGAGGCAGATCAGCTGGATGTGCCAAGCTCAAAAGAGGATTACGTTTACCTTGATCAAATCCTTGACTCATTCCAGGGAATTGCTAAAAGAATTAGACAGGCAGGTGCTTATGTCGGCTGCCTGCAGGCTCAGGATACAGAGGACAAATACGCAGCTGTGCTGAGAGGAAAAGTAACGCAGCTCAGCTCTCACTTTCAGAATGCACTCGCAAGCCTTGATCAAAAGCTGGTAAAAGTGGAGGACGGAGTCTGGGAAGAGCTTATTCAGACGGAAAGTCTGGCTGACCTCAGCTATGTGCTCACTGAACTCAGAAACAAAGCGAAGAATAAACTGCCGATGGAGCAGGAAACGCTGATTAATGCTCTATCAGTTGACGGATATCATGCGTGGGGACAGTTTTATGACACACTCGTCTCAACGGTGAAAATTCCATTCAGCGAAGATGGAGAAGTCAAGGAACTTTCAGTTGGTCAGGCGGCCAATAAATTCTCAAGTGCAGATCGTGAAGTCCGCAAGGCTGTATTTGAAGAGTGGGAAAAAGCATGGGGGGGCAAAGCTGATTTATTTGCCCAGACGCTGAACCATCTTGCAGGCTTCAGGCTGAATGTCTACGAAAAGCGGGGCTGGAACGACGTGCTCAGCGAGCCGCTTGAAATCAACCGAATGAAGCGGGAGACGCTCGATGTCATGTGGAAGGTCATTTCTGAAAACAAACAGTCTCTAGTAAAGTATTTAAAAAGAAAAGCAGAGCTTCTTGGGGTTGAGAAACTCAGCTGGTATGATCTTGATGCGCCGATCGGCGGCAAAGAGTCGAAGGTTTCCTACCAGGAAGGCGCAGAGTTTATTCTTGATCAGTTCTCAAATTTCGGGGAAGAGCTCACCTCTTTTACGAAAAAAGCCTTTGAAGACCGCTGGATTGAAGCTGAAGACAGACAGGGAAAGGCACCGGGCGGATTTTGCACAAGCTTTCCGGAAAGCGATCAGTCACGCATTTTTATGACGTTCTCAGGCACCCCTTCAAACATTGCGACTCTTGCCCATGAGCTTGGTCATGCGTTTCACCAGCATGCAATGGCAGGCGTTCATCCGCTTAACCGCAGCTATGCGATGAATGTGGCGGAAACGGCCTCGACATTTGCCGAGATGATTGTGGCGGATGCTTCTGTAAAAAAAGCAAAAACAGAAGAAGAGCGTCTTGCCCTGCTTGAAGATAAAGTTCAGCGCAGTGTGGCGCTTCTGATGAATATACATGGCCGTTTTATTTTTGAAAATGCGTTCTATGAAGAGCGCAAAAAAGGAATGGTGAGTGCGGAGAGAATCAGCGAGCTGATGGAAGCCGCGCAAAAAGAAGCATATTGTGATTCATTAGGCGAGTATCACCCTCACTTCTGGGCATCAAAGCTGCACTTCCATATTACGGGTGTACCATTCTATAACTTCCCGTATACATTCGGTTACTTGTTCTCGCTTGGAATCTATGCAAAAGCGCTTGAGGAAGGAGCTGCTTTTGAACAGAAGTACATTGCCTTACTTAAAGATACAGGCTCGATGCAGGTTGAAGATCTTGCAATGAAGCATCTTGGCGCTGATCTGACAAAAGAAGATTTCTGGAAAGACGCAGTGGCTCTTATTGTTCAGGATGCAGAGGAGTTTCTTGAGGCAACAAAATAATGAGAAGAAGCTGCACCCATGAGCTTTTCGCGCGGGTGCAGCTTTTTTGTCAGTTTCACTCTGAAAACTACTGATTCATTAAGATCCACCGGTCAATTTTACTGACGATGAGATCCTGCTGAATATACACGTTGATGTCTGCTTCGTTATCGCCTTTTTGATTCCCGTAAATCCCAAACTGCGCATGATTTCCTCCTTTTATCCGGTAAAAGAACGTGTCATCTGAAAGCAGATGTTTTTTCTCCCGGATATCATCGAGGGTGGCCAGTCCGTCTCTATCAGCATAGATTGTCAGAATCGGAAAATCCGTTCCGGAAAAATCACTGGAATCTGTCGGGTAGGCAGCCATTAGGAACAATCCTTTTACTGTATCCTGGTGATCATAGGCATATATGGATGCTGAAGCTCCTCCAAGTGAATGCCCTCCAAGATACCATTTTGTAATCTCCGGATGATCCTTAATCACATTGCCGGCTTTATTGATGCCTGCAATCGCCAGGTTAAAAGGCATTTTAACAATCGCCGCTGTATAGCCCCGCTGAGCAAGCTGTTCGGCAAGATAGGCGTAAGCCTCAGGCTCGACCTTTGCTCCTGGATAAAAAATGATGCCCGTTTTTGTCTTTTGATTCACTGGCTCAAAGAGCAAATAGCCATCGGCAGTGTTTTTTTTCTGAATGCTGGTTGAGTTATAAAGGTCATAAGTGGGTTTATATGTCTGCTGTGACCATATGTAAAACCCTGCAAAGGCAAGAACAAGAGCTGCCACGGCTATCAGAAAAAAATTTTTAATCCATCTTTTCATGGGAAAACTCCTTATTTTATCGCGATTTCTGCTAAATTTTATGCTTTAATCCAACTAAAGGCAAATTTTGATGTTTGCCAAAATACAAACTATTATTTAGAATAGTAGTATAACTTAATAAATATACGCTTAATCCTTAACAGGAGCGGGGGACCCGAATAAGTGCACATGCACTGGGGGTGAATCCTTGTAGTATGAGGTAGGACAGCTCTTCGTCCGAATCCGACAGCTAACCTCGCTTGCGCTGGAGAGACTCAACTGTGAAAAGTCATAATTATACAAATTGACGAATGCAAACCATGGGTATCTCCTGTGGTTTTTTTGTATTTTTCAAAAAACTCTCACAATCATGTTTCTCCATCCCGTTAAACTGGGAATAAATAACTAGCTTTTTATTATTCTATTTTACGGAGGTTGTCTATGAAACTAGCAACGAAAATCATCATTGGTCTTATTCTGGGTGCAATTGTAGGTTTGATCCTCAATATAACCGCCCCGGATTTATTTAAGCAGCTGGATACTTTCCTGTTCACGCCGCTTGGGAAAATCTTCTTGAACTTAATCAACATGCTTGTCGTGCCGATTGTCTTCTTCTCTATTACTCTTGGGGTAGCCGGTCTCGGTGATCCGAAGAAGCTTGGAAGAATTGGCGTTAAAACTGTTTCTTATTTCCTTGTGACAACAGCTGTGGCTATTGTTATCGGCCTGATCCTTGCTCTGACTATACAGCCTGGCAACGTAGGTGAATTTGATACTACTTCAGCTGAATATGAAGCGAAGGAAGCACCATCTGTTGCTGAAACCTTCTTAAACATGATTCCAACAAATCCAATCAAGGCGTTTGCTGACGGAAACATGCTGCAGATTATTGTCTTTTCGATCTTTGTAGGTCTGGGAATTACATTCCTTGGGAAAAAAGCAAGTGCTTTGCTGAAGTTTGTCGAGCAGGGCAATGATTTAATGATGTATCTTGTTAATCTTGTGATGAAATTTGCTCCATTCGGTACATTCGGTCTTATTGCAACAGCAGTTGGAAGCCAGGGACTTGATGCACTGAAAGCAATGGGACTGTATATGGGTGTTGTCATTTTGGCCCTTATTATCCACGCAATTATCACATACGGTGGATCTATCGCATTACTTGCAAAGCAGAGCCCGATTGCTTTCTTTAAGAACTTCTCTCCTGCAATGGCAGTAGCTTTCAGTACGTCGAGCAGTAATGCTACTCTTCCGGTTTCGATGGAGACTGCGCAAAAACGACTGAAGGTTCCTGAGCCGATTTCAAGCTTCGTTCAGCCGCTTGGCGCAACGATCAACATGGACGGAACTGCCATTATGCAAGGTGTAGCGACAATCTTTATCGCACAGGTGTATGGCATTGACTTATCATTCACACAATTGATTACCGTCGTTCTGACAGCTGTCCTTGCTTCAATCGGTACAGCTGGAGTACCTGGCGTAGGTTTGATCATGCTTGCTATGGTCTTAAACTCTGTTGGACTGCCTGTAGCGGGTATCGCCCTGATCATCGGGATTGACCGCCTTCTTGATATGGCGCGTACAGCTGTCAACATCACTGGTGATGCTGCATGTGCCGTCATTGTTACTGAAACAGAGAAGAAGCATGGAGATTACGTGATTCCTGAAGTTGACCAAAAAACGGTGTAAAAAAATAGATTTCATGGAAAAGCGGCCGTTAATGGCCGCTTTTTTCGTCTGTACGATAATGTGAAGTGCACAAAATATGCACATTTTTCTGTTATGGTAAAAGAAATAAGAATAATAAGGGGATTCACCGTGAACAAGCTTGCCATCAAAATCGGATTATTGTTTTTTTCCATTATTTTAATAGTAGAAACCTGTCTCTTTCTCTTTTTATACAGAAATCTTGTAAATACACGTGTGGAGGAAGAGCTGAATGCCCTGCAAATCAGGGGGGACAGCCACCGTGATGTCCTTGAGAAACACGGTGATCAAACAACAATGGAGCATGTTGTTCTCATGGAATCGGAAGCTGATACAGACGTTTTGCTGACAGCAGCGGATAAAACCGTTCTCTATGGATCTGCTGAACTCAATTCAGATATGAAAAAGGCATTGAAAGAGCCGCCTGAATCAGGGGAAGATTGGAAAAACAGTCCTTATATCTGGACGGCAAGCCCCGTCCGCGACGGGGAAAATATAAACGGATATGTCTATATGTTTAAAGGGACAGACTCCATTCAATCCATGATCTCAAGGCTGAACGACCATTTCCTTTTTATCGGGACGGTTTCTGTGCTGCTGACCATTATAGCCGTCTTCTTTTTATCAAGAATCGTGACAAAGCCCCTGCTCAAGATGAAAGAAGCAACAGAGCGGTTAAGTGCAGGGGATTTTACCGTTAAGCTTCAAATGCACAGAAACGATGAGCTTGGGGAGCTTGGTGCCTCCATTCAAAAGCTGGCCAGTGATCTTGAGCACCTGAAGCAGGAAAGAAACGAATTTTTGGCGAGCATCGCTCACGAATTGCGTACCCCCCTCACGTATATTAAAGGCTACGCCGATGTGGCAAAAAGACCGGAACTTCCTCCAGCTGAGCGGGCGAGCTATTTGACAATACTCACTGAGCAAACGTCCAGCCTCTCAAGATTAGTGGAGGAGCTTTTTGAACTGGCAAGGATGGATCAGCTGTCATTTCAAATTGAAAAAGAGAAAACGGAAATTCGGGCGTTTCTCCGTAAAACAGCAGAACAGGTTCAGCCCGTTCTGGCGGACAAGAAGATGAAAGTTGTAGAGGACTTCCCCGAAGATGAGGTCTATCTTTTTATCGACCAGGCAAGGTTTGAGCAGGTCACATTGAATATTTTAGACAACGCCATCCGCTATTCAGAGGAACATTCAGCCATTACAGTGAAAGTCCGGGAAGACCATCATTCCGTGAAGATTGCCTATTCTGATGAGGGGATCGGGATACCAGAAAAAGACCTGCAGCATGTCTTTGACAGGCTCTACAGAGTAGACAAGTCAAGGTCACGCCACAGTGGAGGGACAGGCCTTGGTTTGGCTATCGTAAAAGAAATTGTGGAGGGAGCGGGAGGCACTGTCCGTGCAGAAAGCAGTCTTGGAAAAGGGACCTCTATTATCATTGAGTTTCAAAAGGAGCCAAAAGCATGAAAAAAATACTTCTGATTGATGATGAACAGCTGATGCTTAATCTGCTTGAGCTTTATCTTGTGCCTGCAGGCTATTCCTGCGTGAAAAGCAGTGACGGCAATGAAGCGGCAGACTTAATTGCAGGAGAAAACCCTGCGCTGGTGATTTTGGATGTGATGATGCCTGATAAAAGCGGCTTTGACATCTGCCGGGAAATCAGGCTTTTTTCGGATATTCCCATCTTAATGGTCACCGCCCGGGATCAGAAGGCTGATATTGTAAAAGGTCTCAGGGCCGGTGCAGATGACTATCTGACGAAACCCTTTGATGAATCCGAATTGCTTGCAAGAATTGAAGCCATTCTAAGAAGAACGAGTAACAACTCCGCAATTGAATTCAGGGGATTAAAGTGGGATGAAAAAAAGCAGGAAGCTGTTTATCAAGAGAAAACAATCCCCTTTACCCCGAAAGAATTCCAGCTGGCGGGTCTTTTTCTGCAAAACCGGAACAGGGTGTTTGACCGGGATCACCTGATTACAGCAGTATGGGGATATGAGGCAGATACCGATGGCAGAACGGTTGATTCTCACGTGAGACATATCCGGGACAAACTTAGAAAAAACGGCTTTCCGGTTGAAGAACACCTTCAGACGGTATGGGGAGCAGGCTACAAGTGGACAGACGAAAAAAAATAGGCGGTTTATCTCTTTACATAGGGTAGGGGGGTATGGTAAATTTATATCAAGGAGGTGCATGACATGGTTGATCACGCAAATGAACCTGAAAGCTGTCATGTTCCAGGATCAGACCGAAAGAGCCATCATTCGGAGATGACTAAAAAGAACTTAGTAACACGGCTGAACAGAATTGAAGGCCAGATTCGGGGAGTAAAAGGGCTGATTGATAAGGATACCTATTGTGATGATGTCCTGACTCAAATAGCTGCTGTACAATCTGCCCTGAATTCTGTAAGCAAAATTCTTCTCGAAGGCCACATGAAAAGCTGTCTGGTCGAACGAATCCAGGATGGGGATCTTGAAGTCATCGATGAAGTGCTCGTAACCGTCAAACGTCTAATGAAATAAACTAAAGGGGAGATTTTATATGGAAAATGCAACATTGAATGTACAGGGAATGTCCTGCAACCATTGTGTGAAAGCAGTAGAAGGCGGCGTAGGTGAACTGAACGGAGTCACATCAGTAAAAGTCGATCTTAACGAAGGAACGGTAGCTGTCGAGTACAACCCGGAAAAAGTAAACCTTGCTGCCATCAAAGAAGCTATCGATGATCAGGGGTATGAAGTAGAATAGAAAAGCGGAATCGCCTCGGTCAGCTCCGAAGGGCAGAAAAGGATCCGCCGGAAAAAGCCGGGTTTGCTTTTTTTGGCGGATCCGTTCTGGCCGAGGAGTTAGGCGATGGAGCTGGACAATGCGAAAAGCGGAATCGCTCGTTTAGCTCCGGGAGCCAGATAAGAATCCGGCTGAAAAGTCCGGGTTTGACTTTTTGGCCGGATTTGTTCTGGCCGAGGAGTTGAGCGATGGAGCTGGACAATGCGAAAAGCAGAATTGCTTTATTTTAACAAAAGAAACCGTGCTAAACCGGCACGTTTTCTTTTTCAAAAATATATACCCCTATGTGGTATATGGAGGGACTCAATATGAGCAATCTCAAAGAAACCAATTTTCAAATTACCGGAATGACGTGTGCAGCCTGTTCAAACAGAATTGAAAAAGGGCTGAATAAGCTTGAGGGAGTTGAGCAGGCAACAGTGAACCTCGCTCTCGAAAAAGCTTCCGTCACGTTTGACCAGGGTAAAACGAACAGCGCAGCCATTCATCAAAAGGTAGAGGATCTGGGATACGGAATCAGTCTTGAAAAAGCTGAATTCACTATTACCGGAATGACGTGTGCAGCTTGTTCGGCAAGAATTGAAAAAGGACTGAACAAGCTCGAAGGCGTGTCAAAAGCGACGGTTAACTTAGCGCTTGAAACAGGTTCAATTGAATACAGCCCCTCAGTGATTACCCCTCAGGATATGATTAAGAGGATTGAAAAGCTTGGGTATGGCGCGAATGTCAAGGCAGAGAAAAACAATGAAGATACAGCAGACCGCAAGCAAAAAGAGATTGTGAAGCAGCAGAGAAAATTTATATTATCGGCTATCCTTTCAATTCCCCTGCTCTGGTCAATGGTCGGTCATTTCTCCTTTACCTCATGGATGTATGTTCCGGAACTGTTTATGAATCCGTGGTTTCAGCTGATTCTCGCAACTCCGGTACAGTTCATAATTGGAGGCCAGTTTTATATTGGCGCATACAAAGCACTTAAAAACAAGAGTGCCAACATGGACGTTCTTGTAGCACTTGGAACATCGGCTGCCTATTTCTACAGTCTCTACTTAACAATAGATTCCATCGGTCACGCCGGTCATATGCTTGAACTGTACTTTGAAACGAGTGCTGTGCTGATTACCTTAATTCTGCTCGGAAAGCTGTTTGAGGTTAAAGCAAAAGGAAGATCGTCAGAAGCGATTAAAAAGCTGATGGGACTTCAGGCAAAAACAGCAAGAGTGATCAGGAACGGTACCGAACTTGAGGTGCCGCTTGAAGAAGTTGCAGCAGGTGATACCGTTTTAATTAAACCGGGAGAAAAGGTGCCTGTTGATGGCGAAATTATAGAAGGGAATTCAGCATTCGATGAATCCATGCTGACTGGAGAAAGCATTCCTGCCGATAAATCACCGGGGGATCAAGTCTATGGAGCAACGATTAATAAAAATGGTTTCCTAAAGGTAAAGGCAACGAAAGTCGGCAAGGACTCAGCGCTGGCACAAATCATAAAAGTAGTCGAGCAGGCACAAACGTCAAAAGCGCCGATTCAGCGACTCGCTGATCAAATTTCAGGCATCTTCGTTCCAATCGTTGTCGGGATTGCCGTTCTGACATTCCTGATCTGGATCTTATGGGTTGACCAGGGGAACTTTGCAGGAGCACTTGAAAAAATGATTGCCGTGCTGGTCATTGCATGTCCATGTGCACTGGGCCTCGCTACCCCTACCTCCATCATGGCAGGTTCCGGGCGAGCTGCAGAAGCGGGTATTCTTTTCAAAGGCGGAGAACACTTGGAGACGGCACACCTTGTCGATACTATTGTTTTAGATAAAACCGGTACTGTGACAAAAGGGGAGCCGGAATTAACTGATGTGATTCTGTATGGGGAGCGCGATGAAGAAACGGTTCTTAAGCTGATTGCTGCAGCTGAAAATCAGTCTGAACATCCTCTCGCTCAGGCCATTGTCGCCGGAGCCAGAGAGAAAGGCGTCGAGCTCGCAGAAGCTAGCCAGTTTGAATCTGTACCTGGCTTTGGCATTAAAGCTGAGGCGGGCGGCCATCAAGTGCTGGTCGGAACAATCCGCCTGATGGAGAAATACGGGATCGACGCACAACCAGCTCTTTTTGAAAAGGAACGCTTTGAAGCTGACGGCAAAACGGCTATGCTTGCGGCAATTGACGGGGAACTAGCAGGTTTGATTGCAGTAGCTGATACGATCAAAGAAACATCTAAAGCAGCGGTTGAACGGTTAAAGCAGATGGGACTTAACGTCATCATGATGACGGGCGACAATGAACGGACAGCACAGGCAATCGCTAAAGCTGCGGGCATTGATCATGTCATTGCTGAAGTGCTTCCTGAAGGAAAAGCAGAAGAAGTGATAAACCTTCAGAAGGCAGGGAAAAAAGTGGCGATGGTAGGAGACGGCATTAATGATGCTCCAGCTCTCGCCGCTGCAGACACAGGCATGGCAATCGGCACAGGAACGGACATCGCCATGGAAGCTGCGGATATTACGCTGATGAGAGGCGACTTGAACAGCATTGCAGATGCCATCTACATGAGCAAGCTGACCATCCGCAACATCAAGCAGAACCTCTTCTGGGCTTTTGGATACAATACGCTCGGCATTCCAGTTGCAGCGGCCGGTCTGCTTGCACCGTGGCTTGCAGGAGCAGCCATGGCCTTCAGTTCCGTATCAGTCGTACTGAATGCCTTAAGGCTGCAGCGTGCAAAATTATAAAGAGTGTGAACCAGGTCTGCCGCGGCGGCCTGGTTTTTTTGCGGTGTTTTTTCACCCAAAAATGGACCAGGATTGTTAGACCCCGTATTTCGCTTGTTAGCACGGCAGTTTGGACTGTTAGACACTGACTTTGGATTGTTAGCCGGACTGGAATCCCCTGAGATGACCTCTTTTTTAGCGGTAGGCGGAGTTACGCCCTGCGGAGACAGAGTTGGATGTAAAATGAATGAAGTTGGTTGTAAAAGTACAAAAGTCGGTAGGTAAGACACAGAAGCCGGAAGAAAAAATACGATAGTTGGACGTAATGATCACATCACACTTACCGCTTCAGCAATCTATATCGAAGTACGCAGGTATGCCTTGCGAAAAAACCTGAAATTTACAGCCACAATCAGCAAAACATATATGTAAGCGCTTAAATGAATGATTAACACATGAAATCAAAGCTATTTGCCCGAATATGGCTCTTTACTGTCCATTCCAACAGGAGTAAGATACTCTCATAACTCACATTCATATGTTCTTAAATCGCTGAATCCATTAGGAGCGGGGGACCCAAATTTGCTGCAGATTGCAGCTCGGGGTGAATCCTTTACAGGTAGGGCTACTCTCATTGCCCGAATCCGACAGCTAACTTCGCAAGCGTTCTTGAGAGAGGATAAATGAAACATATTGCTGTCTAAAAAAACAGGCGCAGTGGTTCATGGGACCTCTGTGTCTTTTTTGTGTGCAAAAATAATGGATTGAAAGAAGGAAAAATCAGGTGGGAAAGCAGTTTGCGGTTTTTGGGCTCGGACGTTTCGGAGGAAGCCTTGTAAAGGAATTTCATGAAATGGGAATTGAAGTGCTGGCAGTTGATAAAGATGATGAAAAGGTGCAGTACTATTCTCAATATGCCACGCTGGCTGTGCAGGCAAATGCGATTGATGAAACAACATTGAAGCAGCTTGGGGTCCGGAATGTGGATCATGCCTTTGTTTCTTTCGGCGATGATATTGAGGGGAGCATCCTGACCTCACTGATTTTAAAAGAGATGAAGATTCCCCAGGTTTGGGCAAAGGCTCAAAATGACTATCATCACAAAGTTTTAGACAAAATAGGAGTAGACAAAGTCATCCATCCGGAGCGTGATATGGCAAAACGCATTGCTCATTATATCTTTTCAGAAAAAATGGTTGATTACATTGAACTATCAAAAGATTACAGTATGGCTGAGCT
Organism: Metabacillus mesotrionivorans; assembly: GCF_052171315.1. NCBI lineage: Bacteria > Bacillati > Bacillota > Bacilli > Caryophanales > Bacillaceae > Metabacillus > Metabacillus mesotrionivorans. The sequence goes on along the minus strand of NZ_JBQMFF010000003.1, from coordinate 237,100 downwards.
AGTCGCTACATCAAAAATTCACAGAAAAACACTGATTGATCTTGATATAAGATCGAGATACGGCTGCAACATTGTAGGAATTCAGCGGGAGGAAGAAATCATTGTTTCCCCGCCGGCGGAAGAATCCATTAAAACCGGTGATATTCTGCTGGTAATTGGACGTAATAAGGACATATCAAGATTTGAGGAGGAGGGGATGTAGGTGATCAGTTCTCAGAAACTGCAAAAAATGATTCGTTTTAATCCGTCCCAGCTTCTAGTGATTGTTTTTGCAGTGGGAATTTCCCTTGGATCTGCTTTGCTCATGCTGCCCGCAGCGACACATGAGCCGATCAGGTGGATTGATGCTTTTTTTGTGGCGACATCAGCTATGACAGTAACGGGGCTTTCGCCTGTTGATCCAGGTTCGACATTCACATATACGGGCCAGTTTATTATCGCCTTGCTCATACAGCTTGGCGGGCTCGGTATTATGTCTTTTGGTGTTCTTATTTACATGGTTTTAGGACGTAAAATCGGCATTAAAGAACGTTTAATGATGCAAACGGCTCTGAACCAGACCTCTATAGGAGGTGTCATTAATTTAGTAAAGTACTTATTTTTATTCTCTTTAATCATCGAGTTTATTGCAATGATTTTCCTTTCATTCAGGTGGGTTCCTGAGTTTGGCTGGGAAAAAGGTTTGTTTTACAGTTTTTTTCATTCCATTTCTGCTTTTAATAACGCCGGATTTGCCTTATGGCCGGATAATCTGATGAGATATGTGGGAGACCCGCTGATCAATTTTGTGCTTTCATCTCTCTTTATTATCGGAGGGATCGGATTTACCGTACTCATCGATATTTGGCGGAAAAGAAGCTTTAAAAAGTTTTCGCTTCATACGAAGCTGATGCTGGTTGGAACCCTCATTATTAATACAGCAGCTATGTTCATTATCTTCTTTATTGAGTATTCAAACCCTGAAACTCTCGGAAATCTGTCGTCAGGAAGCAAGCTCCTTGCCTCGTATTTTCAGGCTGTATCTCCTAGAACCGCCGGGTTTAATACCCTTGATATGGCAAGTCTTGAAGATTCGACTCTATTCCTTATGATCATTCTCATGTTCGTGGGAGCAGGAAGTGCGTCAACCGGAGGCGGAATTAAGCTTACAACCGCAATTATTATTCTCTTTGCCACCTTTTCTTTTTTAAGGGGGAGAGAAACACTCAATATTGCCAAACGTTCGCTTCATCCAAAATACATTGTAAAAGCCCTTGCTATTACAGTCGCAAGTCTCCTATTTGTCATTACAGCTGTCTTTATCCTGACGGTATCAGAAGACCTTACATTCATGGAAATCGTTTTTGAAGTGGTGTCTGCCTTTGGTACTGTCGGTCTGTCCATGTCCGTTACGCCAAAGCTGACTGACCTTGGAAAACAAGTCATCATCTTTATCATGTTCTTAGGAAAAGTAGGACCGCTTACGCTTCTATTCTCCATTGCAAAACCTCAAAAAGAAAAAATCAAATATCCGAATGAAGACATCTTAACAGGATGAGAAAAGGGCTCCGCTAAAAGCGGGGCCCTTTTACAAGTTAGATAAGATTAATGAGGCCAGCACACCAATGGAAGCAATAAAGCCCACTATTGGCCCTCCCTCTTCAAATGCTTCAGGCATCATGGTTGATGCAACCATCGCGATGATGCCTCCTGCTGCAAAGGCACCTATTCCTGCAATAATCTCAGGGCCTGCCTGCTGAAGAAGCGTATATCCAAGAAAAGAACTTAAAGAGGACAGAATAAGCACAATGAGCCACATAAGAAGAATTCTCTTTTTCGAATACCCGTCCTTGCGCAGTCCGACTGAGCTTGACAGTCCTTCTGGAAAATTGCTGATAAAAACAGCTGTGACCATCAGGAAACTGACGGCATTTTCCTGAAGCAGGCTGACTCCGATGATGACGGACTCAGGTATGGCATCAATGACAGTGCCGATAAAAATCGAGACTCCAGAATGATTTTCAGGGTTTTTGTTTGATCGCTTGCGGTCACTGCCGCCTTTTTTCGTAATGAGCAGTTCGCTGATCGTGAAGGTGAGCGAACCAATGATAAATCCTGCTGATGCGGTCATCAGTCCGCCGTCATCTACAGATTCCCTTAACAGTTCAAAGGAAGCTGCTCCAATTAAAACACCTGTACCAAACGACATAATCCACCCGAGGATTCTGCGGGGGATTTCCTTATAAATGCCAAGCAATGCGCCCAGCAGAATAGAGGAACCGGCAAAAGCTCCCCACAATGCGGCCTGCAGCATTTGTTTACAGTCCCTCCCGTCCAATTTCTACCTATTAGCTTTCCAAAGTTCATTTAAAGAATACCACAAAATCCAGATGAATAATTTGAATTTTCTGCCGATAAATGACGGTGAAGAGGTATTGAAGAATCAGCGGGTATGAGTAAGAGGAATTAGAAAAATTAGTCATTCAATAGAAGAAACGAAAAAACGTCCCCTAACAGGAGGACGTTTCTGCGTTTAAAAGGGTCTATATAAAGATAAGCGGGAGACAATGATTAGTTTTCAAGAACCAGCTTTTCAATATCATCAAGAACAAGATTCGCTGATTTTACTCCGCCTGATGTATTCCAGATTGCATCGCTCACCTGGTAAGCTTTACCTTCTTTCACAGCATTCAGGTTTTTCCAAAGCGGGTCATTTGTCCATTCTTCCACCTGTTTGTCTGCATCAGCTTTTGATTCAGCCGGGTCATATGTGAAGTAGAAGAGAAGGTCTCCGTCCATTTCAGGAATCAATTCTTTTGTTACTTCACGTGCGAACAGGTCCTTAGGGTTATCAGAGAATACTTTTTCAAGGTTTGCAGGCTTTGTGAATCCAAGCTGCTCAAGAATGACTCCTGAGAACGAGTCTTTGTTGTAAATGCGGGTAGCGCCAGCCATGAAACGGACGACAGATACGTCCTGATTTAGCTTTTCTCCGCCTTTTTCTTTCAGTTCAGCAATGCGTGCATCGTAGTCTGCAAGGACTTTTTTGCCTTCTTCTTCGCGGTCAAGTGCTTTTGCGTAGAATTTGAAGTTTTCCTGCCATTGTCCTTTCAGCGTTTCTGAAAAAACAGTCGGTGCAATTTTGCTTAGTTTTTCATACTGATCTTCCTGGCGCAGCTTGTTTCCGATGATTAGATCAGGCTTAAGCGCTGCGATTGCTTCTACATTAAGAGCACTTTCGTCTCCAACAACTTCAACGTCTTTCATGTCTCCGGCAATATGCTCATACCAAGGGTCGCCAATCCATGATTTAACGGCTCCCACTGGTGTTACTCCAAGTGCAAGCAGTGCTTCTGTTCCTTCGTTGGTAAGGATGACCACTTTTTCAGGCTTGCCCTTTACTTCTGTCGTGCCCATTGCGTGTTCAACTGTATAAGATTCGCCTTCTTTATCTTTGCTGCCTGTATCGGCTGATTCTTCTTTTTCGCCATTGCCGCATGCTGCTAGCATTACTGCAGATAAAACGATTGCAATCAGTGCCAGCCATGCTTTTTGATATGTAGCCTGCATATGTGTGTTACCCCCGTATTTTATTTGATAATGATTTTCATTTACAAGTTAAATATTAATTTTTCTGATTTCCGTTGTCAACATTTAATTGAAAATGATTTTCAAAATCATTGGATTTTGTTACAATAACGGTAGAAAAAAATAATCCTGGGATGGTTTAACATCAAGAGGTATAAATATGTTATTACAATCTAATTTAATGAAATCCGGAGGACTTGTTCTTGGAGTCATCCTTCTTATTGCAAGTGCCTGTGCAAGTGTTGTGCTCGGATATACCCAAACCTCCTGGCAGACCGCAATTGCTGCATTTACAGGCTTTGACGGATCAAATGAACATATTATCATTCAGAATGTGCGCCTTCCGAGAGCCTTGGTTGCTGCGGTTGTAGGGGCAAGTCTTGCTGTTGCAGGGGCACTGATGCAGGCCCTTACGAAAAATCCGCTCGCATCTCCCGGGGTTTTTGGAATCAATGCAGGAGCCGGTTTTTTTGTAGTCATTGCTGTGTCCGTATTCGGCGTGACGTCTCTCCAGGCTTTCACATGGATTTCGTTTGCCGGAGCTGCAGTTGCAGCGTTTACAGTCTACTTTGCAGGCTCCTTCGGGCGTGAAGGTCTTACGCCGATGAAGCTCACACTTGCGGGTGCTGCAATGGCCGCCTTGTTTTCTTCTTTAACTCAGGGATTTCTTGTCAGCAACGAGGCTGCCCTTGATCAGGTGCTGTTCTGGCTTGCAGGGTCTGTTCAGGGAAGAAAGCTTGAGATTCTCTACAGTGTGCTGCCTTATACAGCCGCGGCTTTTTTCATCTGCGTGTTTCTTGCATCTAAGATTAATCTTTTGATGATGGGGGAGGACGTGGCGAAAGGTCTCGGGCAGAAGACAGGGACGGTTAAACTGGTGACAGCTGCCGTTATTATTCTGCTTGCAGGCGGTGCAGTTGCCATTGCAGGACCTGTAGGGTTTGTCGGAATCGTGATTCCTCATATAGCGCGCTACCTGGTTGGAAATGATCACCGCTGGATCTTGCCGTATTGCGCTGTGCTTGGTGCAGTCCTGCTGCTGATAGCGGATATTGGAGCCAGATTTGCAGCGATGCCTGAAGAGGTCCCGGTTGGAGTGATGACAGCTCTTGTCGGAACGCCGTTTTTCATCTACATCGCACGCAGGGGGTTCCAGAAACAATGAAAAGCTATCAATCTTTCAGAATCGGCAAAGGATTTATCTCGTTTCTTATTGATAAAAAGGCACTAGCTGTCTTTTTAATCCTTCTTGCCGTGACGTCTTTTACGTTTTTGTTCAGCACGGGAATGGGGGATATGCGGATTGGACCGCTGCAGGTGCTGAAGACGCTTGCGGGCTACGGAACGGAAATGGATGAGCTCGTCATTAACTCGTTCAGGCTGCCGCGGATTCTAATTGCGCTGATGGTCGGCATATCTCTCGCCATTGCAGGGGGAATTCTGCAGGGCATTATCCGCAATCCGCTCGCATCCCCTGATATTATCGGGATTACAGGCGGAGCATCTGTCGCGATAGTCCTTTTCCTGGTGCTTTTCAGTGATAAAAACAATTCGCTGACCGTTCCAATTCAGTGGATGCCGGTTGCTGCCTTTATCGGCGCAACGGTTATTGCTTTGCTTGTATATCTTTTATCCTGGAGGGGCGGTTCATCCTCAATCAGGCTGGTTCTGGTCGGAATTGGTCTTTCTATGCTTGCTCAGTCACTTACAACCCTGCTGCTGATCAAAGGTCCGATTTACAGAGCAGCGCAGGCAAATATATGGATTACCGGGACGGTGTACTCTGCAACGTGGGAACAGGTGAAAGTGATGGTGCCTGTTACCATAGTGCTCGTGATCATCAGCTTTATTTTTGTTCGGAACGTCAACATTCAGGAGCTTGGGGATGAGCTTGCAGCCGGTGTTGGCAGCTCAGTGCAGAAAAACAGGTTCATTCTTCTGCTGATTGCAACAGCACTGACAGGAAGCGCAGTGGCATTTGCCGGAGGCATTGGGTTTGTGGGGCTGATCGCGCCGCATATCGCCAGAAGGCTTGTCGGATCTTCCTTTGGAGCCCTGCTTCCTGTATCAGCTCTGATAGGCGCTGTTCTTGTAATGGCAGCAGATCTCATCGGAAGAACCCTGTTCGCCCCGCTCGAAATTCCTGCGGGCGTTTTTACAGCAGCAATCGGAGCTCCGTACTTTATTTATCTGCTTTACAGAAGCAGAAACAATTAAACCCATTCTTATGCGAAAGGGAGCTGAGGCTACTATGACAGCTATTCAAACGAAGTCGCTCACATTATCCTACGGGGATACAACGATCATCAATGAACTTGACCTCACGATTCCAAAAGGAGAAATTTCCGTCTTTATAGGCAGCAACGGCTGCGGGAAATCGACTCTTCTGCGTTCCATTGCGAGATTGCTGAAGCCTGAAAAAGGGGCTGTTCTTCTTGAGGGAGAAGCCATTGCGAAGCTTCCGACAAAAGAAGTGGCCAAAAAGCTTGCCATTTTGCCGCAGGGTCCGGCTGCTCCTGAAGGGCTGACTGTACTGCAGCTTGTGAAGCAGGGCCGCTATCCTTATCAGAACTGGCTGAAACAGTGGACTGAAAAGGACGAAAAAGCGGTGATGGACGCACTTGCATCTACTGGAATGCTTGAATTTGCCGAACGTCCGGTTGATTCTCTGTCAGGCGGCCAGCGTCAGCGCGCCTGGATTGCGATGACTCTTGCTCAGGACACGGATATCATTCTGCTCGATGAGCCTACGACCTATCTTGATATGACCCATCAGATTGAGATTCTTGATCTGCTGTTTGAGCTGAATGAAAAAGAAAATAGAACGATTGTCATGGTGCTTCATGATCTCAATCTTGCCTGCCGCTACGCCCATCATATTGTGGCGATCAAAGATAAGAAAATCTATGCAGAAGGCCGTCCGGAGCATGTGATTAACTGCAATCTTGTTAAGGATGTTTTCCAGATGAACTGCGAAGTCACGATGGATCCGCTTTTTGGCACACCGCTGTGCATTCCCCACGGAAGAGGACGATGCATCATAAAAGAGGCTGCCATTTCATGACCGTTTTTCTAAGTGAAGAGGAGCTTCAGGACCTGTCCAGGTTTCGGCTTGGGTCAGACAGAAGCGGGTCGGATCTGTCTGTTGAATCAGCCGGTTTGTTTGAACCTGCAGCTCTGCTTTCTTATTTAGAGGCAGTTAAGCCTAAAATCCATTCTGACAGACTAAATGTGATAGGGTCCCTGTTTGTGAAAAGGTATGCCTTTCTTGCAGCACTTACGCTTTACTCAATGACCGTCTTTGAGAAGGGTCTGAATACAGATCCCGAAAATATGAGCCTGGAATCAGATGATGAAGACCCGCTATGGCTGCCGTCTTTTTATTTCTGGAAGCTTGAGTGCTCCGTACCGGGAGAAAAGAGGGATGAGTGGAGGGACGAAGTTCTCCGCGGCCTTTTTAAAAACCATTTGAGCAGGCTTGTCCTGACGGTTTCTAAAGAAGCAAGAATTTCTAAAATGATTCTGTGGGAAAACGTCGGCCTTTATATTGTCTGGATGTATGAAACCCTCCTTGCAAACAAGCCTGAGTGTGTTACGATAGAACAAATACAGGAAGATTATGAGTATGTGGTAAGGAAGGCGGACGGCTCTTTGTTCGGCGAAGGATTGGAAAATCCGTTTCACCCGCTATTCAGAGAAAAGCAGTCAGGTGGAGCGACAATCAGGCAAACCTGCTGTCTGTATTATTTAACATCTGAAAAAAGAGACCGGTGCAGCACATGCCCGAAACATTGCCTTACATAATGGAGGAATTTTTGTGCAGAACGAGTTGAATGCTCCGCTTGACGGATTACTTGAAAAATACACAGAGCTTCTCCTCGGGGAAGCAACTCCTGAACTGAAGGAAAAAGTGAAAATGTGGGTGCTCTATTCGCACATTGCTAAATCAATGCCGCCCTTGGTCAAGCATTGGAACGAAACGTATCCGGAAGAGAAGGAAATGGTGAAAGAACTGATTGCTGAAATAAAACAGCTGAATGAACAGCACCGCATGTCCCAGACGAATAAAAAACGCACCTAATCTCAGAGATACTCCAAGAACTCTGGGATTTTTTATTTTAAGACTGTCCCGATGCTTTTTTTGAAAAGACATAAAGAACTGGTGCACAAAGAAAAAAAGGAATAACTGAACCTGTAACCGTTTTCACTCCTCCAGCCTGATCGTACACCGTTTTTTGCCACTGAAGCCAGGTAATGTCGAATAAATAGCCGCATGCATAAAGAATGCCGACTAAAGAAAAATAGATGATTAAAGCGGAAGCAATACTTCTCATTAACCCAACAACCTCCATATTTTACCTGTTTCTGTCATTATAAGGTATAGTTTTAGAGAGTAAAAGAATTTTAGTGAAAAATCACATCCCAAAACGGAGGATAAACGAAATGAAGCAGCAAAAAACAATAATTCGCCCTATTGAAAGCAGAGATCTTATTCACCTTTGGGAAATAAAATACAGTGACGAACACCCTGAATGGAAAAAATGGGACGCCCCCTATTTTGAACATAAAAGTTTGACTCTGGCCGATTTTCTCTCTCAAAAAGAAAGCATTGTCGGACTGGATGACTACTGGGCCATTACCGTGGATGAAAAAGTAATTGGAACCGTCAGCTATTACTGGGAACATGAGCCGTCCATGTGGCTGGAAATGGGCATCGGCATCTATGATCCCGCTTATTGGAACGGAGGATACGGTACGGAAGCTTTTCGAATGTGGATTGATCATCTGTTTGAATCCCTGCCGATTGTCAGAGCGGGATACACAACCTGGTCAGGCAATACCAGAATGATAAAGGTTGGAGAAAAGCTTGGAATGACCGTTGAGGGAAGGATGAGAAAATGCAGGGTAGTGGAGGGTAAATACTACGATTCAGTCAGAGTTGGGATTTTAAGAGAAGAATGGGAAGCTCTTTCTGCAAAAAGACAGGTTTAAAATCAGGTTCAAACTTACTATGTGAGGGTATAGACCAATAACATAGATTAGGAGAGTGAAACTTGATGGACCAGTCTAAGCCGGTTATCGGCATTACAAGTTCAGTCGTGGACCACGGGGACATTCAAAGTGTCCATGTTCACCAAAAATACATCAGTTCGGTCATACAGGGAGGCGGCATCCCTGTCGTTATCCCTTTAGTGGACGACGAAGCTGCAAAAACCCTTGTTTCGAAGTGTGATGGATTTATATTAAGCGGTGGAGAGGACGTTGATCCTCACTCATACGGGGAAGACCCAGATCCGATGCTTAGGAAAACAAACGGAGCGCGGGATCAAATGGAGCTTTCTGTCGTGAAATATGCAGAGCAAAGCCAAAAACCCGTGCTTGGTATCTGCAGAGGGATCGCTATGCTGAACGCTGCCCTTGGCGGGACAGTCATACAGGATATTGAAAGCCAGTATGAAGATCCGATTAAACATTACCAAACAGCAGACAGACCAGACCCTACTCATATGGTCGAAGTATCAGAAGGAAGTGAGCTTGCAAGGATTTTCGGAACGGATTCTGTAAGAGTAAACAGCATGCATCACCAGGCTGTAGGCAGACTCGCAGATACGCTTTCTGCAACTGCGACCGCTCCGGACGGGATTGTAGAAGGACTTGAGGGAACTTATGAGGACTGGTATGTATTAGCTGTTCAGTGGCATCCTGAAGAAATGGCAGCTGAAGATGAAGCCATGCATAAACTTTTTAAAACATTTATTGAAAAGTGCAGATAAAAAAGCAGCCGTCGGCTGCTTTTTTCTTGTATTTACTGAATATACGGAGACTGCTGCTGCAAGTAGCCTGCAAACTGCTGATGAGACTGCTGGACTTTAGTTGTGTCGGCAGCTTCAAGTTTGTACCATCCGTACTTATACATCATGTTGTAAAGCTCGCGCTGACAATTTTGTGTTTCATTAAAGATCGCCTGAATATCCTGATAAAGAGCATCGTTGCTCATTTCATTCATGGCAGTGGAATAAGAGTCAGTCATGTACTTTTCAGTTGCAAGCAGTTCGTTAATGAAGTCCCTGTCGTTCATCTGCGGGGTTTTGGGAACTTGTGTTTCAGGATTTCCAATTTTATTCTGGTTTTGACTGTTGTTCATGCTGCACCCCTCCTATTGAAGCTGTGTTGAACTTGCTTCCTGATTTGGATTTAAGTGATTAAGAATGGCCGTATAATGCTTTTCATGCATCTTTCCGGTCTTTTCAAGCTCTGCTTTAATTTGCTGGTCGCTGCAGTGAGAAGCGAAAAAATGGGCTTTTTTCATGGCGAGCAAATTCCATGAAAGCATATCGGTTAAGTAAAGGTGATCTTTTGTTGTGATCATGGCAGGCGGCTGCTGCATCATGCCTTGCTGCTGGCCTGTGTTCTGCTGTTGTTGCATGGAAAAACCTCCTTGGACATTTTCTTCCTTATCGTTCCTCAGGCTTCTGATTTTATACAGGTTTACCTATGTAAGAATTTATATCGGAAGGGGTATGCCGGTTGGAGTTTTTATTCCGTCATTTTTTCCTGTTTTTATCAAAAAACAAATGGCTGACGAATGCCGCAAAGCGCTACGGCCCGAGATTCGGCGCATCGCGTTTTGTTGCCGGAGAAACGATCGGGCAGGCTGCACAAGTCATAAAAGGGCTCAATCAAAAAAAGCTGGATGTGACTATTGATTATCTTGGGGAGTTTGTTGATAACGAAATTGAGGCAAATGAAATGGCTGAGCAGTCCATAAAGGCTATTGAAACAATCGCGGGAGAACAGCTTCATTCCCAACTTTCACTGAAGTTAACGTCAATGGGCCTGGATCTTTCTGATGAAATTGTTTATCGGAATATGAAAAGAATTATGGAAGCCGCCAAACAGCATGGAGTCTTTGTCACCATCGATATGGAAGACTATGCAAGGTGCGGGAAGACACTTAAACTATTCAAAGAGCTAAAGAAGGAATATGATCTGGGTACTGTGATTCAGGCTTATTTATACAGATCAGCGAAAGACCTGGAGGACCTGAGCGCTTATCATCCGAATCTGCGATTAGTAAAAGGAGCTTACAGGGAATCGCCGCAAGTCGCCTTTCCAAAAAAGAAAGATACGGATGAAAACTTCAAAAAGCTCATAAAAATGCATATGCAAAACGGTCACTATACGGCTGTTGCCACACATGATGATGCCATCATTGAATTTACAAAGCAATTTGTAAAAGAAAACAGAATTCCGAGTGATCAATTTGAGTTTCAGATGCTTTATGGAATCCGCCCAGAGCGCCAGGCTGAACTTGCAGAAGAAGGCTATAAAATGAGGATCTATGTCCCGTACGGCACAGACTGGTACGGCTACTTCATGAGAAGGCTGGCAGAAAGGCCTTCAAACGCATTATTTGTGCTGAAGGGCATCTTTAAAAAATAGGGGTCAGTCCCGCCGTGTTTTAAAGGACGGCGGGACTGACCCTCATTTGGCTAAAGATAGAAAACCTATTCCTGTCCCATATTCTTTTTCTTATATTGCTGGTTTGTGCTTGAGCGTTTCCCTCCGCCGGCCATTTCGTTTGTTGGCCCGGAGCTTCCCTTTACACTTGCAGCGCTGATCCCTGCATTTGATGGATCTTTCTTCAGTCTTGCCATGATTGATCACCTCCCCGGTTATATTTTTCCCAGGGGTTCATTTTTTCATGTAATTAGAGCTGCCGTTATTTGTGTCAAATCAATGGGACAAATCGTTTTTTAAAAATTAATATGTGAATTTTTCGTAAATGTGTTGAACAAATTTTCTAAATCTTTTATATTAATAGATAGAGGGAAGATTTCCCGGATATTTTTTTCATCAAAAAATGAATGAGCATTCATTCAAAGCGACTAAAGGGGGAGCATTCATGAACCAGCGTATTAGAAAAGCGGCAGTTCTCGGATCCGGAGTCATGGGTTCAGGCATTGCTGCACACTTGGCAAATATCGGAATCCCTGTTCTATTGCTTGATATTGTACCGCGCACGCTGACTGACAGCGAAGAGAAGAAAGGTCTGACTCTGCAGGATGCAGCTGTAAGAAACCGCATCTCATCAGAAGCTGTACAAAAGCTTCTCAAGCAAAAGCCGGCACCGCTTACTGCAAAAGGAAATCTGGCTTTAATCGAAGCGGGTAACTTCGATGATGACATGCACAGACTCGCTGAAGTGGATTGGATTATTGAAGTAGTCGTTGAAAATCTTGAAGTGAAGAAAAAAGTCTTTACGCAAGTAGATCAATATAGAAAACAAGGCAGCATTGTCAGCTCAAATACATCAGGTATTTCAGTAGAAGCGATGTCAGAAGGGCGTTCTGATGATTTCCGGAAGCATTTCCTCGGAACTCACTTTTTCAACCCGCCGCGCTACCTGAAACTGCTCGAAATCATCCCGACAAAAGCAACATCGCCCGAGATTCTATCCTTTATGAAAACGTTCGGGGAAGATGTTCTTGGAAAAGGAGTAGTTGAAGCAAAGGACACTCCAAATTTCATTGCCAACAGAATTGGAACATACGGCCTCCTTGTTACCGTTAAGGAACTGCAAAAGGGCGGATACAGTGTAGGTGAAGTGGATTCCGTAACAGGTCCTCTTATCGGCCGGCCAAAAAGCGCAACTTTCAGAACGCTTGATGTTGTAGGACTTGATACTTTTGCACATGTTGCAAAGAACGTTTACGACCAAGTGGACGGCGAAGAGAAAGACGTATTCGACATTCCTGAATTTATGAAAAAGATGCTTGAGAACGGCTGGCTCGGAAGCAAATCAGGCCAGGGATTCTTCAAAAAAGAAGGAAAAGAGATTCTCGAGCTGAATCCAGAGACCCTGGAGTATCAAGAACGGAAGAAGCTGAAGGCTCAGAGCATCGAGGCTGCAAAACAGATCAAGGGTTCAGCGGCAAAAATGAAAGCGCTTATCTATTCAGGCGACAGAGCAGGAACGCTTCTATGGAATATTACAAGCCCTACTCTTCTCTATTCTGCTGAACTTCTCGGCAATATTGCAGATGACATCCTTGCCATCGATGAAGCAATGAAATGGGGATTCGGCTGGCAGTACGGCCCTTTTGAAACATGGGACAGTATCGGTCTTTCAAAATCAGTTGAAAAAATGGAGGCTGAAGGAAAAACGGTTCCGGCCTGGATCAAAGACATGCTTGAGAGAGGCTTCACTTCTTTCTATAAAAAAGAAGACGGTGTTTCTTACTATTACCATGATGGCGATTACAGACGCATTGAGACGAACGAAAAAGTCATCAATCTCAAGGACTTAAAAGAGAAAAAAGGCGTCATTAAGAAAAACAGCGGAGCAAGTTTGGTGGATCTTGGCGACGGAGTAGCGCTGCTTGAGTTCCATTCACCGAATAACGCGATCGGTCTAGATATTATCCAGATGATTAATTTTGCCGTGGATGAAGTTGAAAAGAACTTTAAAGGGCTTGTCATCGGCAATCAGGGCAAAAATTTCTGCGTCGGTGCGAACCTTGCCATGATCCTGATGGAAGCTCAGGATGACAACTACTTTGAAGTTGACATGGTTGTCCGCCACTTCCAGCAGGCTATGATGAAAATCAAATACAGTCCAAAGCCGGTCGTTGCTGCTCCATTTGGCATGTCACTTGGCGGAGGAGCCGAAATCTGTCTTCCGTCTGCAAGCATTCAGGCATCAAGCGAAACGTACATGGGACTTGTTGAAGCCGGCGTAGGCCTGATCCCGGGCGGCGGAGGCAATAAAGAGCTTTACATTAAACTTCTCAACAGCGTTCCAAAAGGCGTCGATTTCGATCTGCAGAACGTAGCCAATAAAGTATTTGAAACGATTGCAACAGCTAAAGTTTCTTCTTCTGCAGCTGAAGCAAAAGAAAACTTCTTTATGAATGAAAAAGATTCTGTAAGCTTCAATGGGGATCACCTCATTTATGATGCAAAGCAGAAAGTTCTGCAGCTGTCTGATAACGGCTATAAGGCACCTGTACGCAAAAAGGTACCTGTCGTAGGCGAGACAGGTTATGCTGCCCTTCTTCTTGGAGCACAATCCATGCTTCAGTCAGGATATATTTCAGAGCACGATTTGAAAATTGCCCAAAAGCTCGCCTATGTCATTGCGGGAGGCAAAGTGCCATTTGGCACGGAAGTAGATGAACAGTACTTACTTGATCTTGAAAGAGAGGCGTTCCTGAGTCTCGTGAAGGAAGGCAAATCTCAGCAAAGAATGCAGCACATGCTTGTAAAAGGAAAACCATTACGTAACTAGGAGGGTGCACTGTCATGAGAGAAGCGGTCATTGTAGCAGGTGCCAGAACACCTGTCGGAAGAGCAAAAAAAGGGTCACTAGCAGCCGTAAGACCAGATGATCTTGGAGCGCTAGTCGTAAAAGAGACACTTAAGCGTGCTGGCGGATACGAAGGAAATATTGATGATCTGATCATTGGATGTGCGATGCCTGAAGCAGAGCAGGGGCTGAACCTTGCACGAAACATCGGCGCGCTTGCGGGATTGCCGTATACAGTACCGGCAATTACAGTCAACCGCTACTGTTCGTCCGGTCTTCAAAGTATTGCTTACGCAGCGGAAAAAATCATGCTTGGCCACTCGGATACAGCCATTGCAGGCGGAGCCGAATCAATGAGCATGGTGCCGATGATGGGCCACGTTGTCCGTCCGAATGCAGTGCTTGCTGAAAGTGCGCCTGAGTATTACATGGGAATGGGCCATACGGCAGAGCAGGTAGCTGTAAAATACGGAGTCAGCCGCGAAGAGCAGGATGCCTTTGCAGTAAGAAGCCATGAAAAAGCGGCAAGAGCTATTGCAGAGGGCAAGTTTGACGATGAAATCGTACCTGTAGAGGTTACACAGAGAAGTGTTGGAGCAGATCATAAGCTCCGCGAAAAGACGTTCCAGTTCTCAAAAGACGAGGGTGTCCGTCCTGGAACGACTATGCAGATTCTCTCAACATTAAGACCTGCATTCAATGTGAAAGGATCCGTTACAGCAGGAAATTCCTCGCAGACGAGCGACGGTGCTGCTGCTGTAATGGTCATGGACCGTGAAAAAGCGGATGCGCTTGGACTGGAGTCACTCGTGAAATTCCGCTCCTTTGCAGTAGGCGGAGTTCCTCCTGAAGTAATGGGAATCGGCCCGATCGAAGCCATTCCTCGTGCACTGAAAGCTGCAGGTTTAAGCCTGTCTGATATTGGACTTTTTGAATTAAATGAAGCATTTGCTTCACAGTCTATTCAAGTCATAAGAGCTCTTGGGATCGATGAAGAGAAAGTGAATGTCAATGGAGGAGCAATTGCGCTCGGTCATCCGCTTGGGTGTACGGGAGCTAAATTAACCCTTTCCCTTATTCACGAAATGAAGCGCCGCGGCGAGCAATTCGGAGTTGTCACAATGTGCATCGGCGGCGGAATGGGTGCAGCTGGAGTATTTGAATTAGTGTAAGGCTTAAAAAATCAGGAAAATGGGGGAACAAGCAATGTCAAAAACAACTGAAAATCTAATCAAGGGCGGAAGCTTTTTACTTGATGATGTGACATTTGAAAGTGTTTTTACGCCAGAGGATTTCACAGATGAGCATAAAATGATTGCCAAAACGACGGAGGATTTCGTCGTAAATGATGTACTTCCTCAACTTGAAGATATTGAGAATCACCAGTTTGATAAGTCTGTCAAACTATTGAAGCAGGCAGGCGACCTTGGCCTTCTAGGTGCTGACGTACCTGAAGAATACGGCGGCCTAGGCCTTGATAAAATCAGCTCTGCGCTGATTACTGAAAAATTTGCCCGTGCAGGAAGCTTCTCTCTTTCATACGGTGCGCATGTCGGTATCGGATCTCTGCCAATCGTTCTTTTCGGAAGCGAAGAGCAAAAGCAGCAGTACCTTCCAGATCTAGCATCAGGTCAGCGCATTGCAGCCTATGCACTGACTGAACCGGGATCAGGCTCAGATGCCCTTGGTGCCAGAACGACGGCAAAGCTTAACGCAGAAGGCACGCATTATGTATTGAACGGTGAAAAACAGTGGATCACAAACTCCGGCTTTGCAGATGTGTTTGTTGTGTATGCAAAGGTTGACGGCGAGCATTTCTCGGCATTTATCGTAGAAAAAGAATACCCTGGAGTATCAACCGGTCCGGAAGAAAAGAAAATGGGAATCAAAGGTTCATCTACAAGAACGCTTATTTTAGAAGATGCGCTTGTTCCTAAAGAAAATCTTCTTGGAGACCTTGGAAAAGGCCACGTTATTGCCTTTAACATTCTAAACATCGGACGCTATAAGCTTGCTGTCGGAACAATCGGCGGATCTAAACGCATTATTGACGTATCTGTTGAATATGCCAACCAGCGCCAGCAGTTCAAAACGCCAATCAGCAGCTTTTCGCTCATCCAGGAAAAACTGGCAAACATGGCTTCAAAAACATATGCAATGGAAAGCTCAGTGTACCGTACAGTTGGATTATTTGAAGACCGCATGAGCCGCCTGACTCCTGAGGAAGTCAAGGACGGAAAAGAAGTTGCTGCATCTATTGCAGAGTATGCGATTGAGTGTTCACTGAATAAAGTCCTCGGTTCTGAAACGCTTGACTATGTCGTTGATGAAGGCGTTCAGATTCACGGCGGCTACGGCTTCATGGCTGAGTACGAAGTAGAAAGAGCATACCGCGACTCACGTATTAACCGTATTTTTGAAGGGACGAATGAAATCAACCGTCTTCTCGTTCCCGGCACATATTTAAGAAAAGCAATGAAGGGTGAACTGCCGCTTCTTCAAAAAGCACAGGCTCTTCAGGAAGAGTTAATGATGCTTATGCCAGAAGAACCGGGAGACGGCGTTCTGGAGCAAGAAAAGCATCTTCTGAAAAATGCAAAGAAAATCGGTTTAATGATTGCTGGACTTGCTGCTCAGAAATACGGCCAGTCCCTGCAGAAGGAACAGGAAGTTTTAGTGAACATTGCTGATATCGTGAGCAGTGTATACGCTATGGAATCTGCCATCCTCCGCACGGAAAAGGCAATCAACAAGTATGGCGAAGCAAAGAGTGCTCAAAAACTTCTTTACACGCAAGTGTATTGCCAGGAAGCATTCAACGAAATTGAAGCGCATGCTAAAGAATCGCTTGTTGCGATTGAACAGGGAGACACTCTCCGCATGATGATCTCTGCATTAAGAAAATTCACGCGCCACACGCCGATCAATGTTATTGCCAAAAAGCGCGAAATCGCTGCTGCACTGATCGAAGAGAACGGATACCGCGCGTAATAAATACCTTTCAAAAAGGCCTTTTTCAAAAGAAAAGGTCTTTTTGATGATTTTTGCGGAAAAAAAGGCCAAGATAATAGATGGCAGAATGACGATGCTTGTCATTATGCTTGTCAAAAAGAATGTGGTAAAATAATGTTGTTCAATTACGGTTGCAGGTGGTGAAAAGAGTGGCGCTTAAATATTACTGGTATCCGAAATGCGGGACATGCCGGAAAGCAAAAAAGTGGTTAGAAGATCACCATTTGCAGGCACAAGAAATACATATTGTCGAAAATCCGCCGTCAAAAGAAGAGCTGAAATCAATGCTTGATTCAAGCGGCTTGGAGATCAAAAAATTCTTTAACACAAGCGGTCAGAAATACCGTGAGCTTGGCCTGAAGGATAAATTATCCTCCATGTCCGAAGATGAACTTCTTGGACTTCTGGCATCTGACGGCATGCTGATTAAACGCCCGCTGACAACGGACGGAAGCAAGACAACTGTCGGATTTAAAGAAGATCAGTTTAAAGAAACCTGGCTATAGAAGTAGAAGACTTACCCTTTTAGTCTTTTTACAAATAAAACACGATAATCAGTTGGAGGTAGAAAACATGAACACACCAAAAGAACTTCGCTACTCTGAAGAACACGAGTGGGTTAAAGTTGAAGGCGATAAAGTACGCATCGGGATTACGGACTTTGCACAATCAGAGCTTGGAGATATTGTGTTTGTTGAACTTCCTGAAGTAGGCGACGAAATTAAAGCAGACGAGCCATTCGGCAGCGTTGAGTCTGTAAAAACAGTATCTGAGCTGTATGCGCCAATCAGCGGAACAGTTGTTGAAATTAATGAAGACCTTGATGACAGCCCTGAATTTGTCAATGATTCTCCATATGAAAAAGCCTGGATGATTGTCATTGAGCCAAGCAATGCAGGTGATGTAGACAACTTGATGACAGCTGAGCAATACGAAGAAATGACAAACGAAGACTGATAATCCATTCACCTTCTGGACACCCTAAACAGTAAAAAGGAGGGTGTTTCAGCATGTCATTTGAAAAGAAACGGCTGGATATTACAGACCGCGTCACCGGCAGATTTGAAGGCGGGCAAATGAATCTGTTTTTTGAAAAAGAGCAAATCGGCTCGATGTCACTTGGCCCGGACGGTCAGGTGTCGTTGAAAAATGGATATGAAGAAGAAAATCATTCCTTTTTTCAGTATGCAGACGTTCTATCTAAACAAGATGAGAAGTATGTCGATTGTGACGAAGAAAACGGCTGGTGCTGATGACTTGGCAGTGGAATGTTCCACTGCCTTTTCCTGTTGTTCCGGCCTGTTTTTAAGGTCAGAAGGAAACAACCTCATGCGTTTCGAATAGGTTATAGATAACATATACTCTAACTGAATAGGTGATGGCGATGTCTGCAATTGAGGTTGAAAAAGTCATAATTGTTGAAGGAACATCTGATAAGCGAAAAGTATTAAATGTTGTCAACGAACCGGTTGAAATTATTTGTACAAATGGCACAATCAGTCTGACACGGCTTGATGAAATGGTGGATGAACTGTTCAGCCGTGATGTTTATGTGCTTGTGGATTCTGATGATTCCGGGGATCGCCTGAGAAAACAGTTCAAACGTGAATTTCCCGAGGCTGCGCATTTGTTTATCGACAAAATGTACAGGGAAGTTGCCACTGCACCTGATCAGCATGTCGCAGCTGTGCTGCTGAGTGCAAACATTGATGTGCATGCGAAATACTTATAAAGGGAGTTTGTGAAAAGGCAATGATTGAATGCAATGAAGAGCAGGTAAGCAGACTCGCAGAGAGGGATACTGCCATTCTTTATTTATATACACCCTTTTGCGGAACATGTCAGCTCGCTAAAAAGATGCTGACAGTAGTTGAGGCGATGCTGCCTGCCCTTGAAATAAAGATGGCCAACCTGAATTATCTTCCGAAGCAGGCGTCTGCCTGGGAAATCGAAAGTGTTCCCTGCCTGCTTATTTTTGAAAAAGGAAGATTGATCAGCAAAACGTATGCCTTTCATTCTGTCGAACATCTCTATCAAATATTGAAAGAATATGCCGCCTGATGAGGGCGGCATTTGACATATTTCTTGGGAAATAGAAAAAGAAAAGATTTTGTCTTACTGAGGCAAGGAATATGTCGAAGCTTTCTAAAAGGGAAAAGTGTGGAAAAATAGAATTTCTCCTATAACCACTTGAACGGAAATGGGGAGAAACAATGGATCTGACCTTTTTTGCCGAAAAAATGAATAATGCCCGTTTTATACAGCCGCTGCTTCCAAACGAAAACGTAAGAATTGAGTTCTGGGTTAAAAACCTCAATCAAAAATCCACTCTCGTTCTGCAAAAAGGCAACTGTCATGTAAGCAGTGATGATGAACTCTTTCATGTGCAGATTGTTGGGGAAGAAAGGCATTTTCAAGATTGCTTTCATTCGCCAATCAGGCTTTTGCAGCTTGTAAAACTTGGAGCTATGGAGGCTAAAGGCTCATTCAGAAATATACTTCGAGTAGAGTCACTCATTCAGCTCTGCAAATAATTTTCTAAAAATTCAAACGAATAATTGACTTAAGAAGAAATAAAATGATACAATCCCAATAGGAATAATAAGAAATCTTATCAAGAGCGGTGGAGGGGCCTGGCCCTGTGAAGCCCGGCAACCGGATACAGCGAGTAAATCACGGTGCCAATTCCAGCAGAGTGGATATGCTCTGAAAGATAAGAAGACCGGGATGCGCGCCTCTTCTTTGAAGGGGTTTTTTATTTTTTTAATTTAGGAGGAGAAATGAATCATGACTCGAAAAAAGTACCGTTTGGAGACCGTCAACATTCATGGAGGGCTAAAGCCTGATCCTGGAACAGGCGCCAGATCTGTTCCGATTTATCAGTCTAATGCATACGTTTTTAATGACACTGAGCACGCTTCAAACTTATTTGCATTAAAAGAACAGGGGTACATTTATACGCGTATACATAATCCGACTTCCTCCGTCCTTGAGGAGCGCATCGCTGAACTTGAAGGCGGTGTCGGAAGTCTTGCGGTAGCAAGCGGTATGGCAGCCATCACCCTCTCGATTCTGAATATTGCCGGTGCCGGGGATGAAATCGTGTCCGCATCGAGTCTCTACGGGGGAACCTATAATCTTTTCCAGACGACCTTGCCTAAATACGGCATTGAAACTACATTTGTTAATCCGGAGAACCCGGAAAATTTCAGAAGCGCGATTACAGAAAAAACGAAGGCGATTTTTGCCGAGACAATCGGCAACCCGAGTCTTCAAGTGCTGGATATAGAAGCCGTTGCAAAAATTGCACATGAGGCCGGCATTCCGCTGATTGTAGATAATACATTCGCCACGCCGTATTTGTGCCGCCCGCTCGAACACGGGGCTGATATTGTTGTTCATTCTGCGACGAAGTGGCTGCTTGGAAATGGCACAACGCTTGGCGGCGTCATTGTAGATGGAGGGAAATTTGACTGGAACAGCAGAAAGTTCCCGGGTTTCACCACACCTGACCCAAGCTATCATAACCTGGTTTACGCAGAAGCCCTTCCGGAAGCGGCTTATATTGTAAAAGCCAGAGTGCAGCTGCTGAGAGATCTTGGTCCTGCACTCAGCCCGTTTAATGCTTTTCAATTTAACCTCGGTCTTGAAACGCTGCATGTCAGAATGAAAGAGCATATCTCGAATACGAGGAAGGTTGTATACTATCTGAATGGACATCCTGCAGTTAAATGGGTTCTCTATCCTGAAGATTCAAAGCATCCGGACCGGGCACTTGCTGAGAAATACTTGCCGGAGGGAGCTGGTGCAGTCGTGGTGTTCGGCATTGAAGGCGGACGCGAAGCAGGGGCTAAAGTGATCAACTCTGCGGAGCTGTGGTCACACGTTGCAAATGTAGGGGATGCAAAGAGCCTCATCATTCATCCGGCAAGCACGACACATCAGCAGCTCGACGCTGACGGCCTGAGAAAATCAGGCGTAACAGAGGATTTAATCAGGCTCTCTGTTGGCATTGAACATATAGACGATCTGCTCGAAGACTTGGAGCAGGCAATTGAAAAGGCTGTCGGCATAAGGTCACTGACAGAATCGACAGCACGATAAGACAAGGTTATCCTCGTCCAGCTCCAGCGCCTAAATCCTCTGTCAGAACAAATCCGTCAAAAAAGTCAAACCCGGACTTTTTCGCCGGATTCTTATCTGCCTATCGGATCTGACCAAGGCGCTTGCGCTTTTGTTCTTGACACGTACTTTTGTTGCATGATAGAATCACTCTCGTACTATAAACTCACTAAATATACAGTCAATTTAATAAATTTGTCAGTCTCTTATCCAGAGAGGTGGAGGGAAGTGCCCTATGAAGCCCGGCAACCGTCAACATTGTTGAAAAGGTGCCAATTCACTCAAAGCTTGCAGCTTTGAAAGATGAGAGAAAGGTTTTTTCACATATGCCTTTCTGCTCATTTCTGCAGAAAGGCTTTTTTGTTTACTGAGAAAAAACATGAAGCAAGGCGATATAGAGCAAAATGTTAGTGAGTGGAATTTTGGAAGAAGGTGAATTCATGATTACGCTAAAGGACGTACGAAAAGTCTTTCAGACGAAGAATGGCCGAGTTACGGCTGTTGATTCCGTCAATCTGGACATAAACAAAGGTGAAATTTTCGGAATTATCGGTTATAGCGGCGCCGGGAAAAGTTCACTTATCCGCCTGCTGAACGGACTTGAAAAACCAACGGAAGGCTCCATTCAGGTGGCCGGCCAGGGCATCGATAAAATCAGCGGCAGCGATCTTAGAAAAGCGCGGCAGGAAATCAGCATGATTTTCCAGCATTTTAACCTTCTTTGGTCAAGAACAGTCCGTGAAAACATTTCGTTTCCGCTAGAGATTGCCGGAATAAAAAGTGCTCAGCGGGCTAAAAGGGTTGAAGAGCTGATTAAGCTTGTCGGACTTGAAGGCCGGGAAGACTCATATCCTTCCCAGCTGAGCGGAGGACAAAAGCAGAGGGTCGGTATTGCGAGAGCCCTTGCCAACAATCCAAAAGTGCTGCTTTGTGACGAGGCAACCTCAGCACTTGACCCGCAGACAACCGATTCCATTCTTGACCTGCTTGTTGACATTAACGAACGGTTAGGGCTGACGATTGTTCTGATTACCCACGAAATGCATGTTATCCGAAAAATCTGCCACCGCGTGGCAGTCATGGAAAGCGGAAAAATTGTTGAACAGGGAGAAGTGCTTGACGTATTCAGAAGGCCACAGCAGTCGATCACCAAGCGCTTTGTGAAACAAATAACAGAGCCGGACGACACGCAGGAAACAATGGAGCTGATCCTTGAAAAATATAAGCAAGGCATGGTTATTCAGCTGACATTTGTAGGTGACTCAACTGAAAATCCCCTTATTACGAACCTGATCCGAAACCATCCGATTCAGGTAAACATTCTTCAGGGGAAAATTTCACAAACGCAAAGCGGATCTTACGGCACACTGTTTATCCACATGGACGGCGAACAGGGTGAGCTTGAAAGAGCGATGGCCTACATCCGCAGCCAAGAGGTCGAGGCGGAGGTGATTTCAAATGTTTGAGAACGTGAGATGGGAAAACGTATGGGAAGCAACCAGTGAAACCCTGTTCATGACTGCATTCTCGGTGGCGGCGACATTTGTACTGGGCATTATCCTCGGCTTGCTGCTCTTCCTGACATCCAGAGGCGGAATTTGGGAAAACAAGCCGGTTAATGTCATCATATCTGCATTTGTAAACATTTTTAGATCGATTCCGTTTATCTTGCTGATCATTTTACTTATTCCTTTTACCAAGGCCATTCTTGACACGTTCCTTGGTGCAAAGGCGGCACTGCCGGCATTAATTATCGGCGCTGCTCCGTTTTATGGCCGGATGGTTGAAATTGCACTCCGTGAAATTGATAAAGGAGTTATTGAAGCGGCCAGATCAATGGGCGCTAAAACATCTACAATTATCTGGAAGGTCCTGATTCCAGAATCATCTCCTGCTTTAATTTCCGGGATTACAGTAACAGCGATTGCTCTTGTCGGCTACACAGCCATGGCTGGAGTAGTTGGTGCAGGCGGCCTTGGAAACCTTGCCTTTTTGGAAGGCTTCCAGAGAAACAATAATGCTGTAACGATGATTGCAACCATTTTAATACTTGTCATTGTCTTCATTATCCAATTTATTGGAGATTTTATAACATCAAAATTAGATAAACGTTAGGGAGGATTATCACTATGAAAAAATTACTCTTAAGTGCTGTTTTTGCTACATCTGCTTTTGCTCTTGCTGCCTGCGGCGGCGGTGATGGTGGCGGCGAGGAAACAAAGACCCTCAAAATTGGAGCATCAAATGTTCCTCATGCTGAAATTTTAGAAGAAGCCCAGCCTTTACTTGAAGAAAAAGGCATCGAGCTTGATATCGTTCCTTTCCAGGACTACATCCTGCCGAACAAATCCCTTGCAAGCGAAGAAATTGATGCTAACTACTTCCAGCATATCCCGTACCTTGAGTCACAAATGGCTGAAAACAAGGACTACGATTTTGTGAATGCCGGCGGTATCCACATCGAGCCGATCGGTGTTTATTCTAAAAAGCATAAATCACTTGAAGATATTCCTGAAGGCGGAACGATCATTATGAGCAACTCTGTTGCTGATCATGGACGCATGCTTTCCCTTCTTGAAAATGAAGGCCTGATTACAATTAAAGAAGGTGTCGATAAAACAACAGCTACGGTTGACGACATCGGCGAAAACAAAAAGAACCTGAAATTTAAAGCTGACGTTGAAGCAAGCATCCTTCCTCAGGCTTATAACAATGACGAGGGAGATGCAGTTCTGATCAACACGAACTATGCAATCGGAGCCGGTCTGAATCCTCAAAAAGATGCAATTGCACTTGAAGGATCTGATTCTCCATATGTAAACATCATTACTGTCCGTAAAGGTGACGAAAACAAAGAAGAGATCAAAGCGCTTGTGGACGTTCTTCACTCAGAAGAAATCCAGAAGTTCATTGAAGAAAAATACGAAGGTGCCGTTGTGCCTGTAGACGGAAAATAAGTTGCACAGCCATTGGAAAATCCGAACTGGGAAATCAGTTCGGGTTTTTTCTTGTGCTGACACTTTTCAGGGGCTAGGGCTAAAGGGTTATGAGGAGCGGAGATATAACCATTCGAACAGTTCTGAATGAGCTAAAAGGGCATAAGCAGAGAAGATATGGCCCTTCAGGCAGGTACACGAGAGCCGAAAGGTCATAAGGAGCGGAGATATAGCCCTTCAGGCAGGTACACGAGAGCCGAAAGGTCATAAGGAGCGGAGATATAGCCCTTCAAACAGATCTGAATGAGCTGAAGCGTCATAAGAAGTGGAGATATAACCATTCGAATAGTTCTGAATCAGATGAAGGGTCATAAGCAGAGAAGATATGATCCTTCAGTAAGGTCCACGGGAGATGAGTGTTCATAAGGAGCGGAGATATGACCCTTCAAACAGATCTGAATGAGCTAAAGAGTCATAAGTAACGGAGATGCTTCCGGTTATGGAGTCACTCCCTAAAATGGATCAAAAACACCAGTGTACTGAAGCGGAGGGAACTTGACTCCTTGTCCAGCTGCAGCGCCAAACTCCTTTGTCAGAACAAAATCCCCCAAAAAGGCGGGACCCGGACTTTTCGGGTGATTTCTTATCTGACTGCCGGAGCAAAACGGGCGCTTCCGCTTTTCTAAGGGAAGAAGAGGGCACGGAAGATCCCGCAAGCGCAGCGAGGAAGCTTCCGGCCCTCCCCGCGGTAATCTTGTTCCCGGAGCGGAAGGGAACGGGTACTACTGCAAACTAAATTAGAAAAGAAAATTCCTCCTTAAACAACATTAAATATTATATAGAAGAAAACAGCCACTCCAAACCAAATATGAAGCTGCTGCATCCTGTATTTTTCCGCATACTCTGGACCTGTTTTCTGCATACTAACGGTGTTGAATCTTAGGAATGGAGCTGAACATCATGCAGCATTTTGAACCGAGAAACTCAAGCGAAGCAGCTTTGCACGATTACAAAGAAGGCCTTGGCATCTTTACAGAAAAAATGCCGGAACTTGCTCACCTTTATAATGAATTTACACAGGAATGCTTTAAGGAAGGGACTCTCTCCCAAAAAGAAAAACAGCTGATTGCCCTTGGGATCAGTATTTACTCCCAGGATGAATACTGCATCATTTATCATACAAAGGGATGCCTTGATCAGGGTGCGAGCGAACAGGAAATTCTCGAAACCGTAGGCGTGACGGCTGCATTCGGCGGAGGAGCCGCCATGAGCCAGTCTGTTACGCTTGTTCAGGAATGCATCACAGAGCTTAATCAGCTGAAACAGTAGCAAACAGCAGGAAATAAGAGCATCTATTTAAATTCTGCCTGCATCAGGCAGTGAAGAGCTCTGTTTGTATGTCACTCATTCTTATCCCTTCTCAGCAGGTTTGAACTTTTTTACAAGGGGTATTACGATAGTAGTATCGTTTTTACAAAACCTGAGAGGATGATTCATTATCTACGCAAGTCAGCAGAAGCTTGATTTGAATTACACGACTGAAATGGAAAAGGCTCTTATGCAGTCCCACAAAATGGGGTACGCAGTGTACAGCAGAAACCATGAGAAGCGTATGGAAGTAGAAAAGAATCGTGAAGAGGACTATCAGAAAAGCAAACAGCTGTTTGCGGAACTTGACCGGAAAATGAATGGATAGACTATGGATAAAAGGAATCAGCCGCAGGCTGGTTCCTTTTGGGTTGCGGCGAATTGGCTCAGCCTCCGAAAAAGTTGTATTCACTTTTCATTTGTTATAAAATTAGAATGAGAATAAATTGAGAATGATTAAATTCAGATCTTATAGATTATTGGAGGTATAAGCAGTTATGGCAGGATCAACATTAGTGATTAAAGATTTACACGTGGAAATCGACGGAAAAGAGATTTTGAAAGGTGTAAACCTTGAAATAAAAGGCGGAGAGTTCCACGCAATCATGGGACCGAATGGTACTGGTAAATCAACGCTTTCATCAGCAATTATGGGGCACCCTAAGTACGAAGTAACAAAAGGCAGCATCACACTTGACGGTGAAGATGTACTTGAAATGGAAGTTGATGAGCGCGCACGCGCAGGTCTGTTCCTTGCAATGCAGTATCCAAGCGAAATCAGCGGAGTAACGAACGCGGACTTCCTTCGTTCATCTATCAATGCGCGCAAAGAAGAAGGCGAAGAAATTTCATTAATGAAATTCATCCGCAAAATGGATTCTAACATGGAGTTCCTTGAAATGGATCCTGATATGGCACAGCGCTACCTGAACGAAGGTTTTTCCGGCGGTGAGAAAAAACGCAACGAAATTCTTCAATTAATGATGATTGAGCCTAAGATCGCCATTCTTGATGAAATTGATTCAGGACTTGATATCGACGCTCTTAAAGTCGTTTCAAAAGGCATCAACCAAATGCGTTCTGAAGAGTTCGGCTGCCTGATCATCACTCACTATCAGCGCCTGCTTAACTACATCACACCTGATCATGTACACGTTATGATGCAGGGACGAATCGTAAAATCAGGCGGACCTGAGCTTTCTCAGCGCCTTGAAGCAGAAGGATATGACTGGATTAAACAAGAGCTTGGCATCGAAGACGAAACTGTTGGTCAAGAAGCGTAAGCGTTAGGGGGATTAAGATGACAGTAGAGACAACATTCAACCATGACTATGTCGCCGGTTTTTCAAAAGAACTTGGCGAACCGGAATGGCTAACAGAACTGCGCTTACAGGCTCTTGCAAAAGCTGAAGACCTTTCTATGCCAAAGCCGGATAAAACAAAGATTGACAAATGGAACTTCACTGAGTTTAAAACTCATGCAGTGAAAAGCGAAAAGCTTGCGTCACTTGACAGTCTGCATGAAGAAGTAAAATCTCTTATCGACCTTGAAGAAGAGAACAAAAATCTGTACGTCCAGCTAGATACAACACCTGCTTATTCATCTCTGTCACAGGAGCTGAAAGACCAGGGAGTAATCTTTACAGACATTCATACAGCTGCACGCGAGCATTCAGAGCTTGTTAAAAAATACTTTATGACAGACGGCGTAAAAGTCGATGAGCACCGCCTGACAGCATTGAATGCTGCCCTAATGAACGGCGGAGTGTTCGTATATGTGCCTGAAAATGTCGAAGTTGCTGCACCTCTTCAAGCTGTGTATGTTCACGAGAATCCGGCTACGACTCTTTTCAACCATGTAATCGTCGTAGCAGATAACAACAGTTCAGTAACGTATGTTGAGAACTATATCTCTGTAACAGAGACTGAAGGAGCCGTTTTTAACATCGTGACAGAAGTTTTCGCAAACTCAAACGCAAAAGTAACGTACGGTGCTGTTGATCACTTGAATAAAGGTGTTACAACCTATGTAAACCGCCGCGGTACTGCAGGACGAGATGGCCGCATCGAGTGGGCTCTTGGCTTGATGAACGACGGAAACACAATCTCTGAGAATACGACAAACCTGATGGGTGACGGATCTTACGGCGACACTAAATCAGTTGTAGTCGGCCGCGGATCCCAAACTCAGAACTTTACGACTAAAGTCATTCACTTCGGTAGAAACTCTGAAGGATATATCTTAAAACACGGTGTGATGAAAGACAGTGCTTCATCTGTCTTCAACGGCATCGGGAAAATCGAGCACGGTGCTTCAAAATCAAACGCTGAGCAGGAATCAAGAGTGCTTATGCTGAGTGAAAAAGCGCGCGGTGACGCTAACCCGATTCTTCTGATCGATGAAGATGATGTTACAGCAGGACACGCGGCTTCTGTTGGCCGTGTAGATCCTCTTCAGCTTTACTACCTGATGAGCCGCGGAATTCCGAAGGTTGAGGCAGAGCGCCTTGTCATTCATGGATTCTTAGCGCCGGTAGTCAACGTCCTTCCAATTGAAGGCGTTAAGAAACAGCTTGTTGAGGTTATCGAAAGGAAAGTTAAGTAATGAATATTCAAGATATCCGTTCACTTTTTCCGATTTTGGATCAGCAGGTAAATGGACAGAATCTTGTATATCTTGACAGTGCAGCGACTTCACAGAAGCCGCTGCCCGTCATTGAAGCGCTTGACCGCTATTACCGGGAGTACAATTCAAATGTGCACCGCGGCGTTCATACGCTTGGAACGAAGGCGACAGATGGATATGAAGGAGCCCGTGAAAAGGTCCGGAAATTTATTGGCGCTTCATCGATGGAAGAAATTATCTTCACGCGCGGAGCTACGACAGCTTTAAATACAGTTGCAGCGAGCTATGGGCGTGCGAATCTTAAGGCCGGGGATGAGATTGTCATCACCCACATGGAGCATCATGCGAATGTGATTCCATGGCAGCAGCTTGCCAAAGAAACGGGAGCTGTCCTTAAATACATCCCTCTTCAAGAAGACGGAACAATCTCCTTGGAGGATGCAAAAGCAACCATTACAGATGCGGCTAAAATTGTATCTGTGATGCAGGTTTCAAACGTGCTTGGAACCATTAACCCTATCAAAGAACTTGCAGAAATTGCGCACAGCAAAGGTGCAGTCATGGTCGTTGACGGTGCACAAAGTGCTCCTCATATGAAAATTGACGTGCAGGATCTGGATTGTGATTTCTTTGCTTTTTCTGCCCATAAAATGTGCGGTCCTACCGGCATCGGCGTTCTTTACGGGAAAAAAGCGCTGCTCGAGAAAATGGAACCGGTCGAATTCGGCGGCGAGATGATTGATTTTGTCGGCCTGTACGAATCTACGTGGAAAGAGCTTCCGTGGAAGTTCGAAGCCGGAACACCGATTATCGCCGGAGCAATCGGGCTTGGAGCTGCAATTGATTTCCTACTGGATATTGGTCTTGATAACATCGAAGCATACGAGCACAAGCTTGCAGACTATGCCCTCCAGCGCCTTTCAGAAGTTGAAGGGATTACGATTTACGGTCCAGAGCACCGCGCAGGACTTGTAACGTTCAATATAGAGGATGTTCATCCTCACGATGTGGCTACAGTGCTTGATGCAGAAGGCATTGCCGTGCGTGCCGGCCATCATTGCGCACAGCCCCTTATGAAATGGCTGAATGTTTCTTCCACTGCACGTGCAAGTTTTTACCTGTACAATACAGAAGAAGAAATCGATAAGCTTGTTGCAGGAATTGTTAAAACAAAGGAGTACTTTACAAATGTCTTTTAACAACCTGGACACCTTGTACCGTCAGGTCATCATGGATCATTACAAAAACCCGCGGAACAAAGGTGTACTCGAAGATAGCTTAACAATCGATATGAACAACCCTACATGCGGCGACCGTATCCGCCTTACCCTTCAAATTGAAGACGGCGAGATAAAAGATGCCAAGTTTGACGGGGAAGGCTGTTCCATTTCCATGTCCTCTGCTTCTATGATGACGCAGGCCATTAAAGGCCAGTCTGTTGAAACCGCGCTTAAACTGTCAAAAATTTTCTCTGATATGATGCAGGGAAAAGAATACGATGATGACATTGAACTTGAGGACATTGAGGCGCTTCAGGGTGTTGCGAAATTCCCTGCCCGCATTAAATGTGCAACTCTTGCGTGGAAGGCCATGGAAAAAGGCGTTCAAAACAGCTGAACAGGAAAACGGGCAGCTCAGGGCTTGCCCGCTCCTGCTTACAATGATGGAGAAACTTCCATCAACTATGATTGGAGTTGAATACGGATGGCTAAAAAAATGCCGGATATCGGCGATTATAAATATGGATTTGCAGACAAAGACGTCTCGATTTTCCGTTCAAAACGCGGATTGACAAAAGAAATCGTTGAAGAAATTTCACGTATGAAAAGCGAGCCTCAATGGATGCTTGATTTCCGCCTGAAATCTCTTGAGCATTTCTACAGCATGCCAATGCCTCAGTGGGGCGGAGACATGGCAGCTCTTAACTTTGATGAAATTACGTATTACGTAAAGCCGTCTGAGAAGTCGGAGCGCTCATGGGATGAGGTTCCAGAAGAAATCAAGCGTACGTTTGACAAACTTGGAATTCCGGAAGCTGAGCAAAAATACCTTGCAGGTGTATCAGCCCAGTACGAATCTGAGGTTGTTTACCACAACATGAAAGAAGACCTTGAAGACCTAGGCATCGTCTTTAAGGATACAGATACGGCCCTTAAAGAAAATGAAGACATCTTCAGAGAGCACTTTGGAAAAGTCATTCCTCCGACAGACAACAAGTTCTCTGCTTTGAACTCGGCTGTCTGGTCCGGCGGATCGTTCATCTACGTTCCTAAAGGCGTGAAAGTGGATACGCCGCTTCAAGCGTACTTCCGCATCAACTCTGAAAACATGGGTCAGTTTGAGCGTACACTGATCGTTGTTGATGAGGGTGCACACGTTCACTATGTTGAAGGCTGTACAGCACCAGTTTACACAACGAACTCACTTCACAGTGCCGTAGTTGAAATTATCGTTAAAGACGGCGGCTACTGCCGTTATACAACGATTCAAAACTGGGCAAACAACGTTTTCAACCTTGTAACTAAGCGTGCAGTCTGCGAAAAGAACGCAACGATGGAATGGATCGACGGAAACATCGGTTCTAAACTGACAATGAAATACCCTGCGGTCATCCTAAAAGGCGAAGGCGCACGCGGCATGACGCTGTCAATCGCTCTTGCAGGAAAAGGCCAGCATCAGGATGCCGGTGCAAAAATGATTCACCTTGCACCAAACACATCATCTACAATCGTGTCAAAATCAATCTCAAAACAAGGCGGTAAAGTAACATACCGCGGAATCGTCCACTTCGGCCGCAAAGCTGAAGGCGCACGCTCCAACATTGAGTGCGATACACTAATCATGGATAACCAGTCAACATCTGATACGATTCCTTACAACGAAATCTTCAACGATAACATCTCGCTTGAGCATGAAGCGAAGGTTTCGAAAGTATCAGAAGAACAATTATTCTACTTGATGAGCCGCGGAATTTCAGAAGAAGAAGCAACTGAAATGATTGTTATGGGCTTCATCGAGCCATTCACAAAAGAACTTCCAATGGAATATGCCGTTGAAATGAACCGTCTGATTAAGTTCGAGATGGAAGGTTCAATCGGTTAATAGAAACGGAAAAAGCTCGCCTTTTAAAGGCGGGCTTTTTGTTTAGCTTTTTGAATGGAACTAAAGGTACAAGTGTTTTAAAACTGGGCTTAGCGCACTTGGGCGAAGTGCGGCATCAGAGAAAGTGTTCTAAACCGTGATAAGCGCACTTAGTCGAAGCGCAGCATGCGTGAAAGTGTTCTTAAACGAGGATAAGCGCACTTAATCGAAGAGCAGCATGCGTGAAAGTGTTCTTAAACGAGGCTAAGCGCACTTAGGCGAAGCGCATAATCCGAGAAAGTGTTCTTCAACTAGGCTAAGCGCACTTAGGCGAAGCGCATTATCCGAGAAAGTGTTCTTAAACCAGGCTAAGCGCACTTAGGCGAAGTGCAGCCCCCGTGAAAGTGTTCTTAAACCAATATAAGCGCACTTAGGCGAAGCACATCATCCGAGAAAGTGTTCTTAAACCAGGATAAGCGCACTTAGGCGAAGTGCTGCACCCATGAAAGTGTTCTAAAACCAGCTCACGTATATTTCACAGTATTCCAACCCCTAATCAGCTCTCCCAATAAGCAGCAAAGACCATCCAGCATGAAAATTTCTCCTCCATGTAGTATCATAAAAGAACTGATACGTACGAAAAGGAGGCTGAACGCAGATTGATCTATATTGGACTGACGGGCTGGGGAGACCATGATGCCCTGTTCCCTAACGGAATTGCAGCAGGAGAGAAACTGAAGGAGTACTCGGCCCATTTTCCGGCAGTTGAAGTGGATGCGAGCTTTTATGCGGTTCAGCCTGTAAGAAATGCAGAAAAGTGGGTGAGTGATACTCCTGAGTCATTCAAATTTATAGTAAAAGCTTATCAGGGGATGACTGGCCATCAGCGCGGGGACATTCCCTTTGATTCAAAAGAAGAGATGTTCGCGGCTTTTCTCCGTTCTATTGAACCCTACATACGAGCGGGAAAGCTTGCAATGGTGCTTTTTCAGTTTCCGCCGTGGTTTGACTGCAAAAAGGAGAATGTGACCTATTTAAGATGGTGCCGCGAGCAAATGGGAGACGTTCCGGTTGCTCTTGAGTTCAGGCATCAGTCATGGTTTATTCCGGAAACACGAGAAAAAACGCTCTCTTTTATGCGGCATGAAAAGTGGATCCACAGCATTTGCGATGAGCCTCAGGCCGGCAGCGGATCGGTTCCGGCTGTCGTTAAGGCAACGGACTCAGGCAAAACCCTGATCAGGATGCACGGCAGAAATGTTCATGGCTGGACGAAGCCTGCCAAAGGGGAAGAGTGGCGGGAAGTGAGATATTTATACAGGTACAATGAGCTCGAGCTGAATCAATGGGCTGAATCTATTGAAAAACTAAAAGAGGAAACAGAAGATATTTTTCTCCTCTTTAATAATAATTCCGGCGGAGATGCAGCTGATAATGCGAAGCAGATGCAAAAGCTGATGAACATTGACTATGAGGGTCTCGCGCCAAGGCAGCTGGACTTGTTCAGCGGAGAATAGAAAGAGGCGGGTTGTTTAGATGGAATGGATTTTCCTTATTTTCATAGGCTTTATAGCAGGTACAATCGGCAGTCTTGTCGGTCTTGGGGGAGGCATTATTGTCGTTCCGGCCATGCTGTTTTCATCAGGATTTTTTACGATTTTTGAAGGGGTTTCCCCTCAGACAGCGGTCGGCACTTCGCTCCTTGTTGTCATTTTCACGGGCCTTTCCTCTACACTCGCCTATATGAAAAAGAAAAAAGTGGATTACAGGAGCGGACTGATCTTCTTTATCGGAAGCGGGCCCGGAGGAATCATTGGAGCTTATGTGAATCAATATTTAAACACGGATTCTTTTTCCCTGTATTTTGGTTTATTCATGATTTTCGTGTCTGTTTTGCTGATGTTCAGGGACAGACTCAAGCCGAGTGCGAGACAGCCAGGCGAAAAAGAGATTGTCCGTACATATAAAGATGAACAAGGTGAAGACGGATTCTATTTTTATAAGCCTGTTCCGGCCATCATCATTTCATTTGGCGTCGGTTTTTTGTCCGGTCTTTTTGGCATTGGCGGCGGTGCCCTGATGGTGCCTGCGATGATTCTTCTCTTTTTCTTCCCGGCCCATATTGCTGTTGCAACGTCTATGTTTATTATTTTTCTCTCTGGCCTGTCAAGCTCGGTTATGCATGCGGCACTTGGAAATATAAACTGGCTGTTTGCACTTGCTTTAATACCGGGCGCCTGGGCAGGGGGAAAAGCCGGTGCGCTGATTGCCTCAAAGCTTTCTGGAAAAGCGCTCATCAGTCTGCTGCGGATTGTCTTGATCCTTGCGGGACTTAAACTGATTTATGAAGGTGTTTTCTAGAATTGACACACCTTTTTGAAAAGGGGACTATTAATGGCTGAGACCATTCATTTATATCATACAAACGATTTGCACAGTTATTTTGAGAACTGGCCTAAGGTTGCTCACTACTTGAAGCGGATGAAACAAGACCATGCAGAACATGGAGAAGAGATGCTGCTTGTTGATGTCGGAGACCATCTTGACCGGGTACATCCAATTACGGAAGCTACGAATGGAAAGTCAAATGTAGAGCTTATGAATGACTTGGAGTATGACGCTGTGACCATCGGCAATAATGAGGGGATTACACTGCCGCATGATGCGCTGGATACTTTATATGACCGAGCAGCTTTTCCGGTCATTCTTTCAAATCTTTATACAGAGTCAGGGGAGCGTCCCCGCTGGGTGGAGCCTTTTAAAATCTTCTCTTTTGCAAACGGAACTAGAGCTGCCGTTCTTGGTGTCAGCGTCTTTTATGAAAAGTTTTATCAGCTTCTCGGATGGAAAGTAACGGATCCGTTTCAGAGCCTTCGCGAAACGCTGGAATTGATCAAAGACCAGGCGGATGTCATCATTTTGCTTTCTCATTTAGGGATTAATGACGATGAACTCCTGGCTGCGGAATTCCCTGAAATTGACGTCATTTTGGGTGCCCACACCCATCATGTTCTGGAAAAAGGGAAACTGGTGAACGGTGTGCTGCTCACTGGTGCAGGGAAAAACTGCAGCTTGATCGGTCATGTGGCATTATCAGTTGACGTAGGCACGCTTTTATCAAAAACAGCAACTGTCATTCCGGTTGAAGCAGAGCCGGAATGTGAAGTGGTGAAAACGTTTCTTGACGAGCAGAGAGAAAAAAGCGACAGCATTCTGTCAGAGGAAATAACTGTGCTGAAGCGGGATCTCACGCTTGATTGGTTTGGCCCATCTGATTTTACAGACCTCCTGGCAACAGCCGTTAAGGAGTGGTGCAAAGGCGATGTGAGCATGGTTAACGCCGGGCTGCTGCTTGAACCTTTACAAGCAGGCTCAGTGACGAGAAAAGACCTGCACAGGATCTGCCCGCATCCAATCAATCCCTGCAAAGTGCAGTTAAAGGGAGATGTCCTGAAAGAAGTGATTGCAGAATCACGGACGGAAAAAATCGAACAGCTAAGATTGAAGGGGCTTGGATTCAGGGGGAAAGTAATGGGACAGATGATTTTTGACGGAATCGAGGTCCGCAGTGAGCAGAAATCAGACGGTTTAAAGCACATTACAGGCATCCTTATACAAGGAGAACCGCTTGATCCCGACCGCACATATGAGGTTGCGACAGTGGATATGTTCACTCTGGGTGTGCTGTACCCTTCCATTTACCATGCAGAAAAGAAAACCTATTACATGCCTGAAATGCTGCGTGATGTCCTTGCCTGGAAGCTGAAACAGGGACATTCGTACAAGAATGCCTAGTTTTCACACTCAATGCCTTCTGCCTTCATAAATTACAGAAGGAAGGGAGTGTGAAAGAACGATGGTATCCATGACACCTATTATGATTGGAAGTCATCAATTTACAGCTATTACGGTTGCTTTGCCTAAAACAAATTTCATGGCTGTTACAAGTGACAAAGGGTACATTATGTGCGGCGCACTCGATGTAGCGCTGCTGAATGAAAAACTGAAAGAGCGGGGAATAATTGCAGGCAGAGCAGTCGGCGTCCGGACGATCGAACAGCTTCTTGATGCTCCGCTTGAATCTATCACCTTTGAAGCCGAAAACCGCGGAATCCACGTAGGAATGAGCGGAAGAGATGCATTATTGAGAATGATCTGAGACGAACTGTATAAACAGCATGGTTCTAAATGATAACTTCAAAAAAATAGCGTACATCCCGCCTTGCATGCATAAATATAGCTTGTAAAGGGGGGATTTATTTATTGGCCAGATTCCGCAGCCGTCCTCATAAAAAGGGGCCGCTTCCTTTCAGATATGTTTTCCTGCTTTCACTGGTCTTTTTTATTTTATCTACAGCTGCAGGGCTGTGGATTGTTAATAAGGGAATTGAACCGACATTAATGACGGTGGCTGAAACCGAAACAAAACGGATTGCGACACTTGTCATTCAGAATGCGATTAATAAAGATATTAAAGAAGATGTAGACGTAGAAGAAATGTTTGTCGTGGATACAGATGAAAAAGGAAATGTAACGACGATTGATTTTAACGCCAAATTTGTCAGAAGTGTTCTTGCTAAGACAACCGATAAAATTCAGGCAAATTTAAGAGAAGCATCAAAAGGGAATATTGACGCACTCGAACTCCCTGAGGGTGAGCATCTTACAAAAGATAAACAGGGCGAGGGAATCATCTACTCGATTCCGCTTGGCCAGGCAACGAATAATGCCCTGATTGGGAACCTCGGTCCGAAAGTGCCTGTCCGCTTTTACGTTGTCGGTGAGGTTCAGACTGACGTGAAAGAAACAATTCAGCAGTATGGCATTAACAATGCCCTGATTGAAATAGCTGTTGAAATTGAGGTGAATGTCGAGGTAGTGATTCCGTTCTCAACAAAAACGGCTACTGTGAAAAACAATATTCCTATCGCCATCAAGGCTGTCCAGGGACAGGTGCCAAGCTATTACAACGGGGGCGGCGGAAGCTCTCCTCCTGCGCTTGATGTGCCGGTTGAATCCGGCGGAAATTAACATTTTGTAAAAAATAGTAAAAAGGCAGAGTTCATGCGGACTCTGCTTTTTTTTGAGAGAAAATATGACAGATTTATCATCTTAAAATAACAAATTTTAAAAATCATTTTGACTTAGGCATAATGTCCGATTATACTATGTATAGTTATACTGAAATATCAGAAAATAATAAAAATTATTATTCTTCCGAATACGAAAGAAGAGGATAAAGGGGGCTTTACACGAATGGATAATCGTCCACAGTGGGGAACAAGGGCAGGCTTTATTTTAGCGGCTGTCGGATCAGCAATCGGACTTGGAAACATCTGGCGTTTTCCTGGAGTTGCATACGAAAATGGCGGAGGATCCTTTTTCATCCCGTACCTTTTCGCGTTGCTGACAGCAGGTATTCCCCTGCTTGTAATGGAATTTACTCTCGGTCATAAGTACCGCGGATCTGCACCTTTAACGTATGCACGATTAAGCAAAAAGTTTGAATGGCTCGGATGGTGGCAGGTCGGAATAGCATTTGTCATTTCTACTTATTATTCTGTTATAATCGCATGGGCCATTTCATACAGCGGTTTTTCATTGAATCTCGCCTGGGGAGATGATACGGAAGGTTTCCTGTTTGGGGACTATCTTCAGGCAGCAGCTCCAGGTGAACTCGGCGGTTTCGCACCAGGTGTGCTTCTGCCGCTGCTGATCACGTGGGTTGTAACTCTCGGCGTTTTGTTTGCAGGCGTTAAAAAAGGAATTGAACGTGCAAATAAGATTTTCATTCCAACACTTGTGGTCTTATTCTTAATTATCGTAATCCGTGCATTAACGCTTGATGGTGCAGCTCAGGGTCTTGAAGCATTCTTTAAGCCTAACTGGGATATGATGTTAAACGGAAAGGTCTGGATCGCAGCATACGGACAGATTTTCTTCAGTTTATCGATTGGATTTGCCATTATGGTTACGTACTCGAGCTATCTTCCTAAGAAATCGGATATAACAAATAATGCGTTCATCACCGGCTTCGGAAACTCTGCATTTGAGCTTCTTGCCGGAATCGGGGTTTTCAGTGCACTTGGGTTTATGGCGATGCAGCAGGGGGTTCCGGTAAATGAAGTCGTTTCAAAAGGAATCGGACTTGCATTTGTGGTTTTCCCGCAAAT
This sequence comes from Metabacillus mesotrionivorans, assembly GCF_052171315.1. Classification (NCBI taxonomy): domain Bacteria; kingdom Bacillati; phylum Bacillota; class Bacilli; order Caryophanales; family Bacillaceae; genus Metabacillus; species Metabacillus mesotrionivorans. Next base: position 199,906 of record NZ_JBQMFF010000003.1, on the reverse strand, counting down.
TATCAATGAATTCCCGGCATTCAACGGACTGTTTGGTTTCTTGTTCTTCGCTTCATTAACACTTGCGGGATTAACCTCACTGATTTCTATTGTTGAGACATTTGTAGCAGGGGTACAGGACAAATTTAAGATTTCAAGAACGAAAGCTGTTGCGATTGGGGGAGGAATTTCAGCTGTTATTTCTCTGCTTTTCGCAACAAGAGGCGGCATCAACTTCCTTGATGTAGCGGATGAGTTTATCAACAGCTTTGGTGTAACACTTGCAGGATTTGTGGAAGTCATTGTTGTTATCTGGGTTCTTAAAAAGGCCACAGCTCTGCAGCAGCATGCCAATCAAATTTCTGACATTCAGTTAGGTTCCTGGTGGAAGGTCTGTTTAGGAGTCATCACTCCAATCGTCCTTGGCTACATGATGATTGACAAACTCAGAGCTGAGCCATACGGCGGAGGAGCTTACTCCGGCGAATTCCTTCTGTACTCAGGCTGGCTCGTTGCAGCTGGAGCATTAATCGCAGGTATTCTGTTCTCCTTTATTTCATGGAAGAAGGATACAATTGAGCTGCCGGCTGATAAGGAGGTATCACGCTGATGAGCGGTGGAGCTATTACAATGATGATTATCGGTATTGTTGTCATTTGGGGAGGTCTTGCAGCGAGCATTGCACATGCAGTTGTGAAGGCCAAAAAGTCATAAAATGTTCGGGCCAGTCCTTAAAAGGGCTGGCCCGTTTCTTATTTACGCTTTCTGTACTCGGCGCGTTCCCAAACCTTGAGCTGCGGAAAAGGATCATACGACCATTCTGTTCGTCCATTGTCCTTGTACATTCCGTAGTGAAGGTGCGGGGGAAACTTGCCGGATGTGCCTGGAGGGCCGTAGCCTGAGCTTCCTACAGAACCGATGAGCTGGCCGGGTTCAACAATCTGCCCCACTTCAAGACCGTCTGCAAACCCATTTAAATGAGCAAAATAGTGATACGTATTGGTGCTGTCGCGAATGCCGAGTCTCCAGCCGCCAAACATGTTCCACCCTTTCATTTCAATGATGCCATAGCAGGTGGAACGAACAGGAACACCATAATTTGCAAAAATGTCGGTTCCTTCATGAATCCTTCTGCCGCCCCATCCGCGGGCATCTCCCCAAGTGTTTTTGTAACTGTAATTAAATCTGATGGGAACCGGGAACGCATGCTGATCCAGATCCAGCCGGCCGTATTTTTTGAAAAGCTTCATATGCCCTGAAATTAAACCGATGGATTTATCGCGCTGGTAATAATCCCAAAGCCCGATTTTAATGTTTTCAAAATCAGTTCCATACGAAAGGAGATAATCGGCAAAGGATAAAAGAACATCTTCATCATTTTCGGGATCTGCTCTTCCGTCTCCATTTCCGTCAATGCCAAGCCCGCCAAACAGGGCAATGCTTGCCGGGTTTGTGTCAGACTGATTTGGATTTTGGATGCCGGCCCATAATTCTGGACGAATATAAATGCCAATTACGCCCTTCGCTTTCGGAATATCACTGCGTGTTCTTCTTACATTGCGCTCATATTGATCAACAGAGGCCAGCACATACCAGGGAATCTGAGTAATGGTCTCTGCATTTTTAAACAGAATCATTCTCTCCTGATTGATTTGTTCTGTGCTTTTCTCTGATCCAAGGACAGAATGCGGCTGAATAAAGCAAAGAAAACATACACTAAACAGGGTCAACATTTTTCTCACATTACCGGTCTCCTTTACCCAATTTCATAACCTTAGTTTGGTGTTTCAGGAAGAATTCATATGTAGAAAATGTTAGTAATTGATCCAATCTCTATCCTTGTAGAACCGCACTCTGTTATGTTAAAGTGACAAGTGTACGTTTTAAGCGAATATTCCTTTTTTCCTGATTATTTTGCCTAGAGAAACCTGACTATACATACTGGAGATGATTCAGATGGCTAAGAAAGAAGAATACCTGAGAAAGCCTGACTGGCTAAAAATAAAACTGAACACCAATGAAAATTACACAGGCCTTAAAAAAATGATGCGCGAAAATAATCTTCATACCGTTTGTGAAGAGGCAAAATGCCCGAACATCCACGAATGCTGGGCTGTGCGAAGAACGGCGACGTTCATGATCCTCGGGGACGTTTGTACCCGTGCATGCCGTTTCTGTGCGGTCAAAACAGGTCTTCCAAACGATCTTGATCTTAAGGAGCCGGAACGAGTAGCTGATTCAGTTGCCCTTATGAATTTAAAGCACGCAGTCATTACAGCGGTTGCACGAGATGACCTCCGCGATGGCGGTGCCAATGTATTCGCTGAGACGGTCCGCGCTGTCCGCCGCAAAAATCCGTTCACTTCAATTGAAGTTCTTCCATCAGATATGGGCGGAGTGGAAGAAAACCTTAAAATTCTTATGGACGCAAGACCTGATATTCTAAACCATAACATTGAGACGGTTAAACGCCTTACTCCAAGAGTCAGAGCCCGCGCCAAATACGACCGCTCCCTTGAATTTCTCCGCCGTGCAAAAGAAATGCAGCCTGATATCCCGACTAAATCAAGTCTGATGATCGGCCTTGGAGAAACAAAAGAAGAGATTATTGAAACAATGGATGATCTTCGCGCTAACAATGTAGATATTATGACAATCGGCCAGTATCTCCAGCCATCCAAAAAGCATCTTAAAGTCATCAAATACTACACGCCGGAAGAATTCGCAGAACTCCGCGAAATCGCCATGAGCAAAGGCTTCAGCCACTGTGAGGCAGGACCGCTTGTAAGGTCTTCTTATCATGCAGATGAGCAGGTCAACGCTGCAACGAAAGCGAGACAGGCTCAGGCTTAACAGCAAAAAAAACCCGCATTGCTGCGGGTTTTTTCTGTCTGTCGGGGCTAAACGGACGAATCCGCTTTTCTCATTGTCCAGCTGCATCAGCCAACTCCTCTGTCAGAACAAAATCACCAAAAAAGTCAAAACCGGACTTTTTTGGTGATTTCTTATCTGCCTATCGGAGCTAAACGGCTGATTCCGCTTTTCTATTTATCCTTCATGTCCTCATCAAGTTCTTCGTTTGTTTCCCCGTAGCCTTCACCATTAGGGTTTTCGCCGGTGTTGAGCTTACGTCCCTGAGGGGATTTGAGCATTTCTTTGATTGTGCTGTTGATGATTTCGTCAATGTCACGGCTGTTGGCATCAAGGCCAGAATAGCCTTCAATTTGCTTGATCATCCCCGGCTGGTCTGAGACATAGACATGATAATACCTTGGAATGGCGGATATTGCTGATTTCTTGACCATATCAGCGGTTTCAAATCGATCTCTGTTTTTCTCCGCCTCATAGGCAATTAATACTTCTTCATCTGTTACAAGTGTTGCGGCATCCTCTACACCAGGCAGCTGGATCACAAGGTCTGATATCACATTTGCCAGCTGCTCATGGTCGATTCCGGGAACTTTGTTGTAGTCAATATCTCTGGCGAGGTTGCTTTTTTCGTGACGGACATACCCAAAGTTTGAAGTTGTGTTCTTCTCCCCTTTTTTCATCCCGTCTTCGTTGTACAATTCGTTGCGGTCGTTGACATTGACCGTATTTCCGCTTTCTTCAAAAAGGTCGTTTTCACTAGCTGTATTCTGGCATCCCGTGATGATGGCCATCCCGATTATGGATGCCGTGAACGCGATTTTCTTCATCGCAAACACCTCCGTAACCTTAGGTTTGCCAAAACATATCCAAACTTTCTTAGCAATTGATGGGGAAATCGATTATGATAGTAAATAATGCGGTTGAGAGGTGATAGTTGTGATAACTGTTCAAAATCATACTTTTGAATTGATTAAGGACGAGCGAAACGGCTTTAATGAAGAAGCATTCAAAGCGCGCTACTCTGAGATCCTGAACAAGTACGATTACATCGTGGGGGATTGGGGCTATAATCAGCTCAGGCTGAAAGGCTTTTTTGATGATCAGAACCAAAAAGCTTCCTATGACACGAAAATCAGCACGCTTGACGAGTACATATTTGAGTACTGTAATTTCGGCTGTGCGCATTTCGTTTTGAAACGAATAAAGAAATAAGCCGCTGCGTATAACAGCGGCTTGTATTTTTTCTATTTGGCTGTATAGGGAGGCTCTTCATTTTTCTCCGGATCATCATGAGTCGGATGTGCTCCGGGATACTGCCTTGGCAGATTCTGATGAAGAGATTTGAACTCATAGTTAAACGCACTGTAATAGCGCTGGCCTTCTTTCCACTCCGAGCTTTTATTCTCTACGGGCGTATTCTTTCCTCTTGGAGCGCCGTAAGGGCCTTCCGGCGTAATTTCCGGCAGGATGAAATTACGCATGCTTTCCACATTCGAAAAATCCGTATACTCCCGTTTTTCTTTATCATCCATTCAAATCACCTGCTTTTTTTCTTATTGTGCAAAAGCAGGGCACATCTTAATCAGACAATTTCATACAGAAATTCTCTGAGTTCATTTGCCTCATTTTCATCAAGGCCGTAAGCATGTTCAATATAACCCGGCTCATTCAAATCATCTTCGCCGATAATGGCAAAGCGGCTGCTGAGCAGGTTCAGGACAAGGTGCTTCCCGTAATAGCGGTCGGATCTGACAATCGCCAGGTCAAACCGGCTGTTCTCTCCCATAAAGCTGACAAATCGTGTCTTTGTTTCAACCGTATCATCATATAAAAAAAATCGTTCAGACATCCGTAAATCCCCTCTCATGTTTCTTTGTCCCTTAATAATAGCAGACGTCATCCAATCCTGAAACAAAGTGCTGTGAATGTGGTAAAATAAAAGCATTCAACTGTGCTGGGAGTGTAATGTGATGTATTTTGTCGACCGTGAAAAGATAGAAGAAACGCTTGTTTATTATGAGAAAAACCTGACTATTTTTTCTGAGCAGAAGAACTGGAACGCTGACCTTGAATTGAAAGCGCTTGAACGGCTAGCCCACATGCTGATTGAAGCGATTTTAGATACAGGCAATGCCATCATTGACGGATTTATCATGCGTGACCCCGGGAGCTATGAAGACATAATCGATATTATGCTCGACGAAAAAGTAATCGGGGCTGATGAAGCAGACGGTCTCAAAGCAGTGATCGGCTTCCGTAAACAGCTGGTGCAGGAATACCTGGGGATTAACCATGGGGAATTAACACACTGCCTGAAGGAGCATGCAGACGTGCTAGCTTCGTTTCCGGCTCGCGTAAGAACCTATCTGGAAAATGAACTCGGACCCGTATCTGCTTTTAGACATTAACAAACGGGCGGATTATAATGAAGAGACGCAATGATGATATTGCGTCTTATTTTTTATATACAGGGAGTGCACTCACTTTGAAAACATACAACGGCTACTTAATTGACCTCGATGGAACGATGTACCGCGGCAAAGAGCGGATTGAAGAAGCAAGCGACTTTATCAAATTGCTGATTGAGAAAAAGATTCCCTATCTGTTTGTGACCAACAATTCATCAAGAACACCAAAGCAGGTAGCAGAAAAGCTCAACACGTTTGACATTCCTGCAAGTGAAGATAAAGTGTTTACAACAAGCCAGGCAACTGCCAATTTTATCTGGGAGAAAAAACCGGATGCATCCGTATATGTCATCGGTGAAGAGGGAATTCAAAAAGCTCTCATTGAACGCGGTCTCAAGCTTGTAGATGAAAACCCTGATTTTGTAGTATCGGGAATTGACAGGGAAATCACTTATGAGAAACTTGCTCTCGGCTGCATTGCCGTCCGCAATGGTGCGACGTTCATCTCTACAAACGGGGACATTGCGATTCCGACAGAACGCGGCCTTTTGCCTGGCAACGGTTCTCTCACGTCTGTCATCGCTGTCAGCACAACTGTAGATCCAATCTTTATCGGCAAGCCTGAAAGCATTATTATGGAGCAGGCATTGAAAGTGCTCGGCACAAAACCTGAGGAAACGCTGATGGTAGGGGACAACTATGACACAGATATAAAAGCCGGGATGAATACAGGTCTCGATACCCTGCTTGTCCATACTGGCGTAACACTGCGGGAGCATCTTTTGAATTATGATGAAAAGCCGACCTATACGGTAGATTCTCTTTCTGAGTGGTTTGATAAAATATAAGACAGCCAACGATAAAAAGCTGCATCCTATTCTGTGGATGCAGCTTTTTGTGTGCTCACTCTGTATTTTTCGCCCTATGAGCCAGTCTGCTTGAGGCGGCGGCAGCGATAGCTCCAACGATGTCATCAAGGTAGGTATGGACCATGCCGGATGATTTATCGTTCAGGAATTTAAGGATGCCCGGTTTTTCTTTATCAATGTATCCGTAGTTGGTGAATCCTATTGACCCGTAGATGTTGACGATTGAGAGCGCGATGATTTCATCAACCCCGTACAGGCTTTCGTCACTTTCGATGATGGCTTGCAGGGGTTCTTCAAGCATTTTCTTTTCAGCAAGGATATCTAATTGAATGCCTGTAAGGATGGCATTTTGAACTTCGCGTTTTGCAAGGACTCGATCTATATTTTCCAAACATTGATCGATTGTTAATGAAGGATGATATTTGACTTGCAGGAAATATACGAGTTCTGCGATGTCATTTAGTGTTACTCCGCGGTCTGTTAGCCATTGACGTGCTGTTTTTTCGACTATGTCCATCTGTTCTTTATCTTTCATCCATTTCACCCAATCTTTTTTACCATTTTACGCAAATGGCTCTCTTAGTGTGTAACGAAATTGACAATCATTAAAAAGTGTTTAACTGCAGGGCCAAATTATACATAAATCGGCTAAGTTGCGATTACGATAGGATAAGGACTTTTTATACATGGGGGAGAATCTGGTGGAAAAAATGATTCGGGAACAGTACGGGCTTAGAATTGGAGAGACATTCCGGGTAGGTCACTACGATGCGTTTTCGCATCATCAGCATGTGTATTTAATTGTGCCGGTTTCCCACTATGAAGATGAAGAGCTTTATGAGCTTTATCATATGAGCCAGTACCTGCTTGAGCGGGGAGATCCGTTCGTGGCCGTCTTTTTGCTGACAAAACAGGGGAATTTGTATATAGAATGGGAAAAACGGAAATACGGCATTCTGAAAACATCTTATGTGCAGGGCGAGCGGGTGTTTCAGGTGGGCAGAGAGCTTGCGCGTTTTCATCAGAAGGCGAGAAGCTATCCGTACCAAGTGTCTAAAATCAGCCGGATCGGGCAGTGGAAAAATCTTTGGGAAAAGCGGACAGATCAGCTGGAAGGCTTCTGGAGGGGAAAGGTGAATTCCCAGCCGCTTGATTCATTTGAGAAGATGTTTGCTGAATCGTTTCCATATTATATGGGGATTGCGGAGAATGCCATTCAGTATTTGGTCGACACAGAGCTTGATGATGAGCCGCAGCCGATCGATTCTGCCACAGTATGCCACAATCGCTTTTATTCCCATACGTGGAGGTCGTCAGGTCTGGTGAAGGTTCCTACAGACTGGGTGTTTGATCATTGCAGCAGGGATATTGCGGAATACTTGAGGAACCAGTTTTTTGAGGAACCTGAGTTGCTCCGTCAGGATGGTTTTCAGTTTTTAGAGGACTATGACAGGACAACGCCGCTTTCGCCTTTTTCCTGGAGGCTGATCTACAGCAGGCTGCTGCTTCCGATTCATTATTTCGAGTGCATTGAAGATTATTACTTATCTGCTGAAACGGATAAGCCTTATTATGAGGCGAAGCTTGCAGATATGCTGAAAAACTCTTCAAGATACGAAGGATTCCTGAAATCCTATGAACAGCTTTTGTCTATGAGAACGAAAAAAATTTATTTGCCCTCCATTCACTGGCTGTAGGCTTATTTCCTCCCTCTCATCCCTGATATGATAAGATAAAAGAAAATGGTAAAGGGTGAGAGGATGGAAATGCCGGCTGTATTTGTTGCGAGAAAGCTTCCGGAAGAAGTTTTGAAAGCGCTTAGAACATTCGCTGATGTCGAGATGTGGGATAGAGAAGATGAAGGATGCCCGAGGGATCTGCTGCTCAAAAAAGCAAAAACCTCTGATGCTCTGCTGACCATGCTTTCCGACCAGGTCGACAAGGAGCTGCTTGATGCGTGTGAAGGGGTAAAAGTAATTGCCAATCTTGCTGTCGGCTATGACAATGTGGATGTGGAATATGCGAAGGAAAAAGGCATCATCATAACCAATACGCCGGATGTTCTGACGGAAACAACAGCTGATTTAACCTTTTTGCTGCTCATGTCTGCTGCAAGAAGAGTGACTGAAGCGGCAGTTTACATAAAAGAAGGAAAATGGACAAGCTGGAGCCCGATGCTGCTTGCCGGGGCAGATGTCCATCATAAAACAATCGGCATTGTCGGGATGGGGAACATCGGACGGGCTGTTGCCAAGAGGGCAAAAGGATTTGATATGGACATTCTGTATCATAACCGTTCAAGAGACAGGGAGGCCGAAGAAAGTCTCGGAGCAGAATACAGGTCATTTGAGGACCTCCTGCAAACGTCTGATTTTGTCGTCTGCATGACGCCATTAACGAGCGAAACAAAAGGGATGTTTGATGCCGGCGCTTTCCAAAAAATGAAGCAGGAGGCCATTTTCGTCAACACCTCGCGCGGAGGCACCGTTGTCGAGGAAGACCTGATTGCGGCATTGCGGAACGGTGTGATTGCAGGAGCGGGGCTGGATGTATTCGAAAACGAACCGATCCGTGCAGATCATCCCATTTTGCAGCTGGAAAATGCTGTGGCGCTGCCCCATATCGGTAGTGCTACACGGGAAACGAGATTTGCCATGATGGCATGCTGCATAGAGAATATTAAACAAGTCCTTGAGGGAAAAAAGCCGCTTACACCTGTGCGTTAGATTAGCCGTTTGGAAAAAGGGGTATAAGACCTTCAAAACGGGAGGGATCTGACTTGAACAGTTTTTTAGTGCAGTATACGGATAAAGAAACGATGGAACGGGTTTTTGACGGCCCTGTTTTTCCTACAGAGGAAGAAGCGATGAGGGAAAAAGAAAAACTCGAAATGAAGGGTCACATGGATGTGGTTGTCGAAAGCGAGAACGACATTCAGCTTGACCGAGAATAAAACTGGCGTGCGGGAGATTTCCTGCACGTTTTTTTTAATGAAGGACAATCCAACCAGCTTTACAAAAAATATAAACAGCGGTCCAGCAGGAAAGAAAGCGATTACAATAAAATTACTGAAAATTCTCTATTGATAAGCAATGGCACACTGTTTATAATGACAATAATAGAAAATGTCTATCATACATAAACAAGTGTATTTCTAAGAAAGACATCAAGGGAGTGGAAGAAATCATGAATGCGATTCACGTTGGATTATTAGGACTTGGAACAGTCGGAAGCGGCGTTGTGAAAATTATTGAAGATCACCAGGATAAGCTGATGCATCAGGTAGGCTGCCCTGTTAAAGTGAAAAAAGTTCTTGTTCAGGATATAGATAAGAAACGGCAAATTGAGTTTGGAAAAGATCTTTTGACGAAAAATGCAGATGAGGTCATCCAGGACCCTGACATTGATGTTGTAATAGAAGTGATGGGCGGCGTTGAGCATACGAAAGAATATATCCTTCAGGCTCTGAAGGCGAAAAAGCACGTAGTGACGGCCAACAAAGATCTGATGGCGGTTTACGGCACGGAGCTGCTGGATGCTGCGACTGAGAATGGGTGCGACCTATTCTATGAAGCAAGTGTCGCGGGCGGCATTCCTATTTTAAGAAGTTTAGTAGACGGGCTTGCATCAGACCGGATTACGAAAATGATGGGGATCGTAAACGGCACGACGAACTTTATTTTAACAAAAATGAGCAAGCAGGGCAGTCCGTACGGGGAAGTGCTGAAAGAAGCGCAGGAGCTTGGCTATGCGGAATCTGATCCGACTGCGGATGTGGAAGGGCTCGATGCTGCCCGCAAAATGGCGATTCTGGCACGCCTCGGTTTTTCTATGCACGTAGATTTAGAGGATGTCAGCGTAAAAGGCATCAGCGAAGTGACGGATGAGGATATAAGCTACAGCAAACGCCTTGGCTACACAATGAAGCTGATCGGGATTGCAAACAGAACGCGTGACAAAGTTGAGGTCAGCGTTCAGCCGACACTTCTTCCTGACTTCCATCCGCTTGCATCTGTAAATAATGAATACAATGCAGTATATGTGTACGGTGAGGCAGTCGGCGAAACGATGTTTTACGGTCCGGGTGCAGGCAGCCTGCCGACCGCAACGGCCGTTGTTTCAGATCTTGTCGGTGTAATGAAGAACATGAGACTTGGAGTAAACGGCCGCAGTGCCGTACTTCCTCAATATGAAAAGGCGCTCAAGAAGAGTGATGAAATTTATGCGCAGCATTTCCTGCGCATTCATGTAAAAGACCAGGTCGGAGCTTTTTCAACGATTACATCCCTGTTTTCAGAACGCGGGGTCAGCTTTGAAAAAATTCTGCAGCTGCCGCTTAAAAACAGCAGCCTTGCTGAAATTGTCATTGTGACGCATCAGGCTTCAAACAAAGATTTTGATGAAATTCTCGGAAACCTGCTTGACCTTGAAGTTGTGCAGGGCATTAAGAGTTCATACCGCGTAGAAGGGAACGGATATTCATGATGTGGAAAGGTCTTTTAAATCAATACCGCAATTATTTGCCTGTAAACGACCAGACCCCTTTGCTCACGTTGAACGAGGGCAACACGCCGCTTCTGTTTCTGCCGGTGTTATCAGAAAAGCTTGGTCTTGAACTCTATGCAAAAACAGAAGGAGCCAATCCGACCGGTTCGTTTAAGGACCGGGGAATGGTTATGGCTGTTGCCAAAGCAAAAGAAGAAGGCAGCGATACAGTCATCTGCGCTTCGACGGGGAATACATCAGCAGCAGCTGCAGCTTATGCAGCGCGTGCGAAGATGCGCTGCATCATCGTTATTCCTGACGGCAAAATTGCGTTCGGCAAGCTTGCCCAGGCGGTCATGTACGGTGCTGAAATTATTGCCATCAAGGGCAACTTTGACCAGGCCCTCACAATGGTCCGCAGCATGTCAGAAAAGCTCCCTATTACCCTTGTAAACTCTGTCAACCCTTATAGACTTGAAGGCCAGAAAACAGCGGCATTCGAGCTTTGTGATGCTTTGGGATCAGCTCCGGATGTTCTGGCAATTCCAGTCGGCAATGCAGGCAACATCTCAGCTTACTGGAAAGGTTTCAAAGAATATCACGAGCATCATCAGACAGGTCTTCCCCAGATGCACGGCTTTGAGGCGGAAGGTGCTGCTGCAATTGTTCGAAATCAGATCATTGAAGATCCTGAAACAATTGCAACGGCTATCCGGATCGGAAATCCTGCAAGCTGGGACAAAGCCGTACAGGCAGCGGAGCAGTCAGGCGGTTTTATTGATGAAGTAACAGATGCAGAAATCGTGGAAGCCTATCAGCTTCTTGCCAGAACAGAAGGCATTTTTGCCGAACCGGCATCCTGCGCTTCCATTGCGGGGCTGATTAAAAATGCCAAAAAAGGTGTTTATCAAAAAGGGGCCAAAGCAGTAGCGGTCCTTACCGGAAACGGCTTGAAGGATCCGAATACGGCCATTGATGTTTCATCTATAAAGCCAGCCGTTCTGCCGAATGACGAGCGTGCTGTCATGGAGCAGCTAAAAGGAGTCGGTGCATGGTGAATGAAGGTGACATGCTTAAAATAAGGGTGCCGGGCAGCACGGCGAACCTCGGCCCCGGCTTTGATTCTGTCGGCCTTGCAGTCAGCAGGTATCTTGAACTGAACGTCACAAGGGACTGCAGCTGGACATTTGTTCCCCTGAATGATGAAATGGCGGATATTCCAGAAGGCAAGGAGAATTTGATCTATCAGGTGGCTGAGCAGGTTGCCCGCACCTGTGATGAAAAGCTTCCACCCTGCAGAGTTGAAGTATGGAGCGATATTCCGATGGCAAGGGGGCTCGGCAGCAGCGCAGCCGCCATCGTTGCAGGCGTAGAGCTTGCAAATGAGCTGTGCAGACTGGAGCTTACGATGAAAGAAAAGCTTCACTTTGCAAGTCTGATTGAAGGGCATCCGGACAATGCAGGTGCTTCGCTGTACGGAGGCCTGGTTGTAGGCATTCATCAGGAGCACGAAACAGAACTCGTGTCCGTCCAGCAGGTGGATGTTGAGCTGGTTGCGGTTGTCCCCCCGTATAAACTTTATACAAAGGATGCGAGGGATGTCCTTCCAGGGTACCTTGAGTACAGCGGGGCAGTTGAAGCAAGTGCAGTAAGCAACGTTCTCGTCGCAGCCGTGCTTTCTAACAACTGGACGCTTGCAGGAAAAATGATGCAGAAGGATTTGTTTCATCAGCCTTACAGAGGAACGCTCATTAAAGAACTTTCCCGAGTGCAGGAAGCTGTTCTCGAAGCAGGTGCTTATGGTGCTGCCCTAAGCGGTGCAGGCCCGACCGTTCTTGCGTTTGCTGCAAAAGGAAAAGGGAAGGCCCTTGCAGATGTGCTTAAAGTGAAGTTTCCTAAATGTGAAGTGGATGTGCTGGAACCCGTACTTGAAGGCGCAAACGTTTACTATGAAAAAGGTGCGGGACAAGTTCATGACTCGATCGGCTGAAAGCATTCTCAGGATGAGGATGCTTTTTTCAGATTAAAATCAGAGGCGGAGAAGGAAAACTATTTAGCTTGTCGAAATAAATAGAATAAGAGCAAATTTAAGAGAAAGAATGGTGTTAGTGAAAATGGAAAAAAGGGTCATTGCTGCAGAAGATTTATACAAACTGAAGTCTGTCAACGATCCGCAAATGTCACCCTGCGGAACGAAAGCTGTATACGTTGAGACATCGATTCAGGAAGAAAAACATCATTACATATCAAACCTGTTTTTGCTTGATTTAAAAACAGGCGAGAAGGTTCAATGGACATTTGGCGAACACAGAAACACATCGCCAAGATGGTCTCCCGATGGCAGCAGGCTTGCCTTTTTGTCCAACAGAAGCGGGAAAAATCAGCTTTACGTCATGTCAGCAAGAGGTGGAGAAGCAAAAGCACTGACCGAAGAGCATCTTGCCGTTTCCCAGCCTGTGTGGAGCCCTGATAGTGCGAGTATCCTTGTTTCTCTTGCACTTGCTCCTGAAGATACACTGGAAAAAGCGAAAGAAGAGGAAAAGCAGCTGGAACCGCTCGTTGTTGAAGACATGAGATATAAGTCGGATGCTTCAGGCTTCGTCAGAAACAAAAAAAGACAGCTTGCTGTTGCAGATGCGGAAACCGGAGAACTCAAACTGATTGGGTTCAGAGAATATGACTGCAGCGACGCGTCATGGTCACCTGATGGAAAGGCCATAGCTTTTACATCAAATATGACGGATGATCCTGACCAAAACCTGATCTCAGATGTCTATATTCTGTCCCTGGACGGTCAGGACCTGACAAAACTGACAAACAGCAATGGATTTTACGGCAATCCATCCTGGTCGCCTGACGGCAGGTATGTAGCCTTTTTAGGACATGAAAAAGAATATCTTGGGGCTACATTCTCAAAAATCTGGCTGTCTAATCGTGAAACTGGAGAGCTTTCCTGCTATTCTGCAGACTGGGATGTTCATATCAGCGATGCAGCAGTTGCAGATTTTATTTCGGGAAGTGTCTATCCGGGTCTTATCTGGACGGAAGACAGCCAGGGCTTTTATTTCATAGTGACGGATCAGGGAAATACAGGCGTTTACTACGGTTCGCTTGAAGGCCAGACAGTTCCTGTCCGTTTTGAAAACGAGCACGTCTATGGGTTGTCCGTTCATGTTCAAAGCCATACGGCTGTCCTTGGCATCAGCCGTCCGGATCACCCGAGCGACCTGTACTTTTTCGATTTCAGCACAGGTGAAAACAAGCAGCTGACAAGCATTAATGAAACTTTTTTAAACGAAGTGGAGCTCTCTGTCCCGGAAGCAATTGCATATAAAGCGGAGGACGGACTTGAGATTCACGGATGGATCATGAAACCGGCAGGCTACGCGGAAGGCGTGAAGTACCCGCTTGTTCTTGAGATTCACGGCGGTCCGCACGCGATGTACGCCAACACCTATTTCCATGAATTCCAAATGCTCGCTGCAAGCGGAAAAGCGGTTCTTTATACAAATCCGCGCGGAAGCCACGGATACGGCCAGCATTTCGTTGACCAGGTCCGGGGAGATTATGGCGGAAGCGACTATACCGATCTGATGAGTGCAGTTGACTATGCGCTAGAAACATATGATTTTATCGATGAGGACCGGCTCGGTGTAACAGGAGGAAGCTACGGCGGCTTTATGACAAACTGGATTGTCGGCCATACAAACCGGTTTAAAGCAGCAGTGACTCAGCGTTCAATCTCCAACTGGATCAGCTTTTACGGAGTGAGCGACATCGGATACTACTTCACTGAATGGGAGCTTGGCGGGAATTTGATTGATGATTTCGAGAAGCTGTGGCACCATTCACCGTTAAAATACGTAAAGAACGTCGAAACACCGCTTCTTATCCTTCACGGAGAAAAGGACTACCGCTGTCCTGTTGAGCAGGCAGAACAGCTTTACATCGCTCTGAAGCAGCTCAAAAAAGAGACTAAGCTCGTCCGTTTCCCTGAAGCGAACCATGAACTGTCAAGAAGCGGGCATCCAAAGCTCAGAATTGACCGCCTGAATCATATTAAGGAATGGTTTGATAAATACCTGTAAATAAAAAAAGATGGTGAGCGGGCTCACCATCTTTTTTCTATTACATTAAAAAACCTGCTCTACCTCAACAACGCCAGGAACTTCTTCTAAAAGAGCGCGTTCAATACCGGCTTTAAGTGTAATAGTTGAACTCGGGCAGCTTCCGCATGCACCCAGAAGACGCAGCTTTACAATGCCGTCCTCCACATCAACCAGTTCACAGTCCCCGCCGTCGCGAAGAAGGAACGGACGCAATTTATCAAGTACTTCCTGAACTTGTTCGATCATATGAGTTTCTGTTGCCATTTTAAATCGACTCCTTCCTTATCTTGCTATTATATTCAAAATGCTTCTGAAAATCTATTGTTTTGACTGGTGCAAATTCTGTAATCAGTTTTATTTTATCACAATCTGCAGGGAATAAAAATGGATAGCACCCTGTATTTTTCATGGCAAAAATGCACACTGTCCCTTACAATGAAAGGAAAGAAAAGGGGGAGAACGATGGATAAACAATTAAAGGTTTTTGTGTACGGTGCTGAAGTGCTATGTCCGAGCTGTGTGAACCTCCCTTCAACAAAAGATACATGCGAATGGCTCGAAGCAGCTCTCACACGCAAATTCCCGCAGCAGCCCTTTCATATTGAATATGTGGATATCTACCAGGAGCACGAAGACGAAGAGAAAAAGGATTTTGCAGAAAAGATTGCGAATGATGAATACTTCTACCCGCTTGTCGTCATTAATGGAGAAGTGGTAGGAGAAGGCAGTCCGAAATTAAAAATGATTTATGCAGAAATGGAAAAGTACGGCTATGTTTCAGCATCGTGAAAAAAGACAAAGAAAACGCAAGGCTGCAGACAGCCTTGCGTTTTTATTATGTGTGCGCAGTCAGAAGTAGCATCCTGTCCTTTACCCGTTATGATACTTGTACATCCAAAGAATCCCGGATTTTAAAAGTCTAGGGACACGTCCAATCAGCGGACGGTCATTTACAAGGCCAAAGCCATGTTTTTTTCCAAGTGATCCGAGCACACCTTTTAATTTGAAGGCAGGGAAGTTTTGCGGAAGTTCTTCACCATTCCATTTTTTCAGCAGAACCTGAACAATCTGCTCGGCCTGTGCTTCAGCGAGCTGGGCACTTGGAGCATGAGGGAGACTCGCGCAGTCGCCGACAACGAAAGCATCCTCATAATCAGGAAGAAAATGCTGCTTCGTCAGGATGACCCTTCCCTGCAGATCTTTTTCAACCGGAAGGTCTCTGACTACTTTGTTTGGCTGAATGCCTGCTGTCCATACGATGGCATCATATGTAAGCGGCTCATCATGATTGTAGAGAACGTTTTGCTCTACTTTTGTCACATTCGCGCTGTTCACGATTGTCACGCCATGGTCTTCAAACCAGCCTTGTACATATTTGCTCAAACGTTCAGGGAAGCTTGAGAGAATATTCTTGCCGCGGTCATATAATGTGATTTTCAAATCTTTGCGGCTTTCTCTGAGCTCACTGGCAAGTTCAACGCCGCTTAGGCCTGCGCCAACGATTGCAACAGATGCACCGCCGCTCAGGTTGTTAAGCAGCTGATATGTTTCCCGTGACTGGTCAATGGTCTGGATGCTGTGTGTATATTCTTTTGCTCCCGGAACATTGTGATACTTGTCCTCACAGCCCAGGCCGATAATCAGATCATCGTATGAAATCGGTTCCTGATTGGACAGATAAACCTTTTTTTCCTGAAGGTCAATGGAAGTGATTTCCCCGTAAGCTGTGTTCAAACGCTCATGCTCAGGAAAATCGACGCGTATGTGATGGTCTGAAATCGTTCCCGCAGCAAGCGCGTAATATTCCGTTTTTAAGCAGTGATAGGGATTTTTATCTATGAGTGTAATTTGCACATCATCAGGCAGCTGTCCAGGAAGCAGCCTGTGAAGGATGCGCATTCCGCCGTATCCGCCGCCAAGAATAACTAAGTTCTTCATTGCAGATTCCCCTTTTTCTCCTCATTAAGCGAGTATATTCTTATCTATTTTATGGATGATTCATAAGAAAACCTTTGCAATATGCCATATAAAAGTATAACGAATTTGCAGATAAACCACAATATGTTATGAAAAAGTCATCTAATAATCTGCAAAGTCCGCCAATAGTAAATCACTTTTATAAATATGTGTTGTTATTTACTGAAAAGTATATCACAAAACGTTAAATATTGACGATGGGGCATGAAAAGAGTAGCATTGGTTGCAGGTGCGAGGTGATAAGGTTGAAACCAATAATTGAATTTTGCATAAGCAATCTGGCGAACGGCTCCCAGGCTGCTTTAGAACAGCTCGAAAAGGATCCGAATCTGGATATTATTGAATACGGGTGTTTAGGGTACTGCGGCAAATGCTATTCGTCACTCTATGCCCTTGTCAACGGAGAGATTGTAACAGGGGAGACATCAGACGAACTCGTAAAGAACGTTTATGAGTATCTGGAAGAAAATCCTATGTTTTAATAGATGCATATTTAAGAAACACGTACTTCGGTGCGTGTTTTTTTATGTTTGATGTCACTTATCTGTGGGTTCGGAACCATTAAGCGGAGGAATTTCTATTTTGATGTCACTTATTTCTGGGTTCGGAACCATCAAGCGGAGGAATTTCTATTTTGATGTCACTTATTTCTGGGTTCAGAACCATCAAGCGGAGGATTTTCTGTTGTGATGTCACTTATTTCTGGGTTCAGAACCATCAAGCGGAGGATTTTCTATTTTGATGGCACTTATCTCTCAGTTCAGGACCATCAAACGGAGTAGTGCAGGAGATCAAGTATCCTTTCTTGCATAATGGGACTAATCAGGAGCACTCTAAAATGTAGCAAGTAGTGAATATCGTTTTTTTGTCAAAAGTATATGGACACTGCTGAAATCGGCTGTTATTTTAGACACATCAAAAATTATTGTCTAAGTTGAAGAAATGATGGATTTTTTATGGGGAATAATGGGGGTTGCCGTGCTTTTTGCGATTGCGGCTTTGCAAACCTGTTGAGTGCTGCAATTGCAGGAATGTTTATGTTTTAAGACTGCTGTAACGAATAAAAGCTCCCTGCACGAAGCAGGGAGCTTTTATTATCTATAACAAACGGGGGATATTTCTATTGTGCTCCAGTTTCCAGCATTTTATACTTATAAAAAGAAAAAAAACGGGAGACTCTTATGAACCAATTTAACTTTACCAAAATGCACGCACTTGGAAATAACTATATATATGTAAATATGTTTGAAGAAAAGATAGAAGAATCACGTTTAGCCGACATCGCCGTAAAGGTATCGAATGTCTATACAGGGATAGGATCAGACGGCATGATCCTGATTTGCCCTTCAGATAAAGCAGCCGTAAAGATGAGAATTTTCAACAGTGACGGCTCTGAAGGAAAAAACTGCGGAAACGGACTTCGCTGCGTGGCGAAATACGCGTACGAGAATAAACTGACAGAAGAAAGAGAGTTTTCAATTGAAACCCTCTCAGGCCTTGTCTATGCAAAACTTGAAGGCGAAGGTTCCGTTATCAGCAAAGTGACAATTGACATGGGAGAACCTTTGCTTACCCGCAGCGAAATTCCGATGCAGGGAAATCCGGATGAAAGAGCGATAAACGCACCTCTTGAATTTGGCGGAAAACAGTATATGGGCACTGCTGTTTCAATGGGGAATCCTCATCTGGTCTTTTATGTGGATGATATTGAGACGGCACCTGTTTTAACCCTTGGTCCGGTTGTTGAAAAAGACCCTCTATTTCCTGAAAGTGTGAATGTCGAATTTGTAGAAGTCGTATCTGAAAACGAACTTCACTTCAGGGTGTGGGAGCGCGGTTCAGGCGTAACGATGGCCTGCGGAACAGGGGCATGTGCCGCCGTTGTTTCTTCAGTTTTAAACGGCTTTACTAAAAGAGGAGAAGATACGACGGTTCATTTAGCAGGCGGAGATCTGCTTATTAATTGGTCTAAAGAAGGAAATGTTTTTATGACAGGACCAGCTGAAGTAATCTGCACAGGAGTTTATTACTATAACAGCTGACAGGCTGAATCATTTGAGACTTCCTTTCGGATTGGGTATACTGGTAGCATAGCCTTTGGATAATCGGCAAAGGAGGAATAAAGATGAGTGATTTAGTAACAATTACGGAAGCAGCAGCTTTTCAAATAAAAGATATGATGAAAGAAAACGGCGAGGAGCAGGCTTATCTGCGTGTAGGCGTAAAAGGCGGCGGATGCAGCGGGCTTTCTTACGGAATGGGCTTTGAGCAGGAGCCGGGCGAAGATGACACCCAATTTGAGCTTCACGGCATCAAAGTCGTCGTAGATAAGGAGAGCACGCCAATCCTGAAAGGCACGATTATTGATTTTAAAGAGTCGCTGATGGGCGGCGGTTTTACAATCGACAACCCGAATGCCATCGCTTCATGCGGCTGCGGTTCTTCTTTCAGAACGGCAACGAATACTGGTACTCCTGAGGAGTGCTGATAAAAGGACATTTCCCTGGAATGACAGGGGAATGTCTTTTTTTGCATGTTGCACATAATAACCCCTGTTTCTTTTCTCTGACACTGGACAAAAACCCAGCATATAGTATGGGTGTGAAAACGATAAGGGGGCAGAGCAAAGTATGTATTATCATCCATATACGCCGTATCAAGGCTACTATTCTTACCGTCTGAATTCGACAGACGAATTAAATGAAGGTCTGTATAAATGGGGAAAGTTCACATTTTCAAATGATGCTGAAAAAGAGGCCTTTATTTTTTACTTAGACAAAGAGTCGGGAGATGCGTATATCCTGTCTTTTCCTGCTTTAACTACAAGCAGAGTAAACGTTAGCGATATAAAATCATTTAAAGTAATGGAGAAACCTCCGAAGGCTGAAGGCGAAGGGCAAAATGGAGGCGGTCAGTCAGAGCAGGGGCAGCAAGGCGGCTCTTCAGAAGGCGGACAGAACGGCGGGCAAGGCGGATCCGGCGGTCAAAATGGCGGATCCGGAGGGCAAGGCGGAACTGAAGGGGGTCAGAACGGCGGAACAGGAGGCCAAAATGGCGGAACAGGAGGCCAAAATGGCGGTTCCGGAAGCGGTCAGAGCCCATTTGGCGAGATGCCGGGAATGGGTCAGAACGGAGGCTCACAAGGCGGTCAAGGGGTAACGCCTGGACAGATGCCTGGAATGGGTCAGGGCGGAGGCTCACAAGGCGGTCAAGGGGGATCGTCTGGACAGATGCCTGGAATGGGTCAGGGCGGAGGCTCACAAGGCGGTCAAGGAGGGTCACCTGGCCAGATGCCTGGCATGGGTCAAGGTGGAGGCATGCAGGGAGGCCAAGGAAGTCCGTTTGGCCAGATGCCTGGAATGAGTCAAGGCGGAGGCATGCAGGGAGGTCAGCAGAGCCCGTTTGGCCAGATGCCTGGAATGGGTCAGGGCGGAGGCATGCAGGGAGGCCAGCAGAGTCCTTTCGGCCAGATGCCTGGAATGGGCCAGGGCGGAGGCATGCAGGGAGGCCAGGGAAGTCCGTTTGGCCAGATGCCCGGATCAGATCAGGGTATGATGCAGTTTGACGGCCAGCGATATCAGCAGCCGCAGCCGTATTTTTATAACCCTTACAGCCAAAACTGGCAGTAAATAAAGATAGAGAAAAACTAAGTGGTTGGTTGTTAAAAAGCAAGAGTTGGCAGTAAAACAAGGGAAGTTGGCAGTAAATCAGAAAGAGTTGGCAGTAAAGCGGGAAAAGTTGATTATAAAAAGGCTAATCTTGGCAGTAAGCATGTAAAACTTGCCGCTCTAATCGTTTTTTTTCTGGATTAAACCAAAAACGGTAACGCAAATAAAAAAAGATGGCAGAGAAACAAACTATTTCTCTGCCATCTTCATGATTCTGCTTATTTTTCAAACAAGCTTGTGCTGTGAAGCGGCTGCACTCTTGCTTTTGGATCCATATAGGCTTTTGCATTGTTAACGGCAGTTGGGGCTTCTCCAAATCCGCTTGCAATCAGCTTGACTTTTCCTTCGTATGTGCAGATATCTCCTGCCGCATAAATTCCTTCAACATTTGTCTCCATTTTGCTGTTGACGAGGATGGAGTTCTTTTCGATTTCAAGTCCCCAGTTTTTAATCGGGCCGAGAGAGGAAACAAAACCGAAGTTTACGATGACAGCATCAACATCCAGGACTTCTTTGCGGTCGCCTTTTACTTCTTCTAAAACAACCTGTTCAATCTTGTCTGTTCCTGTCAGTTCAGTTGGGATGAAAGGAGTCAGGATTTGAACTTTTGAGTTGTTTAAATTCTCTACACTGTGCTCGTGGGCGCGGAATTTATCTCTTCTGTGGACAAGGGACACTTTTTCTGCAATCGGTTCAAGCATAAGTGACCAGTCTACTGCCGAGTCTCCGCCTCCGCATACGAGTACGCGCTGTCCTGCAAACTGATTCAGGTCATCGATGAAATAGTGAAGGTTTGATTTTTCAAACGAAGCCGCTTCTTCAAGCTCGATTTTACGCGGCTGAAAAGCACCGTTTCCGGCTGTAATGATGATGGTTTTAGAGTAATGCACTTCCTGATCGGTTGTCAGTTTGAAAACGCCGTCTGCCTGTTTTTCAACATCTGCAACTGCCTGTTCAAGACAAACCGTTGGTTCAAATTGAGCCATTTGTTCTTTTAAGTTGTTGACAAGCTCCTGAGCGCGGACTTTTGGGAATCCCGCTACATCATATATGTATTTTTCAGGATAAAGGGCAGAAAGCTGTCCCCCAAGCTGCGGAAGGCTCTCAATAATTTTAACAGATGCCTGGCGCATGCCGCCGTAGAACGCCGTGAACAATCCTACCGGTCCGCCTCCGATAATCGTGATGTCGTATACTTTTGTGTCTTCCTTCACAAAGATAACCCCCAATTGTAATTGATAATGATTCTTAATGTTAACATATTGTCACTCGTTCGTCATTTCAGCCGGCATCGGCGCGAAAGAGTCATTCACTGTTTGATTATGATTATTATAGAGAATGTTTTTATTTTTGTAAAATTCTTAACGTTTTTAATCCTTTAATTTGGTCTTGAAAAAATCAGTACAGGTGCTATTATGGAATATAGGCATTATTTCTATCATATTTAATTATTTGCTTCTTTCTGAAAAGTTAAGTGAACATTTTCACAAACTTTTTTGCGGAAAACAAAATAAAAAGCTGTAAAGCGGAGGAAGATAAGGAATATAGACATTATTCTATCCTTCACAGCAAAAAAATCAAAAAAGGTGGATGTGATTCGGTTGAGAAAGCCCAAAATAGTAGTACTAGGTGCAGGTTACGGCGGATTAATGACAGTTACGCGTCTTCAAAAAATGATCGGTGTAAATGAAGCAGATCTTACACTGGTGAACAAAAATGATTATCATTATGAAACAACATGGCTTCACGAGGCATCAGCTGGTACGCTGCATCATGACAAAGCAAGATACCAAGTAAAAGATGTCATTGATAACAGCCGCGTGAAATTTGTGAAAGATACAGTTGTATCGATCAACAAAGATGAGAAGAAAATTGTCCTTTCAAATGGTGAGCTTGAGTATGACTATCTTGTTGTTTCTCTAGGTTCTCATCCTGAGACATTTGGAATTAAAGGTCTTAAAGAATATGCATTCGGCATTACAAATATTAATGCTGCACGTCAATTGCGCGAGCACATCGAATATCAATTTGCTACTTACAACACAGAAGAAGTAAAACGCGACCAGCGTCTTGCGATTGTTGTGGGCGGAGCAGGCTTCACCGGCATCGAGTTCCTTGGAGAGCTTGCAAACCGTGTTCCTGAGCTTTGCCGCGAGTACGATGTTGATCATAAGAAAGTGCGCATCATCTGCGTAGAGGCTGCTCCAACAGCTCTTCCTGGATTTGACCCTGAGCTTGTTGAGTATGCTGTAAACCATCTTGAGCGCAAAGGTGTTGAATTTAAAATCGGCACTGCGATTAAAGAATGTGTGGAAGACGGCATTATCGTTGCAAAAGACGATGTAATGGAAGAAATTAAAGCTGACACAGTTGTTTGGGCAGCAGGCGTACGCGGAAACAGCATCGTAGAAGAAGCCGGATTTGAAAACATGCGCGGCCGCGTAAAAGTTGACTCTTACCTTAGAGCTCCAGGCCATGATGATGTCTTTATCATCGGGGACTGCTCTCTTGTGATCAACGAAGAAATCAACCGTCCATACCCTCCGACAGCTCAAATCGCTATGCAGCAAGGTATCACAGCTGCCAAGAACATTTCAGTTGCAGTCCGCGACCAGGGCGAAATGGAAGAGTTCAAGCCTGATATCAAAGGTACAGTAGCTTCTCTTGGCGAAGACGATGCAGTAGGCATGGTGTTCGGCAAAAAAGTAATGGGTACAAAAGCTTCATTCATGAAGAAAATGATTGATAACCGTGCTCTTATGATGGTTGGCGGAGCAGGTCTTGTAGTGAAAAAAGGAAAATTTAAGTTTTTCTGAGAAATCGATTAAACTAAAGACAAGAGCTATATGCTTTTGTCTTTTTTTTGCACAAAAATTGATATTTACATAAAGAATTTTCAAAAGGAAGGGGAGTTTTAAATGTCATCCAAACGGGGAAATGTGTGGATTGCCGTTTCAGGGCTTGTTGAAAATGACAATGGTGAATGGCTTGTCGTTAAAAAGCGTTATGGAGGTTTAAAGGGCAAATGGTCATTTCCTGTCGGCTTTGTAAACGAGGGAGAAACAGTTGATGAAGCTGTTTCAAGAGAGATCTTAGAAGAGACAGGGATAGAAACGGCTGCACTTGGTGTGATTGGGATCAGGTCAGGTGTCATCCATGAAAAAATCAGCGATAACATGATTATTTTCAGGCTTAAAGCCGTTTCTTCAGACATTACCGTTCAGGAAAATGAACTGTTTGAAGCAGCCTTTATGCACCCCGATCTATTAAGGGAGCATAGTGATTCGTCTTTGCTTCTAAAATCATTCGCAGATGAAACGTTTGAAAAAATGCTGAACAAAGTGGACGGGGCCAATCCCGGAAATCAGTTCGGATACACAGCTTACCGTTTATTTTTATAATTTTCAAAATAATAAGA
Source organism: Metabacillus mesotrionivorans (assembly GCF_052171315.1). Classification (NCBI taxonomy): domain Bacteria; kingdom Bacillati; phylum Bacillota; class Bacilli; order Caryophanales; family Bacillaceae; genus Metabacillus; species Metabacillus mesotrionivorans. The sequence goes on along the minus strand of NZ_JBQMFF010000003.1, from coordinate 176,122 downwards.
AAAGTTAAGCAAACGGGAGAAAGAAGTTGATGTATTCGCTTACATAAGGAATCTCGTCAGATTTTCTTCCTTTATCCTTTACAAAGAACCTGATATAGTATCTTCAATATCTAAAAAGAGATTTTTACCGGGAGGGAAATATAGATGATCAATGGATCTGTTATTGAAAAGAAAGAGTGTCCTTATTGTTCGGGTAAAGGATATTTCCAGCTGCTTCTTGGAGGTTCCGAAACATGTGACTGCTGCAATGGAACAGGGAAGAAATCAGCATAGATTTTAAGATTGACGGGTTATCCCTTGTTCAGTACACTAAAAGAGGTGTATTGGAGGGGATAACTTGTTTTTGCCTGTATTAATCATTTCAATGCTTTTATTTTTTGTTTTGTTTTTTGGAATCGGTTTCTTGCTGAACATGCTGCTCAGAATGTCATGGATCATGGCTATTATTTATCCGATTGTCTGCATCTTTATCGTAGATTCAGTTAAATTTACGGCCTACTTCACAGCTCCCGGTTCATCTATTTCCTCACTTGGACAGCGTTTTGCGTCATTGGCCCTTGCAGATATCCTGATATTAGCAAGCGGACTCGCCGGAGCCATCGTGTCCGGAATCGTCATTAACATGCTGCGAAAAAGAGGATATCAAATGTTTTAGTCCTGATCTGTGCGATGCGTGCAGGTCTTTTTAGTATGTTTATACTCCGTTAGATAGGAGCTAGAAGAAATTGGATCCCTCTTCATTCTGAATATTTCGCTTCCTGATTGGAAACGATTATTCTAGAGAATAGAAATTATAAGGCGTACTGGTGTCTAGCTCCAGCGCCCAACTCCTCCGCCAGAACAAAATCCCCTAAAAAGTCAAATCCGGACTTTTTAAGTGATTTCTTATCTGGCTGTCGGAGCTAAACGGGCGATTACGCTTTTCTTGAGTGAGAGGAGTGACATCCATAATGAAAAAATCGATAAGGCGCATGATGATGGCTATTATGCTGCTGCTTGCGCTTGGCGCGACGTTCAAGGCTTTTTCAGGTGCAGAAGCGACAGATATAACGGGCTGGACCGGATTAGCAGAAGGAAGATTAAAGGCAGAAAATCACCCCTACAAACTGTCAGGACTTACATTCAAGTCATTAAAAAGCAAAGAAACGGCACTTGCGATTTCAGCAGCCGTTGAAACATCAGAATCGCTTGAGGATCAAATGGCGCACTATCCCAAAAAAGAAGTTACGGCTACCGGATATACCGCAGGCTTCGAATCAACGGGTAAGCATCCCGAACATCCGGAATACGGCATTACTTATTCCGGCGTAAAAGTGAAAAGAGATTTATATTCTACAATTGCAGCTGACCTTAACGTCTTTCCTATCGGCACCATTCTTTTTATACCAGACTACGGCTTCGGCGTCGTAGCGGACAAAGGGGGCGCCATCAAAGGAAATGAGCTTGATCTCTACTACGACACCGTAGATGAAGTCTATGAGTTCTGGGGCAAAAAAACGTTAGACATATACATCGTCCAGAAAGGAAACGGACGGTTAACTGAAAAACAGCTGACGGAGCTTAATGAAAACAGTTCCATGCAGGCGTTCCGTCAAAAATACATGAAGCCTAAAACAAAGAGTTAGAGACTGGTGATTGTTACCTGAGGGCTTTATGCCCTTATGACCCTCCACACAGTTATTTTCATGCTGAAGGGTAATATCTTGTGCCCTTATGACCGTTCACAGAGTTATATTCATGCTGAAGGGTTAAATCAAGTGCCCTTATGACCCTCCACACAGTTATTTTCATGCTGAAGGGTAATATCTTGTGCCCTTATGACCCTTCACAGAGTTATTTTCATGCTGAAGGGTTTTATCATATGCACTTATAACCCCTCAGACAGTTTCCTTCACACTAAAGGGTCATATCTGTTGTGTTTATGACCTTTCACACCAGCCCATCTTCGATTAATGGTTCTATTCTGTCTTACCAGCACCCCAAATCCAATTTTGGACGATTTCCATATGGACACATTTCTATCAAACGGTAGAAATTGTCCTCAGGCGAAAGCTGAACAAATAAAAAAAGTCCTGGCCGCGGCCAGGGACTAAATGTTAAATGCGCAATTGCAAATCATCCATTGCTTTCGGTTTTGGATAAACGCCAGGATGCAAGATGTCAGCAAGCTTCGCAAGCCCGTGCAGCAGGCGGGGGGAAGGACGGCAATAAAGCTGTTCTTCGAGCAGATGTATAAGGTTCTCTCTTACAGCTGCAACGCTCTCTGCATGCTGTCTCTTTAAAACATGCGAGATTTTCATCCGGCTTTGTTTCACTCCGACCCAGGCAAGGCAGATATGGTCAGGGTCTCTCTCTGCTACATCGCTCCAGTCCGTTTGAACGCTCGCTAAATCGACATCTTTAAATAGATTCGTACCGCCTGCAAGTTCACACATTTCTGTGAGCCAGTTGACTGCGCCCGGTGTGAAAATCGGATTCGGCCACCATTCAAAATAGACGGTCGGGCGTATGCTCAGCTTCTTTGAGATTTCCCGGTATTCATCAAGGAACTGATGATACCGGGAAACAATGTCTTCAGCTCTTTTTTCCGCTCCTGCTGCTCTTCCGACTGCAAGCAAATCATCGCCAATGTCTTTAAAAGACTGCGGATTAAGAACAAGATGCGGGATGCTTCGCTTTTTTAGCTCTTCAATGTTTTTTTCCATTCCCGGCACACTCAATGAGGCAAGAACCAGGTCTGGCTGATGCTGTTCAACAAGATCCATATTTATGGACAGGTCGGGGCCAAGCTTTGGGAGTTCAGTTACCCGTTTTGGCCAGTCTGAAAAGTCGTCTATGGCTACAAGAGAATCTGCAAGCCCCAGATAGGCAGCAAGTTCTGTATTGCTTGGGCAGATTGAAATCAGGCGCACGCGATCTCTCCTTTATAAGATAATCAGATAATGGAGGAAGAGAGTCAGAAGAATGCCTGTCAGTCCTCCGAAGAACACCTCGATCGGCTGATGTCCGAGGAGCTCTTTTAATTTTTCCTGCTTTTTTTGTTCTTCCTGTTTTGGCCAGTTTTTGGCTTCACCTACAAATGTATTAAAGTCGGTGACAAGTTTATTAAGGACGGTTGCCTGTTCACCGGCATGTCTTCGTACTCCAGTTGCATCAAACATCGTAATGATTGCAAAGACGGCTGAAATAGCGAAAAGGGAGGAAGCAAGGCCGTTGTCAATCGCTACCCCTGTTGCAAGGGCCGTTACGGCTGCAGAGTGAGAGCTCGGCATTCCGCCTGTGCTTGTGATAAGCGACCAGTCAATCTTGCGGGTGGCTATGTAGGTGATGGGCACTTTTACAAATTGTGCAAAAAAGATGGCTGCAAGTGAAGCCAGTAAAGGGAAGTTAAGAAATGTCTCCATGAAGTCTTACATCCTTTCGGTTTCGTGATGGTATGCTGGTATCGCTCTCAATTATAGTTCCATGTATTCATGCCCTTATCCTTTGTCATTTGTTCAAATAGTATAAAAACTTTTTGTGCTTTGATACAATGGGGACAGAGGGGAGTGTGCCTGCTTCATGACTCTTTATCCGATGGAATATTATCAGTTTTTTATCTCATTTAATGAAGGCGATTATTATACGTGCCATGATTTGCTCGAATGGATCTGGCTGACTGAAAAAGATAACCTTTTTTTAAAAGGGCTGCTTCAGATGACGGTCGCTATTTATCATTACGAATATGGCAATATTAAAGGAGCAAGGCTTATGATGCAAGCAGGCCACTCCTACATACAGCCTTACCGTCCTTTTCACTGGGGCGTCGACCTTGAAGAGATAAATGAGTTTATGGAACGTTCACTTGAAATCATTCCATCTGACGTGCAGTCGGTGCCTTTTGAAGAAGCGGGACGGCTCCCAAAACTGCCTGCTCTATTTCTTTACCTGAATGAGCAGGAATGAAAACATAATATATGATGGAGGTGTGCTTGGATGTTGCATATTAAATCACAGGCATCTTGGGAAGAAGAAACAATCGTAATCGGTCTTTTTCATAAAAACGGGCCGTTTTCAGGCGTCCTTGAAGAACTTGACCGGAAGCTTGACGGACAGCTTTCTGAACTTAGCAAAGACGGAGATCTGCCGGCAAAAAAGAAAGCCATTACTAAAGTGCATACACTCGGAAAACTGACAGTAAAGCGAATTTACTTTGTCGGGCTCGGGAAGGAAAAAGAATATGATTTTGATGCATCAAGAGAAGCTTTTGCCAAGCTTTTCAGAACAGTTCAGGACGCTAGAATTCAGTCTGTAGCTGTATGCCTTGATACGTTTACAAACGAAAACGTCGACGGGAATGAGGCCGCACATGCGCTTGCCGAGGTGCTGCCGCTTTCTACATATAAAGTTCAGGATTATAAACAGCGTTCAAACGAACCCGAGCGGAACATTCATCAGGTCACAGTCATTTCGCAGACAGATGAAGATGAAATACGCTCAAGTCTGACAGTAGGGTCTGCTTTTGGAGAAGGAACAAATGCTGCGAGGACGCTTGTAAACATGCCGGGGAACATTTTAACGGCAACAGAGCTTGCCAAGTATTCTGTAGATCTTGCGGGGAAATACGGATTTGAGTATGAAGTGCTTGAAAAGGAAGACATGGAGAAGCTTGGAATGGGAGCGCTTCTTGCTGTAAACAAAGGCTCTGAGGAACCGCCGAAGATGATCGTCCTGAAATATCAGGGAAAAGAAGAATGGAAAGATGTAATTGGCCTTGTCGGCAAGGGCATCACATTTGATACCGGAGGCTACTCGATTAAGCCAAAGGACGGCATTGTCGGCATGAAAACAGATATGGGCGGAGCGGCTGCCGTTCTTGGAGCTATGGAAATCATCGGAAAGCTGAAGCCAGAGCAAAATGTACTGGCAGTGATTCCATCAACAGACAACATGATCAGCGGCAATGCGTTTAAACCGGACGATGTTATCGTATCACTAAGCGGAAAAACAATCGAGGTGCTGAATACTGATGCAGAAGGAAGGCTGGTCCTTGCGGATGGCATCACGTATGCCAAGCACCACGGAGCAGACTATTTAGTGGACGTAGCGACTCTTACAGGAGGAGTCATCATCGCACTCGGCACTCATACTACTGGAGCTATGACAAACGATGAAGCCCTGTTTGAGCAGGTTCTTGAGGCATCGCATGAATGCGGCGAGCCAATCTGGAGACTGCCGATCACAAAGAAGGACATTGAAAAAGTGCGCGGAAGCAAAATGGCGGATTTGAACAATTCTCCGGGACGCGAAGGGCACGCCATTATGGCCGGCACATTCATCGGTGAATTTGCAGAAGGCACACCTTGGGTTCACCTTGATATCGCAGGAACAGCGACATCTTCTAAAGGGGACGAACTTGGTCCTGCGGGCGCCACAGGTGTTATGGCGCGAACTTTGGCAGCTTTAGTTGAACGGTTTGAAGCATAAAGTATAGGTGTCCGGCAGTTACAAACTGCCGGGCATTTTTTTTGCCTGTCGGACTAATGGTGAAGCTCGCTGGAAATTGGATACAGGTGAAGCGAGCTGGAAAATAGCATAAGGAAGGGATGGAATCTTACGGTAAAAATAGGCACGTGTATAAAGATAGCATAAGAAATCAAGAGAATTGTAATATTGCCCCACAGAAAAACTTGGATCTAAACTCATCTATTCAACAAATCCTTTAGTCTGCTAATATAATAAAATTTTAACATTGACACCAAAATTAAAAGTATGTTATTTTATCTCTATTGAATTTATTTCTCTAATACATTACCAAACTAAAGCAAAAGATTTCGGAGGTTTTATAGATGAATGCAGTGATTTTGGCTGTCGTTGTGATGCTGATTTTGAGCCTGCTTCGGGTAAATGTTGTCTTTGCCCTTGTTACTGGAGCTCTTGTCGGCGGATTGACAGGCGGTCTTGATTTAAAAGCAACAATTGAAACATTTACGGGCGGTCTCGGCAGCAATGCCACAGTTGCCTTGAGCTACGCTTTGCTCGGTGCGTTTGCTGTCGCTCTTTCAAAAACAGGATTGCCTGATGCAATGGTTGACGGAGCGATTAAACTGGTTGGCAAAGAAGGAGAAGAGAGAAAGAAATCTCTATCCAAAGTACTTATTATTCTAGTCATACTGATTATTTCAATCTTTTCACAAAACGTGGTTCCGGTTCATATCGCGTTTATACCGGTATTAATTCCGCCGCTGCTTAAGGTTCTTAATCAGCTGGAAGTAGACCGCCGCTTAATTGCAGTAGTCATTGCATTCGGATTGATTACACCTTATATGCTGCTTCCGGTGGGATTCGGCGCAATTTTTCATGATATCCTTCAAAAAAACATGGCATCCGGCGGATTAACTGTAAGCCTGAAAGATATTCCTGAGGCGATGCTGATTCCATCTGCAGGTATGGTGGTAGGTCTGATTGCGGGTTTCTTCACGTACAGGAAAAAACGTACCTATCAAACGAAAAACGTTGGTGGTCAGGAAATGGCTGTTTACACGAAAAAGAGTGTCGGATTTGCTGTACTTGCCATTGCAGTTTCGTTAACTGTCCAATTGATCCTGTCTCAAAAACTTGAGGTAGAAGGAATGATCTTCGGTGCGCTTGCAGGAATTATCGTCCTTTATGCAACAGGTTCGATGAAATGGAATGAAGCAGATGAACTGCTTACAACGGGTATGAGAATGATGGCCTTTATCGGATTTGTCATGCTTTCTGCAGGAGGATTTGCAGCTGTTATGCAGGAAACGGGACATATTGAATCTCTTGTAAAAACGTCAGCCGATCTGATTAACGGAAACCAGTCGCTTGCTGCATTGCTGATGCTTCTTGTTGGTCTGCTTGTAACAATGGGGATTGGATCTTCGTTCTCTACTGTTCCGATTATCGCTACCATTTTTGTACCGCTTTGTCTGGAACTCGGTTTCAGCCCGATGGCGACAATCGCTTTAGTCGGTACCGCGGGAGCATTGGGGGATGCAGGTTCTCCTGCGTCTGACAGTACGCTTGGGCCAACTTCAGGATTAAATGCCGACGGTGAGCATAACCATATTTGGGATACCGTTGTACCAACTTTCCTTCACTATAACATTCCGCTTATTGTTTTCGGGTGGATTGCGGCAATGGTTTTATAAACATGAAAAAGCCTCCTGCTCATGCAGGAGGCTTTTGACTATTTTTCAGATAAGTTGTTTATCCGCTGAACAAGCTCTTCGTCATCCATTTCAAGAATAACGTCTTCTAGCTCAGGCTTTTCGGCAGCCAGTTTGCTTTCATATGTTTCGCGCTCAAGCTCATTCAAAAAGTAGCGCTTCATTTGAAGAACGGTCATGACGTTCACCTCTTTCATTAAATTTCATTATAATTTTTTCCATAATAGGAATCTAATATACATGAAATCTATGATACTGTAAGATTTTATCGAATTTTGTCTAGTTGTGCAAGGATTCAATCTGCGGCAGGAGATTGAAGAAAAGAAATCGAACTAGACAAGAAAAATGAGAGGGGTGCTGTCATGAAGTGGACAAAGCAGAAGCGGATTTTTGCGGGCGTTCTTTTCTTTGTTCTCGTGTGCGGAGGAGCTGCGGCTTATGTTTTTACCGATTTGAATCCAACACCGGTGCAGAGTGCTGAACAGGTAGACAGCAAGATTGATAAACATGCAGACAAGCTTGCAAAAGTAGACTTGAGCAGCAATCCGTTTCCGGTCGGCGGCGAAACGGTAACAGAAGATCAAATTCAGAAGTACCTGCACGGCATGTCCCACCAGAAGGTTGAGGCAAAAGATAAATGGATCCATTTTGAAATAACGGAAGAACGGATTCTCTACTTAATGAAGCAGATTGAAAGCAACAAAACTGCATTCGGCCATGCAGATCTGTATCTTGACATGTTAAGCAGGTGGCTCGAGGGGGATTACTCAGAAGCTGACCGGGACCATAATGCAGTGTGGAATCTTCAGGGGGGAACAATAGGCAAAGCAACTGGTGTGCTGACGGATGCTGAAGAGGCTCAGTATCTGGAGGAGAATAAGGAAGATAGGAAATGATTAGTTCTTAAACGGCAGACTGCGCTCAATTGGCTGACTGGGTCGGTTCAGAAGTTCCATATATAGCCCACGAACACACCAATCAGTATATGAGGTGTGTTTTATTTTGTGAAATTTAATCGGTATGTTAACTTATTCATCAATCTGGGTATTTAATGGAAGAAGTGATGAGGTGCGCTTCTTTTATATGGTTACATAAAAGGAAATAAGATGTGAAGGAGATGAATGATGTCGGCTGAATTGGCATTTAAAAAGCACAAACGTTTTCTGGAAAAAATCGACACAGCAAAATATGCTGTCCTCTGTGATCAATCCCGCTTCAGGGCATCTGCCTACAACAGACTGGGCAGTACCAAAGGATACCTGATAGTGCGCGAAAACGGAGAAATACCTCCGAGAGAGGAGGCCATTCCTCCTTACCGAATGTTTATAGAATTTAATTCTTTTATGTTTGGGATTGATGAACAAGCTCAAGCCGAAAGCAGGAAACCGACTGCTGTCTTTCAGGATACGATAAATCTTTTGGAACAAATAAAGCCCTTCGTTCAATCAAGCAAACGTGAGGCTGATCTTGCTGCATCCCAAATAAAAGAGCTGGATGGAGGCTTTCAAAGAATAAGAGAGATTCGTCCGGAAGCCTTGAAGATTCACGGAGAAGTAGTTGATACAGGGGTATTAGATGAAAACGTCTTAAAGAATGTCAGAGCTCTTATGAAAGAATTTACAGAACTTCAATATAAGCATTTATATATTCAAATCAATGCCAGAGAAAATTTTTTAATCATAACGAAAGAACTCAGCACTATTGTAAAAGGTTTATCAGGCAAAGAAAAAAAGGCGGCAAAAAAAGCTGAGGATGTATTTACATTTCTGACTGAAGAGAAATATCAATCCGGTTTGAGAAAAAGTTTAATAGAGTTTGAAAAAGATCCTGACGGAAATCAGAGATCCTTTTATAAATTGGGAGATTGGGAAGAAAAATTAAGTAAAAATTCTGATAAAAGAAACGATTTGATATTTCAAAACGAATTACTTGCTCAATTAAGAAATTGATAACAAAGGCGCTTTAAATGATCAGTAATCCCTGTGCTGCTTTCTGCAAAAATATGATAGACCTTTTTGAAAACAATAAAAAAGCATATTGGCAGCTTTGCTGACTGATATGCTTTGGCGTGTGCTGAAGGAACGGCCGGTCTGCATTCATATTCCAGTATAGGCTTTTCCCTGATTAACATTTATTATCCATGGAATAAGCTGGGGCCTGCCATATAGCCGGATGTTATTTTCCCTTGCGAATTCTTCTGCCTGAACAGTAAAGAAATGATTGTTGGAAATAATCCAGCATTCGTCAGTCTTCAGTGAAAGAGCTTCTTTAAATGCCTTTTGAACAAGCCTTACTCCAACAGACTTTTTGTGGCTTTTCACTTTGACAGCAACTGTCTTTCCTGAAGGAGTTCTAAGTAAAAAACTGATTCCTTCATGCTCACCTGAAGTGTCAGCATGATAGCCCTGTTTTACAAGGAGCTCTTTGACAAACTCTTCAAGTTCCCCGTCTGTCATCTTATCTGTTTTCCAAATCTCAGATTGATTCTGCCTTGTTAAGTCCCTTTTGATCACGAACAGCCCGAATGACATGAAGACTGCCAGTAAAAGAAAAAAAGTGATAAAACCTGCATCAAAGCTTTTAGTCACAGCCCATGCTGCAGCCGGTACTGAGAAGAGAACCAGCAGGATCCAATTCAATACTCGTTTTCTCAATCGCACACCTCCTTTTTTTCAAAAATGAATCTATCTCAGTTAAATAATGAAGGGTTAATAGAAAAATGACAATTTTTTATGATGCTCGCTATCTCTTCAGAGGATATGCAGTTGTCCTTCTGAGGGATGAAATCAGAATCTGTATGTCTGCGGGCACGAGCGTGCAGGTTTTTTATGAGCATGAACGAAATAAAAGCAGATGGAATGAAATCCGTCTGCTTTTAAAGAAGATTCAGGCTGCCCGGTGTCTTCCAGCTCCCGCTTTTCTGTGAACAGCGTAATAGATTCTCGGCGCGATAAGCGCTCCTATCACGGTAAAGATGACATCTTTGACCATGAACCAAGTCATAACAGCCCAGGCCCCCATGTAGCTCATATCGACATTCATCCAGTAGTTCAGAGCCGCATACATGTAAGTCGTTCCAATAAGATAAATTAGAGCAATGCCTGCAAAGGATGCCAGCATGAAAACAGGCAGTCCCGGTTTTTTGTTTGCCTCGAGAATTTTACCTGCTGCATATGCGGCTGCAATATAGGAAAAAATAAATCCGCCCGTGCTGCCGAAAATGACGCCGATTCCGCCGCTGAACTGGGCAAATACAGGTGCACCGGCAATCCCGATTAGTGCATATACAATCATGGATAGTGTCCCGAGCCTGCTTCCGAGGAGCAAACCTGCTAAAATAGCAAAAAAGGGCTGCATGGACAATGGTACGGTGCCCACCGTTAAAAAGGAAGTAAGATTTGCGCCAATAGCCATTAGAGCCGCAAACATCCCGACAAGCGCCAGATCATAAGCTTTTAATTTTGTTTTCATGTTCTCATCCCCCATAGATGCTATGTATGTTCCATTAAAGAGTAACTGAAAAAGCGTAAATATGTCAACTTCATTTTTATTTAGTTAACAAAGGTGGTGTTTAGATGTATTTTGGCAAGGTAAGATCGAAAGGCGACCCGGACCGAGTGCCGCCAAATCAGCATGTCACAACGACATTTCCTGTCCTGCATGCAGGGAATGTACCGTATTATGAAGACATCAGCAAATGGGATCTTCAGATTTTCGGGCTTGTCAAACAGCCGAAGCGGTTTACATATGAAGAGCTCATGAGCCTGCCTCAATCAGAGCAGGGAAACGATATTCACTGCGTAACGGGCTGGTCAAAGCTTGATAATGTCTGGACAGGAATTAGAATGGAGGAACTTGCTAAAGCTTGCGGCCTGCTGGAGAACGCAAATTACTGTATTCTTCATGCCGAAGAAGGATGGACGACAAACCTCCCAATTGAGGACTTTCTGAAAGAATCGAGTCTGCTTGCCCACTCCCATAACGGAGAACCGCTCACACCAGAGCACGGATATCCGTTCAGAGCCGTTTTTCCTCATCTGTATTTTTGGAAAAGCGCCAAGTGGCTGCGCGCTATTCAGTTTACAGAGCACAATCACCCTGGATTTTGGGAGAAGAACGGGTATCACATGTATGGAAATCCGTGGAAAGAAGAAAGGTTTACATGGGACTAGAAAAGCACCTGCTGCAGGTGTTTTTTGTTTTCTTAAATAAGACAATGATAAATTGAATGCGCGCACCGGCAGATTATCGTCTATAATGGGGATTGCTTACACAATTAAACCGGAGTGAACGCCATTATGTATTTCACCATCCTTGGACTTGTGTCCCTCATTCCAATGCTTCTTGGGATGATTATTTATATAAACGAAAAAACCATTCTTTCAAAGGCGATCGTTTCCTTTTTAATGATGCTGTTTATCTGGCAGATTGATGTTGCGGTCCTGTACGGAACGGATATATTTTCAGCCGGAACAGCCGAATGGTTATTTAAAATCGGCCGCTTTGGCTCCATTTTTATCCTGCCTGTGGTTTTTTATTTCATGTACCTGCTTTTAAAAGACGAGAACTTTGTTTCCGAAAAAAACTGGTTCAGTGTCATTAACATAAAAACATTCCGTATTTTTATGCTTTGGAGCACCCTTGTTTTTACTGTTAACCTTACGTCTTACGGAATCTCAGGCATGAGAATGATTCAGGATGATTTTTTCCCTGACCACTACTATCCTGTGTTCGGAGGGCTGAACTGGACGTTTTTTCTGAACATTGCGGCTGTTTTTTTCACCATCCTCATGCTGATCAGGGTTTCCATGCACCTTGCTGACAGAGACGTGCGTTTCTTCAGTATCTTTTTCTGCACATCAATTTTGTTTGTTTTCATGAATGGGATGCTTGCAGGCTACCATGTTCTTCCCTTGTTTTTATCAAGCTTTGGTTCAGTTCTGTCGACGCTTATCATTTTTATGGCATATTTTATTATGCACTCCAGGCGGATTCAGCGGATGAACAGGGATTTAAACGATCAGAAGGACTTTCTCATGAAAGTAATGGACTTGAATCCAAGCTACATTTACGTGAAAAATCAGCATCTGAAGTTCGTTTTGGCCAATAAAGCGATGTCTGAGCTTTACGGCAGGGAAGTAAGTGATCTGATCGGAAAAGAAGACTCCGATTTAAATGACCAGCCGGATCAAATAAAAAAAATCCGGGATGAGGAGCTTCGCATCCTGTCGTGGGAAACCGAAAAATGGGCAGAGCCTGAGCTTGCAATCGACTCGACCGGAGGCACGAGATGGATCGAAGTCACGAAAATACCGGTAAGGCTTGAAGGCGAAACGTACATACTCTGCATAGGGAACGATGTCACTCAAAAGAAGCGGGATGCCGAACTTATTTTAAAATCAGAAAAGATGAGTGTCATAGGAGAACTTGCGGCAAGCATTGCCCATGAAATCCGAAATCCCCTTACTTCTATTAAAGGTTTTGTCCAGATTCTTCAGGAGGATGAGAGTCTGCGTGCAAGGCGGGATCATTTAAGAGTCATGTCAGAAGAAATCGACAGAATCAATGAAGTTGTCGGAGAATTGCTGCTGATTGCAAAGCCGCAAATGCAGACGATGACTTCTGTTGAGATGAAGACGGTGATTGAAGATGTCATGATGCTTATGAGAGGCAGTGCCGAAACAAAGGATATTCGCTTTAAGCTTGCTGCAAGCGAACCCTTCTGGATAAAAGGCTACAAAAATCACTTAAAACAAGTGTTCATTAATCTAATTAAAAATGCAATCGAATCCATGCCTGGCGGAGGCACAGTCTCTGCATCTATTAAAAGACTGCCTGACGGCCGGATTCAACTATCTATAGCAGACGAAGGAACCGGTTTAAGCAGAGCGCGGCTCGAAAAGCTTGGCGAGCCTTTTTATACGACTAAGGAGAAGGGCACAGGGCTCGGGCTGACAGTGTGCTATAAGATTATCAGGGAAGAGCATCAGGGAGACATTCAGTTTGAAAGTGAGGAAGGGCAGGGAACCGTTGTTCATGTTACCCTTCCGGAAAAACAGGATTAAAGGCTGCGGCTTTTTGATCCTGTTTTTTTACTGGCATTTGTGCCGATTACTCCTGCAATAATAAGGAAAGCGCCGATCCAATGGTACAGGTAAATCGTTTCGTTCAGCACAATTGCCCCGGCTGCAATGGAAATAACCGTAGACAGATTCGCAAATACACTCATTTGGGAAGCAGGCAGCTTTGAAAGAATATAGTTAGACAGAAAAGAGGTCAAAAGTGTAGCAAAAACCCCTAAAAAGCAGGTGTAGAGCAAGAATGGAACATTTGTCCACAGGGATGCATAGCTCGTCAAATCACCTGCTGCGGCATGCTGAATGATGGCATAGGCATTAAAAAAGATAAAGCCGAATGTAACCATAATAAAGCTCAGCTGCAGGGGAGAATAAGAGACTGAAAGAAACCTTGCGAGCACCGTATAGCCGGCAATGGAAAGACAGGCTATAAACAGCAGCAGATAGCCGAGATAGCTTCCCATTTGAATGCTCGCGCCTTTCATAATAAAAATGGAGACAACCCCGGAAATGGACATAAGAATAAACAGCACCTGAACGAAGTTTGTGCGTTCCTTTAAAAATAAGGCAGCAAGAAGAGCAGTTAAAATTGGAGCAAACGCCATCAGAATACCGCCTTCAGCAGATGTGGTATAAAGAAGGCCAAAAGCCTGAAAACTAAAAAACATAGTTGGATAAAACAGGGCAAGCAGCAACAAATAGCCAAGGGATTTTTTGCTTTTGACTGCCGGAAGTTTCACTTTAAAGATGATCTGGATCATAATAAGAACAATAAAACCAAGGGTAAAACGGTAGGACAGCGTATCGGACGGGGAGGCATCCTCGAGCGCAAGTTTTGTAAACAGGAAGGTCAGCCCCACGATTGAGGCATTCAGAATTGCCGCCAAATAAGGCAGGAGCATTTTTTTGTTCATCTTTTGCACCCCTTTCATTCTTCACCATACCATGTTTCCGGACAGTTTGGGTAAGATATCCAATGGAAGGATAAAAGTCAATGCTTCTGTTCTGCTCTTTTCTGATGTTTATGCTACTATAGGACTATCTTTGAAATGAGGTGCTGTGATGAAAATTGAGATTTGGTCTGACTACGTCTGCCCATTCTGCTATATAGGAAAAAGAAGGCTGGAAGAGGCTCTTGAATCTTTTCCGCATAAAGAACACGTGGATGTCGAGTTTAAAGCATTTGAACTTGATCCGAATACTCCGCTGAAAACGGATCAGACGATTCATGAACAGCTTGCAGCCAAATACGGCATGACGGTTGAACAGGCAAAAGAGGCCAGTGCCAATGTCGCCCTGCAGGCAAAAAGTGCCGGTCTTGATTTCCGGTTTGACAATATGAAGCCGGCAAACACGTTTGACGCCCATCGACTGGCAAAGTACGCTGCTTCAGAAGGCAAAGAGAAAATGATCTCAGAGAAGCTGCTCCAGGCTTACTTCACGGAATCAAAGGACATTTCCGACCACGGAGTGCTCGCAGATCTCGCTGAAGCATCTGGAATGGAGCGTGCGAAAGTTCTTGATATTCTGAGCGATAAAGATGCTTTTGGCGGTGAAGTCCGCGGAGATGAAGCAGCTGCGCGCCAGTACGGCATAAGCGGGGTCCCGTATTTTATCATTAACAATAAATATGCGATTTCAGGCGCACAGCGAACAGAAACCTTCTCAGGCGCCCTTGAAAAGGTGTGGGCCGAAGAACAGGCTGCTTCAAAGCTGCAGGACCTTTCCGGCGGAGAGGGAGATGTATGCGGCGATGATGGCTGTGACATTGCAGGAGAAAAATGAGAGGTGAACGACTCGCAGTGGAAGCGGGTCGTTTTTTTTGTTATCTAAATGCATCCTTATTAAAATGGAATGCAGAAATACAGGGTATCAAAACCCGAAAATGCTTCCCTATAAAAACGAACACCAAGAAAATAAGATCCCAACGCATACCCGAAAATATGGAACAACGAAAAAACCGGCCCAAAAGGCCGGTTTCATCTTTACCGTTTCTGCTAAATTACTTAACCGCAATCTCTTTATCAAGAGCAACATCAACTGGCACATATGTGTATCCAAGGTCGCGTGCTACGGCTTCATACGTGATGTCGCCTTTCGCTGCGTTCACGCCGGCTTTCAAAGCTGTGTTTTCTGCAATCGCTTTGTTGACGCCTTTGTTTGCAATTTGCAGCGCGTAAGGCACGGTTACGTTTGTAAGAGCTAGCGTAGATGTTCTTGGCACAGCACCTGGCATGTTGGCAACTGCATAGTGCACAACACCGTGTTTTACGTATGTTGGATTGTCATGAGTTGTGATGTGGTCAACAGTTTCTACGATACCGCCCTGGTCGATGGCAACATCAACGATGACTGAGCCTGGTTTCATGGATTGAACCATCACTTCAGATACTAGAGTAGGAGCTTTTGCACCAGGGATCAGCACCGCGCAGATTAATAGATCAGCTTCTGCAACTGCGTTTGCGATGTTCACAGGGTTTGACATCAGGGTTTTGATCTGGTTTCCGAAGATGTCGTCAAGTTCACGCAGTCTGTCTGCGCTAAGGTCGATGATTGTTACGTCTGCTCCAAGGCCGATTGCCATTTTCGCAGCGTTGGTTCCTACAACTCCGCCGCCGATGATTGTTACTTTTCCGCGGCTTACGCCAGGGACGCCGGCAAGCAGAATGCCTTTTCCGCCTTTAGGTTTTTCAAGAAACTGCGCACCGATTTGTGCAGCCATTCGGCCAGCCACTTCACTCATTGGTGTAAGAAGAGGCAGTGTGCGTCCTGCTGATACCGTTTCGTACGCAATAGCTGTAACCCCTTTGTTTTTAAGCGCTTCTGCAAGAGCAGGCTCAGCAGCTAAATGCAAGTATGTGAAAAGAATAAGTCCTTCGCGGAAGAAGCCGTATTCAGATGGCAGCGGCTCTTTTACTTTCATCACCATTTCAGCAGCCCAGACGTCTTTCACGTCTTCTGCAATGACTGCACCGGCAGCCGCATAGTCAACATTTGTGAAACCGCTTCCAATTCCAGCGTCCTTTTGTACAATCACTTTATGTCCAGCAGCTGTAAATTGTGTAACCCCGCCAGGAGTTAGCGCTACTCGGTTTTCGTTGTTTTTAATTTCTCCGGGAACTCCAATAATCATTGAAATCCTTCCTCCTTTTGAAGAAGCCTTAAACTGGCTTTTCTCTCAAATGTTTGATTTCCTGACATCAGTATAAAGCGTTTTCTCACACATTTGTTTGTTTAAAAAAGAGAAAGGATTTCGGATCATTTGTGAAATTTCACAAATTCATTTTATCGAGCTTCAGGCTGAGATAAATCGTGATTTTCTGATTTGGATTCCGCAGATCAAGCTCTGCAATTTGAGAGATCCGCTTCATCCGGTAGCCAAGTGTATTGACGTGAACATTCAAGGCTTTTGCTGCTTCATTCACATTGCTGTCTTTATCCAAATAAGTTTCAAGCGTCTCAACCAGATCCGTGTGATGAACCTGATCATATTCCTTCAGCCTTCTCAGGGAATAGTGAACAAACCCCTCTTTTTGCTGTTTTTCATGAAGCAGATCTAAATACTGGTAAATGCCAAGCTCTGAAAAACTGTTCAAGCCGTCTGTTTCTTCAGTAAACCGCTTTTTTATGTTTTGGACAGAAAGGGCCTCTTTGTAGCTGAGTTCAATTTGATCAATTTCGCGGTAAATGCTCCCGATTGCTGCTTTCACACGGTCAATTTTAAACCGTTCTTTCAGCTGAAGAATGGTCCAGTCGACAAACTGCTTGATGTCATAGAGAGGCTGATCGCTTTTTGCCGAAAGCAAAACAATCAGCTCGTTCTGGTCAAGAGTAGAAAGCAGCACGTGTACTTGCTGAGTCGTCTGAAGCAGATAGTTGATCTGTTTTTCGGTCGGCTCTTTGATCTCCTCGCTGAAGCGGAAAAGAACGACAGAATGCTGGGAAGGAGGCGTGACGCCAATTTCATGAAAGCCATTAAGGATTTCATCTTTTTGCTGAATATGCCCTGTCAGCAGTTTCCAGAAAAATTCCTGGTTTCTTTCTTCTTTTTTGGATGTGCGGTTATGAAAGTTCAGCAGCTTCCCTTTTACAACCTGAGCTGCCTTTTTTAAAAGGCCAAGTTCTTCGTCCGTAAGCTTTTTATCAATTTCAAGCGCCCAAATAAACCCAAGCACTTCTTCGTTTTTCCAGATGGAAATGGCTATCCGGTTCCCGAGTCCTACTTCATCAATGTTTTTGACGCGGATCGGATCATCAGTCTGGAGAAGCATAGGGATCGTGCCGTCCTTCCAGAGGCTGTTGATGACCTTCTCCGGAACCCGTCTGCCGATAATGGTGGAGATCCGGGCCTGGTCTGTGCAGTCATCATGTGTACTGTAGGCTAAAAGCCTGTGGTTCACATCTTCTATTGTAATCGGGCACTGCAGAACCTCACTGATGCGGTCCGCTACATCTTCAAGTCTGTCTGAATGGTGGTGAAAAGGATCTATTGAACGGTTCATCTGAAAATCACCTGCTTTTTTTACGTTTATAAAATGAACAATGAAATATTATTCTATCTTATCTTTCTGAAGAGTTTAATTTAAGCGAAAAAAATTGGTACTTTTTTAGTTTTGACAACGGAGACCCTTATGGATATTATGTAACTAGCCTTTGTAAAAATCAACAAAAAGGATGTACTTGTTTTATGGAATTCAACAATTACATAGTAGTATCTTAAAATTTATTATAGTGATATGGTGTGAAAGCGTTAACAAAATGACACAGCACAGGGGTGACGGCACATGATGGATATACTTTCAAAGATTAACGGGATCCTTTGGGGAACTCCAAGTTTAATTCTATTATTTGGGACAGGCTTATTTTTAACATTCGTTTTAAAAGGTTTGCAGTTTAGAAGGCTGATCTATGCGTTTCAGCTGGGCTTTTCAAAAAAACATCAGGAAGATGATGGGGCCGAAGGGGATGTCAGCAACTTTAAAGCGCTGATGACAGCTCTTGCCGCTACCATCGGAAACGGAAATATAGCCGGGGTAGCAACAGCCATTACGCTTGGAGGACCCGGCGCGATTTTCTGGATGTGGGTTGTCGGACTGCTCGGAATGGCAACGAAATATTCAGAGGCGCTTCTTGCCATGAAATACCGGGTTAAAAATGATAACGGAGAATATTCCGGAGGACCGATGTACTATGTAGAAAAAGGACTCGGAAAAAAATGGAAATTTCTTGCGCTTGCATTTGCCCTGTTCGGAGCATTCGCAGCTCTGGGCATTGGAAATAGTGTGCAATCCAACACGATTGCCCAGGTCATGGACGACAGCTTTGGAATTGGCGGACTGACAACAGGCATCATTCTGGCAGCTCTTACAAGCTTAATTATTTTTGGCGGTATTCAGAGAATCAGTACAGTTGCTAGTTTCTTTGTTCCAATTATGGCTTTTCTGTACATTGGAGGAGCCCTGATGATTCTTGCCGTTAATTACGATCAGATCCTTCCTGCTTTCGGAACCATTTTCCACTATGCTTTTAATCCCGTTGCCGCTGCCGGCGGATTTGTCGGGGTTGCAGTGGTTGAAGCGATTCGAAGCGGAGTTTCAAGAGGAATCTTCTCAAATGAAGCTGGTCTTGGTACGGCAGCATTGATTGCCGGTAATGCTAAATCAGATCATCCGGTTAAACAGGCGCTTGTGGCTATGACCGGCACATTTATTGTGACAATCATTGTGTGTACAATGACTGGTCTGGTACTTGTGATTACAGGCTTCTGGGATCCTTCAGGCGGTTTGATTTCAGGTGTGGAACACAATGCAGCACTTGACGGCGGCGCCCTGACATCAGCAGCTTTTGCATCTGCACTTGGGGCAGTTGGAGAATATATCGTAGCATTTTCGGTTATCTTCTTTGGATTTTCAACAATCGTCGGCTGGTATGTCTACGGAGAAAAATGCTTTGAATACCTGGTTGGTACAAAGGGTATTCTCGGCTATAGACTGATCTACATCTTTGCCTGCGGATACGGAGCCGTTGCGCAGCTTACAGTAGTATGGGCATTTGCTGATATGGCGAATGCGCTTATGATGATTCCTAACTTAATTGCCTTAATCTTACTATGGAAAGTAATCGTAAATGAAACAAATGATTATTTTGAAAATCACTATAAAATGGCAGAATACAAGAAAGCCAGTTAAGAAGAAAAAACGCGGACAATTGGGTCCGCGTTTTTTTTAGGTCAATTTGTTCATTCATTTGAATGTAACAGGTAAAAATTATTTACATTGTGTAAATGAATTGTGGTTTTTTTGCAAATCATCTGTAAATTCCTTAATATTTGACAAAAAAGTGATATATTATAAGGGTGCTAAATTACATGATTCGACCGGAGGTGTATGAGAAGACAATAATTCCAAAGGGGATAACATTTAGTTGCTTATTAAACATGTCTATGTAAGTAAACGCTTACATTATTATGGTTAAAATAAGCCGATCAAGGTTACATACGCTTATTTCATTATTTTATTTATTTTGAGGGGGAACCAGTTTGAAGATCATGAAAAAACAGCTGATCGCTCTGACAACGATTTTTGCTTTGCTTGTTTCGCTGATGGTGCCTTTTGGTGCACCTGCGCAGGCAGAAGGCAATATGACTGTTGCGGAAGCCATCGCGAATAATACCGGAAGCGGAACAGTTGAAGGCTACATTGTAGGATATACAGTCAGCGGCACAAACGTTGATTTTGAAGCGCCTTTTTCTGCGGATACAAACTTTGCAATCGCAGACAGTGCAGACGAAAAGGATCTGTCGAAAATGCTTCCTGTGCAGCTTCCGGGCACTTTCCGCGCGAAGTTCGGACTTATGACAAATCCCGCTAATATCGGCAAAAAAGTGATTGTTACAGGCTCACTTGAAGCCTATTTTTCAAAGCCGGGCCTTAAAAATCCTACAGCCTTGGTATTTGACGGTGAAACTCCCGGAGAGCCGGATCCATTTGAAGGGGTAGAAGGACTCCGCATTCACGATATTCAGGGCGAAGGCCATAAATCTCCTTATGATACTCAAAACGTGAAGGCAGTTGAAGGAATCGTTACTCACGTCAAGGATGCAAGCAATTTCTATATGCAGGATGCATCTCCGGATGACAACCCGAATACGTCCGAAGCTGTTCTTGTTTACAAACCTTCCCATGGCGCTAAAGAAGGCGACCTCGTCTCTGTGGATGGTCAGGTAAAAGAATGGGTGCTTGACGGCTATTCTGAAAAACTTCAAACAGACCTTGCCATGACGGAAATCAATGCCCAAAACGGCAATGTAACAATTAAGTCAGGCGGACAGGCACTTCCTGCTGCTGTTGTCATCGGCAAAGATGCCATCCCTCCGACTGAGGTCATTGATAACGACCAGTTCAGCAAATTTGACCCTCAGGAAGACGGAATCGATTTTTACGAAAGTCTTGAAGGCATGCGTGTTTCTCTTGAGAGCCCTACAGTGACTGGACCCCAGAATTACGGTGAAGTAACGGTTATTACAGGCAAAACAGAAGGAAAAGCGTATACGAAAGAGGGAGCCCCGCTTCTGACAAAGGAAAACCAGAATCCTGAAAGAATGTTCCTGCTTCTTGATAACCGCAATTATGTTGCGAAAGCGGGAGATAGGTTTGACGGCACAGTAACAGGCGTTGTCAGCTACGGGTTCAGCAACTTTAAAATTCTTGTAAAAGAAGCAAATCTTCCAGCATTGAATGAGCGTGAATTTACACCAGAAGTTACGACAATTGAAAAGGCTGAGGACAAGCTTACGGTTGCAGGCTATAACATTGAAAACTTTGCAGCTTCAGATGCTGAAAAGCGCGACAAACTTTCTAGATCGATTGTTGATAACCTGAAGTCTCCGGATATTATCGGACTTGTAGAAGTACTTGACGAAAGCGGAACGACAGATGACGGAACGGTTAAAGCAGATGCAAACTATAAAGCATTAAGTGATGCTGTTAAAGGCTTCGGAGGTCCTGCTTACGCATGGACAGAAATCGCTCCTGAAGATAAAAAGGACGGCGGAGTTCCTGGCGGAAACATCCGTGTCGGATTCCTTTACAACCCTGAAAGAGTCACTTTGAAAGAAGGCACAAAAGGCACGGCAACAGAAGCAGCCGGCTATGAAAATGGCTCTTTGACACTTAATCCTGGACGCATTGCTCCTCAGGATCCTGCGTTCACAGACAGCCGCAAGCCTCTTGCTGCAGAGTTTACTTTTAAAGGCGAAGATGTTGTTGTCATCAATAATCACTTCAACTCTAAAGGCGGAGACGAGCCGTTATTCGGCAAAAAACAGCCTCCGGTTCTTGGCAGTGAAGCTCAGCGCATGGAAATTGCCAAAATTGTTAACGAGTTTGTAGCTGATATTCATGCTAAAAACGAAAATGCAAATGTCATCGTAACAGGTGACTTGAACGACTTTGAATTCTCAGCTCCTCTTCAGACATTAAAAGGTTCTGAGCTTACAAACCTTGTAGAAACACTTCCTTTATCTGAGCGCTATACGTACTCTTATCAAGGAAATGCACAGGTTCTTGATCACATGCTCGTGTCAAACCGCATAGCTTCAAAAGCTGAATTTGACATTGTGAACTTCAACTCTCCTTATATGGAAGAGCACGGCCGTGCAAGCGACCATGATGCACTTGTTGGACAGTTTGATTTAGCAGCAGAAACGAAAGATGAATACAATCTTTCCATCATGCACACGAACGATACTCATGCACATGTAGAGAAATACCCTCAGCTTTTCACAGCTGTGAACAAGTTCCGCGCAGAAAAGGACAACAGCCTTCTTGTTGATGCGGGAGATGTATTCTCAGGTACATTGTATTTCCGTCAATACCTTGGTTTAGCGGATCTTCACTTTATGAATCAGCTGAACTTTGATGCGATGACACTTGGAAACCATGAGTTTGACAAAGACTCAAAAACGCTTGCAAACTTTATTAAAGACATGGAATTCCCAATGGTTTCATCTAACGTAAACGTTAAAGATGATGCAGATCTTGGACCTCTTTTCAAAGATGAAGTGGCAGCATCTGGTGAAGGCGGCAACATCTATCCTGCCATTATTAAAGAAATCGGCGGGGAAAAAGTAGGGATTTACGGTTTAACGACTCCGGATACGGCTTTCCTTGCAAGTCCTGGAGAAAATGTTGTATTTGAGGACGTTGTTCAAAAATCAAATGAAACAATCAGCAGACTGAAAGAGAAAGGCGTCAATAAGATTGTTGCTCTTTCTCACTTAGGATACGCACCAGACCTTAAACTTGCTGAGGAAGTGGACGGAATTGACGTGATTGTCGGCGGACACTCCCACACGAAGCTTGAAGCTCCTGTTTTAATTGAAAAAGAAGAACCGACGGTCATCGTACAGGCTGGTGAATACCTGAATTTCCTTGGACTGCTTGATGTAACCTTCAATAATGAAGGTGTTGTGACAGGACATAATGGTCACTTAGAAACGCTTGCAAACTATGAAAAGGATGCAGCAGCTGAAGCGAAAGTTCAGGAATACAAAGCACCTCTTGAAGCAATTAAGAATGAAGTGGTAGGAAATACATCTGTTGCCCTTAACGGACTTCGCGCTGATGTCCGCACGAAAGAAACAAACCTTGGAAACCTGATTGCTGACGGCATGGCTGCTAAAGCAAATGAATCTATTAAGACGCATATTGCCCTTCAAAACGGCGGCGGTGTACGTGATTCAATCAACGAAGGTGAAATTACTCTTGGCGAAGTTCTTACAGTACTTCCTTTCGGAAATAACCTAGTAACACTTGATCTGACAGGACAGGAACTCCTTGATGCACTTGAGCACAGCGTCAGCGGAGTGGAAACAGGAGAAGGACGTTTCCTTCAAGTTTCAGGCCTGAACTTCAAGTACGACATAAACAAGCCTGTTGGAGACAGAGTCTGGTTTGCAGAAGCAAAAACAGACAGCGGTTTTGAAGCAATTGATCCGGCGGGAACATACCGCGTGGCTACAAATGCATTTACAGCTGACGGCGGAGACGGATACACAATGTTCAAAAAAGCAAAAGATGACGGCCGCATGACTGAGCTGTTTGTAGTGGATTACGAAGTATTCACTTCTTACCTTGCTAAGAACAATCCTGTATCTCCTAAAGTAGAAGGAAGAATTGTTCAGGCAGAAGAAGTAAAAGAAACTCCGGTAACACGCATTGAAGGCAAAGACCGTTACAAAACGGCTGTTGAAATCTCGAAAAAAGGATGGGAAACAGCGAAAACAGTCGTTATTGCACGCGGAGATTCTTTCCCTGATGCACTAGCTGGAGCACCGCTTGCCAAAAAATTTGATGCACCAATTCTTTTAACACAAAAAGATGGACTGAATGCTGCAGCTAAAGCTGAGATTAAGCGTTTAGGAGCTGAAAAAGTCATCATTCTCGGCGGCAAAGAAGCAATCAGCAATTACGTTAAAAACCAGCTTCAAGGTATTGATAACGTTGAAAAAGTTCAGCGCATCGGAGGAGAAAACCGCTTTGAAACAGCTGCCAACATTGCAGCGAATCTTGGCGGAGACCCAGAAAAAGCGGTAGTGGTTAACGGAAGAAACTTCCCTGACGCTTTGGCTGTTTCCTCTTACGCAGCGAAAATGAAGTATCCGATCCTTTTGACAGATGCTGAAAATCTTCCAGCAGCATCCACGAAAGCATTAAAAGAGATCGACAGTGTCATTGTTGCCGGCGGAGAGAATGCAGTTTTTGAAAATGTATTCAAGAAGCTGAAAAATGCTGAGCGTGTTGCAGGGAAGGACCGCTACGCGACAGCAGCTGAAGTTGCCAAGAAACTGAACCCTTCAAACAAAGTGTTCATTGCAACCGGCACAACCTTTGCAGATGCTCTTACAGGCTCTGTTCTTGCTTCAAAACATGAAGCTTCTATGCTTCTAGTGAAGAAAACAGCTGTTCCATCTGCAACAAAAAATGCAATTGAAGCATTGAAAGCAGATGAATTCACAATCCTTGGCGGCAAAGAAGCTGTAGGAGAAGAAGTTGTAAACGAACTGAAAAAATAAGACCCATGCTGCCGGGAGGTGTTCCCGGCAGTTTTTTGATAGAATGTAAGTAGAAAGAAAGGAGCGGGAAAATGAACACTACGATTATTACAGGAGCTTCAAGAGGACTCGGGGAAGCAATTGTCAAACAGCTTCTAGCACCCGGCCATCACATCATTTATCTCTCGCGTTCAGAAAACCATTCTCTGCGGCAGCTTGCATTTGAAAAAGACGCTGTTCTTCAATTCGTTCCGTGCGATCTGTCAAATGCTCATCAAACCGAAGCAGCGATTACGGAAGTATTTGAAAAAATCAATTGGGATGCTGCCGAACAGCTTACGCTTATTAACAATGCGGGAACGGTTTATCCAATGAAGCCTGTAGGAAAAGCGGAAGCGTCTGAAATTGAAGCGCACATTCAGCTTAATTTGACAGCTCCGATGGTTTTAAGCCATGCTTTCGCAGCGAAAACAAAAAATCTTCCCGTGAAAAAAACAGTTGTAAACATATCTTCCGGTGCAGCGAATTATTCATTGTTCGGATGGAATGCCTACTCCAGCTCAAAAGCGGGCCTTGACATGTTTACAAAATCTTTCGGTCTTGAACAGAAGCAGGAGAACCATCCTATTACCGTTCTTTCCTTCTCGCCGGGCATCATGGATACAGAGATGCAGGGGAATATTCGAAGCACAAAGCCTGAGGATTTTGCGGATGTGGCAAGGTTTCAGGAGTATCATGAAACAGGAAAGCTCAGGTCAGCGGATTTTGTTGCAGGCGTCCTTCTGAATCTGCTTGGAGAAGAGCCTGAAAACGGCAGAATTTATGATATTAAAGAATTTCTATAAGAAGCTTCGGCACTCATTCATTGAGTGCTTTTTTTATATTGAACTCTTGCAGGACACCACATTTTCACATGATTTCACACAATTTATTTATTATGGTTTTCCTTCTGCCGGACAAGATAAGACTAATCAACAAGAAGGAGTGATAAATCATGGGAAAAAGAAAGTGGCTTTTTATCTTCTCGGCCGCAGGGCTGCTCTTATTAGCAGCGCCAAATGTTCAGGCAGAAAAAGCAGAAAGCCGTCATCACCAAAAGGAAGAGTGGATTGCTGAAAGAGAAAAACTGGATGAGCAGCTGCTGGAGCTTGCGGATAAATACTCTCCCGAAACAAAGAAAGAATGGGAGGCTGTACTCAGTGAAAGAAAGAAATTAATAGATAGGATGGGAAAGAAGGGCCTGCACAAGAGACATCATCACTTCAAAGCTCAAAGGCAAAAAGAAATCGCTGAAATGAAAGATAAAGTAAAGAACGGTGAAATGACAGAAGCGCAAATGAAGGAAAAAATAAATTCGTTCAAAGCGAAAAGAGAACAATTCTGACTGAAAAGAGCTCAAGCCCGAAAACAATGGGAGGCTGCCGTCAGAAGCAATGATGGGGCAAAAATAAAAGAACTGCTCGATGCCAGACTTCAGTACATGAAAAAGCATAATGAAAAAATGAAGCAGGTGCTGGACAGCGAACCTGCCCGTTAAATGGAAAGAGGGATGCTTTTTGGCAACCCTCTTTTTTCTTTAAAAATAGTTATTATTTCTATGCCAAAATGTTTGCAGCCGCATATACTTAATAAAACGCCGGCCTTGTACTTATTGGCGCGTTTTTACGGGAGAATCACCCGTCAATTCGGCCCATTTTCTGTCCAATTCGTCTTTATCGAAAGAGGAAAACCAGCGGTAATCATCATGATCAATGATTCTGTAGTGAAAACTGATAATATTTTGCTGCATTTTATACTTGCTGCTGCTTGCAATATCCCTCCACCAGACTTTCCCTCCCATCGTCTTCTCTTTGCGGGAATGAATTTTCTGGTGGGCAACCAGCTGAACGACATCCAGAGGATCCCCGCCGATTGCGGAATGAAGGGCGGCATTGTCTCTGAAAAGGGTGCAGAGAACGACGATTGTCGCCCAGGATGCTTCCTGCCGCCCTTTTTCAATTTGCACAAGTGTTTTTTTTGATAGGCCGAGCACTTCAGCCATTTCTTCTTGTGTATAGCCGCTTTCTGTACGGATGGAAAGAATTTTGCCTGATAGTGCGGAAATCAGTTCATGCTTTTTCATAGATCCTCCCCAGCTCATCTTTTAGTGTAATTCTACACGAAGAGTCAGCCTAAATCTATCAGTAAGAGGAAGATTATGTTATGCCATGTAACAGGATTGTTGCGGCTGCATGAGTAATATGATAATGTATATAGAAATATTTTTAACGGTTCCGTTATTTTCATTATTTTTCAGGGAGGAGATTACATGCGAAATGTCACTTTGACAGAGGTTTATACCCATCCGATTGCTCAAAAATATCTGCAGCGTTCAGGCTTAGCGCATGCAATTGCAGTAACCTGTCATGCATATAAATTAGCGGTAAAGTACGGGGTGAATCCTGATTTAGCGACGAAAGCAGCCCTTCTCCATGATATTGGACATTATGAATGGTATACAGACGGAGAATGGGATTATGAAAAGTACAAAGAAAACGATATTCATGCCATTAAAGGGGCAGAACGCGCCCATAAATTGTTAATTCGCCTGGGGGAAAATCCCCAGTCTGCAAAAGAGATTGCCCTTGCGATCCTGCTTCATACAGATTCCTATCTTCCTGAAGGTTCATTGAACCAAAGCACCCTTCAGAAAGTTGTCAGATTAGCGGATGAAA
The DNA here is from genome assembly GCF_052171315.1 of Metabacillus mesotrionivorans. Classification (NCBI taxonomy): domain Bacteria; kingdom Bacillati; phylum Bacillota; class Bacilli; order Caryophanales; family Bacillaceae; genus Metabacillus; species Metabacillus mesotrionivorans. The sequence continues at coordinate 149,103 of NZ_JBQMFF010000003.1, read as the reverse complement.
TGGATGAAGAGCCGGGCGGAGGGCATCACTACCGTAAAATAAATGAAGTGACAGCGCTCAAGACCATTCAAAAGCTGGATGAAAAAATTGACCGGCTGCCGAATTCTTCATTAAAAGAATCCGTTTAATGTGTATTTATCCTGCTGTTTTCATCAGCAGAAAAAAATCCACCAATGAAACTGGTGGATTTCAGCTGGTTACTGAACAAACCATTTGCCGTCAGCGTCAACATACACCGATTTAATAAATGTCCGTTCAATGATTTCTCCTTTTTGTGTTTTCCCTCGAGCTTCTACTGTAATGTTATAGAGACCTTCCTGCACTAAATGAATTCCTGCTGAAGTTTGCTGTTTTGTTTTCGTTAGTTTCTGTGAACGGATTTTCGTTTTATTTTTATAATGATCAATCGTAATAGTTGCTTCTGTTTCTTTTAGAGCCTTTGCGGAATTTGTTTTAAAAGAAATTCTCTGGTTTTGCTTTGAGAGCGGCAGCATGGAAATGGCGTCATGATTGTCAGAGCTGTAAGAGACGTGCAACAAATAGGCTTCTTTATCCTGATTCTGTGCAGTGAGCTGCCATTTTCCGCTTTCAGGAAGCGTCAGGACAGCCTGATGATGATAGGCTCCGCTGAAAATCCCATCAGCTGCCGCTGTTTTAAATGATGTGATGACCTTCTTCCCGTCAGGTGAGTGAAGAGAGAGCTTTGTTTGTTTTGAGCTGCTCAGCCAGTCAACGGTTACTTTCTTTACACCGTCTTCTGCATAGAATGACTCCTGCTTGACTCCAGAGAACTCGCCGCCTCTAATGTAGAAGGCAGAAGAGGCATCTGAAGCAGATACATCTTCGCCATTGCTTGTTGTGAAGGATGCTGTTCCTGCCGTTCTTAAATAAGGTTCAAATAGAAGAAACGTGGAGCTTCCTTTATTTACAGAGTAGTGATCCCAGCTGCCGATTTTAATCTCCCTGCCGTACCCGAGGCGTGAAGATTGTACCGTCACAGCTCCGTCATTGCTTCCATATGAACTTAAATACACCCCTCCCCAGTAAAGCGAAGATCCGAAGCTTCCCCATTTGGTGCCGCCGAACGTATATATCGGATTTTTTCTTGCATTCGCATGTGCATCTGTCTGGGTTCTGAACTGACTCATATATCCTGTCTGAAGGGAATAGACAGCGTCATTTTTGCTGCCGAGAATGCCTGAGAGCCATCCCGCCCAGCTGCTGTATGCAAGATCTGCAAGCTGTGAACCTGAGTGAGGGGTGGACAGAGTGATCAAATTGCTCACATATTGATGGGCGCCGTAATGAACCAGAGCTGATTGCGCATCAATTCCGCCTTTGCTGTGTGTGACCAGGACAAGTTTTTTACCCCCAAAATACTGGTAGATTTCGCTCAGCTTCTGTGAAAGAAGTGCACCGTTGTCCCACATGTTCTTAGTGGGATATAAATCAACAAAGGCTGTCTGATAGCCATTTGCTAAGGCAGTGCTGTACATATCATTTCCGTTCCACCACGTATTTGAAGAGCTGTTGAGTCCGTGCACAAAAACGACCGGTGATTTGGAAGTGTTTTGTGATGCCGGTGCATCGCCAACATACCACTGGCCAGGCGTACCGGTATAATCACCTCCAAAAGAGCCGGCATATGTACTTCCAGGCAAAATGAGCAGAAAAACAGCAAACAGCAGAATCCACTTTTTCAAGTTCCATCTCCTCCTTCTTTATGAAAACCTTTACAAATATATGGATGCTGTTTTCAAAAAAGAAGAAGGCCATTCAGCCTATTTTGATGCAAGTCCCGTTTTTTAATTGCGGTCAGGTTTTTGTATTAAATGGGTAAATGCCTTCATATAGTGACAATGAACATCAGAAGAGGATGTGACACGATGCAAAACCAATCACAGGTACCGCAAATGATTACAATAGTGGATCCTTATGTTTTCCAGACTCTCCAAAGCGTGCTCGGAAAAACCCTTGTCATTCAAACGGTCAGAGACAGCATCCGCGGCGTGCTGAAAGATGTAAAGCCGGATCATATCGTCCTTCAGGCCGGAGATTCAACATTCTTTATCCGCACCCAGCAAATCGTCACAATTATGCCGGATTAAGCTTGGGTCCTTTAAGGGCCTTTTTTATTTTTCATAAAAAACAAAAGCTGCAGGAAATCCCGCAGCTTTACTTAATCGTGTATTCTTTTCTTCATCCAAATTCCAGCAAGGATCAGCAGAGAGCAGATCACAAGAAAGAGCTGCACGCGCCATCCTGCATTCAAAACCTGATGCACTGCGAAGCCTTCTATCAGGATTGCCGGTATTTTCCCGAGAAAGCTGGCTGCCAGAAACGTTCCTGCGCTGACACTGCTGCAGGCAGCTGCGAGTGTGATTGCGCCTGAAGGAACAAAAGGAAAAATCCGCAGGGAAAGGATAACAAAAAAAGCGTCTTTCTCAGTTATGCCGGATAGCTTTTTTAATACGGAGCTGCTGTGAACAGACGTTTTCTTGCTTAAGAAGCGAAAGCCTTTCCTGTAGACATAAAAGCTTACCATGACACCAATGACTTCACCCGAGAAGGAAAGTATCAGTCCGTTGATCAGCCCGAAGAAAGAAAGGTTTGCCGCCGTAACAAATACACTTGGAACAAAGGCCAGGAGGCTGATTGCTGTATTGGCAAGAAGGCTGATAAGAAAGGCGAAAGGACCGCTTTCCTCAAGCCAAGCAAGTAAAGTATCTTTCATGATTTCACCGCTGTCTTTTAAGGTTATAAAGAATAAGTGTAATGGAAATGAGGTGGTTTTTAAAGGGATTGCGGGTGATTCGGCACATTCAGTTTTTTCAGTTTCCTTATCTGACTCCCGGAGCTAAACGGGCGATTCCGCTTTTCGTGGTGTCCAGCTCCGCCTCCCAGCCCTTCCGTCAGAACAAAATCCCCCAAAAAGTCAAACCCGGACTTTTTCGGTGATTTCTTTTCTGCCTATCGGAGCTAAACGGCTGATTCCGCATTTCAGGTAAACCAGAACGTTTGACTGTACACTTAGATTAAAAGTATAATAGATGTAACTATTTAGATTGGGGTGATAAGATGGGGCATTGTATCGAATTGGCGAGGTAGCAAAGCTTGCGAATGTTTCTAAGAGAACGATAGATTACTACACTCAAATTGGACTGCTCCATGCGGACCGTACGTCTGGGTCCAATTATCGCCTCTATTCGGAACAGGCGCTGGATGATATTCACTTCATTGAAGAATGCAAGCTCTTCAATATGTGCCTTCAGGATATTAAAGATAGACTGGAGCTGAAACGAAGCCAGACAAATGAAGAAGATAAGCTTTTGAAACAAGCTGAAATTCTTGCTTCTCATATGAAGCAGCTGGACCATGAAATAAAAGAATTAAAGCCGATATTTGATAAATTAAACGGCGAAAACCAGGAGATGATCGCGAGCCGTATTTCTCCGCAGAGAATGGCACTCATACAGTCTTTAATGGTTTTGCTTCATTAATGGTTAAAGAATTCGGCTGAACATGCATGAACTTACTATTTTAGGAGGTGACTCCTTATTCTCCACCGGGGGATAAGGGTGTTTTGGACATAGTTAACTTGATATTCGTGGCGATTTTAATTGCTTTAACAGCTTTTTTCGTTGCATCAGAATTTGCGATTGTTAAAATTCGCAGTTCACGATTGGATCAATTGATTGCAGAAGGCAAAAAAGGGGCAGTTGCTGCCAAAAGGGTAACGACGCATCTCGATGAGTACCTTTCAGCCTGTCAGCTTGGTATTACGGTTACTGCTTTAGGACTTGGGTGGCTTGGTGAACCTACGGTAGAACGTCTTTTGAGACCGGTTTTTGATAATTTCAGCATTAACGAGTCATTCTCGCACGTTCTAACGTTTGGTATTGCTTTTGCTTCCGTTACGTTTCTTCACGTTGTCATTGGAGAACTTGCTCCTAAAACGGTGGCCATTCAGAAAGCTGAAGCTGTCACATTGCTGTTTGCAACTCCTTTAATCTGGTTTTACCGTATTATGTTCCCGTTTATCTGGGTATTGAACGGATCTGCTCGTGTCATTACGGGACTTTTTGGATTAAAGCCTGCTTCTGAGCATGAGCTTGCCCATACTGAGGAAGAACTGCGCATCATTCTTTCCGAAAGTTATGAGAGCGGGGAAATCAACCAATCTGAACTGAAGTACATGAACAAAATTTTCGAATTTGACGATCGTGTCGCAAAAGAAATTATGGTGCCGCGTACAGAAATTGTAGCTGCTTCAGTAGAAAAATCGTTCCAAGAAAACCTGGAGACGATGAGTATGGAAAAATACACTCGTTATCCGGTCGTTAACGGAGACAAAGATCACGTCCTTGGCATGATTAACCTTAAGGAGATCTTTACCGATATTTTTTCACTTTCTGAAGAGGAACGGAAGAAAAGCACAATTGAGAAATATATCCGTCCTGTCATTCAGGTCATTGAGTCGATTCCGATTCATGATTTGCTTATAAAGATGCAGAAAGAACGTGTTCACATGGCGATCCTTGTCGATGAATACGGCGGAACGGCAGGCCTTGTAACGGTTGAGGACATCATTGAAGAAATCGTTGGAGAAATCCGTGATGAGTTCGACCAGGATGAAGTGCCTGAAGTGCAGAAAAAAGGCGAGGGACACTACCTTCTTGACGGCAAAGTTCTCATTTATGAAGTTAATAATCTTCTTGGCCTTGAAATTGATGATGCAGATGTTGACACAATCGGCGGATGGATGCTCACTGAGAATATCGATATTAAACAGGGTGAAAGCATAATCCTTGAAGGCTATGAATTCTTCGCAAAAGAAATGGATGGCCACTTGATCCGTGTCATCGAAATCTTTAAGCTTGAAGAAGCAGAAGAAGGAGAAGAACTGCTTGCAAAAGAGAGTTAATTCAGCCATTGAAAATCCGAACTAAGATTTAATTAGTTCGGATTTTTCCTATTTAAAGGGTTTTTTAGGCGGAATTATAATACCTATGGATGTGATGAACGCTTATTTGTAGTGCCATTCGAGGTAATGCAGCCACTTTTGCCTTTGATGAAAGCTCAATTGTGGCGTCATTCGCGGTAGTACAGCAACTTTGCCATTGATGAATCCCTCATTTATGGCGTCATTCCCCAGCTGCTGTCAATCTTTACAATCTTACATTGAACTTACAGCTTCTAAACAAATGCAGCCTATTTAATCAAACTAATTCTGACTCATAATCTTTATAAATCTTTATTTGACACCCAGTACATCACGTAGTACGTTTGAATCAAATAGGGTCTTTTTATGAGTAAAAGGAGGATGCAAACTGAACAGGTCAAAGGTTCATTTCTGGACCATCGAAATACTATTGCTGCTGCTGATCATTTATGTAAGTACAAAGGTTTCCTTTTTGTTTCAGCCGCTGATTATTTTTGCATCTACACTGTTTTTTCCCATTTTGATTGCGGGCTTTCTCTTTTTTATTTTCAGTCCGGTTGTCAGGCTGCTTGAGAAAAACAAAGTGCCCCGGGGCCTTGCGATTCTGATCCTGTACCTCATGTTTATCGGGCTCATCATGCTGGTCATGTCGACAGCGGGACCGGTTGTATCTCAGCAGATCACAGATTTATTTAAAAATTTCCCCCGGTATATTGTTGAATTCCGGCAGTTTATCATGAATCTGTCTGAATCCAGATGGTTCACCTGGATCATGACTCAGGAGTATGTCTCCATTGAGGAGACGATCTCTAAAGCAGAGAAATGGCTCGGCGATTTAACAACGTCGCTTCCTGAGAGCATTACCTCATCAGTTACAAAGGTGCTGGGGGTTGTCACGAATATCACACTTACTGTGATTACCGTCCCGTTTATTTTGTTTTATATGCTGAAAGACGGGCATAAGTTTCCCGTTACGGCTGTGAAGATCCTTCCGGTTGCCTACAGGCGGGAAGGAATGAAGATTTTTGAAGATCTCTATGACACTCTTGCTGCATACATACAGGGTCAGGTGCTTGTTTCTCTTTTTGTCGGAACGGGATGTTTTATTGGCTATACGCTGATTGGACTCGACTATGCACTTATTCTCGGGATTGTTGTGGCAATTGCCAATATTATTCCATATCTCGGGCCGTTTATTGGTGCTGCCCCTGCTGTTATCATCGCACTGCTTGATTCCCCGACAAAAGCGCTGCTTGCTGCAGTCGTTGTGACAGTGGTTCAGCAAATCGACGGCAACGTTCTTTCTCCGCTGATCATTGGAAAGAGGCTGAATACACATCCGCTTACAATCATTCTTCTGCTGATTGGCGCAGGAAGCTTTGGCGGCATACTGGGAATGATTCTTGCGGTTCCGACGTATGCAGTTTTAAAAGCCGTTCTCTTAAATGTCATCAGGCTGATTAAACTTAGAAACCGGTACAAACGGGAAACGGCACGCACAGGGCCGGTAGAAGATGAAACGAGACCTCCGGAATAACGAAAAGCGGAATCGCTCGTTTAGCTCCGGGAGCCAGATAAGAATTCGGCAGAAAAGTCCGGGTTTGACTTTTTTGTCGAATTTGTTCTGGCAGAGGAGTTGAGCGATGGAACTGGACAATACGAAAAGCGGAGCCGACTGTTTAGCCCCGGGTGTCAATACAAATTATCCCTGCATACATTGGCATAGGCAGATAAGAGTTATATACAGTAAAGGTGGAGATGTCATGCCGGCATTTGTGGGGCCGATTTTAATTCACGCGGTAAGAAGCAGCGGGGCTGTCAGTGTAGGAGATGTTTTTGCTTTATCGCCAAAGCACACGGATAAAGTGTTTTTCGGGGCAGGCGGTTTGAATACTGGAGACTTCAATGTGATAACGAGTGATAAAAATGCAACAAATCTTTTTGATTTTGATTTGATCGATCAGACAAAAGCATTTAATGGATAAGGAAGCACCCTCTTTCATGCAGAAAGAGGGTTTTCATAGTTGATGGAATTGGGTAATAATCCATATGAACAGTGGAAGAGGTGCTTACATGAATCGGTTAAATGAAATTGCAAAGCTTGCCGGTGTTTCCCGGGAGGAAGCAGCAGAAGTGCTGCATGAGTATGAATCAAACGTATCTGAGATCAGCAAAGCGAGAATTATGCAGGCTGCTGAAACTCTTCAGTATAGAGTTCCCAAGCTATCCTCAAAACCTTCGGAAAAAGAATACTCCATTGCCTTGGCTGTTTTAGATGATTCATCTGATGAACTTGAAAATCCTTTCTTTTCAGCGCTGCGAAAGTATGCGGAAGTCTATTGTCTAAAGCAGGGCATACATATTCGAGAGATTATACGCAGAGAAAATATATCTGACAGTAAAAGAATGGCAGATGTTGATGGGGTTCTTGTGATTGGCAGGGTGCAAAATGGCGACAGTGAGGCACTTGAGAAAGTGTCCCGCCAGTCAGTTGTTTTAACGGACTGGGACGGGGGGGCTGACGGTGATGTTGTCAGCATTGACCTGCATCAAATGACTGAACTGGTGATTTCCCATCTGAAGGAGATGGGACATGAAAAAATCGGGTACATTGGTGCACCAAACTGGGGAGAGACCTTAAAGGATGAGCTTATGAAAGCAGGCCTGCTCTCTGAGGAACATTTGTATTTGACAGAACCGCACGGAACAGAAGGGTACCGGATTATGAAAGAGGCATCTCAGAGCGGAAACCTGGCCGACGCCTATATTGTTCAAAGCAGCGTCATGTCGCTTGCAGCCATCACGGCTCTGAGAGAAGAGGGAAAAAGGATACCTGATGAGGTGTCGATTGTCAGCTTTTATGATGTGCCTGAAGCTCATTATTTTGCCCCATCCCTGACAACGCTTCACGTTTCTGCTGAGGAAATGGCGAAAGCTGCCTTGTCACTTCTCACGGAAAAAATGACAAATCACAGGGATACTCCGTTAAAAGTGCTTGTTCCGGCAATGATGAAAATGAGAGAATCTACTGCATCAAAATGAAAATCAGGAAGGCTGCGGACGAAATCACGGCCTTCTTTTTCCTTGATGGAAATTCAAATCTGTTTTATTCTGAATGCAATCATTTTCCAAAAAAGAGGTGTTCGCATGCATCCCTATGTCGAAAAAAAGGATGGCGTTTTTCCAAGTGTGTGTTCGCTTGACTGCCCTGATCAGTGCGGTCTCCTGGTGCACAAAAAGAACGGTAAAATTACGAAAATTGACGGTGATCCAAATCATCCTGTCACAAAGGGCAGCATCTGCAATAAAGTGCGGCACATGGCTAAACGAATTTATGATGTGAAACGTCTCGAGTATCCCCTTAAACGAACAGGAAAAAAAGGCGAAAAGCAATTTGAGCGCATTTCATGGGAAGAAGCATTGAACACCATTTCATCTAAATGGAAAAGTCTGATCGAAACGGATGGTCCTGAGAGCATTCTCCCATACAGCTTCTACGGCAATATGGGGAATTTAAGCGCTGAGGGGATGGACCGGCGCTTTTTTAACAGGCTTGGGGCGAGCAGGCTTGACCGGACAATCTGCCAGGCAGCGGGTTCTGAAGGGTATAAATACACGATGGGAGGAAGCTTCGGTATTGACCCGGAAGACACGATTCATACGAAGCTGTTTATTTTCTGGGGGATCAATGCGGTGAGCACGAACATGCACCAGATGACTATTGCTCAGAAAGCCAGGAAACAAGGCGCGAAAATCGTTGTCATCGATGTTCATAAAAACCAGACAGGCAGAATGGCAGACTGGTTTATTCCTATTTTGCCGGGAACAGACAGCGCGCTGGCACTCGGGATGATGCATATTCTCTTTAAAGAGGGGCTGACAGATGAAGATTTTCTGAGAAAATATACGATCGGCCATGAAGCTCTGCAGGAACATGTTAAACAGTACGACCCGCACACGGTCTCTGAACTGACAGGCGTTCCTGCTGAGGACCTCATAAAACTGGCGAAAATGTACGGGGAAGCCTCCCCGTCCTGTATCCGCATCGGAAACGGGCTGCAGCATCACGATAATGGCGGTATGTGTATTCGGACCATCGCCTGTTTGCCGGCGCTGACAGGCCAGTGGATGCACAGGGGCGGAGGCGCCATTAAGGGCAATTCCGGCTTTCTGTCATTTAATACAAATGCCCTCCAAAGACCGGATCTTCTTAACAATAAACAGACAAGAACCATTAATATGAACCTTATAGGTGAAGAGCTTCTTAGCGCCGATCCGCCCATTCAATCGATGTTTGTCTACGGAAGCAACCCTGCGGTTGTGGCGCCGGAATCGGGAAAAGTGAAAAAGGGACTGATGCGGGAAGACTTGTTTCTTGTCGTCCACGATCTATTCCTCACAGAGACCGCTTCTTATGCAGACATTGTGCTGCCGGCTTCATCCGCTTTTGAAAATACGGATTTCTATACCTCCTACTGGCATCACTATATTCATTTGCAGGAACCGGTTATTGAGAAATTCGGAGAGTCAAAGTCAAATGCCGAAGTGTTCCGTCTTCTTGCAGAAAAAATGGGATTCACTGAACAGGCGTTTAAAGATACAGATGCAGAGATGATCAATCAGGCGCTAAACCATACTCATAACCCCTATTTGGAAAACGTGGCATTTGATGAACTGGCTGAAAAGAAATGGATAAAGGCCAGCGTAAAACCTTTATTTCCAGGGAAGCTGAATACGCCAAGCGGGAAAATCGAGCTCTATTCAGACGCAATGGAAAAAGCCGGCTACCCGCCGCTGCCTGTGTATACTCCGCTTGTAAAAGAGAGTGAGCTTCCCTATCTTTTTGTGCCAGGGCCGAATCATAATTTTCTGAATTCCACATTCTCCAATAATCAAAAACACGTGTCGCTCGAAAAAACGCCAGTAGTCCATATAAATAAAAAGGATGCAGAAGGGGCGGGGCTTTCTGATGGAGATACGGCCATTATCTGGAACGGGCGGGGAGAGTGCGAGCTGACAGTTGCTGCCGGAGAGAATGTCCTCCCAGGCGTTTTAGTCACACAAGGGCTGTGGGCAGAGGACCCGGTAAAAAAACAGCTTGTGAATGTCCTGACGCCAGACAGGCTGTCCGATATGGGCAAAGGAGCTGTCTTCTTCTCGGGAAGAGTCGGCATAAAAAAGAAAGAACGTCCTTAGTCTTAAGGGCGTTCTTCCGCTTTTTCCAGAAAGTCTTTTACTCTGTCCATATACTGTTCTCTCGAATAGCTGCTGTAGATATTTTTAGCAAGCCTTATAGGATCTCCGAAGAAATACCGTTCATAATGGGTTTGCCTCGTTCCAAATGAACTCATTGTCAGCTCCCATGCAAGGCGGAACAGCTTTGTTTTCGTTTTTGCATCAACTGCTGCCCCCTGAAGGTACTGCTCAATATCCTTTCCGATAGGAGATGCAAAATCTTCTTCTGAAGGCAGCACCATCAGTCCGCCGGCGCCAATCTGCTGAAGGAGGCTGATATAGTGGGGATAGAGCTTTGAGAAAAGAGTAACGGCAGCGTAGAGTGCATGTGAACTTGGCGTCATCGTTCCGAAAGTGTCCACTTTTGCTTCAGCTTCAGAACGGAGAAGAAGTGCCTCCATGCTTTCAAGCCCAAGAATCATTTCAGACATTTTCAACTGAATATGTTCATAGGCAGTCACTTCAAGAGAATTGATCATCACCTGGGCAAGACCAATAAGAAACTGCAGCTTCACAACCTGTCTAGTGACGACTTGATGAAGAGCGTGCGGTGCAAAACCGCTCTGAGTGAAAAGTTTAAAAGCAATGTCCTGTCTATGATAGAAAAAGACCCGTTCCCACGGCACGAGAACATCCTCAAACACAAGCAGGGTATCCATTTCATCAAACCGGGATGAAAGAGGGTAATTAAAGGCGGATTCTCCTGAGTGAAATGGCTCGCGGCAAATAAACTTCAGTCCGGGTGTATTGGCAGGAATACTGAAGGCAAACGCATAATCATCGCTTAAATTGTTTCCGCCTGAAGGGAATATCAGCACCTCATCCGTCATTCCGCCTTCAGTTGCAAGCAGTCTTGCCCCTTTTATGACAAGGCCGTCAGCCGTTTTTTTGACGATTTTAGCTGCAATCGGCTGTCGTGTTTCTTCTGTATAATACAAAGAGCGGTTCACTTGCGGATTAATAAAGCTGTGGGTAAAAGATAAGTCCTGCTCAAGCGCCCTGCGGTACATGTTCCTTAAATTCTCAGCAAACTCCTCATCCTGGGAGCCGGCAATGGAAGCAGCAGCGGAAAGCGACATTAAGGCGGTATTCATATAGTCGGGACTTCTTCCCATCATGCCGCAGGTAGCTTTTGCCCAAGTCTCAATCATCCGCCGTCTTTTTTTTAAGTCTTCAGCCGTTTTCGGCTCCAGGTAGGACATCCCTGCCGGCTCTCCAGTAAACGGAGAAGGAAATGTCATAAAGCCGAGGTTTTCCTTCTGCACCTGTAAATCATATAGAGAAGCCTTTGTCTGCATGGCACCTTTATATACAGGGTGCATAAATAGAGGCTTCTCAATAGGCTGTCCTTTAAGCCATACATTTGGTTTTAATGCCGCCATACGCTGCAAATAATCTTTCCCTGATATCGCAGACATCCTATTCCTCCCAGCGGTTTGAAGTAGTGTGTGTGAATGTAAAATATATCCGAATAAATGAAACACTGATACAGATACTATATGCCGGCCCCGTGCTGCGGGTGTTTTTGGAAAAGGAAAGAGGCTAATGTGTGATGAAATGAAGAATTTGACCCAGAGGAAACGAAGAAAAAAAGAAGAATAGTATTTGGAAACGCTTACTTTTGTGTGAGAGTTTTAAAAAGGCCAGAGTAAGGAAAAGATGAATACCAGAATGAATTAGAGGGGGAACTACTCATGCAAGAAGCAGATTTTTTTAAAGGGATGATCTGGGCTGGTGTTTTGAGTGTACCGCTGTGGCTGTCTTTCTTCGGATGGATGAAGATTCTTCTGGCCTATTCATGGTAAGCGGGTCGCATGATTTCACGTTTACACGCAACTCTGCTAAAGTAAAATGTATAACCCAGCATAAAAGGAGACGTTCATCATGTCAGACGAGCAGATTGACCTCTACTTGAAGCAGGGGATCTACGGTACCCCTGAGACGAAACCGGAAGAAAGAAACAAATTTCTGGGCACTCTGAGAGAAAGAATTGAAGTAGCTCTTACGAATGGCCAGGTTAGACAGAAAAAAGTATACAGCGAAGCCGCAGCCGCCATCAGACTCGGAAAAGGATATAGGCTGCTGTTAAACGGATCCATTGCTTATTCAGACCTTTCAAAATATATTAAGCTTGCAAATGAAGCAGAACAGCCATTTACCATAGTAAGTGATCAGAAGGATACAAAAATAGGCCTGATTGTCGCTGCAGAACATGCCATCGACAAAGAATCCATTTTTGTTGAAGACTCTATTTATAAGAAATCTTTTTCATGAAGAGTGAAAAACCACTGGAGATATCTCCAGTGGTTTTTAAAATACCTTATACAGAATGTAAAAAATAAACAGCCATATAGGAATAGAAAGAATAATCCCGTAGAAACATCCTTTTGCAAAAGATCGGTCATTCCTCATAAATTACTCCTTGATGATGCGTCATACCCCTACTATATCTTTTGAACAGAAAAAAATTCAACAAAAAATGTCTTATTTTGTCGATTAAACTCTTCAATCTCCTTTTACGAATCGAGATTCGTAAGATCGCCAAATAAAAATTTACAATATTATGAAAATAAGGAAAAAGATATTCTTTAAAGTTAAAAAGACAGACTATTCTCATAGTTTAAAACTTGTACTTATTAGTAAATTTAGATTATTGTGAAAAGTGTTAACGTATTATATATTTAATTTACTTCGAAGTACAAAGTTATAAAAAACTAACATTTTGAGAGGGGAAATATGATGAAGTTTTCAAAAACGCTTGGAGCTGCTGCACTTAGTCTGTCTTTAAGTCTTTCATCCTTTGGAGCTGCTGCTTTTGCCGAGGCTCCAGTTAAGCAGGAGGCGCAGCAGGAGCAATTCCGTGTTGTCATTAAAGGAACAGATGCACAAAAGGTAAAGAAGACTCATAAAGTCCGCAGAGATTTCGGTGCTGCCGGCTATACTGCGACGGTCACTCAGGAGCAGCTTGAGAAACTTCAGAAAAACAGCAAGCTGAAGGTTGAAAAGGTGGCAACATTTAAAGTGGCTGCAGGCAAGCCTATTGGAACGATGGCAGTTCCAAGCACACGGACTCCGTGGGGAATTAAGGCGATTTACAACAACAGCTCGCTGACTCAGACTTCAGGCGGTGACGGCATTAAAATTGCTGTTCTGGATACTGGAGTACAGACAAGCCATATTGACCTTTCTCAAAACGCCGAGCAGTGCAAAGATTTCACTGTAGGCACAACGTATACGAACAACTCTTGTACAGACCGTAATGGACATGGAACTCACGTGGCAGGTTCAGCTCTTGCTAACGGCGGTTCAGACGGACAAGGCATTTACGGTGTAGCACCTCAGGCTGAGCTTTGGGCGTACAAAGTACTGACTGACAGCGGATCAGGCTACTCTGATGATATTGCAGCGGCCATCAGACATGCTGCTGATGAAGGAACAAGAACGGGATCCAAAGTTATTATTTCGATGTCTCTTGGTTCAAGCGGAAAAGACAGCCTTATCACAAGTGCAGTTGATTACGCATACAGCAAAGGAGCTTTAGTGATTGCTGCTGCAGGAAACTCAGGTTATGCAAATAACACAATCGGCTACCCGGGTGCTTTGACAAGTGCAGTTGCAGTTGCAGCTCTTGAAAATGTTCAGCAAAACGGGACATATCGTGTAGCAAACTTCTCATCCCGCGGAAATTCGTTAACAGATGGAGACTATGTCATCCAAGAAAGAGATGTTGAAATCTCCGCTCCAGGTGCTGCCATTGAGTCTACTTGGATCAACGGCGGCTATAACACAATCAGCGGAACTTCTATGGCTACGCCTCACGTTTCAGGTCTTGCTGCGAAAATCTGGTCTGCAAATAAAGGCCAAAGCAATGTTCAAGTACGTGCGGAACTTCAAAGACGCGCAAAACTGTATGACATCAAAGGCGGATATGGAGCGGCAACTGGTGACGACCATGCATCAGGCTTCGGATTTGCAAGAGTTCAATAATACTATAAAAAGAGCTTCCGGATTTTAGATCCGTGAAGCTCTTTTTATACAGAAAAACCGCTGAAACAGGACGCTTGAAGGCCTATTTTAGCGGTTTTGCGGTTTCTATAAAGCTTTCTCTTTTAAAGAATTTTCCAAAATTGATTGTTTCACGTTCTGAAAAATATGGTTTAATAGATAAATATAAAACAATCTGCTCAGCTGTATTTTTCAGACTTGATGATTCTCGGCCATTCTTCGTCAGCCGTATGGACTTTATCATCTAATGCAGAAAAGCCTGCTGTAAGGATGGCTGCACCAAGTGCAAGATACAATAAATATTTTTTCCCTTTTTTCATGTTATGACCTCCAATGATTTATTTATTTAACATTTTAAAAAAACTAACATTTTGTTATAATTAACTGACAATTCAAATATATACAACTATTCAATTTCTTGTCAAGACATAATCGACTTTTTTCAGGAGGGTAAGAATGAATACCGTCGGCTTAAAACTCAGGCATTTGAGAAAAAAACAAAAACTGACCCAAAGCGAGCTTGCAGCAGGCATTGTCAACAGAAGCTATATCAGCCAGCTTGAAAAAGGCATGGTGCAGCCATCGTATAAGCTGCTTTTAAAGTTCAGTGAACGGCTTCAGTGTAACATTCAGGATTTCTTTGAAGAGGAAAATAAAGCACTTCTTTCATTTGATATTAAAAAGGCGCTGTCAAATCTGGAATTTGCTGTTATAAACGATGATTTTGCGGATGCTGAGGAGCATCTGAATGATATCGAAAAGAACCTGTCTGCCCTTAATCAGCGGGATCTAGCTCTTTATTATTTCTGTCAGGGGCGTATCCTTCAGAGTGTCAGGCAGGACACTGATGGAGCAGTCACGGCTTTTGAAAAAAGCTATGATCTGTACTGTAATCTGCCGTATTGCGAAGAACGGCTGAGAACGAGCAATGAGCTCTCCTATCTTTTAATTAATGAAGACCGGTTTTCACAAGCATTTACATATTTGAACGAAGCATATGATGATTCTATCGCCTTCAAAGCATCGGGAGTAGAAAAAATATCCCTGCTGAACAACCTTGGTCTTGCCCATGCTAAAAAGGGAGAGTACTACTCCGCCATCCGCTTTATTAAACAGGCTCTTTCGGTCAGCAGCAAAACAGCCATTTATTATCAGACAGGCATCGTTTATATGGTTCTTGGATTATGCTACAGAAGGATGAACCAATATGAAGATGCGAAGGGCGCTTATGCAAAAGCTCTTCTGTTTTTTGAGGGAACAGATGATCAGCTGAATTTGGCAGGAACTTATACAAATCTGGGTATTTTAAGCAGATATACGTCAGATGCGGAAAGTGCCGTTTCGTATTTAAAATCAGCTCATGATCTTTATAATCAGCTGGAAGACAGCAAAGGGATCTTAAATACATTATTTGAACTTGCTGTTACATATCAGGAGTCCGGAAAAGAGGAGCACGTTCTCAGCCTGTACAAATCATTTAACGATGCCTATTCAGAGCCTTTTACCGATTATAAATTTAAATTTCTTCATCTGCTTGGCGATATGCATGAAACACGCGGGGAACTGACGGATGCTTTAAAATGCTATCATGAAATCCTTGATGAATCGGGAGCTGTAAAGGACCGCTCAGTCATCAAGGATGCACTGAAAAAAGTGGCTGCGATTGCCTGCGGCAGGCGCGACGAGAAAATGCTGTTTTACGTCACGGAAAAATATTTGGCACTATAAAAAACAATCTACATAATTCGACAGCCCTGAATGCTGCTTATGTGTACAATTGATATAGGTCAATTGTACTGATTGGTAAAAGGGCAAAGGGGTTGAACATATGAAGGTATTCGTGGCCAGGCAGCCGATTTTTGACAGGAACGGTCAAAATGTTGCCTACGAATTACTTTACCGCAATGGAGACAAAAGTAACGCATTCCCTAATATAGACGGGGACGAAGCAACGACAGACGTGATTGTGAACAGTTTTATTAATATTGGTCTTGAGGAACTTTCACAGGGAAAAAAGTGTTTTATTAACTTTACAGAGAGCCTGCTTAAAATGAAGCTCCCAAGCTACTTCAATCCTAGTTCGATTGTAGTGGAGATCCTGGAAGATGTTCCTGTGACAGAAGAACTTGTCAGCATCTGCAGAGACTTGAAGAAGCAGGGGTATACAATTGCCCTGGATGATTTTAATGTTGTGCAGAATAACCTTCTGCTGAACAGACTGCTTGCGTATATCGACATTATTAAAGTTGACCTGCTGCAGACGAGTCCTGCAGCCAGGAAAGAAATTATAGAGAGATACAAGCCATTCGGCGTTTCATTTCTGGCTGAGAAAGTGGAAACACATGATGAATATCAACAGGCTGTACGCGATGGCTATGACTATTTTCAAGGGTACTTCTTCAGCAAGCCTGTTGTTCTGTCAAGCTATGATATTCCGATTTATATTCATGCCTATCTGCAGATTCTTCATGAGCTGTCAAAAACAGAACCTGACATCGACACCATCACAGAACAAATTGAGCAGGATCTGTCTTTGTCATACAAACTGCTTAAACTCATTAACTCTCCTGCATTCAGGCCAAGAAACAAAATAAAGTCCATAAAGCAGGCGATCGTTCTACTCGGGCTGAATGAAATAAAGAAATGGATTTACATACTATCCATCAAAAATCTTAAAGGAAGTCAAGATCCTATTCAGGAAGAAGTTATCCGCCTGTCGCTGCAGAGAGCAAAATTATGCGAAAAGCTTTCTGTTAAAATGGGCAAATCAGAACCATCTCTTTATATGCTGACAGGCATGTTTTCGCTTGTAGACGCACTCTTGCACCGCAGTCTAGATAAAGTTCTTGATGAACTTCCTTTATCAGATGACATAAGGGATGCCATTCGGGGAAAACAGAATGAAATCCGGATTGTTTTGGACGCGGCTGTTAAAATCGAAACATTCAATTGGGAGGACCTGCCGCTGTCTCTTGATGAAATTGATGAATGCTACAGAGAAGCAATTGCCTGGTCAGCCCATCTGCTTGATACAGACAGGGAAACGGCGAAAAGCGGCTGAAAGCCAATCGCTTTTAATTTATGCGAATGAAAGATACAATACGATAGAAAGGAGAATGATGATGCAGCGTATACAACTGACAGAAAACTTATCATTTTCAAGAATTATTCATGGACTTTGGAGACTCTCTGACTGGAACATGTCAAATGAGGAAGTGCTTCAGCTGATTGAAGATTGTCTTGAAGCAGGAATTACAACGTTCGACCATGCTGATATTTACGGGAATTACACATGTGAAAAGCTCTTTGGCGACGCGCTCGCTCTTAAACCGGAGCTGCGGGAAAAAATGGAGATTGTCACGAAATGCGGAATTAAACTAGTCTCTGACAACCGCCCGGATCATGGGATTAAATCATACGACACAAGTAAAGAGCATATCCTGGCATCAGTGGACAAATCCCTGGAAAACTTCCAGACAGACTACATAGATGTTCTGCTGATCCACCGCCCTGATCCATATATGAACCCTGCCGAAGTGGCAGAAGCGTTTAAACAATTGAAAGAAGAGGGCAAAGTCCGTCATTTTGGCGTGTCTAATTTTAAGCGCTCTCAGATGAAGATGCTTCAGTCTTATCTCGATTTTCCTCTTGTGACAAACCAGATCGAGCTTTCGGCTTATCAGCTTGAAAACTTCGAAGACGGCACTCTCGATCTTTGCCAGGAAGAGAGAATGGCGCCAATGGCGTGGTCGCCTCTTGCAGGGGGCAGCATTTTCTCTGCAGAAAATGAAAGAGCTGAAAACCTCCGCAGCACCCTTGAACGGATTGCCGGAGAAATTGGTGCAGACGGAATCGATGAAGTCCTTTATGCGTGGCTGATCAGCCATCCTGCAGGGATTATGCCTATTGTCGGCTCCGGTAAAATGAACAGAATTCAATCCGCGATCCGCGCACTTGATCTCAAATTAACGCGCGAGCAATGGTTTGACATTCTTCAGGTTTCAATGGGACATGAAGTAGCGTAATTTAATTGAAACAAAACCTCTGCCTGACAGGCGGGGGTTTTTTATATGGAAACATCTCCTTTTATGACGGAATTTTCTGATATAATACGCAGGTAAGGAGATGATCAAGTTGAAAAAACTATTGCTGACAGGATTTGAACCATTCTTGGATTACCCGCTTAATCCGACAGCTGAAATTGCAAAGCAGCTTGACGGCGAGATTATAGGCAGCTGGAAAGTTGCAGGGACTGTACTGCCTGTAGCATTTTCAAACACGTGGGAACAATGCCTCCTGCAGATCGAAAAGGAAAAGCCGGATGCTGTCATGCTGCTCGGTTTAGCTGCCGGAAGAGATAAGATTACACCTGAAAGAGTGGCCATTAACTGTGCGGATGGAGATAAAGACAACGACGGAATTGTAAAGCGGGACGAACACATAGAGAAGGAGGGCCCTGCTGCTTACTTCAGCACACTCCCAATCAGAAAATTTGTGAATGCACTTGAAAAAGACGGCATACCTGCCGGGATATCCAACACAGCAGGAACATATCTTTGCAACTACCTTATGTACCGTGTGTGCCGACACTTTGAACTGGCAGAGCAAAAGGTTCCGGCAGGATTTATACATATTCCTGCATCAGAAGAGCTTGCCTCGGAACTTGGCAATGTACCGGGAATGCCTCAGGCAAAATTGGCAGATGCGGTCAAAAAAATGATTGGCTGTTTGGACTGAGCGACTTTTTTTTAGATGAAAACCCTCACTTGAATGCAGCAATAGCCGATATTACCCAAGATAGAGAGAGTCTGGGGGAATAACATTATGTTCAAAAAACTTCAAGTGAGAATTACCTTTTTTATTGCTGCTATCCTGTTGGCAGCCCTTTCATCCGTTCAAATATTTTCCTACTTTTATCTTCAGGAAAAAATAGGAGAAGATGCGAAAAGAAACGGTGAAGGCATTATTCAGCAGCTGAAAAGCAATATAGAATTAAGTTTAAGAGACTACGAAAAAAATCTCATCCGTTTTGGCGAGAATAATCAGATAGCCGGTTTAGTTTCCGGGGGTAAAAACAAAGCGGAGGTCGATAAAGAGTTCCAAACGTTTCTTGAAACCAATAAAAGAGTTCATTTAATCTACGCCGGCAGTGAAGACAAGTCTCTTTATATTCAGCCGGAAACAGATCTTCCGGATGGATTTGATCCTACCGATAGGCCGTGGTATAAAGCAGCAAAAGCAAATCCCGGCCAGGTAATCTGGACGGAGCCTTATGAGGATGCAACAAACGGAACTTATACTGTCACAGGTGCCAAGGCGGTTGTCCAGAACGGGAAGGTTATTGGTGTTGTTGCATTTGACCTTTCTTTAGACGCCATAAATGAAATTGTCGCAAGTGTAGAGGTCGGTTATGGGGGCTATTCTTTTTTGCTTGATCAAAAAGGGATGGCGCTATCGCATCCAACAGAGCAGGGAAAAGATTTGTCAAAGCTTGATTTTATGAAAGATGTATTAGAAAAAGAGAAAGGACTTGTTGACTATACCTTTGAATCAGACAAGCGGATGCTTTACTTTGAAACCATACCTGCACTGAACTGGAAGATAGGGGCAGTCTACAAGCACGATGACTTGATGGAAACAGCAGATGCGGTTTCTCTCACAAGCACAATCATAACAGCGGGTGCCCTGCTTGCTGCAGTTGTCAGCGGGTACTTTGTATCCAGATCGATTGCCCGGCCTATAAAAATGATTGCACAGAGTGCCGAAGCAGTGGCAGGCGGGGATTTAACGGAAGAAGTTTCCATATCAGGAAAAGATGAGGTTGCAGTACTTGCAAATCACTTTAACCGCATGGTCATCCACATGCGCAGCATGATTGGCGAAGTATCCAGTTCTGCTGCAGCTATGACTGCATCAGCCGAGAATTTAAGCGCAGTGTCTGAAGAAACGATGGCTGCGAGTGAACAAGTAGCCGGTGCTATGGAAGATGTTGCAAGAGGTGCTTCTGCACAGACAGCAGATGCTGAAAAGATGAATGAACGCATGAGCGATCTTGCTGAGAAAATAAACATGGTCAATGAAACAGTGACCATTATCCAGTCCCTGAATTCAAAGTCGGAAGAAGCAAGCTTTGCTGGTATTGAAAAACTGAACGTCCTGCAATTAAAATCAGCAGAGTCGACTGCAGAGCTTTCCGCTGTAGAAGAGGTGCTTTCAGATCTGACTGAGAAAGTAAAACAGATTGAAGTAGTGGTTACGGTCATATCTGCTATTTCAGACCAGACCAATCTGCTTGCTTTAAACGCAAGCATAGAAGCCGCAAGAGCGGGAGAGAGCGGCAGGGGATTTGCGGTTGTCGCTGAAGAAGTGAGAAAGCTTGCAGAACAGTCAGCTGCTGCAACTGACAAAATCTCCATTACAATTGCAGGCATTCAAAATGAGTCTAAGCGAGCGGTAGATGCCATGGGCAGAACGAAAGAAATGAATCTGGAACAGCAGCAAGCGGTTCATCAATCGGGAGAGGCATTTCAGAATATCGTTGTTTTGATGAGTGAGTTATCACAGTTCATTTCGGCTGTCGCCGGAGAAATGGAAGGCATGACTATACAGAAAAACCAAGCCGCAGCTGCTATTGAGAGTATTGCTGCCGTTACAGAAGAATCTGCGGCCGCATCAGAAGAGGTCAGCGCTTCTACAGATGAACAGTTAAGAGCGATTTCAACAGTGGCAAGTTCAGCTGAAGAATTGAGTGAAGCAGCAAATCATCTGCAGGAGCTTGTGAAAAAATTCAAAATCTGATTTGCGGGCAGCAGCGTTTATATCACATCTCTTGGGATAAGAGCCGCAGAGGAATATGAACCGACTTTTTAAATGGAAAATGAAGGATTTACCAAGTGAATGTCGAAATAAGGTAATGTTCATTTTATTTTAAAGGAGGTTCTGCTCTCTCATGCGTGTGCAGCCATCCGTATATGTGCTGGATGATAAAACGGTTGCGGTGTTTTCGGTGGTTATCGGTGACAGTAAGGTTAAAATGGAGTGTTTGCTCTCAGAACAGGGAATTCTTGATTACACCTTGGAATTTAGCGGACCAATCGAAAAGAGAGAAGAACTGACAAAAATGGCCCTTCGGGAAGCAGAGTCCTATCATCTGCAGTCAATAAATACTGTAAAATAAATCACCCCATTCATATGGGGCTTTTTTCTGCCCTTTTTTACGAATCAGATTGGACCATGAACAAAAAAGACTACCAGCGCAAGTTGCGGTATCACGCACTGATTCTTTCGCATTATTTTCGGTGAAAATCCTTTTCACATCCTTTAAAATTTAAAGTAAGGAAAGATCAAAACAAGTGTTTCGTTCACCATGCAGAATTTGATCTTTTACAGAGGAGTGTGGAAACGATGAAAAAGCACAACATTGAAGAGATTACTCAATTATTGAAACGTCTTGAAAAAGAAATTCAAGAAACGAAGCAGTCGCTGAGAATGATCAATAAAAGCATTGATAAGTATGATAAATACTCCTTTATAAACGTGTCATAAGACTTGGCTGAATGCAGCCGGGTCTTTTTTTTACCCATTAAATGGAATTTAATGTTAAATGTTTTATATTTATGTAAAAAGATTGTTTTTAAGCTACTCAATTTGTCGCGAATATTGTAATATAATTTCGAAGGGGTGATTACATTTGGACTATAAATCTCTGATTCACCGTTTAAACACTGCAGTAACATCTCATATTGAGAACAAAACATTGCTGCACCTTCTCCTTTCGTTCATAGAAGCGAAAAAGACCTTCCCTTTTGCCCAATTGACAAACCTGCACTATACAGCTTTTGGAGGGAAAGAGGACGAAGTTGTTCAGCTGTCGGGTGCAGTTGAGCTTTTAGCTCTTTCATTTGACATTCTGGATGATCTCGAAGACCTAGACAATTTTGAAGAACCATGGATGAAGATTGATTCTTCGGTTGCGCTTAACGCTGCCACCGCCCTCTATACGGTAAGTCTGAAAATGGCTGATGAACTGCAAAGCCCTTATAAAGGAACGATCATCAGCGCGTTTCACCGATTAGCCCTTCATGCAATGGAAGGACAGCACGCCGATTTGGAGAATAGGGTTGAAACCGAAGAAGAATGCACCTCCATGATCGAGAAAAAGTCAGGTTCCCTCGTTGCTCTCGCATCTGTAAGCGGAGCTATGCTCGCAACTGGAGAAGAGCAGGCAATTGTCGAAAAATATTCTTATCAAATAGGACTGGCTGCCCAAATTGAGAACGATTACCGTGACTTATTTCATCTGCACAAAAATGATTTGTCATCAAAGAAAAAATCTTTGGCTCTCCTCTACATAAACAGGGGGTTTAATGAGCATTCAAAAGAACTGAGCCGTTTTATCGCAGAAGGCAAGTCATATGAGGAGCAATACGGGGATGCAGCAGCATTCAAATCGAAATTGTTTCAATCTGGCGTCGTCCACTACCTCAATGTCATCAAACAAATTGCTCTTCAAAAAGCTTCAACTTTACTTGCCGAACTGCCCTTGCCGCAGCATCAAATTGAGCTTCTTAAGTCTCATTTGATCATAAATCAATCAGAAAATAAAAGGAGAGATTAATTCATGCAGGAAATCGTCAATTTTTTAGTGGAAAACCCTGAAATCGTTGAAAAAGTAGTAAACGGAGAAGCAAGCTTACTGGGTGTGAAAAATGTAGATGAAGTGTTAGGATTAGTTGAGGGGCTAGTGAACATGGGTAGAACAACAAACATGTTCTGGTTCTAAAAACGTAGAAGGAAGATTTTATGATTAAAAATCTTAACAAGAGCTATCTGTTGATTGTGATTTTAAGTGGCATCTTGGCGCTTTACTTTTCTTATATAAATATTAAAATTCCTTATGTTGGAGCAAACGTACAAATAATCAGTGACGATAAGCTTGAAATAACAGCAATTGAACCTAAATCTTGGGCGGATAATGTCAGTATTCGTCCAGGAGACATTGTTACTGAAATTAATGGGGAAAATCCGATTCTCCATTCTCCTTCCACGAACAGCGGTCTGCTTGAACAAGTAGAGACTCTTAAGCTGCTAAAAGGGAATGAAGTAAAAGAATATGTTGTATCTGACTCCATTTTTAATTATCAGAATATGTTTGTTGTTGTTGTACCTTTAACGGTTTATTTACTTTGCTTATTTTGCAGTTACTTTATTTATAAATCCAACAGAAAGCTTAATTTGTTTTCTGCATTAATATTAAATGCGTTTTTAATTACAATTGCAATGGCTTACTTGAGCGGCGGAAGTTCTGCAAGAGGAGATATAATGAGCAGATACTTTAATCTCAGCTTGTTTTTGCTTACGCCGGTTTTTTATTTGCATTTTATATACCAGTATTTTAAGGAAATGGGCAAGGCTCTTTTTTCTGTAAAATTTGTTTACTTCGGCTACTCTCTTATTCTTTTTAATCTTCTTGTTGAAACTGTAAGGATTATTTATAACTTAAGTTACCCATTAAGCTTTTATTCATTAGTTAAATCTATTAACTTAACTTCCTTTTTGCTTTTATTTATTTTAACTTTTGGGCTTAAACTATTTGGGCTTCAAAGAGTAAAATATTCAGATCAGAAATATCTGGTGAAAGTTCTTATTATTACGAATGTAATAGCATTTTCACCTTTTTTGCTTCTGTATACAATACCTTATATTGTTTTAAATAAGCAAATCTTCCCGCCTACTTTCTTAGCAGCCTTTTTGCTGTTAATTCCATTTTCACTAGTGTATCAATTTTTAGCCACAAAGATTTATGATATCGAGTTTATCTTAGGAAGAGTAAAATATTATGCATTGCTTGCAGTGATTCCTACATTTATAGGAGTTGGTCTGGTTCTAGTAAATAAGGACAGCAGCCCGAGCTTCTATCCAATACGTTTGTCAATAATGATTTATCTGCTCTTTGTAGTTGTCTTCTACATCAAAGAAATTCTCGATTTCCGCTTCCGGTTTAAGCGTTTTTCGGAGAAGTACAACTATCAGGACAGTATCTTTAAATATACGCAAAGCATCCGTAAAGCGAGCAAGCTGGATCAGGTCATCAGCGAGCTGAAAGAGGTTATTACAGATGTCCTGCTTGTCAGCAGGGCAAGCTATGTGGAAGTAAATAAAGATGGGGATATTGTTTCGGTTGATATTCAGATGAAAGGATCCGATTATCTCCTGTATGAAAAAGAGATAAGGAAAGCATCTCATGAGATCGGGAAAATCGTTGAAGTGGACAGGGGTTTTGTGATTAATGTGGGGGAGACAGACGAGCGCAGTTTTGTGATGGTCTGCCTGTCCATGCTCAATACGCCAAAGCTCAACAGGGATGAAATTTCATGGCTGAAGACTCTTTCTTTCTATACGAATATATCTCTTGAAAACTTCCTTAAGATTGAAGAACTGATGAGCCATCTCCAGAAAATTAAAAGTGAAGGCAGCAATCCGGCCTGGCTGACAAAGGTGCTCTTTTCCATCGAGGAAAAGCAGCGCTCTAATCTCGCCAAGGATCTGCATGATTCTGTTCTTCAAGATTTGATTTCACTGAAGCGCCAGTGTGAGCTGGCTCTGGCTGAGCTTGAAGCCGCCCCGGCTGTGTTTACTGACCAGCTTCAGGATATGAACAGTTCGATGACGAATATTATTAAAACAACCCGTGAAACCTGCCAGGAGCTCCGGCCGCAGCTGCTGTATGATCTGGGCCTCGTTAAGGCGCTTCAGAAGCTTGCTGCCCAGTACAATGAAACGGCTCCGTTTGATGTCAGGCTCAATGCAGGCAACTTCACAAAATCGATTGATATTGATACCCAGCTGAACTTGTACCGCATTGTCCAGGAGCTTCTTACCAATGCCGGCAAGCATTCTAATGCTATGCATGTGCTGATTATGCTTGTCTGCATCAAGGATAAAATTGTTCTGCATTATGAGGATGATGGAATTGGCTTTGATCAGAACGAATTGTACACCAATCATCAGAGTATGGGGCTCTCTGGAATTGCTGAACGAGTTAAAGCGCTGAATGGAACCCACTCTATTGAGACGTCTAAGGGCAATGGGTTTAAAGTTGTCGTAGAGATTTAAGTTGCATCTCAGACTTGGCACATGCCAGGTCTTTTTTATAGAATAGTAAGCAGAGGCAGTGGACAGAGAGGTTGATACAATGTTGCATATTTTAGTTGTGGACGATCATCCGGCAGTGCGTGAAGGAACAAAGGCCATACTTGAAACCGATTCAGAAGTGAAGGTTTCGTACCTGAATCCCCCTTATTCCAAAGATGTGATTCAGCACCTGAATTTTCAGGAGTATGATGTAATTCTTATGGATATGAATCTGGGAGATATAAACGGCATGGAGCTTTCCACTGAGATTATTAAACACTCAGAGGATTGCAAAATTATTTTATATACAGGCTATGATGTAGAGGATTATTTTGAAGAAGCCATCCGGCTTGGGATTCACGGGGCGATCAGCAAAACAGAAACGAAAGAGAAAATTCTTTCTTCCATCCGGCATGCCCTTTCAGGGGATATTGTTGTCCCATATTCCTATTTAAAATCCCTCATTCTTCAGCAAAAAAATAAAAGCAGTTCGTCTCATTCAGAGACCGAGACGCTGAATGAAAGGGAAAAAGCCATTCTCCAGGAGGTTGAACGCGGTTTAACCAACCAGGAAATTGCCGATAAGCTGCACTTGAGCAAGCGCTCGATCGAATATAGTCTCACCTCCATTTTCAATAAATTAAATGTCGGGTCAAGAACAGAAGCCGTTCTAATATCCAAATCCGAAGGAATTATTGATTAGTGTGCAGATTGAATCTGCACACTTTTTGCTTATCTCGTTTTTTCTCAGCATATAGTTTAACAGAATAAGAGCATGCTGAGAGGAGAATCAATATGTATCCAATGTACGGACAGCCTTACAATCCTGCATATCGTCATGCCTTAAAGGCGGTAGAAAGAAAAGCAAAAGGCGGAAGCACCCTGTCTGTAAGAGGGATGGGGAAGGTGGAAACGGCGCCTGATACAGCAGTGCTGCAGCTTGCCGTTGTAACAATGGATAAGGATGTAACGGCCGCACAAGAAGAAAACAAGCGGCGGGTCAATCAGCTTATCAGGGCACTTGCGGCTATGGGAATTGATGAAAAACAAATTGAAACGATATCCTATACCGTGTTCCCGCAATACGATTACAGTGCAGGGTCTGAGCCTGTCCTGAAGGGCTATGAAGCGGTTAACACACTCTCTGTCAGAACAAGGGACTTAGACACAGTCGGCAGCATTTATGATGCAGCCTTCGCAAATGGAGCCAACCGGTCTGATTCGCTGCAGTTTTTTCTTTCTGATCAGCAGAAATGGATCAATCAGGTTCTTGATCTTGCAGCAAAGCAGGCTTTAGAAAAGGCAGAAGCCATCGCACTGTCGTATCGGCTGAATTTAAACCGTACACCTGTAAAAATAACAGAAGAATCAAGAGGGTTTTCGCCTCTTTCCAAAGAATTAAGTCTGGGAGTGCAATCTGCCGGGCAGACACCGATTTTTGCCAGACAAATTGAGGTAACTGCAGAACTCGAGGTTGTTTTCTCCTATCAGTAGCAAGTTTACAAACTTTATACTTTTTCTCAATATTTCCATCACATCCATCCGCTATGATTGACCTTAATTACGAATACGGGCGTCAGTAAGCGCTTTCAATTAGGGGGATTGCAGCATGGATGTGGCGGCGGTTTTACCGATTCTTGGTTTAATGGCGATTTATTTTTGCTTTGCTTTGGCAGCTCTTCGCAAATAGAACAAGGGTGACGCGTGAATGATTGTTTCTTTTCAGTTAAACTAGAGGTAAATGGAAATCAGAGGTGATCGTTCTGAGAAAATGGTTTGCAGTTGGTGCGCTGATTTTTATTGCCGGATGTCAGTCAGATCAGGAAAGTCCAGAGTCAGAAGCTGTTGTTCAGCAAGAGGGAGCTGAAAGTGTCTTGAAAGAGATGGATGTTCCGTGGTCAATTAATGAACACAGCGGGACTTTTTATTTGAGCGAACGAAAAGGGAAGATTGTCAAATGGGACAGTACAGCCGGCAAAAAAGACGTTCAGGATGTTTCTTTTGAGAAAAAAGTACACCTTGAAGGGGAAGGCGGATTTCTCGGGCTGCAGCTTGCCCCGGACTTTGAACAAAGCAGACAAGCCTATGCGTATCATACATATAAGGATGGCGGAAGCATTAAGAACAGGATTGTTGTCGTTGAGGAGCGAAATGGGGGATGGGAAGAGGTGCGTGTGCTGCTCGAAGACATTCCCGGTGCCCGCTTTCACAATGGCGGCAGGCTGAAAATCGGCCCCGACGACAAGCTGTACGCAACAGCTGGTGATGCTTTAACTCCGGAGCTTGCTCAGGACAGAAAATCACTTGCAGGGAAGATTTTAAGACTGGAACTGGACGGCGCAATACCTTCTGACAATCCGTTCCCGGACTCCTATGTGTACTCATATGGACACAGAAATCCGCAGGGGCTCGCATGGAGCGATGACGGGGAGATGTTCAGCACAGAGCACGGGCAGTCTGCTCACGATGAAATTAACCGCATTATGCCAGGCAGAAACTATGGATGGCCCGTGATTGAAGGGGACGAGCAGCAGGAGGGAATGGAAACACCGTTTTTCCATACCGGCAACGAGACATGGGCACCTTCCGGCATCGACTATAAGGATGGCCGCTTGTACGTGGCCGCATTATCCGGAAATGCTGTAAAAAGAGTGGATATAAATTCCCGTAAAGCAGCAAATGAAATAGAAGGATTCGGAAGGATGCGTGATGTGCTGGCTGCAGGCAACGATATGTATGCCATAACAAACAACCGCGATGGCAGAGGCAATCCGCGCCCTGGCGACGATCAGCTTCTGGTGAAGAAATAGAGGAGGAATCAGAATGGAATACAACGTTGAAAATACTTTGCTTAACTCGCTTGGAATCGACATTAAAAGCATTACAAATGACGGAGTTGTGGCAACCATGCCGGTGGATGAACGGACAAGACAGCCATTTGGCATCCTGCATGGCGGGGCTTCTGTCGCGCTTGCGGAAACCGTTGCGAGCATTGGAGCTTATCACTTGATCGATCAGGAAACGGAAATGTGTGTAGGACTTGAGATTAATGCAAACCACATCAGAGGCAAGCAGGACGGCACAGTGACTGCACACGCTATTCCTGTTCACAGAGGGAAAACAACGATGGTGTGGGAAATTAAAATAGTCGATGAAAGAGAGAGCCTGATCTGCATTTCAAGATGCACGATGGCTGTGTTAAAAAAGAAAGCATAAGCGGCAGGCAAAGGGGAAAAAGAGATGAAAACACCGGCAGAGTTTCCGGTTTTGTTCACGGACCGTTTTACATTAAGAAAACTTGAAGAACGGGATGCAGAAGCTGTATTTTCGTATTTTTCAATGGACGAAGTCACAAGGTTTTATGATTTGGAAAGCTTTACAGACCTTGATCAGGCGCTGGAAATCATCAGCCGCTGGGCTGAGAGATTCAGTAAAAATGAGGGGTACAGATGGGGCATCGCAGAAACAGCAACCGATACCATTATAGGAAGCTGCGGCTTTCACAACTGGGACAAAGAACATTATAAAGCTGAAATCGGCTTTGAGCTCCATCCTGCCCACTGGAGAAAAGGCGTGATGAGCGAAGTGCTTAAACCTGTTATTGCCTTTGGATTCAACGAAATGAATGTAAACCGCATTGAAGCATTTTATGATCCTGACAATCTCGCATCAAAATCCTGCCTTGAAAAAGCCGGCTTCATCTTTGAAGGCGTTTTGAGACAGGCCGCCTATGAAAAAGGAGTATTCTGTGATGCTGCAGTGTGCTCCATGCTGAGGGATGAATATATGAAAAAACAGAGCCTTTTATAGAAGGGCTCTGTTTTTTGTTATTATGCTGCTGAGTACTCATTTTATATTACTGCACATATTTCAGTCCTTCGCGCCTGCTGAGCGGGGCAAGTGGTTGGTTCTCCGCAAAAGCCTTTACGGATTCGGGAGCTGTTTTTGAATATTCTCTGAGCGCCCATCCGACTGCTTTTTGAATGAAAAATTCTTTCGAAGATGCGTTCTGTGCAATCACATGATAGAGCCATTTTTCGTCTGTATTTGTTTTATATTTCAGCTGATGCAAAATAGCGGTTCTGACCAGCCAGATGTTTTCCGATTCGGCCCATTCATCTAAGTATCTTGCACGTAAGGAAGGCTCTTTCTTTACAAGGGGACCGATGATGTTTGATGCAATCAGATCCACTGTATCCCACCATGGTGCAGACGTGATTGCGGTTTTAAGCCACGGCATGTCTTTTTCACCGAGCTGCTTTTTATTGCGCTCCAAAATATCCACGGCTGCATACTGGAGTTCTCTCTCTTCCAATGCCCAAAGCTTAAAAACGGCATTCTCAAGCGAGGCTGGGTTTCCGTGTTTTTTAAGAAACTGTTTCGTCAGTTCTTTCCTCTCAGGAGACCTGATTCCAAAGAATTGAAATTGGCCGCGCATATAAGCTGACATGATGAGAGCTTTTTCCGCGTCGGCATGCTCCTGAAAGAGTTTCCGCAGGTCTTCAGCATACTTCATCGTGTATCCCTATAGAAAAAGGATGAGAGCTTCTCATCCTTTAACCCCTTCTTTTTTTCTGTCTGCTTCCAGATCATCCTGAACGCTTTTTTCCCATAGCGGCACGTTCGTATTGTAGGCTGCCCGCATAATGAGGTGGCCTGCAACAGGTGCTGTCATAAAGACAAAGATAATCCCGAGAATGATCCGGGCATTCATATGGCCTTCAATCAGCCAGAAGTAGAAAAACACGCCAAGAAGAATGCTGATAACGCCAAGTGTGGCGCTTTTTGATGCCGCATGATTGCGTGTATAGGCATCAGGCAGACGTACTACACCGTATGCCGCTATCAGGCTTAAAAGAGCACCCTGAAGCACAAAATAGCCTGTAATGAACTTAGCGATGACGATTGCGGTCATTTTCGATGATCTCTCCCTTCTCAAGGAACTTGGCAAAAGCCACAGTGCCTATGAAGGTCAAAATGCCGAGCAGCAGAATGACTTCCAGGAAGGCATTTGTACGCAGCATGACAGAGATGATTGCCGTAATGCCGATCAGGTTAATGCCGATTGCATCAAGGGCGATGACCCTGTCAGGCACAGACGGCCCTTTAATCAGCCTGTACAAATACAGAATGGTTGAAACGGCAATGATGAGCAGGGATATTCTGAGCACCATATCAAGCATCAGCGGCTCACCTCCTGTATCGCTTTTTCAAACGTATTCTTAATATCGTTTCTTGCTTCTTCCGCATCCCCAAGATCCATTGCATGGATATAAAGGAAGCGGTTATCCTCTGAAATCTCTACAACGAGTGTTCCGGGAGTCAGCGTGATTAAATTTGCAAGAATGGTAATTTCCCAGTCCTTTTTCAGCTCTGTTTCAAGCTTGAAAATGCCGGGTCGGGCATTTATTTTCGGTGCTAGCACCACTTTTAAAACAGCAAGGTTGGACATAATCAGCTCACGGTTGAAAATGTAGATCAGCTTTAAAACCGCACCGACGTTCCATAAGTAGAAACGGCGGGAAAAAAAGCGCCGCAGCGCAAAAATCATAAGCAGACCGAAGAAATAGCCGTTGAAAAAGTCCTGTGCTGCATATTGCCCTTTTAAAAACATCCAGAGAAACGCTACGAAAAAATTCAGCAAAATTTGAAAGGCCATATCATCTACTCCTTCAGCACGGCTTGAATATAGATTGACGGATCAAGCAGCGTTTCTGCAGCTTGAGTGATATAAGGTGCAGCAGCTTCTGTACCGAGTCCGAATGCAGCGGACAGAGCAATCAGGATGGCAATTGGATAGAGGAGTCCTTTCGTGGACCCTTTCTCTTCTTCTTTGGAAAGCTTTACTTCGCCCCAGAATCCATGAATGAAAATCTTCATGATGGAGTAGAGAACAAGCAGACTGGACAGAAGAACAAATAAAGCAAAGACATATTCTCCGGCCTCAAATCCGCCCTGGACAATTTTCAGCTTTCCGATAAATCCGCTCAGCGGAGGAATACCTGCCAGGGAAATAGCCCCGATGAAGAACAGCCACCCAAGGAGGGGATGATGTTTCAGCAGTCCGCCCATCTTCCTCAGGTCGCTCGTGCCGGTAATAACAATCATGACACCTGCAAGCATAAAGAGTGCGCCTTTGATAATCATGTCGTGAATTAAATAATAGACGGCCCCTTCGATTCCCGGAGAATTGAAGACAGCTACACCAAACAAGATAACGCCGACGGCAACAATAATATTGTAAATGACAATTTTATCTACGTCCCAATAGGCAATGGCTCCAATTACCCCAAACAGAATCGTAAGGACAGAAAGCCAGGCCAGAATTTGGTGTGTATAGCCTGTATCATGAATGAAAATGAGTGTATAAACTCTTGTGATCGAATAGACGCCTACCTTCGTCAAAAGAGCTCCAAACAGAGCGGTAACGGCAGCCGGAGGTGCTTTATAGGACCCAGGCATCCAGAAGTAGAGCGGGAAGATGGCGCCTTTCATTCCAAAAACGACTAAAAACAGAATCGCAATGACTGTCAGCAGCCCTGTCTGTCCGTTCTCTGCCATTTTCTGCCCGAGGTCCGCCATGTTAAGCGTTCCTGTCACCGCATAAAGGTAAGCCACCGTAATGACAAACAAAGCAGATGAAACAATGTTAACCAGAATATATTTAATTGATTCTCTAAGCTGCGGCTTTGTTCCTCCGAGCACAATCAGAACATAGGAGCTCATTAGCATAACCTCAAAGAAAACAAACAGATTGAAAATGTCTCCAGTCAAAAAGGCGCCTGTAACTCCGGTTAAAAGAAACTGCACCGCTGAGTAAAAATAGAAGCGTTCTCTCTCAGGTCCAATTGTTCTGAAAGCGAACAGGATGGAAGTGAGTCCAATAATGCTTGTCGCAAGGACCAGAAGGCTTGCGAACATGTCCGCAACAAAAACAATTCCGTAAGGCGGAGCCCAGCTGCCAATTTCAACTGTCAGAATTCCGTTCGTTCTGACTTCCTGGACTAGCAGAGCGGAGATGACTACTGCCGAAACGGAAGCAATCACGCTCAGCCACTTTTGTATGGTGATATATTTGTTGAAAAAGATTAAAAGAATGCCTGCCAATAATGGAACAATCAGAGGCAGCATCACGATATTATTCATTATGATCATTTCCCCTTAACTGATCCATATTATCGCTTCCAAGCTCCTGATAGGCTCTGTACGCCATTGTAAGGAAAAAGGAAGTAACACCGAAACTGATGACAATTGCAGTCAATATCAATGCCTGCGGCAGCGGATCGACATAGGAGGATGCCTCTTCGCCGAGCAAAGGAGCTGCTCCTTTTTTCAGCCCGCCCATCGTCAGGATCAGAAGGTGGGCGCCGTGGCTAAGAAGACCTGTGCCGATAATAATCCGCAGCAGACTTTTTGAAAGCATTAAATACGTTGCAGCCATAAACAAAATACCAGCGACGATCGACATTAAAATTTCCATTATTCCGTCTCTCCAATCGTCTGAATAATGGTCAGAGTCACCCCGATAACGACGAGGTACACTCCAAGGTCAAACAGAACGGCAGTGGCAAGCTCCGTATCTCCCAGAAGAGGGAGCTGAACATGCCCGAACGTATGGGACAAAAACGGCACGCCGAAAAAGAAAGAGCCGACACCTGTGAGAACAGCAATCAGAAGTCCCGCCGCCGCCATGTGAATATAGTTTACAGGGAGTATGCCCACAACTGTTTTTACATCGTACGCAAGCAGAAGAAGGACAATCGCGGAGGACGTCATGAGTCCTCCGACGAAACCTCCTCCGGGCGTATAGTGACCTGCGAAAAAGAGGTAAATCGAAAAGATGACAATGATGAAAAATACGACTTTCGTTATGGTCTGAAGGATCACATCATTTGTCTTTATTTTTGAATTCATCCTTCTTCCCCCTTTGCCATGCGAAGTTTGACCATTCCATAAATTCCAAGTGCAGCAATACAGAGAACGGTTATTTCAAACAGCGTATCGAACCCGCGGAAATCCACCAGGATAACATTGACCATGTTTTTTCCGCCGGCAAGCTTGTAGCTGTTTTCAATAAAGTAGGTTGAAATCGTTTCTCCTGCTCTGCTGCTGTTTGCAGAAATAGCCACCAGTGTGACAGTCAGGCCAACACCAAGCGAAATCAGGAAATTAACCAGTCTGAAGCTGAGCTTTTTCTCCCGCTTTTTAAATTTCGGAAGGAAATAGAAGCAAAGCAGGAAGAGAGCAACAGAAACCGTTTCAATGACAAGCTGGGTCAGTGCGAGATCAGGTGCGCGGAACAGCACAAAGAATAACGCTAAACTGTATCCGACAGAACCGAGTGCAATAATCGCTGTAAGTCTTGATTTTGAAAATAGGATGGTCACCGTTCCGAGCACCATGGCAAGCGCAAGAACAACTTCGTAGATTCCGATTTCAGCCGTGCCGTCAAGCGTAAACGCAAATCCGTCTTTAACAGCCATCGTTCCAAGTGTAATCACAATCAGGAACACAAAGATATACGCAAGGTAGTCGCGGATAAACCCGGTCATATAAAAGCGGGTGAAACGGTTTGAAAAGCGTTCCATTCCGTTTAAAGACGCGTCATACAATTTGTTTAGTGCAAGCTTCTTCGGGAACAGATCATAGACTTTTCTCCATTTTCCAAGAGTTAAATAGAGAAGGGTTCCAATCACAATTACGCCGATAGTCATGAACAGCTCGGGTGTAGGACCGTGCCAGAAGTAAATATGCACTTTAAACTGTTTTCCTTCCGGGAGAAGCGAAGGCAGAATGGATTCCACTGCCGGCTCAATTAACGTGTAGGAAAGCAGGTTCGGGAAAAAACCGAAGATAACAACGAGTGAAGCTAGAATAATCGGCGGTATCAGCATGCCGATCGGCGCTTCATGCGGTTTTCGCTCAAGTTTTTCAAGCTGAACAGGACCGGTAAACGTCTTAAATACAAGCACCATGCTGTACAGGAATGTAAAGACGCTTGCAATCCAGGCGAGGACAGGGAAAAGCAAACCCCACGTATCAGCGTTGAAAATATCCATTTTCGTTACATGAATCATGCCTGTAAAGAACATCTCTTTACTTAAGAACCCGTTAAACGGCGGCAGACCGGCCATCGAGAAGGCACCAATAACCGCAATTGTAAATGTAATCGGCATAAAGCTCATCAAGCCGCCGAGTTTCCGGATGTCGCGTGTGCCTGTTTCATGGTCAACAATACCTGCGACCATGAACAAACTGCCTTTAAACGTGGCATGGTTGATTAAGTGGAAAATGGCCGCAACCGTTGCAATTGTAAAGTAATTATCATCAAGCGAGTCATAATGCAGCGCCGCCGCACCGACTCCAAGCAGAGACATAATTAATCCAAGCTGACTGACCGTTGAAAACGCAAGAATGGCCTTTAAATCTGTCTGCTTGACCGCGTTCAGCGATCCCCAGAAAAGTGTCACGATTCCAAACAGGGAAACAAGCCAGAACCATTCGGGGGTAAGCGCAAAAACAGGGCTGAACCTTGCGACAAGATAAATACCCGCTTTTACCATCGTGGCTGAGTGCAGGTAAGCACTGACCGGAGTCGGCGCTTCCATCGCATCAGGCAGCCAGATGTAAAACGGGAATTGTGCCGATTTTGTAAACGCCCCGAGAAGCACAAGAACCAGTGCCAGAATGAAAAGCGGATTCTCCATCATTTGAGGAACAGCATCAATCATTCCGCGAATACTGAATGTGCCGGACATTAAGTAGAGCAGCACAAAGCCTCCAAGCATGGCAAGACCGCCGAATACCGTGATCAGCATCGACTTCAGTGCACCATACCTTGATTTTTCTCTGTGGTACCAATAGCCGATCAAAAGGAAAGAAGAAAGGCTCGTAAATTCCCAGAACGTATAAAGAACGATGACATTGTCAGATAGAACCACACCGAGCATGGCCCCCATAAACATCAGCAAATATACGTAAAAATGATTTAATTTTTCTTTTTCTTTAGATAAATAATAAATGGAGTACAGGACAACGAGCGCTCCGATTCCTGTAATCAGCAAAGCAAAAAGCAATCCAAGCCCGTCCACATACGCCGTAAAATTAATTCCAAGAGACGGAATCCATTTCACGGTTGATGTCACTGTCTCACCGATAAAGCTTAGAAAATAGCCAAATAAAACAACAGGCAGAATAAGGACGAACCAGCCTGTATGTATGTTTCTGAAATATTTATAAAGGAAGGGTATCAGAATGGCCAGAAGAAATGGTGAGATGATAGCCGCATGCAATAACGTCATTTTTGAACCTCCTTATAATAAAATTTCACGGTCATAAGACCCTAAATGCAATTATAACGTAAAAATTTCGATCGTGCATTTCTCACACATCTAGTATTAACCAGCTTTTATCGTTCTATTAAATAAGAAGAGAAAGCTAAAATCAGGCAAAAAATAACGGGATTTTTTTGTATAGCATGGTGAGAGAATGAGAAACCTATTGCTGAGGTGATCCATATGCTGAAAAAGAAGATCATCACGGCAGCCGCATTGTTTTCCGTTCTTTTTGCCGCCGCATGGGCTGCAAACGAATCAGCAGAACAGCCATATTACAATCCCGGATACCAATCCGAGAGCGATTCTGAATGGTCTGAAAAACAGGAGCCGTTCTATTTATCTAACGAAGAAAAATGGATGCTAGAAAAATTCAAACCGAGAGAATATATCAGAATCGTCAATAAGTAAACGAAACCGTCTGGATCAGGCGGTTTCGTTGCGTGTTATAGACAAATTTGGCTCATGGGTGAATCAATTCATCTGCTCTGGCCAAAATTCGTGGTATTGCTGCCCCCTATAAACGATACTTGACAGCAATTATAGTTTTACAGCCAGCAATCGTGAGATTACAACCAACTATTGCAGTTTTACAGCCAACATTGTTTTTATTACAACCAACTATCGCGAAATTACAGCCAACTGTCATCATTCTGCTCCCAACAGCCGAAATATGACTGCCAGTCCCGTATTCCGCTGCTGACCTATGCATCAATCAGACACCAAAATGACGCCTCTTCTCTTTTTTCCATTTCCTTCTTGTCACCCGGACCTCATTCGTTCATACTAAATGAGTATTCTGACGGATTAGGAGATTATGGAATGAAAAATACGTATTTCACCAGCTACTTCCCCCTTATCGCTATTCTTCTGTTCAGCACATCGCTTTCAATTTCGACTGTTTCTGAAATTGTAGGACTTCTGAAGAGGCTTGGCGTATACGGCGGGATGCTGGAATTCTTTTCAGAGAGCGGCATCAAGCTAGCTCTTTTCACGGTTTTTGCCCTTATTTATTTTATGGTTTTTTCTGCACTTAAGCTGATTTCTGATACCGTGACAGAGCTTTCACTTCTGTTTTTCTCAAAGGATGCTGAGGGGGAAAGCCTGAAGAAAATCAGGCTCGGTTCTGCCTTTTACCTTGCAGGAGGCGGGGTATCCCTGCTGCTTGTTCAGTTTGGCGCAGCGATTATTGCGGTTTTTCTATTGGCAACGATCTGCTACTTCATTTTTGCCGTGTATCAGTTCAGTTTTTTTCTGACATCCTTTTCGCTGATTGGCCTTGTTCTGTTTCACGTACTGTTCTGGTCGGTTTTTTTGTTCGGTATTCTTTTTATTTGCATGAAGCTGTATAACAGCCTTTTGGCCAGTCTGCCGATATAAAGAGAAAGCCCCTCAATTTTGAGGGGCTTTCTCTTTATATCGGGCAAGTTTTACAGGAATCTTTTCCTGACTTCTTTAGACGGCAATGTGCAGGCGTCTTTTTTTCCGAACCATTTGTATCTGTTTTTTGCGATCATCATGTAGACGGCATCTCTTATCGGCTTTGGAACGGCAATCAAAAGATACATTGCTTTGTATATTCCGCCGAGCTCTTTGAGAACGCGCAGAGCTGCGGTGGATTTTGTATGAACCTTCCCTTCATCGAGATAGACAAAGCTGTCGTAATCTTCAAGGGGAAGTCCGTGTTTCCTGAGCAGGCTCTGGCCGGCTTCCGATTGGAGGGAGGCAAAGGAGAAGGCTTCTTTCTTGTCGTGTTTTAAGACGAATTGAACGGTTCCGTCACAGAAATTGCAGACACCGTCAAATAAAAGAATTTTGCTGTGTGTCATGTCACTCACCTGCTTTTAGCTGTTTCTTTTTCTATTCCCCAATCCTAAAACGAAAAAACTAGCGGTTCTTTGTGATATCTCTCCAAATCAGCTGATGCGGTGCTGCTGTTGAAAGGCTCTCAATGCTTTCTGCTTTGTCTTTTCCAATCCAGACAGCAGCTGTATAGGCATCCGTTAATCCAGCGAACCATAAATCATTGTAATCATTAGTCGTGCCGGTTTTGCCTCCTGTATAGGCAGCTGAATGGTTTGCTTTCGTTCCAGTTCCGCTCTCGGTCACTGAAGTCAAAAGCGACCGCATTTTCGTGTTCGTTGCGCTTTGCCAAACACGAACCGGCTCGTCCTTCCATTCATATAACAGGTTTCCCTCAAGGTCCGTCACACTTTTAATAGCACGGCTTTTAGAAAAAACACCGTCATTTCCAAAAGCAGAATAGGCCTGTGTGAGTTCAAGAGGGGAGAAGCCGTATGTGAATCCTCCGATTGAAACAGGAAGTCTGTAATCCTCTTTGACAATTCTGCTGAATTTGAAAGGCTCTAAGTATGAAAAGGCCTTTTTAACCCCAACTTCATTCATCATTCTTACGGCCGGTGTATTATAGGATCGCTTAAAGGCTGTCTCTAGCGTTACCCGGCCGTACGTTTTTTCATCGTAATTCTTTGGACAATACTCCTTGTCGCAAAATGGTTCTGCGCTGATCATGGTATCCGGGCCTGCCCCTGTGGTTTCAAGATACGGCACATAGTCAAGCAGTGGCTTTATGGCCGATCCGGGCTGGCGGTATGCCTGATAGGCGCGGTTAAAGTCGAACTTTTTATAGTCCTTTCCTCCGTACATCGCTTTAATTTCATGAGACCGGTGGTCAATAACCACACTTGCCCCCTGTACAGACGGATCTGTCAGATGGTTTTTAAAAGCATCCGAAACATGTATCTGAAGAGTAGGATCGAGAGCAGTTTGGATGCGCACTCCGCTCTTCAGCACATCCTGCAAGCGGGTTTTAAGCTGCTCGTTCAAACGCTCTTTTTCTGCACTGTCCGCTTTTGAAAGCTTGATGGTGTACCCTTCTTCTTCAGCGATCAGCTGCTTCAGTTCATCATGAACATACGTGATGTAATCCGGATAGCGGTCTGTTCTCGTATGGGTATTTAACCGGATTTTTTCATCTGCAGCAGCGCGGTATTGTTCGTCCGTTATGTACTTTCCTTCAAGAAGCTCGTTAAGGAGCCGTTCCTGCCGCTTTTTCGTATTTTCAAAATTGGTAATAGGATCATACAGGGCAGGGTTGTTCGGGATGGCACTGATAAAGGCTGTCTGGGCAAGGGTCAGTTTCCCTACCGGCTTGCTGAAATAATACTGGCTTGCCATTTCTACGCCGTAAACACCATTGTGAAAATATACAGCATTCAAATACCCTTCAAGGATATCTTCTTTTGAAAAGGTCCGCTCAAGGTGGTACGAATATAAGAGTTCACTCAGTTTGCGGTTATATGATTTTTCATGAGTTAAAAAGACATTCCTTGCAAGCTGCTGTGTAATAGTGCTTCCGCCCTGATCGGCTGACTGAGTTTTGGCATTCACAAGGACTGCCCTCGTCATGCCGGCCGGGTCAAATCCGATATGCTCATAAAAACGCTGATCCTCTGAAACAATGAAAATCGTTTTTACTGCTTCAGGTATCTCTTCCAAAGGAACAAATCTTCTGTTTTCCCGTGAGTTGACAATTTCTGAAGCGATGCTTCCATTTTGGTCAAGAATGTAGCTGTTTTGAATCATGGGAATGTCTGTTAAAGGAATCCGTTCATCTAAAACAGTTGAAACGGCTTTTACTTGTTTTACTTCTTCTCCTGAGAGCATAAATAAGAAAATGAGGAGAGGGGACATTGCCAGAAGACATATCCAGCCTGTAATTGAACGCAATGATGTCACACGCCTTTAAGGTTTATTGGTATGATGAATGGCCCGAATCTTTCTGCCTGTCAGGGCTGAACGGTCGGATCCGCTTTTCTATTCATAATACCATTTCCTTCTGTTTTTTAGAATATATTTCCTCCGAGGAAAAGGGGATGAAAAAATGTTTTTAACAGTACAAGAAATTTAAATAAAGATTTAAAAATCATGCTAATCCCGGGAATGGCGCCACAAATGAAGCTCTATCTCTGTGAAAAGTGGCAGCACTAATGGCAATTGCGCCACAAATGAAGCTGCATCTCTGTGAAAAGTGGCAGCACTAATGGCAATGGCGCCACAAATGAAGCTGCATCTCTGTGAAAAGTGGCAGCACTAATGGGAATAGTGCCACAAATGAAGCTCCATCTCTGTGAAAAGTGGCACACTACGGGGAATGGTGTTATCCAGTTCTAAGCATTGAAAAATCCGAACTAGTTATCTCCCAGTTCGGACCAAAGTGCTGTATATAATTATGTCCCAGCCTCAGTCAGCTGGCTTCTGCCAGCTGCTTTTGTTCTGTGCGGACACTTTTCCATAAGAGGATCGCTCCGGATAAAAAGAGTCCTGCTGTTACGTAAAAAACGGCTGAAATGCCGAATCCGCCTGCAATGGTTCCTCCTAATACAGGACCGGCGACATTCCCGAGGAATTTGAAGCTTGTGTTGTAGCCGAGCACTTCTCCCTGCATAGAAACGGGCGCGGTCTGTCTGATAAAGGCCGTGATGCAGGGAATGATGCCGCCCATCACCAGGCCGAAAAGGAAGCGGAAAATCATCAGCTGCCAAAGTGTGGTTACAAGGGCCTGGGGAATAAAGCAAAAAACAGATGCAATCAGCAGGCCGATCAATACTTTTTCATGTCCGATGCGGTCACCGAGAGCGCCCCATTTTCTGGAAGCCAGCAAATTGCCTGCTCCTGTTGCGGAAAAAGCCAGGCCTGAGAAAAACGCTAGATTGACAGGGCCGTGAAGTTCGCTTACATAAAGGGCAAGGAGGGGCTGAATGCTGAAGTTTCCAATTTGGATCAGAAGCGTCAGAAACATAATGGTCAAAAGCAGCGGAGATTTGAAAATATGCTGCAGAACCTGTTTGCGCGTATATGATTTCTTTCCTTCTTCTTTTGTTCTGAGCGGTTTTTCTTTGATGCCGAAGGCTACAAGCAAAACAGATATGTAAATGACGGCGGATGTAATGAAGAATGTGTAGGTAAAGCCAAATTGATCAGCAAGGAGACCTCCGATCAGCGGTCCGAACAGTCCCCCTGACACGGTTCCCATCTGCAGAGTGCCAAGGGTGCGGCCGGCTTCTTCCTTTTTGGTTTGGGCGGATATGAGGGCAAGAGATGTAGGAATAAAACCGGTCACTGCCCCCATCACCAGACGGAGAACAAACAGCTGATGCACGGATTGAACAAACCCCATCAGAAAGATGCTTGTGGCAATACCTGCTCCGGTCATGATCAGGATCTTTTTATATCCGTATTTATCGCCGAATCTGCCCCACAGCGGAGAAACAAGGAAGGCCATTAAAAAGGAAATACCAAACACATATCCTGACCATCTGCGAATATAGTCATCTGAAAAATCACCGAATGTACTCAAAAACAAAGACAAAAATGGCATAATCATTGTCGCGCTAGCTGCAACAAAGAAATTAGCCGTCCACATGATGAGAAAATTGCGTTTCTGAATAGAAATAAAAACACCTTCTCTGGTAGAATACCCACTATTTATTTCGTGTCCCTTAATATTATAAATTAATCCTTTCGTTTTTTGAAATATTATGGGGGCATATTCATTATTTTTCGAAAAATGAAGCTATATTTTCGCGTAAGGTGATATAATAGTAATAAAAAGGAAATGATGAATTTTTGGAGAAAGGAGGGGGGAGAAATGGAAGCTCCTCAGCAATTAATTTTCGTTGATTTTGAATTTACTATGCCCGAAGGAAAAGCCAACCCTCGCGGATTTTATCCTGAAATAATCGAAGTAGGAATCGTTTCCGTCATCAATCAAACTGCTCACAGACAATTTTCCTCTTATGTAAGACCCGTACAGTTTCCCTTTTTAACAAACCGCTGCAAATCCTTTTTAAACATATCCCAGTCTCAAGTCAACTCAGGCATTTCGTTTCTTGACCTGATCGCCATTTTAAAAGATTTTGGAAATTATCCCAACACCACAGTCATTACATGGGGAAATATGGACATGAAGGTACTGCGCCAAAACTGCCTTAAGAACAATGTGGAATTCCCGTTTCATGCGAAGTTCAGAGATTTATCCATGGAATACAAAAAGTTTTTTGGTGACAGAAACCAGACAGGTCTGTGGAAGGCTGTTGAAGAATACGGCAAGAAAGGAACAGGAAGACATCATTGTGCACTCGATGATGCTCTTACAACCTGCAATATTTACAACCTGGTGGAAAATGACAAACGATATTTGCAGAAACCTGCCCCGCCAACCATTGGAGACAGAATTGATTTTTCGAAAGTTATGAACAAGTTTGCAACTTAGAGCCAAATCACTAGCAAGTGATTTGGCTCATTTGATTTTAAAATAATCCGCTTTAAGAAGCTGTATTTTCTCAAGAGACTTGACTGCCCAGGGACGAGCATCTTCTTTTAGTTCGTTTTCGATTGCTGCCACTGCGGAAACAAGGGAATCTTTGTATGCAGGTACGGTTTCGTCATATTTGCGCACCATATTTTTAGGGATATTGGTTTGTTCGTTTTCTGCAAGAGCTCTGCGTTCATGAAAAAGAGGAACGTCCGCTTCTTTTGGCATGTGCAGGTCGCCTTGAGCGGGGTGCCGAAGAACGGCTTTTACTTTCACTAAGTAGTGTTCAGGACGCACGTTTGTAATCACGCCGATATATTTGCCGGTTTTATAGATGCCTGTCACGATCTCTCCGGTACTGAGTTCTTCTTTCAAGTTTATGCCTCCCATAAAAAATGGTGCAAATCCCCATTTTTTCTTTTTTAACGTTCTTACATCCATTATAGCAAAGTCCTTGAGAAAAATTTTTATCAAAAGTAGAGGAAGCCATGAATTCTTGCTATAGTAAAGGGGACAAGGAGTGATTAAATTGTTAAACGCTTTCATTATGGGGCTGTTTTTATATTTTCCGGAAGACAAGTCTGAGTACCTTCCCGCCGGCATCACAATGTTCATCTTCTTCCTTTTGGCCATTGCAGCCTTTATGCTGATTAAAAAGGTATCAAGAAAAGAGGAATTGAAAGCAGAAGAGTTTGAAAGAAACCTAAAAGCAGCTGATAAGAACAAGTAATTTCAGAATCCAATTCCGCTGTTTTCGGGATTGGTTTTTTTATTAGCAGGCTTTGGGCATTGCGGGTGACAATGTGACTCCGGCATTTCCTGAAAATGAAAAACGGCCGAGCAGGCCGTTTTTGGTCGTACTAATTTACTTCTTCAATTTCATTGCAGTCAGCCTTCACTTTTGACAGGGGCAGTCCAAAAAATGTGTAGAACTGAATGGTTGTTTCATAGCACTTTTGCCCGCTGTCTTTAACAGGCTTAATGCTCAAAACTTCTTCATTCAGCGTCAGCGCCCTCTGAAAAGAGTTGAAATGGATGGTCAAAACCGTATCAATTGCAAGGGAAGCTTCCTGCTGCATGGTTTCGTTTGGAATGGCGCTTGCACCATTGCCCATTTGTTTTGGGATGGAAAAAGCTGCAGTCAACAGGCACAGGGTCAGCAGAAAAATCAGCATAAATCGGTTTTTCAGGAGTACCCCCTCCTTACGTTCATTTCGTCCATGTCCTATAAACAGTTTATTAACAAAATAAGAGAAACATTCGATTTTATTCATTTGAGAGCTTCGATAGGGAGAGAGACGGTCACAGCTGTTCCTCCGCCTAATGTGCTCTGATAGCGGATCGTCCCGCCATGATGCTGAATGATCGAAAACGTCACTGTAAGTCCGAGACCTGTTCCTTTCTCTTTTAAAGTAAAATAGGGTTCACCAAGTCTCTGAAGCTGGTCTGCACTCATTCCGCAGCCATTATCCGTCAGTTTGATTCTCACAAATTCATGGGATGAATAAGCCCTGATTTCCACTTGTCCCTCTAAATCAGGAACGGCTTCAATTGCATTTTTAAGCAGATTAATAAATACCTGTTTCAGTCTTGAGCGGTCCCCCACAATCATCAGCCCGTCCTGAATGCTCGCTTCAATCGCAACTGTTTTATAATTGGCATAGGAGCGCATCAGCTGATCCACTTCATAAAGCAAAGAAGTCAGGGAAACATTCTCTTTTTCGATATAGTGCTGTTTTGCAAGACTCAAATAATCGGTAATAATATCCTGAGCGCGGTCAAGCTCTGATAATACTAATTCGTGATAATCCTTGTTTTTTTGTTCATTGTCGCGTATTTCCTGCCCCATCAGCTGGATGAATCCCCTTACAACCGTCAGCGGATTTCTGACTTCGTGGGCAACACTCGCAGCAAGCTCGCTCAGTATGGACAGCTTTTCATTTCGGATAATCTGATATCTCATGATGGCATTTTCACGAATGTATTCGGTGGCATAGTAGGTTAAAAACAAAGCGAAGTTCAAAAAAATCCAGCCGATAATTAAATACTTCCGGCCCTCCCCTGAAAAAACATCAGGGACCCATCCAAAGGAATGAAAAAGATACAGGGAAGCATAGGTAATAGCTGTTTTGGCATTGCCGATTAAAAGAATAACCATCATTTTTCGCCGTTTATTAAAGGAAAACCAGGAACGCTGAAAGTAGAAGGATAAAAGGGTGTAAAAAGGAATGGTCACGAGACTGAGAAGAAGCCAGTGTCCTCCGGCATAAAACCGGTAGGCGAGAACGGAGGCAATGACCGCAGCACCTGAAAAGGGTCCTCCATAAAGGATGCTTACTATAACAGGTATGGCGTGCAGGTCAAAGCTTACACTTTCAATTGTGTGAAGCGGATAAGTCAGGCAAAGCAGGGCAGAAGGGATGCACAGAAGGGAAATAAGAATTTTGTTCCTGCTT
This sequence comes from Metabacillus mesotrionivorans, assembly GCF_052171315.1. Classification (NCBI taxonomy): domain Bacteria; kingdom Bacillati; phylum Bacillota; class Bacilli; order Caryophanales; family Bacillaceae; genus Metabacillus; species Metabacillus mesotrionivorans. Next base: position 104,661 of record NZ_JBQMFF010000003.1, on the reverse strand, counting down.
GGAGGGGACTTGAACGGCCTGCTGAGCCAAACGGTCTGATAGAGAAAAACAGGAAACAAAAGAAAGGTTATATGAAGTATCAGTTCTTTTACAGACTCTATAGGAATAATCAACGGATTCTCACCTTTGCTATATTCTGAGTCCATTATACCATCAGAAGATTCGAAAAACTCCCAAAATGACAATTTTTGTTTGCGTGCAAGAACAAAAGCGCAAGCGCCAAGGCCCGCTCCGATAGGCAGATAAGAATACGGCGGAAAAGTCCGGGTCCCGCCTTTTTTGACGGATTTGTTCTGACAGAGGATTTAGGCGCTTCCGCTTGCCGAGGATAACTTTGTTATGTTATCCACAGCCTTTTACTTTTATAATTTTCTAAACAATCCGAAAATCCGCAGCTGTGAACCGCGGATTTTTCAGATCATGAGAACGCCTCTCTTAAACGTTCCAGTCCCTCAAGCACTAGTGAGCGGGGACATCCGATATTCATGCGGACAAAACCCTCTCCGCCGGGGCCGTATTTGGTCCCATCCTCAAGCGCAAGCTTTCCTTTTTGAAGCAGCAATTCCTTTATTTCAGCATCTGTTTTCTGCAATTGTGTACAGTCAATCCAGATTAAGTAAGTCGAGTCAGGCCTTATCGCGTTAAGCTTGGGCAAATGCTCTTGAATATATGAAATCACTGTGTTCACGTTCTCTTCAAGGTAGCTGTTTAACTCATCCAGCCATTTTTCACCATGTGTGTAGGCTGCAGTTAAGCCGGCTATGCCAAAGGTATTAAGGGTAAAGAACCCCTGCCGCTTTTGATATTCCTCATATTTTGTCCGGATTTCTTTGTTCGGAATGATAATGGCTGAAGACTGCAGCCCTGCAAGATTGAATGTCTTGCTTGGTGCCATGCATATTATAGAGTTTCGGGCATGCTCTTTGGAAAGGGATGCAAAAGGGACATGCTTATGGCCGAACAGCATCAAGTCTGAATGGATTTCGTCCGAAACAACAACGACATGATGCTTTGCGCATATTTCTCCGATCCTCTCGAGTTCTTCTTTTGTCCACACTCTGCCGCCCGGGTTCTGCGGGTTGCAAAGCAGCATGAGCTTCACTTTTTGATGAGCTGCTTTCTTTTCAAGATCTTCGAAATCAATTTGATAGGTGCCATTTTCAAGTTTCAATTGATTGTTTACAAGTGTGCGGCCGTTTTTCTCTGTCATGTCAAAAAAAGGGTGGTAAACAGGAGACTGAATCAGTACTGCGTCTCCAGGGTCTGTTAGGGACTGAATGGCCATACTCAGGGCAGTAACCACTCCTGAGCTGAAAATGATGGATTCCTGGGTTACATCCCAGCCGTGCCGCGCTTTCATCCATGACTGAACGGCTTTCTTCGCTTCTGGACCTGCTGAAGTATAGCCGAAAATACCGTGCGATGCTCGTTCCTGCAGGGCGGAAATTACTTCATCAGGTGCACGGAAATCCATATCTGCGACCCACATGGGGAAAACATCTTTCACACCGAAGATCTCCTCGGAATAATCCCATTTTACTGAGTGAGTCCTGTATCTGTTGATTTCCTGATCAAACATGCTCATGATTATCACTCTCCAGTTTGATTTCTCCGGATGTTGCTCCTTTAAAACCTTATGATAAAATATGTATGGAACGTTATGCAAAAGAAAAAGGTTTGGGTGATGTGCAGTGGAAATGAGAGAAGCGAATGAGCAGATGCTCGGGCTGTTATATAAATGGGATCCGCTGAAGTACGGTGCGGAAGCATATGAAACGGAAGTATTTGATGTCCTTCAGGCGGTGCACGTCTCTGAAACACCGGCACAGCTTTCCCGAAAAATACAGGCTGTTTATGAGTTCTCTTTTGAAGAGATTATTCCTTTAAAAGAGTGTGAAAAAATGGCGGTACAGCTTTTGCTGATCAAAAACAATGCAGCTTGTGAACGATGATAAGCCGTTCTAAGCTGCATTTTTTCTGTTCCTTCACTTACATGCAAAATTCAAAAATGCGTTCAGATACAAAATCAGGGCGTTCTTCAGGAACTAAATGACCCGTGTTCTTTAATGAGAAGAAATGAGAATTTGGAAGATCCCTGTTCATTCTCTCTCCGATATGGACGGGTACAACCCGGTCTTCCTGTCCCCAAATAAGAAGGCTTGGTGTTTCGATTTTCCGCAGATCTTCTGCAGGCAAATCACCTTCTCTGTCCCTGATCATCCGCGAGAGCGCCATGAAGATACGGTCGTCGTAAAATGGCTGAATATAGCCATCCATCATTTCCTGATCAATCATCGAGCGGTCATGTACGACGTTGCATAAGTTTTTCCAGACTCCCTGTCTGCTCATGATGTGCTTGATGCAGAGGTAAAAGTAAGGAAAATAAGAGCCGAATATGAGCGAAGGATGCGACCTTTTCATATAGCCTGAGCTGCATAAAAGCACAACTTTTTTAACCATCTCAGGCATTTCTTTTGATGCGTACAGGGAAATTTGCCCTCCCATGGAATGCCCTACGAGGATTGCTTGTTCCACTTGCAGGTTTTTCAAAAGCTCAATCACAACTTTAGCCATGTTCCGGTATGAGTAAACGAACGCGATCGATTTTTCCGACCGGCCGAACGGCGGAAGATCAACAGCAATGAGATGATACTCATGGCGGAGAAATGGAATCAGCCGGCGGTAGCTGAATGTGGAAGAAAGAAAGCCGTGTATTAAAACCATCACAGGTTTGCCGGGATTTTCATACACCTCATAGTGGACCCCTATCCCCTGAACATGCATCTTAAACTCCTGCTTGTTATCCAATATCACCATAATCATTCACTCCAGCATTTATTCTTAATTCCTTGAAAAAGACATGATTTGCAAAAGCTGACGGCGATGGAGTGCCGGCAGCAAAAGTTTTTACTATTTTAACCTGCCGTCCGAAAATAACTCTTGTAAAATCTACCCGGTTTTTCCCGAAAAAAAACGGAACAATGCGTGTTTGTTTTCAATTGTTCATGCTATAATTATCAGAACATTCTTAAAGGAAAGGGAGGAAAAGAAAATGAAGCTTACCCAAAAAGAAACAGAAATTCTTGAGCTCCTTGAAGAAAACAGCAGGCTCACGCCGCAGGACATCTCAAAAATGGTTCAGCTAAGCGTTGAAGAAACCATCCTCACAATTAAACGCCTGGAAGAGCAGAAGGTCATTATCGACTACTCGACAACTGTCAACTGGCGGAAAGTGGATGGGCAAGAGGGAGTCACAGCGATGATTGACGTAAAAGTCGCGCCAAAAAGAGGGACAGGGTTTGATGCGATTGCTGAAAGAATCTACAGGTTCAATGAGGTGAAATCGGTTTATCTCATGTCAGGGGCATATGATCTGTCCGTCGTTATAGAAGGAAGATCGATGTCAGAGGTTGCACACTTTGTTTCGGACAAGCTGTCAACTCTTGACTCCGTCCTTTCAACAACGACACACTTCATCTTAAAAAAATATAAACATGACGGGAAGATTTACGAACAGGACGATGAAGACAAACGGATTGTGGTGTCTCCATGACACAATCGAAGTATTTATCACATACAGTTTCAGCCCTGAAGCCTTCCGGCATCCGCAAGTTCTTTGATCTTGCGGCAAGCATGGAAGGTGTTATTTCGCTTGGCGTCGGGGAACCGGATTTTGTTACATCCTGGAATGTAAGAGAAGCATGCATCCTGTCGCTTGAACAGGGGTTTACATCATACACAGCCAATGCCGGTCTTTTGGAATTGCGCCAGGAAATTTCCCGATATCTTCACGGGAAATTCGATGTATCTTACCGGCATGAAGATGAAATCATTGTGACGGTGGGGGCTAGCCAGGCGCTGGATATCGCATTAAGAGCCATTGTGAATCCGCTTGATGAGGTGCTCATTCCTGAACCTTGCTTTGTTTCCTATGCTCCGCTTGTATCGCTCGCTGGAGGAGTGCCTGTACCTTTGCATACGCGGGCAGATGACCAGTTTAAACTTCGGCCCCAGTTGATTGAAGAAGCATTGACGGAGCGGACAAAAGCACTGCTGTTATGCTCGCCAAGCAATCCGACAGGAGCGGTCTTATCAAAGCATGAACTCCAGTTGATCGCAGAGCAGGCTGAAATGCACGACCTGGTGGTGCTTGCTGATGAGATTTATGCGGAACTTACATATGATGAAGCTTATACGAGCTTTCCGAGCTTGAGCGGAATGCGCGAACGCACCATTTTGATTTCCGGCTTTTCAAAAGGGTTCGCCATGACAGGGTGGAGGCTCGGCTTCATCGCTGCGCCGGCTGAGCTTTCAGGAGCCATGCTGAAAATCCATCAGTACGCTATGATGTGCGCACCGACGATGGCTCAATACGGGGCCATTGAAGCTTTGAAAAACGGCATGCAGGATGTTGAGCAAATGAAAAAAAGCTATCGCCGCAGACGAAACTTTTTTGTAGAGACACTGAATGAAATCGGTTTGTCCTGCCATCTGCCCGGGGGCGCATTTTACGCCTTTCCCTCAATAAAAGAAACAGGACTTAGTTCGGAAGAGTTTGCTGAAAAGCTGCTGATTGAACAAAAAGTGGCTGTGGTTCCGGGGAATGTATTCGGTGAAAGCGGTGAAGGATTTGTACGCTGTTCGTATGCCTCATCCCTTGAGCAGCTTCAGGAAGCGCTTAGAAGAATGGCTGTATTTATGGAAAACTGCAGAAAATAAAAAATGGACAAAACCTTAAAGGTCTTGTCCTAAAAACAAAAGGGGGGAATACTAGAAAGCTTATACGCTGATAGTATTCCCCCCTTAAATTTGAGTTAAACCTGTTTTTTTGAAAAATTTGCATCTTGCGTCCATCAGCATGAAACAAACTGTATGCATCTCCCGTTTCACAGGTGTAATAAGGAGGGCAGATTATGAACGATGATGAATTAGTGCGGCGGGCAAAGAAGGGGAATATGAGTGCATTCAGGGAGCTGGTTGAAAAATATACGCCGACAGTCGAGCGGTTTGCGTATCAGCTTGGAAACCGGCGTGATGATATAGATGACATTACCCAGGAAGTATTTATCCGGGTATACCGGTTTTTGGACCAATTTTCAAAGGCGAAATTTTCTACATGGCTTTATAAAATTACTCTCAATGTGACAAGGGATGCAGCCAGAAAGCGCATGTCAAACATGCAGAAAGTGTTCAAAATTCAAAATGAACCTGCGATGGATTATCCTGAGGTGGAATCGAGTGTTATTCAAAATGAGGAAGACAGGGCCCTTCACATGTGCCTTCAGAAACTCGATGAAAAATACCGAATCCCGATTGTTCTGTATTTTTTCCACGAAATGAAATATGAAGAAATCGCTGAAATTATGTCAATAACGCTTTCTACTGTTAAAACACGCATCCTCAGAGGAAAAACGATGCTGAAAAAAATTGTGGAGGAACACGAAAAGAAAGAAGGTGAAACACATGGATGATCAGCTTTTTGAGAAACGGCTATCGAGCTTAAAGCATTCCTATGAAAAGCTTCCAGTGCAAACATCAGCTGATCATATAATGGACCGCATCAAGCTTGAAAAGCAGAAGAATAATCCTTTCTTCAAAGCCAGAACGCTATATGCTGCAAGCTTTGCGGGTGTCATGCTGATAGCAGGGCTGCTTGGTGCACAGCTGCTTGTGCAGAATAATGAGAGAAATGGCGGAACAGGTGAACAGCCTCCTGCTGTGCAGGTGCCGCCTTCTGCAGAAGAAATTGAAGCTAAACGAGGCGAGCTTGACCTCCTGTTTAAGGAAAGACTTGCTGCTTTCAAGGCAGAGATTCAGATGCCTGACGCAGAGCTGTATCCGTTTATTCAGGAAGCAGAAGATGCAGTCCGGGAATTTGACGGCAGAAATTCCTATCAGTCCATTCAGGAACTTGACAACTATTTTAAGACAGTCAAGCTGACAGTTGAACAGAACGTCTCATCTCCTGCAGCACAGCTCGCTGCTTTAAGAACAAAGGCAGAAGAAGGAGAAGAGATAAGGGATGCAGAGATCATCAGCCTTCTTGAAAAACAGAGGATGATGGAGGAGTATTTCTTTGAAAAGTGGCTGACTGTTTCAAGCACTCTTCAGTATACGGATGTAAATGCTTTCGCTGACCAATTGAACCAAAAAGGCTCCGATCATCCTGAAGCAGGGCCGGTTATTGAGGAGATCAGAAACAGCGGCTACCGTTTTTATCACGAAGGGGAAGGCATGATCAATTTCCAGCCGGATTTAGAACTCCTTGAAAACGAACTTGACCCAAGTCCGCAAATGAAGAAGTATTTTGAAACGGAAAACCAGGCACAGGTTGCCATGGATGCAGCTCTCGCTGTTCCCGTTAATGAACTGGCAGAGCGGACTGCTGCTCTTGAAGAGTTCATTCTGCAGAACCCAAACTTTAAATACCGTGAAAAATTAAAAGAGCGCTATGAGTTCTGGCTCACCGTCCTGCTTAAAGGGCTCAACAATACTATGGCTGTGGATGAGCAGTTCAGACTGAAAGAGGAATGGAAATCAGCCTTTGAACAGCTCATGAAAGACTATCCGAATCGTGAGACGACATCAGCTGTATCTGCATACTATGAGTTTTTGAAAGCGCAGAATTTCGCCTTCAAGTCACAAGAGGAATATTGGCAGTATAAGGTGAACGTGCCCGAGAGCCTGAAGCCTGAGGTATCTTTTTTCAGGGGAAGAGAGATTCAGCTCCTGCCTGTATCAAGCAGCATCCAAACTGCCTATCGGGCCTATACTGACGGGGACAGCACAGCATTGAACGAGCTGCAGCCGGCTGACGTGCTCCGCCTTTATTTGTACGCCACAGTTACCGGAGATGAGGGGACTGCTTATGATCTTATGGCAAAAGACGAATCTGCACCTTCAGAAGAAGAATTTAAATCAGATCTAGAAGAGAAAGCCAAACAGTTCCGGGTTCTTTCCGCAAATACGGTTAAACTGAATGAAACATACAGCGAAGATGGCAGCACAGCCGTATTTGAACTGATTCACAGGGATGGTTCGTCAATGAAGATGACCGTAAAGATAAATATAAGTGACTATACATCTAAGGTTGTGTATAACTAATGAGAAACCGGGCGGATTATGCCCGGTTTTTTTGGGGTTTTTGGCGTTCTCAAGAAAACGGTGATTTTGTTAACATCATGAAAGCCAGCAGCTTATTACTTGACAGTAACTAAATTGTTATTGTAAAAACAGGCCGGATATGATATAGTTTTAAATTGCGTATATTAAACGAGAAAAATCAACTTATATAGGAGTGTTACCATGAGTACAAAATTCGAAACAGGTTCTGTTTACACAGGCAAAGTAACAGGAATCCAGCGCTACGGTGCGTTTGTTGCATTAGATGAGTCTACACAAGGACTAGTTCACATTTCTGAGATCGCACACGGTTTTGTTAAAGACATTAACGAACAGCTGAAAGTAGGAGACGAAGTACAAGTAAAAGTACTTTCTGTTGACGAAGCAGCAGGCAAAATCAGCCTTTCTATCCGCGCAACTCAAGAAGCTCCTGCACAAACAGAAGCTCCAAAGAAGCCAAAAAAGCGCCAGGCTACAGTAAAAGCTACTCCAGCTTACACAAACGAAACTCCACAAGGTTTCAACACGCTTAAAGAGAAGCTTGAAGAGTGGATCGAGCAATCAAAACAAACAAACAAATAAGCACGTGAAAAGAATGCATCCGGCTGGATGGATTCTTTTTTTTCATGAAAAAAGCACCGGATCAGGATCCGGTGCTTTTTCTGTGCTTAAAAATATAATTTGTTCAAGGTTGCGGAAAACATGATAAAGGTATCTTCGGTAAGCGGAAGCGCCTAAATCCTCAGTCAGAACAAATCCGACGGAAAAGTCAAAACCGGACTTTTTCGTCGGATTCTTATCTGCCGATCGGATTTGACCAAGGCGCTTCCGCTTTTGATCTTAGCGTGCTTCCGGTTTTGGTTCTGTACGGCCGAGCTCAGCTGCCGGCTTGAAGAGAATGGCAAGGTTGATTAAACCTGCGATTCCGACAAGTCCATAAATAATTCTTGAAAGGGCAGCATCCTGGCCGCCAAAAATAGCTGCCACTAAATCAAATTGAAAGAAGCCGATTAGCCCCCAGTTGATTGCTCCAATAATCGTAAGTACAAGTGCAATACGCTGTAATGCGCTCATGTTGATAACCTCCTTGGGTGTAAGAATTCACTAATAGAATGCGGAGATGTCATCAAAATTATTCACATGCTAAAAAAAAGCTTTTACAAGCGCATTTCTTGCAAAAAACATTCCAAACAGGTCATACTTATTTTATAAAAAGTAAGGAGGCGATTGATTGTGGAAAACTTTACATACCATAATCCAACGAAATTAATTTTTGGAAAAGACCAGCTACAGCAGCTTCAGACCGAGGTGCCAAAGTACGGCAAAAATGTTCTCCTGGTTTATGGCGGAGGAAGCATTAAACGAAACGGGCTGTACGATAAAGTACTTGCTGAACTTGAGAAAACCGGATCAAACGTCTTTGAACTTTCCGGTGTAGAACCGAATCCAAGACTTTCAACCGTTCACCGCGGCGTAAATATCTGCAAAAGCGAAAACATTGACTTCCTTCTTGCTGTAGGCGGCGGAAGTGTCATTGACTGTACAAAAGCCATTGCGGCCGGAGCTAAATATGACGGAGATGCGTGGGACATCGTGACCAAAAAGCATACTCCTTCAGAGGCTCTTCCGTTTGGAACTGTTCTGACGCTTGCTGCGACAGGTTCAGAAATGAACGCAGGTTCCGTTATTACAAATTGGGAAACACAGGAGAAATACGGCTGGGGAAGTCCGCTGACATTCCCGAAATTCTCTATTCTTGATCCTGTCAACACGTACACAGTTCCTCAGGATCAAACCGTGTACGGCATGGTTGACATGATGTCTCACGTATTTGAGCAATATTTCCATCATACAAAAAACACACCGCTTCAGGACCGTTTCTGTGAATCGACTCTGAAAACAGTCATCGAAACAGCACCAAAATTGATGAAAGAACTTGAAAATTATGAGCTGCGCGAAACGATCCTTTATTCAGGAACGATCGCATTGAACGGATCTCTTCAGATGGGCTACCGCGGCGACTGGGCGACTCACAATATCGAGCATGCTGTCTCAGCTGTTTATGATATTCCTCATGCCGGCGGCCTTGCCATCCTGTTCCCTAACTGGATGAGACATACGCTTGATGAGAACCTTGACCGCTTCAAACAGCTTGCTGTCCGCGTGTTTGAAGTGGATACAGAAGGCAAATCAGACCGCGATGTTGCACTTGAAGGAATCGACAAGCTCAGCGCATTCTGGAGCAGCCTCGGTGCACCAAGCCGCCTGGCTGACTACGACATCACAGACGAAAAACTTGATCTGATTGCAGATAAAGCAATGGCGAACGGCGAGTTCGGCAACTTTAAAAAGCTGAACAAAGAAGATGTTCTTGCCATCTTGAAAGCTTCACTTTAATGGCACAGGCACCCTGCATCTGCAGGGTGTTTTCATTTATTTTTAAATGATCGCGTTTTCATTTTTTGGTCCGCTTGATTTACAAACACAGTTTCGTTAAAGTGAAAGAGGATTAAAATTTTAGGAACGATGGAGGAACTGCAATGACACATGTTCGTTTTGATTACTCAAAAGCGCTGTCATTTTTTGGTGAGCATGAGCTTACATACCTGCGCGATTTTGTAAAAGTTGCGCATCACTCAATTCATGAAAAAACAGGAGCGGGAAGCGACTTCCTTGGCTGGGTTGACCTTCCTGAGGCATACGATAAAGAGGAATTTGCACGCATACAGAAAAGTGCAGAAAAAATCAAATCTGATTCAGATGTTCTTTTAGTCGTTGGAATCGGCGGATCTTATCTTGGCGCGCGTGCTGCCCTTGAAATGCTGAACCACTCTTTCTACAATGCATTGTCTAAAGAACAGCGCAAAACGCCGCAAATCATTTTTGTCGGCAACAACATCAGCTCTACTTACATGAAAGACCTGATGGACCTGATTGAAGGACGCGACTTCTCTATCAACGTCATTTCAAAATCAGGCACAACAACTGAGCCTGCTCTTGCTTTCCGTATTTTCCGCAAGCTGCTTGAAGAAAAGTACGGAAAAGAAGAAGCAAAAACACGCATCTATGCGACAACAGACAAAGCCCGCGGTGCTTTAAAAACACTTGCTTCAGAAGAAGGGTACGAGTCCTTCATCATCCCTGATGATGTTGGCGGACGCTACTCTGTTCTCACTGCTGTCGGCTTGCTTCCAATCGCTGCTGCAGGAGCGGATATTGAAGAAATGATGAAAGGCGCAGCCGCTGCCATGAACGATTTCTCAACATCTGAGCTTGAAGAAAATGCTGCTTACCAATATGCAGCCGTTCGCAACGCGCTGTATAACCGCGGCAAAACGATTGAAATGCTCATTAACTATGAGCCTGGCCTTCAGTATTTCTCAGAGTGGTGGAAACAGCTGTTTGGCGAAAGTGAAGGAAAAGACCAAAAAGGCATTTTTCCTGCTTCAGCAAACTTCTCCACAGACCTGCATTCAATGGGCCAATACGTGCAGGAGGGACGCCGTGATCTTTTTGAAACCGTCCTTAACGTTGAAAAACCGCGTCACGAGATTACAATCGAATCAGAAGAAAATGACCTTGACGGCCTGAACTACCTTGCAGGCGAAACAGTTGACTTTGTCAACAAGAAAGCTTTCCAGGGTACGATGCTTGCTCACACAGACGGAGGCGTCCCAAACCTGATTGTGAACCTTCCGGAAATGAACGAGTACACATTCGGCTATCTTGTCTACTTCTTCGAAAAAGCCTGTGCGATGAGCGGATACCTGCTTGGCGTGAATCCATTCGACCAGCCGGGTGTTGAAGCTTACAAAGTAAACATGTTTGCTTTGCTTGGCAAACCGGGATTTGAAGAGGTTAAAGCTGAGCTTGAAAAGCGCTTGAAATAATTTTTAATGGCAGTCCGGAGTAATCTATCCGGCCTGCTTTTTTTGCGTGAAAATAGAAGCCGAATCGTACCCTGTGAAACCGAAAAACGATATGGGAGGGTAAGGAAAGCGAGGAATCGTACCCTCTCAAACCGAAAAACGATATGGGAGGGTAAGCAAAGCGAGGAATCGTACCCTGTGAAACCGAAAAACGATATGGGAGGGGAAGGAAAGCGAGGAATCGTACTCTCAAACCGAAAAACGATATGGGAGGGTAAGCAAAGCGAGGAATCGTACCCTCTCAAACTGAAAATCGATTTGAGAGGGTAAGCAAGCCTCCCGAAATATGTCATTCCCCCCGCTTCCCTTCGTCATAAAAAACGGTTATCAGGAGAACCTACCTTAAAAAGGAGGTCGAATCTCATGATTGAAATTCCATCGAAACTGGAAGGGAAATCGTTCAAGCTGTATCATCTTGAAACGCAATTAAAGCCGCTTGGGTATGCTATCGGCGGGGGCTGGGACTATGATCACGGTTCGTTTGATTATAAGATTGATGATGAGGTGGGCTATCAGTTTTTGCGTGTTCCGTTTACGGCAGCTGACGGCCAGCTGGATTCGCAGAATACAACCGTCACGCTCTCAAGTCCCTACTTGCTTTCCCACAAATATCAGATAGGTCTTGATGACAATGTTCATATTGGAAATGTAAAGGCATCGTTTGACCAGTTTCAGGAGCCGCAGGACAAAGATGCCGATTTTCCGGAGAAATATATAGATGCAGGCAGGGAGTTGGTTAAAGAGCTTGAGGATCTGCTGCTTGATTAATGAGTAATCATAATCAGAAGATCCTCTTCTTTAAGAATCTGGGAGATCGGCGGATTAAGTTTCGTCTGATCTCCTTTTTTGATGCCAATTAGCAAGTATTCTTTTTCAAGCAGACTGTGGCTGGCATCGTGAAAGGTTTTTCCGACTAGCTCAGGAGGAATCGGAATGATTTTAAAGTAGTTTCCGTTGGCGGGATTCAGTTCCGAATATACACTCGACAACCCGTACTTGGCCAGGTAGCTGTTCATCATCAAGTGGCTTGAAAGCTGATAGGATTTGATTATTTCATCGGCTCCCGCTCTTTTGGCATTATTCACATGCATCCCGGTAACAAGCTCGACAACCGTATAGAGTTCAGGGTTCATGCCTTTTAAGGCAAGCAGGATTAAAATCGACTGCATGTCGGCATCCGTTTCACTTTTATACTGATCGGCCGTGATGATGGCAGCATCAGCTTTTTCGATGTTTGCTTTGTTAAGTGTCCGGTCAATAGTGGGATTGCCTTTAATGAAATGCAGATTTTCAATTAATGGAGACTCCTCGAGAGTGTCATCAATCAGCACGATGTTTTTATAGGGCTTTACCTTTTGCAGAGTCTCAATAAGCTCATTTGATTTTTCATTCCATCCAATAATCACGACATGATTTCCATATTTGTAGGCCGTTTCTCCTTTTAGGTAAGAATGCTGCTTCTGAAAAGCTGCCGCCGACAATGTGGCAAAGTAGGTCGTAACAAATCCGGCACCAATAAGGATGAGTACAATGCCTACTGATCTTCCGGCAACCGTTTCTGGAACATAATCGCCGAATCCGACGGTGGACACGGTGACAAGCGCCCACCAGATTCCATCAAAAACGGTCGGGAATACGTCTGGTTCTATTAGGGATATCACTTGTCCAAAGAGGAGGACAATCAGCATCACGATTAAAATAATGCGGACATAGAGAGGCCATCTCAGCCAGTCTACAAGCAGTTTATTTGATCTCAAAGCTCACACCTGCCTTATTTTTTGTTTGGTAAAAATGATAGGACCTCACGGATAATGGCATTTATTTTCTCCGAAACCGTTTCTGTTCCATAGGCTTCGATTGCTTTTTCAATAGCAGCAATAGTATCTTCTTTGAATTCAATCACCGGCTTTTCTTCTTCAGCATCATTGTAGAATTGAATGAATACATCAAGCCCCTCATTCATTTTGTCGATGGCCTCGCTAAGTGCAGTCTTTTCCTCATCAGACAGTTTCATCTCATCACTTCCTTGATTTCAAACATGCTTTTATGTAGTATGTGCAAGTTTCTCCCGTTTTTTCTACTTGTTTCGTTTATGTATGCATAGTCAGGGATTGCGGAAGATAAAAGAAAACTCAAGTGAAAAGGTTGAGACATGGTGATAAAGCGATACGTGAGCGTTAAAAAGAAATTTTGGATCAGCCAGACCGCGGCTTTTATGTGGATGCTCTTCTCTGTCTTCCTTTCTCTTCCATGGCTGAGGGAGCTTGCTGAGCTGACGGGGCTGCCGCTTGCCATCTTCATTATTGGAGGCATTGCCTACATACCGGGATTTTTAAATGCCTTTTTGATCACCAGCCTGCTGATTGACAGGCAGCCCCCATATAAAAACAGCAGTCCTGCGATTCCGGTCACCATTTTGATTGCCGCTAAGAATGAAGAGAAAAATATCGGGACGACAATCAGGTATTTGGCCAATCAGGATTACATGGGAAGTCTTGAAGTGATTGTAGTGGATAACGGATCTGAGGACTCCACCACATTAGAAGCCATGGAAGCAGGGACTTCCTATGGCATTCCTGTGCGTCTCCTCCATGAAGAAAATCCGGGAAAATACCATGCTCTAAACAAAGGCATAAATGAAACAATGACGGATTTCGTTCTTACTCTTGATGCAGATACGCTTCTACACAAAAGTGCTGTCCGGCGCATTGTTTCAAGGATGATCAGTTCCCCGGAGGATGTTTGTGCTGTAGCAGGAACGATTCTTGTCAGAAACAGCAGGGACAATCTTCTGACAAAAATGCAGGAGTGGGACTACTTCCTCGGCATTGCAGCAATCAAAAGGCTTCAGGGTTTATATCAGGGAACGCTCGTTGCACAGGGGGCATTCAGTTTGTACAAAACGTCTGCTGTAAGGGAAACCGGAGGATGGCCGGAAGCAATCGGGGAAGATATTGTTCTGACCTGGCGATTTCTGCATCACGGGTACAGAGTGTACTTTGAGCCTTTGTCAGTTGCGTTTACAGAAGTACCGGCTTCCTTCCGTCACTTTGCCAGGCAGCGGTCGAGGTGGGCGCGGGGGATGATTGAAGCACTGAAGGAAATGAAGCCTTGGCATCAGCCGGCCATTTTCGCGAAATTCCTGACGGGCATTAATTTCATCATGCCGTATCTGGATTTTACGTATACCGTTTTCTGGATTCCCGGCCTGATTCTCGCTTTTTTCGGTCATTACTGGATTGTCGGGCCGATGACCCTTTTTGTTCTGCCTCTTACCCTGATCAGCTATTTGAGCATCTATACCTATCAGAAAAAAGTGTTCAGAGAACTTGATTTAAAAGTAAGAAAAAATATTACAGGCTTCTTTTTCTTCGTTTTAAGCTACCAGCTGATCATGGCTCCTGTTTCCGTCTGGGGATACTTTCAGGAGGTTTTCAGGCTGAAAAGAACCTGGAAATAAATAAAATGCTAAAGTAACGCGAAAAAGCAAAGAATAAAAGCAAATAAAAAGGAATCCGGGTTTCACCTTATGAAAGGAGGTGACCCTTGTCCATGAAGGATGAGGGAACTCTTTGATTGCCACAAATCTACTTCTAGTCGCCCTTTTAATTGCAGCTACAGGCTTTTTTGTCGCTGCAGAGTTTGCCATTGTAAAGGTAAGAAGCTCAAGAATTGATCAGCTCGTAGGAGAAGGAAATAAAAAAGCGATTGCTGCCAAAAAAGTAACGGGAAGTCTTGATGAATATCTTTCAGCCTGCCAGCTTGGGATTACAATTACAGCTCTCGGTCTGGGATGGCTTGGGGAGCCGACCATCGAACGGCTTCTTCATCCACTGTTTGATTCATGGGGAGTCAATCCGTCGCTGTCAGGAATTTTATCGTTCGTCCTTGCTTTTGTGGCGATCACGTATCTGCATGTGGTCATTGGGGAGCTTGCCCCAAAGACCCTTGCCATTCAGAAGGCGGAATGGGTCACGATGAATCTTTCGAGGCCGCTTATTCTTTTTTATAAAATCATGTTTCCCTTTATTAAAACACTGAATGGGTCTGCCCAGATGATTGTCAAAATGTTTGGCCTGCATCCGGCATCTGAACACGAGATGGCCCATACGGAAGAGGAGCTCCGCATCATCTTGTCAGAAAGCTTGAAAAGCGGGGAAATCAATCAGTCCGAGTATAAGTATGTGAACAAAATATTTGAATTTGATAACCGGATTGCAAAAGAAATCATGGTCCCAAGAACAGAAATGGTTACTGTTGCACTGGAAGATTCATTCGAAGAAAACCTTGAAATCATGAGAAGCGAAAGATACACCAGGTATCCGCTTGAACACGAAGACAAAGACAACATCATCGGTCTTGTGAACATTAAGGAAGTGCTTGATGCGCTGTATATGTCAAAAGACGGCGTGCTCCTTAAAAATTACATCCGGCCGGTCATAAAAGTAATTGAGACAATCCCGATTCAGGATCTGCTCCTAAGAATGCAAAAGGACCGGATTCATATGGCCATTCTTGTCGATGAATACGGCGGAACAGCCGGACTTGTGACAGTTGAGGATATTCTTGAAGAAATTGTCGGGGAGATCCGCGATGAATTTGACATCGATGAACTCCCGAATGTGCAAAAGAAAAGCGATACCCACTACATTTTTGACGGAAAAGCGCTTATTGAGGAAGTAAATGATCTTCTTCAGACAAACATTGATTCCGAAGATGTGGATACAATCGGCGGATGGATCCTCACCGAAATGATTGACGTTCAAAAAGGAGATAAAATCACCGCAGACGGCTATGAATTTACTGTAACGGATATGGAAGGCCATCACATCATAACACTTGAAGCCAAAAAGAAAATTGAAACAGCCGCAGGCGATCCTGAGTGATTGCCTGTTTTTTTGTGCCGCTGAAAATTCCAGTAAACCATTCTTGAAAAAAGTCCATTCCTCTGATAGCATTAGTTGGTTCTTATTGATATGAAAGAGGGATTTAACATGAAAGCTTACCGTTTTCCGCTTATTCTCCTTTCATCAGTCGTGATTGGCGGTATTATCGGACTGATGTTTGGCGAAAAAGCTGTGTTTTTAAAGCCGTTCGGCGATTTGTTTTTAAATGCCATGTTTACGGTTGTTGTACCGCTTGTCTTCTTTACGATTGCTTCATCCATTGCAAATATGGGAGGAACGAAGCGGCTTGGAAAGATTATGGGCAGCATGCTCGCTGTGTTCCTGTTTACAGGATTAATTGCAGCGATTTACATGACGGCTGTCGTAAAAATCATCCCTCCTGCACAAGGTGTGACGCTGCAGCTTGAAAAGCCGGAGGCGATGGAGGATGTAACACTAGCTGATCAGATTGTCAGCACGTTTACGGTTCCTGATTTTGTCGAGCTGTTCTCAAGAAACAACATGCTTGCGATGATCGTTTTCTCTGTATTGGTCGGTCTTTCCGTTTCCATGATCGGGGAAAAAGGAAAGCCGTTTGCAAGCTTTCTCTCGTCCGGTTCTGAAGTGCTGATGAAACTTGTCTCCATCATTATGTACTATGCACCGATCGGACTTGGCGCTTATTTCGCAACTCTTGTTGGAGAATACGGCCCGATGCTCCTTGGCACTTATTTCAGAGCAGGTGTGATGTATTATGCAGCAGCCTTTATTTACTTTATCATTGCGTTTACGGTTTACGCATTCATCGCCGGCAAGAAACAGGGAGTGAATGTTTTCTGGAAAAACATGCTGTCTCCTACAATCACTTCACTTGCAACATGCAGCAGTGCAGCATCCATCCCGGTTAACCTTGAGGCGACGAAAAAAATGGGTGTCAGTGCAGATATCAGGGAAACGACAGTGCCACTTGGTGCCGCTCTTCATAAAGATGGTTCCGTTCTTGGCGGCGTCCTGAAAATTGTGTTCTTATTCGGTATTTTTGACATGAGCTTTTCAGGATTCGGCACGATCACAAGCGTGATACTAGTAGCCATCCTTGTCGGAACGGTCATGGGAGCGATCCCGAGCGGGGGAATGATCGGCGAAATGCTTATTCTTACGCTTTACGGGTTCCCGCCTGAAGCGCTGCCGATTATTGCGGCGATCTCAACGATCATTGATCCTCCTGCAACCATGCTGAATGCGACAGGCGATAACGTCAGCAGCATGATGGTCTCCCGCATGGTCGAAGGCAAGAACTGGCTGAAGAAGAAAACAGCTGAAGTCAGCTCTAAAATTGCGTGACTAGAGGAGAAAGCTATCCGGAGCGGATAGCTTTTTTCTTTTTTATGCAAAATGATGTGGCTATAAAGGCAGTTTCTCCTCTGCACTCAGCGTTTTTTGAGGAATTCAAAGGAAATTGTTCAATCTTTAACACAATTAGAGTATAATACTTTTTAGAAATGAAAACTTAGCATAAATGTAAGCGAATACTTTTTACTTGAAACACTTACCCGTTCGTCTTACTGGACGTTAAGGTTGAAATAAAGGAGTGCTGTATATGAAAAAAATGTGGTGGAAAGAAGCGGTTGCCTACCAGATCTACCCAAGAAGCTTTATGGATTCGAATGGGGACGGTATCGGTGATATCCGCGGAATTATTTCTAAACTGGATTATTTGAAGGACTTTGGAATCGATGTCATCTGGATTTGTCCGATTTTCTCTTCTCCAAATGCAGATAACGGATATGATATCAGCGATTATCAGGACATCATGGCTGATTTCGGAACAATGGAAGACTTTGATGAGCTTTTAGCAGAGGTCCATAAAAGAGACATGAAGCTGATTTTGGATCTTGTTGTTAATCATACAAGTGATGAGCATCCATGGTTCATTGAATCACGCGAGTCAAAAGACAATGAAAAGCGCGACTGGTACATCTGGCGTGACGGCAAAAACGGCAAAGAGCCAAACAACTGGGAAAGTATTTTCAGCGGTTCTGCCTGGGAATATGATGAAAAAACAGATCAATACTACATGCACGTTTTTGCAACAAAGCAGCCGGATTTAAACTGGAAAAACCAGGACATGAGACAAGCAGTTTATGAAATGATCAACTGGTGGCTTGATAAAGGAATCGACGGCTTCCGTGTAGATGCGATTTCCCACATCAACAAAAAAGAAGGGTTCCCGGATCTTCCAAATCCAAACGGTCTTGATTTTGTCTCATCATTTGATTACCACATGAATGTTGAGGGCATAATGGAGCATTTGAGCGAGCTGAAAGCGCAAACGTTTGCACGTTATGACATCATGACAGTCGGCGAAGCGAACGGCGTTAAGCTTGAACAGGCTGAGGACTGGGTCGGAGATACAAACGGAATCTTCAACATGATCTTCCAGTTTGAGCACCTTGGCCTTTGGGACAATGGACTTGAAGGATCGGTTGATCTTGTCAAACTGAAAGAAACTCTTACAAAATGGCAGAAGGGCCTTGATGGAAACGGCTGGAATGCTCTTTTCCTTGAAAATCATGATCAGCCGCGTTCTGTTTCAACATGGGGCGATGACAAAGACTATCTTGTAGAAAGCGCAAAAGCACTTGGCGCTATGTACTTTATGATGCAGGGTACACCGTTCATTTATCAGGGACAGGAGCTCGGCATGAAAAATGTTCACCTTCCATCCATCGATGATTACGACGATGTAGCCATGAAAAACCTTTACCGCATTGAAACGGCAAAAGGACGCTCACACGAAGAAATCATGGAAATCATCTGGCATAAAGGCCGTGATAATTCACGTACGCCAATGCAATGGAATGATGAGAAAAACGGCGGCTTCTCAACAGGAACTCCTTGGTTCGGTGCTAATGAAAACTACAAGGAAACAAACGTTGAAAAGCAGCTGAAAGATGAAAACTCTGTCTACCATTTCTATAAAAAGATGATTGATCTGCGAAAAGAAAATGATGTCCTTGTTTATGGAACATATGACTTAATCCTTCCAAAGGATAAACAAATTTACGCTTATACCCGTACGTTTGAAGGTAAAACAGCGTTGATTATTTCGAACATCAGCAACAAAAACGCATTTTATCAGTACAGCGGTCTGCCGCTTTCAAGCGATAACCTAGTGCTTCAAAACTATGAAACAGATAAGCACAACCACACAACTTCATTTACATTAAAACCGTTTGAGACACGTGTATATATTTTTTAATGTTAAAAACTGCCTATAAGGATGATTCCTTTAGGCAGTTTTTTTTAGGATGAAAAAGGAGGAATAAGGGCTTTTCGGGTGCTTACTGATCTGTTGTGCCTGCGCTTTTCTTAACGGGGACTTCTGGATGTTTCCAAATGTTTCTTGCAATAGTAAAATGATGAAGTTGAACTTATAAGTGTCAGGAGAGGTCTAATTGAAGAAGTACAAACAGCGCCTGCTGAAAAAAATAAGAGAGCAGATTGACAGATGGTATGGATACCAGCACGCAGTTGAACAGGATGAGGTCATACGTTTTCTGCACTCGCTTGCAGGAACAGCTCCAACGATCGGAATGGAGCAGGTGGGAAAGGCTGCAGCGGCACAGCTGCTTCTGGCGGAAAAGCGGAAGAAAGACACATGGAGGCTGCCAGAACTGCAAAACCTTCTTTTTCCTCTGATATCAGCATGCTATGAAGCAGAAATGGACATTGAGGAAGAGACTGTGCCAAACAGGGAAAAACGCATTTCTTCAGGAGACGAACTTATTCTGCTCATAGATGATGACATTACCCTCTTAATGTATTTAAAGGAAGAACTGGAGCTGCATGGATTTACGGCGGCTATTTTTACAGACTCAGACCGTGCCATGAAAGCCTATTACGATCTCGCGCCTGACTGTGTGGTGATTGACAGACATATGAAACAGGAAAATGGGTTTGAGGTTGTTGTGCAGCTGAAAGAACTGATGCAGAAAAAGTATGTACCTGCCATTATGATCAGCGCAGATGCATCAAGGGAAACGAGACTTGACAGCTATAGATACGGCGCTGACGATTTCATCCTGAAGCCGTTTGATATGGAAGAATTTTTGGTCAGGATCAGACGCCAGATCGAACGGAAAAAGCAGCTGGAAGAATTGATTGTCGTTGATGAACTGACAAAGGTGTATAACAGAAAATTTCTGAATCCAGCCTATACAAGGCTTGCAGCGCGCATGAAGCGGGAGGGGAGCTTCTTCACGCTTGCTATGCTTGATCTTGATTATTTTAAAAAAATCAATGATACATACGGTCACCTTGAAGGCGACGAAGTATTAAGAGAATTCTCCCAGTGCCTGAGAGACAACTTGAGAAACAGTGATACGGTCATCCGGTACGGCGGGGAGGAATTTATTATCCTGCTTCCCAATGCAGGTCAAAAAGAAGCAATGGAAGTCATCGGGAGAATTAAGGAATCGTTTTCAGCCCACGTTTTTAAGCGTCCGGATCATACCTCATATTCCTGCACGTTTTCGGCAGGATTAATGGCCGTCCCGCCTGAACAGGCTATGAGTGTCGAACATGCGATTGAATGTGCGGATGCCGCGCTCTATCAGGCAAAAGAAAATGGAAGAAACGCAATCGCGGTTTACCGGTCAACTGTGACAGAGCCAGTTGAAAAAGTGCTGAATGTTGCTGTCGTCGATGATGATCCGATTATAAGAACCATTCTTGAAGATGTGTTCCGAAAGAGTCCGCTGCTGGATCAGTACTGTTTGAATATCGGGTTGTATCCAGACGGCATGGAATTTCTTGAAGCGCATCCTTTAAGTAAAAGGGAAAATCACTTTATTGTTCTGGATGGAATGATGCCCAAAATGGATGGAACAGAAGTGCTGCAGAAAATCAGAGCTCTGCCCAACCAGCATCTATTTACGGTCATGATGCTGACATCCCGCAAGAGCGGAAGAGACGCAGCGAGAGCCCTGCAGCTTGGAGCGGACGATTACATGACCAAACCGTTCAGACTTGAAGAGCTTGAAACCCGTCTTTATCATCTTGCAAAAAGGATGACGAAATAATGGATGTACTGACGCCCCGTCAGCTTTTTTTGCTTCTGGTCTGGTCGTTTCTTCTGCTGACAGTTCTGCTTGTCTATTTATCTGCAGCGAAAACCATCAGAAAAAGAAAACAAAAACGCCTGATCGAATCTAAAGAAGCGTGCAGACTTGCCCTTTTCAATTATCTAAGAGATGATTCAGCCGAATTTCAGTATCCGGGCAGGCGTGCGCTGAGTGACCTGCTGCTTGAGTACAGCAATGTTCTTCAGGATGAAACCATGCAAATAAGAATGACAGCTCTCGCAAAAAAACATTTGACAGGATGGCTGAAAAAAGAATTGAAGTCTTTTAGCTGGAGCTCAAGAATGAATGCACTCTATATCATTGAAAATATAAGACTCTATCATTTGCTTCAAGAAGTAAAGCAGCTTGCCGGAAAACGTCATTTGACGAACGAGGAAGAAGCGGTGATTTCAAGAATTCTTGCCTCGTCCGGGGATGAGGGCTTTCTTAAACAAATGATAAACAGCAGCAGGCATTTGTCGGATTTTACCATCGTGAGCATCCTGCAGAACTGCGGGCCTGATCATCTCCGCACCTTTTATCAAACATACGGGGACCTTCCTGAACGCTTAAGGTACAATCTGATTACTCTAATAGGGGATATGCAGCTGTTTGAACAGAAACGCCTGATTGAACAGCTGCTTATGAAAGGTGACGAGGAAGAAAAATTGAGGTCTTTAAAAGCAGCTGCTGATATGGTCCTTCCAGTAAAACCGGACATCATTGAACCTTTTATCTATTCGCCTGACTGGCTTGAAAGAATGATGGCGCTGAAAGTGATTGGCTCATTGAGAGCGGAAGTCTTTTTAGAA
The DNA here is from genome assembly GCF_052171315.1 of Metabacillus mesotrionivorans. Classification (NCBI taxonomy): domain Bacteria; kingdom Bacillati; phylum Bacillota; class Bacilli; order Caryophanales; family Bacillaceae; genus Metabacillus; species Metabacillus mesotrionivorans. Next base: position 82,786 of record NZ_JBQMFF010000003.1, on the reverse strand, counting down.
GCAGCGAAGGATCTTCTTTCTGATAAAGAATATATGGTCAGGCTGGAAGCAGCTAAAACCATTTTTACATTTAAAAACGGAAAACAGCTGCTTGAGGAAGTCATTCATCATTCGGATGATCTTTTTGCAAGAGACATGGCCCTTGAGTGGATTTCAAAAGGAGGCGGCAGAAATGAGTCTGTTCGATACAATTCTTGAGACGTCAGCCTGGGTTCTGCTCGGCTATATGTGCTTTGTCGTTGCTGTATATGGCGGAATGCTCATCGTCTCGCTTTTAACGGTGAGAAAACAGTTCAACCTGAATAAAACCGAACCCTATGAGGAGCTTCTGCATTCCGTTTATACAAAGCCCGTTTCCATTCTTGTCCCTGCCTATAATGAGTCAGCGGGAATCTACGGAACGATCCGCTCTCTTATCAGTATTGAATATCCTGAATATGAAATGCTTGTCATTAACGACGGATCAACAGATGACACACTCGAGAAATTAATTGTGCGTTTTCAGTTAAAGAAAATAAGCCGGGTTGTGAGAAAACAGCTGAGTACAAAGGAAATCAAAGCAGTATATCAATCAGATCTTTATCCCAATCTGTATGTAATTGATAAGGAGAACGGCGGAAAAGCAGACGCTCTGAATGCAGGGATTAACTTTTCCCGTTTCCCTTACTTCTGTTCCCTTGATGGTGACTCCGTCATTGAAAGAAATGCATTTCTGAAGGTGTTAAAGCCGATAATTGAATCTGGGGATGACGTCATTGCGACAGGAGGAAGCATCCGGATTGCAAATGGATGTACGATCCGAAACGGTGAGCTGACTGCGGTCGGCCTGTCTGACAAACCTCTGGTTGTCATGCAGGTCATCGAATATTTACGGGCGTTTCTGGCTGGAAGAATCGGCTTAAGCAGGACAAATCTGCTGCTGATTGTATCCGGTGCTTTTGGCGTTTTTTCAAAACGGTGGGTCATTGAAGCCGGAGGATATTCCCATACTGTCGGAGAAGATATGGAGCTTGTCGTCAGGCTTCACAGAATGATCAAGGAAAGAAAGCTTAATAAAAAGATTGTCTATGTCCCTGATCCCGTTTGCTGGACAGAAGCGCCTGAATCGGCAAGATTTTTAAGAAGACAGCGAAAGCGGTGGCACAGAGGCCTGTTTGAAAGCATCTGGATACACAGGAAGCTTCTATTGAACCCAAAATATAAATCAATTGGACTGATTTCGATGCCCTATTATTTTTTCGTTGAATTTTTAGGGCCGATTGTGGAACTGGCGGGTTATCTCCTCTTGATTGTTGCCTGGTTCAGAGGCGATGTTTATGTGGACGTTGCTCTAATGTTCTTCCTCTTGTCTGTAATTTACGGTTCTCTCTTCTCTGTTGCGGCTGTTCTGCTGGAAGAATGGAGCATGGAAAAATACCCCCATGTCAGCCAGCTTTTCGTGCTGTTTGTCTACGCCATAACAGAATCTTTCTGGTACAGGCGGCTGACGGTGTTCTGGAGAATAGAAGGAATAATTGATGTCATAACCGGAAGAAAGGGCTGGGGAGACATGGTCAGAAAAGGAGTTTCAAGTGAATAAAAAAATCGGAGTACTTGTTTGTGCGTGTCTTGCTGCCGCTGTCCTGCTCTCGGCACCCCTCTGGCACTGGATTTTCCTGAAGGATACGGAAAAACTTCCAATGCTGATTTTCAACAAAACAGCGGAGGATGATACCCTCAGAGAGCACAAAGGAATTACCTGGCTGTTAAATCATATGAAAAAAACAAAGGAAGACGGAACAAGCTACAGCCTGGCGGATGATTATTCAGGCTATTTGCCTGCTTCAAAAAAGATCCGCGAACTGCCAGGTGACCTCAGCCATTATTCGCATCTTTACCTTGCAGACTCATACGGGGTGCGTTCAAATAAGTCCGGAGAGCTGATCTATGGAGGGATGACCCTTGAGGAAGCAGACAGAATCCAGCAGTCGGTCAAAACAAACGCCCAGACCATTTTTGCGGAATTTAATACGTTTGCAGAGCCCACTGAGCCAGAAGCGAGAAGGAAACTTGAAGACTTATTTGGATTCGAGTGGACCGGGTGGACGGGGCGGTATTTTTTGGACCTTGGAAGCGATGAGGTGCCTGAATGGGTTAAAAGATCCTATGAAACGCAGCACAGCAAAACGTATCGCTTCAGCGGGCAGGGGCTGATACTCGTCAGTGAAAAAGAAGAGCTCATGATCGTTCCTGAGGAAGACTTTGGAGGAAAGCATCCTTTGAGCTTTTCTTTTACAAAGCAGGGGAAAAAGGAACTGGGGCTTGATGCTGAACTGAAGTACAACTACTGGTTTGACATCATGGAGCCTGCAGGAGCAAAAGTGCTGGCATCCTATCATCTTCATGTGAATGCTCAAACCGAGGCGAAGCTCTCGGAAAAAGGAGTTCCCCTCTCCATGCCGGCAGTGCTTCATCATTCAGACCATGGCTATCATGCTTATTATTTTGCAGGGGACTACGCAGATGCGAATGATATACCTGACTTTTATCAGGCATCGAAAATAACAGACTGGAAAAAACTAACCTCTTCCGATAAAAAGGGGAGAACGGACGGATTTTTCTGGAAAGCGTATGTACCTATGATGAAAACCATCCTGGAAAAATAGCGGACATACTTAACATTCGATAAAAAACTGACGATAAATTAGATGAACATTAAAAGCATTCTGAACCGGGATTAGGAGGCACAGACAATGGCCAGAATTCTTTTGGCAGAAGATGAGGAAGTTCTTCGCATGCTTATAACAGACACACTTGAAGACCTCGGTCACCAGATAGATGAAGCATCAGACGGGGAAGAAGCATACAGGCTTATTCAGCAGCATGAATATGAGCTGATCATCCTCGATTATATGATGCCGGTATACACGGGTATGGAGCTCATTAAGAAAATAAAGAAACATCCAAAACAGTCCGGAGCGAAAGTGATAATGCTGAGCGCCAAAAGCCAGGCTGCCGATCAGCAGAGCGTCCTCAAGGCAGGAGCGGATGAATTTGTTTCCAAACCATTCAGTCCACTCATGCTTATGGACAAAGTGGAGGAGATTTTAAGCAGTGATTAATAGATTGGTAAAGAAAAGTGTTACGAGGCAATTTGGACTGATGGCGGCAGCGGCAATTATTCTGTTTTCCATAGTAATTGGCGTTTATGTCTTCTGGCAAAATGCCATAACTGAAGAATTTAAAGAACGCAACCGTCAGCTTGATTTAAAAGAAAATGCAACGATTGTCCTGAACGATTCCTACAATAAGGCGATTTCCGAATTCAGGGCCTACTTCGCCTATGGTCAGAACGGCAAAAACAAACTTTATTACAACAGGGGAATGGAACAAAAAGAGACCGTCCTGAAGGCATACGAAGATCTGGAAGCACTTGCTGAAAATGACTATGATCTTGCCTTTCTTCAGCAGGCAAGCACCTTTTATCAACTTTATTTTCTGGATCTTCTTCCGAAAACGGTAGCAGCATATGAACGGGGAAATACATCCGAAGTAACCAGAACAGCTGTTGAAGGAGGATCTGAAAGAGTAAGAGTTTTTCAGACAGGACTTGAAGATTACAGTGCCAAAATTGAGCGGGAAATCAATGAAAACAGGGAGCAGTTTACCGGCAGCCTGTTTATCAGTCAGATTTTGTTTCTTATCGTGCTTGTTTTCATGATTGGCACGCTGATTGCGATGATCAGAAGGTATTTGAGAAAAATGCAGGAGCCTCTTCAGATCCTTACAGCTGCAGCGGGTGAAATTGCAGCAGGCAAGGATGTCATTTTTGACAGCAGCTCAAACCGGCAGGATGAGCTGGGGCTTTTGCACGTTGCTTTTTCAAAAATGAGCAAAAGCATTGCTGAAAAAGAACAGGATTTAACAGCCCAGAATGAAGAACTGATTGCCCAGCAGGACGAACTTCAGGTTCAGCAGGATGAACTGCGTTCAGCTCTTGAAAAAATGTGGGAAAGAGAGTCGCAGCTCACACTCCGGAATGAACTAAGCAACAGCATAGCAAATACACTTGATAAACATAAGCTTTTGACAAGCATAATCACTGCCATGTGCCGTATTTCAAAAGCAGATAAGGGCATTGTCGTCATGGCTGACCATCCTGAACACTATGCAGCGGTATCACTGTCAGAAACGGCGGTCAGAACCATTCTTGGCAATATGAATTCAGGGCTCATAGATGGAGTGAAAAAGACAAAGCAGGCAAAAGTCTATAAGCGTCTTGCAGATCCTGAGGAAACCGGATACCACGAATCACCGCAGTATTCCTATGATCTTTATCTGCCGGTTCTCTCATCCGGCGAACGTACAGAAGCGATCATGATCTTCACGAAGTTTAATGAGGAGTTCGGTGAAAAAGAGATAGCTGAATACACATCAATGACCAAAAACATTGCTCTTTCACTGGACAAGCTGAAGCTTTACGAGCAGGCTGAACAGGACAGGGAAATGGTCAGACACATTCTGAATACCATCCATGAGGGCATTCAGCTGGTTGATCTGAACGGAGTAAGTCTGCAAGTTAACACAACCATGAGCAGCATGCTTTTATGCAGAGGCGAGGATTTGGCTTTTGCCTCATTTGATGAATGGTTCAGCCATTTCACTTCTGTCGTGTCAGATCCTGTGGAGCTTGGGAGATTTTTGGAAAGGGTCATTTTTTCGCGTGAACCTGTGCAGGACAGCTTTACCTATAGAATGAATAATGGGACCGTAGTAAACCTTTATGCAGAACCGTTATACAGGAATGGACGGCGCCTTGGAACGGTAATGGTCCACCGCGATATTACGAAGGAGTACGAAGTGGATCAAATGAAGTCTGAATTTGTCAGCACGGTCAGCCATGAGCTCAGGACCCCGCTTGCAAGCGTCCTTGGCTTTACGGAATTGATGCTGTATAAAGACCTGAAACCGGAGAGAAGGAAAAAATACTTATCGACCATTTATCAGGAAGGAAAGCGCCTGACCAATCTGATTAACAATTTCCTTGATGTTCAGAGGCTGGAATCAGGGAAACAGACCTATGAAAAGAGGCTTGGAGATCTTTCGGTCATTCTGGGGGAAGTCGTTGAAGAGCAGCAGGTCCTGACTTCCGAACATCGGTTTTATTTTCATACAAGCGCCAAAAACGCCATGGTTCTCGGAGACAGAGATATGTTAAAGCAGGCCTTTCAGAATCTTGCCGGAAACGCCGTCAAATATTCTCCGGACGGCGGAAATATCTCGGTTATTCTGTTTGAAGAGAATGGTTGGCTGAAAGTGGAGATAAAAGATGAAGGGCTTGGAATTCCTGAAGATGCAAAGGACAAACTGTTTACGAAATTTTACCGCGCAGACAATTCCGACCGCAGAAAAATTGGCGGAACAGGCCTCGGGCTTTCGATCGTGAAAGAAATCATAAAAGCACACAGCGGCGAGATTTCCGTTCATTCAAAGATTGGGGAAGGAAGCACCTTTACGGTTTCATTGCCATTGCATGATGACTCAGGTCATTCACCTGCCCCTGAAACTGATGGATTGTCATCTGCCAATATCCTGATAATTGAAAATGACGAAAACTTCGCAAGTCTGCTTAAAGCAGAATTTGAGGAAATGGGACTAAGCACCGCCGTGATGCTGAGGGGCGACCGGGCTCTGGCAGAGGCGGTTTCACTGAGGCCGGATGCTGTCGTTCTTGATATTTTGCTTTCTGATGATGATTTAAATGGGTGGGATGTTCTGGACCGATTAAAACAGGTCCCACATCTTGCAGAAATCCCAGTTTTTATATCAACAGCTCTTAATGAAAAGGATAAAGCAGCAGACCTTGGCGCAGCAGGCTGTTTGATTAAACCGTATCAGCCCGGTGAACTAATAAAGCTTGTCATAAAAACGATTCTGGACCGAAAGAGCAGTCTTTCAGAGATGGAACCCTGAGTACAGGGTTCTTTTCTTGTATCATCCTTTGGAAATAAGCTATCCTTTAGAAAAGGAAGCCTTAAAAAGAAAGGGAGGATGAACGTGCTTAAATCATTTAAACTGGAAACGAAAAGCAGAGATCAAATGATTGATATCACTGTACAAGTTGAGAACTTGATTCAGGAATACGGCACCAATGAAGGAACTGCTGTCATCTATTGTCCGCACACCACTGCAGGAATCACAATCAATGAAAATGCGGATCCTGATGTGAAAACAGACATGATCAGACGCTTTGACGAAGTCTATCCGTGGTTTGAAGAAAAGGACAGGCATGCGGAAGGGAACACCGCTGCTCATATGAAAGCGAGCACTGTCGGCTCCTCGCAGCATGTGATTATTACAGAAGGGCTCCTGCTGCTCGGAACTTGGCAGGGAGTCTACTTCTGTGAATTCGACGGGCCGAGAACCCGGACATTTTATGTAAAGGTGCAGGCGGATGGGGAAAAGATATCGTAACTTAGACGGAGTGGAAAATACGAAAAGCTTCTCCGATTTCAGAAAATGGATGAAAGAGCGAAAAGCGAAAAAGAAGGATTTGTCGGTCTCCATTGAAAGGCTGGATAATCCTCAGTCGGAAGAAGTGTCGGCTAACCGTTCAAAAAACAGTGTGACCTGGATTGGCCATTCTACGTTCTTGATTCAGACTGGCGGCATCAATATCCTTACTGACCCGGTCTGGGCAGAGCGGATGGGCATGCAGAGGAGATTGACGAAACCGGGAATGCCAATCCGGGCACTTCCGGAAATCGACGCTGTCCTGATATCTCACGGACATTATGATCACCTGGATTTTGCATCGATCAGAAAGCTCAAGGGGGACCCGGTTTTTTACGTGCCCGAAGGTCTTGGTGCTTCCTTCAGAAGAAGAGGGTATAAGAACGTGAAAGAAGCTGCGTGGTGGGAAGCCTATGACCAAGAGGACGTCAGATTTACATTCGTTCCTGCTCAGCACTGGACGCGCAGAACCCTGTGGGATACAAATACTTCCCACTGGGGAGGATGGGTCATTGAACACAAGGACCACTCTATTTATTTTGCCGGTGACTCCGGATATTTCCGCGGCTTTAAAGAAATCGGTGAAAAAATGTCTGTCGATGCCGTTCTGATGCCTATCGGAGCTTATGAGCCTGAGTGGTTTATGAAGGTATCGCACATTAATCCAGAGGATGCAGTCACAGCTTACCTTGATCTGAACGCGAAAGGGCCGTTTGTTCCCATGCATTACGGTGCATTCAGGCTGGCCGACGATACAGGACCTGAAGCTTTGGAGAGGCTCTTTGCAGAATGGGAGAAACGTGGACTTGACCCTGATAAGCTTAACGTCATGAAAATCGGAGAAACATGGTGGGTGTGAGCATTGATGAGAATCAGTGCTTTTTTTGCTGTGGAATAATAAGATCATCAGCTGGGAAGGAACCTGAGATTGTTGGCACAAAACAGCGTGATAAGAACCATCAACAGGGGAAATCACGTGATTGGTGGCACTATTAAGCTTGATAAGAACCATCAACAGAAAAGTTCTCGTGCTTGATGGCACTCAACAGCATGATGAAAACCACCAAAAGAAAAAATCTCAGGCTTGATGTTCCTATTAAGTGTGATAAGAACCATCAACAGGGAAGATCTCGTGATTGATGGCACTAATAAGCGTGATAAGAACCATCAACAGAAAAGATCTCGTGATTGATGGCACTCAACAGCCTGATAAGAACCACCAAAAGAAAAAATCTCAGGCTTGATGGTCCTAATAAGCGTGATAAGAACCATCAACAGGGAAGATCTCGTGCTTGATGTCACTCAACAGCCTGATAAGAACCACCAACAGAAAAAATCTCAGGATTGATGTTCCTAATAAGCGTGATAAGAACCATCAACACGGAAGATCTCGTGATTGATGGCACTAATAATCGTGATAAGCACTATCAACAGAAAAAATCTCGTGCTTGATGGCATTCTAGAGCGCGATAAGACCATCAACATAGAAAGAGACTGAGCTTGATGACACTAAACTGAACAACCGATCCAATAACATCCCCACCTGCATCCCCTCCACACAAAAAAACAGACCACCAAAGTGATCTGCTCCTCTCAGCCCCGAACCCTGTGTGCAGCGCGTTCTTCTTTTTTAGAAGGAATAAACTCTTTAAAGCTCTTTAGAGTTTCCGGTGTTTCTTTCGCGATTTCAATTGTTTCCTGAACGGTTTTCTTTTTGTACTCTACGTCAGACATAATTTTTTCCTGAGTGGCGGAGAGTCTGGTTGTTTCATTTTGAATGCTTTCGGTTTGTTTTTGAAGGCGGTTTGCCGTTTCCTGAAGGTCCTGCAGCACAGGCTGTGATTTTTTGAAGGTGCGGATGGATGAGACACCTAGATAGATAAGGGCAAGGACAACAAGCGCAATGCTTATGTATACAATGATCATCGGTAACACTCCTTTGTCAGCGGTCTTTCTCTTTTTTTACCCAAGTTTGACCGATTTTAATCTTCGTCCGAGAGGGAAGGCCGCAGATTCTCCCTGCTCTTCAGCCAGTACCTGATGCCTTTTCCGGCATATGGTTCGTCTTCGAAGCGGGGGATGATATGAAGGTGGGTGTGAAAAATGTGCTGCCCTCCGGATTCATTTGTATTCCAGCCGATCGTATAGCCATCAGGCTCGTGCTCTTGATCGAGCAGCTCTTTCACTTCCTGAAGCAGACTGTATGTTGCATTCCATTCATCCTGCGTTAAATCAAACATAGTAGGGCGGTGCTTTCTTGGGACGATCAGGCCTGAACCAATAAGGATGTTTTGGGGCATCTGAAGAAAGAGACAATGGTCGTTGGACAGGACAATTTTCTGATCTTCTATCATTTGAGGGTTGCAAAGGGGACACAGCTCATCCAACTTCAAACAGCTCCTATCTTTGAGTGTCTATTTTTTACCATTTTAGCACAACCGGGTAAAAGGATAACGGATTTTGCTCCGGATCATTCCTCCTGAGTCCGGCAGGGAACGGCTGCATGCATGTAGAAGAAGGTAGGCAGTTCACTTCTGGATGAGGAGGAATATGTGTGGGGTGGAATGAAACAGCTGTAAGCCGCAAGCTTTGCATCACCTATCCGGTTATTCAGGCACCGATGGCGGGAGGCATTACTTCACCTGAACTGGCGGCTGCTGTCAGCGGCTTCGGAGCGATGGGATCTGTCGGAGCAGGTTATTTAACTGCGGAACAGCTTAAGGAGCAGGTTGTAAAAATAAAAGGCTTGACGAGGAAACCGTTCAGCGTCAATCTTTTTGTGCCTGAAAAAGAAGTCTATGCCAGTGAGGCAGAGATAAAAAGGATGACGGATCGATTAAAGCAATGGGGGCTTCCCGCGGGGGACCTTTCTTATTCAGATGAAGAAAACCGCCATAATTATGAACAGCAGCTTGAAGTCATTCTTCAGCAGGAGGTGCCTGTTTGTTCATTTACATTCGGGCTGCCTTCAAAAGAAGCTGCAGCAGAACTGAAAAAAGCAGGCAGGACAGTAATTGGCACAGCGACATCCGTTGATGAGGCGCTTATGTTCGAAGAAATTGGAGCAGATCTGATCGTCATGCAGGGCAGTGAAGCAGGAGGACACCGCGGAACCTTCCATCACTCTCCGGATGCAGGGGTCGGAACCATGGCGCTTATTCCGCAGGCAGCTGATGCGCTTCGGGTGCCGGTGATTGCTGCCGGCGGCATAGCGGATGGAAGAGGGATTGCAGCGGCACTTATGCTCGGTGCAGAAGGAGTGCAGTTGGGGAGTGCGTTTATTCCATGTACTGAAAGCGGTGCAGCGGAAGCATATAAAGATAAAATAGTCTCAGGCACAGAAGATCAGACGGTACTGACGAAAGCATTCTCAGGAAAATATGCGCGGGGAATCTCAAATGATTTTATCCGGAAAATGGAGCCGTATGAATCAGATGTCCTCCCTTATCCTCTGCAAAACAATCTGACCAAGCGGCTTAGGAGCGAGGCTGCTGAAGCGGGAAACACTGAAAATATGTCTGTCTGGGCTGGCCAGGGTCTAAGGATGATTCATGAAAAAGTGCCGGCAGACGTTTTTTTAAATCAGGTAATCAGTCAAACAGAAAACCGGATGAAGGAGGCTTCACACTATGGATCCAGATAAAGCGTCAGCACTTGATAAGCAGGATGAACTGGCCTGCTACAGACAGGAATTTTATTTAAAAGAAGGCATTATCTATATGGATGGCAATTCTCTTGGCCTCCCTTCAAAGCGGACTGAAGCTGCTTTGCTCCAAATGCTTGAGGCCTGGAAGGAGCACGGAATAGACGGCTGGACGAAAGGCGATAAACCTTGGTACTACCTGTCTGAAACACTTGGCGGGCAATCGGCTTTTTTAGTGGGGGCAAAGCCGCATGAAGTCATTGTGACAGGTTCTACTACCGTAAACCTTCATCAGCTTGCAGCCAGTTTTTTCAAGCCAGAAGGAAAAAGGACGAAAATCCTTGCGGATGAACTGAATTTTCCTTCTGACATTTACGCTCTTCAAAGTCAGCTGTCTTTAAAAGGATTAGATCCTGATACACACTTAGTCAAGGTGAAAAGCAAAGACGGTCAGACGCTTGATGAAGACGAGATTATTGCCTGCATGACAGAAGATGTGGCGATGGCTGTTCTGCCGACTGTTCTGTACAGAAGCGGCCAGCTGCTTGATATTGAAAGGCTTACGAAGGCCGCTCACGAGCGGGGGATTATCATCGGCTTTGACGGCTGCCATTCAGTGGGGGCCATTCCTCATGAGATGCACAAATGGGGGACTGATTTTGCTTACTGGTGCAACTATAAATATGTCAACGGAGGACCGGGTGCCGCAGCAGGACTGTTTGTCCATGAAAAGCATCTTGGCATAAAGAGACCCGGGCTGAGCGGCTGGTTTGGCTCAAATAAAGAGCAGCAGTTTGATATGGAGCATACTTTTAAGCCCGCAGACTCTGCAGGGGCCTATCAAATTGGAACTCCGCATATTTTCAGTTCAGCGCCATTATCTGCATCTCTAGAGATGTTCAAGGAAGCAACGATGGCTGCCATCCGCAGAAAATCTCTGAGTATGACCAGAGTGATGATGGATTTAATCGAAGAAGAGCTATCAGGTTTTTCATTTGAGATTGTAAACCCGAAGGAAGATGCACGGCGCGGAGGTCATGTTGCTCTCATGCATCCTGAGGCTGCAAGAATCTGCAAAGCGCTGAAACAGGATGGAGTGATTCCTGACTACAGGTCTCCGAATATTATCAGACTGGCCCCTGCACCTTTTTATACTTCTTATGGAGAGATTTGGAAGACAGTGCAGTTTCTAAAAACGATAATGAGGGAAAAACGATATGAGCAGTTTGAAAATATACGGGAGGTGATTGCATGAAAATCATTGATATTTCAAGACCGCTGCAAAACAGCACGCCTGTCTGGCCGGGGGATACTCCGTTTGATTTTGAACTGATGTGGACGAAAGAAGCGAGCGGGTCCGTTAATGTCGGGAAGGTGGAGATGAGCACCCATACGGGAACTCATGTAGATGCCCCCTATCATTTTGACTCGGAAGGGAAGCGGATTCATGAACTTGATCTCTCCATTTACTGCGGCACAGCAAAAGTCATTCACATTCGCGGCCAGGAGGTCATTACTGCTCACATTCTGAAGAAAATGGATCTGGCGGGAATAGAACGTCTGCTGATCCGGACTGATTCCTGGGAGGATTCAAACCGGTTTCCCGAAGAGTTCACTTATTTTCACCCTGATGCTGCAGAGTACCTTGGAAGCCTTGGCATTAAGCTGATCGGAGTGGATGTCCCTTCGGTCGATTTTATGAAAAGCAAAGAATTGCCTGCCCATCACTCGTTTTTTCAGCAGTCCATCTTTATTTTAGAGGGGCTGGATCTGACTTCGGCTGAAGAAGGGACCTATGAGCTGATTGCTCTGCCTCTAAAACTTACAGACGGTGACGGAAGTCCTGTCAGAGCGATTTTAAGAGGCGGTTCAGCCGATTAAAGCTTTCTTTTTCAAAGGAGAACATGTATTCTTATAATAGGTGATGAAAATGAAGATTATTCATTATTCGTACAAAAAAAGGGGAAGAATCGAATTCTGGTTTGATCAATGGCCGAATTCCCCCGTTTTGTTCACCCCCATTAAAGATTACTACTTTATTAGAGTTGTTAAGTGGAATCAGCTCGATCCGCTCGTGACAAGAAATGACCTTGGCGAAATGGAGCTGATGGTAAATAAATATCTTGGGCGTGAACAATACTACTTGCAGCGCAAATATTTTCATAATGATCAGCTGAAGCTGCCTAAATAAGGGCGGCTTTTTTTGCTGGAAAATCAGGCTTTTAAATAAAATACGTCCCCCAGTCTCGTTGCCGTAATGGTTCCATCTGCAAGCGGATAGGCGCCTGTTTCCTCTCTGTCACTCCGTTTATACGGATACAAGTATCTGTAATCAAGCCGCGTTACCTGAGAAAGAAGGTAGGCTGATCTCACAGCACCTTGCTTTCTGTATTTGTTCAGGGAGGTTATGATGCCCTCAGAATCTTTAATGCCGATTCCGTGTCCGTAGTACAGGTCATAGCCAAGATCGATTGTATTTTCACCGCGCCACTGCGGCTTTTCAGGATCAAAATCAGGATTTTTAAAGTACAGGCAATCACCTGGAAGATAATCATTTCCTCTTCTCGTAAAAACCCCAAGATCGTCATCATAGTGCCAGTCATATAGAATCATCCCGTCAAACAGGCGGTTAAAATAGGACTCTTCAATCATTTCCAGCACGGCTCTGTAAAAAACGGCTACCATTGCAGTCGCACATTCAAATGCATATAGGGAACCATTGTTGTAAACGTCCATCAAGGCGACTGAAGGAGGAACGCCGGGCTTAATGACTATGGCTCCCTGGCTCGTCAGGTCCCAAAAAACCGGATTGCATTTGGAATACTCAAACGTCGTGAACTTGACCCCGCTCTGATAGAGGGCGGAGGATGCTTTTACAATTTCGGTCCGCAGATCCATTTCGAATTTGAACTGGCTGAAATGCTCATATGAATAAACCTCTTCATACTTTACCATCAGATCAAGAATCTCTTTCTGCTCGGCGGTTAATACACTCGTATTTAAGATATTTTCATTTTGATAGGCATTTTTAATTTTTATCACGTCAGACACGCTCCTCCTTTTAAAGCTGCTCTCATAAATTATGAGATTGCGGGCGCAAGCGGAACCATTAAGGCATAATTCCTTAAAAGCGGACATAAAGTTTGAGTGTTGGCCGCCGGTAATTCCTACTTGACTGATTGGTTTAATTGATTTATATTTTTCTAATACTACAGGAAAATGTTAGGGGGAAATGCTATGTCAGCATTTTTGTTAATTGTGAATATTGCTGTTCTTCTTGGACTCATATTCTTGCTTTTTTATATGCAAAAGAAACACGTTTCGTTTTCTAAAAGGGTGTTTGCAGCCCTTGGCCTAGGGATTGTGCTGGGCTTTGCCCTTCAGTTTATCTACGGACCGGAAAACGAGGTTCTTCTTGAATCAATCGGCTGGTACAGCATCGTGGGGAGCGGTTATGTCAAGCTGCTTCAAATGATCGTCATGCCTCTTGTATTCATATCAATCCTCAGTGCGTTTACGAAACTGAAGCTTTCGGGGAATATCGGAAAAATCAGCATCCTGGTTTTGGGAATTCTGGTTGGAACAACAGCCATTTCCGCCGCAATCGGCATTGGAACGTCGCTTGGATTTAATTTAGAAGCGGTTCAAATTGAGCAGGGAGAGGCTGAAACAGCCAGAGGAGAAGCTCTTGACGCTACATATACGGAAATTCAGGATCAGACCTTCCCGCAGAAGGTTCTTGAGCTTCTTCCGGGCAATCCGTTCCTTGACTTCACAGGTGCCCGTCCGACTTCAACCATTGCCGTTGTGATCTTTGCAGCTATTCTTGGCCTTGCGTTTCTTGGGGTTAAGCGAAAAGAGCCCCAGCATGCGGAGCTGTTTGCTAAAATAGTGGATGCTTTTTATGCCGTGATTATGCGCGTCGTTACGTTGATTCTGCGTCTGACTCCATATGGCGTGCTTGCTATTATGACAAAAACAGTTGCTTCAAGCGACCTTGATTCCATCTTGAAGCTTGGGAAATTTGTCATCGCTTCATATGTCGCACTTCTCGTTATGTTTATTATTCACTTGCTGCTGCTTACACTTGCAGGATTAAACCCGGTTACGTATGTAAGAAAAGTATTTCCTGTCCTTGCCTTTGCGTTTACTTCACGTACAAGTGCAGGCACGCTGCCGCTTAATATCAGCACACAGACGAAAAAGCTTGGTGTGCCTGAAGGAATTGCAAACTTTGCAGGTTCATTTGGTCTTACAATCGGGCAAAATGGATGTGCGGGCATTTATCCGGCCATGCTGGCGGTTATGATTGCGCCGACAGTCGGGATTGATCCGCTCAGCCCGTCATTTATTTTCACCCTGATTGCCGTTGTTGCCATAAGTTCATTCGGTGTTGCAGGCGTTGGGGGAGGGGCTACATTTGCGGCCATTCTTGTTCTTTCAACCATGAATATGCCGATTGCTTTAGCAGGTCTTTTAATTTCAGTTGAACCTTTAATTGACATGGGTCGTACGGCTCTTAATGTCAGCGGAAGCATGACAGCCGGAGTGCTTACTGGAAAGGCGACAAATGAACTGGATACGGATGTGTATAACGGCGATTCTTCTCAAGTTGAACTTGAAGCCTGATGCAGCAGCCGTTTTAACAAATTAGAACATACAGAAAGGCAGCCGGATTTGTTGCGGCTGCCTGTTTTATTTTATATAGCCAATCCCCAGTGCATAGTGCTCCTTCAATATTTTTTCCACGCGTGAAAACACTTCCTCACGGCATTCAATAACAAGGACGACTTCGGTTTTTTTGGCGCTTCCGCCAATTTTAAGTTTTCTTTTTTTTATGACCGTATAGTAGAACAAATTGATGGCAAACCCTAAAAGCAGACCGCTGCCTGCCCCGATCAGACCCCAGTAAACAGGTCCCCATGCCAGCTTAAACCCTATGCTGACGCCAATGACGGCAAATGCAGTAGCAAGGGCTGCACCTGTATCAAAAAGACTGATGCCATCGGAATGATGGATAGAATCCATCAATTTGACGGAATCGTCATTCGCTTTTAAAGGCACTGCAAGGATTCTTTCTTTATGTATGCCTTCTTGCTCGATTTTGGAAATCGCAAGCTCCAGATATGTACAGTGATCAAACGCAGCAAATACTTGCAATGGAAATCACCCCTCAAACTCTGTCAGGAAAGCTGACCCGGTATTTCTGGTAATTAGTCATCAAAAAATTTCTTTGTTCATCTATAAACAGCTTGTTGTTCTCGACTGTATTGATGTATGAGTCATAAACAGCGAATCCGTATACTGAAGGTACAAACATCAGCCATGATGGGTTCAGAATGTTCGTTGCCTGCTCAATCTCTCCCAAAAACAGAAAATGAACAGCGAGAAGACACTTGGAATAATAAACGAAAACAACCGTCCAGATCAGGGCGAAAAATCCGGTAATAAGGCGGTGAATATACAGCTGACCGGTTCCAGGCATCAGAAAGGACCAGACGACAGCCATTCGGGGATTGCGCTTGTCTAAATAGTTGATTTCCATGGCTCCGATTGTAAAGGTGTTAAAGGGTGCGTTTTCACGTTCGGCAAGCAGATAGACCCGGTTGGAATCGACCGTTGTGCGATAGCTGTCCCAGATGGCAAATATGTAGACGGGAATATATAAGAGGGTCCACCGGTAATCAAGGGCTTCGCGCGCTTTATCAATTTCTCCGCAGAACGAATAAACCATTGCGATGTTCAAATGAGATTGCATATTAATAAAGACTTCCCATACGAAAAGGAGCAGCCCCCTGAAATATTTGGACAGAAGGAGATGGCCGAATCCGGGAAATGCCGCGGACCACCATGCAATAATGTATGGGTTTCTTAAGTGGAATTGAGTTGTCCCAAACATGCTCAAATGAGCTTTATACCGCCTGTGCTGATTGGATCCAGTGAAATTTTCCATCTTTTACGCTGCTTTCTTGGTTAGTTATACTTGAGTACTATCATCTCCTTATTTATGGAATACATGCAGGAAGGCAGAGGGCTTGTATTTATTCTTTTCTGGAGATATCTGTATAATAGATGATGAGTATGCATGATGGGGGAAAAAACAATGAAAGAACAAGGATACGGAGACAGACTGCGGCTTTTTTATGAACTGATACGCGACACAAAACCGTCTAAAGCGAGATTGGCTGCTGCAGGCATTCTAAGCGTCATTTCCACGCTTGCGGGTCTTGTTATTCCGCTTTTCACAAAAAATCTTATTGACGATTTCAGTTTTGAGAGCATTGAAGCCTTCCATATTGTGCTTTTATTATCAGCCTTTGTCGCACAGGCGGTTACGAGCGGAATTTCCATTTATCTTTTGAATTATGTCGGACAGCATGTGGTTGCAAAGCTTAGAGAACGTTTGTGGAAGAAGCATATTCATCTTCCGGTTTCATTTTACGATCAACATAAGACAGGTGAAATGATCAGCCGGATGACAAATGATACAGCCATTTTAAAAGGGCTGATCACAGATCACATCACCAATTTCTTTACAGGCATCATCGCCATAATCGGCTCGTTCGGCATTCTGCTTTACCTAGACTGGCAGATGACGGTGATTATGCTTGCCCTGATTCCTCTTTCAATCTTGATTCTGCTTCCGCTTGGAAGAAAAATGTACAAGGTTTCAAAAGGACTTCAGGACGAAACAGCGCGGTTTACTTCTCTATTAAGTGAAGTGCTGTCCCATGTCCGCCTCGTGAAATCCTCGAACGCTGAAATAAAAGAATATGAATCAGGTAAAGAGGGGGCTTTCCGCCTGTTTTCCTTTGGCCTCTCAGAAGCAAAAATCCATGCTTTGATCGGACCGCTGATTTCTTTTGTCATTATGTCGCTGTTAGTCATTATCCTTGGATACGGAGGATTCAGAGTGCAGTCCGGCGCCATCTCATCTGGAGATCTCGTCGCATTTATTCTCTACTTGTTTCAGATCGTCATCCCGATGACCCAGTTTACGGCGTTTTTTACTCAGCTTCAAAAAGCAATGGGAGCCTCAGAGCGGATGATCGAGATCCTTGGGGAAGAAGAAGAAAGCTTATCTGCAGGAAAAGAAGTAAAGAGCATTGCAAAACCGATCATCTTTCAGGAGGTTGATTTTGCCTATAAGAATGACCCAATTTTGACCAAAGTGGCGATGGAAATTGAACCGGGAAAAACGACTGCCATTGTAGGTCCGAGCGGCAGCGGCAAAACAACGTTATTTTCATTGATGGAACGCTACTACAAGCCAACCGGCGGAGCAATCTTTCTTGGAGAAGATCGAATTGAAGAGTTTTCCCTTCAGTCATGGAGAGAGCAAATCGGGTATGTTCCGCAGGAAAGTCCCATCACATCAGGGACGGTCAAAGAAAACATTTGCTACGGATTAACCCGTGAGCCCAAAGACGATGAGATTGTCCGGGCTGCTGAAATGGCGTATGCCCACCAGTTTATTGAAGAATTTCCAGAGGGGTATCATACACAGGTCGGAGAAAGAGGAGTCAAGCTCTCCGGCGGACAGCGGCAGCGGATCGGAATTGCAAGAGCGCTGCTGCGCGATCCGAAGCTGCTGCTCCTTGACGAAGCAACATCAAGCCTTGACAGCCACTCAGAAATTGTCGTCCAAAAAGCACTCGGCAATTTGATGAAGGGCAGAACAACGCTCGTAATTGCCCACAGACTGTCAACAGTCATCGATGCTGATAAAATCATCTTTTTGGACAAAGGAAAAGTGACCGGTTCGGGAACACATGAACAATTGCTCGAATCGCATACGATGTACAGAGAGTTTGCTGTGCAGCAGCTGAAGCTTCAAAATATAGGATTAAACGGAACTGTCTGAGAGATCGGACAGTTTTTTTTGATTGATTTTGACTGTGTTTATGAATGGTATGAACATTTTTGATTGTTTTTGGATGTTTTTGATTGATTTTTGAAAGGGCTTACGTTACTATTAGGTCATAAAGTTGAAACAGACGGAGGGGCGCTATGATTACACAAGAACGGCACCGCTTGATCCTGTCGGTTTTGCAGGAAAAGCAAGTAGCGACTATACAGGAGCTGGTAGATGCAACGGATTCATCAGAATCAACCATCAGACGAGATTTAAGCCAGCTTCAGAAAGAAAAAAAGCTTAAGCGTGTTCATGGGGGAGCATCTCTTCTCCATCAAAAAGGCGAAGAGCTCAGTGTAAGCGAAAAGGCCCTGAGACATTCGGAAGAAAAAGAGCGGATTGCCAAAGCAGCCGCGGCGATTGTGAAGAACGGCGACAGTATTTATATAGACGCGGGAACGACGACGATGCAGATGATTCCCTACCTGAAGGGTAAAGAGATAACGGTTGTGACAAATGGCGTTACCCATCTCGAACCGCTGCTTGAACAGGGCATTCCGACTTTCTTAACAGGAGGAATGGTTAAGCCTAAGACAAGGGCATTGATTGGCAGTGAAGCTCAGAAAGGGTTAAGTTCGTACCGTTTTGATAAATGTTTCATGGGCGTGAACGGCATTCACGCCGAAGCAGGGTTTACGACTCCAGACCCGGAAGAAGCGGCAATGAAGAGGCTTGCTGTTTCTCTGTCTCAGGAGGCATATGTACTGGCAGATGAGTCGAAGTTCAATGAATGGTCTTTTGCAAAAATTGCAGACCTCAGTGAGGCTGTCATTCTCACTAATGAACTTGAAGAAGATGCCGCTTATGAATATATGGAAAAAACAGTGATAAAGGTTGTGGCACCATGATTTATACATGTACGCTGAATCCCTCCATCGATTACGTGATTGGGGTCGATGATTTTAAGGAAGGTCAAATTAACCGCACGAAAAACGAGAATATGTTTCCGGGCGGAAAAGGCATCAACGTGTCAAGGATGCTAAAGCGCCAGGGTGCAGACAGCACGGCCATCGGATTTACCGCAGGATTTACCGGCGACTTTATCGAGAATTTCCTGGCTCAAGAAAAAATCACAAGTGATTTTATCCGTGCAGATGGATATTCAAGAATAAACATTAAACTCAAATCCAGCGCTGAAACGGAAATAAACGGGCAGGGTCCGGAAATCGCGGAAACCCAAAAGCTGCAGCTGCTGAAGAAAATATCTGCCTTGCAGGAGGGCGACATTCTTGTCCTTGCAGGCAGCATACCAAAAAGTCTCGGAGAAGATTTTTACGGAGAGGCAGCCCGAATTGCCCGGGATGCCGGTGTGAAAACGGTGATCGATGCCTTCGGCAATGCACTAAAGAATACGTTCAGCATGAAACCGTTTCTGATAAAGCCGAATCATCATGAGCTTGGAGAATTGTTCGGCACAGACATACACAGTGCTGAAGAGGCTGTAAAATACGGACGAAAGCTTCTTGATGAGGGTGTTCAGAATGTCATTGTTTCCATGGCGGGAGACGGTGCTGTATTTGTCAATCAGGAATCGGCGTTCATTGCAAATGTTCCAGCTGGAGAGATCAGGAATTCAGTAGGAGCCGGCGACTCAGTTGTAGCTGGATTTCTTGCAGGATATACGATGAACGGCGATGTGAAAAAAGCATTCAGGCAGGGAGTTGCAGCCGGCAGTGCTACTGCCTTTTCTGAGGATCTGGCAAAAGAGAAACTAGTCCGGCAATTAATTGAAAAGATAACAGTCAGAGAGATATAAAGAGGGAAAGGGGAAGAAACAATGAAAATTACAGATTTATTGACACGGGATACAATCATTCTGGATTTGCGCGCCGGCACAAAACCGGCAGTGATAGATGAATTAATTGAGATTCTTCACAACTCTGGAAAACTTAAAGATAAAGAAGGGTATAAAAAAGCAATTCTGGCCAGAGAGGAACAAAGTACAACAGGAATCGGCGAAGGAATTGCCATTCCTCACGCCAAGACGAATGCAGTGGCAGAACCGGCTATCGCCTTTGGCCGTTCCAGACAGGGAGCAGACTATGAATCTCTCGACGGTCAGCCTGCCCATTTGTTCTTTATGATTGCTGCTTCTGAGGGCGCAAATAACGAGCATTTGCAAACGCTTTCCAGACTGTCCGGCTTTTTGATGGATCCTGCTTTTAAGAAGAAGCTTGAGGATGCCGAAACAGAAGATGAAATCTTGAACGCAATCAATGAAAAAGAAAAGGAAATGGAAGAGGAAGAAGCTTCAGAACCGGCTGCTTCAGGAAAAATGATTCTTGCCGTAACTGCCTGTCCGACAGGAATTGCCCACACATACATGGCAGCTGATGCCCTCAAGGCGAAAGCAAAAGAAATGAATGTCCCCATCAAAGTGGAAACAAACGGATCAGGCGGCATTAAAAATGCGCTGACAGAGGAAGACATTGCAGAAGCTGCAGCCATTATTGTCGCTGCCGACAAGCAGGTGGAGATGGACCGGTTTGCAGGCAAGCATGTGATACAGGTTCCTGTCGCACAGGGTATCCGCAAGCCGCAGGAGCTCATTCAAAAAGCTCTTGACCAGGATGCTCCAATCTATAAAGCAAGCGGAGAACCAAAAAAATCTGCAGAAGGCAAGTCCGGAAGATCCGGTTTTTACAAGCATCTAATGAGCGGTGTGTCCAACATGCTCCCGTTTGTAGTTGGAGGCGGGATCTTGATTGCCCTGTCATTCGTCTTTGGAATCAACGCTGCCAATCCGGATGATCCTTCTTATCATCCAATTGCAGAAGCGCTCAGCACGATTGGCGGAGGCAACGCCTTTTATCTCATGATTCCTGTTCTTGCAGGATTCATCGCGATGAGTATTGCCGACAGGCCGGGATTTGCACCGGGTATGGTCGGCGGGCTGATGGCGGCAACTGGCGGAGCCGGGTTCCTTGGAGGCCTAATTGCCGGATTTCTTGCAGGTTATCTTGTTGTCGGACTTAAAAAAGCGTTCAGCGGTCTGCCGGGTTCACTTGAAGGAATTAAACCGGTGCTGCTGTATCCGCTGTTTGGCATCCTTTTGACCGGACTGATTATGATGTTTGTTGTCGTTGAACCGGTCAAGGCCATTAATGACGGGCTGACTGTCTGGCTGAAAGGCATGGGAACTGGCAATCTTGTTTTGCTTGGGTTAATTCTTGGAGGAATGATGGCAGTTGATATGGGAGGGCCAATCAACAAAGCGGCCTTCACCTTTGGAATCGCCATGATCGATGCCGGCAACTTTGCCCCTCATGCCGCTATTATGGCAGGGGGAATGGTTCCTCCGCTTGGGCTTGCCCTTTCTACGACATTCTTTAAAAAGAAATTTACAAAAGCTGAAAGAGAAGCAGGGAAAACAAATTATGTAATGGGAGCAACCTTTATTACAGAAGGAGCCATCCCGTTTGCAGCCTCAGATCCTGCCAGAGTCATTCCGGCAGCTGTCATTGGTTCAGCTGCTGCAGGAGCACTGACAATGATCTTTGGCATCGGACTTCGTGCCCCGCACGGAGGAGCATTTGTCATTCCGATTGTTGACGGAAATCCATTGCTTTACATCGCGGCTATTTTAACAGGAGCCGTCATCACGGCGGTTATGGTGGGGATCCTCAAGAAAGACGCAAAAGAATAATCCTGAAACGGGCGCTGAACGAATGGGCGCCCGTTTTTTTACACGCAGGCCCTTTTTCTGGTACAATGCATTCACCAACAATTCATGGAGGAATGCGATTATGTCTGACATCATCTATTACGATTTCTGGTATTTAAAATCAGAAGAAATCAATCTTGACGGCTCTGATACTGGGGCCATTGCCTATGAAGTGGGCATTAATGTATTTGCAGATGAAGACTTTACTCATCTTCTGGATGATGTCCGGATCTCCGGTCTCGGTAAAGAAGAAATGCTTGCTTTTGATCTTCAGAATGCCGAAAAACTGTGTTCAAAACTTGAGGAAGAAGGACTTCACAGCGTAGCAAGTGATATCAGATCTTCAGGATTTTATTTTGTCATGGGCGAAAAAGCAACGGTGTGATTCAGAGAGGCCGGAATTGACTGATTCTGGTCATTCACGGTATAATAAAAACAACATCATATCTATTCCTTAAAGGGGAGTAGCTTTAACAGCAAAGTCGTCATTACGGGACCGTTTCCCCGGCTTTGCTGGCAGCATCCGCTGTTAGCGAGACCTTTGCCGATTTATTGGTGAAGTCTCTTTAAAAAAGACGCTCGGCCAATTTATCGGCCGCAGCGTCTTTTTTGCATTTACAGATGGAATAGCAGATGTTTAAAAGAAGGGAGCGGTTTAAATGAAGTGGATGATGAAACTTATGGCTCTGTTAACCGTCGTATTGCTAAGCGGATGTTCTTTTCTCCAGGAGGTCAATTCGACGCTTGAGTACGCCAATGATGCAAAAGATTACATGAACGAGGCAGCAGCATTTGCTGAAGAGGCACCTGCGCTTGCTGAAAAAGCCGCCGGAAGCGCTCAGACAAGAGAGGATTTGAAGCAAAGCCTGCTTGATATGAAAGAAGAAATTCAAACCTTTAAAGAGATTGAGGCACCTGGTGCAGCTCAGGATGCCCATAGTCAGCTCATAACGTACAGTGAATCGCTCGAAAGCGGCATTGATTCGGCTCTGCAGCAGCTGGAGAACGGAGAGTACACCCTAAAGATGCTGGAAGACTCAGAGATGATGAAAAATATAAATCAAATGAAGCAGATTCTGGATCAGATCGAGCAGCTTGGCTCGTAATAGTAAAAGAGGTTTAAAACGAATGGAGGTTTTCCTATGACAGTCTGGAGCAAGCTCGCTGACAGCGTGAAAATAGGCGGCAGAGGAACGAAGGCAAGGCTTTTGGGCCACGATCCGTCCCTGACGTTCATTGGAGCAGGCAGGAGTGCATTCGTCTTTAAGCTCAGCGGCGAAGAAAAAGCGTTAAAAGTGTTCTTTCCTGATTTTACACATGTCGCTAAAGAGGAAGCTGACATTTACAGGACCCTTAAGGGGATTAAGTATTATCCTTCTTTGTATGAAGCAGGTGAAAACTTTCTGGTCATCGATTACATTGAAGGCAGCACCCTGTTTGAATGTGTCAGCAGCGGAATTTCCATTACAGACGAACACATTGCGGAAGTGGACAGTGCCCTTTTGTCTGCAAAAATGAGAGGATTAAATCCGTCCGATATTCACCTCCGCAACATTTTCATTACGTCAGACGGCAGCATCATGATGATTGATGTTGCCAGGTTTCGCCAAAAGAAAGACTGTACACAGTGGAATGACCTGAAAACCGCTTTTCACAAATATTACAGAAAAGCATATTTCCCTAAAAAAATTCCTGCAGCTTTAATGAACGTCATTGCTGCACTCTATAAAAAGAAGCTGATCCCATTAGCTCCATAAAAAAGAGAGGTCTCAGGAAATAGAAGAGGCCTCTCTTGTTTTTTTGTTGTTTAGGAAATTATAAAAGTAAAAGGCTGTGGATAACATAACAAAGTTATCCTCGGCAAGCGGAAGCGCCTAAATCCTCTGTCAGAACAAATCCGTCAAAAAAGACGGGACCCGGACTTTTCCGCCGGATTCTTATCTGCCTATCGGAGCGGGCCTTGGCGCTTGCGCTTTTGTTCCTATTTTATTTGGAAATAATAAGCAATGCTGTCTTTTAAATCTGATAAAGCAGAATCCTGGCTGAAGTTTGCAAGCATCCCCTGAATAACGGCTGTTCTCGGTTCTGCTTCCTGTATTTCCGACTCAAGTACTTCCAGGGTCACAAGCAAATCTCCTGAAACTTTTTGTTTATAATGGGAAATAGCATGGAGCAGATCCTCTTTGCTGATACCTGAGCATGGGGAAAAAAGAGTCAGTTCATCTCCCGAAAGAATAGGCTTTTCGTCTGAACGGATCAGCCCTGATACCATATCATCGATCCGGTTTACAAGAAAAACAGAGAGTGCTTCAAAATCAAGCTCGGCTTTGTCAAAAATGATGTACTTTAAATAGGAATGAATCATCCCCTGCAGGATCGCCGTCATATCCCAGATGAATGGATTTATGGAGTCTCCGTAAATAGAAGCCAGCCCATTCTTAACAAGGAGACTTGCTTCAGCATTCATTTTCTGAATAAATGCTGCGACAGATGGATTGTTCGGCACGGCATTTTCGCGCATCTGCATGATGATGAAATCTTTATGTTTATTAATTTCACTGAACTGGCAGGATAATTGCTTAATCAAGAGTGCGCGGGGTTCAAGCTCCTCTTTTCGGACAGACTGCATTTTTGAATGGATGAGCTCAAAATGATACTTGAACGTTTCAAGCAAAAGAGCGTCCTTGGATTTAAAGTAAAGGTAAAAAGCCCCTTTTGAAATGCCGCATTCATTGACGATATCCTGAATGGAAGTTGAGCTTACGCCTTTTTTTGCAAAAAGGCTCATCGCCGCTTCAATGATCCGCTTTTCTTTTTCTTTCATTCGCTGATTCTCCTTACACGTGCATTGGCCATCTTCTGTTCTCACCATAATGTTCCTGAAGTACAGCTGATTTATGACTGAATGTTCACATTTACATAAAATTCATACTGGAACATGCTTATTATAATTGACTGCAAACGACTGGTCATTTATATTATTAATTATTATGACCAGTCAGTCAATAAACTTTAAAAAAATCATCTCCGGAGGATCACATGAATTCCATCATTAATTTTGTCCTGAAGAACAAATTTGCTGTATGGCTGCTGACAATTATTGTGACAGTGGCAGGACTTTACTCAGGCATAAACATGAAGCTTGAGACAATCCCGAATATTACAACTCCCATTGTAACCGTGACAACTGTTTATCCTGGAGCTACTCCTGAAGAAGTTGCTGAAAAAGTAACGGAACCGATTGAACAGGCAGTCCAGAATCTTGGCGGAGTAAATGTAGTGAGCTCTACATCCTTCCAGAACGCCTCTTCCATTCAAATTGAATATGAGTTTGAAAAAGATATGGATAAAGCGGAAGAAGAAGTGAAAAGCACTGTAGCAGACTTGTCTTTTCCTGAAGGAGTCAATGATTCGGATATTTCAAGACTCAGCATTAACGCATTTCCTATTTTGGCTTTAAGCATTTCAGAGGATGGGGAGTCACTCAGCGAGTTAACCACACTCGTGGAGGATGACATCGTCCCTTCTTTGAAGGGTCTTGACGGTGTATCTTCTGTTCAGGTATCCGGCCAGCAGGTAGAAGAAGTGCAGTTCACCTTTAAAGAAGATAAACTTGCAGAATACAACATGGATCAGGAAACGGTCCAGAATATCATTAAAGGCGCAGATGTAAACTTCCCGCTTGGGCTTTATACATTCGGCGAGAAAGAGCAGTCTGTTGTTGTTGATGGAAATATCGTCACAATAGATGATCTTAAAAACCTTGAGATTCCTGTCACGCCTAAAGGAGCAGATGCCGGCATGCAGCAGGCGGCACCTGGTGCAGGACAGAACCCTGGTGCAGGACAAAACCCTGGCGCACAGGCACCTGCTGGAGCTCCTCCTGCAGGACAGACTCAGACAGCACCTGGAGCACAGGCTCCTCAGGCTGCCGAGCTGCCGACTGTAAAACTTTCTGAGATTGCAGACATTCAATCAGTCGGGAAAGCCGAATCGATTTCCCGCACAAACGGCAAAGAAGCAATCGGTATTCAGGTTGTAAAATCTGCTGATGCCAACACAGTTGATGTAGCAAATGCTGTTAAAAAAGAGCTTAAAACCTACGAAAAAGAATATAAAAACCTTGATGTGCAGACGACTCTTGACCAGGCGGAGCCGATTGAAGAATCCGTAAGCACGATGCTGAGCAAAGCGGCTTTTGGAGCATTGTTTGCCATAATCATTATCCTTTTGTTCCTGAGGGATATTAAATCAACGTTAATCTCGGTTGTGTCCATTCCTCTTTCTTTATTGATTGCAATTCTCTTATTGAAACAAATGGACATCACATTAAACATTATGACACTTGGAGCGATGACCGTTGCCATAGGGCGTGTCGTCGATGACTCGATCGTCGTTATTGAGAATATTTACCGCAGAATGTCTCTGCAGGGTGAAAAACTGAAAGGCATGGCGCTTGTAAGAGAAGCAACCAAAGAAATGTTTGTTCCGATTATGTCTTCAACAATCGTAACAATCGCGGTGTTCTTACCGCTTGCACTTGTTAATGGAGTGATCGGAGAACTGTTCCTTCCATTTGCCTTGACGATTGTCTTTGCACTTCTGGCGTCTCTTGTTGTAGCTGTTACAATCGTGCCAATGCTTGCACACAGTTTCTTTAAGAAAGGACTGTACGGAGAGACCGCTAAAAAACACGATGAACATAAGCCGGGGAAAATGACGGCTGCCTACAGAAGTATTTTGAACTGGACATTGAACCATAAATGGATCACATCTATTCTTGCCGTCCTGCTGCTTGTCGGAAGTTTGTTCCTTGTGCCTGTCATCGGTGTCAGCTTCCTGCCTTCTGAAGAACAGAAGCTTGTTTATGCGACGTATAAACCTGCACCTGGCGAAACAGAAGAACAGGTTGAAGAAGTGGTAACAAACGCAGAAAGCATGCTGCTTGACCGCAAAAACGTTTCGCTTGTCCAATACTCGCTTGGAAGCGAAAACCCGATGAATCCGGGTGACACGAACAGTGCGATATTCTTCATTGAATATGAGGACGACACAGAAAACTTTGAAAAAGAAAAAGAGAAGGTCATTGAAGACCTTCAGGCAGACGCAGAACAGGGCGAGTGGGCTGCACAGGACTTCACGCAAAGCGCCGGAAGCAATGAAGTTCAGTTCTTCGTGTATGGCAACGAACTGAAAGACATTGAACCGATTGTCGGAGAAATTGAAAAGATCATGAAGGACAACGGCAGCTTTAAAAATGTAAGCTCAAGCCTCGCTGAAACGTACGATGAGTTCACTCTTGTCGCAAACCAGGAGGAATTGAGCAAGCTTGGCCTGACTGCCGGACAAATCGGCATGGAACTGATGCCGCAGCGTGACCGGCCGGTTCTGACCCAGGTTGAAAAAGACGGGGAAGACATCAACGTCTATTTGCAGACAGAAAAAGAAACGTTTGAAAATGCAGAGGACCTGACCGAAAAAACGATTAAGTCTCCACTGGGTCAGGAAGTGAAAATCGGAGATGTTGTCTCAGTTGAAGAGGGGAAGACCTCTGATACAGTGACACGCCGCGACGGACGCATTTATGTTCAGGTTTCCGGAGAACTGACAACAGATGATGTGGCAAAAGCATCCGGTGAGGTTCAGAAGGAAGTGGATAAACTCTCATTGCCTTCAGGCGTTGATATCGACACAGGAGGGGTAACGGAAGATATTCAGGAATCCTTTACTCAGCTTGGACTTGCGATGCTTGCAGCTGTTGCCATTGTTTATCTCGTGCTTGTCATTACGTTTGGAGGAGGACTTGCACCGTTCGCGATCCTGTTCTCTCTTCCGTTTACAGTAATTGGAGCTCTTGTTGGACTTTGGATTGCGGGAGAAACGATCAGCATCAACTCCATGATTGGAGCACTTATGCTGATTGGAATTGTTGTCACGAACGCAATCGTTCTGATTGACCGCGTCATTCACAAAGAACGCGAGGGACTTTCAACGAGAGAAGCTCTGCTTGAAGCAGGAACAACACGTCTGCGCCCGATTCTGATGACCGCCATCGCTACAATCGGAGCGCTCATCCCTCTTGCCATCGGCATTGAAGGCGGAAGCGGCATTATCTCCAAAGGACTTGGAGTAACGGTCATCGGCGGACTGACAAGTTCAACGCTTCTTACTCTCATCATCGTGCCGATCGTTTATGAAATCATGGGCAAATTTAAACGCAAAAAAACAGCATTCGCTGAAGAAGAATAAGCGGTACGCAAGGCACCCTGCGATGCAGGGTGTCTTTTTGCCATGCATCAGGAGAATGCAGGGTCTTACTTGCATCACATATATTCACATGCCTGCGAATGGTATAATGTTTCAAACATTAAAAGAGTACACTATAAAAAGAGAAAGGGGGAACAGAGTTGGAGGATATCATCGTTCATCAGCATACGATTCTTAAGTTGTTTTTATCTTTGCTTGTCGGAATTATCATCGGGCTTGAGCGCGAGATTAAGAAAAAGCCTCTCGGACTCAAGACCACCATTATTATCGCAGTGAGCTCGTGTCTATTGACCGTTATTTCAATAGAGGCAGCCTATACTTTTTCAAATGATTACAACCGGCCGATGGACCCGCTGAGACTTGCTGCTCAAATTGTATCAGGAGTAGGTTTTCTTGGTGCAGGTGCCATCCTCCGGAGAAGCAATGATGTCATCAGCGGCCTGACGACTGCAGCGATGATCTGGGGAGCTGCAGGACTTGGCATTGCCATTGGTGCCGGCTTTTATCAGGAGGCTTTGATTGCCCTTGTTTTCATGATCGGATCAATTGAAATCATTGCGCCGCTTGTAAAAAAAATCGGACCCCGCACGCTCCGTCTTAAAGAACTGAAAGTAAAATTGACGGTTCCGGTTAACGTGAGTATATCTGACGTGCTGAAAATTCTCCGTGATTATGATATGAAAATCAAATATGTCAAAATCAAGGATGTTGTTGACCGGGAAATGAGAACCGTTGACTTAATCCTGCTGATAAAAAATGACCGCTATACGTCTGATGTGTACGAAGATATAAAAAACGTTCAGGGCATTGAATCTGTAGAGGTGGAACTAATTTAAGCAAGCGTCACTTGAGACGTTTGCCCCTGCATATGGTAAGGTATTACAGAAATTGATTTTTGGGAGGAACTAACGTTGATACGCTTTGGAATTATTGGAACCAACTGGATTACAGACCGCCTGCTTCAGGCCGCTATGCAGGTTGAAGATTTTTCGCTTACAGCCGTCTACTCAAGATCAAGCGAGAAAGCGGAAGAATTTGCTGCTAAATATAACGTGAAAAAAACATTCACAGATTTAGAATGCATGGCAAAAAGCGATGAAATCGATGCCGTTTACATAGCAAGTCCGAATTCGCTGCATGCAGAACAGGCGATCTTGTTTATGAACCATAAAAAACACGTTCTCTGTGAAAAGCCGCTCGCTTCCAACACAGCAGAAGTGACAAAAATGATTGAGGCCGCGAAAGAAAACCGCGTCCTGCTCATGGAAGCAATGAAATCCACTTTCCTGCCAAACTTTAAAGCTATCCAGGAAAACCTTCATAAAATTGGAACAGTAAGAAGATATACGGCAAGCTACTGCCAGTATTCTTCAAGATATGACGCATACCGCTCGGGAACGGTTCTGAATGCATTTAAACCCGAATTTTCAAATGGCTCTCTTATGGACATAGGTGTTTATGCACTGTATCCTTCTCTTGTCCTGTTTGGAGAGCCGGAGACAATTAAAGCAAGCGGGCTGATGCTTGATTCAGGCGTTGACGGAGAAGGAAGCATTCTTCTTCAATACAAGGACATGGATGCTGTTATGATGTACTCGAAAATTTCTGATTCCGCCCTGCCTTCCGAAATACATGGAGAGGACGGGACGATCGTCATCGACAGAATCAGTACAATCGGGAAAGTGGAAATACATTACCGCGACGGCAGAATCGAAGATATTACGCGACCGCAAAAAGAAGAAACGATGTACTATGAAATGAAGGAATTCATTGATCTGATTCAAAATGACCTTTATGAATCGTCTATTAACACCTATAACCGTTCCATTGCGGTGATGAACGTGATGGATGAAGCCAGAAAACAGATTGGCGTCGTTTATCCGGCAGATAAAAAATAAGTGAATGCGGAGGCAGGATCAGGTGAAAGCAAAGCGGTACAACATTCCCGTAGAAGCTGCTCTTGAAGTGATTGGCGGCAAATGGAAATGCGTGATTCTCTGCCATTTAATGCGGGGAAAAAAGCGGACAGGCGAATTGAAAAAACTGATGCCCGGCATTACCCAGAAAATGCTAACCCAGCAGCTCAGGGAGCTTGAAGAGGACGGAATCGTCAAGCGGATCATCTACAATCAGGTTCCGCCAAAAGTCGAATATGAGCTGACGGAATACGGCTGGTCCGTAACCGGCGTTCTTGAATCGCTGTCTGCATGGGGACTCCAGCATATTGAAAAGGTGTACGGCGACAAGTCGGCTGTACTTGAAGAGAGCATTCTGAATGATAAGTAAAAAGAGTGGGAAATATAAAAAGGGTGAATTTGATTCGTTCAAATTCACCCTTTTTCTATTTTCTCTTCTGTTGTCGGGTTTTTATATCTGTTTTTTACGGTATAATCAGCTGCCGTTGGTCAGATAGCATAAGATTCACGCTCTTTCGTACGGTATAATCCCAGCCGGTGTTCGAATAGCGTACGATTCATCCGTTTTCGTACGGTATCATCATCGGCGGCATCAATTTAGGGTAAGAATACGCTCTTATGTTTTGTCCGGCTTTTTTTCACGATTCTGTCAGGTGTCAGCGTCGGGATGTGCTGTCCGATTACCGTGCAGTCTGCTTTTTCTTAACCGGTTCAATTGTCACTGATACGGTGCAGTGATGCTCTCCTTTTTCATTCACCGAGAGCTCTGATACTTCTGCCTTCATCCCCAAACCTTCACGAAGAGAGGCTTCTATTTGTCTGCTTTTTGCTGCGCCGATAAAGCCGATATAGCGGCCTGTTTCTGTGTAGACAAGATACCGGTCTTTCCCTTCCTCTTTAGTCAGAGACAGGATGTCTTTTGCGGAAAGAGAAGGAATGTAAGTCTGGGGGCTCGTTCCGTCTGCCTGTTTTTGTTTAACGCCTGAGAGAGGGCACATAACCGTCTTTTTCACAGGCGATGCAGAGGAAAGGGCAACCTTCAAATAGGATTTCCCCTCATAATTGGAACTCGTGAGCAGCTGTTTCAGCTGTCTGACATCATCAAGAGCGCGGTGAGTCTGCGAAGATGCAAGCTTATGGCTGTGCAGCAGGCTGATAAGCTTCGCGCTGTAATATCCGTATGTTTTCCAAGGGATGTTCCGAGCGGAACAGTACCACTTTTTTGAAAAAAGCTCAGGGTACATTTTGACCGTAAAGCTTTTGTCAAACGAAGCATTGTGGGCAATGATAAAATCTGCTTTTTTTATGGCCGCTTTTACTTTGTCATCATCAAATGACTTGCCTTTCACGTCTTCAAACGGAATGGCATGAATGCGGAAAGCAAATGGGTAGTTTTTTCTGGCAGAGGCAGAGAGCGGTTCTCTTAGATAAGTGCCTTCTTCCAGTGTATCTAAGTAAAGGTCCCGCTCATCATCATAAGTAAAAAGGATATAGCCAATCTCAATTATTTCATCATTAACAGGGGACAGGCCAGTCGTTTCAGTATCAAGGATCATTCCAGTAAGAATCATTCGGTTCTCCTCCTTTCCTATTAATCTATCACTTTTCGGGAGAAGGGAACAGCGTGAAGAATCTGCTTTGGCAGGTGGAGGTATGGGGCTGCAGTTTAGAAAGGGCTCATTTCTTATATAGGTATCTCAGGGCATGCTTAAGCTGTCCAAATGTAGCGAGATCTCCAAAATCAATTCCAAGCTGGATGGAAGTTTGAGCGATTTCGGGACGGATGCCCGTAATGGTTACCTGAATTCCGAGCAGCTTCAGCATCTGCATCATTTTAAAAAGCTGCCCGGCAACCATCGTGTCAATAACCAAAACGCCGGAGAGGTCGATCACAATGTGGCTCAGGTTAAGCTGTTCCGCTTTTGAGATGGCACTTTCTGTAATCATTGATGCGCGGTGCATGTCAAGATCACCGACAATCGGCAAAACCCCGATTTCATCTGAGATTGGAATAACGGGTGTTGTCTGCTTGTAAATCATGGTTTTATGGGCTTCCATTCTTGCGTCTGATACTTGATGATAATAGCGGGTAAAGAGTTCGATGGCGTGATCAAAGGCTGAGTGTACTTGTTTGCTGAAAGACAGAAGGTCATGAATGGTAAATTCATCTTCATGGCTTAAGATATAGGCTTCGGCCGTTTCCAGAAAAATCAGCCTGAAGCGTCTGAATTGCTGAATGGTACGGTATAGAGGAGTTTCTGAAGCGGCGCGTTTTACAGCGATTTCCTGAGCCCAGCTGCTCAGCCGGTCAGCTGCGGGGTTCTCAAGGAGATTGATAAGGGTATGAATGAATTGCTGATTTTGATCGCGAAGATCTGCTGTGACTTTATCAGGTACATCAATGGAATAAACAGATACTGGTTCAACGGTTCTTGCACTGAGCCATTTGTCTGACATAGTATCAGACTGCTCTCTTAAAAATTGGCACAAAGCCTTAGTCTTCATCAACTTCTCTCCCGTATCAAAAAGTAAATGCCCTTTGTACCCTCACTTTATCATAAAAAATTTCAACATCCTATTGTATTCTCACATAATTGGCAAAAGATGAACCAATAGTAATAAAACAGGGGGAATTCCAGAATCCTCCTGTATTGACAGAAGGTTAAAGAAGATTCAACAAAAACAGAAATGGACAGGGACGCTATGATACATGAGAGATGGATTATTGCCGGAGCCATTGTGCTCAGCATCCTATTAATAGGAAAGTTTGTACCGAAAGAGAGGGCGAGGGAAGCATGGATTCCGTTTCTTTCCCTTGGCTCCATTACGTGGATTGCAGGACTTTTTGTTGTTGAAATGGGCTGGATCCATTACCCGGTGCAGCTTTTCAGCATTGAAAACAAAGTCAACGAATCAAGCTTTACGTTTGAGTTTTTCCTATTTCCCGTGCTGGCCATTCTTTTCAGCATCCATTATCCATCACGCAAAAGCCTGATTGTAAAATGGGTTTACGCTATTATCTTCTCCGGGGTATTTACCGTTGCAGAAGTCATATTGGAAGCCTATACGAACCTAGTCAGATATGACGAATGGAAATGGCACTGGACTTTTTTT
The DNA here is from genome assembly GCF_052171315.1 of Metabacillus mesotrionivorans. Classification (NCBI taxonomy): domain Bacteria; kingdom Bacillati; phylum Bacillota; class Bacilli; order Caryophanales; family Bacillaceae; genus Metabacillus; species Metabacillus mesotrionivorans. Next base: position 49,775 of record NZ_JBQMFF010000003.1, on the reverse strand, counting down.
TCCGTCATGCTGGTACTGATGATTAACCATCAGTACGTAAAATGGTACAGGAAGGGAATGGTTTCAAAAGGTGACAGCCATGCGTGAAATGATTGTCCTTGCTTCTCTTTGGGGAGCTGCAATATTGTATCTGCTGCTGAAGGTTCCAAAAGAAAAACGGAGAGAGGCTCAAGTGATCTTCCTGTTTGCACAGTCTGTGGGCTGGCTGTATGTGTACATACAAACCCTGTCAGGCAGGATGGTTTTTCCGTTCAGGGAGTTTCCGGATGCGACAAAGATGAGCTTGACCCTGTACTACTTGTTTTATCCTGCCATTGCCGTTTGGTTTAACCTGAACTATCCTGAACAAAATAGGCTTCTGCTGAAAGCAGCTTATTTCATTGCCAGTGCATTCGGCATCCAGCTCATGGCCTGGCTTCTTGCAGAGTATACAGATTTAATGGAGTACAGGAAGTATCATTGGTTCCTGACCTTCTTCATTAACCTTTCCATCATCATCATTATCCGCATATTCTATGTCTGGTTCCGAAAGGGCCTGACAAGGAAGTAGTGCTTTGCTCAGGCAGGTCAGGCATAGATGCGGCTTTTCCTTTCAGTTTGTAAAACTCCGTGAGGTTCTCTTTGTGAGCATTCGGATAAATCTCCATACAAAAAGAGCCCTCATTTGAGAGCTCCTGATTAAGCGTCTATATCCTCTTTACTGGTTATTTTTCTGAAAAGACTTCTAATCACCAAAACAACAAGGATGAGCGCTATATAAACTAAAAATAGTGCGACAAAGCCCCACAGTCCGACAATGGCATCAATAAATTCCATGTTCCCGCGTCTTGTAAGAGCCTGCTGAATTTCTATCCCAAAAACAAGAACGAACATAAACGTCATTGTGTATAGAAAGGAAAGAGCTGTTATTCCAAAAGGAAGCTTTGACAGCCATTTCGAAAGAAGGTAGACAAAGAGAAACACAGCCATTCCAATGAAGCCCATAATCCAGAAGTGAAGGTCTTTGTCCGTCACATTTAACCCAAACGTCTGATAGGCCATTGAATTGATAAGGTCGTGTATATTATTCACAGCTTCTGCCATGAGAAGAATAAATTCTTTCAGAATCTGTCACCCATTTCTGTTTGTGATGAACCTATTATACCTGATTCTGTCAAATCTGTTCATAGCATGGGCTTATAAAATTTTTCCAAAAAGGGCTGCCCACAGAAAATATAGGAGTATAGTAAATAATTCATTTGACGCTTTAGCGGTTTAAAACGTTGTAGATTTAAGGCGCCATTCAAAGTAAAATAGATGAAATAGCACTATTATCAGAAGGGAATGGAGAACTGTGAGATATACGAAAAAAGAGTCAAATGAATTGATTGCGGCTGCTTTTCATCTGCTCAGGGCCAGGAAAGTGGCCACTCCCAAACAAATTGCAGACGATCTGGAAGCGCAGACCGGGAAACGGGTATCGTCTCCATCCGCATTCATGGTAAAGGTAATTGAACGGTATCCTTCAGTCGTAAAACCGAGAAGGGGAGTATATATGGTAAGGGAAGGATAAAAAAATTTTTTCTTTTTCTTTTATTTTACGATAGAAAAATCAGAAAGACTTCTGGTTTGTGAGATTATGTGACAAAGTTTTCACAGTAAAAAAATGCCCGCGGGACAGATTCCTGCAGGCATTTTTTAATTGTTAAGGATATTAATAATGATATTCATGGATTGAATAGCTTAACAAAGCTATCCGCGTCCAGCTCCAGCGCCTAGATCCTCTGTCAGAACAAATCCGACAAAAAAGGCGGGACCCGGACTTTTCCGCCGGATTCTTATCTGCCTATCGGATTTCAAAAAGGCGCTTACGCTTTTGTTCCTAAGCCAAAAACTCGTTTGGATTCAGTCCAAGCTCATAGCAGATATCTGCAACAGCTTTTTGTTCATTCTGATCGAAATGGCCGTCCGCATAACCGATGGCGATGCAATAGCGGGCAACAAGCCTCGCAATTTCCGGTTTCGTGCGCACTCTTCCAAGTGCTTTAAAGGCTTCAGCACGTCCGATAATCGGATCTCTTTCCATTTTTTGAACATATACGTTAAATTGCTGAATGACTTTATTTGTGTCAAAGACACGAAGCTCTTCACTTTGATTCACAAACTCAATCATTTTTTGGCGCTCAGCCTGATCAAGGCGGCCATCTGCCGTGCCTACAAGTGCACAGGCGGCAACAACGGCTTCAAGGACGTCCTGACTCTTATATTTCTGGAAAAGCTCCATAGCCTTGTTCTTTTGCTGATTAGCCCACTCGGCGTAATCCGTCTGATTCGGAGACCAGGAATTGCCGCAGCTGTTGCACGTGAACTTTAACTTGTTTTTTCCGATAAATCCTCCAAGCAGTCCTACAGGTCCAAGAATCAAACCGCCTACAGCAGCTTTTCCAAGACCGAAGCCCTTTTCGCCTGTGCGTACGTTCGTTGAACTGCAGCGTGTACAGCTGATCGTCTCCGCGCCGTATGTCTGAGATCCTTGACTATATGTCTGCTGCGGCTGGCTGTAGCTTTGCTGTGAATAGGCCGGAGGAGACTGAGTGTACGATGGCGCGGACTGCTGAGAATAGGCAGTCTGCTGAGGCTGATACGTATTCTGCTGGGAATAGCTTGGCTGCTGCGGCTGAAATCCGCTTGAATGAACTCCCGCTGCCGGTGCCGGTTCGTCATCCACCGTTACTCCGAAGTTTCGGCACAAGGCTGCAAGGCCGCCCTGAAATCCGCTTGCAATTGCATTAAATTTCCACTCGCCGTTGTGGCGGTAGAGCTCAGCTGCAACAATCGCGGTTTCGACAGTAAAATCTCTGCCAAGATTAAACCTGATCAGCTCATCATTGTTAAGCGGATTGAAAATGCGGACATAGGCATTTTCAACCTGTCCGAAGTTCTGCTGCTTTGCCTGTGCATCATGAATCGTAATTGTAAACGCAATGCGGTGAATGTGCTGAGGGACAGCGCTTAAATTAATTTGAATCTGCTCATCATCCTGATGCCCTGCACCTGTCCTGTTATCTCCGGTGTACAGAATCGAACCGTTTCCGCCTGACGGATTGTTGTAAAAAACAAAATCCTGATCGCTGCCTACCTTGCCGGATTGACCGACCAGGAATGCTGATGCATCAAGGTCGTAGGATGCCCCGTGCCTGCTTACATCCCATCCAAGTCCGACAATTACGTTCTGAAGGCCGGGATTTGATTTCGTTAAATCCACTTTTTGACCTTTACTGAGCGTCACACCCATACGTTCATCCACTCCTTAAGTTAAATAGCTTTTTGTAAAGTTGCTTAAATTATGTAAAATTAGTAAAAAATCACTCTCTTTAAATACTAAGTCTTTTAAACTATTTTTTCAATGATAAGGTGCGGATTTCAAGACCCCATAATAACACGGGCAAAACAAAAGAGAACAGCAGCCCGCTGCTATTCTCCGTCCATCAGGCTCTTATGAATCCAGACCGCAGCCTGACACCCTTCTCCCATTGCAATGGTCACCTGCTCAGAATGCACGCCTGCATCTCCTGCAGCCCATACATGTTTAACGCTTGTTTCCTTTGTCCTGGGATTTGTCAGGACATGCTTATTTTCAAGCCGTTCAGCACCAAGCATTGCTGCAAGCCCGGTATGGACAGTGTTCCCTCCGAAAGCAAGAAAGCCGCAATCACCCTCAAGCAGCGTCCCGTCTGCAAAACGAATTCCTTTAAACACAGATCCGTTTTCTGTTAAAACTTCATCAGCTTTCTTATCCACACTTATAATTCCTTTGTGTTGAAGCTTCAGAATCAGGTCTTCAGGAATTGATTGCTGTTCATGATTGACATACACGATAGAATCGGTCCAATAAGAAAGGGTAAGCGCCATGTTTGCACCCGCAGCTCCCGCGCCGAGCACAATGGTTTTTTTATCCCTGACCTCATAGCCGTCACAATCGGGACACACATAGACACTGAGGCCGAGGCAGGCTTTTAGGCCAGGAAGCTCCGGCATTCTGTCAGATAGTCCAGTCGAAAGCAGAACTCTCTTTGCGTAATAGACGGCTCCTGATGCCGTTTCAGCCTCAAAAGCATTTCCTGCTTTTTTCAGCCTGACTACGCGGCCGCTAAAGAAGTGCACGCCTGTTTCTTCAGCTTGTGCTTTTCCAAGCGTTCTCAGTTCCTCGCCGCTGATTCCGTCTGGCCAGCCCAGAATATTGCGGTAGCTTCTGCAAAGGGAAGAACGTCCTTCACCTGAATCAATGACAATCACCTTTCTTCTGTAACGTCCAAGCTGAATGGCTGCCTGAAGCCCCGCAATTCCTGCCCCAACAATTAAACACTCGTATATATTATTCATCAGCAACACGCCTTCGGTTATGTATAGTCTATAGGATGCTTCAATCAGAAAACCTCATTCACACGTAAGCCTTTTCTCTTAGCGGGAATAACATTGGCGGAAGAACGGAAGAAACTTTTACCAAAAAAGAGGGTCCTGCTATTCATTTTTTCAGAATTCATCTTTTACAGGGAAATACGCTCAGTTCCCGTCATATTGGCTTTGCAGGGATTTACAAAATTCATGCAGGAAATGTCACGTTTTTCAATTTCATACATAAGTACTTATTTTGACAAAAATCGACACTTGTTTGTCCGTTGCATCTACAATAAACTTATACTTTGAGAACAAGGAGGTCAGGTTATGTCTGTTCAGTCATCTGGTGCTACTAAACAAAAAAACAGAAATTACCTATTTGAAATTTCATTTTTAAGAGCTTTTGCCTGTATGGCTGTTGTTGGCGTACACGTTACGGCCACTCATTATTATGCAAATGCTCAAACATGGCATTGGTTTACGTATTTTATTAATCAGGTTGGAAGATTTGGAACAACCATTTTCGCTGTGCTCAGCGGCTTTCTCCTTTTTTACCAAGTAAGAAAAAAGGGATTTGATACAAAGAAATTCATTACTTCGCGCTTTTCAAAAATTTTGCTCCCGTTCCTTATCTGGAGCTTTGCTTACCGTTATCTGGTTTTTCATTATGATGGTCTGGAATTTCAGGGCTTTGGCGCAGAACTGCAGAGGCTGTTATTGGGAGAATCGTTTTACCACCTCTACTTTATAGCAATAGTGGTTCAGTTTTATTTTATTTTTCCGCTGCTTCAAAAAATCGTCAGATCTAAACTTCTTATGATTGTTTTTGCTCTTATTTCATTAGTGATCAGCTACAAACTATTTGGCTTTAATCCAGGTGTCGAAGGAGCGCTTGGAGCGTTTTTCGCAAGCAAGACTTTTATGCCGATCTGGCTTTTCTACTTTGCGTTTGGCGGAGTCCTTGCTTATTTCTGGGAAGAGATTGTAGGCTTTGCGACTAAGCGTCCATGGCAGATGCTTGCTTTTGCACTGGTTGTTTCTGCCGGAGCAGTTGTGGAGTATCGTATCACTGGACAGGTTTCCAACAGAAGACTTACAAACCTGTTCAACATTCCGCTGATTTGTATTGCTACCATTGGAATGTACCCGCTTCTTACAAAACTGACAGTCATCAAAAAGCCGCTGATGATCATTGGCCAGTATTCAATGGGCATTTATCTCATTCATCCGATGACGTTATATCTTATGGTTGAATACCTGCCAAACAGCGTTTGGACAGTCGGCAACACTCCGCTGCTGTTCCTTGCTGTCATGGTCATTGGAGTGGCATTTATCAGGCTGCTGCAGTTTATTCCATTAAGCGGCTATGTTATACCCGTACCTAAAATCAAAAAAGCAAGACCTGCTCAAGATGCATCTGCAGAAAGGCAGCTGCGCTCAGCATAAAAGTCCAGCCGTTTGGCTGGACTTTTTTTATACACCTTCTGCTTTTTTTGCGTAACTTCCAACCAGCTGATCCAGCCGCTGCAATTGGAAGGCATATTCATAGACAGCGGATGCTACAACATTCAATCTCTGATTTTCAATTTTTTCAGAGTCTCTTTCCATCATTTGAATAAGAAAAACTCTTGTTTCTCTTGTCACCCGGTCATCTTCAAACCGGTCCTTGAGTTTAATTTTTCCATCATATTTGAGCAGCAAATACTCATGCCATTTCGTCAGCTGTTCAATTTGATCATCAAACAACTGATCCTCTGCCAGTGTGGTTCTGCTCTGAAAGTAATGCTCTTCGATGACTTTCAGTACATCGGCAGCCTGCTGAATGGTTTTGAGCATCTGTTTAAACACGACAATTTCTCTTACATTCAGCGGATTGATCTTTGCCATCTTTTCCCGTTCTTCATCAAAAAGTTCATATAAGTCTTCAAGCTGCTGCAGGTCAGTTCTGAACTCTTTCCTTTTTTCCTGATAGTACGATTCAGTCAGCTCATCCGATACAGCAGTTCTCAATAAAAGAGACATCGTTTCAAAAACGGTCTGCACTTTTGAAAAAAAGTTCTCTTTATATTTCGGCGGAAGAATCAGGAGATTGACAACAAAGGCTGAAGCAATTCCGATCAGAATGACGGCAAACCGGTTCAGCACATAAATAAAATCCTCTTGCCCCGGTGCACTCATGATGGCCAAAACGGTTACAAGCGTCAATGAGATGGACGCTTCCATTTTCAGCTTCAGACAAATTACAATCACAGAGATGACAACGACTCCAATGACGAGAGGACTGCTGCCGAAAAAGTAAAGAGCAAACAGGGCGAGCAGCGCACCGAGTGTATTGGCCTGAAATTGTTCACGAACCTGTTTCCATGTCCTGTAGATGGAAGGCTGGATTGTAAAGATGGCGGCTACCCCGGCAAATACGGAGTACTCAAGATTTGCAAGGGAGCAGATAAAAAGCGCCAGCGTGACAGATATTCCTGTTTTCAAAACGCGGGGTCCAAAAATCAATTGCTTCTTTCACTCCTCTATTCTCAGGATGAAGTAGCTTTAGTTTATCAGAAAGGCTGGTTACTAAAAATGAAAAAATTGATCTAAAAAAATTTTCACACAATCCCTTGTAAACTCATAGGAATTATGTATAATAAAAATACAAATTGAAAATTTAAAAAAATCAGACTGATTGGATAACCAAAGGTCCTTAACATAATGTTAAGGACCTTTTTTTATTCAGAAAGGGGAGAAGGCTTTGAGAAAGCTTATTATTTTTGCATTTATTGGTTTTTTAGCACAGTTAATTGATGGTTCACTGGGGATGGCGTACGGGGTAACATCTACTACACTGCTTTTGACTTTCGGGATTGCTCCTGCTGTTGCCTCGGCATCTGTGCATTTGGCAGAAGTAGTCACTACAGCAGCATCTGGAGCTTCACACATTAAGTTTGGAAACGTGGATAAACAGGCTGTCTATAAGCTGATCATTCCGGGCTCAATCGGAGCATTTGCGGGAGCGTGCTTTCTAAGTAATTTGCCCGGAGATCTGGCAAAACCGTTTATTGCTGTTTTCCTGCTTGCTTTAGGGCTGTATGTCCTTGTCCGTTTCTTATTTCACTTGGAAGCAAGGGAACAAAATCAATCCCTTGCATTAACAAGAAAAAAATCAATTCCCCTTGGGCTGATTGCAGGGTTCGCTGATGCAACCGGCGGAGGCGGATGGGGACCGATTGCAACGCCAGTGCTGCTTTCGCAAAAAGGAGCCTCAGCACGGAAAGTGGTAGGGACGGTTGATACGAGTGAATTTGCCATTGCCGTATCAGCAACACTTGGATTTTTGCTTTCTCTTGGATGGGAGCAGGTCAACTGGCTGTGGGTTGGGGCACTAATGATTGGAGGGATCATCGCTGCACCGATTGCCGCCTGGCTTGTAAGGAAGCTTCCCGGCCACCTTCTTGGCGTCCTTGTAGGAGGATTCATCGTGCTGACTAACGCGAGAACGCTGCTGACAACCTGGGATACGGATGCATCGATTACACCATTCGTTTACGGATTTATCATTATCGGCTGGGCTGCTGCGGTAGCATATGCCGTGAAACGCAATAGAGGAAGATCCGAGGAAGCGGCAGTCGTCTGATAAAAAAAACCCCTTTTGTCCAAGGGGTTTTTCACGTTATTAAGCGATAAACTGCACGAATGAAGCAATCAGCAATGACCCTGCAATGCCAAACAGCAGATCTTGTTTTGTCATATCCAGCTTATTCAGTAATTTCCCCATGTTCATTTCCCCTTTGGTTTTTCTTCTTACATATAAGACGGATTAACGTGGCGGTTTGTTTCATATAAAGAGAAGAAATTTTAGCGTGCATCCCTTATAAAGGGCCATACCATATGTCCTGATAAAAAGAAATTTAGTATTTGGATATGGTGAAAAACGAACTAATTTCACTTATTTTTTGCAGGAAACTAAGGAATATAGTGGGAATTTTCAGTTATTTGGTAAGGTAATTGTTATCGTGCTGTTACATTTGTAATGGATTTATTATCTCTCTGTTTTTTACAAGCCTCTTTTTTATGCTAAGATGGGAAACATCGATTGCTGAAGGAGGAGGAAAAATAATGAAAAAAACAATCTTTTCATTAGCAGCAGCTGCTGCACTAACAACGACAGCAGGATTTAGCGCACAGGCAGAAGAGGTCGTAGTGGAGAAGGGTGACACTCTTTACAGCCTATCCAAAGAACATAACGTTTCAGTGGAAGATATTAAGAGCTGGAACGGCTTATCATCAGACATAATCATGGCAGACAATACATTAAAAGTATCAGATGAGGAAGTTTACACAGTCGTTGCCGGAGACACTTTATGGAGCATCGGAGAAAAATTCGGAGCAAGTGTTGAACATATTAAAGGTAAAAACGAACTTCAAAGCGACATGATCCACCCTGGACAGGAATTAGTGGTTTACAGTGATGCAGATAATGGCAAGCCTGCCCCTGCCCCTGCAAAACCTAGCGAAAAGCCTAAAGACACAAATCCGTCTGTAAATGAGGCTTCTGCAAGCGCGGTTTCAGAAAATGATGTAAAAGAAGAGAGCGTTGCAAAAGAAATGACAGTTACAGCAACAGCTTATACCGCTTTTTGTGAAGGCTGCTCAGGAACAACGGCTACCGGCGTTGATTTAAGAGCAAATCCTGACAAAAAAGTGATTGCAGTTGATCCTAATGTGATTCCGCTTGGATCAAAAGTATATGTTGAAGGCTACGGCTATGCAACAGCAGAGGACACAGGCGGAGCGATTAAAGGCGACCGCATTGATGTGTTCATTCCTACACAAGATGCAGCAGTGGCATTTGGCAAGCGCGAAGTAAATGTAAAAGTTTTAAACTGATAGATTGATAGAATACCGTGAATCTCCCAGGAGATTTACGGTATTTTTTTGTGGTCATAAATCTAATTCCGTCTAATAAAGGGTATAATGGATATTTACCCGGAGCACATGTGATAAAACAAATGAAATTGAGGTTCAGGACAAATGAAAAACGGATTTTCAGATTACAAGTTAAGCTCTGATCTACTTAAAGCTTTAGATAAATTAAGCTATAACCAGCCGACTGAAGTACAAAAGCTCGTGATTCCGGCTGCCCTGCAGCAAAAAGATCTTGTGGTTAAATCCCAGACAGGCAGCGGAAAAACAGCAGCTTTCGGCATTCCTCTGTGCGAGCTTGTTGAATGGGAGGAGAATAAGCCGCAGGCGCTTGTTTTGACACCGACAAGGGAACTTGCTGCACAAATAAAAGAAGATCTCACAAACATCGGGAGATTTAAACGAATTAAAGCAGCGGCTATTTATGGGAAACAGCCATTTGAACGTCAGAAAATAGAATTGAAGCAAAAGACGCACATCGTTGCGGGCACACCCGGAAGAGTACTTGATCACATTGAAAAAGGTACATTCCCCCTCGAGAAATTGCGCTTTTTAATCATAGATGAAGCTGATGAGATGCTGAATATGGGGTTTATCGATCAAGTGGCGGCCATTATGGAAGAACTGCCAAAAGAGCGGATATCGATGCTTTTTTCAGCTACGCTTCCTGATGATGTTGAAAAGCTGTGCGACAACTATATGAACGATCCGGTCCAAATTGAAATAAAGGCATCTGGATTAACGACGTCTGACATTGACCATTCGCTCATCACCGTTTCAGAGGATGATAAATTTTCACTTGCAAAAGCAGTAACGGTGATCGAAAATCCTGACAGCTGCATTCTTTTTTGCAGAACGCAGGAGAGGGTGGACTTGCTAGAGAGGAAGCTCAGCCGTGCTGGCTATCCTTGCGGAAAAATTCATGGCGGACTCGTTCAGGAAGATCGTTTTTCTGTTATGTATGATTTCAAAAAAGGAGCGTTCCGCTACTTAATTGCAACAGATGTCGCGGCAAGGGGAATTGACGTTGACAATGTATCTCTTGTCATCAATTACGATCTTCCCCTTGAAAAAGAAAGCTATGTTCACAGAACAGGCAGAACCGGAAGAGCAGGCAAAAAAGGGAAAGCGATAACGTTTTCTGTGCCGAATGAAGAAAGAATGACAGCGGAGATTGAGGACTATATCGGATTTGCCATTCGCAGAACAGACGCTCCAACTCATGAAGAAACGGCAGCTGCCAAGCCGGCTTTTGAGAAGAAACTTTCAGCGAGGCCCGCTATGAAAAAAGACAAAAGTGCCCAGTTGAATAAAGGCATCATGAAACTTTATTTTAACGGCGGGAAGAAAAAGAAAATCAGAGCCATTGATTTTGTCGGGACAATCTCAAACCTTCCCGGCATCACGGCGGATGACATTGGGATCATTTCCATACAGGAAAATGTCACATACGTAGATATTCTGAACGGAAAAGGGCCTGCCGTTTTAAAAGCCATGAAAACGACCACTGTTAAGGGAAAACTTTTGAAGGTGCATGAAGCTAGAAAGTGAATGATCCGGGGGAAGGTCATTAGAATCCGGGAAGTAACCCTTCGTGCGGATGTGTGAGAGCTGGAGGGTCATAAGAAGCGTGGAAAGCACCCTTCGTGCGGTTGCGAGAGAGCTGAAAGGTCATAAGAAGCGTGGAAAGAACCCTTCGAGCAGATGTGAGAGAGCTGAAGGGTCATAAGAAGCGTGGAAAGCACCCTTCGCGCAAATACGAGAAGCTGATAGGTCATAAGGAACCGAGAAAGAACCCTTTGCGCGGATGCGAAAGAGCTGAAGGGTCATAAGAAGCGTGGAAAGAACCCTTCGCGCAAATACGAGAGAGCTAAAAGGTCATAAGAAGCGTGGAAAGAACCCTTCGTGCATGTTCGAGAGAGCTGAAGGGTCATAAGAAGTGTGGAAAGAACCCTTCGTGAGGAAGCGAGAGAGCTAAAGGGTCATAAGAAGCGTGGAAAGCACCCTTCGAGCAGATGCGAGAGGGCTGAAAGGTCATAAGGAACCGAGAAAGAACCCTTTGCGCGGATGCGAAAGAGCTGAAGGGTCATAAGAAGCGTGGAAAGAACCCTTCGCGCAAATACGAGAGAGCTAAAAGGTCATAAGAAGCGTGGAAAGAACCCTTCGTGCATGTTCGAGAGAGCTGAAGGGTCATAAGGAACCGAGAAAGAACCCTTTGCGCGGATGCGAGAGAGCTAAAGGGTCATAAGAAGCGTGGAAAGCACCCTTCGTGCGGTTGCGAGAGAGCTGAAGAGTCATAAGGAACCGAGAAAGCTGATCCATTAGAAAAAATCCGAACTATTCAACAATCAATCAGTTCGGATTTTTTAGTTCTCTTATATGGCCCATGCTTTTCTATTCTTCCTTTTCGCTGACAGTATCGTCCACGATCGCAAAAAGCTGCCGGTCGAATAGGTCGTCGCTGCAGAGGAGATGCTCGTCAGCCTGATTCACAATGTCTGTCAGTTCTCCTTGATCCCCTTTTGCATTTATGATTTCAAAAATTTGATTTAATCCTTCGGACGTTTGATCTTGAGTGTGTTTATCTTTCATTGATCAATCACTCTCCTTTTATCGGTAGGATTCTCCTGGAAAGTCATTTTTACGCGCCGGAAGAATTGCTTTTCTTTTAGAATACAGCTATGGTTTTATAGACGCATATTTTTAACGCTAAAGGATGGGAAATGATTGCAGAATCAAAGCCGGAAACCGGCCTATATTTATACGTTTGCAAGCACAAAAGAAGAGCTTGAACTATGCAAGCTTGAAATGCGGTCTTTTTTTGGCGTTCAGCCGGATGGATACTGCCTGAAAAGCAGCATCTGCATTGATCCAAGCAGAAGCCCTTTTATGAAAGAGCGCATAGAGATTTTATATGAAGGAAATGAAGTAGAGGATATCGTTCAGCAGGTTGGCAAGATTGATATCGGTACGAACACTTTTAAGATCATTTTTCTGAAAATCAATGACCTGGATGAACCAGAACAAATCAGCTATGATGAACGGCGGAAGATTGAACGCAGAGTTGGCTGGCCGTTTAAAGCAGATGCAGATGTCCGGAATCCTGATCAGATATTTGGGATTACAGTACACGAAGGACGCTGGTATTTCGGAAACTATACAAAAGCCGAACCTGTATATCTGCACCATGTGAAAAAGCCTCGGGAGTATTCAACCGCTCTCAGTACCAGAGTTGCCAGAGCAGCGGCTAACATTGCGGTCCCGCATCCTGCCGGAGTAAAGGCAATCGACCCCTGCTGCGGAATAGGAACAGTACTCGTTGAAGCTCTTTCAATGGGAATTGACATTGTCGGCCGTGATATCAACCCTCTTGTCGTGGATGGCTCCAGAGAAAATATTGCCCATTTTGGCTATGAGTGTGATGTGAAAGTATCTCCTATTGAAGAGGTAAATGGAAAATATGACGCGGCCATCATCGATATGCCTTACAATCTTTATACACATGCTACCCCTGAGGAGCAGCTTGATATCATCAGGCATGCAAGACGCATTGCAGATCGTGCAGTCATTGTCACGAGTGAAACGATGGATCACATGATTCTTGAAGCCGGCTTTGCCATCATCGACAGATGCACGGTCAGAAAACAGATGTTCTCTAGACAGGTTCTTGTATGTGAATAGATTGTCAGGATCGTGAGGATACTAACTTCTTGAATGAAAATCAGGAGGTATCAGCGATGGACGATAACATGGAGAGCCCCTTTGAGCATAAGTTCATCCCGGTAACATCTGTGATGAGCGGACTTGAAATTGATGTGCTTCCCGGGGTTTACTGCTATACAAATCAGGTGGTAAACGTTGTATTTATGAGAAGCGGGGAAGACTGGTATGTCATTGATGCAGGGATGCCCCACTCTGCAGACGCGATTAAAAAAGCGTTCGAAGCACATGGCGGAGTTGATGCTGCTCCAAAAGCGATTCTGCTGACACATGGGCATTTTGACCATGTGGGAGGAATTGTAGAACTCGTTGAACAGTGGCAGGTGCCGGTGTATGCCCACGAACTGGAAATCCCATTTTTAACAGGCCAGAAAGATTATCCAGAACCGGACCCAAGTGCAGAAGGCGGAATGGTCGCGAAACTCTCGAAAATGTTCCCGAACGAATCCATCAATCTTAAAGACAGGGTCAAGCCGTTTGAACCAGATGGAATGATTCCTGGACTTTCAGATTGGAAATGGGTCCATACTCCCGGCCATACACCGGGACATGTCTCATTTTTCAGAGAATCCGACCGAACGCTGCTAGCAGGGGATGCGTTTGTAACCGTGAGGCAGGACTCCCTCTATAAAGTGTTTACACAAAAACAGGAAATCTCAGGTCCGCCCAGATATTTCACGACGGACTGTCAGGCAGCATGGGAATCTGTCAGAACACTCGAATCCTTAAAGCCTTCCACAGCAATTACAGGACATGGTGTGCCTGTTTCAGGAGAAGAACTGCGTGACGGCCTTGCCCTTTTGAGCAGGGACTTTGAAAAGCTGGCCATTCCTGATCATGGAAAGTATCTTCATTAAAGCCGGGAGACCGGCTTTTTTTCTATTTCTGAAAAGGTGATGTTGCTTGTTTCAGAATCGGTGCATGCTGTCATGTCAAAGGACGATGTATTGCAAACAAGCACCCTCAAAAGAGCAGTGATGTTTGTTTGATGATCCCGAACAGTGAGAATATGCCTTCAAGAGAGAGGGGAAGCCTGTTTGGTGGTTCCGAACTGCGGGAACAGTGCCCTCAAGAGAGAGGGAAAGCCTGTTTGGTGGTTCCGAACAGAGGGAACAGTGCCCTCAAGAGAGAGGGAAAGCCTGTTTGGTGGTTCCGAACAGAGGGAACAGTGCCCTCAAGAGAGAGGGAAAGCCTGTTTGGTGGTTCCGAACAGAGGGAACAGTGCCCTCAAGAGAGAGGGAAAGCTTGTTTGGTGGTTCTGAACTGAGGGAATAGTGCCCTCAAAAGAGGTGTAAGGCAGTTTGATGATCTCAAACCGGAAAACGTACCTCCCCAAAAACAGACGTTTTGCTACACAAAAAAAAGCAGAAATCCGCCACAGGGATTTCTGCTTAATTTTCGTCTGTCTCGCTTACTTTTTCAATCTTCTCAACAAACATCTGATAAACTCTTCGCTTTTCATCCAATTCTTTTATGTACAGTTTCAGTTCATTGAATTTTTCTTCAAACGGCTTTTGGTAAGTGGTTTTGATTGTGCTGATGATTTCGTCATTAATCGTGGATTGAATCACTTGTTTCGTAATGCCGAACTTATAGGAATACAGCTGAAGTTCGCTTTTAACTTTCTCGTACTCAGCATCAATTTCGTTTTTTTGCTGCAGCATGTCTTCTTTCCATTTTTGCAGAGAATCTTTTACGTAGGACTCCATCGTTTCCCTCCAAGCATCGTCTATTTCAATACACTATTGAATGAAAAGGCGGATTTTCTGGGGGTGGCTGATGGATTATGCTTCCTTCTTCCTTCATGCCTTCAGATTAATATAGGTCCATTGTTTCAGTTCTTTTTCCATTCGGATGATCTATTATACTAGTAAAATATTTCCGATTATAGGGATATAGGCCAATTCCAAGTTTTTCATAGTATGGTATCTTTATACGTGTAGAAAAAACAGAAAATTCTACATGTTCTTACAAATTGGGAGGGGACCGCACTTGAATAACTGGAGCAAGAAACTTGGAACGTCGATTCTGGCTGCAAGCTTGACGGCAGGCCTGTTTGCACCGGCAGCTTTCGCCAAGCAGCCAGTGCAGGAAGACACACAAACGGCTTTGTCTGCGCCGATTGATATGAATATCATAAATGAAGAGCGCCTGGCTAACGCTTTGAAGAAACAGGGAATCATCCCAAAAAAGGCGAGCGACAAAGAGACTGCCGCAGCTGTTAAAAACTATATTGAAAAAAAGCAAGGTGAAAAACCTGCTGCCGATCTGCATACAGAAGATGGTCATTCACATGCAGAATATGATCTGGATGAAAAGTCAAAAGACTTTTTAACGAAACAAAAAGAGCAGCTCACAAAGCAGCTCACTAAAGGTCATGATAAGCTGAAAAAAGGCAAAAAAGACGGCTTTGTTAACGTGAAACCTGCTAGACAAGCAAATTATGAAGGAGCAGTAAGAGAAGATAAGGTTTTGATTTTGCTTGTTGAGTTTGAAGATTTTAAACACAACAATATTAGTAAAGAAGAAGGCTACATGTATTCAAATGATTTCAGCAAAGAGCATTATGAAAACATGCTGTTCGGGGACAAGCCGTTTCAGCTTTTGGACGGAAAAAAAGTTCCTACTTTTAAGCAATTCTATGAAGAGCAGTCCGGCGGAAGCTATACAGTAGACGGTACAGTTTCTGAGTGGCTTACGGTTCCGGGAAAAGCAGCTGACTACGGGGACGATAATTCTGCAGGGGGACACGATAATCTTGCCCCGCTTGGACCCCGTGATCTAGTAAAAGAATCTCTTAAAGCTGCAGCAGCATCAGGTATGAATCTTGCAGACTATGATGTATTTGATCTTTATGACCTTGACGGTGACGGCAATCAAAATGAGCCGGACGGCCTTGTAGACCACTTGATGATTGTTCATGCGGGAACAGGCCAGGAAGCAGGCGGCGGAAAGCTTGAGAGCAACGCAATCTGGTCACACCGCTGGACACTTGACGGTGTATTCCCTGTACCTGGCACAGAGGCTGATGTGGATTACTGGGGCGGTAATATGGCTGCATTTGATTACACTATCCAGCCTGAAGACGGGGCAGTCGGCGTTTTTGCCCATGAATTCGGACACGATTTAGGCCTTCCTGATGAGTATGATACGCAGTATTCAGGACAGGGTGAGCCGGTTGCTTCATGGTCCATCATGAGCGGCGGAAGCTGGAACGGAGAGATTGCCGGAACAGAACCGACAAGTTTTTCTCCGCAGAATAAAGAATTTTTCCAGACGATGATGGGCGGAAACTGGGCCAACATTCACGAAATCGACTACAAGGACGTAACGGCTGAAGGAACGGCAGCTTTTATTGATCAAAGTGTAACTAAGTCAAACAACCCTGGTATTGTGAAAGTAAACCTTCCGGAAAAAGAAGTGAAAAGTACAATCCAGCCGCAGTTTGGTGAAAAATACTATCACAGTACGAAAGGTGATAACTTACACACTGTAATGGAAACTCCTGAATTTGACCTTACAGGCAAAACAAGTGCAGAATTCACGTTCAAAGCAAATTATGAAATCGAATACGGCTGTGCATGTGATGCTTTAACTGTAAAAGCAGAAACAGCTGACGGAAGCAAAGTTCTTGAAATCCTCGGCGGAGATGTAACAGACGGAGACGCAACTAAGGGAACAACTGGCGGAAAATGGATCGACAAGTCATACGACTTGAGCGAATTCGCAGGTAAAAAAGTAAAGATTGTCTTTGATTACTCGACAGACGGAGGTCTTGCACCTGAAGGTTTTGCACTCGACAACGCGGTTTTAACGGCTGACGGCGAACAGCTTTTCACCGATGATGCAGAAGGTGCAGCGAAGTTTACTTTAAACGGTTTCCAGGCATTTGACGGGACGTACCTTGCTAAACATCACTACTATCTTGAGTGGAGAAACTATGCAGGTTCTGATAAAGCCCTTGCGTTCTCACGCGGACCAAAATACAACACAGGCATGGTCGTGTGGTATGCAGATGACAGCTTCACAGACAACTGGGTCGGCGAACATCCAGGTGAAGGCTTCCTTGGAGTGGTAGATTCTCATCCGCTGCCTTTGTACGGCCAGCTTGACGGCAAACTGACAACTACTCAATCGACACGCTACCAGATTGCAGATGTAGCATTCTCATATGACAAGTCACCTTCATGGTATGTAGACAGCCCGACACGCGGCGAATACAGCTACAACGGACTAAAGGGAGTAACATTCTTTGATGATTCAAGATCCTACATCAATGATGTCATTCCGGATGCAGGACGAAAAGTTCCAAACTACGGCCTGAAATTCCAGGTAGTAGGAGAAGCGAAAGACAATTCCGCCGGTGCGGTTTGGATTCGTAAATAAGCAGACAGGAGGCAGCGTTCAGATGAGCGCTGCTTTTTTCTTGTTAAAAAAAACAGCTTCATGTAAATGCCGAGCTTCCCAAAAAACGCAAATCATCCGCCCTGGTGCGCGCTGGTTGTTATATACTGTAAGAAAAAGAAGAGGAAATAATCGAAGAGTGACCGGGGGGCAGCATGTTTTATTCACTTAGAAACCGACTTTTTATGATATTTACAATTCTCCTGACCGTTCCGTTTTTAATACTGTCTCTATTAATTCCTGCCTGGTTTGCGTCTGTTATAGAAGATCAGACAAAGAATTCAACGGCTGATATGATGGAGCAGTATTC
Organism: Metabacillus mesotrionivorans; assembly: GCF_052171315.1. Classification (NCBI taxonomy): domain Bacteria; kingdom Bacillati; phylum Bacillota; class Bacilli; order Caryophanales; family Bacillaceae; genus Metabacillus; species Metabacillus mesotrionivorans. The sequence continues at coordinate 32,050 of NZ_JBQMFF010000003.1, read as the reverse complement.
GATTTACATTGATTCGCTCACTTCTCAGGCAGAGGATCTCGGGAAGCAGGTTCTTGTCAATCAGACCACCCAGGACTGGCTGCGTGCAGAAAGTGATCCTGCTGTTCCGTCAGATGAGAGGCTGCTGATTAAAAACCAGCTGAAAATGCTGCTCTCGTCGATGATGATCAATAATTCAAACGGCATGGACATATCCGTTTTTCTAAACAGCGGAAAAGGGACGTGGGGAGATAATCCTCTGCTTGCTGAAACAGATTGGTACAAGGATTTTACAAGGGAGGAAAAGCGCTGGATCAGTCATCACCGGGATCAGTATCAGCTTCATCAGGCGATGAGGGAAACTGAGGTGAACAGCTATCTGATTCCTCTTTTTGATATGCAGATGCTGGATTTGTCCGGCATTATTAAAGTCAGTTTTCCAACAGCGCTTCTTGAGACGGCCCTTGGAAAGATTAAGCTCGGTGAAAACGGACGCGTTTATTTGCTGGACGGAAGAGGAGAGAATGTGCTGACAGGCAAAGTGAAAACCCCTGAATCTGTTCTGAAGGGGACGCTGTTATCCACTGAAAGGAAAAGTGAGTCTGACGGTTTAATTGAAACAGCTTATAACGGAGAAGAGTATCTGGTGTTTTTTCAGAAACTGAAGGTGGGCAACTGGACGCTGGTAAGCGAAATTACAAGGGCTGAACTGTTTGCGGAAATTGACAGGCTGCAGCGGAACTTATTGATGATCAGCGCCGTTATTTTCCTGCTGACGATTCTTGCTTCTTACATCCTGTCGTCAACTATCGTCCGGCCGCTTGGAAAGCTGACCAACGCCATGAAGTTTGTTGAAAAAGGAAATCTGGAAGGTGCAAGGCAGTTCATGCCGACGATTAAAACCCATAACCATGAGGTCGGCTACGCCATTAAAGTGTTTGATCACACAATTGAGAAGCTGAATGAATTGATTAAAACAGAATTTAAGGCAAATCTCCGGCGGAAAGATGCTGAATACAAGGCACTGCTGCTGCAGATCAACCCCCATTTCTTAAATAATACACTTGAAGTGATCGGAAGTCTTGCCCTGCAGAATAAACAGAAGGAAGTTCTTGATGTCAGCGTCTATCTTGGAAGAATGATGAGGTATTCTCTTAACACAAAGACAGATATCGTCAGACTGGGAGAAGAGCTTGCATACATCCGCGACTTCATTGAGATTTTAAAGCTGCGGTATGAGGGGGCTATTACATTCATTGTAGAAGAGGACAAGGATGCTGCCTCATTTCCCATCTGTAAATTTATTATTCAGCCGCTTGTGGAAAATGCGGTCAAATACAGCATGATTGAAAAAACCGAAGCGGTCATCAGGATCAGGACGGAGTTGCGTGATCATGAGGTAAAGATTGTCATAGAAGATGATGGCATAGGCATGTCAAGGGAAGTCCTATCAAAACTGATGGAAGATGAGAAAGAATTTGAAACGGTTTTGAACAGTTCAGGAAACAGCATCGGTTTAAGGAATGTAATCGGCAGACTGAAGCTCTTCTGCGGTGAAAGGTTTTCCCTTCATATAAAGTCAGAAGAAGGTGCCGGTACAAGCATTGCATTATGTATAAAAGGAATTGAGGGGGATATACATGATGAAGGTCATACTGGCGGATGATGAGATTCAGATCCGCAGGGGTTTAAAAATGAAAGCAAACTGGGAAGAGGAAGGATTTGAGATTGCAGGGGAAGCGTCTAATGGGAAAGAGGCGCTTGAACTCGTGAAAGAGACATGTGCGGATGTCGTGATAACGGATGTACGGATGCCTGTTATGGACGGGATTGAATTTGCAGGCAGATGCAGCCGTGAATTTCCTCATGTAAAAGTCATCGTTTTATCAGGTTATTCGGATTTTGAATATGTTCGCTCCTCTCTGGTTGAAGGAGTAAAGGATTATTTATTAAAACCTGTGGCGCCAAATGACCTCGCGGAGGCTTTAAGGAGAGTGAAAGAAGATATTGCTGCGGATAAAAAGAAAAAGCTTGAATCTGAACAATTGACTCGGCTCGTTCATACACAGCTTGAGGAAATGAAGGAACAGTGTGTACTGCAGCTTGTTAAGCAGGGGTGGTCTGAATTTGAGGAGAAAAGACTCCATCACTTCAAGCTGGGGTTTCTGGCAGATCAAATGAAGAAAGTTCAATTTTTTACAGCGGATCTTAGGACTGCTGCGGATTCCGAAAACGAACTATGGCTTCCATTCCGGATGATGTGCAGGGAAATAGCCGGGACGTATGAAAAGACTGCGGTGTTTCATGATCCGAGCTATGCACACATGATCCATTTTCTTCATTGCTCTGACACGTATTCACCCAGTGCTGAAACCATTGTGAAGAAAGTGCAGACATGTGTCAGAAAGTATCTTGGTGCTGAAGCGGTCATCGGCTTGGGAAGTCCGGTGAGTGTAAGTGAATTGAAGTCGGGCTATATCTCATCTTTGCTTGCCTGGAGTCAGAGCGCTCAGGATGAAAAACCTCAAATGACTGACGGAACGCTTCAAAAGGATGCATCCGCCCTTTCCCCGCATATGGAGAAAAAAATAGCTGCTTCCATTGAAAACGGCAGCATGAAAGAAGGTATTCTGCTGCTTAATGAAACGCTTGATGAAGCAAAAGCAAGATCTGTATTTTCCTTTTCATTTACGGCTGGCAGGCTTCTGCTTCTGCTGGAATCACTTGCCGTGAAATACGATATGAGCAGACCGGAAATCAACGAAAGGATGTGGACCTGCCAGCAGAGCATAGGGGAGCTGACATCCCATCAAATGGTCAGCGAACACATAACAGAATTTGCACGCCGGGTGATCCTTCATGTAAACGTTTTTCGCTCATCTCCAAACGGGTTGTCAATAGTAGAAAATGTTCGCCGCTATCTTGAGCTGAATTATGCCCAGGAAGTATCGCTGAGCACGCTTGCTGAACAGTTTCACATAAACAGCGCCTACTTATCCGAGCGTTTTAAACTCCATGTTGGAAAGAATTTCAGTGATTATTTAACGGAGCTTAGAATCAGGCATGCCTGCGAACTGTTAACAGACAAGCAACTGAAAGTAATAGACATTGCATATTTGACGGGATTTTCCAACTCAGGCTACTTCAGCACTGTATTTAAAAAACAGACGGGACAGACTCCCGCGGAATACCGGAAAGCTGCACTGAACCTTGATGAACCGGGAGGCCATGAAAACAGATGAAAAAAAGAATCTGTCTGTCTGTTCTTGCGGTTCTGTTGTTAGCGGCAGGGTCCTATGGTGGTTCCGTCTTTTTCCTTTCTGAGGATAAAGATGAAAGCGGTCAGGGCGTGACTGAAGAATCTGCGGAAATTGAATTAACCTTCTGGAGAAATTATGGCACAAGGCTTGAAAACGAGGCTTACAAAGAACTGATTGCTGATTTTGAATCGTCACATCCGGGCATTCGCATCAATATGAATGCTATTCCTTACGGTGACTATGAGCTGAGGCTGAGAACAGAGATTGCGGCAGGAAGTCCTCCTGATGTGATGTCCATCGACAGTCCGAATCTTGCCCTGTATGCCAATGCAGGTGCGCTGCGGTCAATCGACAGGGAAATGAAGAAAGAAGGTCAGCTTGAGGATATTCCTTTTTCCACACTTGAGGGCATGAAATTTGAAGATGAAATTTACCTTTCACCCCTTGCTGAATCCGGTGTCGCCCTCTTTTACAACATTAAGCTGTTTGAAAAAGCGGGAATTCCGCTTCCGTCAGAAGACCCGTCTGAGCCGATGACGTGGAGCGAGGCGGCAGAGCTTGCTGTGAAAATCAATCAGCCCGAAAACGAAATAGTTGGAATAGACCCGGGGCAGGGGTTCAGCGACGGGGAATCACCGGCCTACTTCAAAACTCCGCTTTTGTGGCAATTCGGTGCAGATGTGCTCAGTCCTGATGGAACAACGGCTGACGGTTATTTAAATTCGGAGAACGCAGTCGAAGCTCTGCAATTTTATCAGGATCTTTACCACCTTCATAAAGCTGCCTCCGTAGAAATGCCTCCCGACCCGTTTGTAACAGGCCATCTCGGCATGTCGGTTCTCGGCTCGTGGATGCTTGAGGAAATTGAACGGAACTATCCTGATTTTAAACTTGGAGAGGACTTCGGTGTCGCCCCCTTGCCTAAAGGCATCCGCCAGGTGACGCCAAACGGAGGATGGGCCCTTGGAATTTCATCAAAATCAGAGCATCCGAAAGAAGCATGGGAATTTATTCAGTACATGACGGGCTATGAAGGTTCCAAAAAATATGTGGAAATAACGGGTGATATGCCTGCGAGATTTTCCGTCTCCAAAACATTTCCCGAGCTTGCGGTCTATCCAAAAAATATCTTTGTTGAGCAGGCGTTAAAGTACTCCAAAAACCGCACGGTCTCCCCGGCCTATCCGGTAATAAGCGATACCCTGAAGGAGTTGTTCGAAGAAATAGGCATTGGAGGCAAAGACGTGAGAGAATCCGCTAATCGGGCGGTCATGAAAATAGACAGCGCTCTTGAGGATATGGATTAAAATGTTGTTTAAAATAAGTCTTTTGATTTAAAGGTGTGTTGACGGTGGACCGGGTGACGATAAATTAAGGAAAAACGGTATTATGTGTTGAATTGTTTCTCTTTGACAAAAATAAAGGGAAAGAAGATTGTTACAAAACAAGCAACGGAGTCACAGCGGCAGAAATTGTAGGAAGAGAACTATGTTGCGGTTATGGAAAAAACAATAAAAAAGACTCAAAAAACCGATCCTATGTGGATCGGTTTTTTTGAGCAGCACAGGTGTGTCCATCCCCCTAACTTCAGCCGCAGGACTAGACGTTTAATCTGTTTGCTTTCTAGAAGAACCAAAAATATTAAACTCCTTCTTCCAAAGAAATCAAACTTTTTTGAATGGAGCATTTGATAAAGTGAATGTACAGGGACAACAGATAAAGATCTCTGCAACGTTATGAAAGCGCTTATATGTGTTTTCTGTAAAGGGGGGAGCTGTATGCAGGAGGCAGTTAAGGCAAAAGATGAGAGCGCTGTCATCATAAAGCCGGAGGCAAAACCCAAATACAAATGGGAGTATGTGAAAAAGAATTACTTTCTGTATTTGCTGATTGCGCCTGCTGTTATTCTCACAATTGTATTTAAGTATGTTCCGATGTACGGAGCAATCATTGCCTTTAAAGATTTCAGCACGATAAAGGGAATCTGGGGAAGCGAATGGGTTGGCCTTAAGCATTTCCAGGAGTTTTTGACCTCGCCCAATTTTGAAACAATTTTTATGAGCACGCTTAAGCTCAGTCTGTACGGGCTTTTGCTTGGATTTCCGATTCCGATCGTTCTAGCTCTGATGCTGAATCAGGTCAGAAGAGCGGCCATTAAGAAAAATATTCAGCTGTTTTTATATGCGCCCAATTTCATTTCGGTTGTTGTCATTGTAGGGATGCTGTTTATCTTTCTAGCTCCGACAGGCCCGGTGAATCACTTCATTTCATTTCTTACAGGCAAGCCGGTCATGTTTATGTCCGATCCGGAATATTTCAGATCCATTTATATTCTTTCAGGCATCTGGCAGGCTGCGGGATGGTCGTCCATCGTCTATGTGGCCGCACTTGCGAATGTGGACCCGGAATTGCATCAGGCTGCAACGATTGACGGGGCCAATATTCTGCAGCGGATGATTCATATTGATTTGCCTGCTTTAAAACCGCTTATGGCTATTATCTTTATTTTAGGTGCAGGGGGCATCATGGCGATCGGCTTTGAAAAAGCATTTCTAATGCAGACAGCCATGAACCTTCCAACGTCGGAAATTCTTCCGACCTACGTGTACAAAATCGGCCTTCAGGCTGGAGATTACGCCTATTCAACTGCAGTCGGCCTGTTTAACTCCGTTATCAATGTCATCTTACTTGTGGTTGTGAATTTTGTGGTCAAAAAACTGAACGAGGGAGAAGGACTCTATTAATCCGAGAGGAGGATTTTCATGATTAAACATACACGCGTTGACCGGATCATCCTGTCTCTGAATGCCGTTTTTCTCTGCCTGGCAGTGCTTGTTGTTCTTGTGCCGCTGGTTTATGTCGTAATCGCTTCCTTCATGGATCCGACGGTTCTATTGAATCAGGGACTTTCCTTTAACGTCTCTGACTGGAGCCTTGAAGGCTACAAACGGATTCTGTCGGATGATTCCATGGTGCGGGGATTTGTGAATGCGATGCTTTACTCCGCTGGATTTGCCTTTATAACTGTTGTCGTTTCCATATTTGCTGCGTTTCCTCTTGCGACAAAAGGGTTTGTCGGGAAAAACGCGTTTATGACGTTTTTCCTGGTTACGATGTTTTTCAGCGGCGGTTTAATTCCAACGTATCTGGTTGTGAAGGACCTTGGCATGCTGAATACAGTCTGGGCGATTTTGCTCCCGGGGGCTGTAAATGTGTGGAATATCATACTTGCAAGAACGTACTTTAAGGGAATTCCCCATGAACTGCATGAAGCGGCAAAAGTGGACGGGGCGTCAGATCTCCTGATTTTCTTCAAAATTGTCATACCGCTTTCAAAACCGATCATTTTTGTTCTTGCTCTGTATGCCTTTGTGGGACAGTGGAACTCATACTTTGATGCAATGATCTACCTGGAAGATCCGAACATGCATCCTTTGCAGCTTGTCTTAAGATCTATTTTAATTCAGAACCAGGCTGAACCCGGCATGATCAGCGATCAGCTGGCAATGGCTGAGCTTGCCAAGGTTTCTGAGATGATCAAATATTCAGCGATTGTCATTTCAAGCCTTCCGCTGATTATTATGTATCCGTTTTTCCAGAAGTATTTTGAAAAAGGGGTTATGGTTGGTTCATTAAAATAACAAACATTGGGGGAAATGGTCATGAAACACGTGAAAAAAGCTGTAGGGGCAGCCGCAATTGCAGCTGTATTACTATCCGGGTGCACAAGCAAAAATGTCGCATCCTCTGAGGATTATGAATTAAAGGATATCTCTTTTCCGCTGAAGGAAGAGGTGACGCTTAAGTTTATCACGCAAAGCTCGCCGCTTGCGCCGAAGGATCCAAATGAAAAACTGCTCTATAAGCGTCTGGAAGAAAAAACGGGTGTTCAGATCCAGTGGAAGAACTATACGAACGATGTGTTTGCAGAAAAGAGAAACCTTGCCATGGCAAGCGGCGATTTGCCGGATGCAATTATGGATGCGGGCTACGGCGATTATGACCTGCTGAAGCTTGCCAAAGACGGGGCCATTATTCCTGTTGAAGAGTTAATTGAAAAGCATATGCCGAATCTGAAAAAAGTGCTTGATTCATCACCTGAATACAAAGCGATGATGACCGCACCAGACGGCCACATTTATGCATTCCCGTGGATTGAAGAGCTTGGCACGGGGAAAGAAAACATTCACTCAGTCGATGATTTCCCGTGGATCAATAAGGAATGGCTGAACAAGCTTGGACTGCAGATGCCAAAGACGACAGAAGAGCTGAAACAGGTATTGATCGCCTTTAAAACGCAGGATCCAAACGGCAACGGCAAAGCGGATGAAATCCCTATGTCCTTTATCATCAATCACGGCGGCGAGGATCCGGCCTTCTTGTTCGGGGCATTCGGGCTTGGAGATAACTGGGATCACACAGTTGTAAGCAACGAAGGCAAAGTGATCCTGACTGCTGCTGAGGACGGATATAAAAATGCCATTATGTACTTCAGTGATCTCTACAAAGAAGGGCTGATCGATGTTGAAGCATTTGAGCATGACTGGAATACGTATCTCGCGAAAGGAAAAGATGAGCGGTACGGCATGTATTTTACATGGGATAAAGCAAATATCACAGGCATGAACGAGAAATATGACCTTATGCCTCCAGTGGCAGGGCCGGATGGAACTGTAAATGTTGCGAGAACAAACGGAATGGGCTTTGACAGAGGAAGAATGGTCATTACAAGTTCTAACAAAAATCTTGAACTGACTGCGAAGTGGATTGACCAGCTCTACGACCCGCTGCAGTCTGTTCAGAACAACTGGGGAACATACGGAGATGATAAGCAGCAAAACATCTTTGAATTTGACGAAGCAGCGAATATGCTGAAGCATCTGCCTCTTGAGGGAGCTGCTCCGGTTGAAGTCCGCCAGAAAACGAGCATTAACGGGCCGCTTGCCATTTTGGATGAGTACTACGGCACTGTCACTACTAAGCCGGATGATGCAGCATGGAGACTGGATTTAATGAAAGAAGTCATGGTCCCGCATATGAAAGCTGAAAACACGTATCCGAAGGTTTTCTTCTCGCTTGAAGAGCTTGATAAACTTTCATCGATTGAAGCCGATCTGTTTGCTTATATTAATCGAAAGCGTGCAGAATGGATGACAACTGGCAAAGCAGAGTCAGAATGGAAAGAATACCTTGCCGAGCTTGACCGTCTGGGGCTGCAGGAGTGGCTTGAGATTAAGCAGAAAGGGTATGACCGCACCCAGCAATAACCGGAATGCAGGGGCTGCTTAATCATCAGCAGCCTCTTATTTTATGAAAAAGGAGTTTTTTAAGTGAAGCCGATTCTATCAGAAAAATACCGCCCGCAGTTTCACTTTTCACCGAAGGAGAAGTGGATGAATGATCCTAACGGAATGGTGTATTTTGAAGGCGAATATCATTTGTTTTATCAGTATCACCCTTACAGCACAGTTTGGGGTCCCATGCACTGGGGGCACGCGGTGAGCAGGGATCTGATTCACTGGGAGCATCTTCCGGTTGCCCTGTCTCCGGATGAACACGGAGCCATTTTCTCTGGAAGCGCGGTCGTTGACTGGAAAAACTCAACCGGTTTTTTCGGTGATGAACCGGGACTTGTCGCCGTTTATACGAGTCATGACACCTATCCGGGCACGGACAGGGCCCGTCAGCGGCAATGCCTTGCGTACAGCAGCGATAACGGGCGGACCTGGTCAAAATACAGCGGCAATCCCGTTCTTACAGATGAATCGAAGACCGATTACCGGGATCCAAAAGTGTTCTGGCACATGGATACGCAGCGCTGGATTATGATTCTTGCCACAGGACAAAGTGCGACTATTTATAAGTCGGAAAACTTGATAGACTGGCAGTTTGCGAGTGAATTTGCAGAAGGATCACACGCGGGTTTCTGGGAGTGCCCCGACCTCTTTCCGCTTCCTGCAGGTGAAGGGAAGGAGAAATGGGTCATGCTCGTCAGTCTGGGTGATACAGGTGATTACTCAGAGGGGTCGAGAACTCAGTATTTTATCGGTGAATTTAACGGAGAAACCTTTGTGAATGACCGTGAAAAAGATGAGGTGCTGTGGCTTGATCACGGCAGAGACAACTATGCAGGCGTAAGCTTCTCAGACCTTCCTGACCGCCGCATATACATGGGGTGGATGAGCAACTGGCGATATGCCAATCAAGTGCCGACAGGGGAATGGCGCGGCGCTATGACGTTCCCGAGGGAGCTGTCACTTTCTGCAGGTAAAGACGGCCTTCATCTTATCCAGAAACCGGTCCCGGAAATACAGGACCTTAGAAAAGCAGGAAAAACCTGTCACGATCTTTTTGTGTCCGCAGAAAAACACGCAGTGATTCCATTGAAAAGTACTTTGATGGAACTGAACCTGGAGGCTGAGTTTGAGGGGGATGCCGGGCTGGAGCTGATGATCCTTCATTCAGAAACAGAAAGAACGGCCATCAGTTATGACCCGCAGTCTGAAATCCTTTCAGCAGACAGAACACACTCCGGGGAATCTGACTTTTCAGCGTCCTTTCCTGCCGTTCAGGAGGCGCCGTTAAAGATGAAGAATCGCTGTATCCGTCTGCAGCTGCTGCTTGATGCATCATCCATCGAGATTTTCGGAAATGACGGAGAATGTGCCATCACTGGCCTGATTTTTCCTCAGCCGAAGGAGAGTGTTTTGCAGGTGGCGTCAAAAGGCGGAACGGTACATGTCAAATCACTCGAGGTGCATGAACTCTCCTCCATATGGAAGGGGCAGGAGTGATGGATGTGGAAAGGTCTGTTATTTGCATCGGAGAAGGACTGATTGATTTTTACTGCATGGAACCGGATGTCCATCTTGCAGAAGGAAAGAAGTTTGAAAAGCAGGCAGGAGGAGCACCCGCGAATGTTTGTGCGGCAATTGCCAAGCTTGGCGGCAGGGCTTCCTTTTGCGGCAAAGCCGGGAATGATCCGTTCGGGCAGTTTCTGAAGAAAACGCTGGATGATGCGGGCGCAGATACATCCATGCTTGTTTTTGATCCTGATCATAAAACGACGCTTGCGTTTGTATCTCTTCAAAAAAACGGTGAACGGGACTTTCTTTTCAATAGAGGAGCAGACGGTTTTTTAACGGAGCGGGATATAGATGAAGAAAAGTGGAATCAGGCGTCCATCCTCCATTTTGGTTCGGCGACAGCCCTGCTGGAAGAACCGCTGCGTTCCATGTACTTGGATACAATGGGAAAAGCAAAGGGCATGGGAAAATTCATTTCGTTCGATCCAAACTACAGACAGGATTTGTGGAAGGGAAGAGAAAGCCTGTTTATTAGCCTTACTCAAGAGGCATTGAAACTCGCTGATTTTATCAAAATGAGCGGGGAGGAATTGGCGCTTATTTCAGGAGAAGAAAGTATCCAGGCAGGCCTTGATGCGCTGCACAAGTCCTGCAGCGGGCTGATTGCCGTTACATTAGGAAGTGCAGGAACCGTGGTTTCAAACCGGAAAGAAAGAGCCGCTGTTTCAAGTATAAAGGTGAAGTCCATCGATTCCACGGGTGCCGGAGACGCCTTTGTCGGCGCGTTTCTTTATCAGCTTGCAGACGGGGAGAATCCGAGAGAAGCCGCTTCTGACATGGCAGCGGTAAAAAGAATGACGGCCTTCAGCAACGTGGCGGGAGCCGCAGTCTGTACAAAGATTGGAGCCATTGCTGCAATGCCTTCAATTGAAACGGTCAAAAGATTATCAGCAGATAACGGGATTGATTAAATACGTCCCGTTTTTTTAAAAGGAAATAATGTAAGCGCTTAATTATTGCAGGGAGGGGATGGATGAAATGAAAAAAAGAACGCTTCTCAAACTGGCAGCTGCGGCAGCTTTGCTTTTTTCTGCTTTTTCCTTAACTGAGTTCAAAGGGGCAGCGAACGAGCGGAATACTGCCATTTTCGGATATTCAGCTTTGTCAGGCAGCTGGACAAAGGATTCAGACGGATCGTTAAGGGGAAAAGCGGCAAAACAGCCGGCTCTCATCCTGTCGAATTCAGAAACGTCCGGTTATCTTGAGTATGAAGCAACAATGAAACTGGAGAAAAAAAGTGCAGCATCCCTTGTTTTTCGGGCAAATGAAACAGGGACAGAAGGGTATAAAGTGAGGCTTGATGCAAAAAAAAGCACGATATCACTTGGAACGCTGAATCAAGGCCGCGCGTTAAAAACTGTGCCGGTGAAGCTGAAGAATTCAGACGGCGTAAAAGTTAAAACAGTGGCAGATGGCCGTTCCATAACGGTTTCTGTAAACGGGAAAACCGTTATGGAGGCTACGGACCACAGCTTTTCAAAGGGATATACAGGATTTCAGGCCGAGAACGGAACTCTTCATTTCAGCAAAGTGAAGCTGCACGAAATACGGACAAACCTGACGGGCCTTTCTATGAAAAAAGGAAACTGGCAGGCTGGACCTGACGGGCTGGAAGCACTGGCTGGAGAGGGTGGGGAACACTATTCCGTTTCAACGGTTTCTTCAAAAGATTTCATTTTTGAATCAAATCTCCTAATAAAAGAAAGGGACGCCTCCGCCTCTCTGCTTTTCAGATCAGACAAAACCGGCACAAAAGCATATCAGGTAAAGGCTGATGCCGGAGAAGACAAGGTGCAGCTAGTGGACGTTCAGAAGAAAAAGATACTTGCAGAGAAACAGATGACGATTGACCATGGAACGCTTTATCACGTAAAGGTCAAAGCAGAGGGCTCTTCCCTGCAGGTATTTTGGCAAAACGCAGGTAAGCCGGTTTTAGAAGCTGAAGACCGTTCAAATTCAAAAGGATTTTTGGGTTTTCATGCTGACGGACATGCCGTCTTTCAAAACATTCAGCTGAGTGATCTTCAGTCCAACCTGGAGGGCTGGCAGCCGGTTAATGGAGAATGGGCGCCTCATCTTGAAGGTGTTGGAGGAACGAGTCCGCCAGAAGAAAATACCTTTCGGATGGCTGAAACAGAAGGGGATGATTTTGTCCTTGAAGCCGATTTGAAAATAGATTCCCAAACTCCATTCGGTACGGCAGGTCTTGTTTTCAGAGGAAAAGCGGATGCCAGTGAAGGCTACATGCTGACACTGGATCCCAATCTGAACCGAATCCGTTTGCTCGATTTGAAAGGAGACCGTACCCTTGGCATGGCGGAGAGGAATTTAGAGCCCGGCAAACTCTATCATGTTGAGATTCATGCGGTCGGAGATGATTTGAAGGTCTATTTTGACGGCTATGCTGATCCGGCCATTTCTGCAAAAGACTCAGCCTATTCAAGCGGAAAATACGGATTAAATGTATACAACGGCACAGCCTTTTTCCAGCATGTATACGGAGAACAGCATGACACGTATTATTCTGAGCTTTACCGCCCGCAGTATCACTTTACACAGGCAAGGGGGTATGCAAGCGATCCTAATGGCCTCGTTTACTATGAGGGAGAGTATCATCTTTTCCATCAGGACGGCGGAAAGTGGGCGCATGCGGTCAGCACGGATCTTGTTCACTGGAAAAGGCTTCCGATTGCCATTCCCTGGAATGAAATGGGGCACGCCTGGTCAGGGTCTGCTGTAGTAGACAAAACGAATGCGTCCGGATTATTTGATAAAGAAGGTTCCGGACTGATTGCCTTCTATACTTCCTTTAATCCTGAAAAACACAATGGCGATCAGAAGGTCGGCGTTGCCTACAGCAAAGATAAAGGCCGGACGTGGGAATTTTATGACGGCAATCCCATTATCCCGAATATCGGGGAATTCTACGGCGGAGAAGGCTGGGATTTCAGAGATCCAAAAGTCGTATGGGACGGGGAGCATAATCAGTGGGTGATGGTCATTTCCGGAGGAGATCATATCCGTTTCTTTACATCTCAAAATCTTCTGGACTGGGAAATGATTGAATCATTCGGCTATGGTGACTACGTCAGAGGGGGAGTGTGGGAATGCCCGGATTTCTTTCAGCTGCCGGTAGACGGAGATCCGTCCAAAAAGAAATGGGTGCTGTCCATCAGTACCGGTGCCAATCCGAAAACAGGCGGGTCGGATTCTGAATATTTTACGGGGACCTTTGACGGAAACCGTTTCGAGAGCGATCATCCAGCTGGAAAAGTGCTGAAAAACGAGTTCGGCAAGGAAATGTATGCAGCGATGTCGTTTGCGGATATTCCGGAAGAAGACGGGCGCAGAATCTCACTGGGCTGGATGAGCAACTGGGATTATCCATTCGCTTTCCCGACATCACCGTGGAAAGGCCAAATGTCGGTTCCGCGTGAACTGACGCTCAAAACCGTTCCTGGAGAAGGCGTAAGATTGTTCCAGAATCCTGTTGAAGAGCTTGAGCAGTTAAGAAGCGCCGGTTTCTCGTGGAGCAACAAAACTGTGAAGCCTGACGATGCAAACCTGCTGGCGGATATAAATGCTACATCGTATGAAATTGAAGCGGAAATAGAACTGCCTGAAAACAGCAAGGCAGAATTCGGATTCGGGCTGAGAGAATCCGATTCTCAAAAAACGATTGCGGGCTACAAGGCTTCAGAGGGCATCGTGTTTTTTGACCGGTCTCAATCTGGAGACGTCAGTTTCTCCGACAAGTTCTCGACTTATCATGAAACCAGCCCTGAACCTAAGAACAGGCGGGTGAAATTCAGTATCTTTGTGGATGAATCTTCTGTAGAGGTGTTCGGAAACGACGGCGCGGCCGTTTTCTCCAATGTGATCTTTCCTGACGGAACAAGTGACGGGATGAGCTTTTACACGAAAGGAGGAAGCGTGAAAATTGTTTCCCTTGATGTGTACCCGTTAAAAGGGGTTTGGAAGGAAGGTGAGGGTTCTGCCGCAGTCGTCATGGATCATAAAAAAGTGACCCTTCCGCTTGGAGGTGTGCATAAGCTTTCTGCATCCGTAACAGGCAAGCATCAAAAACTAAAATGGCACTCAAGTAATCCTGATGCAGCAGAAATCAAAAAAACAGATGATGACAGCGCAGAAATCCGTATGACAGGCCACGGACGAAGCATCATCACTGCGTCAACTGCAAATGGGAAGATAGCCGGCAGGACCATCATCGAGAGCACGGCTTCCTTTAAAATCGCCGAGAAGACAAGCGGGAAATTCCTTGTACCTGAAGGAAAGGACAATGGCTCTAAAACAAGACTTCAGCCGGGCGGGGAACATGTATGGAAGATAGAAAACGCTGCACCCGGAGCTTATAAGATTCACGCAGGCGACAGCAAATTCGTGCTGGATGCTTCAGGAGTCAATGCCGGAGACGCTGTGCAAATATGGGAGTATTTCGGCTACGGCAACCAGCAATGGAGAATTGCTGACCAGTGGGATGGAACCTACCGCTTCATTGCTGTCAACAGCGGCAAAGTACTGGGAGTTGAAAACGGCACCCCTGAGAATGGAACGGCCGCTGAGATACAGAATGCAGGCGAAGGGGAGTTTCAGGATTGGGAGTTGATTGATTCTTCCGTTTCAAAAAAATAGACGCTGTTTGAGACACTCAGAAATTCTGAGTGTTTTTTTCTGCGTCTCAGGTCCTAGTCAACTCCATCCTGACGTCCGTTTATAAATGAAGAAGATTCCTTTACGATAGGCAGAGTCATCATTATCTAGGTTTATTGGAGGAATAAAGCATGAATAAAATAAAAACTCTTCTTTTGGCAGCACTCAGCATCACAGGATTAATCGTATGGTTCAGCCAGGGAGGATCAGAAATTATTTTTAAAGAAAAGCCGGTTGAAATAACAGGAACAAAAACATACTCGGCTGAAGTCCTTTGGCCGAAAACGCCTGAAGAGAAAAGCAGGGCTGGTGAAGCAAGCGGTGTGGCGGTGAACTCTGAAGGGGATATTTACTATTTTCACAGAGCAAGCGGAGAGTACAGCGGAAAAGATTTTATTAAAGAACCAACGATTGTCGTTTTGGACGGAAAAACAAAAAAGGTTAAAAGAACTTTGGGAGAAGGCATGTTTAAATCTCCGCATGGTCTTGAAATCGACAGCGAGGATAATATCTGGGTGACAGACGTTTCTTTGAACAAGGTTTTTAAATTGAGTCCAGAGGGGAAGCTTATGCAATCATTTGGGAGTGAGTACCGGACGGGTATGGAATGGAGCCTCCGCATTCGAAATCTGCTTCCAAACTTTCCTGTTTTCATGGATGAATACACATTTGCGCGTCCTACAGATGTAACAGTCATGGATGACGGTTCATTCGCTGTCTCAGACGGCTACAGAAACCGGAGAATAGCGAAATTTGATAGTGAAGGAAAACTGGAATGGCAGATTAATCAGCATGGAGACCAGCCGGGAGAATTCAACTTGCCGCACGGAATAAGCAGCGACAGCGAAGGCAGAATCTATGTCGCAGACCGCAGCAATGCACGCATACAGGTATTTGATAAAAATGGACAGTATCTTGACCGCTGGGACATGCCGGAGATTGGCAGGCCGTTTGGTGTAGAAGCGGCGAGGGACGGAAACATTTACGTTGTGGACGGCGGCGATTCCCTTGACGGCGCAGAAGGAAACGTTACAAGCCAGGTCATTGTCTTAGACAAACAAGGAACAATACTTGAGCGATTCGGCACATGGGGCAGTAAAGAAGGCCAGATGAAAATTCCTCATGATATTGCAGTGGATAAGAATGGAACAATCTATGTGGCTGAACTGAAAAACAGACGGATTCAGGCTTTTAGTAAAAACTGATTTCTTCCTCACAAAAATATTTTTTCCCCTTCCAGAAGCAGCTCTTAAAGTGATGATTAATCAGTCCGATAATAATGGTGATAAAAAAATTGGAATGCAGTGATGGATTGTCTATATATGGGCGCTTGGACAATCAGGAGCAAGTAGCGCAACCGGCCATTAAGAACAGGACTGATCATGACGGCGCTGTGCCGTATGACCAGAAAGAGATTCCGCATGGGGAGGAAAAGATGAAAAGCATTAAATGGAAAATCTTAATGAGCTATGCCATTGTCTTAATGCTGCTGGTTATTATTGCCGTGTTCAGCTATGTGACAATCAACCGGATTTCAGGAGACGTAGAGGAGATTACAGAGAACGACCTTGCGTTTTTGGAATCTGCAAATTCGATGACATTCAGCGTGGCAAACCGTGCGAAGATTGCGCGGGATTATATTTTGTTTGACCGGGATGAGTTTAAAGAGCAATTTTTAGAAGAAACAGAACAGGCGATAGAAAAGGAAAAAGTCCTCCACGAGGCGATTAAAAACGGGGAGATTTCCAAAGAAGTAGAGTCCGCTCTGACAGAGGCCGATGAAAAAACCATCAAGTGGAGAAAGCTTGTTGTGGAAGAAATCATCCCATTGTACGACAGCGGACAAAAGGATGAGGCCATTCAGCTGATGGAGGAAAAATGCCTTCCATACAGCCAGGAGGCCATTGATGCTTGGTCTGATGTTGTAGAAATACAAAACAGCATTACAAAGGACCAAACATCAGAGGCGCTTCAAACTGGCTCCCAATCAGAACTTATTATTATTGTTGCATCCGTGCTCGCATTTGCTGCAGCGCTCATTGTCGGCCTGATCAGTGCCGGCGGAATTTCAAGAGCTGCCGCACTTATTGTGAACAGGCTTGAGACTATTTCAGAAGGAGACCTTAACGGCGACATGATCCAGACGAAATCACAGGATGAGATTGGCCGCCTGATTCTTGCTTCCAATGCGATGACAGTGAATTTAAAGGCGTTTATGCAGCGGGTTTCAGAAACCTCAAGCCAGGTTGCTGCAGCTTCCCAGCAGCTTGATGCTTCGGCAGAACAGTCTTCTGCCTCTGCCCTGCAGGTGACAGCGACCATCCAGGGGATAGCAGAAGATGCCACCACTTCATCTGAAAGTGCCAATCGCTCAGTTCTCTCCATGGAAGAGATGGCAGGCGGAGTCCTTCAGATTGCTGAATCCTCAGCTGAGGTTTCAAAAGAATCACAGACAGCTGCAAAGCAGGCATCAGAAGGAAATATTCTAGTAAAAAAAGCGGTTGTGCAAATGGACGCCATACAATCCTCTGTTGCCACCACATCAAACCTGCTTTCGAACCTGGGGAACAGGTCAAAAGAAATCGGAAAAATTGCGGAAATGATTACAGGAATTGCAGATCAGACAAATCTTCTGTCATTGAACGCCGCCATTGAAGCTGCTCGGGCTGGCGAGCACGGAAGGGGCTTTGCCATTGTAGCCGATGAAGTAAGAAAGCTTGCTGAACAGTCCAAAGAATCAGCTGATCAAATTGATGAGCTGATCGGCCAGATTCAAAATGATGCAAGTACTGCTATTTCTTCCATGGCACAGGGGGAAGGCGAAGTGAAAAAAGGAACTGAGGCTATGAACGAAGCCGGTCATGCTTTTCAGAACATCATTTCTTCCATCCATTTAGTCTCTGAAAAAATTGAAGACGTGTCCAGATATGCAAAAGAAATGGCAGGGGCATCCAAGCACGTAAACGAACGAATCCACTCGCTTGCAAACGCAGCGGCTGATACATCCATGAATTCAAAAAGTGCTGCTGTTTCTTCAAAAGAACAGCTTTCGGCCATGCAGGAGGTTTCAGCTTCGGCTGCTTCACTGAGCCAGATCGCAGGCGAGCTTCAGGAAGAACTGAGAAAGTTTAAGTTTTAGGTAAAGGAAAGAGCTGCATGCTTTAGGCTGCAGCTCTTTCTCTTTTGTTTTTTCCAGTTTTGCAACTCGTATTCCCGGAGGTTACATTACTTTTTAAGATAATTAATCATCAAGTTGAATGCTTTCGTTACCGTATTCAAATCATCCTCAGCAAAGAGAGAAAATAATTCCTCAGTCAGACGATCTTCAATCTCGTCAATTTTTTTGGAATAAGCCACTCCCTGCACATCAAGATGAATAAAGCTTTCGCGAAGGTTTTCCGGGTTTTTTTCCTTCCGGATGAATGTCTCCTGCTGAAGTACTTTTAACACCTGGCTGACTGCGCTCTTCGAAATATTCATGCGCAGGGCAATTTCCGTTGTTGTCCAGGTCTTTTGTCTTTTAAACAGCAACAGGATTTGTTCCTGCTGATAGGTCAGATTAAAATCATTCAAATCGGTAAAGTATTGTGTCAGCAGCAGATCAAGCTCATCAATCTGTCGGTACATTTGAACAATTTGCTGTTTTTTCAGCGAATCCACAGGCTTCATTCCTTTCGGGTTAAGGTGTTTTTCGCAGAGTGCCGCCCTTGATGTATAAGAAGATGCCCGCTGCAAGCATCAATCCTGCAAAGACAAGCAAGAGTGTCTGAATAGGCACGGACAATGCGACGAGAACGGAAAGAACCGAAAAGGCAACAGGCTCAAGCCCGGAGGCGGCTAGCGCCATGATGCTCATCACCCTGCCGAGCTTATCCTGATCACTGTGTTCCTGCATGACCGTTACTGCAGGAAGATAAACCAGCATCAGCATAAAGCCGCTCAGCCCGGCTGTAAGAGCGAGAAGCGAGATGGACTGGGCCTGGGTATAAAAGAAAAACGCGATTGCAGTTAAAAAGAGAGCCCTGTACACAAAACGACCGCGGTGCACCGACCTGAGCATCAGCATAAGGAAGCTTGCGGCAAACGTTCCGACTGCAAGTCCGCCTTCAATCAGACTCAGATCAAATGGCGTGCCTCCGCGCTCGCCGACAAGAATGGGTATGCTCATAATGACAGGACCCATCACGAACAGGTTAACAGAGGCGATGGCAAGCGTTCCGGACCGCAGCACTGGCGTTTTGAACACATACGAAATCCCTTCCTTTAAATCGTCTATGACGAAGCGCATCGCCAGTTTCTTTGCATCCGGCACCGAGTCGCCGATCCATTTCGGAAGAATCAATGCGGCCGAAAGGAAAATCAGTGCACTCGAGGTTCCAAAGCTCAGAGAATATCCTCCAAGCGTCAAAAGCAGCCCGGCCAGAAACGGGCCAATCACAAACATCAGTTCAAGTGACCCCTGAAAAAGCGAATTGGCGCGGTGAAGCTCCTTCTTTTTAACAAGAGTCGGCAGGAGCGATGAAAGAGCAGGATAAGAAATACCGTCAAGAATCCCGAAGGAAACAGCGATCACAAGCAGAGCTGTAACCGAATAAGATTCTGTCACGTGAAGCAGCACCATCACAGCCATGAGCAGTGCCTGCACGATGTTTGTCAGAAACAGCAGCCTGCTTTTCTGATAGCGGTCTGCAAATACGCCGCCAAAGACCATCATCAGCACTCTTGGAAGAGAAACGGCTGTCATAATCATCCCAAGAAGACCGGGCTGTTCAAGCACATCAATGGTAAGCCAGGATACACTCAAAAAGAATATGGAAAATCCGAGTGTCACAAACACACCGGACAACCAGGTGAATAAAAATCGACGGTTTGATAGAACATTCATCATATGACCTCGTTGTTTTAGTAAAGTTTAGTTAACTAAACTATATAAGAAAGAGCGACAGAAAGTCAAATGGGGAAGGGTGCCAGTTTTCAGATGGAAGGATAAAAGAAAGCAGCGGTTTGACAATTATTTTATAAAACAAAAAAACCCTTGCTACACAAGGGTTTCCGGATATGGAGCATAACGGGATCGAACCGATGACCTCTACGCTGCCAGCGTAGCGCTCTCCCAGCTGAGCTAATGCCCCGAATAGAATTAGTGCCAGTTGCTTCTGGCGATATACTAAATTATACTCCGACATTCACTATGTTGCAATAGAAAAAACAGTCAAAACGAAAAAAATTTTGACTGTTTTTATTTGCTTTCGGTTACTCCGAAAATTTGCTCATGGACATATCCATTTACAGCAATATCTAAATCATGAAAATAACGGTGGAGAGTCAGGACAGTGTCACCGTTTCCTGCGATGACACTGTCGGCATGCATGGTGATGGCTTTAAGATCTGCTTTTAAAGCGGAATCTTCTGTCAGGGGAATGAAATGACCGGCATAGGCCTTGGCTGCTTCAGCCCGGGCAATTTGGTCAGGCATGTTCAGATCATTGATTCTTTCCCAGCCGGTTGTTTGATTATAGAACCCATGAAATTCTTTGATGAATGCACCTGCATCAGCGTATTCAGGATTTTCTGTGTCCCCATAATCCTGTACTTGCTGAGGGTGCCGGTTGGTTTCAGCGGCAGTTGGATTTTCTCCAGCACCGGTGTTTTTCAGGTAAACCATTGTCCAGACGCCAATCACCCCGGCGGTTAAAAATACCATAGCAGCTGCAGCTGCAATTTTAAGTCCTTTATTCAAGATTACAAAACTCCTTTTATTTAAGTACGACCTATTAAATGATACCATTATTTTCTTTATCTGGATGTCTCGTGGACAAAAAGAATCAAAATTTACATAGGCTTATTACACTATTTTGTTCTTTATTGAGAACTTATCGTGTAAAATACTAATGTCAGGAAATCTTTGTAAAAGGAGGTGAACATTCTGAAAAAGTGGAAACATGCAGTTATCGCTTTCGTCCTTATTTCTGCTCTTTTTGCTCCGACATCTGCTCTTGCTTCCGGATACAATTATTCGCAGCCGCAGCAAAATTCGTTCGACTCGTTTCTTGATTCGGTCTTCTCTTATTTCTTTGGCGACAAGAATACGAAATATGACTATGGAAGCAGCCAGAAAAACAAGTATGAAGCAAATACGGTGAAATACGACGGCAAGTATTATTATTGCTGGACCAAATTCTGGTGGGGATGGGGCTGGAAAAAGTATACGAAGAAAGAATGGGAAGACTGTTTCCCGCAAGTTCCTAAGGAGTCATGGGAAATCTGGAAGAAGTGGTATTGCTGGTGATGCTCCTGAGTACATAATCGGGAACAGAAAAAGCGCAGACGGTGTCTGCGCTTTTTTATATGTCTTCTGTGAGAGCCTCTCTTCAGGAAACCGCACTTCGCACTTCGAGCAGCTGAAGAAGATGTCTTTTTTCATGATATCCGATAAATTCAATCCACTGTTTTAGAGAAAGCTCTCCGAGATGCGGATGCTTCATCGCCTTTGCTTCCAGCTCGTGTTCAGGGGCTGTTTCTGCAAAGTTGATGAGTTCACGCCTAGAGCGGTCAAGTTTTGAGAACAGCTCTTCTTTTGAAAATGGGCCTTCTGCCGGCTTCAGGTTTTCAGGTGCCGGCACTTTGCGTGAGCGGTCAATGACGAGTTCAAGCGCTTTTTCTGAGGCATCCTTTTTCTCGCCGTTCATCAAAACGTGCTTGAGCCCGCCTGTTATGACGGTTTCCATCAGATAGAGATGGTCGAGAATCTGTCCGGGGCTCCAGACGTCCTGTGAAGGTTTCATGTTCAGCTGTTCATCTGTCATTTGTTCTGTTTCTCTTTTCAGTTCTTCTCTTACGTTCAATGTATAGTCGAGCATGGTGATCTCTCCCTTCTGCCGTTATTCTATCAAACTTGCCCGCAGGAAATCTCTTTTCAGCTTTTTTCAGACAGTTCTCTGGCCAGTTCCTGTTTCACCTGCTCCCTGAGTTTGTATTTCTGGATTTTTCCTGAAGCGGTCATCGGATAGTCTTTTACAAAGGTGTAGTATTCAGGGATTTTATAATGGGACAGCTGTCCTCTGCAGAAGGCTTTTACGTCATCAGCAGTAAGTAATGCACCTTCTTTTAAAACGATGCAGGCTGCGACTCTTTCTCCGTATTTTTCATCCGGAACGCCAATCACCTGAACATCCATAATGTCTTCGTGGCGGTAAAGGAACTCTTCAATTTCACGGGGATAGACATTCTCGCCTCCGCGGATAATCATATCCTTGAGGCGTCCGGTGATGACGACATAGCCGTGCTCATCCATTGTGGCCAGATCGCCAGTGTGAAGCCAGCCCTGCTTATCAATCGCTTCCTCAGTAGCCTCCGGCATTTTGTAATAGCCTTTCATGACAAGATACCCTCTAGTGCATAGCTCGCCCTGCACGCCTCTTGGCACTTCTTCTCCTGTAACGGGATCAATAATTTTCACTTCCACATGCGGATGTGCCTTGCCCACCGTTTCCACTTTGCGTTCGATGGAATCTGTTACAGTCGTCTGCGTAATAACAGGCGAGGATTCTGTTTGTCCGTAGGCGATTGTGATCTCAGACATGCCCATGTCGTTCATCACTTTTTTCATCACCTCAATCGGACAGGTGGAGCCAGCCATAATGCCTGTTCTTAAAGTGGAAAGATCGTATTTTTTGAAATTAGGAGAGTTCAGCTCTGCAATAAACATCGTTGGCACACCATGAAGCCCGGTGCATTTTTCTTTTTGAACCGTCTGAAGAACAAGGTCAGGGTCGAATTCCACAATCGGAACCATTGCCGCCCCGACTGAAACGCAGGCAAGCACGCCAAGAACGCAGCCGAAGCAGTGGAAAAATGGAACGGGAATACACAGGCGGTCTTCATGAGTCAAGTTCATCGCACTTGCCACTAAAAACCCATTGTTGACGATATTATGATGAGTCAGCATAACGCCTTTAGGAAAACCGGTTGTACCTGACGTATATTGCATGTTTATAACGCCTTCAGGTGTGAGCAGACTCTCGCGTTCTGCAAGTTCTTCATCGGTCACTTTCATGCCGCGGATGAGAAGGTCGTTCCAGCTGAGCATTCCCTCCGGTGCTTCGTTTTGTCCTATGTAAATGAGATTCTTCAAGTAAGGGAGTGCAGGCTGTGAGCTGTTTTCTGAAGAGGTTTCAGTCGTGATGGAGCGGACCAGATCAACGTAAGATGTTCCCTTAAAGCCGTCGATTAAAAAGAGAGCGGCAGAGTCGGACTGCTGCAGCAAATACTTGAGTTCACTGCTTTGATAGCTGGTGTTGACAGTGACAAGCACGGCCCCGATGCGGGCTGATGCAAACTGAAGGAGCAGCCATTCAGGAACATTCGTGGCCCATATGGCAATGTTTTCGCCTTTTTTTACGCCGAGTCCGATTAACGCTTTTGCAAGTTTTGTTGTCTCGCGGTAAAACTCATCATAGGTATAGCGGATGTTTTCTTTTGAATAGACGACCGCATCTCTATTTCCGTATGCAGAAACGGTGTCTTTCAGTAATTGGCCGATGGTTTTGTTTTTGAGTGATTGCATAGGACCTCCCGGAACAATAAAATGGTTACGCTTTCATTATAACTATTTTTTGAAAGTTTTGAAAATAATATTCTGCAAATTGCCGGGTCCGTCATGCAGTATAATGGAGAAGAGTGAATGGTGAAGGAGAAAAAACATGAATAAAACAACTTTATATCCATATATCGCACTGGCTGTGGGGGTTGCGGCTGTTTCAACATCCGCTATTCTTGTCAAACTGACATCTGCTCCTGCGCCGGTTATTGCGTTTTACAGGCTGTTTTTTTCCACGCTGCTTGTTCTGCCTCTTTTTCTGGCAAAATGTCTGCCTCAGCTGAAGACGATGTCACGGAAAGACTGGAGCTATTCCGCCCTGGCCGGAGTGCTTCTTGCCTTTCATTTTATCCTCTGGTTTGAATCTCTGAACTACACGTCTGTGGCAAGCTCGGTTGTTCTCGTAACGCTGCAGCCTCTGTTTGCTTTTATCGGAACGTATTTCTTTTTTAAAGAAAGGGTTTCAGTCAGAGGAGTAATAAGTGCCCTGCTGGCGATTGCCGGCAGTGCCGTCATCAGCTGGGGGGATTTCAGGATCAGCGGCCTCGCTCTATTTGGTGATTTTCTGGCTCTCGCTGCATGCGCGATGGTCACGGCATACCTTCTTTTTGGCCAGGGCGTGAGGAAAAGGCACTCTCTGACGCTTTATACGTTCATCGTATATGCCGTAAGCTCTGTGACACTTCTAATCTACTGTCTGGCTCTGAAGTATCCGCTCAGCGGCTATCCGCAGCAGGACTGGATGTATTTTCTTCTGCTTGCGGCAGTGCCGACCCTGCTTGGGCATTCGCTGTTTAACTGGTCGCTGAAATGGATTTCGACAAATGTCATCTCGGTCGCCATTCTGTTTGAACCTGTGGGCTCAATTATCCTTGCCTATTTCTTTTTGGCGGAAACGGTTCTCCTTACGCAGGTGATTGGCGGCGGAATCATTGTTGCCGGTGTGCTTCTTTTTATGACTGAGAAAAAAACCAAAGCAGAAATTCCTGAAAAACAAGCCGTGTAAAACGGCAAAGAGCACCCGGGCTGTTCCCTGGTGCTCTTTGCATCTTTACTGCTCTTTTAATTTTCTCTCTAACTCTTCATACGTATATCCGGTTTTATTTTTAAGGGCTTCTTCAAAGCTTCCGGCTGCTTTTGTTTCCTTCAGCAGCTGGAGGATCATCTCTTCTCCAAATTCATCAGCAAGCATCTTTACCGCATAATAGCTTTGAGTATAAATGTCTGCGTCCGTGCTTTTCTCAAGGGCATTTGCCCAGTCTCCCGGATTGATGAGATCGTAAAAAGAAACGGTAGTCTGAAGGGGGATAAGCACCTCTTTCCCGTTATACCCGGCATATTCAGCCAGTCCTTCATTAAACCAGATCGGGATTTTGTAAGGCTCAATGCCAAGCTTCTCAAGTTTCTTTTCTAAATAATAATGAGAATACTCGTGGTAAAACGTTTCAATCACAACAGGAGATGAGGCATTGTATTCATCGGGAATGACAACTGCCATCGTTTTTTTGTTGTGGTCGTAAAATCCCATATAATCAAGATAATCAAGCTCGTGCAGAGAATCAGGCGATTCGTCTAAAAGAAGAAGGTCTATAGGCTGATCCTCGATTTCGCCGAGCAGACGCCTGCTTATTTCTCTTGCCTGTTTAAATTCGTTTTCTGCCAGTTCAAGATCCTTTTTCTTAAGTGACGGATAAAAAACGGTCATATGTGAGATTGTTTTCGTCATTGCCTGGTCTTTGTAATCTTCGTATGGATCAACCGGAAGAAAGGCATTGACCTGGAATTCGAATTTTTCACGCGGGCTGATGCTCTGGTAATTCACATGAGTGGTCATGATGTTCATCAGCACAACGAAAAACAGCGTAATGATCAGGCCGATGCTTGTTGCCGAAAGGGCGATCGTTCCTGACAGCCCTCTGAAAAAAAGAAGATTACGTTCTTTGCTGTGAATCATTTCGTATACGGAATAGATAAAAAGGCCAAGGAGAAGCAGGCATATGATTGTGCCGGAAATAACAGACGCCGGGATATTTAAAAAGAGAAATAAAATGTAAAAGACGGCGGTAAAGTACACGATATAAAAAATGGACAGGGCGGCATGAAGTACGATTTTCACGGTAAGCCTCCAATTGATTAAGTCTAATAAACTTATTCTCTGCAAAAAAAGAAACTCCTTTTGAAACAGGGTTTTTATTGAAAGTTGTCGAATTTTAGTCAGCAAGGAGTGTTGAAAAATGAAGGTACTGATCAGAAAAGCTGCCAGAGAAGATGCAAAGCAAATTGCCATTGTACACGTTGACAGCTGGCGGACAACGTATAAGGGAATCGTAGCAGATTCATTTTTAAAAAATATGACTTACGAAAGCAAAGAGAAAATCTGGTGCAGGATAAATCCGGATACTGTGTTCGTTGCAGAAGATGAAGAGGGGAAAATTGTCGGGTTTGCGGGATTTGGTCCGTCCAGGTCTCAGGAATACGGCTATGACGGCGAATTATACGCCATCTATCTTCTGAAAGAAGCACAAGGCTCAGGTGTTGGTAAGTGCCTGGTTCGTGCGGCAGCAGAGGAGCTGATAAAGTTGAACTATCAATCGATGATGCTGTGGGTGATGAATGACAACCCGTCGAAGGGGTTCTATGAACGGTACTCTCCTGAAAAAGTGGGAGAGGATACGTACGAGATTGAAGGCACCGATCATCCGGAGACAGCATTCGGCTGGAATCTGAAGGAATTGTCAGCGCGGCTGAATACATAAAAGGAGATGAAACTGCATTGAAAACCGCGTTAATACTTGGAGGCACACAGTTTTTTGGGAAGAGACTTGTTCATAAGCTGCTCGAGGACGGAGTGATTGTGACGGTTGCAACAAGAGGAAGAACCCGGGATGATTTTGGAGACGGGGTTGAGCGTCTTGTCATTGACCGGGAAAAGAAAGAATCAATGACCCGGGCTTTTGAAGGAAGGCAATGGGACACTGTCTATGATCAATCCTGTTTCTCGCCGCTTGAAGCCAAAACGGCTTATGAAGCGCTTGAGGGTAAAATAGGCCATTATATCTTTACATCAACAATGGCTGTCTATGAATTTGGCAAAGAGCGAAAGGAAACGGATTTTGACCCGCTCTTGTTCGAACCGACCTTTAAACACCGTAAAGAATATGGGGGAATGGCCGGTTATCAGGAGGCAAAGCGCGGTGCCGAAGCGTATTTGTTCCAGAATGCGAAAGTGCCTGTTGCGGCTGTCAGGCCTGCTCTGGTCATCGGAACAGATGATTACACCGAGCGCTTCTTATTTCATGTAGACAAAGTGAAAAAGGAAGAGCCCATTGGCGCGAAAAATGACAATGTTTCTTTCAGCTTCACTTCATCTGAAGATGCTGCAGGTTTTCTATTTCATGCAGGAAAAGAAAGGCTGACAGGAGCGTATAATATAGCGTTTGAAGACAATTTCTCCCTGAGAGAACTGATCGGCAGGATTGAGAGAGCTGCAGACAAACCCGCAGTCATTACAGGGGAAGTGACAAAAGAAAACGCGTCCCCGTACGGTCTTCCGGGTGACTGGACGCTGGATGTGACAAAAGCACAAATGACAGGATATTCTTTTGGAAACATGAACGACTATGTTGAGAGTTTAATAGAAAACCTGCTGTAAACTCCCGCGGGAGTCTCTGTGAAGCAGGGACTCTTAATAAGCCTCCGTAGCTCTAGAAGGGAAGAGCGCCGGAAACAGTAGAACCGGGTCGCAAGGCAAAGGTTTCAGAAGCACCGAAAAGCAGCTATGCTGAGGCAGGCGGAATTCCTGCCGGTGAAAATCCGTAGGGAAGCGTGTTCCCCTTAGCCTATGCTTACGAAAGGAGTGCGGGTTCGAATCCCGCCGGAGGCATAAAAAAAGATCCGGCAGACATCTGCCGGGTTCTACTTTTTGTTAAGGGAATTATAAAAAATAAAAGGCCGTTGATAACATAACAAAGTTATCATCGGCAAGCGGAAGCGCCTAGATCCTCTGTCAGAACAAATCCGTCAAAAAAGTCAAAACCGGACTTTTCCGCCGGATTCTTATCTGCCTATCGGAGCGGGCCTTGGCGCTTGCGCTTTTGTTCAGATTTGCTGGTTAAAAACCGCTGCAAAATAGGCAAAAACAAATCCGAGCGGAAATGAAAAAACAACGGACCATCCTCTGACAGGGCCATCTTCGCCGCTGATCCGCAGCGCTTCAAAGTAGCCATACAAAAAATGACAGATGGATAGAAAAAAAGCAATCAGCATGAGGGAGTATGTGAGATTCATTTCATGGCCTCCATTAGGAAATCTATTACTATTAATACATGCTGAAAAAGAAGAGATTATGATAAAAAGCACCGGATTTCCAGTGCTTTTCTCTATTTTCTATTTACTATCAGCGCTTTTGAAGTCAGCAGCATCAGCACAAGAATGATCGTACAGATGATAAATGTCGGAATCATGTAGGATGCATTGTACCCTGCTGAATAGAGAAGCACCGGCTGATCTCCAGCAAACTCAGCGAAAAAGACGGCGCCTGCGAGTGTATGGGCTGCAAATCTCAGGAAGCTTCCAAGGAAAGCGGCAAGTGTGACATAAAGGATCAGGCGCCCTTTGTTTAAACGATGAAGTGAGTTCTGAATCTGTTTATAAAAAATACCTCCGGCCCCAACTACTGTAAAGGCGGCAAAGTAATCTAGAAAACCCTGTACAGGATGGACAATGGTCGTATAGCCCATGACCGTCTGCAGAAGGCCGAGGAGAAAGCCTGTCAGCAGTCCGCCTTTTAGACCGTGGCGAAATCCCATGATCAGTACGGGCACCATTGCAAGTGAAATTGAACCTCCCTGCGGCATTTTGCCAATAAAGCTTGTTGCTAAATCCAAAAGGAAGGCAATTGCAGCAAGAATCGCTGCTTCTAATAAAAAAACCAGGCGCTTATTTGTTTGCACGATTTTACCCCTTTTCGGCATTCGACCGGGGCCTTTTCTCCATGAAAAAAAGCAATGCGGGGAATGTCGGATGGTTTCCACGCACTGCTTTGGTTGGGTTATCACTTGAATCCATCGCCACATCCCTACGTAAGCTTTAACTTAACAGGTTCAACGGGTCAGAACATAACGTTCACTCTCAGCCGGCGGCTCCCCAAGTGGTCAAATGCGATATATGATTTAGACACTACTATACAGGAAACTGCAAAATTCGACAAGCCTAAATTCTATTTTTTTTCAGAAAATAGCGGAAAGTGTTTTCCTTTCTTTACAAGTCCTGTAAAACTTGCTATAGTTTCCATGAATCTTATAGAAGCGGGGGAGCTGAGTGAACTCGGCTGAGAGGATACTGATTCTTGTATCGACCCTTTAACCTGATCTGGGTAATGCCAGCGGAGGGATACAGGAAAAGAGTCTATTTTCCATGAACTTTGCGAATGCTTAAGGCTGCCCTAACCGGCAGCCTTTTTTGCGTTTTCTAAGAGATTCACAGAAAGAAAAGGAGGAATTAATCATGTCCAGTGTAAATCTAGCATTTCAGGTACTTCCGAAATCAGCAGACGGGAATACATACGAGATTGTCGACAAAGCCATCGAAGTGGTGCAGCAGTCGGGTGTCAAATATGAAGTTGGCGCGATGGAGACCGTTATGGAAGGTGAGCTCAATCATCTGCTTGAAATTGTCAAACAGGCTCAGGATGCCTGTATCGCTGCAGGTGCAAGCGAAGTGATGACGCATATGAAGATTCATTATCGCCCTGCTGAAGGAGTAACTATGGATGAAAAACTCCAGAAATATCGCTGAATCTTTACCTGGAATGGCGCTGCCGGCAGGAGTTCTGACTGTTTTACTTTTCATGTGGGAAATGGCTGTCGCGCTTTTTGAAATTGAGAAGTGGATCCTGCCGAAGCCAACAGACATTTTTCTTACATTGTTTGAAATGAGAGGAACGCTCGGTGTGCATATCCTTCAGACGCTTTCTGAGGCATTGCTTGGACTTTTAATTGCGGCAGCTGCAGGTGTGGCCATTGCTGTTTTAATCGACCAGTCCAAATGGATTAGAAGTGCTGTGGAACCGCTGCTCGTTCTTTCGCAGACAATTCCGATTATTGCTCTGGCACCGCTTTTGATTATCTGGTTTGGCTTTGGAATGCTGCCGAAGGTTATTGTAACAGCGCTAGTCTGTTTTTTCCCGATTGCTATTAATCTGGCAGACGGATTCAGCCAGGCTGACAGGGATATGGTCAAGCTGATGAAAACAATGGGAGCCGGTAAGCGCCAGCTCTTTCTTAAATTAAAGCTGCCCGCTTCTATGCCGTATTTTTTTTCCGGTTTGAAAATTGCGGGAACATACAGCGTGATGGGGGCGGTAATCGGTGAATGGCTGGGGGCAAGCAAAGGTCTTGGGGTTATACTCACCAGATCCTCGCAGTCTTTTCTAACAGAAAAGGTATTTGCAGTGATCATTGTTATTGTTGCACTAAGTCTCTTAATCTTTGCTGCCATTGAACTGCTGGCAAGATTGGCAATGCCCTGGAAGTACAAAGCGCACAAGCAAAACTGATATGGAGGAATTCAATGAAAAATCTGCGGAAAATTCTCGTCACAGTATTCAGTGCATCCATTTTGATGACAGGATGCGGTTCAGCTGAGAACGCCTCAACTGAAGAAACAAAAAAAGTAAAGGTCATGCTGGATTGGTTTCCAAACACAAATCATACAGGTATTTATGCTGCTAAAGAGAAAGGCTTCTATAAGGAAGCGGGACTGGACGTTGAAATTGTAGAACCGGGTGAGGGAGTAAGCGCAGACCAAATTCTTGCATCGGGCGAGATTGATTTTGCAGTCAGCCACCAGGAAAATATCACGCATGCACGATCTGCCGGCCTGCCGGTCGTTTCAATTGCAGCTATTATTCAGGAAAATACATCCGCGTTTGCCTCTTTGAAAGAAGAGGGAATTGTATCGCCTGAAGATTTTGAAGGGAAACGGTACGGCGGCTGGGGTTCACCAACTGAAGAAGCAGTGATCCGTGCTGTTATGAACCAGGATGACGCAGACTTTGATAAAGTGGATTACGTCACGCTCGGTGCGACTGATTTCTTTAAATCGATAGGCAGGGATACAGACTTTCAATGGATTTTTGAAGGATGGGATGGAATTGAAGCTAAAAGACAGGGGGTCGAACTGAATTATATCTATCTTAAGGATCTTGACCCTGCGCTTAACTACTACACACCAGTCCTTGCTGCAAGCGAGTCGAAAATAAAGAAAGAGAAGGACGTGGTCGGGGCTTTCATGCAGGCCACAGCACAAGGATATGAGTTTGCCATTGAAAGTCCGGACGAGGCAGCGGATATTCTCATTAAACATGTGCCTGAAATAAATAAAGAACTTGTAAAGGAGAGCCAGAAGTGGCTAAGTAAGCATTATAAGGGCGATGCAGAACAATGGGGCATTCAAAAAGAAGAGGTTTGGGACCGGTATGCGGACTGGATGTATGATAAGAAACTGATTGAAGAAAACATTGAACCGAGTGAAGCCTACACAAACGAATTTTTGCCGAAGGATGGAAAGTAGCATGCTGACGCTTAAAGGAGCAGGCAAAACTTATCCTGGAAATCAGACCGTCCTGCTTCCATCTGATCTTATAGTAGAAAAAGGGGAATTTGTCAGCATCATTGGTCCAAGCGGATGCGGAAAAAGCACGCTTCTGGATATCATCGCCGGGGTAAACAGCCCAAGCGTCGGATCTGTTCACTACAGAGGGAAAGATATAACGAATCAAACAGGTCACGCCGGGTATATGCCTCAAAGCGATGTCCTGTTTCCATGGAGAACGATTCTTGAAAATGTTATTTTGCCTTTGGAGCTTCAGGGAACAGGAA
Organism: Metabacillus mesotrionivorans; assembly: GCF_052171315.1. Taxonomy (NCBI): domain Bacteria; kingdom Bacillati; phylum Bacillota; class Bacilli; order Caryophanales; family Bacillaceae; genus Metabacillus; species Metabacillus mesotrionivorans. The sequence continues at coordinate 795 of NZ_JBQMFF010000003.1, read as the reverse complement.
AAGACAAAGCTCGCGCAGAAGCACTCTCATTATTTCCGCAGTTCGGTCTTGAGGGATTTGAACATCATTATCCATCTATGCTGTCCGGAGGAATGAGACAGAGGGCTAACTTTCTCAGGGCCTTTCTGAGCGGCAGAGACCTTCTATTATTGGATGAACCTTTTGGAAAGCTTGATGCGATGACAAGGCTTGATCTTCAAAAATGGTTTATCAGAATATGTGAAACCTCTGGAAAAACAGCTCTCTTTATCACACACGATATGGATGAGGCAATCTATCTTTCTGACAGGATTGCCGTATTTTCTCCGAGGCCGGGCAGGATCATTGAACAAATACCCGTTCCCTTCGGCCGGCCCAGAACGGAGCATATTTTTACATCGCCTGAATTTCTTTCAATGAAACAAAAACTTCTGAATCTCCTTCATTCAGAAAATGAGTCAGAAACGCGCTGATTTCAGTGCGTTTTCTTTTATAACATTTTTTTTGCAAAAAGATAAAAATGCTATTGCAATGGGGAAATCAGCGTGGTATATTATTATTCGTTGCCGCGAAAAACGTGTGAGAGCAACGGTGCCTGAGAAAAAGAAAAGTAAAAAAAACGCTTGACTTTGTAAAGGTGATTTGTTATTCTAATAAAGCTTCGCAGGAAGCGAAAATGATCTTTGAAAACTAAACAAAACCAAAAGCGTACCAAACGTTTTAAAATTTTTAAGTCAGCAACATTTATGAGTCACAAATTTTCTTCGGAGAGTTTGATCCTGGCTCAGGACGAACGCTGGCGGCGTGCCTAATACA
>NZ_JBQMFF010000002.1:778741-943552 GCF_052171315.1 Metabacillus mesotrionivorans | reverse complement strand
CGCTTCTCTTATTAAAGACGTTCAAAAAACGGTGTGCGGGAGGAACCTTGACAGTTTCGTTCATATCAGGAGGCTCCAGGCGCTCCCCGCGGAAAGCAAGTGACTGGAGCGAAAGGGAACGGGTATTACTTCAGGCAGCCATTTAATAAATTGCCATATTCCAGACTGAATAGATCGAAGATTCCACTAAGTACGAATATTTCGCAGGCAAGAGAGTTTTTTATTCGTTATTTGGCCGAAAAACAACAACTGCAGTGTGCTTCTGTCCGTAAAATATGGTATGATCGTTCTATGACATTTCGACATTTTTGTACATAAAGGAGCAAGTAAGAATGAAACGAAGATTAGCAAGAGAAAAAGCACTTCAGGCACTCTTTCAGATAGACGTAAGCGAGATTGATCCAAAGGAAGCTATGAATCATGCCCTGGACGGAGAACAGATGGATGAATTCATGACGGCACTCGTTCTTGGGACAGTGGAACATACAGAAGAAATAGATGAGCAAATTAAGCCTCACCTCGTAAACTGGAAGCTTGAACGGCTTGCAAACGTTGACCGCTCTGTTCTTCGTTTAGCTGTTTTTGAAATGATGTTTAAGGAGGAAATTCCTCTTAACGTTACCCTAGACGAAGCCATCGAACTCGCCAAAACGTTCGGGGATGATCAATCGCCGAAATTTATCAACGGAGTCCTCTCAAACATTAAATCAGCACTCGACAGATAACTCTGTCAAACACCACCTGAGGAGGAACAAAACAATGACAGCTTCAATCATCAGCGGAAAAGAATTGGCACAGGAAAAACGCAGACAGCTTGCCGAGGAAGTAAAAGGATTAAAAGAACAGGGAATTACTCCTGGATTAACGATTATTCTTGTCGGTGACAACCCCGCATCTCTTTCCTATATTAAAGGAAAACAGAAAGCGTCCGAAGAAATCGGGGTTGCTTTTAAACTTGAGCATTTTTCAGAAAAGATGACGGAAGAAGAACTGCTTAATGTGATTGATACCTACAATGAGGACGACAGCTGCCATGGCATACTTGTACAGCTGCCTCTGCCTGAGCACATCAGCGAAAAAGCAGTCATTGAAAAAATTTCTCCTGAAAAGGACGTTGACGGATTCCATCCTCTTAATGTCGGACAAATGATGGTCGGACAGGACACTTTTCTGCCATGTACCCCTGCAGGAATCGTGGAAATGATTAAATCTGCCGGAATTGAAATTTCAGGAAAGCATGTCGTTGTTGTCGGAAGAAGCAACATTGTCGGAAAACCTGCCGGCATCCTGCTGCTTAATGAGCATGCGACAGTAACGTACTGCCATTCAAGAACGCCAAACTTAAAAGAAATGACCCGACAGGCAGATATTCTGATTGCTGCTGTTGGAAAAGCGAACTTCATTACAGGAGACCATCTTAAAGATGGCGCAGCAGTCATTGATGTCGGAGTCAACAGACTCGACTCCGGAAAGCTGTGCGGAGATGTTGTTTTTGAGGATGCAATGAACAAAGCCAGCCATATAACTCCTGTTCCAGGCGGCGTTGGTCCGATGACAATCACCATGCTTGCGCATAACGTTGTAAAATCAGCCAAAAAATCTGCTGTTAAACAGCTTTCCAAGTAAGATAAAGGAGTTCAGGCGGATGAGCGAAATCAAACATGTGACGGTAACCGCCCTTACAAAATACATCAAGCGGAAGTTTGATGCCGATCCGCATTTAAAGGATATTTGGGTCAAAGGCGAGCTTTCCAACTTTAAAATGCACAGCCGCGGCCACATGTATTTCACATTGAAGGATGAGGGAGCGCGTATTGCGGCTGTTATGTTTGCAGGCCAGAACGCTTCCTTAAAATTCATGCCGGAAAACGGAATGAAGGTGCTGCTGCGCTGTGAAATTTCCGTGTACGAACCAAGCGGGAATTATCAGGTCTATGTAAAAGAAATGCAGCCTGACGGCATCGGAAGTCTGTATCTTGCTTATGAAGAGCTGAAAAAGAAGCTTGAAATGGAAGGGCTTTTTGATGAAAGGCACAAACAGCAGGTACCGAAATATCCTTCTGAAATAGGTGTCATTACATCCCCTACAGGCGCTGCTGTGCGTGATATTTTAACAACAATCAAACGCCGCTACCCGTCTGCAAAGGTAATCATTATTCCTGCTCTTGTACAGGGAATAAACGCAGGCCCGTCTGTTGTGAAAGCAATCCGGCAGGCAAACAGCCTGGGAACACTTGATGTGATTATTGCAGGCAGGGGCGGAGGTTCCATTGAGGAACTGTGGGCGTTCAACGAAGAAATCGTCGCGCGTGAAATATTCAGCTCGAAAGTGCCGATTATCTCGGCTGTCGGACATGAGACGGATTACACAATTGCCGATTTTGTAGCAGATTTGCGCGCGCCGACGCCGACAGGTGCTGCGGAGCTTGCTGTTCCCCATTTTGCCGACCTTCTTGAGAGAACGGCAAACAAAAAGACCAGGCTTTTAAGAGCGATGCAGGAAAAGCTTACGGCGAAAAAAGAACAGCTTGCCTATTACCAGAAATCATATGCGTTTAAATACCCGAAGCAGCTGTATCAGCAAAAAGAGCAGCAGCTTGATGTTCTCGTTGAATCCCTGCAAAAGGAGAGCATCCGCAACATCCAGATGAAAAAAGAGCGTTTTGCAGCATTGAGCAGCCGTTTGCTCAGGGTTCATCCGGATGAAAAGATCAGCCGCGAAAAAGAACGCCACCAGCAGCTTGTCAAAAAAATGACGCGTGATATGTCTGTGATTCTGAGACAAAAACAGGCTGCGTTCGGGGCAATGGCTGCAAATCTTAATGCACTCAGCCCCCTTAAAATCATGGACCGGGGCTACAGTATTGCTTATAAAGATGACAGTCTTGTAAAAAGCATTTCGCAGGTGAAAAAAGGCGACGGCCTGAACATTCATCTGCAGGACGGACAAGTCATCTGCCAAGTCACAGGAGTGGAGGAGCGAAAGTCACATGAGTGAAAAAAAAGAGGTTACGTTTGAACAGGCTATGGAAGAGCTTGAGGAAATTGTGGAAAAGCTTGAAGAAGGCGATGTTCCGCTGGAAAAAGCGATCGCCTACTTTCAGGACGGCATGAAGCTGTCAAAGCTTTGCCACGATAAGCTTCAATCGGTTGAAAAGCAAATGGATCTGATTCTTCGCGAAGACGGGGAGCTTGCGCCGTTTGACCTTCAGGAGGAAGAATGATGAACCTCAGCCAGTTTCTTTCTTCGAGAAAAGAAATGATTGAAGCAAGGCTGCCTGAGTACATCAGCAGCCTTCATGCTCCCGCTGTTATTAAAGAGGCAATGTCCTATTCCCTGACAGCAGGAGGTAAGCGTCTGCGTCCCGCGCTGGTTCTCGCGGTTCTCAGAGCTTTCGGCAAAGAAGAAGAAACGGGCATTCCTGCTGCATGCGCGGTGGAGATGATCCATACTTATTCTCTCATTCATGATGACCTCCCGGCGATGGACAATGATGATTTGCGAAGAGGCAAACCGACAAACCATAAAGTGTTTGGCGAAGCAATGGCGATTCTTGCGGGTGACGGTCTATTAACACACAGCTTCGGCGTAATATCAGACCAGCAGGACATCTCTGCAGAAATGCGTCTGTCTTTAATCAGTGAACTTGTGCGCGCATCGGGTGCAGAAGGGATGGTTGGAGGGCAGGTTGCTGATATGCAGGGTGAGGGGAAAACTCTTTCCCTTACGGAGCTCGAATACATACATGAGCATAAAACAGCAAAGCTTCTTGGCTTTTCCATCATGGCAGGAGCAATCCTTGCAGAAGCAGAACCGGATGAAAAAAAAATGCTCAGAACGTTTTCCTATCATTTAGGTATCGCTTTTCAAATCCAGGATGATATTCTGGATATTGAAGGACAGCAGGCAAAGATCGGCAAGCCTGTCGGTTCAGATGAAGGAAATCAAAAAACAACCTATCCTGCTCTTCTCACCCTCGAGGGGGCAAAAGAAAAGCTTGCAGGCCATATTGCTCAAGCAAAAGGCATCCTTTCAGAAATGAAGATAGATTCGTCTCTTTTAGAGGAGCTTTGCGATCTGATTGCTTCAAGAGATCATTAAAAAACGCGACGCCAGGTCGCGTTTTTTTATTGGGCAGGGACAATAAATTATAAAAGTCTACCCCATGTAATAGATACCCGCGTCCAGCTCCAGCGCCTAGATCCTCTGTCAGAACAAATCCGGCAAAAAAGTCAAACCCGGACTTTTCTGCCGGATTCTAATCTGCCTGCCGGATCTGATCAAGGCGCTTCCGCTTTTGTTATAAACCTACGTCAAATTGAGGTTTTTCATACGGTATGGTATACTATCACCATATTTTATACATATCTTAAGCAGACAGCGCGGTAAAGACTGCAAATAAAGCGATAATTAAACAATGGCGCCGTTATCACTTGCTGTGTTAGCGGCTCTTTTTTAGCAAAAGACCTTGAAAATGAACTGAAAGCGAGTGATCCATTTGGATCTATTATCCATTAAAGACCCGTCCTTCCTTAAGAAGCTTTCAAACCCTGAACTAGAACAGCTGGGTGCGGAAATCCGCAAATTTTTGATTGAAAAGCTTTCTGTAACAGGAGGGCACATCGGACCGAATTTAGGTGTGGTTGAATTGACAATTGCCCTACATAAAATCTTCGACAGTCCGAATGATAAATTTCTGTGGGACGTTGGCCATCAGTCTTATGTACATAAAATTCTGACAGGCCGTGCGTGCGAATTCGATACAATCAGACAGTACCAGGGATTGTGCGGATTCCCAAAACGCAACGAAAGCGAGCATGACGTCTGGGAAACCGGCCACAGCTCGACTTCTCTTTCTGCTGCTATGGGAATGGCAATTGCAAGAGACTTAAAAGGCACAAAGGATCACATTGTGCCGATTATCGGAGATGGGGCGCTGACAGGCGGAATGGCACTTGAGGCCCTGAATCATATCGGTCATGAGCAAAAGGACATGATCATCATCTTGAATGACAACGAAATGTCCATCGCTCCAAACGTCGGTGCTCTGCACAACGTTCTTGGAAAGCTCCGGACAGCAGGAAAATATCAATGGGTGAAAGATGAACTCGAATATATCCTGAAGAAAATTCCTGCTGTAGGCGGCAAGCTTGCTTCCACTGCAGAACGCGTGAAAGACAGTCTTAAATACATGCTTGTATCAGGCATCTTTTTCGAGGAGCTCGGCATTACTTATCTAGGTCCTGTCGACGGACATAACTATGATGACCTTTTTGAAAATCTGCAGTATGCGAAGAAGACGAAAGGTCCGGTGCTGCTGCACGTCATTACGAAAAAAGGGAAGGGCTATCAGCCTGCTGAAACCGATAAGATCGGCACTTGGCATGGAACAGGACCGTATAAAATTGAAACAGGCGACTTTGTGAAAGGGGAGGCAGCCGGTCCGGCATGGAGCGCTTTAGTCAGTGAAACAGTGCGCAAACTTGCTCGTGAAGACAAGCGGATTGTTGCCGTTACTCCTGCCATGCCTGTCGGCTCAAAGCTTGAGAAGTTCGCAGCGGAATTTCCTGACCGCATGTTTGATGTTGGCATCGCCGAACAGCATGCAACGACAATGGCCGCAGGTCTTGCAGCCCAGGATATGAAGCCGTTTCTTGCCATTTACTCAACGTTCCTTCAAAGAGCGTACGATCAGGTCGTGCATGATATTTGCCGCCAGAATTTGAACGTTTTTATCGGGATCGACCGCTCAGGCCTGGTTGGTGCAGACGGCGAAACGCATCAGGGTGTTTTTGACATTGCCTTCCTGAGACACTTGCCGAACATTGTCCTGATGATGCCAAAAGATGAGAATGAAGGCCAGCACATGGTTAATACGGCCATCAAATACAATGACGGGCCGATTGCCCTGAGATATCCGCGCGGAAACGGCATCGGAGTTAAGATGGACGCCGAACTTAAGGAGATTCCAATAGGCACATGGGAAGTAATCAGACCCGGAACCGATGCTGTGATCCTGACCTTTGGAACGACCATTGAAATGGCTCTTGAAGCTGCTGAAAGCCTCGCCAAAAAAGACCTGTCTGTACGAGTGGTCAACGCAAGGTTCATCAAGCCTCTTGATGAGAGCATGCTGTCAGAGATTTTTGAAGAAAAGCTTCCTGTTCTTACAATAGAAGAAGCTGTCCTTCAAGGAGGATTCGGCAGTGCCGTTCTGGAATTCGCGCAGGAAAACGGCTATTCAGATGCTGTCATTGACAGAATGGGAATCCCGGATCGTTTTATCGAACACGGAAGTGTAGGCAAGCTGCTTGATGAGATCGGTATGACAGCCGCGCATGCAGAAGACCGGATTATCAGCATTTCAAAAGAGAAAGAGAAAAGGGTTTAATGAATGAGTTCAAAAAAAGAAAGAATTGATATCCTCCTTGTAGAAAGAGGGTTAATTGAAACAAGAGAAAAAGCGAAGCGGGCCATTATGGCAGGGCTTGTGTATGCAAATGAAGAGAGAGTGGAAAAACCGGGTGAAAAGGTCGACACCTCTCTAAAACTTACTGTAAAAGGAAATGTCATGCCGTACGTCAGCCGCGGTGGCTTAAAGCTTGAAAAAGCACTAAGAGAATTTGACTTAACGGTAGAGGGCAAAATTCTTTTGGACATCGGATCATCAACCGGAGGTTTTACAGACTGTGCCCTCCAAAACGGGGCAAAAAGCTCCTATGCGCTTGATGTCGGGTATAACCAGCTTGCATGGAAGCTCCGGCAGGATGAACGGGTGACGGTGATGGAACGGACGAATTTCCGTTATTCAGAGCCTGCTGATTTTACTGAAGGTCTTCCTGAAGTTGCATCCATTGATGTGTCGTTTATTTCTTTGAGGCTGATTCTCCCTGCACTTAAGAAAATTTTAGTCACAGGGGGAGACTGCATCGCGCTCGTCAAACCTCAGTTTGAAGCTGGCAAAGAGCTTGTAGGCAAAAAGGGCATCGTCAGAGAACCGAAAACACACAGACTGGTGCTTGAAGATATTACCCAATTCGCTCTGAAAGAGGGCTATGACTGTGTCAATCTTTCCTACTCTCCCATCACAGGCGGAGACGGAAACATTGAATTTCTGCTGCATCTGAAGAACGCCATGGACCAGCCTGGTGAAAACCGGCTGCCGGAGAGCATTGATGCAGTAGTCGAAAAAGCCCACAGTGAACTGAAAACAAAGAAACAGGAACAGGAATAACGCTGCTGCCGTTATTCCTGTTTGTTCTGCTTGCAGAAATGCAAATGCTTCTGACATTTCTGAGTATACTACCAGTAAATCAATGAACCGCCTGAACATGCAGGCTGACAAAAACATGTACATTTTTAGCGATTTCATATAACATATTCAGTATAATCATACAGTTAACAAGGGGTGCCCAATGAATAAAGGTCAACGACACATTAAAATCCGCGAGCTGATCACACATAATGAAGTGGAAACGCAGGATGAACTGGTGGACATGCTTAAGGAAGCTGCCTTTAATGTCACTCAGGCTACAGTCTCAAGAGACATTAAAGAGCTGCACCTGGTAAAGGTCCCGATGCTTGATGGGCGTTATAAATACAGCCTTCCTGCAGATCAGCGCTTTAACCCGCTTCAGAAACTGAAACGGGCGCTAATGGATGCCTTTGTAAAAATTGATTCAGCAGGCCATAACATTATCATGAAAACACTTCCCGGCAATGCAAATGCCATAGGAGCACTAATCGACAACCTGGATTGGAATGAAATTTTAGGGACAATCTGCGGAGATGATACGATCTTAATTATCTGCAGAACACCAGATGATACCGAAACCATCTCCAAACGATTCCTGGATATGCTTTAAAGAATGAAATGGAAGGGGGATTCGGCCCTGTGTTAGCAGAACTTTCCATAAAGAACTTTGCCATAATCGAAGCACTGACTGTCTCTTTTGAAAAAGGGCTTACGGTCCTTACCGGAGAAACAGGAGCTGGAAAATCCATTATTATAGATGCCGTTCATTTGCTGGTTGGAGGAAGAGGGTCATCTGAATTTGTCCGCTACGGAGAAAAAAGGGCTGAACTGGAAGGTCTTTTTTTGCTGGATGATGACGCTCATCCGGTCCTTGAAAGATGCCAGGAGTTTGGAATCGATACAAGTGACGGAATGATTGTCCTGAGACGCGATATTTCAGCAGCAGGCAAGAGTATTTGCCGTGTGAACGGAAAGCTTGTGACCATCGGAATTCTCAGGGAAATCGGCCAGCTCATGATTGATATTCACGGACAGCATGATAATCAGGAGCTGATGAATGAAGAAAATCACTGGAAGCTGCTCGATCAGTACGGCTCGTCAAAAATAAACCATGCCCTTTCGTCATACAGAGAGATATACACTACATATGCTTCGCTGCAAAAGAAAATCAAACAGCTTTCTGAAAACGAACAGGAAATGGCTCACAGGCTTGATCTGATTCAATTTCAGCTTGAGGAAATTGAAAAAGCTGATTTGAAACTAAAAGAAGACGAACAGCTCATGGAAGAAAAGAATGAAATCTCCAACTTTGAAAAGGTCTATGAATCCCTGCAAAACAGCTATAATTCGCTTCATGGGGAACAGCGCGGACTCGACTATATCGGCCATTCCATGAGCCACCTTGAAGAAGTGTCTTCGATTAATGACTCATTGAAAGAAATGTCAGAAACCGTCTCCAACTGCTACTACATGCTTGAAGATTTGTCGTTTCAGATCCGCAGTGAACTTGACAGGCTCGAGTTTGACCCGGAGCGGCTGAATGAAATTGAAGCAAGGCTCGCGGAAATCACTCATCTGAAGAGAAAATACGGTCAGAGTGTTGAGGCAATCCTTGAATATGCAGCAGGAATTGAAGAAGAGATTGATACCATTCAAAACCGCGACAGCCACCTTTATAAACTGAAAAACGAACTTGATTCCGTTACGAAGGATCTGGTGATTGAAGCTGAGAACCTGACGGCTGTCCGCAGAAAAAGTGCTGCAGAGCTGATAAAAAACATCCAGCAGGAGCTTAAAGAACTTTATATGGAAAAAACAAAGTTTGAAGTTGTGTTCGGCGTCCGCAAGGGACATGCAGACAGTGTGCAAATAGACGGTGTTCCTGCAAAATTCACCGAAAACGGAGTAGATGAAACAGAATTTTATCTATCTACAAATCCAGGTGAACCCCTTAAGCCGCTTTCCAAAATTGCGTCCGGAGGAGAGCTTTCAAGAATCATGCTCGCGATGAAAAGCATTTTCTCCAAGCATCAGGGTGTGACGTCCATCATCTTTGATGAGGTCGATACTGGAGTGAGCGGGAGAGTGGCCCAGGCCATCGCAGAAAAGATCTATAAGGTCTCTGTCGGGTCCCAGGTGCTCTGCATCACTCACCTGCCTCAGGTGGCTGCCATGGCAGATACGCATCTGTTCATCTCCAAAGAGACGGTTAAAGGCCGCACGAAAACAAGCGTCAAACCTCTTCTTGAGGAAGAAAAAATTAAAGAAGTCGGGCGGATGATTGCCGGCGTTGAAGTAACGGATTTGACGAAACAGCATGCCAAAGAATTGCTTGCTCTTGCAGAAGCCGCTAAGAGTTTCTAAATACTGCCCTCGCCGGCAGTATTTTTTTGTCTGCAAATAACACCTCATGTCCCGTCCTGCGGCATTATACGCCAAAACAGCAACATTTTCTTTTTATATCAGTTATAAATGCTCCTTCAAAAGGCAAAATTAATGAATGTAGCCGATGTATTGGTGTGGTAGGAGCGAGGAGAGTGTGTATAGTTGGGCTCAGATAAAATAAGAAAAATAATTGGTTGTATTCTCCTTGTTTCTTTAATGAGTTTAGGATTTGTAAAACCTGTTAAAGAATACATTCTATTGCCAAATTCTTTAACTGTATTTGAAAATCAGCAATTATCAATGCAGACATCCCTGCAGGCTGATGCAGCCGCTGTGGATTCAGAGCAGGTATTTTCCATTAAAACAGGGAGTGAATCCCTTCAAATTGAAGGCAGGCAAAGCGGAGTCGGAGAAATCGTATTTGACCTTGCCGGCATTCCGATAAAAAAAGTGGACGTTAAAGTCCTTGAAGATTTCCGAGTTATTCCGGGCGGCCAGTCAATAGGTGTAAAACTGAATTCGCTTGGAGTGCTTGTTGTTGGACATCATCAAATTAAAACATCCGCAGGAAAAAAATCTCCCGGAGAAATAGCCGGAGTGCAAGTCGGGGATATGATTACGAAAATTAACGGCACCACAGTTGAGAGCATGAGTGATGTGACACCGTTTATTCAGGATTCAGGAAAGACCGGCAAGCCTCTTGACTTAGTGATCTCGAGGGACAACAAAGAGCTTAAGACAAAGCTTGTTCCGGTAAAAGATGAAAATGAAGGCGCATACCGGATCGGCCTTTATATCAGAGATTCAGCAGCGGGAATCGGGACGATGACCTTTTATGATCCTAAATCGAAGAAATACGGTGCTTTAGGACATGTTATCTCAGATATGGATACAAAAAAACCAATCGTCGTTCAGGACGGACAGGTTGTCAGATCGACTGTCACATCCATTGAAAAGGGAAGCAACGGAAATCCCGGAGAGAAGCTTGCCAGATTTTCAAGCGACAGACAGATTATTGGGGACATTACACGCAACAGTCCATTCGGTATTTTCGGCAGACTGAACGGAGACATGACAAATGGTCTTTATGATCAGCCTATGCCAATCGCCCTTTCAAACGAGGTAAAGGAAGGTCCTGCGCATATACTGACGGTTGTTGACGGTGACAGAGTAGAGGAATTTGATGTACAAGTCGTCAGTTCCACTCCTCAGAAGTTCCCTGCAATAAAAGGAATGGTCATAAAAATTACAGATCCAAAACTGCTTGAGAAGTCAGGCGGAATTGTACAGGGGATGAGCGGAAGTCCGATTATCCAGAATGGCAAAGTGATTGGCGCCGTTACACACGTGTTTGTAAACGATCCGACTTCAGGGTATGGTGTTCATATCGAGTGGATGCTGAGTGAAGCGGGAATTGATATTTATACGCAAGGTGCAAAGAAAGCAAGCTAAAAGGGCAGCTGTTGAGAGGTGATTCTTGACAGCTCTTTTTTATGTCTTTCTTTATTCATGTTTTTTCGGTAAAATAGAGAAAAGAAGATTATTCGACAAAACTGTTTAACTTTGGAAGCGATTGGTTGCGGTAATCGTCGAAAATGTGAGGAAACTGGAGAAAAACTTAGATATTTCATTTTTTTGGTATTTTTTAAAATAATTAGAGGAATTTATGTTGCATTGTCGAAATTCTCATTTAGAATAAACAATAGAGATGCTAACGGGTTAAGACGGAGAAATGAAGACTGAGGAGGAACTTTAGTGAAGAAGATAAAAGTATGTGTCGTTGATGATAATCGTGAGTTGGTCGGCCTTTTAGATGAGTTTATATCAAGCCAGGATGACATGGAAGTGCTTGGAATTGCCTATAACGGTCAGGAATGCCTGAACATGCTGAAGGACAAAGATCCGGATGTATTGGTACTGGATATTATTATGCCGCATCTTGACGGTCTTGCTGTCCTTGAAAAGGTCAGGGAGATGGAAAAATCCAAACAGCCTAATGTCATTATGCTGACAGCGTTCGGACAGGAAGATGTCACGAAAAAAGCTGTCGACCTTGGTGCGTCTTACTTCATCTTAAAACCGTTCGACATGGAAAACCTTGTCAGCCACATTCGCCAGGTAAGCGGAAAATCGGCTCCTATTCTTTCCAGATCCAGTTCCTCACTCAGATCCCAGCCTGAAAACAAAGGTAAGAACCTTGATGCGAACATTACCAGCATCATTCATGAAATCGGTGTACCTGCTCATATTAAAGGGTATCTGTACTTAAGGGAAGCCATTTCAATGGTTTATAACGATATTGAGCTTCTCGGTTCGATTACAAAAGTTCTCTATCCTGACATTGCAAAAAAATATAACACAACGGCAAGCCGTGTCGAGCGTGCGATTCGCCATGCGATTGAAGTGGCCTGGAGCCGCGGGAATATCGAGTCCATCTCATCTCTTTTCGGCTATACGGTGAGCATGTCAAAAGCAAAACCGACAAATTCAGAATTTATCGCAATGGTTGCCGATAAACTTCGACTTGAGCATAAGGCTTCCTGAGAGGGAAAGAAGCTTTAAATAAAGTAAGAACCCGCTTTCGCCTGAAAGGGGTTCTTTTCATTTAAGCATCATTTCTCTTTTTTCTCGAGTTCGGCAAGCTTTGCAAGAAGAATGTGCTGAGGCATATGCATCAGCTGTTCAACTGGAACATTCAGTGCTTCGCTTAATTTTACAGCCGTATCAGCTGAAATTGGCAGTGGTCTCATGGGAAATCCTCCTATATTCTTTTTTAAGCGGGTGAGAAAGCAATGACGATTATATTTGGCCACCGGGGGGCAGCCGGCACGCATCCTGAAAATACGATGCCGTCTTTTCAGGCGGCAATTGACCTTGGTGCAGACGGAATTGAACTGGATGTGCATCTTTCAAAAGACGGCATTCCTGTTGTGATCCATGATGAAACGGTAGACCGAACCACAAACGGCACCGGCTATGTAAAAGATTTGACGTATGCAGAACTACAGCAGCTTGATGCGTGCTATTTGTATCCTGAGTGGAGCGGAAAAGCATCTGTGCCGTCTCTTGAGCAAGTGGCTGAATGGATCAGACCGCTGAAAGTTAAGCTGAATATTGAATTAAAAAATGACCGGATCCATTACGGGCAAATTGAAGAAAAAGTTATCAGCATCATTGAAAAATACACCTTAGAGAGCCGCGTTATTCTTTCTTCGTTTAATCATGACAGCTTAGTAAAATGTTATCACATTTCACCTCATATTGAACGAGGTGCTCTGATTCATGAAAAGCTGTATCAGCCTTGGGAATATGCAAAAACCATCCCGGCTGCTTCCGTGCATCCATACTATTTATCGGCTGATCAAACAATGATTGCGGAAAGTCAGGCGCACGGAATCATGGTCAGACCTTATACGGTCAACGATGAACAAATGATGAAGGACCTTATGAATTCCGACTGTGCAGGATTCTTCACGGATTACCCTGAAATAGCTGTTCGGATAAAAAATTCTCAAAACAATACTTAGATCATTGGATGAAGCGCACAGGTTGACTGGGCGCTTCCGCTTTTCTGCCTGTCAGGGATGAACAGTCGGCTTCGCTTTTCGTGGTGTCCAGCTCCATCGCCTAACTCCTCGGCCAGAACGGCTTCGCCGCAAAAAGCAAAACCGGCTTTTTCCGTCGAATCCTTTTCTGTCCTTCGGAGCTGAACAAGGATTCCGCTTTTCGTGGTGTCCAGCTCCGCCTCCTAGCCCTTCCGTCAGAACAAAATCCCCGAAAAAGTCTAAACCCGGACTTTTCCGGTGATTTCTTTTCTGCCTGTCAGGTCTGAACAGTCGGCTCCGCTTTTCTATTTCATAAACCTCTTCTGAACCTTTTTCCTCTTTGAGTCTCTGCGGAAGATGAATCCTGCGACAAAGCTTAGGCCTCCTATAAACAAAAGCAGTCCTCCTATGAACTGCATCCATAATGCCGGAAATGGCGGCTGAAGAATGCCAAACAGCATATCGCGCATGAGCTTGATGCCATAGCCTGCCAAAACGCCAGGTATGACCATTATAATCAGAGCAACTATCCTCATATTTTCCTTGTCCTTTCCCTGTTCTTTCTAAATTGTCAAGTGAATGAGCCTTTTTGTCAAGTGAGCAAAAGTGGATGATGAAATCGTGCAATTTTTTGCATAAATGGAACTGTTCGAGTACACTAATGAGGGAATGGGATAGGCTTTTTATATGAAGTATTTTTTGATTTAATAAAAAACAAGGGGATAGATTGATGCAAAAAGTGCTGCTGGTTGGTGCGGGCAAAGGAGGGACTGCACTCCTTAAAATGCTGCTTGAGATCAAAGCGATGGAAATTATGGCTGTTGTTGATATTAATTCAAACGCACCGGGTATCGAATATGCCAAAAAAATAGGAATTCTGACCAGCTCAGACTGGAAGCCGCTTCTGTCTGATCAGATTAACATTGTTATAGAAGCAACGGGGAGTTCTGAAGTGTTTGAAGAACTGCTTCAGCAAAGAAGCAGGAGCACAGTCATCATACCGGGCAGCGTGGCTCATATCATAACAAATCTGATTAATCAGAAAGAAGATCTGATTACAGCTCTTCAAGAAATTACATATAAGCATGAAACCATTTTTGACGCAACGAATGACGGCATGATTGTCATCGACGACAAAGAGAGGCTCATTCTTTTTAATAAAATGGCCGAAGAAATGACAGGCTTAAAAAAGGAGGATGTCATCGGCAGGCTTGTCAGGGAAGTCATGCCATCAAGCAAACTGCCGAGAATTCTCCAGACGAAAGAAGTTGAAATGAACCAGGAGCAGGTTCTTGAGAACGGCCTGAAAATCATTACAACCCGAATCCCGATTTTTGATCACTCTGGCATTCTGATAGGTGCGCTTTCGCTTTTTAAAGATATAACGGAAATTGTGAATCTTGCTGAAGAGATGACGAACCTGAAAGAAATTCAGACCATGCTTCAGGCGATTATTCAGTCTTCGGATGAAGCGATTTCTGTGGTGGACGAAGAAGGGAGAGGCATCATGATTAATCCTGCCTACTCCCGCATGACCGGCCTGACTGAGGGCGAGGTCCTCGGAATGCCTGCTACAGCGGACATCTCAGAGGGTGAAAGCATGCACATGAAAGTACTTGAGACAAGAAGGCCTGTCCGCGGTGCGAGAATGAAAGTCGGCCCTTCTAAAAAAGACGTCATCGTCAATGTGGCCCCGATTATCGTTGACGGCAAATTAAAGGGAAGCGTCGGCGTCATACACGATATGTCTGAGATTCAGACGCTGACTACAGAATTAAACCGGGCAAGGCAGATTATCAGAACCCTCGAAGCGAAATATTCCTTTGAAGACATTGTCGGAGAAAGTGAAGAAATCAAGCTTGCGATTGAACAGGCAAAGCTTGGGGCAAAAACACCTGCAACCGTGCTCCTGAGGGGAGAATCGGGGACGGGAAAAGAGCTATTTGCACACGCTATACATAATGCGAGCGACAGAAAATACAACAAATTTATTAAAGTAAACTGTGCAGCTATTTCAGAAACCCTGCTTGAAAGTGAATTGTTCGGCTACGAAGAAGGAGCATTTTCAGGTGCAAAACGCGGAGGCAAGCGTGGGTTTTTTGAAGAGGCGAATAACGGAAGCATCTTCCTTGATGAAATCGGTGAACTGTCAGCCAGTGTACAGGCCAAGCTGCTGCGCGTTCTTCAGGAAAAAGAAATTGTCCGAGTAGGGTCGGCGAAATCGATTTCTATCAATGTAAGGGTAATCGCCGCAACGAACATCAATATTGAAAAAGCCTTGTCTGACGGCACGTTCAGGGAGGATCTGTATTACAGATTAAACAGGTATCCAATATCAATCCCTCCTCTGCGGAACAGAAAACGTGACATTCCCATGCTTGCCGAACATCTGATCAGAAAGCTTAATCAGGATTATGGACGGAGCATTGAAGGAATTGATGAATCAGCAGCGGAGGCACTGATGGGATACAGCTGGCCGGGTAATGTGAGAGAGCTTGAAAATGTTATTGGAAGAGCGATGATCTTTATGCATTATCATGAACTGAAAATCACAGCCCTCCATCTCCCTGAACTAATCCAGAGTTCTGAAAAAGAAAGACATACCGGGAATGTCCTTATAGAAGATTCCGGGAATATCACGCTAGCCGAAGCTGTGGAAGAGGTTGAAAAAAACCTGATACAGAATGCACTGATTAAACACGGCTATAACCGGACAAAAACCGCTTCTTCATTAGGTGTTTCATTAAGAAACCTGTATTATAAGATGGAGAAATACGGAATTGAAAAATAATGCATGCAATATCTTGCGTGGTATGCAATATTTTGCGTAGAAATAAAATGAAAAATGAAGCGGTTTCACGTTTTTATATTTGGCACGCTTCTTGCATTATAAATAATCGGGTGCTGTGATTACATCAAGAAAGGGTTGAACGATACATGACATTAGACGACCTGCTGGAAAAAGCGGCACAGCTGGAAAATAAAACCGTTGCTGTTGCAGCGGCAGAAGACGAGGAAGTTCTTGAAGCTGTGAAGCTTGCTCTAGAACGGGAAATGGCTGATTTTATGCTGTTTGGCAACAAAGAAGTCATTGAAACAATGCTTCTTGAAAAACAAATGGATTCCAGAAGAGTCACAATCCATCACGCAAGATCCTCCGAGCAGGCTTCAGAAGCAGCCGTTAAAGCCGTTTTTCAAAATGAAGCGGATGTCCTTATGAAAGGGAATGTTCCGACTGCTGTGATTTTAAAGGCTGTGCTGAACAAAGAGTTCGGTCTCCGCACGGGAAACATCCTTTCACACGTGGCCGTTTTTGATGTGCCAGGCTACGACCGGTACACCATCGTGACTGATGCTGCTATGAACGTTGCGCCGGATCTTCAGCAAAAAAAGCAGATTCTTGAAAACTCCGTGACGGTAGCAAGGAAAATTGGCATTGAAATGCCGAAAGTTGCACCGCTTGCAGCGGTTGAAGTCATCAACCCGGCCATGCAGGCCACACTTGATGCTGCTGCACTAACGCAGATGAACGCACGCGGGCAAATCAAACATTGTCTTGTAGACGGACCGCTTGCTCTTGATAACGCCGTTTCCATTGAAGCTGCGGAGCATAAGGGCATTAAGAGCGGGGCTGCTGGACAGGCAGATATTTTATTGGTACCAACCATTGAAGTTGGCAATGTTTTATATAAATCACTTATTTATTTCGCAGGGGCAAAGGTTGGGGCTGTCATTGCAGGAGCTAAAGCGCCAATCGTACTGACAAGCCGTGCAGATTCAGCTGAAAGCAAGCTTTATTCACTGGCGCTTGCCATTTGCACAAGCTGAGAACAGAAAAAGCAAAAATGATACCACTAGGAGGATTTACAGATGGAAATTTTCAAATACATGGAACAATACGACTATGAGCAATTGGTTTTCTGCCAGGATAAACAATCAGGACTAAAAGCGATCATTGCCATTCACGATACAACGCTTGGACCGGCTCTTGGCGGAACGCGCATGTGGACATATGCTTCTGAAGCGGATGCCATTGAAGATGCCCTTCGTCTTGCACGTGGCATGACTTACAAAAATGCTGCAGCAGGACTTAACCTTGGCGGCGGGAAAACGGTCATCATCGGAGACCCTAGAAAAGATAAGAATGAAGAAATGTTCCGTGCATTCGGACGCTATATTCAAGGGCTGAACGGCCGTTATATTACAGCAGAAGATGTAGGTACAACAGTAGAAGATATGGACCTCATCCATGAGGAAACAGATTACGTAACAGGTATTTCTCCTGCATTCGGCTCTTCAGGCAATCCGTCTCCTGTCACTGCATTCGGTGTATACCGCGGAATGAAAGCAGCAGCTAAAGCAGCATTCGGAACAGATTCATTGGAAGGAAAAACGGTTGCTGTACAAGGTGTAGGAAATGTTGCCTTTAACCTTTGCAGACATCTTCATGAAGAAGGTGCGCAGCTGATCGTAACAGACATCCATAAAGAAGCGGTTCAAAGAGCCGTTGAAGCATTTGGGGCAAAAGCTGTCGATCCTGATGAGATTTATTCTGTTGACTGCGACATTTATGCACCATGTGCACTTGGAGCGACAATTAACGATGACACTATTCCGCAAATTAAAGCAAAAGTCATTGCAGGTGCTGCGAACAATCAGCTGAAAGAAACGCGCCACGGCGATACGATTCATGAAATGGGAATCGCTTATGCACCGGATTATGTCATCAATGCCGGCGGAGTTATCAATGTAGCTGACGAACTTCTTGGATATAACAGTGAAAGAGCCATGAAAAAAGTAGAAGGCATCTACCAGAACATTGAGCGTGTATTTGAAATTGCAAAGCGTGACGGCATTCCTACTTATATGGCTGCTGACCGTCTGGCAGAAGAGCGGATTGAAAGAATGAGAAACTCCCGCAGCCAGTTCCTGCAAAACGGCCACCATATCTTAAGCCGCCGCTAATTTGGAAATACATGGAGAAGGAGCTGGTTGATCAGATCCTTCTCTTACCTGGAGGTTATGAAAGTTGCAAGAAAAAGAATATCGGATACTCGTCATCAACCCTGGTTCAACTTCTACGAAAATTGGTGTATTTGATAATGAGCGTTCTATTTTTGAAAAAACAATCCGTCATGATGCAGAAAAGATTCAATCTTTCTCTCAAATCATTGATCAATACGAATTTAGAAAACAAACAATTCTTGAGACACTTGATGAAGAAGGCATTAATATCTCTAAATTAAGCGCCGTCTGCGGAAGAGGCGGACTGCTTCGTCCGATTGAAGGCGGAACGTATCATGTCAATGAGCAGATGCTTCAAGATCTCCGGATAGGCTATGCAGGCCAGCATGCCTCAAATCTTGGAGGAATCATTGCCTATGAAATAGCGGGAGGCCTTAATATCCCTGCATTCATTGTGGATCCTGTCGTTGTCGATGAAATGGAACCGATTGCAAAAGTCTCAGGCGTTGCCTCGATTGAAAGGAAAAGTATTTTTCACGCACTGAACCAGAAATCAGTCGCAAGAAAAGTGGCCAGGCAGTACGGCAAATCGTATGCGGATATGAACTTGATCGTCGCTCATATGGGCGGGGGAATCACAGTAGGTGTCCATAAGCAGGGAAGAGTGATTGATGTGAACAACGGTCTTCATGGAGACGGACCGTTCAGCCCTGAAAGAGCGGGTACGGTTCCTGCAGGAGATCTTGTCAGCCTCTGTTTTTCAGGGGACTACTACCGAGAGGAAATTATGAAAATGCTTGTCGGCCGCGGAGGCCTTGTAGGCTACCTTGGAACAAATGACGGACAAAAGGTTGAACGCATGATTGCAGCAGGTGACGAGCGGGCAAAACTGGTTTTTGATGCGATGGCTTATCAAATCGGCAAAGAAATCGGTGCTGCAAGTGCAGTCCTCAAAGGCAAAGTAGATGCCATTATCCTTACCGGAGGCCTCGCATACGGGAAGCGGTTTGTAAAAGAAATCTCGTCTTATATTGACTGGATTGCAGACATTACAGTATTCCCGGGTGAAAATGAGCTGCAGGCTTTAACAGAAGGTGCACTTCGCGTCCTTCGGGGAGAAGAAGAGCCGAAGGAATATCCTAACCTTGCAAGCGCGAAATCGCTCAGCAGAGGCTGAGCACCAAAATAGATCTTCTTTTAAAGAGAGGAGCATGATCCCCATGGCAACTGAATATGATCTTGTTATTGTAGGCGGCGGCACAGGCGGCTATGTAGCAGCCATCCGTGCAAGCCAGCTCGGCTTAAAAACGGCTATTGTTGAAAAAGGGAAGCTTGGCGGCACTTGTCTGCATGCAGGCTGCATACCAAGCAAAGCATTGCTTAGAAGTGCGGAGGTTTTTGCAACAGCTAAGCGAAGCGAAGAATTCGGCGTTATCACATCCGGCGTCGAGCTTGATTTTGCCAAAGTGCAGGAACGGAAGCAGTCTATCATCGATACACTACATAATGGAGTGCAGCATTTAATGAAACAGGGGAAAATTGATGTATACGAAGGAACGGGAAGAATCCTTGGACCATCGATTTTTTCTCCAATGCCTGGAACCATCTCCGTTGAAATGAATAACGGGGAGGAAAATGAAATGCTCATCCCGAAGAATGTGATTGTCTCTACAGGTTCAAGACCGCGCAGCCTTCCCGGTCTTGAAATTGACGGAGAAGCAGTCCTTACTTCAGATGAGGCGTTAAACCTTCAGTCACTGCCGAAGTCTATCATTATTGTAGGCGGAGGCGTGATCGGCATTGAATGGGCGTCCATGCTTTCTGATTTCGGCCTTGACGTAACGGTCCTCGAATATGCAGACAGAATTCTCCCTACAGAAGATGCTGATATTTCAAAAGAAATGCAGCGCCTGCTGAAGAAAAAGGGCGTCAATGTTGTGACAGGTGCAAAAGTGCTTTCTGAAACACTTGAAAAAGGAGAAGCAGTCTCCATCTCTGCAGAGCATAAAGGAGAGGTAAAAACCTTCTCGGCAGAAAAAATTCTTGTTTCCGTCGGCCGTCAGGCAAATGTTGAAGGCATCGGCCTAGAGAACACCGACATCCAGATTGAAAATGGATTTATCAAGACAAACGCCTTTATGCAGACAAAAGAATCGCATATCTACGCGATCGGGGATGTGATCGGCGGCATGCAGCTTGCTCATGTAGCTTCACACGAAGGGATTACCGCCGTTGAACACATTGCCGGGAAAAATCCTTCTGCCATTACGTACAGAAACGTATCAAGATGTGTCTACAGCACACCTGAAATCGCAAGTGTGGGCTACACGGAAGCAGAAGCAAAAGATGCCGGTTTTGACGTGAAGACAGGGAAATTCTCTTTCCGTGCAATCGGAAAAGCACTTGTTTTCGGCGAATCGGACGGGTTTGTCAAATTAGTGGCAGATGCAAAAACGGATGACCTTCTAGGCGTTCATATGATTGGTCCGCACGTGACAGATATGATTTCAGAGGCCGGCCTTGCCATGGTGCTGGATGCAACCCCGTGGGAAATCGGGCACACGATCCATCCGCATCCTACGCTTTCTGAAGCAATCGGCGAAGCTGCACTTGCAGTGGACGGCAGTGCAATACATTCTTAAGGGGAACGACTTCCCTTACATACTGATTTTTAGGAGGCAGCAAAATGGCTGAAAATCGTCATCAAACTCTTGGTCTGACAGATCAGGATGTTCTTGAAATGTATGAAACTATGGTTATGGCCCGTAAAATTGATGAGCGCATGTGGCTGTTGAACCGTTCAGGGAAAATTCCGTTTGTCATCTCTTGTCAGGGACAGGAAGCGGCACAGGTTGGAGCTGCTTTTGCCCTTGACCGCAAGAAAGATTACGCACTTCCTTACTACAGAGATATGGGCGTTGTTCTTGCATTTGGCATGACAGCCAAGCAATTGATGCTCTCAGGATTTGCAAAAGCGGAAGACCCGAACTCAGGCGGACGCCAGATGCCAGGTCACTTTGGACAAAAAGTGAACCGCATCGTAACAGGGTCCTCTCCTGTAACCACGCAGGTGCCGCATGCTGTCGGCATTGCCCTTGCAGGAAGAATGGAGAAAAAGGACATCGTGACGTTCGTAACATTCGGAGAAGGTTCATCCAATCAGGGTGACTTCCATGAAGGCGCAAACTTTGCAAGTGTTCATAAACTTCCGGTTATTTTCATGTGCGAAAACAACAAGTACGCCATCAGTGTGCCGTATGAGAAGCAAGTGGCGTGCGAAAAAATTTCAGACCGTGCAGTCGGATACGGGATGCCAGGCGTAACAGTGGACGGAAACGATCCGCTTGAAGTTTATGCAGCGGTGAAGGAAGCTGCAGACAGAGGACGCCGCGGCGAGGGGCCGACTCTTGTTGAGGCCGTTTCATACCGTCTGACGCCTCATTCCAGTGATGATGATGACCGTTCATACCGCGGACAGGACGAAGTGTCCGAAGCGAAGAAAAAGGATCCAATTTTAACGTTTGCCTCTTATTTGAAAGAGACAGGCGTCCTGACGGAAGAAAAGGAAAAAGAGATCCTTGATCAGATTATGAAGGTTGTCAATGAAGCGACGGATTACGCTGAAAATGCACCGTATGCAGAAGCGGAATCAGCACTCAAATACGTATACGCAGAGTAAGGGGGAAGTACAATGCCAGTCATTTCTTATATAGATGCAGTAACAATGGCCATTCGCGAAGAAATGGAACGCGACCCGAAGGTGTTTGTCCTCGGCGAAGATGTCGGCAGAAAAGGCGGAGTCTTTAAAGCTACAGCAGGACTCTACGATAAATTTGGAGAAGAACGCGTCATTGATACGCCGCTTGCAGAATCTGCGATTGCCGGAGTAGGAATCGGAGCGGCCATGTACGGCATGAGACCGATTGCTGAAATGCAATTTGCTGATTTTATCATGCCGGCTGTCAACCAGATCGTATCAGAAGCAGCGAAAATCAGATACCGTTCCAATAATGACTGGAACTGTCCGATTACGATTCGTGCCCCTTACGGCGGCGGAGTGCATGGCGCACTGTATCATTCCCAGTCAGTTGAAGCTCTATTTGCCAATACACCGGGTCTGAAAATTGTCATGCCGTCAACTCCTTATGATGTAAAAGGATTGCTTAAGGCTGCCATCAGAGACGAAGATCCTGTTCTTTTCTTTGAACATAAGCGGGCATACCGTCTTATTAAAGGGGAAGTCCCTGAAGATGATTATGTTCTGCCGATCGGGAAAGCGGATGTTAAACGGGAAGGCGAAGATATCACGATCATCACGTATGGCCTTTGCGTTCATTTTGCCCTTCAGGCTGCGGAAAAACTTGCCCAGGACGGCATTTCAGCTCATATACTTGATTTGCGCACAGTCTATCCGCTTGATAAAGAAGCGATTATTGAAGCGGCATCAAAAACAGGCAAAGTCCTGCTTGTCACAGAAGACAATAAAGAAGGAAGCATCATGAGTGAAGTATCAGCGATCATCGCTGAAAACTGCCTGTTCGATCTGGATGCTCCAATCATGCGTCTTGCAGGTCCTGATGTTCCTGCGATGCCTTATGCCCCGACAATGGAAAAGCATTTTATGATCAACCCTGACAAAGTCGAAGCAGCCATGCGGAAGCTTGCGGAGTTTTAAGAAACGTTCTAGTTGAGGAGGGAACTTTCATGGCAGTTGAAC
Organism: Metabacillus mesotrionivorans; assembly: GCF_052171315.1. Classification (NCBI taxonomy): domain Bacteria; kingdom Bacillati; phylum Bacillota; class Bacilli; order Caryophanales; family Bacillaceae; genus Metabacillus; species Metabacillus mesotrionivorans. The sequence continues at coordinate 920,684 of NZ_JBQMFF010000002.1, read as the reverse complement.
AGATGACCATGCCCCAGCTTGGGGAGAGTGTAACAGAAGGCACCATCAGCAAATGGCTCGTATCCGTTGGAGATACTGTAAATAAGTACGACCCGATTGCAGAGGTTATGACAGACAAAGTAAATGCAGAGGTCCCGTCCTCTTTTTCAGGCGTCATCAAGGAACTGACAGCTGACGAGGGAGATACGCTTGCTGTGGGTGAAATTATCTGCAAAGTAGAAGTCGGAGGAAGTGCAGAAACAAAAGCACCTGCTCAAGCTGAAACACCTGCAGCTGAAAAATCAGTTCAGGAGCCTGCAAAGGAGCAGGATCAGTCTAATAAGAAGAGATATTCACCAGCTGTCCTTCGCCTGGCTCAGGAGAACGACATTGATCTTGACCAGGTGAACGGCACAGGGGCAGGCGGCAGAATCACAAGAAAAGATGTTCAGCAGCTGATCGAAAGCGGAAATATTCCTAAAGCTGCAGAAGCAGGCAAGCAGGCTCCAGCTGCCGCAGAGAAGCCGGCGCCTTCAGCACAGAATGAAACCCCGGCAGCTCCTGCTCCGGCCAAATCGGTAACTACTCAGGGTGCACCTGTCACCGCGCAGCCTGGAGACGTGGAAATTCCGGTTACCGGGATCCGCAAAGCCATTGCAGCCAACATGCTTCGCAGCAAGCATGAAGCTCCGCACGCCTGGACGATGATGGAAGTGGATGCAACAAATCTCGTTGAATACCGCAACAGTCTTAAAAACGAATTCAAACAAAAAGAAGGCTTTAACCTGACGTTCTTTGCCTTCTTCGTCAAGGCAGTTGCCCAGGCACTGAAAGAATTCCCGCAAATCAACTCCATGTGGGCTGGCGACAGCATCATCCAGAAAAAAGACATCAACATTTCGATTGCAGTAGCAACAGATGATGCGCTTTTCGTCCCTGTCATCAAACATGCGGACGAAAAAACCATCAAAGGCATAGCACGCGAAATATCAGAGCTTGCAGGAAAAGTCCGTGCCGGCAAACTGTCTGCAGATGACATGAAAGGCGGCACCTTTACGGTTAACAACACAGGATCATTCGGCTCTGTCCAGTCCATGGGCATTATCAATTACCCGCAGGCTGCCATCCTACAGGTCGAATCCATCGTGAAGCGCCCGGTTGTCATGAACAACGGCATGATCGCTGTAAGAGACATGGTCAACCTCTGCATGTCCCTAGATCACCGCGTACTCGACGGCCTGATCTGCGGAAGATTTTTGGCGCGGGTGAAAGAAATCATCGAACAAACATCAAAAGAAACAACGTCGATCTATTAAAAAATTGGCAGGCAGGAAAACTTCGGTTTTTTCTGCCTGTTTTTTTGCATTTAGGTGGCAGGGGGAATTCGTCGAGAGGACGAGGGGAGAAAGAGAAAATGATACCCTATAAATTGGTGCGGCGGGAATATGGGATAGCAAAAAGGGAGAATGGTACCTTATAAATCGGTGCGGGAAGGATATGGGGTAGCAAAAAGGAAAAATGGTACCGTATAAATCGGCGCTGGAAGAATACAGGAAATCAAAAAGAGAAAATGCTACCCTATAAATCGGCGAGGTGGGAATATGGGGTATAAAAGTAAAAAATGGTCAGCTATAATTGGTGCGGCAGAACCCCTTCAAAGTGTTCCAACCCCCAACCCCTCCACCAATCCACCCCATAAAAAAAGTGCCCCAACAGCAATAGCTGCAGAACACTTTTTAAATAACCGCTTTTGGAACCAGCATCCGAAAATGCTGATGCAGAATGCGGATGGATTCGGGAGTGGAGGAGTAGACTTCTCCGTCGGTGTCGCAGTTCATTTCGACTTCCGTTTCAATTTTCATGATGCTTGTCCGGTAATGCTGGAGCTGTGAATCGAGATGGTCCCAGTCGATGCTGTCTTTCATGGTGAAGATTTCTTTTAATACCGTGAAGCTAGCCTCTTTTATAATAAAGATATCTGCAAGGCCGTCATCTATTTGTATGTCAGGGTAAGGAAGCTCGTTTGTTCCGATCATCCGTCCGTTTGCAAGCAGGACCATGATGGCTTCGTCTTCTATGACTCTGTCATCAAGCTCCAGTTTAAAGGTAAATGGCTTCATGCTTTTGATTGTTCGGAGTGCGCTGAGAAAGTAGCTGACTCTTCCAAGCAGTGCTTTTTCAGTGTCGTTAATATTTTCAGATGTTTCGGCGATCAGGCCGATGCCCCAGAAATTGAGGAAATAACCGCTTGTGGATTCGGCTGCATCTACTCCGCGCAATTCGCCTTCAAACATGCTTTCTGCAGCTTTTCTCAGGTTTTGTGGAATGCCCAGTGTTCTGGAAAAATCGTTGCAGGTGCCTCCCGGAAGGATGGCAATGACAGGTCTGTTTACAAGTCCCCCAAGACCGTTTATGCACTCATGAACGGTTCCGTCACCCCCAAGAATGATGACGATATCACTTTCTTCACCATGCTCTCGGCAGAATTCCAGGGCGTCCAGTGGTTTTTTCGTCTGCAGCAGCAACAGCTGCTCCACATGCTGCGAGATAATGGGAATACAAACGCCAAGCGTCTTTTCCGCATCTTTTTGACCGGCATTGCCATTGTAGATAAGAATGCCCTTTTTAAATTCAGCCATAAAAAAACCCCTTACGAGCAAAAGTCATTTAAAAGTTAAAAAGATCTCCGACTGCCTTAAACACAGCACGGAGCAAATAATAGATGATGCGGAAAGGAAGAAGGATAAGAAATTCTGCCAGTTCAAGGAGATCGAACAGGAAATCAAGCCATTTGCTGCTTCTTTTTTTTCGCTTCTTTTTTAATCCGAATGGTCTCTTCTTCATTAAATTATCCTCTCTTCCGTTAAATGAAACATCTTTCTTCTTATACGTTTTAAAACAAGCTCCGGTTTCAATTATGAATTACATTTGCTGACTTCTGCAAGGTGTACTAAAATAAAAGAAACTAAGTTTTTATTATTTTCAAAAATGTAAACGCATTCTTTTGCGTCAAGGGGGTGTGCTTCCTTCAGGGAAGCGGGAGAATGAAGCAAAGAATCAGCAGGGAAAGATATGATTTTGAAAAAGCAACCGAACAAATGTGGGTGGAAGAAGCAGAAAGAGCTCTAAAGGGTAAAAGCATAGATACTCTCTCAAGAAAAACATATGAAGGCATTACACTGCGTCCTGTATACACAGAGCAAAACAGCCGCGCGGCACATCAAGTTCCTGAGCATCAGCATAAACAAAACGGCTGGGCAGTAAGCCAAAAACTTCAGAAATCAGTAACGCCTGAAAAACTGAAAGCGGAAATTCATGAGGCGCTGAAATGCGGACAGGAAACAATTCATCTTGAGGATGTTTATTTTCTCAATACATATGAAGATATTCAACTTGCGTTTGAAAACACTGATTTATCTGTGACCCCGTTTCACATTTCGCTCAAAGAAAACATCGGATTTTTTCCGATTTTCACAGCCTTCCTGAAAAACCGGAATGGAAGCGGCCGGTTTGCTTTTGATCCGCTTGGGGAGTGGATTGAGAGCGGGGGAAGCCATATGCCGCTTTCAGAAAAACTGGATGCTGCGGCAGATATGATGAAGGCGCTGGAAGAAGCAAACCTGCCGGACGTCAAAACCATCCTTTTGGACGGGCAGATTTACCGGAATGCCGGAGCTTCTGCGAAAGAGGAGCTTGCCTATACATTCGCCAATGCCATTGAACTCTTCAATGCATTAAAAGAACGGGGTGTGCCTGTTGATGTGATTGCCGGCAGAACGGCATTTTCATTTTCGGCAGCGGCGCCGTTCTTTATGGAAATTGCCAAGTTCAGAGCAGCTAAAAAACTGTGGGCTGCTGTTTTAAGCGGGTTTGGTGCAGATCCACTGAAGTTCCCGATTGATCTGCATGCGGCCACATCAATGATCACGAAAACGAGACACGATATTCACGTCAATATGCTGAGGGCAGCGACAGAAGCATTTTCTGCTGTTGTCGGTGGAGTCAGCAGCCTGTCAATTTCACCATTTGATGAAGTGCTTGGCAAGCCGGGCAAAACCGGAGAACGGGTGGCTAGAAACACGCATTACGTGCTGAAAGAAGAAAGCCATCTTTCAAAGGTGCAGGACCCTGCAGCCGGCTCATGGTACATTGAAGAACTGACAAGTGAGCTTGCAGAGCAATCATGGAAGGAAATTCAGGCAATTGAAACGCTTGGAGGCTTTGCAGAGGCTGCAAAGACCGAGTATATCCAGAACCATTTAAGCAGTCTGCTTGAGAAGCGCTTGGAGGATATCAGCAAACGGAATGCGCAGTTGATTGGAACGAACGTTTATGCCAATCTTCAGGAATCAGCATACGAGGCGAAGGCAAAAGAAAGAGTGAATCCTGGGAAAAGCACAACCAATTCTGCACCTGACATTGCGAAATGGATACAGGAAGCTTATACAGTCAAAGCAACAGAACTCAACAGCCTGATGTACCGGGATGAACTTCAGGACGGGGTAAAACCGCTGATGCAAAAGAGACTTTCCGAGCCGTTTGAAGAGCTCAGGGCTGCTTCGTCAAGATTTAAAGAAGAAACAGGTAGGTTTCCTTCAATTGATGTAGTCGTGCTTGGTAATCCGATTGATTATAAAGCAAGACTTGATTTTACAGCAGGCCTGCTTGCTGCAGGAGGCGTGGAAGCAAAAATCACGGCCATGAATGAGGCAGAGGCAGATAAGCCTGTCATCCTATGCGGAACAGACGAAGAATACGGATTGCTGGACCTAAAAAACCTGTCGGAAAAACATCCGCTCTTCCTTGCAGGGCGTTTTAAGACCGAATATGCTTCTGCCCTGTACCAGGGGATGAATGTGCATGAGTTTTCAAAAAATCTTCATAGTTACTTGGGGGTGAAGTAAATGAGCCGGATCAGTTTTGCAAATGTAGAATGGTCTGAACGAAAGAGTGCAGAAAGACAGGCAGCCTCCACAGAAGCGTTTCTGTCAAACGAAGGAATTCCGCTTAAACCAGCCTATACTGAGGAAGACAGAAAAGAGATGCCATTCTTGGACAGCTATCCGGGCATTGCTCCTTTTTTAAGAGGCCCGTATTCCACGATGTATGTGAACCGACCTTGGACAATCAGGCAGTATGCCGGCTTTTCAACCGCGGAAGACAGCAACGCGTTTTACCGCCGGAATCTGGCCATGGGGCAAAAAGGCCTTTCGGTTGCCTTTGACCTTGCCACGCACAGAGGCTATGACTCCGACCATCCAAGAGTCGAAGGAGATGTCGGGAAAGCTGGAGTTGCCATTGATTCAATCCTGGATATGAAAATTCTCTTTCAGGACATTCCGCTCGATCAGATGTCAGTGTCGATGACAATGAACGGGGCTGTGCTTCCGATTATGGCCTTTTATATCGTGACAGCGGAAGAACAGGGGGTCTCTAAAGAGAAGCTTGCAGGTACGATTCAAAATGATATTTTAAAAGAGTACATGGTGAGAAATACGTATATTTACCCTCCTGATACATCCATGAGAATCATAGGGGATATTTTTGAGTACACCGCAAAGCATATGCCGAAGTTCAACAGCATCAGTATTTCTGGCTATCATATGCAGGAAGCTGGGGCAACGGCGGATATAGAGCTTGCTTACACGCTTGCAGACGGACTTGAATATATCCGTACGGGGTTGAAGGCCGGTCTTACCATCGATCAGTTTGCGCCGAGGCTTTCGTTCTTCTGGGCAATTGGCATGAATTATTTTATGGAAGTGGCCAAAATGAGAGCGGCGAGATTGATGTGGGCACAGATTGTGAAACAGTTTGAGCCGAAAAATCCGAAATCGCTCGCGCTGCGTACACACTCTCAGACATCCGGCTGGAGCTTGACTGCACAGGATCCTTTTAATAATGTCATCCGGACATGCCTTGAAGCACATGCCGCTGCCATGGGCCATACCCAGTCTCTGCATACAAATGCGCTTGACGAGGCGATTGCCCTGCCGACTGATTTTTCTGCGAGGATTGCTAGGAATACTCAGCTTTATCTTCAGGCGGAATCAGGCATCTGCGATGTGATTGACCCTTGGGGAGGATCCCATTATGTGGAGTCACTGACTAAGCAGCTGATGGATAAGGCGTGGGAACACATTGAAGAAGTTGAAAATCTCGGGGGAATGGCAAAAGCAATCGAGACCGGTCTTCCTAAAATGAAAATTGAAGAAGCTGCCGCAAAACGCCAGGCGAAAATTGACTCCGGATCAGAAATGATAATCGGCGTGAATAAATTTCAAGTCGAGGAAGAGGATCCGATAGAGATTCTTTCTATTGATAATACGGAAGTAAGGCGCAAGCAGATTGAGAGACTTCAAGTGCTTAAGGCATCGCGTGATCAGATGCAGGTGGATCAAGCGCTTCAGGCTCTCACAGAAGCCGTGAAGACGGGAGAGGGGAACCTCCTTGAGCTTTCGGTGGAAGCTGCGCGGGCCAGAGCCACTCTCGGTGAAATTTCAGACGCTGTTGAAAAAGCGTCTAAGCGCCATCAGGCAGTGATCCGGTCAATCAGCGGCGTGTACAGTTCAGAGTTTTCAAATGAAGAAGAAATTGAAAGCGTCAGAAGGATGACCGATGAATTTTCACAGCTGGAAGGAAGAAGGCCCCGTATTCTGATAGCGAAAATGGGGCAGGACGGACATGATCGCGGAGCGAAGGTAGTTGCCACCGCTTATGCAGATTTAGGCTTTGACGTTGACATCGGCCCTTTATTTCAGACTCCTGCAGAAACGGCGGCACAGGCTGTTGAAAATGATGTGCATATCGTCGGGATGAGCTCGCTTGCAGCCGGACACAAAACCCTTCTGCCGCAGCTTGTTCAGGAACTGAAGGCTTTGGGAAGAGAAGATATCATGGTCATCGTCGGCGGCGTGATTCCGTATCAGGATTACGACTTCCTTCTCAGCAACGGTGCTTCTGCTATTTTCGGTCCTGGAACGGTGATTCCGAATGCTGCAAAAATCATGCTTGAAAAAGTGTATGAACGTCTTGGCTATGAGGCAGCAGAAGAATGACCGACGCTCCTAAACGAAGAAAAAAGGCAGGAGAAGCTGAAAAGAGTGCAAACGAGTATGCAGACGGCGTGCTAAGCGGAAATAAAGTCGCGGTTGCCCAAGCCATTACGCTCGTAGAAAGCAATGCGGAAAAGCACTTCGAAACGGCCCAGGAGATGATTGAAGTGCTGCAGCAGCGGACAAGCAAGTCCGTCCGGATCGGGATTACAGGCGTTCCTGGGGCCGGAAAAAGCACTTTCATAGATGCCTTCGGAACGTATTTGTGCACAAAGGGACATAGGGTGGCTGTACTTGCTGTCGACCCGAGCAGCAAGGTGTCTAAAGGCAGCATTCTTGGAGACAAAACGAGAATGGAGCGGCTGTCCAGAAATCCGGATGCCTTTATCCGTCCTTCCCCGTCTGGCGGAACCCTGGGGGGAGTAACCAGAAAAACGAGAGAATCCATCATTGTCTGCGAAGCGGCTGGCTATGACGTGATCCTGGTCGAAACAGTGGGTGTCGGCCAGGGGGAATTTGCAATCAGAGGCATGGTTGATTTTTTCCTTCTCCTCGTCCTCACCGGTGCAGGTGACGAGCTTCAGACGATGAAAAAGGGGATCATGGAGCTGCCGGACCTGGTTGTCGTCAATAAAGCGGATGGAGATAACGTAAAGAATGCAGAGAGAGCAAGACATGAATATAATCAGATTCTTCACTTTCTGACATCCTACACAAGAGGGTGGGAAACAAAGGCTGTCACGGCTTCTGCCATTCAGGAAAAAGGAATTGAAGAAATCTGGGACATGGTTACGGCTTTTCTGGACATAACAAAGAAAAGCGGCGTGTTTGAAAAAAGAAGACAGCTTCAGCAAAAAGAGTGGCTCTATGAAATGATTCAGGAACAGCTGAAGCATCACTTTTTCCAGCATCCTTCGATAAAAGGAACGATGCCTGTCCTCGAACAGGAGGTCATCAGCGGAAAACGCCCGGTTTCTGGAAGCGTCAAAGAGCTGATTGCAGCCTTTTTAGAAAGGTGAGTCTTGCATTACAGTAGTTTTTTTCAAAATCTGCTGGTAGAATAGATGTATAGTGTGTATAAAGGAGATGCAACCAATGAATATTGATTTTAATATGTTTATGAACGATGTCGTTGCTCAGGCTAGAAAAGAGATTACGGCTGCAGGCTATACAGAGCTGAAAACACCTGAAGACGTTGAAGAAACGTTCAAAAAAGAAGGAACAACGCTTGTTATGATCAACTCCGTCTGCGGATGTGCCGGTGGAATTGCAAGACCGGCAGCTGCGCATTCCGTGCATTATGATAAACGTCCTGACCGACTTGTAACGGTTTTTGCAGGACAGGACAAAGAAGCGACTGCATACGCCAGAGACTTTTTTACGGGTTATCCGCCATCATCTCCGTCTTTTGCCCTGCTAAAAGATGGAAAACTCATGACTATGGTCGAGCGCCACGAAATTGAAGGACATGACCCGATGAGTGTTGTAGCAAAGCTTCAGGAAGCATTTGACCAATATTGCGAAGAAATCTAAACTGCCGCTTATGCGGCAGTTTTTTTTTGCGTAATTATATTTTTCCATAGTTTAACATTCTTTCTTACTATAATAATCTTGCATAAAAATAAATTATTAAAAGATATATTGCATATTTATAAGTCTGTGTTAAAATACATTTATTCGGATATTTATTCGTGAAAAAAGTCTTGTAAATTATTATTCTATAGAAGATAATGTTATTAAATTTAGAATTTTAAGAAAATAACGAGGGGGAAGTAGAAATGAAGAAGTTTGCACTATTATTGATTTCGATTTTGGTGATTGGAGTTCTTGCTGCCTGCGGTTCTTCGGAAACATCAGGCAAAGAGGAGAAAAAAGTCCTAAAAATGGCAACATCAGCCGATTATCCTCCATTTGAGTACATTGACACGGCAAAAGGAAGCGAGATTATCGGATTTGACATCGATCTTGCAAAAGCAATCGGCAAAGAGCTTGGCTATGAAATTGAAGTTCAGGATATGGATTTCACAGGATTGATCCCAGCACTTCAGGCCAACAAAGCTGACCTGGTCCTTGCAGGAATGACGCCTACTGAAGAGCGTAAAAAGAGCGTAGATTTCTCAGATGTTTATTACACGGCAAAGCATATGATCGTGACTAAAAAGGGCAGCGGCATCAAATCAGTTGAAGACCTTGAAGGCAAAACAGTAGGTGTACAGCTTGCATCCATTCAAGAAGGAAAAGCAGAAGAAATCGCTGAAACAGTGAACATTAAAGTAGAAAACCGCAACAGAATCCCTGAGCTGATTCAGGAAATGAAAGCCGGCCGCTTTGACGCTGCGATTATTGAAGATACAGTAGCAAAAGGCTACTTCAAAAATGACAAAGAGCTTGAAGGCACAGTCATTGAAGACGGTGAAACAGAAGAAGCAGGCTCTGCGATTGCATTCCCGAAAGACAGCAAATATGCTGAGGAATTCAATAAAGTGCTGAACGAAATGAAAGAAAACGGCGAACTTGAAAAGCTTGTCTTGAAATGGTTCGGCGGAGAAGAATAAGCAGTCAATTCAGGAAAACGTTCAACACACGAATGTTGAACGTTTTTTTGTTTAACATGAGAAAGGAGTGTCGAAATCAATGAATCTGGATTTTCCGGCGATAGCGCCCTCGATACCGTTTATCCTTCAGGGGATTCCGGTAACACTTAAGATTGTCGGCCTTTCTGCACTGCTCGGTTTTACACTGGCTGTCATTCTTGCTCTCTTTAAAATCAGCAGAATCAAGCCGCTGATGTGGTTTGCGGATGCATACACATCCATTTTCCGCGGTACACCGCTTATCCTGCAATTATTGATTATTTACTACGGTGCGCCACAGATACTGGGATTTGAAATTGATCCATATCCGGCTGCAGTCGCAACATTCGCTCTTAACTCAGGAGCCTATATTTCAGAAGTAATAAGAGCAGGCATTATGGCCATTGATAAAGGACAGCGTGAAGCGGCAATGGCCCTTGGAGTTCCTTATTCAAAGATGATGAAAGACATTATTTTCCCGCAGGCCATCAAAAACATTCTGCCTGCTTTAATGAACGAATTTATCACCCTTACAAAAGAATCAGCCATCGTGACGATTATCGGGGTTCAGGATATTATGAGAAGCTCCTACATAGTCGGCGGCCAGACGTACCGCTATTTCGAGCCGATCTTAATTGCCGGCCTCATCTATTATGTCATGGTCATTATTTTAACGGTTCTTGGCAAACTTGTTGAAAGGAGAATGGCGCGCAGTGATTAAAGTGGACAACCTTCATAAATCATTCGGTAAATTAGAAGTGCTGAAAGGCATTTCAACACACATTGCAGAAAAAGAAGTTGTGGCCATCATCGGCCCTTCCGGTTCAGGAAAATCCACCTTTCTACGGTGCATGAACAGGCTTGAGGATCCGACTAGCGGCCATATCTATATTAAAGATCAGGATATAACAAACCCGAAAACAGACATCAACAAAGTCCGCCAAAATGTCGGAATGGTGTTTCAGCATTTTCACTTGTTCCCTCATAAAACGGTTCTTGAGAATTTAACGTATGCTCCTCTCACCGTTAAAGGAACTTCAAAAAAAGAAGCAGAGGAACAGGGGCATGAACTGCTTAAAAAAGTCGGACTTGCTGAAAAAGCGCATGAATATCCAAACCGTCTGTCGGGCGGACAGAAACAGCGTGTTGCCATTGCAAGGGCACTGGCGATGAATCCGGAAGTCATGTTGTTTGATGAACCGACATCGGCTCTTGATCCTGAAATGGTCAAAGAAGTACTCGAGGTCATGAAGAACCTCGCATTTTCAGGCATGACGATGGCCATTGTCACGCATGAAATGGGCTTTGCAAGAGAAGTGGCTGACAGGGTTCTTTTCCTGGATGAAGGAAGACTTGTAGAAGATGCTGCGCCAAAAGAGTTCTTTTCGAATCCAAAAACACAGCGTGCTCAAAACTTTCTTGAAAAAATGCTATAATAGCTCTTTAGAAAAAGATGATCATCATGATCATCTTTTTTATCTTTGTGCCTTCAACTGGGCACCGTATGAAAAAAGGATATGAAACCTCATATCACATGAAACGCAAGGGGAAGACACATGTTTAAAATTGGTTACCGCACACTCAAAACAGCACTTGGTGCAGCCATCGCCATCAGTCTTGCAGAGCTTTTCGGACTGCAGAATTTTGCATCTGCCGGCATCCTGACGATTCTATGCATCCAGGTGACGAAGAAAAAATCACTTCAGACCTCATGGGCACGTTTTTTTGCCTGCCTGATCGCCATCTTATTTTCCTTTGTCTTTTTCGAAGGAATCGGCTATCATCCGTTTGTGATTGGCCTGCTGCTCTTATTTTTTATTCCCGTTACCGTTCTTTTAAAAGCGAAAGAAGGAATTGTCACAAGCTCGGTCATAATTCTCCATCTCTACACAGCCGCGCATATTACGTTTGATCTGATTTTAAATGAGATTGCGCTGATTGCAACCGGTATCGGAGTAGCGCTTATCATGAACCTTTACATGCCGAGTGTAGATAAAAAGCTGAAAGAATATCAGCTGGAAATTGAGGACCGCCTCTCGAAAATCTTCCTTGAGATTGAGGAATACCTGCTTTCGCATGACAGTTCGTGGGATGGAAAGGAAATCACAGAAACAGCCGCCATCATCAACGAAGCAAAAACGCTCGCGTTCAGAGATGTAGAAAATCATTTTATGAGACATGAAAACCTCTACTATCATTATTTTAAAATGAGGGAAAAACAGTTTGAAATCATTGAGAGGGTACTGCCGATCATTGCCTCAATCAAAGTAACGGTCGATCAGGCGGAGATTGTGGCGGACTTTATCCGCGAAGTGAGAGAAGCCATCCATCCCGGCAACACCGCTCACAAATTTCTTGTAAAGCTTGCTGAGATGAGAAAAATGTTCGAAGAAATGCCGCTTCCCGAAACCCGGGAAGAATTCGAGGCACGGGCCTCGCTCTTGCACTTTGTCCGTGAGATGGAACAATATCTAGTGATAAAAAGTCAATTTAAAGGCATGTCCAAAAAGAATGAAATGAAGCCTGCAGGAGCATCATAATTCAAAAAGGGTGATAGACTTTGAAAATGCTGTTCCTGCTCATAATGTTCCTGTCTCCGCTTTGGCCGCTCGGACAAAATCCGTCAGTCGGCGATCCGTACCTCATCATTAATAAGCAGACGAACGAACTTGCTTATATTGATAACGGGCAGATTATTAAAACCTTTGATGTGGCAACAGGAAAAAACGATGATCTGACGCCTGAGGGAGAATTTACAATCACAGTTAAGGCGGCAGAGCCCTATTACCGGAAAAAAGATATTCCCGGCGGAGATCCGAAAAATCCTCTTGGCACAAGGTGGATCGGCTTTGACGCCGAAAACACAGATGGACGGATTTACGGCATCCACGGCACAAACAACGAGGATTCCATCGGATCCTTCGTCACCCAGGGGTGCGTGCGCATGTACAACGAAGAAGTCGAGATCCTCTTTGAACATATTCCGGTTGGGACCAAAGTGTTTATCACAAAAAACGGCAAGTCCTTTGAAGAGATCGCAGCTGAAAAAGGGGCAATTAAAAAAGGTGATTCCTGAGAATCACCTTTTTTGGCGTCTTTTTATCTGCCTGTGAGGGCTAAACGGTCGGCTCCGCTTTTCGCATTGTCCAGCTCCATCGCCTAACTCCTCGGCCAGAACGGCTTCGCCGCAAAAAGCAATACCGGCTTTTTCCGTCGAATCCTTTTCTGTCCTTCGGAGCTGAACAAGGCGATTCCGCTTTTCTTGGTGTCCAGCTCCGCCTCCCAGCCCTTCCGTCAGAACAAAATCCCCCAAAAAGTCTAAACCCGGACTTTTTGGGTGATTTCTTTTCTGCCTGTCAGGGCTAATCGGTCGGCTCCGCTTTTCGCATTGTCCAGCTCCATCGCCTAACTCCACGGCCAGAACGGCTTCGCCGCAAAAAGCAAAACCGGCTTTTTCCGTCGAATCCTTTTCTGTCCTTCGGAGCTGAACAAGGCGATTCCGCTTTTCTTATTAGAACCACATGCTCATCCCAGCTAAAAGAGTTGTTGCCAGCATGACGAAGAGCATGAGATAGATAATGACTTTTTGAAATCGTTTAGACATGTCTTTCACTCCATTTCAGAGGGTTTGTCCTTTTATTTTAACGCGGATAGGAGGTACGGACAAGGGAGGAGATATGAACAAAGATGGACATTTTTGCCCGAAAAAGAAGGAATTTCGTCGATTGGCAAAGAAGTATGTCATGTTCACGATGTTAAGCGTTTTCATCATGAGGAGGGGAAGAAATGGTCAAAAAGGTCGATCACATTGGGGTAGCCGTCCATTCAATTGAAGCGGTGCTTCCTTTTTATCAGGAAACACTCGGGTTGAAGCTTGAAGGAGTGGAAACGGTGGAAGAACAGGGAGTCAAAGTGGCTTTTCTGAAAGCAGGGGAAACGAAAATTGAGCTGCTTGAGCCGGTTTCAAAAGAAAGTGCTGTAGCCAGGTTCATCGAAAAGCGCGGTGAAGGCATACATCATTTGGCTTTGGCAGTAGATGATATAGGAATGAGGATTCATGAATTGAAAGAACATGGGATCAAAATGATCGATGATACTCCAAGAAACGGTGCAGGCGGTGCCTCCATTGCTTTCCTGCATCCTAAAGCTGCAAATGGAGTGCTGGTTGAACTATGTGAAAAGAAAGGAGGAACGATATCATGAACATCGATATCTTTGATAAAATCAACGAGCTATATGACCGGAGACGGGAAGTTGAGATGGGCGGCGGGGATGAGCGCATTGAAAAGCAGCACGAAAAGGGCAAGCTGACTGCACGGGAGAGAATAGACCTTTTGGTTGATGAAGGCACGTTCGTTGAAATGAATCCTTTTATTGAGCACCGCTGCAATGATTTCGGGCTGAGCGGGAAAAAAGGGCCGGGTGACGGCGTTGTGACCGGCTACGGTAAAGTAAACGGCCGTCCAATTTATTTGTTCTCACAGGACTTTACGGTATTTGGCGGAGCCTTGGGCGAAATGCACGCCAAAAAGATTGCTGCAGTCATGGATCTTGCCGCAAAAAGCGGAACTCCTTTCGTCGGCCTGAATGACTCCGGAGGTGCCAGGATTCAGGAAGGTGTGGTATCATTAGATGGCTACGGGCAGATCTTTTACAGGAATACCATCTATTCAGGTGTCATTCCGCAAATATCTGTCATTCTCGGGCCGTGTGCCGGCGGAGCCGTATATTCTCCGGCAATCACCGATTTTGTGTTCATGGTCGAGAAAACAAGTCAGATGTTCATTACAGGGCCTAAGGTCATTGAGACCGTGACCGGAGAAAAAATCAGCTCAGAGGATCTGGGCGGGGCCAAAGTACATAATACGATCAGCGGGAATGCCCATTTTTCCGGTCAGACGGAGGAAGAAGTGCTTTCCCAGGTACGAAAATTACTTACATATTTGCCGCAGAACAACCAGGAAAAAACGCCGGTTCTGCCGCATGAAGAAGAGTCTGACTACAGGCCGAATCTCACGGACTGCATTCCGTTTGATGCTCTTAGACCCTATGACGTCAGAGTGGTCATTGAGGAAGTCGCGGATAAAGGATCTTTTTACGAGGTTCAAAAAGACTTTGCAAAAAACATTGTTGTCGGGTTTGCGCGCATAAAAGGAGAAGTTGTGGGCCTTGTCTGCAATCAGCCGAAATATATGGCCGGCGGGCTTGATATTGATTCATCCGACAAAGCATCCAGATTCATTCGCTTCTGCGATTCATTCCAGATTCCGCTGATTACTTTTGAAGACGTGACCGGCTTTTTCCCGGGAATTAAACAGGAGCACGGGGGAATTATCCGCCACGGGGCAAAAATTTTATACGCCTACTCAGAGGCAACGGTGCCAAAGCTTACGGTCATTCTCCGCAAAGCATACGGCGGAGCGTATGTGGCGCTGAACAGCAAATCGATCGGAGCGGATCTGGTATTTGCTTGGCCGAATGCCGAGATCGCAGTTATGGGTCCTCAGGGTGCTGCGAATATTATTTTTGCCAGAGAGATTGAAAACAGCGAGAATCCGGAAGAGACGCGGGCAGCTAAAATTGAGGAGTACCGCGAAAAATTCGCCAATCCTTATGTCGCAGCAAGCCAGGGGATGGTCGATGACGTAATTGACCCCCGCGATACAAGAATAAAGCTTATTCAGGCGCTCGAGATGCTGCGCACAAAGCAGGAGCAGCGTCCTGCCAAAAAACATGGAAACATTCCGCTTTAAGCCTAGGAGGAAACAAACATGATTAATCAAGAACGTTTAGTGAATGAGTTTTTAGAGCTTGTTCAAATTGATTCTGAAACAAAATTCGAAACAGAAATCGCCAAAGTCCTGACTGAGAAATTTGAAGCACTTGGCGTCCGTGTTGAAGAAGATGATACAACAAGTATTACAGGTCACGGTGCAGGCAACTTGATCTGCACATTGGATGCTGTGCAGGACGGCATTGATCCGATTTATTTTACCTCCCATATGGACACGGTTGTTCCGGGAAAAGGAATAAAACCTTCTATTAAAGACGGATACATTGTAACAGACGGCACGACCATTCTTGGAGCAGATGACAAAACCGGATTATCGGCTATGCTTGAGGCTGTCCGTGTGCTGAAAGAAAACAATATCGCACACGGGAAAATTGAATTCATTATCACAGTTGGTGAAGAGTCAGGTCTTGTAGGTGCAAAAGCATTGGACGGATCTAAAGTGACGGCTAAATTCGGCTATGCCCTTGATAGTGACGGAAAAGTAGGAACCATTATCGTGGCTGCTCCGACACAGGCAAAAGTGAGAGCGTCTATTTTCGGCAAGACCGCCCACGCAGGCGTTGCACCGGAAAAGGGCATTTCTGCGATTACGATTGCTTCAAAAGCGATTGCAAAAATGCCGCTTGGAAGAATTGATCATGAAACAACAGCCAACATCGGACGATTCGAAGGCGGCACGCAAACAAACATTGTGTGCGACCAAGTGAATATCCTAGCTGAAGCGAGATCACTCGTTCCTGAAAAAATGGAAGCTCAAACAGCTAAAATGAAAGAAGCGTTCGAAAGTGCGGCGGCTGAAATGGGAGGCCGTGTAGAAGTTGAAATCGAAGTGATGTATCCTGGCTTTAAGTTTGGCGAAGGAGATCACGTTGTAGAAGTGGCAAAGCGCGCGGCAGCAAACATCGGCCGCACAAGCGAACTTCAGACAAGCGGCGGCGGAAGTGACGCAAACGTAATTGCCGGCTTTGACATCCCGACTGTCAACCTTGCTGTCGGATACGAAGACATCCACACGACAAATGAGAAGATGCCAATCGAAGAACTTGTCAAAACAGCCGAGCTTGTGGTATCAATAATCAAAGAAGTAGCTAAAAGCGAATAATTGAAAAAATGGCAGGCACATGGATTGTGTCTGCTGTTTTACATCATAGAAAGAGGTGCAGATCATGGGAAGAAGAGAAAAGGCAACATTTGCAGGCGGCTGTTTTTGGTGCATGGTGAAGCCGTTCGACGAACAGCCGGGGATTATTGAAGTTGTTTCAGGCTATACGGGGGGAACACTTGAAAATCCGTCATATGAACAAATCAAAACAGGTGAAACAGGACACAGGGAAGCGGTTGAAATTACCTTTGATCCGGATGTCTTTTCCTATGACACCCTGCTTGAACTCTATTGGCCGCAGATTGATCCGACAGATGACGGCGGCCAGTTCTTCGACCGCGGCAGCCAGTACCGCACTGCCATTTTCTATCACACAGAAGAGCAAAAGCTGAAGGCTGAAAAAACAAAGCAGGAAATTGACGCAAGCGGACGCTTTCAAAAGCCTGTCGTGACAGAGATTCTGCCTGCTGCCCCATTTTATCCGGCAGAAGAATACCATCAGAAATTCTACGCGAAAAACCCTGAAAAATACAAACAGGAACGCGAAGAATCCGGAAGAGAAGAGTTTATCCGGAACAACTGGAAGAAATAAAGCAAGCAAGCCCTCTGTTCATCTGGACGGAGGGCTTTATCGATGTTCGGCTCTGTGTTTGTATAAGGTCTGCAATGGGTATTTTCCATATTAAGGAGAGTGATTACAATGAATACATTTAATGAAAGTGCCATTGCATCGTACGTGAGAACAAGAGCCGAAGAAAACTGCAAACTCCTCCAGGAGAACATGGAAGAGCTGGAAAGAGGAAAAATCCTCGGCAGAATGGAAGCTTACAATGAATTTCTGGAGCGGTTTGGATTTGATAAGGTAGAGTGCAAGTAATCAGGGGCAAGCGTAGCACATCATTCTTGTAAGGGATGGTGTGTTTTTGAGTTTCGGGACCGAGAGCTAAATTAAAGGGAGAATCGTACCCTCGGAAACCGAGAAACGATGTGGAAGGGTAAGCAAATGGATGAATCGTACCCTCGGAAACCGAGAAACGATGTGAGAGGGTAAGCAAAAGGCCGAATCGTACCCTCGGAAACTGAGAAACGATGTGGGAGGGTAAGCAAAGTGGTGAATCGTACCCTCGGAAATCGAGAAACGATGTGGGAGGGTAAGCAAATCCTCGAATCGTATCCTCGGAAACCGAGAAACGATGTGGGAGGGTAAGCAAATCCTCGAATCGTATCCTCGGAAACTGAGAAACGATGTGGGAGGGTAAGCAAAGTGGTGAATCGTACCCTCGTAAACTGAGAAACGATCTGCGAGGGTAAGCAAATACACAATCCATGTTCTCACGAGAGAGAACTTCAATAAAATCATGGGGAGCATAAGATGAAACATTTTTTTCAGGGGTTTTTGATTACAGGGATTGGATCATTTATTCTAATCTGTCTGGGGCTGGCACTCTTTGCAGAATTTTATCCTAACGAGGACCCGTCCGTAGGTGCCGGAGTCGGATTTGCAATAGCAATCGGATTTGTGTTTTCTGCACCGGTTGCTGCCATGATTGGAATTGTTGGTGGAGTGCTTACATATGTATTCAAGAAGTACAAGAAGAACTAACAAAACCCCCGGAACATTTTCCGGGGGCTCAACTTATTTATGCACTTGCTTTCATCACTTCATCCGCTTTAATCCGGTTGTACTGGCCTTCTGATTTTGACATCACGATGGCAGCGAGTGTATTGCCGACAAGGTTGACGACTGTGCGGGCCATATCCATGATGCGGTCAACACCTGCAATGAAGGCAAGTCCTTCTGCAGGAATACCGATCGTTCCGAGAGTGGCAAGCAGCACGACGAAGGATGTTCCAGGAACGGCAGCCATCCCTTTAGACGTAACCATCAAGACTAAGATCAGCGTTAATTGCTGAACGATTGTTAATTCAATGCCGTAGACCTGTGCGAGGAACAAGGCAGCGATGGCCTGATAAAGCACTGATCCGTCAAGGTTAAAAGTGTATCCGATCGGAACGACGAAAGACACGATTCCTTTAGGGCATCCCATTTTTTCAAGCTTTTCCATGATGCGGGGAAGGACGGTTTCAGAGCTTGACGTACTGAAGGCAAGCAGCAGCTCGTCCTTAATGTAGCGCAGCAGCATAAAGATATTAACGCCCGCCCATTTCGCCACTGCACCCAGAACGACAATCAGGAAGAAAATCAATGCAGCGTATACTAATAGAACCAATTTTCCAAGAGACAGCAGTGAATCAATTCCAAATTTCGAAACGGTTACTCCAATCAGTGCGAACACGCCGAGTGGAGCCACTTTCATTACGAGATTTACGACGTGGAACATCGCGTGTGAAACACCGTCAAAGAATTGCAGGACGGGCTTTCCGCGTTCTCCGATGGCTGCTACGCCAAGTCCGAAGAGGACGGAGAAAAAGATAATGGCAAGCATATCGCCTTCTACGACAGATTTAAAGAAGTTCGTCGGCACGATATGAAGGAACGTTTCGGCAACCGATTTTTCACTTTGCTCCTCAGATGTGTCAACATACTGCTGGATATCTGTCTTTTGGGCAGATTCAAGGTCAACACCCTGTCCCGGCTGAAAGACGTTTGCAAGCAATACACCGAGTATAATCGCAACGGTTGTAATGATTTCAAAATAGAGAATGGTTTTTCCGCCGAGTCTTCCAACGTTTTTCCCACTCCCGGCACCCGCAACTCCAACAATCAGACTGGAGATGACAATCGGAATCACGATCATTTTGATCAAACGGAGAAACAAGTCGCCAAGCGGCTGCAGCACGGCTGCAAGGCGAGGGTCATTAAACCAGATGAGACCAACTAAAATACCTAAAATCAAACCAATGAAAATTTGGGAAGCCAGTCCCAAACGAAATTTCTTCATAGATGAACCTCCTCTTTGATGTAAGAATTCTGAAAATACAAAAAAAGACCAATCTAAAGTAAGAAAGGTCTTTAATACACAATTAAAGTCTTTCTCCCAATAAAGCATACGAGGTTAACTGTCGGATTCGGGATTGAGAGTTCCCTTCCATTTACGGATTCACCCCAAGGTAAGAGTCTTACCAAATGCATGATTCCCCCGCTCTGAAAAGATTAAGCTTATTATGAAGTTTGTCTGTTTATAAAATCACACAAGATATAATTTACTCTGAATGCAGACAAGTTGTCAATTGTTTTTTACTAGCATTCAGCCTGGACGATACGCTCAGTTGGTACTTCTCATTAGGGTTATGGTAAACTTTTAACATAAAAGAGCCTTGAAAGAAGTTGAATGGAAATGAACGGACGAAACGGTCCAAGAGTGATTCTCCATGTGGATATGAACAGTTTTTACGCATCAGTTGAGATGGCGTTTGAGCCTGAGCTGAGGGGGAAACCGCTGGCCATTGCCGGAAATGTGGAAGAACGGAAGGGAATTGTTGTCACGTGCAGCTATGAGGCAAGAGCCAGGGGCGTGAAAACAACCATGCCGTTGTGGCAGGCGAAGCGCCATTGTCCCGAACTGATTGTCAGGAAGCCGAATTTTGACCGGTACCGGAAGGCATCAAGAGCGATGTTCGACCTTTTAAGAGAATTTACCGAGCTGGTGGAGCCTGTATCTATTGATGAAGGGTATATGGATTTGACGGAATATCTGAAGGAAGGCAATCCGCTTCAAGTGGCAAAAACGATTCAGCAGCGATTGCTTGAAGAGCTGCTTTTGCCATCTAGCATTGGCATTGCCCCGAATAAGTTCCTTGCCAAGATGGCTTCCAATATGAAAAAGCCCCTGGGCATCACCGTCCTCAGGAAAAGGGAGCTTCACGAGACACTGTGGCCGCTTCCAGCAGGGGAGATGCACGGAGTGGGGGAAAAAACGGCAGAAAAACTCCGCACCATCGGCGTTCAGACGATCAAAGATCTGGCTGAAGCCGATCCGATTTCATTGAAACAGCTCCTGGGTATTAACGGTGAACGGCTGAAAAAAAGGGCAAACGGCATAGACAGCAGGGAAGTGAACCCGGACAGCATCCATGATTTTAAGAGCATTGGGAATTCTACCACTCTCTCCAAAGATTCAAGTGATGTTCGCGTCCTGTACGATACTCTGATCCGCCTTTCCCAGTCCGTCAGCATGCGGATGAAACGGAAAGAGGTGCTTGGAACAAAGATCTTTATTACGATCCGCTACTCAGACAGAAGCACATTTACCCGCAGCCGGACAGTCAATAATCCGCTTGGTGAAAAGGAAGAGCTCTACACTCACGCTAAAGAGATTTTTGACAGGCACTGGACGGGAGATCCCGTACGTTTGCTCGGGGTGACGTGCCAGGACCTTGTGCCAAAAGGAGCTGCCTATAAACAGCTGGATCTGTTTTCTTTTCAGGAGGATGCAAAAAAAGAGCCGCTTTTTAAAACGATTGAGGACATTCAGAAAAAATTTGGCGAAAGTGTCATTAAACGCGGGATGAAAGAGGTCCGCCTGGAAGATGATAAAACGAGCGGGACAAGTTTCAATAAAGATTTTTTACGGGAATGAGACAAGGCGCTTTCCTTGATAAAAGCAAGGGCACTGTGTTATTTTACAGAAGGAATGCATATTCATGCGAAAAACGATATTTGGGACAGAAAGGGAGTAAAAACATGTCTAAACAGCAAATTGGCGTCATCGGTTTAGCCGTCATGGGCAAAAACCTCGCTCTTAATATAGAAAGCCGCGGCTATTCGGTATCCGTATATAACCGCTCTTCAGATAAAACAGAAGAAATGCTGAAAGAACACAGCGGCAAGAACCTGACAGGTACATACAGCATTGAAGAATTTGTTCAGTCTCTTGAAACACCGCGCAAAATTCTTCTTATGGTAAAAGCCGGTTTTGCAACAGATGCAACGATCGAGCAGCTTCTTCCTCACCTTGATAAAGGCGATATTCTGATCGACGGCGGAAATACGCTGTACACAGATACACAGCGCAGAAACAAAGAGCTTGCTGAAAGCGGCATTCACTTTATCGGCACCGGCGTTTCAGGCGGAGAGGAAGGAGCCCTTAAAGGACCTTCCATCATGCCTGGCGGACAAAAGGAAGCATTTGAGCTTGTAAAGCCGATTTTTGAAGCGATATCTGCAAAAGTGGACGGAGATCCATGTACAACTTACATCGGTCCTGACGGTGCGGGCCATTATGTGAAAATGGTGCACAATGGCATTGAGTACGGCGATATGCAGCTGATTTCAGAAGCGTATTTCATCCTTAAAAATGTTCTTGGCCTATCTGCACAGGAACTGCATGAAGTATTTGCCGAGTGGAATAAAGGCGAGCTTGACAGCTATCTGATTGAAATCACGGCTGACATTTTCACAAAAACAGATGATGAAACAGGCAAGCCGCTTGTTGATGTGATTCTTGATACAGCAGGACAAAAAGGAACTGGAAAATGGACAAGCAAAAGTGCCCTTGATTTAGGTGTTCCGCTTCCGATTATTACGGAATCCGTGTTTGCCCGCTTCATCTCTGCCATGAAAGATGAGCGTGTAAAAGCGAGCGGCATTCTTTCAGGTCCTTCTGTTACACCATATGAAGGTGACAAAAAAGAACTGATCGAAGTTGTCCGCAAAGCGCTTTATATGAGCAAAATCTGCTCGTATGCACAAGGTTTTGCCCAAATGAGAGCAGCTTCTGAAGAATACAACTGGGATCTTCAGTACGGCGATATCGCGATGATTTTCAGAGGCGGATGCATCATCCGTGCAGCCTTCCTTCAAAAAATCAAAGATGCGTATGACCGTGACGGCGAGCTTGCAAATCTTCTGCTTGATCCATACTTCAAAGAGATCGCAGAAAGCTACCAGGGAGCTCTACGCAAAGTGCTGACTGTTGCCATAGAGCAAGGTGTTCCGGTGCCAAGCTTCTCAGCTGCCCTTTCTTATTACGACAGCTACCGCACGGCTACATTGCCTGCCAACCTGATTCAGGCGCAGCGCGACTATTTCGGAGCGCACACTTATCAGCGTACAGATAAAGAAGGCATTTTCCATACAGAATGGATGTCTAAGTAAAAACAGAACACGGGGCCTTGTGCTCCGTGTTTTTTACTGTTTTTAAACCGGGAAATCCGGGTAAAATGTTACGGATAAGAAAAGAACGGGGGAATGGTGATGCTTTATTTATTGGCGATTTTACTGCCGCCTGTTGCCGTACTGTTTGTCGGCAGACCGTTTCAGGCGCTGCTTAACCTGATTTTGACGCTCATTTTTTATCTTCCGGGAGCTATTCACGCCGTGCTTGTGGTGAAGGATGCAAAAGATGAGAAGCGAATGAAGAAGTACGGAGTGAGGTAACTTAAAAAAGATGCTGACTCTGAAGGAAATTAGCCCGACTCTAGAGAAATAGAGTGGCGGGCTTTGTTTGCTTTCTGAAAAATGTGTGGTAAATGAAAACGAACCATGCTATGATAATATCGAACGAGTGTTCTGTTTAAAAAATGAGATGATGAGGTGTAACATGATCACATCAGTAAATCCTTACATTGTAACAAATGGAAATGGTCAAGAGGCAGTGAAGTTTTATGTGAATGCATTAAATGCTGAACTTGTTTCGATTCAAACATTCGGGGAAATGCCGGAGGATCCGAATCATCCCATTCCCGCTGATGCAAAGGACCGTGTGATGAATGCACAGTTTAAGGCCGGAAATACACTCATGATGCTGTCAGATACGTTCCCTGGAATGCCGTATACTCTCGGTTCGCAGCTTTCCATCGCGATTCATATCGATTCAGCAGACGCAGCCAAAGATGTATTTGAAAAGCTTTCTGCAGGCGGAAATGTCACAATGCCTCTACAGGAAACATTCTGGAGTCCGGCATACGGACAAGTTAAAGACAAATATGGTGTTGAATGGCAAGTATCTGCTGTTAAAGAAAACAAATAATAAGCCTAAAAGAAAGCCCTTCTTGGTTAAGAAGGGTTTTCATCTTTTTACAGGACCGATCAAAGCAAATCGGTTGACTGTAGAGGCTGTAAGAGTATATATTTCTTTAGGTATACGAAATAAAAAGCTGAGGGCGGGATAGAATGTCAACGAAAATAGAAGAAAGACCGCCAGCAGTTCCTGGCTTAAAATATGAAAACAGAATTGTATGGCTGTGGAGTTTAACCGTATGGCTCGTTGTGATGAACACGACGATGTTTAATGTCGCATTGCCGAGCGTGCTTCGCGACTTAAGCCTTTCATCCGGCACTGCATCCTGGATTGTGTCAGGATATTCGATTGCTTTTGCCATCTCAACTCTCACGTACAGCCGTTTATCAGATTTTATTCCGATCTCAAGGCTGCTTGCAGTCGGGCTTGCCATGCTTGGTGCAGCCTCCATTATCGGATTTTTTTCTGAAAGCTTTTATCTGCTTTTATTCGCAAGAGTTCTTCAGGCAGCGGGAGCAGGTGCTGTGCCTGGGCTTGCAATGGTTTTGGCGGGTAAATATATTCCGATTTCAAGAAGAGGAAAGGCGATGTCACTGATTTCGTCTGCGGCATCGCTCGGTTTTGGACTTGGACCCGTTATTGGCGGAGCCATTACAACCTATCTTGGATGGAACTACTTATTCGTAATCACGGCATTTGTAGTCCTGCTTCTTCCCTTGTTTAAAAAATTGCTTCCAAAAGAAGAAGTGCATAAGGTACACTTCGATTCTGTCGGTGGATTGCTGACGGGGCTCGGAGTTACGGGTCTGCTGCTCTTTTTATCCACCATGTCAGTGCCTCTTCTGATTGGCTCGCTGGCCATCTTGTACCTCTTGTGGAGGCATATTCATAAAGTCAGCCTGCCGTTCATGCAGCCTTCGCTGTTTAAAAACAAACAGTATGTGAAGCTTGCTTTATCAGCGTTCTCAGGATTTATTCTGCATTTTTCCGTGCTCTTTATGATGCCAATCATCCTGACAGAGCTGTTTGAAAAAGATCCGGCAGCCATCGGTCTGATTATTTTTCCGGGTGCCATCCTTTCAGCGGTTGCCGCACAGTTCATTGGGCGGCTGATTGACAGATTCGGAAATATACCGCTTATCTCCTTTGGCCATGTGATGCTCATGATTTCACTGTTGATTCTGGCTTTGTTCTCAGGAGAAAATCCATATGCGATTTTGGTTGCCTACATGTTTATGAGCACAGGTTTTTCAAGCCTGACCTCAAGCATCGCAAACGAAGCATCCCGCATCCTGCCGGAGGATGAAATCGGCTCGGGCATGGGACTGATGCAGCTGATCCAATTTTTCGGCGGAGCATTTGGTGTCGCACTGTCAGGTCTCTTGATTGAATGGCAGCATGGTGTTTCGGGCGCAGCTGTTTACACAAACATCTTCTGGGGGATGACATTGCTGATTGGAGCTTCCAGCATTATTTTCTTATCGTATATTCAAAGAAATGCAAAGCTGCTTCAAGCCAAATAGAATAGAAATCAGCATGAAAAACCGCAACTAATTCGTTGCGGTTTTTTCTTTGGTATATATGAACTCTGGTGAAAATTCACCGCTTTAATTACCTCAACCAGCACCAATTCACATAAGTTTTAGTAAGATGACAAGTACTTTTGTCACGCTAAAATTTGGTTTGCTAATTCAATCGTTGAAACACTTCCAAATTTCGGTTAAAAAAGGATTGAAAGATCGTTAAAGCGAATGTGTAATAAGGTTAAAAAATATACCCAACTTATTCAACAAACGTGCAGTAGGGTTGAATAAGAGATGGAGGTGCTAGTTATGAATGAAAAACCTTTTTCGATATCGCAAATTACAATTGCTTATAATCAAGAATATGAAATGGTTGATTTTTATAATCAACTTTTAAACGCCAATTTGAGTTCTTTTAAGGTGGGGGAGTTTAGATTTTATAAAGGAAAGATTGGGGGCATTGGTTTATTATTTTGCCCGAATGAAATGCTGGGTATAAAATCCGAAAAAAATAATATCCAATTTACTGTACAAGTATCAAACTTGGAAGAAGTACTTTCTAAAGTTTCTCAGTGTGGTGGTAAACAAATTCAGGGTATTAATAGAGAGGAGAGTCGATCCTCAGTAGGAATTTTAGATCCAGATGGTAATTCCATAGAATTGTTGGAGATTAAGACTATTTCCTCTTCCGTCCTTAAAGGGTAACAATGAATAAAAAAGATGATTTCATCATGAAATCATCTTTTTTGGTCTTATTATGCAAGCAGGCCGTCAGCCTCAAGCTGCTCATTCTGATCAATCAGTGTCGTCTTTAGACTTCTATAAGATATGCCAAGTTCATCTATGCTTTTTCTGTTATCAAAGCGGGCATTTACTCCAACGTTTTTGCTGACATACTTCCGTGTCAGGCCTACTTTCGGTGCAATCAGCCAGATAAGAGGCTTTGGCACTTCGCGTTTTGGAAGAGGATAGTGATTTGGGCGGTTCTCTTCAAATATTCGGGCCATATCAAGCAGGGAAGCTTCCTCATTTGAAATCAAGTATCTGCCCTTTGCAGATTCTGTGAAGGCTGCAAGCACATGGGCTTTTGCAACATCACGCACATCAACGGTTCCGTTGATTAAGTTTGGCACACCGCTTTTAAATCCGCCTTTCAGAAGATCGAGAATCGTACTGATGCTCGTTGAATCTGAGCGTTTTGAAAGAGACGGACCAAGAATAAAGGTTGGGTTAATGGTGACTAAATCAAAGTGCTGCTTGTCCGCCATTTCCCAGGCAGCCTTTTCAGCCAGTGTTTTTGAGTAGCTGTATGGCTGATGGGAAACACTGCTTGTTGTGTTCCAATCCTTTTCATTAAACGAGGACTTGCCCTCCATATCCGCATTATCCCCAAAAATGGCCACTGCACTGCTCGTAAGGACAACCCGTTTCACATCAGGTGAGCGTCTGACAGACTCCAGAACGTTTTTCGTGCCTTCCAGAGCCGGTTCAATCAATTCCTTCTGAGCATCTTTAAATCCGCTGATGAAAAAAGGAGACGCGGTATGAAACACATACTCAGTGCCTTTCACGGCTTCATCGAAGCTTCCTTTTTTAAGTAAATCGGCCTCATAGACTGTCAGTTTACCGGTAGATTGTTTCTCCGCATCCAGGAGATGCTGGTATTTTTCTGTCTTCGCTGCATCGCGGACAGTCATTCTTACATCATGGCCGCCATCAAGCAGCTCCTTTACGACCCAGGCTGCAACATAGCCGGTTCCTCCTGTGACAAGTACGGTTTTCTTCATTCGTAAGATCATCCTTCCAGCCGCTAAATGTTTAAGTGTTTAAACATACAGTAATACTAATTGTAGGTTCTGTCAATGAATATGATTTTGCAATAGCGTTCTTTAAACGATTGATTAAAGTATTTGGAGTAAATCAGTTTCTAAAAGAGGATAAAAGACTCAGTTGTTGAAGTAAGTGTAAAAACGGCAGCTGAATTCCGCTTATAAGGAGTACATGGATCTTGAAAACAATTTGGCAAAAAGATGATGATTATTATCAATTAAGCTGCTTAACAGATGAAGTAGTTCAACATGCTGAAAAAATACTCAAAGTTAAGCTGCCGAAATCCTATCTAGCTCTTCTTAAAGAACAAAATGGCGGCTCCCTTAATGACAAATTGTTCCCGACGAATGTCCCGACATCCTGGGCAGATGACCATGTTCAAGTGGGCCATATTTGGGGGATAGGTGAAAAACATAACAGTATTTTAAACAGTGAATATTTGATAAGCGAGTGGGGACTGCAGCCTAACATTGTTATTTTTTCTGGAGACGGGCATTCCTGGATTGCTTTTGATTATCGAAAGACGGAAGAAAATCCGCCAATCATTTATATTGAGGCAGATTCAGAACTAATAATTGAACTTGCTCCGGACTTTGAAGCTTTTTTAAATGGATTGTATACCGGAGAAGAAATCTGGCATGATGAATTTTTTTTTGAACAAGACCAACGGGTTTGGACTTATGAGGAACTCCAAGTCACTTTTCTAACAAACATTGAGCAAGAAATCATTCCTGCCCTGGATTATCTCTACTTTAATCATGCAGGAAATGAACGCTTCATTGAGGAAAGTGTGATATTACTCCTGCAAAGTCCTATACTTGGGATTAAAGAGTTAGCTGTCACTTATGGCAACGAATTCCTTGAAAAGGGAGTTCTCTCTCCTAAGACAGTAAAGAAGATTGTGCTTTTGATAAGAAATGACGATGAAATAAAGGATTTTGAGGAATTTTACTTCCGGAACCCTGTGCAGTAATGTGAAGTGGATGTCATATAAAGCATAAATTGATTAATAGGTAGGAGTGACATACATGAGTACTCTTTTAACTCTTCTCGGTGATATCTTTTCAGCTATCGCAGCATCTTTGTTGAATAAAGGGAACAAACAAAAAAGGAGATAATTAGCTACGATAGTACTGAAAATTTTTCCTGTTTTTTTCGTATAGTTAATAAATAATATTATACAGAAGGGGCTTTTTTATGAGTCACAATAATGTAAAACTAAGCAAAAAAAGAAATAAATCAAATTTCGCAGTGCCTGTTTTTATTGGGTCGGGAATAGGTGCATTATTGGGATTAGTTGCTTATGTAAAAGATTGGTTTTGATTTGTCTTGGCTCATTTTAGTATGAACGTGAATGTCCTTAAATAATTGAGTGCTATTTCAGAAAGTGATTAGGAAACCACTGTAAGTTTGGTTTCCTTTTAATTTAATCTAATTTCAACATGAAAATTTAACAGGGCCTTCTTATTAAAAGATGTATTGTGTTTTGATTTTACATAATTAGAACGAATGGGGTTGATCGATTGTTTAAGAGAACAGAGGTTTTCCTCGACAAAGAAATTGGAGAACAGGAATTGATAAATCAGGTATCTTCTTTTTATAAGAACGGATGTTACATCTATACAATCATTCCAGACTATGAAGAAGAACTGTTTACTACACTCTCTTCAAATTTCATCTCAGTTAAAACCATTTCGTTATCCGGTTTTTATAAGTGGGATACTGGTGAGGTGGGGTACGTAAAGGACCTTAATAAACAATTTATCTATGAATTTTATCTGCGGTCAACAACAATGGACTATATTGTTTTTTCTGAAACAGATGTGACATTGCACCTATCAAAACTTAATAAGCGCGATGATTTTTATAACCTATTTGAGTTAAATAAAATCCCTCATATCACAATAGGTCCGGATGGCCAGTGGTTAAACATAATGAAATATGAATAAGGGGGAATCTATATGAAAAGTAAGCGTTTACTTTCTCTCGTAAGTTTAATGGTTTTTATATGTTTGTTTCTGTTCTCCAGTAAATCACTTGCAACATCCTGGGCTTATTCATTTGTAGTCTGGAAGGATCATATTTACGTTATTAGTGACGAGTATGTCAGCGATATCAAAATGGAAATCGGACACGTAACGAAGTATTCAGATATGGATTCATATCCTGGTAACTTTTCAAATACCTTCAAAGAAGGAACGAAGTATTTTTCTATAAAAGGTATCAGCACTAAAGAAGCTATCGCAGTAAAAGAGCCTACTGGGCGATATATCAAGGCTTACCAAAATGGAGAATATAAAGTGAGAAGTTTTTTTGATGGGTTTTTCAATGGTCAGCAGGGAGTAATTAAACTAGCTGTTCTCTTTATAATAGGAACAATAGCTGCTGCTGTCATATACAAAGTTAAGAATACCAACAGTAACAGCTCTTCCACCGAATTTTAGGAGAAAAACTATGGGAATTTCACTTATAAGACATTGAAATTCTCAGTGTATTGATAATGAACCAATGATGATCTGTTCGTTCAAAGCCTCGGTGCAAAAATATGATGATGACGGGGGAATTGTTCCAAAAGACTACATGATAAGCAGTTCAGGTAACTGATTCCTCATTGTGTGTCCGTTGAGCTGTTTATAGGAATACATAAAAATGGCCTCTAAATTGAGGCCATTCATTATTTCTGCTCAGATAACTGTTCGCCAGTCAGTATTTCAAACAGTTCTGCCGACTTGTTTTTGTCTAATTGAATATATTTACTTTCAGCATCAATTGCGAGTTCTACTTTGTCTTTATTTGGACTTATCCACAATTCAAATAAAGCCACTTTGGCTTCTGGATTCGGGAAAGAAAATTGGAAGTCAGCAGGACGTGCCATATCTACTTTTACATTTTCCCAATCAGCATCATCTACTATTTCTTCCGCTTTTTTTACTTTTTCATTATCTGTAATGACATTGAAATCATCGTATTTATTTTCATCACCAATACGCTGTAGAACTTCAATGCTTTCAGCTGCTGTACCGTTTGAACAACCTGCTGCAAACAGTGGAATTACTGCCATTAAAAATAGTAATAGCTTCATTTTTTTCAAGTTCAACCTCTCCTTTTAACATAATCAGACGTATATATCAAAAAAAAGTTTCAAATTCTTCCATGACTTATTATGCTTTCTTCATATACAATTTTTAAGAAAACAGTGTTCTGACACGAATGCAGGAGGATTTGGAGGCAGCGAATCAGAATAAAATGGTAAAGAGCAGCTGCTTAAATAATAAGAGTACCCTCAAAATAAATTGTTCGGAGCTGATGAATTGAAAAGAGAGCTCATTTATTTCCTTGTTCTAGTTTTGTTGATTGGTTCAACAAACATATTTTTTGATTACCAGGAAACAAGAGTTTTGCTTTGGAAAGATAATTTAATTGAAGCTTTTGCTTTAGGATTGATCATTATATTTATAAATTGGTTAATCTCTCCAGGAAGCAAACAAAGAAAGAAGCCTACGGAACAGGAGAATGAACAATGATACGGCCAAATCCCTTTACAATCAAAATCGAGAACCAAGGATGGCTGTGCAATGATGAATATGACGAACTAGACTTGTGTTCTCACGGTGAAATTTTCTTAAGTGTTCATGATACGATTATTACACAATCATCTGTTAACGAAGAATGGGGAATCAGCGAGTCTGCTCTGGCACTTCTGCGTACCCTTGAAAATGATTATTGCTGCGATCCTGAACTTGATGAAGGCCTGATCCTCCATGGATGCGGGGCCATCATGATGATGGGCTGCCCCATTTCTATCCATTGGAGCGTCAAACATTTGGACGGCCACGTGACACTATCGGATTTTGTGAAAATAACTACAACCAATCCGGATACGGGGAGTATCTATTATCCAGGGTTAGAAGTGAAAATAAGCAGCATCGATTATAAAAACCAGATCCTCTCTTTTGCCCTTCAGGCGAAAGAATTGTTTGTTCATTCAAAAGAAAAACGGATTACTGATGACTTTGATAAAGAATTGTACGATGAATACTGGACTGAATACAATCTGCTTTTAAACCGGAATATGAACTTGTGACGTTTTTAAGTTTTTATGCAATAAAAAAACACCGCTAAAAGCGGTGCGTATAACATAGAATTAATCAACCATATCCGTAATCGGCCACCAGTGGAAGCCGTCTTTTTCAAGCAGTTCGTCAGCGGCTTTTGGACCCATTGTGCCGGCTGCGTAGTTAGGGAATTCTGCTTTGTGCGTTTCCCATGCTTTTGAGATAGTGTCCACATAGCTCCATGAGAGGGAAACTTCATCCCAGTGAGTGAAGTTGGTGGCATCTCCGCGCAAGCCGTCGTAGATGAGCTTTTCATAGGCTTCAGGCGTGTTGAACTGGTCTACGCAGTTGCTGCAGTAGTCAAGCTTAATCGGCTTGACGTAAGAGCCGCCGCCTGCTTCTTTGGCATTCAGATGAAGCGTGATGCCTTCATCCGGCTGAATGTGAATAACAAGCAGGTTCGGATGCTTGCTGTCTACGTCATTTGAGTAGAGATTCATCGGCAGGTCTTTGAACTGAACAACAATCTTCGTTGATTTTGCCGTCATGCGCTTTCCTGTGCGGATATAGAAAGGCACGCCAGCCCATCTGAAGTTGTCGATCATCAGCTTGCCGGCAACATATGTTTCTGTATTGGATTCAGGATCTACATTGCTTTCTTCGCGGTAGCCCGGAACAGATACGTCCTCTGATTCTCCTTTGCCGTACTGTCCGCGTACGAAGTAATCAGGCACGTCCTTCTCTGTAAGAGGGCGGAGTGCGCGCATCACTTTCACTTTTTCAGAACGGATTTCGTCTGTTTCAAGTTTGATCGGCGGCTCCATCGCAAGCAGGGCGACCATTTGCATTAAGTGATTTTGAACCATATCACGAAGTGCACCTGAATTTTCGTAGTAGCGTCCGCGGTCTTCAACCCCAAGAACTTCACTTGAAGTAACTTGAATGTTGGAGATATAGCGGTTGTTCCATACCGACTCAAACAATGCGTTTGAGAAGCGGATCACTTCTATGTTCTGCACCATCTGTTTTCCGAGATAGTGGTCAATGCGGTAAATTTGATCTTCCGAGAAAGCTTCGCGGATTTCATCGTTCAGCTCCTGTGCAGAAGGCAGATCGTGTCCGAACGGCTTTTCAATGACAAGTCGGCTCCAGCCGTCTGTCGCTGTCAGGCCTTCGCTTTTTAAATTCCGGGCAATCGTTCCGAAAAATTCCGGCGCCATCGCCATGTAGAACATTCTGTTTCCAGGGATGCCGTACTTGCCGTCAAGGTCTGAAAGCATTCCTTTCAGTTCAAGGTAGGAAGATGGATTTGTCACATCAAATGGATGATAGTAAAAATGCGATGCAAATTCATCGAGTTCAGATGACTGCTTAATCGATGACTGAATCGAGTCGCTGACGTTTGAGCGGAATTCTTCATTCGTCCACGGTCTTCTGCCCACACCTACAACAGCGAAGTCACTGTCGATTTTTTTGCTGCGGTGCAGACGGTAGATGGAGGGGAAAAGCTTGCGCTTGGCAAGATCTCCTGTTGCTCCGAAAATTACGATTACTGCTTTTGGTTTATGTTCCGTATTCATGTATTGAACCTCACTTTGTATCAGCGGATTTATTAAAAATGATATGTAACCTGTTCAAGTACTTAATTTTAATGCTAACCAGGAAGTAAATCAAACATTTAAGATCAATTTCCTACATAAGTAGTATGAACCATTTCTATTGTACCCATAAAACGGAAATGAAAATGATTACAGGTAAAATAAGAGATCGGCAAGAAGGAAGATTTTTAGTACGATACGGAGGAAGATACTAGAAATAATCGGGGGTGTCTGTATGAGTTTCATCTTTAAGAATGTCAAAAAAATTTACCGTACAGGTGAAGTAGAGGTGCCTGCTTTAAATGACGTAAGCATTGCCTGCGGAAAAGGAGAAATCATTGTCATTCTGGGACCATCCGGCTCCGGGAAATCCACCTTTCTGAACGTGGCCGGAGGCATTGACAGAGCGGACGGGGGGCAGGTCACCGTCCAGGGTGAAAACCTTCATGAAATGAACGACAGGCAGCTAACGTATTTTAGAAGAAAGCACGCGGGCTTTATTTTTCAGTCCTATAATCTTATTTCTGCGCTGACTGTCAGGGAGAATGTTGAAACAGGCGCTGACATCAGCGCTGAACCTCTTTCACCTGATGAAATTCTAGATAAAGTTGGAATGAGTGAACATCAGCACAAATTTCCGCATCAATTAAGCGGAGGGGAACAGCAGAGAACAGCCATTGCACGGGCAATCGTCAAAAATCCAAGTGTCCTGTTCTGCGATGAACCGACAGGAGCTCTCGATGAAGAGACCGGGAAAAAAATTCTCTCGCTTATTCAGGAAATTAACCGCATGTACGGTACAACCATTTTAATGATCACCCATAATCCAGGCATTGCCGATATGGCCCATACCGTCATGAAAATGAAAAGCGGAAAAATCATTGAAACCGTTAAAAATGAAGCTCCAATACCTGCAGAGCAGGTGAAATGGGTATGAAAATCACGGCCATGGCCCTGCGCACCATCAGGCAAAAGCCGCTGCAGTTTGGAGGCTCAGCTCTCCTTCTTGCAGTTGCCGTCATGCTTTTTGTGACGCTCTCAAGCACAATGGCACTGATGGATTCGAGCAATCAGCAGTTCAGAGAAGAGTATAAGCAGGAGGATTTTCAATTTACAGCAGGAGAGCGCCTGTCTGAGGATCAGCTCGCATCTATCGAAAAGGAATTTGGCGTAACAATCCAGGCCCGCCAATGGCTTGATATCGAATGGAAGGAGGGAGTTACTGCCCGTATTCTTTCCATTCAGCAAGGCATCAATGAACCGTATGTGGTCATGGGCAATCTTCCGGATGGAAAAAATGAAGCAGCCACAACACCATCTTTTGCAGGCGCACACGGGCTGAAAGTGGGAGACAGCTTTGACGCCGGCGGGAATACCTACAAAATAACGGCCCATGTTTATCTTCCGGACTATATTTACGGTGTTCAAAATGAGAATGACCTGATGGCTGATCCGAAAACATTCGGTGTCGTCCTGATGGCTAATGAGGATTTTCCAGGGGGAAATCAGCCGCCGGTTTATTACACCGGCAGATTTCTTGAAAACAGCGGTTCCTTAAGCAGCCTGAAAAAGGCTGTTTCAGAAACAGTCCCTGTATTGAAATGGACGGATGCCAAAGACAACGTCAGAATTTCATACATTGAAGCAGAAATTGAGTCAAATCAGTCATTTGGAAGTGTCCTTCCCGTCTTTATCGGGCTGCTTGCCCTGTTTATGGTCGTTTTAATGCTAAAGCGGCAAATAGACGTGCAGTCCACTCAAATTGGAACCCTTCTTGCACTCGGGTATACGAGAAAAGAGGTCACGGTCTCCTTTATGATGTATCCTTTGATCATTTCCGTTGCCGGCACGGTAGTCGGGATAGCGGCAGGACTAGTTGCAGCAGGACCGCTGACAGAGCTCTACACCGCTTTTTACAATCTTCCTATTTTAAACCGGCTTGCCTTTGATCCGGTGACTCTGATTGCGGGATTTGCCGTGCCAATCTTCGTTCTCTGTCTGGCCGGTTTCCTGACAATCAGGAAAAAAGTCAACAAACCGCCGCTCCAACTGCTGCATTCCAGACCGTCTTTTTCAAGAAAAGGAGCAATAAAGCTCCCTTTGAAATGGAGCTTTAAAAGAAGGTTCCGTCTGAAGATGCTGCTCAGCAGTCCATCCAAGAGCCTTGTCCTGTTTACAGGCATTCTCTTTTCTTCATTGTTAGTCACTTTTGGATTCATTTCCATGAATTCAATGAACGTGCTGATGGAAAAAACATATGAAGATGCCTATCGCTATAACTATGCGGTCTATTTTCAGGAAGTAAAAACAGAGCCTGCTGCAGCAGAGGAAAGTCCGTTTTCTGCAGCAGAAGCCATTATAAAAGGGGAAGACGGCAGAAAAGATGTTAAAACGCAGCTCATTGGAATGGACCCCTCAACACCAAGGCTGAAACTGATTGACAGCAGCGGGACAGAGCTGAACGGCAAGCTTCCTGACGGGGCAGTCGTAACTCAGGCTTTGGCCGCAGCTGAAGGACTTAAAGCCGGAGATTCCATCACGATTGAAAATCCCTGGACAGACCAGGAGCAATCCGTCACTATCACCGGTGTTGCAGAAATCTTCATCGGTCATGCCATCTATATGGAGCGCGGGGACGTAAACCGCTTTTTGAACCTTGAAGAAGATGCATACATCGGAAAATGGACGCTTGAAAAGCCAGAAAAGGAATCTGGTGAAGCAATCGCTGCGATTGAAGACAAAAATGCCATGAAAAAAGGCATGGAACAGCTCCTTGAGCCGACCAACTATTCGGCTGCTGTGATCGGGGTGTTCGCCTTTTTGATCGGTCTCCTCATCATTTACCTGATCACCAGCATGATGATGGATGAGCACACCGTGAACATTTCCCTGTTGAAAGTCATGGGCTATGACCGGAAAGAAATTTCATCCCTTCTACTGAATGTCTATACTCCGGTCGTCATAGCGGGATACGTACTCGGTGTTCCCCTCGCATTTATCAGCTACAAAGGACTTATGGCATCCGTTTCGGAATCAACGGGATTCTCCCTTCCCATCGAACCCGAATACCTGATGATCGCCGCCGGTTTTATCATCATATATGCATCATATGTAACCTCCCTGCAGCTATCAAAACGAAAAATCAGCCGCATTCCGCTGCAGGAAGTGCTGAAGCGCCAGGAGTAAGGAGTATTGCCCTGGAAATTTGAGAGAGACAATTGCATTTATATGTGATTGTCTTTTTTTGATGAATACTAAAAAGGAGAAGGATAAACGAGAGAGTTCATGTGGACATGAAACCAAAAGGTGTTATATACTAAAAAACGAAACCAAATGGTTCTGTATTTTTAATTGACAAGGAGTGTTTTTAGTG
The DNA here is from genome assembly GCF_052171315.1 of Metabacillus mesotrionivorans. Lineage (NCBI taxonomy): Bacteria > Bacillati > Bacillota > Bacilli > Caryophanales > Bacillaceae > Metabacillus > Metabacillus mesotrionivorans. The sequence goes on along the minus strand of NZ_JBQMFF010000002.1, from coordinate 884,879 downwards.
GAGACATTACAAGATATTAAACAAACAATTATATTTGAAGCTCCTATCCAAAAGGTATGGGCAAAAGTAAGCAATTCTGAAGGGATTGCAGCATGGTTTATGCCCAATGACTTCGAAGCCAAGGTTGGTCATGAGTTCCACATTCAATCCCCTTTTGGCCCATCTCCCTGCAAAGTATTAGAAGTGGATGAACCAACAAAAATTTCTTTTTCCTGGGATACAGATGGATGGGTCGTTACTTTTCTCCTGAAAGATTTGGGCGGAAAAACAGAATTCACTCTGATTCATGGCGGCTGGAAATCCGCTGATGAAGTTCTTCCAAAAGCAAACGAAAAAAGTTCTGTTATTCGCGAGAGAATGGAGTATGGCTGGATTAGTATTGTTCATGAACGACTCCTGAAGGTTGTTGAAGGATAAATGTCAGCATTAAAGCATGATGTATTTCAAGCTATAGCTGATCCAACAAGAAGAGAAGTGCTTCGATTACTTGCGGGCAAAGAATTGGCCATTACCGAAATAACTTCTCATTTTCCTATAAGCCGGACGGCTATAGCTAAACATCTTCATATTCTTTCAGAAGCTAATTTAGTCAGCGGTAAAAAGGTAGGCAGAGAAAAAATTTATCAACTGCATCCAGAGCCGCTGACAGAAGTAAAACAATGGCTGTCCTACTATGAACAGTTTTGGAATAACAAATTGTCTATCCTTAAACATATTGTTGAGAATGATGATGAATCGCTTTAGAGTTTCATATACATGTTTACTCAGTTCATTCATGAACTGAGTTTTTTCTTGCTGGCTACACAGTCATGTGACATTCAGCAATTGATCAGCTTGAATTATTAGAAAAATGAAACTTTTCCCCGTCTGATTACGTAATTTAACTATTCTATTTTTTATCCTTTGATGAGGGGGACCTGGTTTGAAAAAGAGAACTTATGCAATCATCGCTGTGGTCATATTTTTAGCCATGATGATCATCAATAATCTAAACATGGGAAATGAGGCAGAGAAACTTCAGCAGGAAAGAGACAATCTGACAGAGCAGGTTGCAGCTTTTAAAAAGGACAGAGAAAAAAATGCTGCTGCATTAGAGGAGACATCGAAAGAAAATGAACGGTTAAAAAGTGATGCTGACGATCTTAAAAAAGAAATTGAACGGTTGAAAACACCAGTTTTGTATCAAAATTTCCTGGAAGCTGTTCGTACAGTCGAAGATTATAAAAAGGAAGATTCATTCAGTAAGGCAAAAGACTATTTTGCACTTTCCTTAAATGGGGGGTTATCCACTTTAGACAGAGCAGGGAATTGTCCTTGCAGTATTTTTTTCAAGAATGGCAACATTGAATGGAAGCCAAAATCAGTGCTGGATCTTAAGGAGTTGGGGATAGAAGGAGAAAAAATACTACTTACCTATCAAACAGTAGAAATGATAAAGGACGATTATCAATTTGTCATGACAAAGACTGAAGGATTTAATGATAAGACTCTTAAGTGGAGGATCGAAGAAATTAATCCAATCAAGAGGTAGCGTATTTGTATCCATTTACAGCAGGCTGCACCGTTGCGAGAAGGGAGAAATTGATGAAGAAACTATTTATTGCCGTCCTTTTATTAGGAGTATTGTCTGGATGCACGAATTCATTTATAAACCTTTCAGGGGAAAGCAAAAGCTGGACCGGAAAATACACAGCAACTATGGATGGAAATGAAGAGCATGGCAGCTATGAATTTCATTTTAAGGACGGAAATGAGAGCACTCAATTTAACGCTCTTGACATAAACATAGGCGACGGAAAGACGACCCAATCAGAAAAAAATGTTAAAGCCGCTACGATTACTCTGTCTTCCAACTGCAGAGGATGTTCTTTAACAGGAAAAGGGGAAAAGCAGAAGGTGACAATTAAATGGGACGATCTGAATGAGGAAACCTTCTATTTGCAAGAGAAGTAAGTTTGACGAGCGAATTGATATGAAAGTTTACTTTGGAGGTCCGACAATTGAATAGGAACAGAAGAAGTATAAGAAGAGACTCATTTAAAGAGAAATGCAGGGAATTTGGATTTGAAATTCTGTTTGAAGTGGTTTGGAATATCATCACGTTTATTCCAAGGATGCTGTTTCGTCTTGTGAAAAGCATTTTTGATCATAATTAATGCTCCGTAATCATCTGAAATTAAAAGATAGATGGAGATATTCATTGACATACAGTGCTTTAAAGTATGAATAGACACAAGGTTAACTCTAATTACTGGGCTGGCAGATGTGGGACACATAGAAAAAATTGATAATAAAGTGACTGTCTGAATAAATTAGTTGAAAATCGCTTGGAGTGATCGTATGTCTAAATATATAAGCATCTTCTTTTTGGCTATTATTATCAGTGTAGTGCTTTTCTTTCTTTTTGGCTCTCTCTTCATGAGAGGGGGAAATGCTGCGGAAGAGGCTGTATACACATTCGGGGCCATCATCGTCATCTTACTTTCATTTTTAGTCTCACAAATTTATCAATTAATTGATTTAATTCGAAAGAAATACTAAACAGCCCTTTATTCCTAAAAAGGCTGTTTTTTTCATGCATTCGTTATTTTTTCATCTCCTGGTAATATACCTCAAGAAGCTTTTCCACTGGAATGTCGTCAATTGTCATACCTGCGATATCACAATCTGCAATGCGCATGTTTCTCAGGCTGCTGTTCTTAATGGTCGTTCCCTGCAGCTCACATCTTTCAAAAGAGATTGGTTCTTCATCATCTCCGAGGCTGGTATCCATAAAGTGGGCTCCTGCAAGAGTGACCAATCTCATTTTGCTGTAAGAAAGGTTTAAATCCGCGAAAAATGAATGTCTGAAATTAATATTCTGAAATTTTGAGTGACTGAGGTTACAGTTGCTGATATGAGTATTCATTAAATTGCTGTTACTAAAGGAACTGCCTTCTGCGTTTACTTGATAAAACTCTGTTTGACTCATATTGCAGTTTTCATATTGAGTTTTCTCAAGATCTTGATTCTCTGTCAGCCTTTCTATTTCTGCTGAACTTTCTTTTCTCTTTATATAACAGTATTCATCTGCTGTTTTGAAAGTAGTTCTGTAACCCATTTTCTCGTAAAAATGGTGGTTATTCACTTGTCTGCTGGATGTCTCAAGGTCCCATGTTCTTACTTCGGGAAATTCCTCTTCCACTAATTCAATGACCCTTGAACCGATTTTTTGCCCCTGATGATCCGGGGCCAGGAAGATCCGGTCGATTCTCCCGAAAGATTTACCCGTTATACTCACGATGATTCCGCCAACAATATGGCTGTTATAGATGATTTTAAAATAATTCAATTCATCAATCATATATTTTGTCATTTCGATTGAAGAATATCCAGGAGGCTGGATGTTGTAATCAAGAATTTCCTGATTCGGAAGCCATCTTCTTGCTTCTTCATCAAATGCCGTTTTCATTATTTCTGTTAGCTTTCCGGCATCTGATATGACTGCTCTTTCAATTGTTATCAATGTTCTATTCTCCCTTGTCCGCAAATAGAAATGAATTCTATTCACCATTACTAAGTTTACAGGTTGATAGTCTCATTGTACCATCAAAAGTAAACGTTACCATATATTTAAAATTAAGTATAATTTTAGAATGGTGCGAACACAAAGACGTCAATTCTTTCTTATTTGAGCGCAGCTTTCAAACTTTTTCAACTAAAACACAACTTTTCAACACGTCATACGTCTAAATAACAGGCACCCACAATCTAAGGAAGAGGACGATTCATTTGAAAGATGCAAGAGAGACCGAAATAGAAGAATGGTACAGCCAGTATCATCAGACCATCTTCAAGTATATTTTAATGATGACAAAAGATTATCAGCAGGCTGAAGACTTAACGCACGAAACATTTTTAAAGGCATTCAGGCAACATCATTCTTTCAGGCAGGATTCAAGTCCGAAAACCTGGCTGTTTCGAATTGCGCACAATGTGACGGTGGATTACGCAAGAAAGCAAAAGCCGATTCGATTAATAATGGAGCTCTTCCGTCAAAAGAAAGATCCCAGTCTGCTTCCGGAGCATTTCGTTGAGATGAAAGAGAGTTCAAAGGAGCTTTATCAGGCCTTGGAAATGCTGAAGGATTCTCACCGTGAGGTTATTATTATAAGAAAAATCAAAGGATTCTCAATCAGTGAGACGTCCGAAATACTAGGTTGGTCCGAAACAAAGGTGAAATCTACACTCTCAAGAGCCATTCTTGCTCTGGAAAAAACATTGATCAAGGAGGGTTATCAGGATGAACAAAGAAGTAAGTTATTATGACAAGCTTCTGCAGAATTTAGATGACCAAGTAGAATGGAGTCCTCATCGTTCGCACATGGTTCAAATAAGACTACAAAAAAGCATTCATAAGACAAATATGATGTCGAAGCTACAGCGCGTTTATATTTTTTCAATAACCTCAGTGTTAGCTGCATTATTTCTGTTTGTGATGGCTGCTCAGATCAGCGGACAGCTGAATTTGGCCGGGACAGGCGATCATAGCATCGGAAACAGAAAATTCATCGAAGGTGTCCATTATCAAATGGAGACAATCAACGGACAAAAAACAGCGGTACTTACAAATGAAGGAATTGAAAATACGGTTTATCCAACGGATGCCAATGAAACTATCAAAACCATTGCAGGAGAACCGGAAATCCATCTCAGTATATCTAAGCAGGGAAAGGAAGAAGTATTTGAAACGCAGGCCATTTACGCAACAACTACTTTAGGGCAGCACATATACATCGATACTCAAAGACACGATGAACCAATCGATACAAGAATAGAAATGCTGCTTCCGCATACGAAATATCCAAGTTCGTCTCAATCAATATACAAAATGAAAATTTCAGGTCACAGAGCTGTTATGCAGGAAGAAAAAACAGGAATCGGCAAGACTGACCTGTATGTAGTTACTGAAAACTTTATTTATCATATCTATTCTGCTGGAATGAGTAAAAAAGACACTAGAATAGACCCGCAGGAACTTATTAGACTTGCAAACTTACTTCAATTCAAAAAAGAATAGCAGATTACTGATACCGGAGGAATGTTCGTTGCTTCTTAAAACTGAACCAAATTCAATTTTTAACCCATTGTTAAAACACCTCACACAAACATTTAATAAAGTCATCTGTTCAGGAGGTGCTGTTTTTGTCATTCAAAACGATTCTGTTGTTTTGGAAGAATATATTGGAAAGCAATCAAACAAGCCTGATGCAAGAAATATTCAGCGTGATACTCAATTTCACGTAGCGTCTGTAAGAAAAAGCTATATCGGTTTTGCTGTGGCATATGCTGTACATACCGGCTGCATTCACAGCATAGATGATTTGGCAATAATCTATCTCCCCGAGCTTGATGAAAATGTTTGGAAAGACACAACTATCAGGCATTTATTGACTCATACCCACGGCTTATCGGAAAAAGAGGGCGCAGTCTATCGGGAGTATGAAGCTGGTGAGAACTGGACCTACAGGCAAGTCGGCGTTAATACCCTGACACAAATTGTCAAGCGGACAACTGGACAAACCATATCCGAAATTGTTCATGGACAAGTGTTCACGCCACTGGGTTTTTCAGAATCGGATTGGTATGCCGAAAGAAATGAAAAACTTGTTGATGTCATTCTGAGATCTGAACAGGATAGCAGTTGGAGAACGAGCAAAAGCACAGAAGGCGACAAGATGAACATGTATGTTTCTGCTCGAGAACTGGCTTTATGGGGATATCTGCATCTTAAAGAAGGAAGAGTGAACGGAGAACAAATCATTCCTAAAGAAGTCATCCAACTGGCTACATCCCTGCAGAGCCCGGCAGACTTAAATTATGACTCACCGCAAAATGGTTTCCTGTGGTTTGTGAACAATTTACCGACCAAGAAATCAGAAATTGGAGAAAGAGTTCCTAGTGGTTCATATCAGATATTGGGCTATACAGGCGTCACATTATTGGTGATCCCCGAAGAAAACATCGTTGCTGTCCGCATGTTTAATAGCTTTGGGTCACCTGAGGGATATGATTATTTAGAGGATGTCAGGTCATTCGGCGATACGGTGATGAGGTGTTTGGGAAAAGTGAGAAGTTAAGTTCAGAAGACAGGAGAGGAATATCATTTGAAAATAAGGTTTGCTGAAGAAAAGGATATTAACCAATTAATCAAAATGAGATGGGATTTCACAATTGAACATGATGAGAGCAAGAAAATCTCATCTTTTACAGACTTTGAGAAAGAATGCCGAAGTTTCTTGGAGCACGCTATTAAGGGTGACAGGTGGATGATTTGGGTTGCTGAAGAAAATGGAAAACTGGTATCTCACATATACATAGAGCTAATTGAAAAAGTCCCGAGGCCAGGAAGAACAACCTATCCTTTTGCTTACATGACCAACGTGTATACCATTCCTGAATATAGAAATAAGGGGATTGGGAGTATGGTGCTAAGCTCGATTAATCAGTGGATTAAAGATACTAAGTGTGAATTTGTCATTGTTTGGCCAAGTGATGATTCAGTTGGTTATTATAAAAAAAATGGGTATGTCCACTGTGTGGAGCCGATGGAATATTTTCCATCTTAAGTGGACGATTTAGTTCTTACGTTTGCCTTTGTTCATCGACAGAAATCGATGGCTGGGGCAAACGATAAGCTTCTAACTGTACTTGAATTTCACTCTATGATAATAGCCAAAAGATAAAAGAACGGTTCCTATGACAGCAGCTGCTGAAATGTAAACGCCATCCCAATCCTCAGAACTCCCTGCCAGGATCCAGACCTCATATGTGATAAAGATGAGTGATAAGAAAATGACAATTCCCAACAGCATGGAACGGGCAATTTGTTTTGCTTCTGCAAGAATCGTCTTTGGATTTGTTTTTTCACCTGAAACCATTTTACGGACTGCAAACAGCAAAACGAAAAGTCCTGCAGTAAGCAATAGAACATGCATCATATCTGGATCTCCTTTCTTCATTACTATTGGAAAATACTGATAAGATGAGTTTATCATAGGAAGGCTGAATTCAGATATATAAATTAGACCTCTCTGTTGAAAGAAATAAATGTTTCTTGAATGAAAAAAGGTGTTGTTACTGGTGTATCTATTTGGAATAATTAGTATGGATCAGGCGGATGAAGAGGATGCCTTGCCTGACTGCAGCCTCAAGAGAATGGAAGAGCTCGAGAGTTCCTGAGACAGAGAAACTACATACAAAGGAAAGATGGATGATGAAATTCATTAAACGATTTATTTTAAACCGGCCTGCTGAAAAGCGGCTGGCCTATTTTTACGGAATGATTGCAACAGATGAGCAGGTGTGGCTGCTTAAGGACGAGAATGGAGAATTGGTTCTAATTGAAGATGAACTTGGAGAGTATCCTTTTTTACTGCCGGTTTGGCCAAGTCGAAGCTTTGCCGAGATGGAGGCAGCGCATGTCAATAAATCAGCCGCAGCATTCAACATGCCGCTTTCGGAATTTCTAGAAGAACTGTTGGTGGATATTGAAAAAGACGGGGGAGCTGCAGCCATTTTTCCAAACGAAAAGAATACGAGCATACAAAATCGTGACGAGATAAAGGAAATGCTAACCCGAATTTAATGGTCATCTAATTTGCTTCTGACAGGAGCGTCAATCAAGAGGGATTGGCGCTTTTTATGGCGAACTGTATTGGAATATTTGTATAAGGAGACCTGTCCTATGAAAAAACTGTTAGCTGCAGCATTGATCTTACTAGGCTGCTCTGTCTACATCCTGTTCAAACTCCTTCAAAGCGAACTGCACCTCCCCCATTTCTCCGCAGACGCCGTCAACCCCATAAGCTTTGAATGGAACAGCATTCATATCGACACCAAGTTTCAGGAGGGAGAACCAGGCTCTGTTTACCGAATCTGGTTAACGCCCATATACGTAATCGCAGGCTTGTCACTTATACTAATGTTTTTGCCGTTGAAGAAGAGGAAAAGCAAGGTCTGAACATTCTTCTATAGCCAGCTGAATGGAAGGCATAGGCCGACAGCTGCCTGATGAACAGCATTCGCTTTAGAGGGAAATAAGAAAGGGGAGGAACACAATGAAGAAAGAGAAAGATAAAAGCAAAATCAATACGGATGACGGATGGAACCGTACTGTTTTCGGCAGTCCAACAATTGGAGGTTTTGCCGTCATCGGATTAATTGCCGTTTATATCGGATATCAATGGTTAGCCGGGTGACCGGCTGTTAATGAGTACAAGTGAATAAGAAACAATGGGTGTTCGTCAGTTCATTGATTTTGACAGTCTTCCTGTCATTTATTCCTGGCATAGGATACCGGGAGGAAGGAAGCTACCGTTTTTTTGGAATGTCGGCTCAATGGCTCGGGTACTACGGAGACGGACAAATCAGCTTCGAAATCTGGGGTTTTCTGTTGAATGTATGTATCATGTATTGGCTTTTATTTGGTGTCGTCAAACTGGTAAATTTCCTGTTAAAAAGACGGATTATAAAAAGATGGAATGAAAAAATCAAATGAGGTGTCTCACATAGAAAAAGTGCCGGCAAATACTCTCCTTAAGATTGAAGAGGATCTTAAGAAAAACGATTTAGGGAAAGCCAGGGACAGACTGCATGGATTGATTGCAACATACCCTGATGAAATAGAGCTCCGCAGAAAATTAGGGGATATTTACTACGCATTGAAATACCCGTCAATGGCAGGACGGTACTGGTATTTGGAAAAAAATAAAACACATGAGATGCAGCAAGCCTGTATTGAATTCGAAAAATCGATGGGTAATGATCCTTTTCAGATTGTAAGAGCTTTAAAGTTCAAAGGTGATCAAGAAATAGTAAAAGATCTGGAATTCAGTGAGAATTTTTCACCTGTACAAAAAAAAGTAACTGAAAAACTGCTGGAGGAACCTGAGGATTCAGTGTTTGATAAACTGCTTGTTGCCGGCTGTCTTACAGTCTTAGTAGGGACCGTTCTCTTTGCTGCTTTAGGGATGTATTCTTTTGTGGAATGGCTAATGTAGCAAGGGGAAATATGCAAGATAAATGATAGGAGCGGATATTTTGTCAAAAGGATTGATTCACCACATTGAAATATATGTATCTGACTTAAAAAGATCTATAGAGTTCTGGGGTTGGTTTCTTGAAGAGCTGGGTTACAGCCGGTATCAAGAATGGGACCAGGGACAGAGCTGGAAAATTGAAGATACTTACCTTGTCTTCGTACAAACACAGGAACGATATATGGATGTTTCTTATAATAGATGCCGAGTCGGCCTAAACCATCTGGCCTTTCACTCGAGTTCACGAGAGCACGTAGATGAAATGACAAGTAAATTAAAGTCGAACGGGATTCATATCCTTTATCCGGACAAACACCCATTCGCAGGTGGTAATGAACATTATGCCGTATATTTTGAAGATCCGGATAGAATAAAAGTGGAACTTGTAGCGCCCTTATAGCAATTGGGGGCGGTCATTGAATGAACGCCCATTAGTTTTATCCATCTTCCAGTTTCTTTTTTACGAAATCTCTAAAATCCAAAAACAGATATATGAATCCTGTTAGAATAAAAAAGAATGTAATCCAGCCTGTGTTATTTGGTGCACCTAAGAGATAAAATAATATTCCAAATGATAGGTAAACTGCCCCCGTTAATTGCCGCACTCCATTACCTCCAATCAATTTTCAAAAAGTATATATGCAATAAACGTCTATTTTAGACCTGGTGAAAAGATAATATCATTAATCCTTATTCAGGTAGTGAGACAGAAAACAATAGCGGGGTATTGCTGCAATTTAAGGGGAATGTTACGGGAAATGCGGATTTGAAAAAGTAAAATTGCCGCCAGAACATGAGCACCACGAAGGGAACTATCAGGATTGCTGGTTGATGGAATACAGCTTATAAATGATTGTTTATTAATCGTTGAAAAACCTTATCGTTTATCTTTTGGTATGTCTTACTTTTACTCTGTTAATTATTGTTGCTATTGGGAGACTGTCATGTTATGGACAAATCTTTGAGGGGGATCAATATGCTAAGTGTATTTAAAGAACGTATTCAATCTTTATATAGTCAACTGCGTCCCCAAAAAAATATAGGATATACAGCCTTTGCCCCCTTGAGAATTGCACCTGAGTACACAACGATTGATTTGGAAAACAAGCAAGTAACAGGTGTTGTTAAATATGACGGCACAGTTTACCTTACGGTGACAGTGGATGTTCGGCTGAACAAAACGACGGTAAGGGGGAGCTTGAGAAACATCTCCCATTTAACATACCCGTTTAAAAAAAGAAATTACATAGACATGATTAAGTCCGATGCAATTACCTTTATGGGAAATTGAATGGCTCTCAGATCCTGTTTATAACCGAGGAAAAGAGGCTGAATAGGGATTCTGCCTCTTTTTCTGACATCAGTCATTTTATATTTTTCCATTCTTTTTTCTTAAATGATTCACAAATTCCTGTTTGTGTTTTGGAGAAATTTGAATAGAGTTGTAGGTTGCATAGTTAATCTCTAATCGATCCTTTGACAAAGCAGGAGCTGTAAAAGGATTTTTTGTATCCCTAAAGCTGTGAATTTCGTCAATTTTGATTTTCTGCCTAAAGGGACCGGATTGGACAATCAGGAGGTTTTCTGTAAGTGTATAACCGGTTTTAAACCAAATCCACAGACATAAAAAACCGATTGGAAATAAGCAGGCGATTTTAATCCATTGTTTATCTAAAGACTCCGGTGTCATCCAGGCTCCAAAGTCCGGGAAGAAAATCGGCGGAACGATAAAAAGAAATGAAAAGAGCAAGAGAATAACTGACATCCATATGTCTCTTTTTGAAGGATAATACATGCTGCCAACCCCCTTTCTTCCTTTTTACGTTTAAAAAATAAGTAAGTTTCATTGGTCAAAACCGATTTTCCTTTATTGATTCCAGTGCCGAGGGAGCAATGGCTTTTTCGAGAGAGTCAGATCATCCTGCTTTCTGCAGCCTCGACTCTTTTTTTGCATATCTCCATAATGCCCTCCCCGTACTCATTCTCTGTGATTTTTCTGTACAGACCCCGCGCCTCTTGTGTTGCATTTTTCAGAAGGTATCCATGCTGAACTTCATTTAACATTTCAACATCATTTCCGCTGTCGCCAAAAGCGAGCGTGCCTTCGGCGGGGACCTGATAAAAATGTCTCATAAACCTTACAATCTCTTTTTTTCCTGTTCCAACGGGAATAAAGTCAACATCAAATGCCTGCTCCGGATCTCCGGCTTTCGGGTTGCACCGGTTAATATTTATGCCAATCCCGTTGTTTTGAGCGAGTCTTTTAATAATGGGGAGATGGTACTCTGCAATTGCATCAGACGTTATATAATAATAGTAATTCATTTTATATTTCTGTTGTCCCAGCTGTGTTTGCGGGTGGAGCGGAATGTTAAATGTATTTTTTAGTTCAAAAAGCAAATCTTCCACAAGCTGATGTGAAAATCCAGCCTTTAAAACATAGCTGTCCCATTCGGATACAGTCTTTAAATCACCGTGTTGGTCAGGCTGCCACAATTCAGTCCCTAGATTACTGGAAATAAAGTGCGGCAAATAACGCAGGTTTGCTTTTTTCATTTTCTGTTCAACTTGCTGAAGACTGCTGCCTGTAACCCATCCGACTTTTACACGATATGTCTTTGACAGCCAATTAAGATATTCTTCAAGGTTTCTCAGCATGACTAGTTGTTTATTTGTACATTCATGCGGAAAATACGTTTCATCGAAATCTAAAAAAAGCAGAAAATCAGTTTTCTCAGTAGAATAAAATACTCGTTTTGACATGCTGTGAACAGCTCCCTTCATCTTTTTAAAGCTTATTTTCCGGGAACGTTCCCATGTCAACTTAAAAAAACGGAGTGGATAAAATGCCAACTATTTTGGATATCGCACGTCTTAGCGGCGTTTCAAAATCAACAGTTTCCCGGGTTTTGAACAGCCATCCCCACGTATCCGCTGAAAGCGTGCAAAAGGTCAATAAAGCGATCAGGACGCTGTCTTATGTTCGAAATTCACAAGCCGTTAACCTTCGGCTCCAAACGACCAGCACAATTGGAATCATCATACCAATGCTTGATCATCCGTATTTCAGCCAGGTTACAGGAATTCTTTCAATATCTTGCCATGAAGCAGGCTATAAAACGGCTGTTTATCAAACCTTTTTTAACAGGGAAGAAGAAGCGGAGGTATACGAGAGACTTCTTCATAAAGAAATGGATGCCGTTGTGGTCACATACTCAACTCTTACAGAACAGGAAATTCTCGACATAGCCGGAGACCGTATTGTCGTTGTCTGCAATGAGCAATTCAATGGAGACGTTTATGATGTCATCTCAGTAAACGAGGAAAAAGCTCTGTTTGCAGCTGCAAGCTACTTATTGGAACAAGGCCGCCGTAACCTTGTCTTATGCGGTGATGATTTTGCCTATCCTCTTCAGCAAAAGAGATGGAAAGGCTTTAAACGGGCCCACAGGAACTATGGAATGCCCTGCACTGTCTCGAATCGATTTAAAGGAATGATCACCATCCGGGACGGGATTCAGCTTGGTGAGAAACTGTTCCAGGCAGGCGGGAAAATAGACGGCATTCTCGCCGGCAGCGATTTTGTGGCAGCCGGCTTGCTTCGCAGTGCGGCTGCTGCAGGGAAGTCCATTCCCCGTGATGTTTCCATTATCGGTTTTGACAATCACCAGATTTGCTCAGCGACGACTCCTCCTTTATCAAGTATCTCGTATTCGTTTGAAGAGATGGCCAATACGGTTATGACCTGTTTATCCAAAAGGCTGAGGGGGGAGCATGCATCTCCGGCGTTTTATGAGCTTGAAGCAGAGCTGGTTATTCGCGGGACGACAGATTGAAAACATGACATTGAAAGCCTATTACTTTCATAGTGAGGTACTGACATAATGATTTCTTAGTGCCGAGAGGGTCAAAAAAGATAGAACTTTTGAAAGGGAGAGGTTTGTGAAATGAAATCCGAAAGAACAAAAATGAGTAAAACGACAATTGCGTATTATGTTTTTTCTGGGGTAGCATTAGTATTACTTTTACTCAATCATTATCTATTTGATTAGACATCCTAAAAAAATAGTGTGTTACGAATCTAGGAAAAGGTGCACTGAACTCGGAATATGAGAGATAGATCAATCGAATGAATATTATCATTGAAGGGGAATGGCAAACGGTGTAAAATGATTTGTTTTTAAAAGTGTGACATAAGGTTTATCTGATTTCAATAAGACTAAACGCCGTATTTCTCTGATTCAGAATGGAGGGGTTATCATTTTTAATAAAATGTTAGGAATTCAGGAGATTGATGATAAAAGATTTAGGATAAACAACAGAGAAGCGGTCAGGGCTGTAATTATCCATAATAACAAGATCCTTATGGTTCATTCAAATCTTGGAGACTATAAATTTCCAGGTGGTGGAGTGGATAAGAATGAAAGTCATGCAGAAGCTCTAATGCGTGAGGTAGCAGAAGAGACAGGCTATCTCAAGGGTTTAGTTGGAGACAAAATGGGCGTTGTCATTGAAAGACATCTAGATGACTATGATAAAGATGCTATCTTTCAAATGACTTCGCATTATTACATTTGTGAATTAACAGACGAGAAGGTCGATGTACAACAGTTAGATGAGTACGAGTCTGAACAAGAATATACACCTAAATGGGTAAAGCTTGAAGATGCGATTAAACAAAACCAAATCATGTTAAATCAATGTGAGCAGAACGTATGGATACACCGTGAAAATTTTGTTTTGAAGGAATTTAAAAAAATTTATGAATTAGTATAAGGTATGCTGTATCTTCTGCAGTTTGGGCGTTTTATACAAAACGTCCAAACGATAAAAAAGAATACTTAAACCCAACCCTTCAAACAAATGTGCGAATATCTTTTTTCAAGCACTCTCAAGCCTTCGTCTGTCAGAAAAAACACGATTGAGCACTGAATTGAATAGTACATAAGATCTTCACTAATAAAGTAAAACAAAAACCCCCCTAATAAATGTAGGAATCCCGAAGCAAAAGCACGCACAAAATTATACGATATCTTTTTAGTCATAAGCTCTGCAAGTATGGAAATTGGAAGCCCATAGGCTGTACAACCAATTATGCAGATGGCAAAAAAAATGATACTTGAAAACAAACCAGTTGGATCCAATTCAACATTTGAAAAACCTTCTGTATAAGCATATACAGTATACATCATGGCAGAAATGACTACGACTATGCATTTTCTATATAAAAAGACTAATCGCTTCACTAAAAACCCTCCTTTTTGGTTTCACGTATAATAGTTATTTCTAATAGTACCAGATATTCACAACGAAAATCGATAGAACACTAATTAATCTAGCGGGTTAATCTTTTTTTTGAAAAACTATCATCCAAAGTGTTTTTTGGAATATAGAGTGGCGAATGAAACAAGATAAAACATTGACATATTTAGAATCTGGACGAACTTTAAATATAGAGGGGATTTCCTTTTTCCAAATAGAAAAATTTTTTAATGAAAAATGATAAATGGTGGTCTGAAAAAATGATAAAGAATTTCCCTAAGAAAATACATATTATAGGTTCAGTTGGTAGTGGGAAAACAACGTTAGCAAGAGGTTTATCAACTAAATTGAATCTCCCATTCTATGAATTAGATAACGTCATTTGGATAAGGCATAACTCTGGTGATATAAGAAGAACTGAAGTAGAAAGAGATGATTATTTGAAAACTATTATTGATTCTGAATCTTGGATTATAGAAGGGGTTCATAATGCAGAATGGGTTTCTCATAGCTTTCATAAAGCTGAATTAATCATCTTCCTAGATACAAATTATTCAGTGAGAACGTATCGAATTGTAAGGCGGTTCCTCTTACAGCAACTCAGATTAGAAAAGTCAAATTATAAACCTACATTTAAAATATTTTTAAAGATGTTTAAGTGGAATAGACATTTTGAACAGGTGGGAAAACCAAATTTCTATAGTAAATTCGGCAAATATAGTAACAAAATATTAGTTGTAACTAATATGAGTGATATTGAAGATTATTTGAAATAGCAAAGGTCGCCGCGATATTATCCCTAGAAAAGCAAAGAAACGTGGAGAAAAGGATACAAAAAGAGGAATTTTCAATCAAAATAGTAGTAGTAGTTGCACAAGACCGAAATGGGAATATGATTGCTCGCATAGCAGGTACTGGTCGGGTTCAATACGAAGAAATTGATGCAGTGACAGGAGAATTTATTCTTCCATCTGCAGTCCTGTGCACCAATACTGCGATGAATGATAAATAGTTTGCAAGGAAAAGTGTTTGCTGCACGAAATCATTGCGATTCTTAAAGTATCCAATGTATTTCCACTTCGAAATCTATCTGAAGAGTTGGACTGGCAAATCCATTGGGAACAAAGTGTAAATCGTTTGAAAAAACAAAAGTGAAACGACCTATTTGAATTACATTGTTATCATTCCAACTGTTTGTGTTCACAGGATTTCCCTTTATTATTTTGCCGACGATATGGTAGCAGCCGCTGTACAAGTGCAGACCCTTTTCATTGGGACCAAATTCTGATAAGTGAACACACTTAGAAGGGTTAACACCTAGACTATTTAAGAATTTCAACTCTAAAGATAATGATTTCATAACTTCATAATAGTTCAAACAATCTGAGCATTGGCATAATCTCCAATTATTATTGTATTGCTTTTTAGTTGCATCAACATCCACTTCAATAATCCAATTATGGACTTCAACTTTTTGAAACAATTTCATCACTCCTTGAACTTATCCAAAATGACAACGATAAAGTACTAAGATTATATTTCTTATTTAGAAGTCCTGCACATTAACGGATTAAGCCATATGCATAAACAATACCATAAAATTAAAATATCCTTAACGGAGGCGTTTGCAGGATTGTAAAGGGTTGTTGAATAAGGATATATTGCTAATTGTGAAAGGGAGGAAAGAGATATGATATCAAAAGAAGTCGGCAAATTCTTAGGTTCAGACTGACGACACCATAGACATTTATAAAGATCTTAAAGAAGAGGTTCTATTATTCCAAAGAGGCCAACAATTAGAACAGAACTAAATCGTCATCTAATAAAAGAAATTTCAAAAATGAATATATACCGCTCTGACGTGATCCTTATGAGATTGCGTTTTTTTAATTGCGGCATTTAAGAATTATTTAAGAACTACATAAGAAATCATTTCGAATTGTTCCTTACAATGAGTTCTAGTTAGTCGATAAGGCGACGAAAACTATTGATTGAAAAGGAGTTTTTCGCATGGCAAAAAAAGCAGGTTATTACTCGGTTTTATCTCATCTTTGGATTCAGTGGATCATGTTAGGGGGCATCTTGCTTAATACGTTTATGGTCTATCCGAATATTTTTCATAACGTACCGGAAACATTGGAATCAACGATGGATTGGATGGAAGTCGCTAGTCCCCATACTTATTTTCCGCCATTGGGATTTGTAAGTATCTTAACTGGTATTCTGGCTGGAATTTTTGTGTGGAAAGTGAAACCCGCAAGAAAGTGGGTACTCTTCAGCTTGCTGGCAATCCTATTAGAAGGGGCAGCTTCCATTCTTTTTGAGTGGCCGCGGAATGAGATTATGTTTATTGAAGGTGCTGACGTTCATTCTGCAGAATTTCTAAAACAAACGGTGAAGGAATTCAAGATCGTGCATTGGTTCAGGGTAATGTGTAATATCTTTGGATCACTGTTTATTTTCATAGGATTTATTAAGTTTGACCGTTTTATGACAGCAAATGGAAATAACTAAATCATAGAAACGATTGCCGGACAGTGTTTTTTTGAAGCTGGATAAACGTCCGGCTTTACCAGCACAAGAACTGAAGATATGAGTGTGAATGAGGAGGTGACATAGAGGTGTCCTTAAAGAAAAGGCTGATTCTATCTAATATCGGTATGGTTATCATCCCGATGCTCGCTTTAATCATTGTCGAACTCGCTGCCGGGTATTTGTTTTTTTATGTGCTCGGAAGAAAGCCGGAAGGGGAGGACATGCAAGTCTTTCAAACCTTTCGTTTCGCAGCAATGATTGTGATACTGGCCATCACCAGCGGCATCCTGACCTATTCGATTTCCAGAAGTATTCTTAAACCGATTGAGATATTAACTATAACGGCGAAAAAGATTAGTGAAGGCGACCTCAATCACAGCTGTGCTTCAAATCAGAAGCATGAATTGGGGCAGCTGTCCAATACCTTTGAAGACATGCGGTTGAAACTTAAGAAAGCGGCAGCGGTTCAACAACAGTACGAGGTGAGCAGGCAGGAGCTCATTGCCAGTATTTCGCACGATCTAAAGACTCCCTTAACCTCGATAAAAGGATATGTGAGCGGCATTCAGGATGGAGTGGCGGGCACTCCTGAGAAACTGAACCGTTATCTTTCCAAAATTGAAAAAAACGCACATGAGATGGACGTCCTCATCGATGAACTGTTTCTCTATTCCAAGCTGGACCTTGAACAAATTCCATTTGCGTTTGAGAACGTAAAACTGGACGATTATTTTCATGATTTCATTGAGGAACTTTCGTTAACACTTGAACAGGAACAGGGGAAAGCGGTTCTGATCTATGATCCTCTTCAATCTTATAGTGTGGAAGCGGACAGGGAAAAATTAAACAGGGTCGTCATGAATATCAGTCAAAACAGTCTGAAGTATATGGATAAATCTGTGAAAGACATTCAGATCATCATGAGCGAAAGAGAAAAGGAAGTTCAGGTGGAAATCAAAGATAATGGGAGCGGAATCGGGAAAAAGGATATTGACCATATTTTTGACAGCTTCTACCGGACAGATGAATCGAGAAATTCTTCTACTGGGGGCACTGGTCTCGGACTGTCGATAGCCAAAAAAATCATTGAAAAACACGGAGGGAAAATCTGGGCAGCGAGTGAACCGGGAGTGGGGACGAGTATTTATTTTACACTGAAAAAGGTGAATGAGCGTGAAGAAAATATTGATAATTGAAGACGAGACGGATATTGCTGAACTTGAAAGGGATTATTTAGAAGTGAACGGATTTGACAGTGATATCGCTTCGAACGGGGAGGAAGGGCTGCGCATGGCAAGGACTCATTCGTACAATCTCATATTACTTGATTTAATGTTGCCGGGGATGGATGGACTCGAGTTATGCAAAAAACTTCGGGACCTTCTGGATATTCCCATTCTCATGGTGACCGCCAGAAAAGAAGACATTGATAAAATCAGGGGATTCGACCGCGGGGCAGATGATTATATTGTAAAGCCCTTCACACCAAGTGAACTGGTTGCTCGAGTAAAAGCGCATATTTCAAGATATGACCGGTTAATCAAGCGGGATCTCCTGAAAAATGAAATTGAGATTAAAAACTTGAGGGTGGATCTCGATTCCCGGAGAGTATACGTCGATCATGAAGAAAAAACATTTACCGCAAAAGAGTTCGATTTATTGGTGTTCATGGCGACTTATCCTGAAAGGGTCTTCACGAAGGAACACCTATTCGAAAGGATCTGGGGATATGACTCCCTTGGAGACATTACAACGGTCACTGTGCACATCAGGAAAATCCGGGAGAAGATTGAGCAGGATCCATCTGTGCCTAAGTTTATTGAAACCATTTGGGGAGTAGGTTACAGATTTAAAAAGGAATAATAACAAAAGAACGAGGCAATGGGAGGCGGCTCATCTCTACTCGTTGAAGGAATCATGAGCACCTTTCTCGAAATCAATAATTAGTAGTGCATTCAAGGGCGAACAGCCTTTAAATTAACTTTGGGATATGGAGTGAAGAAAATGATACACAGTCTAGGTCAAGTAATGGTATATGTTAAAAATCAAGATCAAGCTAAGGATTTTTGGGTAGAAAAAGCAGGCTTTACCGTCATCGCAGAAGAAGATAACAAACAAGGCATGAGATGGATTGAAGTAGCTCCGGAAGGGGGAGGAACAAGTATCGTGCTTCATAATAAAGACATTATTGCTCAAATGGAACCTGAACTGAATCTCGGTACTCCTTCTCTCATGTTCTTTACAGACAACGTGGACCGTTTGTACGACGACTTAAAGAATAAAGGGGTGAAGGTCGGTGAGATTGTAGACTTACCGTCTGGAAAACTGTTCAACTTTGCCGATGATGAAGATCATTATTTTGCTGTACAGGAAAGGCAGTAATGAAAGAAGCATCCATCGACTGAGACAAGGAATCGTCCGGAAGAATACTAAAATAAATAAGATATTCAAGGTATCCTATGGGTTTTCTCCATTTATAGAAAATTGTCTATTCTTCCGCTGGAGAGAAATGAATATGCTGAAATAAAAAGGCAGTTAGCACGAGATTTTAATGATGACCGTAAGAGATATACAGAAGGTAAAACAGAATTCTTTAATTTAAGAGTGCGATTGCTGCAAAGTGTGATCGCCTTTTTTGTATGCTTTCGTGGCAGCTATTTTCCTGCTAGAAGATTAATCAACTGCTAAATGTCTTTTGAAATTTAAATAAGAACTGTTTTGCCCTTGAAAAATCGTTATATTTGATAGGGGTAAGTCGTTCGGAAAGGCGGAGTAAATTGAGTTTTAATTAATTTATTTATCATTCAATACCCAATGGCTATGTATTAAAAGACATTCTGGAACTTCATAAAGACATTTTTGGAACTTCTGATGACCTCGTCAACAAAATGACAAGTAAATCTCAATTGTTAGTTATCACAGCGATGGACGGAAAAAACATAATTGGATACAAGATTGGATATGCACTTGATAGAGATCAATTTTATAGCTGGTTGGGCGGAGTAAGAATTAATTACAGAAAATATGGAGTAGCTTCTATGTTAATGGATATGCAGCATAGGTATTTAATAGAGAATGGATATAGTAGTATTCAAACTAAAACAATGAATAAATGGCGTAATATGTTAGTTTTGAATATAAAAAATGGATTTGATGTAATTAATACTTATACAGATGAAAAAGGATTACACAAAATTGTTCTGGAAAAGAAACTAATCAATTAAAAGAGGAGATTATCCAAGAAGGGTTATCGCTCTTTTAGGTTGAATTCCAATAAAAGAGAAAGTCCTACACAATATTTTAAAAAAGGTGATTCAACTATGTCCGTGAATTTTGAATGTTTGGGCTGCAAACTTGCTAATAAAATGGAACCGGTTAATGTTGTGTATGAGAATGAATATATTTGCTGTTTCTTAGATATTGAACCATTTAACGAAGGTCATACGTTAATTCTTCCAAAAAAGCACTATCTAGATGTTGAGGATTTAGATATTGAAACGGCAAATGCCATTATGGAAGCATCTATGAAGATTTCAAAAGCAATAAAGAAATTATTCGCCCCAGACGGGATAACTATTTGCCAGAATGGCGGGAAATTTAATGATTTAAATCATTACCATATGCATATTATCCCAAGGTTTGAAGGCGAACCATTCTATTATGAAGAACAAAAAGATAATGAGAAAGAGAAGAATAAATTCCTGGAAACAAAATCGAAATTAAACAAGCTAATAGAATCACAATTTTAAGCTGTCGCCTGCGATTGCTGCAGTTTTATTGCTTTCTTAATAAAGAAGCTGACAGAATACTTTTATATATCATTTGCTTAAAAATATTGGAGGGCGTGAAAATGCTTCATTTTAAAGATTCCCCGGATACAATGGTTATCACAATAAAACAAATAATGGATAGAACGCAAACTGTATTGTATGTATCTCACGATAAAGAAGACGGAATGTGGCAATTTCTTGATGGATCGATGGTATTTGATACAGACGACGCAAGAATAGTTACTCTTGAAGAAATGATAGAGATTGATGATTCCCTTGCTTCGATTTCGGATTTACCTCACGGCTGGATTGCGGAGAGAGACGATAGAAAGGCAATTTGGAAAAGGCGTAAAAAACAATAACTTTACTTATATTTCGGTCCGATTGCAGCGGATTTTTTAAACTATATAATCAGCCACTTTAGCTGAAAATTGCTGAACTATTGATTAAATAAGCGAAATTCTACTTCATTTAGTTGTAAATGAAAGTGAGTGAAATATATGATATTTCAAAATGAAAAACTGATCGTTCGTGAACTAGAATCAAAAGATAATTATTTGTTAGCAAAATGGCTTTCAAACTCAATCGTTTTAAAATATTACGAAGGCAGGGACAATCCTTTTGATTTAGAAAAGGTTAATAAAACGTTTTATAACCGCGAGAGTGATGTTACTCGCTGTATGATTGAATACGAAGGAAAAGAAATTGGATACATACAATATTACCTTTTAGATGAGAAGTCCAGTAAAACATACGGTTTTGATGGAAAAGAAACTATTTATGGAACTGACCAATTTATTGGAGAAATTGACTACTGGAATAAAGGGATTGGAAAACTTCTTGTGAATTCAATGGTCATATTTCTAGTAGGACAAAAACAAGCTGATAGAGTAGTCATGGACCCACAAACCTGGAATGAGAGAGCCATTAAGTGTTATGAAAGTTGTGGATTTAAAAAGGTGAAACTTCTTCCTGAACATGAATTTCATGAGGGAGAATATCGTGATTGTTGGCTGATTGAATATAAAAAATCTAGTTAGTATCTATTAAACAATTCAGGATTAAATGGAATAAGAAAGAGAACTCCTTTCTTAAGCTGGAGTTCCTTTTTTTTCTTTTCCCGGGTGAACTGTTGCGAAATCAAAGACGCTTAAGGTCATTCCCATCTGTTACGTGACTAAGCCAAACCCATTTGTACATCGAAAGTAGGATAGTCATTCCTCCAAACAGCTGAAGCCTTTCCTTCTTAAAACAAGTAAGCTGGAAATAACAGCCGAATTAATTGTTAAAGAACCAGATGGACTTATTTCATTTTCACTAATAGAGAGACCCAGATACAAAGCTATGTAATTACAATTAAAGGGTGAGACTAGATGAATTACGTACAAGTACGTATAGCTAGACCAACAAACAAATTAAAGGAAATCGTTCGGTTTTATGGAGAAGGATTAGGGTTGAAACAAATCGGGCAATTTCAAAATCATGAAGGCTATGACGGGGTTATGTTTGGCATTCCAGATGCATCCTACCATTTGGAATTCACTCAGCATATAGAAGGAAGTCCGTGTCCAGCTCCAACAAAAGATAATTTACTTGTTTTCTATATTCCTGTTCAAGATGAAATTCAGCTTTTACATAGCCGTTTGACAACAATGGGCTACAAGGCGGTCGAACCTGAAAATCCTTACTGGAAAGAATCTGGCGTTACGATTGAAGATCCAGATGGCTGGCGTATTGTTTTAATGTGTACTAAAGGTATTTAGTTGAAGTTTTTTATAAAAAAACAAAGGAACTTCTAAGTTGGAAGTTCCTTACATATAACGACTCGCAATTCTTGCTAAATTATGCCCACACAAAATCAACGAATTCTAGCCTTGCGAAATCCATTGAACACATTGAATGCCGCAGACAGTATATAGATGATGATCGCGCTTCCGACAAGCCATGTGTGAAATTCCACAGCTGAGGTGTTAAATAATTTGCTCATATACGCAATAAACTCTTGGTTCATTACCTTTGAATTGCTTAATATGATAAGGAATACAACTGTTCCGATAAGTTCAAGAGCAGCAGTAAAGATGGCCATTTTCTTTGTCCATTGCCCCTTGATCAGTTTGTAAAGAGATAATGCTATTTCGAGGGCAACAATCACGAGAACTATTGGCCAGTACTGAAATAATACTTCTTGATTTAAGGCTGGAATCAAAAATTTGAGACCCGCTTCTCCGCTTTCATAGATACCCAAAAGGTGATTTGCATAGAAGTAAAAGGCTGCCCAAATCGCCGTCCACATTAAATACCCAAACACTTCAAGTTTTGTAATGGCTTTTTTCTTGGGGATATAAGGAATGTTCTTCAGATCATCGGGTGTCCACTTTTTCAAACTTGCGGATAGTGGCTGCTGGTCTTTTTCTTTATCCGTTCTTTCGATGATGACGAAAACGAGCGTAAGCCAGAAAAAGGTGTGGATGCTTACTTCGATCATTTTCCCAATTCCAAAGCCGGTTATAGCTAAAACCGCATCAATGACTGTTTCTCCGCTGGGAAACCCCATAACATATTCTGCGATAACAGAAATCAGGGAAATAGCAGCAGCTATAGGCAAGATCATTTTCAATAAAGAGACATACACATCATAATAGCGCGGTCCAATTAGATGCATGGGCTGATCCCGGTATCCGCTGGCTAACGCTGCGGGATTTCCCAGTTTTTCAAGAACCGCATGTGCATCTTCCTCATTGTAATTAGCGGGCAGCATATCCTCAATGGTTGACCGCAGCTCAAGGGCGATATCCTGACGGTTTTTTTCAGGCAGCCTGTGAGTGACTTCATGTATATAAACCTCAATCACATTCATCTTCGTTCTCTCCTTTTACCAAACGATAAAGTTCTTTCGTATTTTTTAACCATTCTTGTTTCAGCTGCAAAAAAATGTCCAGTCCGTATTCGCTTAATACGTAATATTTGCGGGGCCTGCTTTCGGAAGTGTCCCAGCTGCTTGTGACTAATTCCTGTTTTTCTAGACGGCGAAGCAATGGATATAAGGTGCTTTGATCGATGTTTATGCCTGATTCCTCCAGTAACTGTACAAGTGAATAGCCATATTGTGGTGACCGTAATTGACTTAAAACGGCCAATGTCAGCGTTCCTCTCCTAAGCTCTGTCGATAATGAATTCAATAACGTGCTCATTCACCCACCTCGTTTTTAAATACTGTATGACACACACTATTTGTCTTATGCTATGTGACATACACTATTGTGGTTACAGGAATAATGGAAAATAGTCAGTTGATTTAGTGAAAAACAGTTTAGACCTTTGGATGCTGCATGAAATGCAAAAAAGCGCTGATCCTTGTGATAGGAAAGCGCTTGGTAATGAAAAATATTCGGAGGCTAATGTATTCTAAAAGCATCACCCTTGGATGTCTTTAATACTTCTTCCTCCTAAAAAAGCATGTCCTGTCTTCAGTTTTGCAACAGTCTTAAACCCATATTTCTGATACACTTTTTCAATGTTTTCGTTAATCGGAAATACCCAGAGTTTCTCCAGGCCCTGTCTCACAACCTCTGTCTGTATGTAACGAATCAGCTCGCCGATTAAACCTCTGCCCCTGTATTCTTTCAGAGTTGCTACACTTTCCATCCTAGCCTGCTGGCCACTTATAAATAGACAGGCTGTTGCACAGGCTGTGCCATTAAAGCGGAGGATATAGTGTACAAAGCTTGGATGATTAAATTCTCCTTCAAAAGCCTTTTCCCTGACGGCTTTGCCCCCAAATTCGGTAATGCTGCACTCTATGTCCAATGCTTCAGAATAATTGTCTTTTGTGACCACTTCAATAGTAACTGCCTCATCCATTTCTTTCTCCGAAATCACTTGATCCCACAATTGAACAGGGCTGATTAATTCTTCAAATCCAAAATGATTCTTCTTCAGAAGGTTGACCAATTCCTGTTGAGCTTCCAGGTTGTAGATGTAAAACCTCGGAATGATTTTCTTAGATTGATAGAAATTCATGACTTCATTAATCACTAGTTGAGGCTGCTCACTAACCTGGTCGATATGAGCATGATTGGCATCGTAATAAGAAGGCTGATTTTCGTTGCAGAACAAGGCTCCCCAATCGGTGTCTGTCCGGGTAGTGAAGGTTTCCAGATAGGCAAAATCCAGTTTGAATATATCTTGTATGCTTGTCATAGTCGTTACCCCTGTATGTTAATATAGTTGATGAATAACCAAATTATAGCATACTGCGTTTTTATGAGTTTATCGCGAAAGCAGCAGAATATATTTTAGTAGCATAGTTAATTGAAAGAATGATGTTTTGGAGGCTGTATTTTGAAAATATATACGTATGAAAAAAACTGTCCAACATTGGAAGAATACAAATACCTGTGCGAATTGGTGGGCTGGACCGAACATATGAATTTTGAAGCGGCGGAAACATCTTTGAAGAATTCTATTTTCGGGGTTACCGTAAAAGATCAAGACCAAGTGATAGGTATGGGGAGAATTGTTGGTGATGGCGCAATTTATTTCTATATTCAAGATCTGGTGGTTCATCCTGACTATCAAAAAAGCGGTATTGGCAAAGAAATGATGAACATGCTGACCGAATATTTGAATCAAAATGCCCCGGATAAGGCGTTTGTCGGTTTGTTTGCCTCGCAGGGTAAAGGACCGTTCTATGAAAAATATGACTTTAAAGATTATTCACCGAACATGACAGGGATGTTTACTGTCATTTCAAAAAAATAATAGAATGCATGAGTAAAAAGATCGGTCCGCATGTTTAGGGACCGATCTTTTTAGTAAATTCAAAACCCCTCCACCTCTAAACTTCCCGTACTTCTGTACCCGAAAAGCGATCATGAGGAAGGACGGCACCTTCTTGGGCTTCAAACGTTTTCCGGTTTTTTATGTAATCAAATGTACTCAATGTATCCCTGTAGGCCATCCTTTTAATAATTTGGCGGGAAGTCAGTTCTGAACCATCCTCATTTTCAAGGGTCAGCCCCATTTTTTTGTAGCCGGCGGTTTGACCGCTTTTACGCAGCTGTGCGTACTCGAGTGTCCACATGACGATAGTCGGTGTGAGCAGTGTATGTACTGCTTCGCTTTTGACTTTTTTGCGCAGGAAATACTCAACTCCAGCTGTTACAGCGCTTGAGATCGCCAAGTCTATTAGAATCGCTTTTGTCCGTTTTTTTGTTAATGATTTCAACGGTATACCTCCTCTTTTTTAGTGACAAGTACTTAGATGGATATCAGGCCGGAAAGATTCCTGCTCCGTCCGGATGTAACCATTTATTGTTTGATGAACCACAAATTCGGCTGGCTTTGGAGGGGTCCCGGGACTTTATACCTCCTCGTTTGAGTCAAATCTCCTGATGGCAATTTCTTGGTTGTACCTCTCGCCCCAGTCTCTCATAAGGTGGATTATGGGTTCCAATGTAAGTCCGAAATCAGTTAATGAGTATTCAACTTTTGGGGGAACTTCTTTGAAGATCTCTCTATGCACAACACCGTCTTTTTCTAATTCGCGAAGCTGAAGAGTCAGCATCCGCTGTGTAATCTCGGGCATCAATCTCCGGAATTCATTAAATCGTTTTGTACCTGAGAGCAAATGAAACAAAATGACGCCCTTCCATTTTCCCCCGATTACATCTAAGGTTGCTTCGACAGGGCAGCCATATGGAGCCGGACAGTCTGAATAGGGGTTATATGAATTTTCCATTGGAATCCCTCCATGATGCATTAGTATAAAAAAGGATACTATCCCACAAGAATGTGCGTACTTACATATCGAACAAATATGTCTTATCATAGCAAATGTAGCGGGGTAAATAAAGGTTGCCGCTGCCAAATGAATAATGGAAGTCGTCATTACGTTAAAAATATAGAAGGGATGATAGATCATGAACACTATGAAAGCTGTTGGATTGTACCGTTACTTGCCAATTGAAAATGAGGAAAGCCTGCTTGATCTTCAAGTTGAAAAGCCAGCAGCAAAAGGGAAGGACCTGCTTGTCCGCGTAAAAGCTGTATCCGTTAATCCTGTTGATACTAAAGTCCGGGCACCAAAAGACAAAACAGAGAAATACCCGAAAGTTCTTGGATGGGATGTATCAGGAGTTGTGGAGGAAACAGGCCCTGATTGCACCCTTTTTCAGCAGGGAGATGAAGTGTACTATGCTGGTGACATCACTCGTCAGGGAGGAAACAGCGAATACCACCTCATAGACGAAAGAATTGTCGGCAGAAAGCCTAAATCGCTTGATTTTGCTGAAGCTGCAGCACTCCCTTTAACCTCGATCACTGCCTATGAAGCGCTGTTTGATCGTCTGGACATCAGCCAAAAAATTGGAGAAAACAGTGGGAAAACCTTGTTAATCATTGGTGCTGCAGGAGGAGTTGGATCTATTGCAACCCAACTGGCAAAAAAAGCAGGACTTACTGTTATTGGAACTGCTTCAAGACCTGAATCAGCTGCCTGGATTAAAAATCACGGGGCCGATTATTCAATCAATCATTTTGAAGATTTTGTTCCTCAATTAGAAAGAATCGGTTTTAAAGACGTGCATTATATTCTATGTTTAAATACTACGGAGAAACACTGGGCCAATATGGCAAGCGCTATTGCACCTCAGGGCAAAATTTGCTCAATTGTCGAAACAGAAGAGTTGCTCGATCTGACGCTGCTTAAGAATAAAAGTGCAGCTTTTGTCTGGGAGCTGATGTTTACTAGATCCATGTTTCAGACAGAAGACATGATAGAACAGCACAATCTTTTAAACAGAGTTGCTGAGATGATTGATGCGAATGAAATAAAAACGACCCTAAATAAGCGATTATCGCCTATAAATGCAGAAAACATACGGAAAGCACATTCCCTTCTTGAGGAAGGAAAGACGATTGGAAAAGTAGTAGTCGAACATTTTTGACAATAGTTCTAGTAAAATTGGCTGTTTCATAAGGGCAGCCACCTTATACAATGAAAGTAATAAAGACGCTTTGTGCTCCTATTCATACGTCCATTCTTCAACTTTTCCCCGTTTTCATGTATTCTAGA
Source organism: Metabacillus mesotrionivorans (assembly GCF_052171315.1). Taxonomy (NCBI): domain Bacteria; kingdom Bacillati; phylum Bacillota; class Bacilli; order Caryophanales; family Bacillaceae; genus Metabacillus; species Metabacillus mesotrionivorans. Next base: position 857,157 of record NZ_JBQMFF010000002.1, on the reverse strand, counting down.
GGTACTAGAATGCGGATGAGGTGAAGCTTCATGGATTTGCTGTTTTTAGGGACAGGTGCCGGGATGCCGGCAAAAGCGAGAAACGTTACGTCGGTTGCGCTGCGGCTGCTTGAGGAGCGGCAGGCGGTCTGGCTGTTTGACTGCGGGGAGGCCACGCAGCATCAGATCCTGCATACAAGCATTAGACCGAGAAAAATAGAGAAGATATTCATCACCCATATGCACGGGGATCATATATACGGTCTTCCGGGTCTGCTTGGAAGCCGCTCGTTTCAGGGAGGGGAAGAACCGCTAGTGATTTATGGTCCATTGGGCATAAAAGACTATGTGGAAGTTTCTCTGAAGTTAAGTTATACGCATTTAAAATATCCGCTTGAAATCGTGGAATTTGAAGACGGGACTGTTTTTGAAGACAGCCAGTTTAAAGTAGAGGCCAAGAGGCTTTCCCATGGGGTGCCGTCCTACGGATACAGGATCACGGAAAAGGATCTGCCCGGCATGCTCATGGTGGATAAGCTGAAAGAAGCGGGTGTTCAGCCAGGACCGCTCTACAAGAAATTGAAAGAAGGAGAATCGGTCACGCTTGAGGACGGACGGACACTGCACGGGCAGGACTTTCTGGGTGCTCCTAAAAAAGGCAGAATCGTTACGATTCTTGGTGATACAAGAACTTGCCCTCAGGTAGAGGAGCTTGCGGCAAATGCCGACCTCCTTGTGCATGAATCAACGTTCGGCAAGGATGATGAACAGCTTGCATATGAGTATTTTCATTCCTCCACTACTCAGGCCGCCAGAGCTGCCCTGAATGCAGGTGTGAAAAAATTGGTTCTCACACATATCAGCGCCCGGTATCAGAATGAGGATCAGCTTACTCTTTTAAGCGAAGCGTCGGCTATTTTCCCGAATACTTCTGTTGCAGAAGATTTTTCATGTTTTGAGGTGGAGAGACATGACAGCTAAACACCTCTATTTGGTCCGCCACTGTCAGGCGCATGGTCAGGAGGTTTCTGCCTCTCTGACCGAAGTTGGGTTTCAGCAGGCTGAAAGGCTTGTTTCTTTTTTTGAAGGGAAAAAAATAGACCGGATTCTCTCAAGTCCGTTTCGCCGTGCAATCCAAACCGCTGGGCCGCTTGCTGCTGCGAGGGGACTTGAAATTGAACGGGATGACAGACTGGCAGAGCGGGTCATGAGCGGAACAGATATGGCAGACTGGAAAGAGAAATTGAAGGAAACGTTTGATGATTTTTCCCTCGCTTTTGACGGAGGAGAATCAAATGAATCAGGCATAAAGCGGGTAAGCTCGCTCATTTGCGATTTGCTGGCAGCTGAGGAGATGCACCTCGTTTTAGTCAGCCATGGAAATCTGTCTGCGCTTTTGCTTAGATTCTTTGAAGAGAGCTATGGATATGACCACATGATGAAGATGAGCAATCCGGATGTTTTCCATATTGAATTAAATGAAGGTAAAGCAAACATTCGCCGGATATGGAGTTGACAACTTTGGGCAGAGAAGATAGAATGTTCTTATCAAATCGTAACTATTACGTTTTATTTTTAGGAGGAACATTCATGAGAGTCAACGTTACACTTCAATGCACAGAGTCAGGGGACCGCAATTACATTACAACTAAGAACAAACGCAACAATCCGGACCGTCTGGAGCTGATAAAATATTCTCCGCGCCTTAAAAAAGTAACGGTGCACCGCGAAACAAAGTAAGAATTCACAGGGAACTCATCGGAATATGATGAAGTTCCTTTTTTCTTGCCCGGAATTAGCGAAATCCCTCGCATGATTTCTCCTTGACTCAAAAGGAATACAGCACAAAGACCTAGAATATAAAAAGGTAAGAAGACAGAAAGAGAAGGGGGAATAGGATGAATAAATACCGCATTTATTTAGGCTTGTTCATTTGTTTTGGCCTGGCATTTGTGATCTGGTCCATGACAGAAATCTCTCACTCCTACGACGAACCCCTTGAAGCTCTCAAACAGACAAAGCAGGATATGGAAGTCATCATTCCAGCCTACAATATCAACGACGAAGCCCTCTATTTCTTCATTGATGAAAACGATCAGCTCGGTACGGCATTTATGAAACAAGGTATTTACGGGTGGAAAGCAGGCGTGATTTCAGCCAGCCCCCAGCAAAAAATGCAGGCGGATCAAAAACTCATTGACTACCATGTGTACGATAATTCCATGATATACGGTCTTCTTTCTGACACAGAAGGAGCACTCGAAGTGAACGTAAACGGTGCACCGGCACGGACACTTGAAGTTGGTGCCATGCTCGAGCAGGAAGTAGCGCAAAAACATAACCTCAAGGATAAAATCCTCTGGTATTACCAGCAGAAAGATCCGATGCCTGAAGGTGTGAAAACGCTGAAAAACAGTGTCATTGTTCTGAATAAAAAAGGGTTTTAGCGCTGAAGCTTCCAAGGCTTCTTTTTTTTGGCTGCATACTGACTTGTTTTGATGGCAGCTGGATGAGGGTACACTTCATCACAAAAGGTTTATTACTTAGATGAAAGGAGTGCTGCTCAATGCCTGAAGGCCCGGAAATCCGGCGTGCAGCCGACCAGATTGAAAAAGCTCTTCTTCCGCTGCCGGTAGGAGAGGTGTCCTTTGCATTTGACCATCTGAAAGATTACGAACCTCTTTTTGAAGGGGCGCGAGTTGAAAAAGTAGAGACAAAAGGAAAAGCGATGCTGATCCGCTTCAACAACGGCTACACCATCTATTCCCACAACCAGCTGTACGGGAAATGGGTTGTCCGAAATGCCTATACATACCCTAAAACAAACCGGATTCTCAGACTCGCCATTCACAACGAGAAAAAATCGGCTCTACTCTACAGCGCCTCTGACATTGAGGTTCTCAGAGACAGTGAAGTGCCGGCTCATCCGTTCATCTGTAAAGCAGGTCCTGATGTCCTGAACGACGACATCACGCCTGAGGATTTATTTTACCGTTTCATGGACAAGCGCTTTTTCCGGAGAAGATGGTCAGCCCTTCTTTTAGATCAGGGATTTGTAGCCGGAATCGGAAACTACCTTCGAAGCGAAATCCTGTATGCGGCAAAAATCCATCCGGACCTGAGACCCGTCGACTGCACAGAAGAGCAGCTTCGCGCAGCCGCTGAAGCCATCATCAGCATCACGGTCCAATCCTACAGGCACAAGGGAATTACAAATGACCTTGAGCTTGCCGAAAAGCTTAAAAAGCAGGGTGAAAAGAGGTCCCAGTACCGCCACTGGGTTTTCAACCGCGAGGGAAGGCCCTGCCGGAAAGACGGAACGGAAATTGTGAAGATTATCGCTTCATCCAGGCGGGTGTATTACTGCCCGGAGTGTCAGAAAAGGGGAGAATGAGTGGGAAAACCATATGAGAACAGGTTTACAGGATGCGAAACAAGCATCCTGTTTTTTATAGGGTGTTCTGTCTTGCTGTGATTGTGTTTTCTATTTAGTTAATGAGTTTAATAGGCAAGTTAATTTGAGAAACTTGCGCCGTTGATTTGCTGATTTAGTTATAAGAAAATTTCTTCAAAAGTGGAGACTTTTAATGACACTGGAATATTTTCTGAACGCACGAACAATTATCCATTATATAATCAGAAATAAGTATATCTAGGTTTTTTTAACCATATATCTAAATTGAAGAGCGGCTTACAAGCTAGTTTTTTTATTTTTTCTTAAATTTTTAGGTAATAAGAATTAAAAAATGGAAATATTGGGTTATTTCATAGTATGATTAAATTGTTCTTAATATGGAATAGGGGAGAGGTTGTCTATGAGTAAAAAAAATATTGTTTCTTTGTTGGCAGTTGGCGGGTTGGCGCTTGGATTATCTGCAGGTAGCGCTAGTGCTCAAGGCGATGAATTTGAGCTTTCGAAAAAAACGAATGAAACTCAAATGATAAAGGAGAAACCATTATCTCAAGATCTTATTAATTCCCGTGGTTTTGAAGAATTAGAGAAAGATATAAAAAACTCAGAATCTTACTTGCAAAAAACCCTGGCCAAAATGGGGATGATGTCGACTTCATCTGCTAGTAATGATGAGGATTATATTTTAGAAGCAGAGTATAACGATACCTTTAATACGGCTAATTCAAGTTCCTACGATAAGCCAACCATCGGGCAATTGCTTCCTTTGTATGATGTTGATTTCCACAAGGTAGTGGTCCCGGTAAATGGTGTCTTGCTTCTAGCTGGCACTACAAATTCATATGCTATTGATCTGGGCTTTGCTGCAACTCAAAAAGATTTCGTTAACAGTGACAAACTGGTGTATATAGGCACGGAAGTTGAGGATGGGGTTGTTTATCAGGCATATCAGGCCAAAGGTGGTACATACTATGCTGCCGTCTATGATATGGACAATGATTATTATGACGACAATACTGAAGATGATTTATATGCGATTGCCACTGGATTTGTAGACAATGTTCCTCCAAATGCACCTACAGTAAACAGAGTTGATAACAATGACGTATCTGTAACTGGCAAAGGAGAATCAGGCGCGACCATTACTGTTAAAAACGGAAGCACTGTACTAGGATCTGCTAAAGCAGCATCAAATGGCAGTTATTCAGTAAAAATAGCTGCACAAAAAACGGGTGCCAAATTAACTGTGACAGCTAAAGATAAAGCTGGAAACTTAAGTGTAACTGTGAATGCCACAGTGGTAGATGGCACTCCACCGAGTAAGCCCACAGTGAATAAGGTTGATAATAATGATAAAGTAGTAACAGGTAAAGCCGAGGCAAATTCTACCGTTGCTGTTAAAAGAGGGAGTTCGGTATTGGGAACTACGAAAGCTGCATCAAATGGAACTTTCTCAATAACCATACCTGTTCAAGGAGCTGGCGCCAAACTTGATGTGACTGCCAAGGACAGCGCCGGAAATGTTAGTCAACCAACTTCTGTTAAAGTAGCTGATGTAATTGCCCCTACAAAGCCGACTGTAAATAAAGTAGATAGTAATGACAAAATTGTAACTGGTAAAGCAGAGTACAATTCAACAATTACTGTAAAGAATGGAAAAACTGTACTTGGAACAAGTAAGACTGCGAAAAGTGGATCATTTTCTGTCTCTATACCTGTCCAAAAAGCAGGAGTAAATCTAACTGTTACTGCTAAAGACGGCGCAGGCAATGTCAGCTCTCCATCCAGCGTTACAGTAATCAAGCATTAGAATTGACAATAATTTATACTAATATTAAAAAAGAGCAGCTTTAAAGCTGCTCTTTCTGTCATTAACGAAGGAGTTGAAGTACTCCCTGAGACGCCTGATTTGCAGAGTTATTGTTTCACCGGCATTTGCGCCATCAAGCAATGCTTTCGTATTTAATTTTTTTAAGTTGATACATTGTCGATTTAAGCAGAAAGCTCTTCTAGTTCAGATTGCATTTTATCAGAGTCATCAGTAGTCAAAGTATCATAAGCTACTTGAGTAGTTAGCTCAGTCATACGCTGTAGCATTGGATGGTGAGTGAGATGAAGGTTTACCAAAAGGATTTTTCAGAAGCTTTTTTAACCAATATCATAACGATTGAAACCGCAATGAAGAGACTGATAGAAAGGTTGCTGCTTGAAAACAAGCCTGTTTTTGCAGAAAAAAAGCTGAACCTGAATGGTGAGTTCTATAGAGAAGGAAACGATCCTTTTCTACCTGATTACCGTTCTTCTGTATCGATTGGCGTTTCTGAAGAAAACGGGGAACTTATTGATTTACATATGATTAAAATTTGGGAGTGCAATCGGGCTTTTTTAGGGTTGACTATCTCAAAGAATATTCCCGGGAGTAATATAAGTGGTGAGTTTCTTGATGAATCGGTTGAAGAAGTTGAAAGTGAGCTAGTAGAGTATATGAGTGATTTTTCAGAAAATAATAATCCAGTAGATTCATAAAAACAACAATGAATTGGTTCAATAGAAATTACTGAGCCTCAGGGAGGAAAAAACGTGTATAAAGCCAAGATTAATTCACAGACATATCTAGCTATTCTGGAACCAAGACATGCAGACGGGCTGTACGCATTAATAGATAAAAGCCGTGAAAGTAACGGGCAATGGCTTGCATTTCCCAGTCACACAAATCAAGTACAGGACACACATTCATTTATTGAGAAATCTTTAAAAAGGCTTGCCGAGAACAACGGCTATTGGGCTGGAATCTGGTATAAGAATGAGATTGCTGGTTCAATAGGTTTTCTTTACATAGATTGGGAGGCAAGGAAGACTGAAATCGGATATTGGCTTGGAGATGAATTTACAGGGAAGGGGCTGGCTACAAAATCAGTCACGCAATTAATTGAACACGCTTTTAACGATCTGAATCTGAGAAAAGTTGAAATAAATGCAGCAAGCAAAAATTTTAAAAGCAGATCAATCCCAGAACGGCTTGGTTTTACCCAAGAAGGTGTCATTCGAAGTTATGAGCACTTGAACGAAGAATACCATGACAGAGTGATATATGGATTACTGAAAGAAGAATGGAAAGACTGGAAATCTCATGAAGTGAAGGAAGCCTGTCATGCCCAAACCTAAAGTCATCTCCATTGCAGCCGTATCAGGCGGAGGAAAGACGACCATAACAAAGAAATTAGAAATTACATTAAAGAATTCAAAAGCACTGTTCTTTGATGAGTATGATTTTCAGGATTCTCCACGCGATTTAATTAAGTGGGTGAAAGAAGGCGCAGATTACAACTTGTGGAATCTGGAACCAATGATTCATGACGTTGAATCGATTGCTGCCAAGGATACGGTATCATACATATTGCTCGACTATCCTTTCTCATATAAGAACGAAAGAATGAAAGAACTTATCGATTTTTCAATATACATTGATACACCTTTGGATGTAGCTATGGCTAGAAGGTTACGGAGAGACTATGATCCAACGAACGTTTGGGATTTGCACCATGACCTAGATTTTTACCTGAATCACGGGAGAATGGCTTATCTTGAGATGGAGAAATCGATTAAACCCGATTCTGATTTAATAGTGGATGGTACTCTGCCTCCTGATCAAATGATTAAGATTATTCAAAGGGAAATTGAAAACGCTTGAACAATTATAATGAAAACGGGTGAAGTGCATGAGTGACATCATCAGCTACTACAATACCTTTGATGAATGGGGCCGGCTTGAACGGGAGCCGGTCGAATTCCAAGTGAACTGGCACTATATCAAAAAATATCTTCCGAGTACAGGGCATATTCTTGACAACGGGGCGGGACCCGGTAAATATTCAATGGCGCTAGCTGCTGATAGATATAGCGTGACGCTGACCGATTTAACTCCGAGGCTGGTAAAAATAGCTGAGGATAAAGCAAAAGAACTTCATTTAGCAGAACAGTTTGAAGCTTTTCATGTGGCAGATGCGAGAGAGTTGTCCATGTTAGAGGATGAACAGTTTGACTCAGCCTTAATGCTTGGCCCCATGTATCATCTTCAGGAAGAAAACGACCGGATCAAAGCCATAAGGGAGTTATACCGCGTAACAAAGCAGGACGGCTTAGTGTTTGTAGCATTTATGCCAAGAATCAGACACATCCTCACGTCCCTCTTGTATCCCGACAACTGGAGACCGAACGATAACTTGGACAGCATTACACAGTTCTCGCAAAAAGGACGCTTTAATCATGCGGATAAGGGCCGGTTCACAGGTGCTTATTATTTTGAGATTGCCGATATTAACCCCTTTATGGAAGACCATGGATTTGAAACACTTGAGTTAATCGGGTCTAATGCGGGTGCCATTTTATCAAAAGATAACTGGACTTACTGGCATGATAAAGGGGAGGAAGAAGTACAGAAATTAATCGACTGAATCAAAGAGAAAGCAGCGGATCCTTCTATTTTGGGAATATCTTCGCACTTGCTTTACATTGGGAGGAAGAAGAAGGATGGTGTCTTTTCTGATTGAGTTAAAGGAGCAAGGAACATGCCAATTGATTTAGTGAACCATTTAAAAGAATTAGAAGAAAGTCACATAAGAATTGATGTGCGTAAATCCCGAGAAAAACTTGGCGAAATACTGGCCGATGATTTCTTTGAAATAGGCAGCTCCGGTTATATTTTTTATAAAGAGGAATGCCTGGAAAGTGCTGTGCTATCAGAATGTTCTCTCTACAATTTTGAAATCTTTCCATTATCTGAGGGTGTCATTCTAACAACTTATTTTATTGTTGACCACACAAGAAATCGAAACACGCTGCGCAGTTCTATCTGGAAAGTCATTGATGGCAGGTGGCAGCTGTATTTTCATCAGGGTACAATTACTCCTTTAGAAGTAAGTGATGTCATTACTAGTAAAGTGGAGAAATAAAAGCAGCAATGTCTCAAATTAGGGGATAAAAAATGAGTAAATCCATCTTAAATGAAGAAGATGTTTTTGATATGTTAGACGCTTTGTTAAGAGAGCCAAAGGATTTCTGGGAGGGTTTTTACAGGGACAGATCAAAAGAAGTTCCATTCTTCAAGATAAACGGACCTGATGAAAATTTAACAGAATACTTTCACCATGATATTAAGCCGGGGAGAGTACTTGAACTTGGGTGCGGTCCTGGAAGGAATGCCATTTATATGGCCAAGATAGGCTGTGACGTAGATGCATTGGACATTTCTCAAAATGCGATTGACTGGGCGTCGGAAAGAGCGGCAACAGAGAGCCTGTCCATTAACTTTATCTGCACTTCCTTATTCGATTTTGATTTTGTTCCACATTCTTATGATTTTGTTTATGATTGCGGGCTTTTTCATCATTTAGCTCCGCATCGCAGGCTGACCTACTTGCAATTATTAAAAAAAGCTCTAAAGAAAGATGGCCGCTTTGGCATTGTCTGTTTTACAACCGAGGGGGCTGCAGGGACGCCGGATTGGGATGTTTATCGGAATGGACATCTAAGTGGGGGAATTGGCTATTCAGAAGAGCGCTTTAAAGAAATTTTCACAAAGGATTTCTCCATTCATACTTTCAGGAGAATGAAGAAAGTCAGACAGCCTGATAAAACATTCGGGGAAGACTTTTTATGGACGAGTCTGATGAGTTTGAAAAACTGACCGAGTTAATAGAATTATTTGATACAGAGTATATACTTATTTTCATAATAGTGCTTATTTTACCGCCAAGTATCCAGTATAAGGAGGGAATTGTTTGATTACAGTAGTAAAAGCAGGAATACAGCATATTGAAGGCATCATCAAAGTATGTTCAGACGGTTATAGGGCTACTTATATGGAAACACATTCATCTGAATACATAGAAAGAATTATCAAAGACTTTTACAATTATGATCGAGTTCATAAAGAGGTTTTAAACACTAATGACAGCTGGAATGGTTATTTTGTAGCTTTACAGGGTGAAGAAGTCGCAGGAGCAATTGGCGGAGGATTAATTGATAAGGACAAGGGGGAAGTATTTGTCTTATATTTAAATCCTGACCGCCGGGGAGAAGGAATTGGAACCAAGCTTTTACGAGCTCTCACTGAGGTGCAAAAAAGCAAAGGAGCTACTGAACAGTGGGTTTCAGTCTCACAAGGGAATATGAAAGGCATTCCTTTCTACGAAGCAAGAGGCTTTCAGTTTGTGAAAGAGCAGGGCAGCTTTGACAATGAAGAAAATGAAGACTACATTTCTCTTAGATACCGCCGTGAAATGTAAAGGTAGAAATAATCCAAGTGAAATTATTACCAATATTTATTGTAAGTTGTTTCCATTTAAGTCCATTTAGTGTAAAATTACACTAAAGGAGGATTCACAATGAAAATTTTGGAAATAATCATGCTGCCTGTGCTAGTGTATCTTGTGATTTGCTTGGTTGGACTCCTTATACCCTCTGGAAGTCCGGAGGGTTCCGGATATGATACAGTGGGCTGGACTTTACTTGTTGTCCAGGTTTATGCTGTCCCTGGATTTCTGATCGCGATGATGGTTTCGCTGTTTGCGAACAGAAAAAAGAGGACTGACGGGTAAAAAGGATTTAAGTCGAAGAACAGAAAGCATATATTAATAGAACATCGAATGTTTTTATCGAAGCGTGCGTCCGGAGAAGGGTTCATGCTTCTTTTTGTTGAATACACTCTTGAAACAAACAGACGCTTGAGGACGCGGAAATTGACGATTTTTGAACTGTTAGCCATTTTTACGGCAGTGTATGTAATCAGGTATATTTTTGATTCAAAGTATAAGCAGAGAAAAAAAGAAATGGGTTGTTTCTGATATTTTGATGACAGCACTGCTTGCAGTGGTTATTCAAGAGATGTATATCTTCTTTTTCAGATAAGAAGGTTTTAGATGGATCATTTTCAAGTTGATGGATTGATGTCAGGTTATTACAGGTCGTTGTGGAGAGAAGAAATTTCATGATGTTCTAATTATATAAAAATGAAGAAGGAGGTGCCTCGTTTTGTCAAATCTTTCAGACGAAGAATTGCTCACTGGCGGCAACGTGTCAAGTGTGTACCGCTCAGGTCAGACAGTAAGACGGGAATGCAAGCAAAATAGCAGAAAGATTCATTCACTACTAAAGCATCTGGAAGACAAAGAGTTTAAGTATGCTCCCAAATATCTTGGCATGGATGAAAAAGGAAGAGAAATTCTGACCTTTATTGAAGGCGAAGCCGGGCATTATCCGCTGAAAAAGTACATGTGGTCAGATGCGGTTTTGGAAGAAACAGCTGAAATGCTCCGGCTCTATCATGATGCTGTCAGTCATTTTCCATTCGACAGCAGCTGGAAACCGCTTGATAATACTCCGCAGCCGTATGAAGTACTCTGTCATAATGATTTTGCGGTATATAACATCATTTTTAATAACCAGCGTCCAATCGGAATCATTGATTTTGATGTCGCCGGACCTGGTCCGCGCATTTGGGACATTGCGTACACTCTTTATACATGCGTCCCGTTAAGCAGATTTTATCTCTCTGAAAAAGGCGAGAAGGTTTATTATCAAGCATCGGAGCATGCCAGCAGGATTAAAAAGAGAATAAACATGTTCCTTGATTCTTACGGAAAAACATTTGTAGAGGATGTTCTTCTGGATATCGTTCTGCTGCGTATCGAAGGCTTGTGCAAGACGATTATAAGGGAAGCGGGAGAAGGTCATCCTGCTTTTCAGAAAATGATTGAAGAAGGCCATCTTGAACATTATCAAAAAGACCTTTCATTTATATCAAATCATAGGAATGATTGGGAATAATTCATTTTCGATCTGAAAGCGGGGGTTGGCATGCTAAAGCGGAAATACGGAGATTACAGGGACTGGAAACGAGTTGTACAAAAAAGGTTTGCAAGTACGATAATTTGTTCTAAAGAGTTTATAGGGCATGTAACCTTAATCGAAATTGTCCAAGTAACCGAACCTCTAATTAAGAAATATGGAGAAACGAGTGTTTGTATTGCAGATAACGGCTACAAATGGCTTCAGTACTTCCCCAAAAACGAAAATTTTTCGCTTACTGTCATGTTTGATTCCTGCGGAAAGGTGACACAGTGGTATATAGATGTATGTAAAGAAATTGGGGCAGAGGAACATGTGCCGTGGATAGATGACTTGTTCATTGACATTGTTGTCCTTCCATCGGGAGAATGGTTTCAGTTGGATACAGAAGAGCTGGAGGAAGCCCGCAAGCAGGGAGTTATTGATCATGAGCTTTATGAACTAGCCTTGCATGAAGCTCATCGAATAACAAAGAGAATACATAACAATGAATTCCCTCTATTACATTTAGTGAATGAACATAAATGTTTGCTCGAACAAAAACTCAGATAGGATCGTTTTAAAGATATGAAAGGACGTGCAAAAACAATGGATGCCAAAACGGTGATGCAGGAGCTTGAATCCCTCGGCAAGGAGCGGACCAAGAAAATGTACATGTCAAACGGGGCGCAGGAACCTCTTTTTGGTGTGGCAACTGGAGCGATGAAACCAATGGCCAAGCAAATTAAAATCAATCAGGCACTTGCAGAAGAGCTGTATGCCACGGGGAATTATGATGCGATGTATTTTGCCGGGATTATTGCAAATCCAAAAGCCATGACAGAGGAGGATTTTGACCGCTGGATCGATGCAGCATATTTTTATATGATTTCTGACTATGTAGTGGCAGTGACATTATCTGAATCAGATATTGCTCAGGATGTGGCAGATAAGTGGATTGCGAGCGGTGAAGAGCTCAAAATGTCTGCAGGCTGGAGCTGCTACTGCTGGCTGCTTGGAAACCGCAAGGATCATGAATTTTCCGAAAGCAAGATTGCAGCGATGCTTGATGGGATCAAAAACACCATTCATGATTCGCCGGAACGAGCGAAATATGCGATGAATCAATTTGTTTATACGGTCGGGATTTCGTATGTGCCGCTGAGTGAAAGAGCAGTTGAAACGGCCAAGGCAATCGGAACAGTAGAAATCAGGCGGGACACGAAAAAAAGCAGTACTCTTAATGCTTTTGAAAATATACAAAAGGATCTGGATAAAGGACGGCTTGGGTTTAAGCGTAAGTATGTTAGGTGTTAGAATTTATTTATATTCAACGATAAAAAGCAGCCATTGGCTGCTTTTTATAATGTTTCGTTCTTTTATTAGACTGCGTGACATTATAACTTCGGAATGTCACCATCAGATTTCCATTTGCCAATTTCCTCGCCCATTTTCACTGGTCCCGTCTTTCCGGTAAAATTCAAACGTCCTTTTGGAACACAGATCACAACAGTTGAACCGAATGAGAAGTAGCCAAACGGGTCACCGCGGCGAACATTAGGCTGATGATTGGTTCTTTCAATGGAATTTACATTGAGGGCACCGACCATCACCTGTGCAAATGGTGCTCCTTCAACGGTGAATTTCGTCACAAGGCGGTAATTTCTCGTCAGAGGGCGGAGTCCGTATTTTAAGCCGATAGTATTAACGGGAGCGGCTTCTTTTCCCAATGTATATACGTTTTCAACCACTGCATCCATTGGGACGTGAACCCGGTGATAGTCAGTGGGACTTAAATAAAAGATCAGCACTTGTCCTCCGGAATACACCTCGGCTTCGCTTTTAGAGCCAAGCAGCTCTTCCACTGTGTATTCCTGACCCTTCACAACGAACCTGCTTTCAGGCGTCAGGTCGTCAACAACCGACAACACACTGTCACTCGGACTAACGAACGAATCCTGTCCTCCTGCAATCGGACGGACACCCGGTTTTAATTCACGGGTGAAAAGATCGTGAAGAGATTCGTATTCTTGCAGACTTTTGCCTGCTTCCTGCATATTTAATTTATAGAGTCTGGAAAATGAACCTGTGAAAGGTTTACTTGCTTTAGATTGCGCAAACCTTTTGAGTAATTTTGCAGCGGCAGGATGGCCGTTTAATTCAAATACTTTACGATAAAATCGGGTTAACATTGTCAGTCAGCACTTCCTTTGATAGTCTTTGGCTCCGGTAAAAGCATTTGAATCAGAGTAACCTTCTCGTTCTCCGGGGAAGGTTTATTTGATAGATATCGGCTGAGGAGTTCATTCATGCTTTTAGATAGATCCTGAACTTCCTCTTTTGTGAGATAGAGATCGATTTGGCTGTATCCAAATGGATCATTGGACAGATCGGGATTCGCAAGCAGATAGCTTTTGGCCTGGCCGGTCACATTGGATAAAAAGGTCATAAACATGTTCAGGTGGTCTTCACCGGACATACTTGTCAGTTCTTCCAATGATACGAGGGGATTCTGCTTTTCAATCGCATACGTCCTCTCAACGGCCCCTCTTATTTTGCGTTCTTCCTTCACAAAAATAATCTTATTATTCTTGAGAATATTTAAATGGCGGTATAGAGTTGCCTGTGGAATATCGGAGATCCATTCCTTCAGCTGGCTTACAGTCGCATCGTTTCTCGAGAGCTGCTGGATAATTTGCATTCGGACAGGATGCAGCATTAAATCCATCTTGGCCTTGGTCACTGTTCTCACCCTTAATTATTATTGTTATTAGTAATGATAATAGTTGAAAGCAAAGAGATTGTCAAACATCGTTTAGATAAATGGTTAACACTGTAAAGAAGTACTATTATAGAATTGGATAATTATGCTAAAGTAGAGTCAGAACTTTATAAAAATAGACTGTGCTGATAATTGATGCCTTCGAAATTATGAATCTAACCAATATGAAAACTAGTGTTCGTTCAGTTTGTCAAGATAAGCAACGTTTTTAACAACTTGTTAAAGTACATTGGTAAATCTAAACTTGGAGGATACATGCAGAGCTTAACTTATAACCCGCCAAAAGTTAAAAATTCAACAAAAATGGTTAGCGTAACAGATAGTAAGGGTGAAATCGTATGCAGTTTTAAACGAACATATCATAACATGTTCACAAGAATTGCTGATATCTTTTTAAGCCATAATTTTTTTGTCCAGTTCGATGTATTTACAGAAAGCCGAGAAATAAAATATCAGGGAAATAAGATGCCGCGATGGGGAAGATCACAATATAAAATAGTTAACTTAGATAATCAGGAAGAATATCTTGTATCTTATAGTAGTTGGCAAACAATATCTCCTGAATTTCTAATTAAATGCACATCTGGTAATGAATTCATTGTAAAGAAAGAGTTAATGGATTGGGCAAAATTTTATTGTGATGGTAAGGAAGCTGCAAGGTGGAATATGAAAACAACGGAACTCTTTAAAACTTACTTGGAAATTGAAGAACATTCACCTATAAAGGAACCTGAATTCTTCATATGTCTTTTTCAATGTATATTTTATATTGGAGATTAGGGAATCTGATTCTTAAAAATCTAAGAATACTTTTACTCAATAAATAGGGGATTTTTTCACTTTGACTTTCACTTAATAGTATTTAAATACAAAATTTAAATTTAATAGAGCCTAAATCAAGGAGCAGAATTGTAAAAAACAGGGAGAGATATGAGTGGAATTCAGAGGAGCCAGTGCCTATAATCAGCCGGATTTTTTTGACCAGTACATGAACAGAAGGAACAGACAGGACAGTCCCAATAATGCCATTGAAGGTCCGATCATTCATGAATTAATTGGGGACATTCAGGATAAGTGCATCCTTGATTTAGGGTGCGGTGATGCAAGGTTTGGTAAAGAGCTTTTACACCAGGGGGCAAAACACTATACAGGAGTAGAAGGTTCGGAGCAAATGGCTGAAGCAGCGCGATCCAATCTGATTGGACAAAATGGAAATGTATTTTGCGAAACGATAGAAGCACATACCTTTCCTAAAGAAGCATTTGATCTTGTAACGTCCCGGTTTGTCCTGCATTATGTCTCAAATCTTCGCAACCTTTTTCAAGATGTATATCAAACACTTAAAGAAAACGGCAAATTCATTTTCAGCATTCAGCACCCGCTTACAACCTCTGCTTTTGCAAGTAAAGAGCAGGGAGATAAGCGAGGCAGCTGGCTTGTTGATGACTATTTCCTTGAGGGAGAAAGAAAAGAACCGTGGATTGAACAAACCGTCATTAAGTATCATCGTACAACTGAACACTACTTTTCGGCTCTTAGACAAGCTGGTTTTACAGTGCTTGATCTGCGTGAAGGCACACCGCAAAGAGAGCATTTCAGCAGTGAAGAAGAATTTTTAAGAAGACAGCGGATTCCGGTAGTCTTGGTTTTTTCTTGTGTAAAAGATAATGGATAATATGAAGATGAACATAAGATTAGCTAATATACAAGACCTGAAGCAACTTTTGCATGTGTACAATCAAGTTACAGCCGACTTGCACGAAAAGGGAATAAACCAATGGGAGTATCCCTGGTGTGCAGAGAAGCTTTTAAACAAAATTAAAAATCATGAAATGTACGTACTAGTAGATGACTCAGTGTTAATTGGTGCCTTTTGTATAGAAGAAATCAATCAATTAAGCGGGCTGGCCATTGATTCTGCCAGTGTGTATTTAAGTCAAATAGCGATTCTGCCTGAAAATCAGAGGAAAGGGATTGGCTTATACATCACAGAGTTTGCTTGTTCTTACGCCATGTCAGTAAAGAAAAAAATATATTTGGACTGCTGGGCGGGGAATGAGAAACTGAAAAATTTCTATTTGAAGGCTGGCTTTGATTATCAGGGTGATTTGCCTGAAGAGGACTATTCGATCAGCATTTTCTCGTTCGGCTAATGGTTTTCAACATTTACTGGAAGGTGTGTGTCATGAAGCATTTTATAGATGATTTTGCTGGAGCAATCTCTGATTTCCTTAAGGGTATCTTTAAAAGTATCTGTTACTTTTTAGCGGGAATGCTGATTGTCGGTATACCTCTTTATGGAATCGTATATCTTATCAGATTTTTTGATTAATATGAACGTTTTACAGAAGGGATGTCGAAAGAGATTATCAGAATGGCAGTCGGAGCTATCGTAACATATAACGATTTGTTTATGGTTGTACATAAAACGAAAATAAACACGATGAATGAATGTGAAAACATTCCAGCTCAATGGGATTTTGTCAAAGGCGGCATTGAGCCGGCTGACGCTGATTTGAAGGCATCCATTTGCAGAGAATTGGAAGAAGAAACCGGGTCAAACCAATTTCAATTCATTGGGCAGTTTGAACAAAAAATCTGTTTTAAATTTCCTCAGCATATGCATTCAAAAACTGGTTTTAAACAGCAGGAAACAACGATGTTTCACTTTGAGTACAGAGGAGACTTGAGCCTACTCAAACCCATTGATCAAGAGATAAAAGCCGTCAAATTTGTAAGCAGAACTGAATTGATGAAAATAATGCCGCATGCAGAAACCCGTACTTTTTTTATTCGTCATTTTTTTGAAGTTTAATGTAACGAACTCAAGGGAGAACCTCACATGAATAAACTAATTGAAGATATCTTAAAGTGGACTGGAAACTCGGATAAAAGTATCGTAATCGGCATTTCAGGCCACGGGGCTGCAGGGAAGACCACCTTCGCAGCTAAACTCCGGAATGCACTGAAAGAGGGTGCCAATTATCTGAATACAGATCCTTACATCATAAGTTCAGGTGTTAGAAAACATGCCCGAATAGACTACAGCTATGGAAACGAAAATCATACCTTTAAAATGACGGCCTGTCACCCGGACGCTCATCATCTGCCTGCATTGGAAAGAGATGTTCAGATGATCAGGCAAGGTTTAGATTTTCTTACAATCGATGCCCCTTACTCAAAAAGTATGTTGATTGATTCAAAGAAAAGGATATCTATTGTTGAGGGTATGGCTGTTGCTTTCACGAACCCGGAACTCTATGATTTAAAAATTTATTTTTATACGGATGACGAAACAGAGCTCGCCAGAAGAATGAACCGGGATGTTCTTGAACGTGGAACGAATAAAGAGTACTTGCTCTTTTCCCATAATCAGCGCCGGATACAGTACAAGTTGTTTATGCATCCGTACAGCGAGAAATTTGATATTGTTATCAAATCTTTTGAAAAAGGTGAATACATAGAGAAAAATCTTTTTAAGTTTTAGAAATCAATAAACAGGAAGTGCTTCGTAATGCTTAATGAATTGAAATCAGATTGCCAAAATTGCTTTGCATTATGCTGTGTCGCATTACCTTATGGAAAATCAGCCGATTTCCCTTTTGATAAAGATGGGGGAGACCCTTGCCGGAATTTGTGTTCAACTTATACCTGCGTCATACACAGTCAATTAAGGGAAAAAGGCTTTCGGGGATGTGTATCCTATGAGTGCTTTGGCGCCGGCCAGCATGTTTCACAAACGATTTATAACGGCCAGGACTGGCGAAAGAATAAAGAACATGCGGATGAGATGTTCGCTGTTTTTCCTATTGTGCAGCAGCTGCATGAGATGCTGTTCTACCTTAAGCAGGCCCTGAATCTAAAAGAAACTCAGTCCATTCAAACAAGTCTCCAAAGGAACTATGAGGAAACGGTTGAGCTTACTTTAAGAAAACCAGCGGATATCTTACAAATAGATGTGACAGCACACCGGAGAAAGGTCAATGCTCTACTAATAGAAACAAGCAAATTGTACAGAAGCAGAGTGATTAATACTCAAAAGAAAAAAAGCAGAAAGGCTGCGGACTTCATAGGTGCATATCTTAAAGGGCTGAACCTGCAGGGTAAAGATTTTCGCGGGAAATTGATGATAGCAGCAAACTTAAGCAACAGTGATTTAAAAAGGGCGGATTTCATTGGTGCCGACCTGAGAGATGCAGATTTGAGGGGTGCTGACCTGAGGGAAGCTCTTTTTTTGACACAGTCACAAATTAATTCCGCTATTGGAGATGTTCATACTAAGATTCCGGTGTATTTGGAGAAGCCGGGGCATTGGTAAATTAGTGCTGACGATAAATAATGAAGATACATAAAGGCAGTTTAAATAGACAGGAGATGCAACATGCTCGGATTACCCAGAGGCGAAGTTTTCTTAGTACCATGGACGAACGAATGAATAACTGAATTTGAGACAGAGAAGCAGCGCATTCAAGATTTGATTGGTCCTTACATCCATCGTGTTCATCATATTGGAAGTACAGCCATTGAAGGTCTTTGTGCAAAGCCGATCATTGATATAGCTATAGAAATACATGATTTTTCAGACGGAGAAAAGTGTGCACCCTCCCTGGAGAAAATAGGTTACGCTTACAGAGGCACAAACGTTTTACCGGAAAGGCATTACTTCAATAAAGGTGAACCGAGAACACACCAGATCCATATGTACGAAACAGGTAATAGATACTTGGCAGAACAGCTGAAATTCAGAGATTACTTGAGAGGGAATGAGCAGCAGAGAAAGGAATATGAACAGCTGAAGCTTGCATTAGCAAGCTCAAATTCGAATGACAAACATAAGTATGCAGAAGAAAAGACGGAATTTGTTAAGGCAATCTTAGAAAAAAACTAGAATGAGTACGTTCTTATGAACTCCGTAAAGAGGTGCCTTCATATGGGAACAATCATCACCATTTCAGCATTAAAGTACCCAAACACCATTCACTATGAATGGCAGGGAGAATTACTGAAGATCACATCTGAATACGTGTTAGTGTTTTGCAAGCCGGGAAGAAAGCTAACGCACCATACAAAAGGAACAACCTTTACACTTTCTAATGAGTCATTAGAATTTTTTTCTTTAAAGGAAGGATTCACAGTGGCGATGGAGATAGAGAACTGGGAAGTCATCTCATATTACTGCAACATCGCAATGCCGTCTGTGCTTAAAAACAAGCATCTTTCCTTTGTCGATTTAGACTTGGATCTGGTTAAACGGAAACATGCAGACTGGGAAGTTGTAGATGAAGACGAATTTGAGATTAATAGCTCTGCATACAACTACCCTCCAGATCTTAAAGACTACGCCATTCAATCACTGGAAGAATTGAAAGGGAAAATCAAGAGAGAAGAATTTCCTTTTGATGGGGCTTTGTTGGGGATAATAGATGAATGATTCTAAATGCTTAGAGGCCAAATCATCCGAAATCAGTTTAAAATTAAGTCTTAATCTTACTGATTATGCTAAAAGATGATGGAAAAATTCGTAATAGATAGATAAAATGAAAAATGCAGGAAGAAAACGGATATGTTTTCTGCCTGCATTTTTTATGATAAAAAATAAAATTTTTAAAACTATTTATAGTGGCTTTACGAATATACAGGTGAACGATGAAAGTGATGTGATGCAGCGGTGGATTTTGAGGGCAGATGGATTAGGAAGATACAGCAGCATGCCCATGAAGAAAGTGCCAATAAATTGATCAAGAAATACTACAAAGAAATGTTCGCGTTTGTGTACAGACAATTTTTTGACGAACAAATGGCACAGGATTTGACACAGGAAATTTTTATCCGCGCGCTGCAGTCCATTTCGCATTTTGATGGAAAGAAAGCTTCATTTCGCACATGGCTTTATCGTATTGCTTCTAATCATTGCATTGATTATTTCCGCTCGAAATCGTATCAGGCTGGCCAGCAGACGGTATATGTAGAGGAAATTGAAATGGAAGGTGCAGACAGTGTTGTAGAGGAGCTCTCTACAAAAGAAGATATACAGCTTGTGATTGAACTGCTTCAGCGATTTGATGTGAAAGATCAGCAAATAGTCCGTTTTAAATTGTTTTTAGAACTGACATTTCATGAGATTGCAGGGCTGCTGGTTCTGTCTGAATCAACGGTGAAAACGAAGTATTATGCCATTTTAAAGAAGTTGAGAAAGGAGATTGAGAATCATGGCAACGGATAAGCGTAAATGGTCAATTCCCTATCCTTCTGATGAAGACATCAATAAACAGGTAGCATTGATTGTAAAACAGGGTCTTCCGAAAAAACAAAACATAATTTTATCTATTGCTGAAATCAGACGTCAAATGGGCTGGCAGTATCTTTTCATTAATCGGGGTGAGGCATTATTCAGCGGCTGTTTAATGGTCATCGTATTGGCCTATTTGTTTTTAGTAAGTAATGAACCGGCTGTTCAGGAAGCTGACTTTTATGGCATGCTCTTTGTTCTGTCTCCACTGTCTTTTCTCAGCTTCATGGCATATGACTACTATCAGAAAAAAGCAAATGGCACATTTGAATTAGAGATGACAATGAAATATACGGTCTATCAATTATTAGTTGTTAGAATGCTTGTGTTCAGCAGCATGGCTATTTTTGTTAACATGACAGTTGTTTTCATTCTGTCCTATCAAGTGGATCTCAATGTCCTGCGTGGAATCCTGGTGTCAATGACCGGTTTGTTTGTATTTTCAGCGGGGCTGCTGTTCGTTTTAAGGTCAGGACATTTCTTGAAACGCAGTGTTTTATTTATAGCCGGATGGGTTCTGGTCAATACAGCATTATTTCTTTTGCCAGGAGAAGAGTATGGAGCGGTGCTCAACAGTCTGTCAATGATTTCTTATGGCGTTATTCTGCTGGTGAGCTTTTGGGTTTATCTGATTTCCTTAAAACACATATTTAATCGAAGACAGGAGGAGGCTTTGGGATGTTAGAGCTAAAGGATTTAGGAAAACGATATGGTGATTTTACAGCACTTCATGCCGTTCATTTGACGTTCGATCAGGGGATTTTCGGATTGCTGTCGCCAAATGGCGCCGGTAAGACGACGTTAATTAAGATGCTGGTTACGCTTATTCAGCCGACAAGCGGAACCATCCTGTATAAGGGTGAGCCAATTGAATCGCTTGGAGAGTCTTACCGTGAGCTGATAGGCTACTTGCCGCAGCAATTCGGTTATTACAAACACAAGACACCAAAACAATACCTTACGTATTTAGCGGCGCTAAAAGGAATGGATAGAAAATCTGCAGGACAGCGTATCGACGAAGTACTTGAGATGGTGGCACTTTCAGAAGTGAAAAATAAAAAAATGAAGAAATTTTCGGGCGGAATGATTCAGCGTGTGGGTATTGCTCAGGCATTGCTGAACGATCCGAAGATTCTCATACTAGATGAGCCGACAGCAGGGTTAGACCCGAAAGAACGTGCGCGTTTTCGTCATTTATTATCTGAATTGGCCCGAAACCGCATCATCATTATTTCCACACATATTGTATCGGATATTGAATCCATCGCAAATGAAATCATTATGATTAAAAATAAAGAGCTGCTGCATAAGGCTTCTGTTTCGGAGATTTGTGAAACCCTTGCTGGAAAAGTGTTTGAGACGTCCATGTCATTTGATGATTTTTCATCATTCCGAAAAACATATTTAACCCTGCAGGAAAAGCAGGAGCATGGGGCAATGCTGGTCAGATTTGTTGCAGATGAACAGGCTGACCCGGCGTGGAAACCGGTTCATCCGCAATTGGAAGATGTCTTTTTGGTTGAATATGCAAATGAAAGCACGGGCGGGTAATCAACATGCAAATCACCTGGATGGAAATGAAAAAAGCGTTAGGTTCACCCGTCATCCTTTGTTTGCTGGGGTTATTTATTTCGTTTAATCTCTTTACCATTTACAGTGGCGCTGACTATAAGGCTGAGTTAAAGGTTGTAAATCATATTGTAGAAGAATACGGACTGACTTTTGATGATTCCATTTTGAACACGATGCAGGAACATGTAAATGAAGATGTACGTAAAGTTGATTCTAGCTATCAAGATGCCGATGCATTCTTAAAGGCTATGACGTTTGAACAATACTCAATGGCGAGTAAAGAAGAGCAGCAGGAAATCGACCGTATCGGTCTGATGCAGATGTACATAGGGCTGGGGAAAAGTCTGGAAGGACGCTATTCGGAACTTGACGCCGGTCAAATGCGGGACTCGATGGTTAAAGGGCTTGGTTTAAGCGGGATAACACAAAAAGCCGTAACGGCTGAATATAAAAAGCTGGATACGCGTCTTGAGAAAATGAAAGAAAACGCAGAATATAAGCAGTGGTTTTTTGCCGGGGATTATCGCATGCATACTGAATTATTTCGAAACCTATTGAAAAATACGGCTCTTGAGGGTGTCATGCTCGTTGTGCTGCTGACAGCGCTTATCGCAAATTACGAGTTTGAAAATCGCTCGCAGTTAGTTGCGTATACGACAAAAAGAGGACGGCACTTAATCTGGAATAAGCTTGCGGCAAGTCTGCTGAGCACGTTGCTTTTGATCGTTCCATTATTCGGTATAAGCCTACTGGCATACTTTCAATTTTATGATTATTCGGGGCTTTGGCATTCGCTGATTAGCAGCGGTCTGAACTGGGAATACAAATTTCCGTATATTACACGGTGGCCAATAGAGTTTCACCATTATTTATGGATGGCAATTGCCATTCTATCATTCATATTGATAATCGTGTCTTTACTGACATTTGCATTAAGCATAGTTATAAAAAACAGTTATATGACATGGATCGTCATGATTTTGCTGCTGGTCAGTATGTTTGTGATTCCTTCTTTTTCTGCTGGAATTCCACTGGTTCTGATTTTGATGAATTTCAATCTAACGCTGTTATTAGTAAACCCTCATATGTATTTTTCTGGAGTGTCCAGCTTAACGATGTTTGAACATTATGAATTAGTAACATTGACAAGCTGGTTTGCAGCATGCGTTGTTTTCAGCATTCTCTCGATAAGGCGTTTTTATAGAAAGGATATCGTTTAATATGCACTTATTCTGGATGGAAATGAAAAAAATCTTTTCCTGGAAAATCATCACTCTCCTTCTATTTGCAAATGCAGTTTTGTATTTTCTGCTCTTTGAATTTCATATTCAGTATTTTCCGAATGGACGCCCTGCACTAGACCATTTCACCTTAGAGCAGCAGATCATTCCAAAGTATGGACCAGATGTGAATGAGCGGGAATTTGCAGACTTTGTTAAGCAATACGAAAAGAAAGTGGAGGACGCTGATACATACTTGCAGAATGACCCAAAAGCGAAAGCCACAGGGCTTACGTCTTTTGAAGCTTTTGAAAATGCAGATGACAACAATCAAAAACAAATGGACTATCACGATTTAGTCTTCTTTGAACGGAATGAAGACCTCTTTTGGGAGCTGCAGGCTATGGAATACACCATAGATGAGCTTTACAAATACCGGACTGCCTCTTTGGAATTAAAAAAAGAGGGAACAACTGGTGCTCTGAAGAAGCATATTGAAGAGATCATGCGTGATGAAAAGTATTCATTCTATACGAGTACAGTATTAGATAACTTTATAAACGTAAAAAAGAATATGGCGATTATCCTTTTCATTAGCATAGCAATCTTGCTTTCTCCTATTTTTTTGAGAGATAAACTGACAGCTGTGGAACTGCTTCAATACAGTTCGAAAAAAGGGAGAAGGATCTACAAAACGAAGTGGCTGGCCGGAATAGCAAGTTCGGTAGTGCTCACAACGCTTTTACTGGGTGTTTACTTGTCCATTTACGCTGCAAATCAAACATCGTCACATTTTGACTTGCCCTTATATGCAATGAATAATCTATACTCATGGTATGACCTCACGTTTTGGCAGTATATCATATTGTCAGTGCTCGCCATATTTTTAGTTTCTTTACTGCTCGGTATTTTAACCATGACACTTGCAACGATTGTGTCTCACACAATCGGACTTATCGGCGTGCAAATCGTGACTGTTTTTGTGATGATAGCTGTAGTGACAAGGTTTTTGATTGGTGACATAGTGAGTCTTAGGCAGCCGATTTGGTTGGTGCCGTTAGGGTATGTACTGTTTTTTGGAGCGGTGATTGTCTTCATGTTGGCTATATGGAAGAGAGAGATGAAGAGGGATATAGTGTAAGTGTTTGATTTAGAGGCACATATCTTATGGATGTATAGTAGAAAGGACGGTTACTGTAAATGGTAATCGTTTTTTTGTATGAAAATTTCGGTCTAGTAAGTGAATAACAGGAAATATAAAACATTTTGTCGAATACGTTTATACAAGATTAATTTGAGGTGGGCCCTATTTATGGAGTTTACGATTGAGAATGAATGTCTTTACAAAGCAATTTTAGATGTGAGTAAAGCTGTTTCTGTAAAAACATCTTTTCCGATTCTGTCGGGAATAAAGATAATGGCCACTGATCACAGCTTGGTACTTATAGGGAGTAATTCAGATCTATTTATAGAGAAAATGATTCCAAGGGTGATTGATGGAAAGCAAGTGCTGCAAGTTTTTGAACAGGGTAGTGCTGTTATCTCAGCAAAGTATTTAAGTAATCTTGTTAGAAAACTTCCAGGTAAGATACATATAAAAGTTAACAAACAAACTGCTACTATTAGATCCGGTGAAATTGTCACTCGCCTGAACGGATTAAATAGTGAAGAATATCCAAAAACTCCTTTAGTCGACGAAGAAAAGTGCGCGGTTATTCCAAGCAGCAAATTAATTGAAGTCATTAAACAAACAGCTTTTGCTGTCTCCAAGAGTGAGAATAGACCTGTTCTCACAGCTGTCAATATGACATTTAACGAAAATCGCTTCTCGTGTGCAGCGACGGATTCCCATCGTTTAGCATTAACAGAGCTGTCGATCAGATCAGCTATAGACGGGTCGTTCAATGTGCCAAGTAAGAGCCTCACGGAGCTAGCCAAACTGATTCAGCATGATAAGGGTGATACCAAGATTTTTATTACTGACAGCTGTATAAAGTTTAAATTACCAACTATCTCTATGTTTTCAAGATTGATTGAAGGTCATTTTCCAAATATCCCTAGTTTATTGCCTAAAGACTCGAAAACGGTCATTACATTGGATACAGCACAGTTATTATTGGGTGTGGATCGAGCTTGTCTTTTTTCAAGTGAGGGGAAAAAGAACATGATTCATTTCGAAATGAAGGACGGTAAAAGAATAAACATTTCTTCTGACTCGTCAGAAATAGGAAGAATAGAAGAAACTCAATCGGTTAAGAAAATGACCGGTGAGGCAAACCTGCAGATTGCACTGGATGGACGTTTTTTGATAGAAGCTTTAAAGGTAATAGATGAAAAAGAAATCAGACTGAGTTTTGACGGAGCAATGAGACCGGTCAAGATTGAACCTGTTCATTCTTCTTATCTTTATCTTCTTTCACCAGTGCGTTCTTGGTAAACAGTATTTATTATCATTCAGGAGAGACTGACATTTATGATTGATGAGACACTCTTACATCTAGTGCAATTTGAGCAACAAGACATACCTGATCTAATTGATTTATCCCAATCAGTCGGCTGGGACTATGATGAAAGGGAGATTGGCACTGTCATTTCATCTGGTACCATTTTCGGACATAAGAACAGCAAAGGCAAGATTGTTTCAAGTGCTGCCATTATTCCTGGTGCAGCTTCTATAGGAATGGTCATCGTAGATGAAATGCACAGAGGGATGGGATTGGGGAAAGAGGCTACTCAAAAGTGTATTGATTCTGTTCCTGAAACCTGTTCAGTCATGTTGATTTCTACACCAGAGGGAAGAAATCTCTACGAAAAGATGGGGTTTACACCTGTCAGCAGTGTACATAAATTTTTTTGTGAAAACTATCTTGCACCGGCAGAGTTAACCTTCGGTGATGTTATCCTGGAAGATTTTAAAGAAATAGACTTGAATCAAGTCGTTAAGATTGATGAGCGTGCATTCGGAGCAGGGAGAAGCGTATTCCTCCGGCATCGACTCAGACAAGCTGCGAAATGTATTGTTGCGAAAAATTTAAAAGGGGATGTTATTGGTTATGGAGCTGCTGTTTCAGGGCCTGAAAACGTGATCTTGGGACCCATTGTAGCACCGGATAGTCAAATAGCTGCCCTGCTGACAGACAGATTGGCTTCACTGCATCATGGAAAACTGAGAATGGATGTACCGGAAGGGAATAAAGAGTTTATGCAGTTACTAATGCAGAGGGGATTTAGAAGGGTAAGCAATCCGCCAATCATGGTGATTCGATCAATGGCTATGCCTGCAAGAAATCAAACACTATTTGGAATTGCGGCTCAGGTGTTTGGATAGATAAAGTTCATTGAAATTGACAATATATTAATAGAAGAAATCTCGCTTAAGAAGGAGACCAACCACTAACGGGTTCAGTTCAGAGGTGCAAAACAGGTTATCGCAAAGTAATTTACAAACCATTCAACAGCTAAAACTTTGTGTTTTTTCATTTATGAAATTTAATTGGACAATTATGATAAAATGGAAATATCAGTTATTCCTTTGAAGGGCATGATTGTTGAGTAAGCTTTTAATTTAGAATAAAACTTGACCAAATTTTTTTATGTAAAAGGAATATTTTTATAGAGTTAAATGAGTATACAGTGAATTAAAGTCTTGTAATGGGGAGCATGTATGGATAACGAAAAGATGTAGAGTAACAATATACCCATCAGAAAAGAATATGACTATAAATAAAAATCAACACTTACAATTTTAATTAATTGCCGAGATTTAAAAGTAATAAGAAAAAAGAAAGGACATAATTCATTATGAATAAAATAACAGTAAAAGATATTTACTCAGGAAAACCCGATGCTAAAGACGAGATAAACTTTGAAGGGTTATCTGGATTTATAAAAACTTTTATAGTACCTCGGAACAGCGATTTAGAATCATTATTAACTGGTAATCATTGCTTTATTTCGGGATACAAAGGAACTGGTAAAACAGCTCTGCTATTCTACCTAGATAACTTAATTAGAGAAAGAGATAGTAGTGCTTGTTCATCATTTGTCTTCTTTAAAGAAGAGTTTGCCGAACTTAAAAAGGAAGAGTTTGATAAATTTTCAAAAAGAGGACTATCATCAATTACAATTGATAAAGATACATTGCTAAATAATTCAGAATTTGAATATATATGGAGATGGTTATTTTTTAAAAGAATAGTAGCAGATAATGAAGAATTTAATGGTGGATTGTTTGTAGAAAACGAACAGTGGTCAAGTTTCATAAAAATTGTGTCTAAAATCAAAGGACCAGTAAATATTAAAAAAAGTGTAATTCCTAATAGAGTTAAATTAGCACTCCCTTTTACAGATCTAACAGGGGCGTCAATTGGGCCTGAGATGGAAGTAGATCTCAGTAAAAATTCCGTGGATAATAATTATTCAAGTTTTGTTAAATTGGTTGATGATGCAGAGAATGCATTATCTAAAGTAACAAAAACAGATATTCCTTATCATATCTTTGTTGACGAACTTGAAGCATATTATGGAGACCAAGAAGTTTTCAAAAGAGATTTATATTTGATTAGAGATTTAATTTTTACTATTAAGAGGTTTAATTCAATATTTTCTTCATCTAATATAAGCAATATTAAGATAATATGTTCTATTAGATCTGAAATTGTAAATGCAATTTCTAGATTTATTGTAACTAAAGAATTAAATAAAGTTACCTCTGGTTTTGAGATACCTTTAAGATGGAACTATAATAATACTAATTCATTCAATCATCCAATAATGCAGATTTTATTAAGAAGAATTGCAATAAGTGAGTCCGAAGATGACGAGAAATATAGAAGTGATAAAGAAATTATTGCGCAATGGTTTCCAGAAACCATTCATGATATTGAGCCCTCAAATTATGTTTTAAATAATAGCTGGAATAAACCACGAGATATTGTAAGGTTTATTATATCTGCCCAAAACAGTATTAATAGTGACAGTAGCTCTTTTTCACAAGCGGTTTTTTCTAGTTTACATAAACAATATTCTATAGATAGTTTGATTGAAATCAGGGAAGAAATGAGAGCTTTGTATACTTCTGAACAAATAGAAGACATAATTAATGTATTTACTGGATTCAAATCTATTTTTTCTGTCGATCAGTTAAGAACAAGGGTGAGTAAATTCTTTGGTAACAGCATTATGGATACTAATTTCAATGCTGTTGTAAATGACTTGTATAGACTAGGCTTTATAGGTAATTACTTCCCAGCATCCCAAATGTATAGATGGCAACATAAGGGGGATGACAGGCTGATAATCTCAGATGAATGGAGAATCATGATACATCAAGCTCTTCAGAGTGCTTTATCTGTTGGTAAGAGGCATGATTACAGCATGAAACGTTTGGAAAAACCACAAATAGGTGACGTAGTTTCTTTTGAAGTTAAAGGAATATCAAAATCATTTGTTGATGGAGTTATAGATTACTATGGTAAGTTGTATCCTGCATATATTCATATTAGCAAAGTTACGGACACCTATATTCATGATATAAATGATTTTGTGACTAAAGGTGAGGAGCTACGAACAGTAATTACTGAGTACGATGAGAGAAAGTCTAAATGGTCATTAAAAAAGATTCAATCATAAGGAGTAAGGGTTTAATCTCCTAGTATAGTTTGTTTTGCGATTTAGTTTTATTATCTTCAGCAATTGGGCGCGCTTATCAAGTAACGCGTCTATTTGTATATAGCACTGTTTTACAGGGAAAAGGGCTAACTGGGGGGAGTTTTATTGTTCTCTGAATTAGAATAATGGAACACCATGTAAACGTATTATTTATAAATAATGAAAGAAATAGAATTACAGTCGTGAATGAACTATCATTCGATGTTGCGCCACGTATTTTTGGTGGCGGTACCTTGAGAGCCTTGTAAAAAGGTTAGAACGGTTTGAATTTGCAGAAGTTAGTGCCGAAAAATAGTGGGCATCGTAAAAAGCAATCAACTTAGATGATTTTATTGAGAAGTGGCTGACAGGTATGAAAAAGAACTGCATTACGTGTCTATTTTTTCTTTAGGAAACGATACGGCAGCTGTAAGTATAGATGTGGTGCTTAAGGATTGAAAATGAACTTGAAAATTATAAATGAATGCAGCGGTTTCCTAGAAGACCACTTTTGTTATAGAAGCAATGCGAATTGGTCAGTTTAAATGAAGAACAGGGGGATAACTTGATGTTCCAAAAAAGAGTAAAATTGAATTCATTTATGTGGATTGGTTGTACACTCTAGCTACTATTTATCATACTTTTTTTCAATTCTTTACTTATCTATTTCCTCAAGCAGTAGCTGCTGTCACTTGTTTAATGTTTGGTTTCATCAGTTTATTTTGCGGAATCCGCCTAATCAAAAAGCCGGCTTGGTTGTATGCAGCCGGGTTGGGGATGATTATTGTCTCTTCATTAATAATCATTTTCACTATTTTCGCCTATTTCCTGATTGAGCCTGGACAAACCGTTTATTGGAATTTGAACTAGGTTCTTCAATGGGATTTTCGGAAGCGGAGGGAAGGATGATGTATGTAAAAGAAGCGGAAGCATTTTTAAACACAGCATCAGAATACTGTCATCTGATAGAAAATTTCGCATTATCATATGAGTCAGATAAGGTTATCAGTCTACTTAGAACCATTTCATCATTGTATGCAGCAGCTTTGACTCTTCCAGAAGAAGACCTTAGTGATGGGGAAATTGCTGTGTTTGAGTTTGTTTTGCCGGATATCGAACTTGGAGCTAAGGTCAATTATTGGGCCTTGTTTGATCCATACACAGATGATGAACCTGTAGCATGCAGTTTAAATGATGATCTTCAAGATATTTACAGAGATGTAAAGGAAGGTATTCTGCTGTTTCAAAACGATAAGAGGCCGGAAGCAACATGGCATTGGAAATTCACCTTTGAATCTCATTGGGGTCAGCATGCATTGCAGGCTATGCGTGCGCTGCATGGGGCAGTAGGGACAGAACGATAAGTGGTCAACAGCAAAACTCATACAGAGGTACCAGGCACTGAAACTACTGAACTTGGTGAATTCGAAGATGCACAGACTGGAATGATAGTTCCAAATACATGCAACATCAGGTGAAGATAAGGCATATATCAAGGTTCAGCACGTTGGTAATGAATACTTTTTGATAAGAATGGGTAGTTTCCTTCAAGGGGTTAGAGGTGTTTTGATAAAAATGTTAACAAACAAAATCAATGAAATTTTAGAAGAATATGATTTTACTGACAGTATTATAACTGATATGAGATGGGAGAATAGTTTATTAGATTATTCAATAACAATTGATTATAACTTTTACCTTCCAGAAAATGAAATGAAAACTAAAGATTTAAAATTAATTTTTCAAAACTGTACTACTTTAAATTTAAATTTGGCTAGAAACTTATTTGATCATATTGAACCTAATCAAACAAATTTTTATAGTTGGTTTACGATAGTGAAATTTAACTTTAGAGAACAAGATAAAGATTACATTATTGAATTATACACGTACGAATTTGATACACCATCTATTTCAATAACATGTAACTCTATAGAATTACATAGATATTAAAAGGAAATAAGGAGATTAGTATGACTTCGATAAGTGCAAAAGAGATTCTATTGTTAAATAGCGACACGTATTTTAGTTCATTGCTTGAAATCATCGAATCTGTTCCTAGCAGAAAAAGAACGATTTCTATTGATACTCAAGAGCGAGACAAAAATTTTCGCGATGTATTGATGCACCTTTATGAATGGCATGCCATGCTTGAGAGATGGTACCGGGAAGGTATGGATGGAGATCATCCGTTTATGCCGGCACCGGGTTATAAGTGGAGCAGTATAAAACTGCTCAACATGAAGATCTGGGAAGGGTATCAGGATGTAACGCTTAATCAAGCCGTTAAGAAAGTAAGGTTAAGCCATGGGAGAGTAATGGACTTAATCAACTTACATACAAATGAAGAAATCATGACAAAAAAATACTATAAGTGGACAAAAACAAGTAATCTTTACAGCTATTTTGAAGCAAACACGTCCAGTCATTACATTTGGGCAATGAAAAAATGCGAAGTGATTGCAAATGGTATTCAAGAACGGGAAATGGATAGGTCTGTAAAGTGATTGTTCATGGGTTCCGACGTTATAGGAGATAATTAAACTTTTAAAGGAGCAGAAACATGAAAAGAATTCTTGCTGCAGACATCGCAGACTTAGATAAGTTAGTAGCCATAGACCGGGAAGTAATTGGCAACGCAAGCAGGCGGGGAACGATCAAACGTGCTATCGAGAATGGGCAGTGCCTTCTTGCAAAAGAAGAAGAGGAGATTGCGGGGTTCCTCATTCATGATACCAGCTTTTTTGAGTGTGCGTTTATCTCCCTTGTTATTGTGGCCCCGTCCAAGAGGCGAAGGGGATTTGCAAGTTTGCTCATGGATGAGATGGTAAAGTCATCCGCAACAGAGAAGGTTTTTTCTTCAACGAATCAATCGAATGCAGATATGCATAAAGTCTTCCTTTCAAATGGGTTCATTGAAAGCGGCATTGTGGAAAATTTGGATGATGGGGATCCGGAAGTGATTTATTTTAAAAGAAAAACAAGCGGAAGGTAATCAATTCAATTATGTCAAAACAAAACTGGAGATGGCGCGTTGTTTGATAGACTCAGAAGACTCTTTAAAAGTCGGAGTAAACCTCTACTCAATGAAAAATATATATCTGTACCAGAAAGTGAATTTAACGAAGAACTGAAAAAACGAATAGCCAATATAGAAAGAGAAGCCGAAAAATTGAGTTCCTTTCTTCAAAAGGAATACTCCGGAGAATTTGCAGAGCGGGGCATACCAAATTTGAAAATTTGGGTATGCAGGGATATCGATGGTGATGAAATGGATCACTTAACTTCAGAGAATTGCTTTGAAAAAGAGTACCGCTCTCTCATAGCAATAGATCACAGTGGTCCTAAAATTGATGATGATATTTGTGCAGGTACAATTGAATTATGGTACTACTTTGGCGGGTATTTTAAAGGTAAAGGAAGTTTGTATGGTCTTTCTAAAGACGAAATGGAGAAGGATGTAGAACAAACTTTGCAGGTGTTGTTGGAGGATATGAATAGTTGTAATCAATAAAAGTCCATTCCTTTAAGCACATAAAGGCGAAAGTGGGGAAGATAGTTGAAAACAATCGTCACATTATTTTGATGCTTATCGGAGTGCTTATGGCCAGTATTAATATTGATGATCTGGGTTTAACAGTAAATATGCTGATAAATTTTGTTGGGTATACAACAATTCTATTTAGTGTGAACATGCTGATAAAAAAAGGCTCCGATCTAAATAAAATCAATCGATTGTAAATTATAGCTGCTCATTGTTTATCTATCCCATCAACTCATTTCAAAGCGATATGAGTTTTTTCACATGCAAAAAAACACCGCCAAAAGCGGTGCCGAATTGCGTGCTTATACATTTTTTAATTCATAACACAAAGGTTTACCACCCGCGAGCATACTGCTTAGGCGCTTCAATCTCTACGCCAAGTTCAGCAGCTGCAGTCCGCGGCCAGTATGGGTCGCGAAGCAGGGCGCGTGCAATGAAGATAAGATCTGCGCGGCCGTTTCCGAGGATTTCTTCAGCCTGTGTTCCGGTTGTGATCAGGCCGACAGCACCGGTATCGATGCCGGCTCCTTCGCGGATGCGCTCGGCAAATTTCACCTGGTAGCCCGGGAAGACTTTGATGTCTGCCGGAACAAGGGCACCAGAGCTGACATCAATCAGATCGACCCCCTGTTCTTTCATCCATGAGCAGTAATCCACGTAATCTTCAACGTTCAGTCCTTCTGGATTGTAATCTGTTGCAGATACCCTTACGAACAGCGGTCCGTCCCAGACTTCGTTAACAGCATCGATGATTTCTTTCAGGAAGCGGTAGCGGTTTTCTTTGCTGCCGCCGTATTCGTCTGTCCGCTTGTTGGAAAGCGGCGAGAGAAACTGGTTGATTAAGTATCCGTGTGCGCCGTGAAGCTCGATGATATCAAATCCAGCTTTTTTCGCACGGATTGCTCCGTCTTTAAAAGCTTGAACGGTTTCTTTAATTTTTTCTGTTGTCATCTCGACAGGTGTTTTGCTTTTTTCATTGAATGCAAGGGCAGATGCTGAAACAATCTCGCCTTCAAGCACCGCTTTTCTTCCTGCATGTGCAAGCTGAATGGCCGTTTTGGCGCCATTTTCTTTCATGCCGTCAACTAATTTTTTCAAACCTTCGATATGGTCATCGCTCCAGATGCCTAGATCCTGCGGTGAAATTCTGCCCTGAGGCGTAACGGATGTAGCTTCAATCATGATCAGCCCCGTACCGCCAATGGCGCGGCTAATATAATGGGTCATATGAAAATCCTCGACCATTCCGCCTTCGCGGTGTGACGAGTACATGCACATCGGAGACATGACAATCCGGTTTTTAAGTGTGACGTTTTTTACAGTGTATGGTGTAAATAAGTGATTCTTCATGTTTTATTGCCTCCCTGAGTGAAATTTCATAAAAAAAGTATATCAGCTTTGAGGTAAGACTTCATGTAAGTTGCCTGACGATGGAGCATTGAGTGAATGCATCCCTATTATCAGGAGCGCTGAAGATATAGGTTACCAAAAAAGAACAATGCATCCCTATAATCATGAGCACTGGAAATACAGGGTACCAAAAAGGAAAAATGCTGCCCTATAATAAGGGGCACCTGAAATATGGGATAGCAAAAAGGAAAAATGCTATCCCATAATCGTGAGCACCGTAAATACGGTGTAACAAAAAGTGAAAATGCTATCCCGTAATCGCGAGCGCCGAAAATATGGGGTAACAAAAAGTGAAAATGCTGCCATATAATCGTGAGCACCGGAAATATAAGGTACCAAAAAGACAAAATGCTACCCTATAATTAGAAGCTCAAAAAATATAGGATACCAAAAGTGCAAATCCACTCCTCAAAATCCATTCCCCATAACCAAAATGACCCTCTTTTAAAAATTGCGAAAATTCTTTAGAATAGAGTCAGCATCTATTTTAGGAGGTCTCATCATGACAGCAAAATGGCAATCGAAACAGCAGCTGACAGAGCTTTTAACAGGACTAGTGAATCTTGCGAGCATCACGGGATCAAAGGATGAGATCGCTCTTGCCCAGCATCTTTATTATGTGCTGAATGATTTTCCTTATTTCAAAGAACATCCGGATCATGTGAAACTGCATCCGCTTGAAGACGGCCGCTATTTTTTGACGGCTTTTGTTAAAAGCAAGAAGGAAACGGAAGATACGGTCATCCTGATGAGCCATTTCGATGTTGTGGATGTGAAGGATTACGGCCATCTTGAGCATCTGGCCTTCCGTCCTCACGAATTGACGAAAGAGCTGACCAACGCAGTGAATCTCCTGCCTGCTCCTGTAAAAGAGGATATTGAAACAGGCGACTGGCTGTTTGGCCGGGGAACGATGGATATGAAGGCCGGACTGACGGTTCAGCTCGGCATACTTGAGCAGGCGATGAACGGGGAGTTTGACGGAAATCTGCTCCTGCTGACGGTTCCTGATGAAGAAGTGAATTCAGCAGGGATGCTCGGGGCTGTGCCCGTTCTTCAAAAGCTGAAACAAAAACACGGTCTTTCCTACACGGCCTGCGTCAATTCAGAGCCGATGTTTTCAAGGTATCCGAATGATGAGAACTATTATGTGTACAGCGGATCGATTGGAAAAGTGCTGGCCGGGTTCTACTGCAGCGGGGTGGAAACCCATGTCGGGGAGCCTTTTTCGGGACTGAATGCGAATTTGCTTATTTCCGAACTGAACAGGCTGCTTGAACTGAATGAAAACTACTCGGAAAGAGTCGGGGGAGAAGTGACGCCGCCGCCGATGAATCTTATGCAAAAAGACCTCAAAGAGGAGTATTCGGTGCAGATTCCGCATGAGGCCGTTTCGCTGTTCAACATTTTGACGATGAAACGCAGCATGCTTGAATTGCACGGGATGCTGATGAATACCGCCTCTGCCGCAGCGCGCAGGGTGGAGAAGTTTTATGATGAAAAAGCCAGGCATTACAGTAAGTCTGTCGGCTATACGCCTGCATCCTACCGGGTAACGGTTATGTCATATGATGAACTGCTTGCCTACGCTATTCAAAAGGTCGGCGAAGAGGAAGTCAACAGGCACATAGGTTACTTGAAAGCCAACCGCGGTGATCTTGATCATCGCCATTTTACGAACAAGATTGTTTCCGGTCTGTCTGGATTGTGCAAGGAGCTTGCTCCCTTGATTGTTGTGTTTTACAGTCCGCCTTTTTATCCGTCTGTTTCATCAAAAGAGGACGCGTTTATCCAGGAGGTCCTGTCGGATGTGCAGAGCTATGCCGGCAGTAAATTCGGAATCTCTCTTGTGAATCAGGAATACTTTGCCGGCCTGTCGGATCTGAGCTTTCTTCAGCTGCGGGACAGTGAGGAGTCGATCCGCGAGCTGACGGCCAATATGCCGATCTACGGGGATCATTACAAGCTTCCTCTCGATGAAATAAAGGCGCTGAATATACCTGTTTTAAACGTCGGCCCTTACGGAAAGGACCCGCATAAGTGGACAGAGCGCCTTCATTTGCCGTATTCCTTTGAAACGTGCCCTGAGCTTCTGAACTATACATTGAAACAAATTTTTAAAAAGGCAGAGAGTGATGAATTACATCAGGCTTGAACTGAAAAATTCCAGGGGACTTACCCTCATCGGCCATTTATATGAAGCCGATTCTCGCAGACTTGTCATCATGTGCCACGGGTTTACGTCGGACAAGTCATCGCGTGGCCGGTTCGACCGGTTTGCAGCTGTTTTCCAGTCACTCGGATGGAACGTGCTTGCCTTTGATTTCAGCGGCTGCGGCGAGAGTGATGACGATACGCTGACAATGGCAAAAGAGAAGGATGATCTTCAGTCGGTGATGAAGTATGCCGAACAACGCGGCTTTCAATCAATTGTCCTTTACGGTCACAGCCTTGGCAGCAGAATCTGCCTGATGTGTTATTCAAAAGAAGTGAACACGATGATTCTGACAGGTGCGTCAACAGGTCCGAACACTTACAACTGGAATGACCATTTCACAGCTGAGCAAATGAGAGAACTGCATGAAACAGGAGTGATCACTGAGCATCTTACGTCCGGTCCTCGGAAAAAAATCATCATCGATCAGCAGATGCTGCTTGATTTTGAGCAGGGGAATCAGGAGGAGCTGCTGTCGGCCGTTGCCTGTTCGGTTCTGATTATACACGGGAATGCGGACGAAGAAGAAAGAATGCTTGCAGAGACTTCGAGGAAAGGGATGAAGTGGCTGCCCCAAGGTTCAAAACTTGAGGTGATTGATGGAGCTTCGCACAGTTTTATGGAGCATCTTGATGAAGTGGAGAAGCTTGCAGTTGAGTGGCTTTGCCAATATAGAAATGACAGGTGAAGGTAATGGAAACAGATTTACAGCAGTATGCAAGGGAGATGGCAGCGTTCTATTCTGGAAATGAAAAAGTGGCAGGAATCCTTTTAGCCGGTTCAGTATCCAGAGGGCTGTCTGATCAGTTCTCCGATATTGAGCTGCATCTTTTATGGAACGAGCCTCCGTCAGATGTGGACAGACTTTCTCCGGTAAAAGAGGCTGGAGGGTCTATCAGCACCTTTTATCCGTACGAGGATATGGAATGGTCTGAAACGTATACTCTGAACGGAATCAAATTTGAAATGAGCCATTTTTTGCTTTCAACGGTTGAACAGTGGGTGCACGAGGTCACCGTGGAAGGCAACACCAGCCTAGACTTGCAGTGTGTCGTTGCATCAATAGCAGACGGTGTCATACTGAGCGGCTTTAATGTCTTTTCTCCATTAAAAGATAAGGCCGCAAATTATCCTGACATTTTGCAGAAACGAATGATCCTTGAAAACCTTAACTTTGGTAGCAGGTGGAAGCAAAGAAACACTTTGCTGCAAAGAAAGGACTGGATGCTTCTTTCTGATGCGACGCTGTCAGCTGCGAAAAAAATGTACGGTGTGCTCTTTGGATTAAACAGAAAATTTGTGCCCCATCCTGGTTTCAAGTGGGCGTCACAATCTGTCTGCGAAATGAAGGTAAAACCAGACCGCTTCCAGGAGAGAATGGACACGGCGATGTCTGGTCCTTTGGAAAACAGGCTGACCTTGTTGGAGGAATTAGCAGAAGAGATTCGGCAGCTGGCAAATGAGCAGTGCGGAAATTCCGGAAAGGGTGAAACACCATGTTCATCGTAAACGCTGAAGGGGCCGTTTTTAAAGAAAACCAATGGCTCATCATTGAACGCAGCATGAGGGAAGAGCACGCCCCAGGGCTGCTTTCCCTGCCCGGCGGAAAAGCCGAAAAAGAAGGCGCTGAAATGGATATTCTGGAAAACACGGTCAAGCGGGAAGTGGAAGAGGAGACAGGTGTTGTGGTTAAGGATGAAGTCCTTTACGTTCACAGTGCATCGTTTGAGTCAGATGACGGCTTCCATGTCGTGAACATCGTGTTTTTATGCGAATATAAAAGCGGGACCCCTTATCCTAAGAGCGAGGAGGAAGTTTCGGATGCTGTCTGGATGACAGCGGAGGAAATTCTTGCTCATCAGAATGCCCCTGTTTGGCTGAAGACCAGTATACGTCTTGCAGAACGCAAAAAAGCGGCGGACGTCATCCTTTAACGGGATGTCGT
The DNA here is from genome assembly GCF_052171315.1 of Metabacillus mesotrionivorans. Classification (NCBI taxonomy): domain Bacteria; kingdom Bacillati; phylum Bacillota; class Bacilli; order Caryophanales; family Bacillaceae; genus Metabacillus; species Metabacillus mesotrionivorans. Next base: position 819,313 of record NZ_JBQMFF010000002.1, on the reverse strand, counting down.
CCGGCCGCTTTTTTTATGATCGGGTCAGACTTTTATCTGTAAGCAATGGAATAGCTGAAACCCTGCTGCCGATTTTCATTTTATTGTGTCTCTTCAGCCAGTTGTCCACCGATTTCAAGTCGTACATGATTTCTGTGTTTCCTGAACAGTAAGGACTGATATCGTACTGGCCGACAATTCGTCCACCAAGCAGAATGGCCGGATGATTAGGAAGGGCAGAAAGAGCATCAATGTATTTTTTGACATTTGGAAGATGATACACGATGGATACTGAAAGGCAAATCACTTCAGGCTTCCAGAGCTCGGCTTTTTTCAGGGCATATTCGAGCGGAAGGTTTGGCCCCAGGTAATGGGTTTCCCACCCCTGCTGATCAAACAGGCCGTTGACCATTTTCAGCCCGAGATAATGCTGCTCGCCTTCTACACAAAGCAGCATGGCTTTGTTTCTGTTTTCTGACTCCGGATGCTGTTCCAGTGGATAGAGGGTAGAAAGGATGAAATCGCACACAACACTTGCAAGGTGTTCATCTGCAACTGTAATTTCATTATTTTCCCATAAATCCCCGACATGCTGCATGGCAGGGGTAAACAATTCTTCAAACAGTTCAATCCGTGACAGGTGACTGTGGTCCTTGACAAGCTGGACAGCCTCTCTTTCGTTGCCGTCCAGCAGCAGGCCTGCTAGCTTCAAGGCTGCTGAACTCTTCATACAGAGCACCCCATTTCTCTTTATTTCTCTTTCTCTATCAAAAGTGCATCTGTACCGGCTTTAAGGTAAGCCAGGTAGGCAGATGCTTTCTCCTGGTCCTGAATTTCCATCTCAAGGAGCACTTCTTTGAGGTAATCAAAATTATCAATTAAATGCTGCGTTTTCATGCCGTGCTTGACAAGAATGCCGTTCAGCCAAATGGCATAGTCCGTAAATACCTGTACATTCTGCATATCAAAAGCGGTTTGAAGGTGCTTAAGATGATGATGATTGTCTTCTCTGCATTTCTCTTTGCCTTTCTCTCCGAATCTCTCGAGAAGAGGAGGCTCATTTTGATAGATTTTCTCGGTTGCTTCATAAACAATCTGATCCGCAGGGAAAAAGCTCATCGGGCGACCACCTTGTATTGTTTGACCTTTGGAATGACGGCAGCCAGCTCCTGATCCGGATACTTCTTTTCAAGGTCATGGATTTTCTTGAAATCCTCGCTTTTGACCCAGTTCATGTAGTCTTCTTTTCTTTCAAAGAGAAGCTGTACGGTCAATTCTCCCGCCCGCTTATCGTTTTGCAGAAGCAGAAAATCAACAAATCCTTTTGCTTCATCTACCATTCTTGAACGGTTCTGATATATGGAAATGACTTCTTCGGCCTTTTCATCCGGCACATCGAAGGTCGAAAAAACTGTATACATGCTACCACCTGTCTGTAAATGTGACATTTCGTTTTCTTTTTATTTCAACAAGGCTGCTTTTTTTCCTGCACCTTTATCTTATCAAGTATGCTCTTTTTGAGCTTTTTTTGCAAACAATTCACCCATTTCGGCAGAGCGTTCCGTCGCTGTTTTCACACATTCTCTTAATGCTTTTTTAACGTCATAGTGCTCAAGCCTTGCAATGCCGGCCTCTGTCGTTCCACCCGGACTTGTTACTTCTTTTCTGAGAAGTTCCGGCTGTTTTCCTGAATGCAGGAGCATTTCGGCCGCTCCGAGGAGAGTTTGGGCAATGAGTGCTTTTGCCGTGTGTGCTTCAATGCCATTATCGGCTGCAGCTGCCTCCAGTGCCTCTGCTAAGTAATAGATGTAGGCCGGTCCGCTCCCTGAAAGGCCTGTTACCGCATCGAGCTGATTTTCTGAAACGTGCACGACCGTGCCAATTGCACGGAACAGTTCGGATGCTGCCTCCAGTTCCGCCCGGCTGACTTCCGGTGTGCAGGCAAGGGCGGTTGCCGATTTCCGGATGGCGGCTGATGTATTTGGCATAGCCCTGATTACGGACAGTTTTTTTCCGAAAAGATCCTGAATCGTTTCTGTAGAAATTCCTGCAAGGACAGAAATAATTAACTGGCTGCCTGTAACATGCTCCCTTATACTTTCAATTCCTGATCTGACATCTTTCGGTTTCATGGCAAGAATGATGATATCGGCATGCTTGACAGCTTCGCCCTTGTTTCTTGTGACGGAGACTCCATAGGATTCTTTTAAAAATGAAAGGCGTTCATCATTGGAATGGTTCGTGACAATTAGTTGGCCAGGAAGGCAGACACCGTCGCTGATTAACCCGTTGATGATGGCTTCGGCTATAGCTCCTGCACCTGTAAATGCGATGTTTTTCATCCTTTTCCTCCTGAACTTTTTTTCAAAATAAAAACCGCCTCATCCAGTAAAAAAGGACGAAACGGTTTCCGCGGTACCACCTTCATTGAGCGATGTGAATCACTCCAGCTTGTGCTCCCGTATCGAGGGGCAGCGTCAGGTTTGCCTGAAAGCTCACAGGGCAGGTTCAACCTGCAAGAGGATGATGAAACCTTTCAGCCGGCGGGTTTCACTCTCTGTTCATCATTGCGGGTTTACTATTCCTGTTCACAGCTCATTACGTTATTTATTTTGCAGCATTCGCGCGTTAAAGCATATTAGTTGTTCATCATTATGCGAGGTTGGACAGGCGTTTGTCAAGGAGATTTTTTTCAATAATGACCGGTGAATTATTTGAAAATAATGACACGTTTGCAGGGAACGTGTAAAATAGGCTTAACAATAGGTGAATAAGCATTCATTTTGCAAGTAATGAATATAGTAGTCATATATAAAAATAACAAAACGAGGACGATGGTATGAAATTAAAATCAGATTACATAATTCCTATCACCCTCCCGACGCCTTTTCCGGTGGGGGACGTAAACGTTTATCTTGTAAAAGGAGACCGCCTGACGCTGATTGATGCCGGCCCGAAAACACTTGAGGCATTTGCCGCTCTAACGTCCCAGATGAAGGATGCCGGATACCGTCCCGAAGACATTGAGCAGGTAATTCTGACCCACCACCATCCGGATCATGTCGGGCTGCTAGATTATCTGCCCGAGTCGGCCGAAGTGATCGGCCACCGCTATAATGCCCCGTGGATCAGCCAGGACCATGTATTTATGGAAGAGCAAAAGACCTTTTTTCTGAAGCTGTTTGGCGAATTGGGCGTAGAAGAGAAGCAGCTTCCGTACCTTGCGAGATTTGTATCGAATCTAAAATATTCATGTAAAAGGGAGCTTTCATCAGATCTCAGAGAAGGGGACCCTGTGCCGGGAATGAACGGGTGGCACATCATTGAGACACCGGGGCATGCTCAGACGCATATCGCGCTGTACAGGGCTGAGGATGGCATGATGTTTGGGGGAGACCATATTCTGAAGCATATATCGGCAAATCCGTTATTGGAACCGTCTATGGAGGGCGGGGCGCGGCCGAAACCGCAGCTGCAGTTTAATGAATCCTTTGAGGCTCTTTTGAAAATACCGCTCTCAAGTGTGCATTCCGGGCATGGTGAAACTGTCGCAAATCCGCACGAACTGATACAATATCGGTTGAAAAGACAAAAAGAACGCGCCTATGAAGTGCTGTCGTTTTTAAAAGAAAAACCGATGACAGCGTTCGAAGTATCCGAAAGGCTGTTTCCGCGTCTTTATCAGAAGCAGATGATGCTCACGATGTCAGAAACGGTGGGACAGCTGGATTATCTTGAAGCGATGGGGGAAATTAAGGGTCAAATGGAAGGGGTACACATCCTTTACTCTTGCTGAGGTGAACGAAATGAATCAAAAATTAAAAGGCCGGTATGTTGTCATTACCGGCGCATCAGGCGGAATCGGCGAAAAAATGGCCGCACTCGCAGCGGCAAGCGGTGCACACCCAATCCTGATTGCAAGACGGGCTGACCTGCTTGCGGCGGCAGCCAAACGAATCTCTGATCAATACGGAGTCACCTGCACGTATTATCCGCTGGACGTAAGCGACCTGGACGCAGTTGCACAGACGTTCGCCCTGATTTTAGACCGTGTTCCTCAGATTGATGTGCTCGTCAACAACGCCGGTTTCGGCATCTTTAACACAGTGGAAGAGGCAACGCTGGATGAAATGACCTCCATGTTTGAGGTGAACGTATTCGGACTGATTGCCTGCACCAAAATGGTCCTGCCGGGTATGAGAGCACGGAACGACGGCCACATCATCAACATCGCCTCGCAGGCCGGAAAGCTCGCAACACCGAAATCAAGCCTGTACTCAGCCACAAAGCATGCGGTTCTCGGCTTCACAAACAGCCTCCGGATGGAGCTTGCCGGCACCGGCATTCACGTCACATCCGTCAACCCGGGGCCGATCCAGACGAATTTTTTCAATATTGCAGATCAAAGCGGAACGTACGTTAAAAACGTTCAGCGCTTCATGCTTGATCCTGATAAAGTATCTGAAAAAATTGTCAGCGCCATGATGACCGAAAAGCGCGAAATCAACCTTCCAGGCTGGATGAATGCCGGCAGCAGCTTTTATCAGCTCATGCCGCGCGTGTTTGAAAAACTTGCGGGAAAAGCATTATCGAAAAAATAAGCAGAAAAACAGCCTGCCGGCAAAGGCAGGCTGTTTTTCTATGCTACAATTCCTGATTCGTCACAAACCCGTACACTACGTCTTCAACCGCTTCAAACCACTCCGAATCCTCCTGCGCCCGCTTCTGCATCACTCTTGCAACAATTTCTTCTTCCTCTTTTTTACTCAGCGATCCGTGCAGATCATACTGCTGAAAAGACTGGAGAATCATTTTCAAAATCCACTTATCGTTCATGTTCCACCTCATTCTATCCTGATTATAAGGAGGATTGGGGGAGATGCCAAGCGGGGGTTTTTTGGGCACTGCCGGGTTTCGGATTTGCGGCTCTGAATTTTGTGCTGTCCAGCAGATCATTAAGCTGAACAGTGAACAGCTCCGAAGGGCAGAAAAGAATTCTCACCTGAATCGTGCCCTCAAAACCTGAAAATCAAAAATTGAGGGCACTAAAAACCCGGATTCGTACCCTCAAAACTCGAAAATCAAAAATTGAGGGCACTAAAAACCCGGATTCGTACCCTCAAAACCCGAAAATCAAAAATTGAGGGCACTAAAAAGCCAGTATCGTACCCTCAAAACCCAAAGATCAAAAATTGAGGGCACTAAAAAGTCAGTATCGTACCCTCAAAACCCAAAGATCAAAAATTGAGGGCACTAAAAAGTCAGTATCGTACCACCAAACCCCAAAAAACAAAGATGGAGAGTACTAAAAAATCCGCTCCCCTTGGCGATTCCGCTTTTCGTGTTGTCCAGCTCCATCGCTCAACTCCTCTGTCAGAACGGAATCGCCGGTAAAGGCAAAAGGCGCCTTTTCCGTCGATTCCTTATCTGACTCCCGGAGCTAAACGAGCGATTCCGCTTTTCGTGTTGTCCAGCTGCACCGGCCAACTCCTCAGTCGGAACAAAATCCCCCGAAAAGGCAAGTTCGGCCTTTCCGTGTGATTTCTTATCCGCCAATCGGAGCTAAACGGCCGCTTCCGCTTTTCGTAGCAAAAACTACCATTGAAATCGAACGTATATTCGCTTACTATTAGCATATACTGAATGGGAACGTATATTCTGTTGTGAGGAGTAAGAACGATGATTGAGGATTACAGCCAATTTCCAAAACGAAAGATTCTGTGCATTGATATGAAGAGCTTTTATGCCAGCTGCGCGGCGGTTCTGGAAGGTCTTGACCCGCTTACGTGCCATTTGGCGGTGGTTGGTGACACAGAAAGGCAGGGGAGTATTGTCCTGGCAGCTTCGCCCTGTCTGAAAAAAGATTTTGGCATCAAGACCGGATCCCGTCTGTTCGAAATTCCAAAAGACCCGCGCATTCACATTGTTAACGCGAAAATGGCTTCTTTTGTCCGTATTTCGACTGAACTGACGCGCCTTTTTCACCGGTATGTCCCGAAGGATGCGATCCACACGTACAGTGTTGACGAAAGCTTCATTCAGGTTGACGGAGTGGAGGGGATCTGGGGAGATGCGTGGGAGATTGCTGCAAAAATCAGAGATGATATGGACCGTGAATTTTCGCTGCCGTGTGCAATCGGCATTGGACCCAATATGCTGCTTTCGAAAATCTGCCTTGATCTTGAGGCGAAGAAAAAGGGCATTGCGGAATGGACGTACGACGATGTAAAAGAAAAGCTGTGGAAGGTGCAGCCGCTCCGGGAAATGTGGGGCATCGGCAGCAGAGTCGAGAAAACGCTGAACCGGATGGGTATTTTCAATGTAGGCCAGCTTGCCGCCCATCCGCTTGAAGTACTTGAAAAAAAGTTCGGGATTATGGGCAATCAGCTTTATTATCATGCCTGGGGCGTTGATCTCTCTGAAATTGGTGCGCCGATTCTGCAGGGGCAGATCAGCTTCGGGAAGAGCCAGATTCTCATGCGGGATTATCCCGATCCGGAAGAAGTAAAACACGTCATTCTTGAAATGTGCGAAGAAGTCGCAAGAAGGGCGCGCACGCACAGGAAGGCGGGCAGAACGATCAGTCTCGGCATCGGCTACAGCCACGATGAGCTTGGAGGCGGATTTCACCGCTCCCGGACGATGGACCGGCCGACCAATATTACCATGGAGCTCTACGAAACATGCCTCGCCTTATTTGAACAATTTTACGCACATAAAACCGTCCGGAAAATTTCGATTGCCCTCTCCAACATTGAAGATGATGCCGAAATGCAGCTCGATTTATTCCAGCCAAACCGCGAAAAAGAACAGATCCTTGGCTATGTCATGGACTCCATCCGCGGGAAATACGGACCCAATGCCCTGCTGCGGGCCGTTTCCTATACAAATGCAGGCACAGCAAGGCACCGCGCCAAGCTTGTCGGCGGACACAAAGCGTAAAAGGAGGGATACACATGATTCGGGATCGGGGCAATATCAAATGGACATCCATGATGCTGCCTGAGCACGTAAAAATCTTAAGAGAACTTGAAGTTGAACAGGGCTATAAAACGAAGCCCGCAGTAGACGAACAGCAGCTCGAGCATTTTAACGAAATCATCAGCCTTGCCATGGAGGAAAACCGGGAGCTTGCGTTCACCTACTACGAACATCACGATTTTCACGTGCTCAAAGGCCGCGTACACTACGTAGATCCGATCCGCGGATGCCTGCGGATCATCGGCGATGACCACACGCGCGTTGATCTGCCAATCGAGAAAATAACGGATATAGGGGAGAAGGAATGAGATGAAGGCGGGCGGGGATGCCTGCCTTTGTTACATCTATTGGCATACCTTTTGTAATGGTACATCCCGCTGTATAATAAAGAAGACGAGTAAGGCTATCAGCAAAATAAGAGGAGAGGTGTTTACCTTGGATCAGTTAGCAGCGAAAGCTGAAGAAAAACTGCGCAGGTTAAGTGCCGACGAAGAAACAATAAGAATGTATCAGCTCAGGGAAAAATATATATCTGATCAAAAAACTAAAATGGATGGCGCAAAAATTGCCGGTGAAAATGAGAAAGCAATTGAGATAGCATTGAGCCTGCTGAAAATTCCAGGAATGTCTGTGAGTGAAATTTCAGCTCATACAGGATTGTCCTTGGAAAAGGTTAAAGAACTTGAAAAAGAAGTACGATAAATGCGGAGGGCGCAGTCATATTGATTGCGTCTTTTTTGTTGTCAGAAAAGTTAATTGAAACATGTTGTAATCCTATTTTTACTTTGATGATGTTTGAGAAGAGAGGAAGTGCCAGATAAGGAACCCTTAAGTCGATAGAGCTCCTTACTGACTCTGAGAACTAAACAGCCGCCTCAGCCTTTCTACTCAGCCCTAACCACCGACTGAAACACTCCCTTATGCGCCCCGTCGCAGAACGGCATTTTTTTGGAGAGGCCGCAGCGGCAGAGGGAGAAGCTCTGTTTGGTCTGGAAGACGTTTCCTTCTGCGTCGATGAGCTCGATGTCTCCTGTTATGCGCAGGGAGCCGTTGTCGTTTACTTTGATGACGGGTTTGGTCATGTGTAATCACTCCTTCTATACTTAGAGGTATTCTGCGCAAGGCTGGTGTATGACAGGCAAGCCGCAATGCGCATCCGGCCGAGTTGTGATAAAATGTCCCTAAGCAACCTGAAACGAGGAGACATGACGTATGGAAATTAAATGGACAGACCGTGCCATGAAAAAAATAGAAGGCAGTGTGCAGGCTCATTCCGATAAACAAGTGAAGCTCAAGTATGATACGGACGGCTGCGGATGCGTGGTCAGCGGAGTGACCGCACTCTGGCTTGTTGATGAAAAAGACGGAGATGATGTTCTGATTGAAACGAACGCATATCCGGTTCTGGTTGAAAAATCGAAGATGGTGTTTCTGGATGAAAAGATGACAATTGATTTTAACGAGACAGCAAACAGCTACATGCTGACGTGTCCTTCGCAAATCTTGAATCCGCGCATGAGTCTGACTGTAAAGTGAGGTGGAGAGAAAGATGAAGGACCGCTTAACAACTCTTAAAAACATCGCATTAAACAAAACATGGGTTTCGTTTTTGAACAGCAACCATCCTTATACCCTGCTGCACTGGTCAATTGGTGGAGTCTTTGAGGACAAAAAAGATGTCTGGCTGCTTCAGGATGAAATGACATTTGAAGCACAGGAATTTGCCACAATTGATGAAGCAATTGCCTGGCTTGATGAACATATGCATGACATTACGGACGTGCTTGGATAAACGTGAAAAAAACGGTGACATTTTACAACGAGTAAAGTGTCACCGTTTTTCATTTAATAAGAAGCAGATTTAGTTTCAAAAGCTATAATGTCTGATACAGCAGTGTAAATATTAGGAGGATACTCTGCAATGCGATGAGCCAAGTATAGATACCATTCTGTGCCGTAAGTAACATAAACCCTCGCTTTATATCCTTCATCTTTTACATTTTTGATTAAATCAGGCCTTACCCCATCTAACATTTCAAGCTCAACGTTTGAATGCTTTAGATAGCCTTGCTCGAATATTTTCTCAAGAAGTTTTTCATCGTGTGTTGCAATTGAAACCGGATGTTTAGCTTCAACGCTCATCCTGATAAATTCCAGGTATCGGTTATTCAACTCTTCAGAACGGCTGATCATAATATCTTCAGGTTCCTGATAAGCACCTTTTACAATTCTGATTTTTCCAGGATACTTAAATAAGTCTTTTAAATCGTCTGATGAACGTTTCAGCTGAACCTGCAATGTAATTCCTACGTTTTTATATGTTGAAGCAACTTCTTTATAGATATCTAAAATACGATCTGTCTTTTCAGATTCTTCCATGCTGATCATGAGATTTAAGTGATACAGTTCAGCAGCTTGTGCCATTTCTTTTAAATTTTTCAAGCCCAGCTCTCTATCAACCGACATGCCAATATGGGATAAATCAAACGAGATGGTTGATTTGATTCCATTGGCGCCTAATTGATGAATTAACGAAATGAACTCTTCTTTTGCAGCATGGCACTCGTCAACATTTGTTGTATTTTCACCTATGTATTCTAAAGAAACAAGATAGCCTTTCGCAATAAGCTCTTTCGCTTTATTAATTGCATCCAGCCTTGTTTCCCCTGATACAAAGCGCTTTGCGGCCCGCATAAATAAAGGGTAGAGCTCTTGTGATTTCTGAATGTAGTTTTTTATCTCTCCATTTCTGGCAACCGATTTTAATGCGTTGGAAAACCTGATTTCCTCATGTTTTAACATATTAGTAACTCCTCTCGTTAACGATATAAAAATGAGAATTATATCATGAATAAAAGAAGATGTCATATTTTGAACTATCACCATTTTCTTTTAAATACTGATGTTGTTTTCATTTACACAAAAGCAAAATTACTTTTTCTATTTAAAATCTGCCTCTTTTCTTACGTTCTATAGGGTTGTTTCGTATTCTTTCATTTCTTCATAAAATTCATCAATGATCCGCTCATATTCCTCGCGGTTCTCGGTGTAGGACATGGCGTGGGCACCTTTTTCGGCAAAATACAGCTTTTTCATGCCGGACTTTTTGTCAAACAGCTGCTGGGTCATCGCTGACGGTATGTAATCGTCGTCCTTGCTGTGGATAAACAGAACAGGGTGCTGAATTCTGTCCATCACCGCAATCGGGGAAACGTCCTGGATGGTGTACCCGTCGCGCAGTTTCAGAAAACGCCTTGCAATCGGCATCACAAGATAGCCGGGGAGTTTAAAGTCAGATTTCAGACGGTAAAGCAGCTGCTCCTGAAGATCTGAAAACGGACAGTCGGCAATATAGTAGTCGGCACCGTCTTCTACGAGGCCTGCATAAAGCAGCGTCGTGACGGCACCCATGGACTCCCCGTGAATGCCGAGATGCAGGTCATCACCGACACGGTCCTTCAGCCAATGCACGACCGACTGAAGGTCGTATTTTTCGTAGTGCCCGAAGCTTGTTGTTTTACCGCCAGTTTCCCCGTGCCTTCTGTGATCATAAATCAGCACGTTGATGCCCCGTTTTAAAAACAGCTTCATGTACTTGACCGAGTTAATCCGGTTCATGGTGACCCCGTGGCAGATAATGACATAGGAGGAGGTGCTGTGGGGGGCAATCAGGTGGCCCCTGATGTCATATCCGAACTGGGACGGGATGGATACTTCCATTTTGTTGTAGGCTTCATATTCTCTTTCGTCGTAATGGCCGTCTTTTGTTTCGCGGTCGATAATTTCTTTGTCTGATTTCTTTCGCATGTACATCATCTGGTTGGTGAAAAAAAATCCTACTACAAAGATGTAGGAGAGGATGATTCCTGCTCCGATCAGCCACTTTTTCATCTGCATTCTTCCTTCCGCTGTATAATACATCCATTTTATCACGAAGAAGGAAAAGGAGAAAAACAAAAGCAGCAAGCACATGGGGCTTGCTGCCGCGTTATTGTTCCGAGTTTTGGCGTTTTGTCGGATGTACAGCCTTTTCCATTTCTTCAAAAGCCATCGTTTGCTTTGGCGTATCTGCATTCGGCTTGCCTTTTTGGCTCTTTGCTGCCTTTTCGTTTGTCATGATATCCGCTCCTTTCTGTCATCTAAGATGTGAAGTAAGAGGGAGAAATATACATGGAAATGAAACAACTTGTCCGTTCGCTCCGTATAGATAAAAAGGAGAGTGACTGTAATGAAATTACCAGGAATCGGTATAGCTGTTTCAAGCGCTGCAGGCTTCATCAGCTATACAGCTGGAGATCTGCAGCTGCTGTTTATCGTGATGTGCGGGATCTCGCTTATCTGTTTTGGCATCTCGGGTTTTATGACCTATGCTTTTCTTGGAGGAGAGGCTATGCGCGCAAATTTCCAATCAGATATGGCCGTACATAGAAAGACAAGGACAGATTGGGCAAAGGACTTATTTCTAGCAGGTCTGCCAAGCTTCGGGGCGGCAGTTATATCCACAGCTGTTTTATTCAGTTAAGAAGTGTTTTTGACCGTTTGCTGAGCTGATATTGTTTGCTTTGAACGGCGCCGGAAAGATGCGGCTCAATGATCTCCACTGCTTTCAGAAGCTGGTTCATGTTAATGCCTGTTTCAATGTTAAGAGCCTGCAGCATATGCAGCACATCCTCTGTTGCGGCATTTCCTGTAGCCCCGGGTGCGAAAGGACATCCGCCGAGTCCGCCTGCAGACGTGTCAAACCTGTCGACACCAGCCTGCAACGCTGCGTAAATGTTGGCAAGCGCCATGCCTCTCGTATCATGGAAATGGGCTGTAATCAGCACGTCCGGCAGGGCCTTTTTCAGGCGTGAAAAAAGTTCATACACTTCAAGTGGATTTGCCATGCCAATGGTGTCGGCCACACTTAAGTCATCAACACCCGCATCAGCAAACTGTCTGCAAAGATCAACAACGGCATCCGCTTCTATTTTTCCTTCATACGGGCAATAAAATGAAGTCGAAATACACGCCCTCACAAAAAAGTCTTCTTCTTTGAGCGAGCGGATCAGCGGCAGAAGCTTCTGCATGCTTTCTTCTGTTGTTGCGTTAATATTTTTTTGATTGAAGGTGCTGCTGACTCCCACAAAAAAAGCTACGTCTTTGCAATTTGCCTCTTTTGCACGCGCAATTCCTTTTTCGTTCGGAGTCAGAACAAGGTTTCTGTTCTCATCGGAACAGTAGGTGATGATGTCTCCAGCATCTTTCAGCTGGGGAACCCACTTTGGCGAGACAAAAGAGGTCAGTTCCATTTCTTTGAATCCTGCCTTTTTAAGTTCTTTAATAAACTGAATTTTAACGTCTGTCGGAATTTCATTTTTTTCATTTTGCAGCCCGTCGCGGGGACCGACCTCAATTAATGTCGCCTGTTTTGGCAGATTCATAGGAAGCACCAGCCTTTCGGATTTTTGAGTACCTTCAATTTCTGGTTTTCAGGTTTTGAGGGTACGCATTGGGATTTTACCTACCAGCAATTTAGGTTTTGAGGGTACGATTCAGCGATTTGCGTACCCTCAAATTTTGATTTTCGGGTTTTGAGGGTACGATTCAGCAATTTGCGTACCCTCAAATTTAGATTTTTAGGTTTTGAGGGTACGATTCAGCGATTTGCGTACCCTCAAATTTAGATTTTCGGGTTTTGAGGGTACGATTCAGCATTTTGCGTACCCTCAATTTCGGATTTTGAGGTTTTGGTGGTACGAATCGGCATTTTGCATACCCTCAAATTTTGATTTTTAGGTTTTGAGGGTACGATTCAGCATTTTGCGTACCCTCAATTTCGGATTTTAAAGTTTTAGTGGTGCTATTCCGCTTTTCGTATTGTCCAGCTCCATCGCCTAACTCCTTGGCCAGAACGGCTCCGCCGCAAAAAGCAAGCCCGGCTTTTTCCGTCGGATCCTTTTCTGTCCTTCGGAGCTAAACGGCCGATTCCGCTTTTCGTTTTGTAAGGGTTTACATATCCCCATATTAATAGTTTACTAAGAGTGTATGCAACTGAAAGCTGAATTTTGAAAAGATTGCAGGAATTTATCAGGATTTAGCGAAACCAATGGATAAAGCCATGACAAAGGGGATGAGTGTAGTATGAGCAGCAATGAAGTAGTCATCGTGAGTGCTGTCCGCACGGCAATCGGGAGTTTCGGAGGAGCGCTTAAGGGTATGTCTGCACCGGAGCTTGGAGCGATTGTGATTAAGGATGCTCTAGAGAAAGCGGGTTTAAAGGGAGAGCAGGTTGATGAAGTTATTATGGGGAATGTGCTGCAGGCGGGACTTGGGCAAAATCCGGCGCGCCAGGCGGCTATGAAAGCGGGTCTTCCTGAAAATGTACCTTCTATGACCATTAACAAAGTGTGCGGATCCGGTTTGAAAACGGTCCATCTTGCTGCACAGGCGATTTTATCGGGTGATGCAGAGATTGTGGTTGCAGGCGGTATGGAAAATATGAGCCAGGCGCCTTACATATTGAAAAATGCGCGGGACGGATTTAAGATGGGCGATCAGAAGCTGATTGATACAATGGTTTCTGACGGTCTGACGTGTGCGTTCAATAATTATCATATGGGTATGACAGCAGAGAATTTATGCGATAAATACGAGATTACGAGAGAAGAGCAGGATGAGTTTGCAGCATGGAGCCAGCAAAAAGCAGTGAAGGCGATCGAGTCCGGTACGTTCAAATCGGAGATTACTCCTGTAGTGATTCCTCAGCGAAAAGGGGATGCTGTTACGTTTGACACAGATGAGTTCCCGCGTGCCGGCACAACGGCAGAGAAGCTCGGCGGACTTCGTGCTGCGTTTAAAAAAGAAGGATCCGTAACGGCAGGAAATGCGTCCGGCATTAATGACGGTGCGGCAGCTGTCGTTGTCATGAGCAGAAAAAAAGCAGAAGAGCTTGGCATTCAGCCGCTTGTTAAAATTACAGCCAATGGAAATGCAGGCGTAGACCCAAGCATTATGGGGATTGGACCTGTCGCAGCTGTTCAAAAAGCGTTCCAAAAAAGCGGACTGACGATGAACGACATGGACCTTGTGGAAGCGAACGAAGCGTTTGCGGCCCAATCGATTGCCGTTGACCGCGAACTTCATTTTAATAAAGAAAAACTGAACGTAAACGGCGGCGCCATTGCTCTCGGACATCCAATCGGTGCAAGCGGCACGCGCATTCTTGTCACGCTGATTCACGAAATGAAGCGCAGAAACGCTAAGCGCGGCCTTGCTACCCTCTGCATCGGCGGAGGCCAGGGTGTTGCGACAATCGTTGAAAATCTTTCAATGGAGGGATAAAAGATGAAGAAGATCTATACATCCTTTACAGAAGCAGTAAGTGAGATCAAAGATGGTTCCACACTGATGGTCGGCGGTTTCGGGCTGTGCGGAATCCCGGAAAACCTCATCCTTGCCCTTGTTGAAACAGGAGTAAAGGATCTGACGATTATTTCAAACAACTGCGGTGTAGACGACTGGGGCCTTGGGCTTCTTTTGAAAAATAAGCAAATCAAAAAGATGATCAGCTCTTATGTCGGCGAGAACAAGGAATTTGAACGTCAGGTGCTCTCAGGCGAGATTGAAGTCGAACTTGTTCCTCAAGGGACGCTTGCTGAAAAAATCCGTGCCGGCGGAGCAGGCATTCCTGCGTTCTATACGCCTGCAGGAGTTGGAACGCCAATTGCAGAGGGAAAAGAAACGCGGAACTTCAACGGGAAAGAATACTTGCTTGAAGAAGCGCTGACGGCAGATTTCAGCCTTGTACGCGCGAGCAAAGCGGATAAAATGGGCAACCTTCTCTACAACAAGACGGCTCAAAACTTTAATCCGATGATTGCAGCGGCGGGAAAAGTCACGATTGCTGAAGTGGAAGAGATGGTGGAAACGGGGAGCATTCAACCGGACGGAATTCATACTCCGGGCATTTACGTTCAGGCACTCATTCTCGGAGAGCAGCAGAAGCGCATAGAGCGTCTGACTGTACAAAAAACAGGATGACAGGAGGCAGAGCCATGATACAAAACAAAGCAGAAGTCCGCGAGAAAATCGCCAAACGGGCTGAACAGGAAATTGAAAACGGTTTCTATGTGAATCTCGGAATTGGTATGCCGACACTGGTCGCCAATTATATCGGTGAAAACAAAGAAGTTGTTCTGCAGTCAGAAAACGGCCTTCTAGGCATTGGTCCTTATCCTAAAGAGGGGGATGTCGATCCTGATTTAATCAATGCGGGGAAGGAAACCGTCACAGCGATTCCTGGATCCGCTTATTTCGACAGTTCCGAATCATTCGCGATGATCCGCGGAGGACACGTGAATGTGGCCATTCTCGGAGGCATGGAAGTGTCAGAAAGCGGCGATCTTGCAAACTGGATGATCCCGGGCAAAATGATCAAAGGAATGGGCGGGGCGATGGATCTCGTTCATGGAGCACAGAGAATCATTGTCATTATGGAGCATGTAAATAAAAACGGCGAACCGAAAATCCTGAACACGTGCACACTGCCGCTTACAGGCAAGGGTGTTGTGAACCGGATCATAACGGATCAGGCTGTAATAGATGTCACTGAACTTGGCCTCAAACTTAAAGAAGTGGCTAAAGGCTATACAGTAGAAGATATCAAACGCTCAACTGAGCCTGAGCTGATTATCGGCGACGATGTCATCCTGGACGCCTATTAATCAGTCATATCCCTTTCTAACATCGCCTTTTCTTGTATATAATGTATGTATATAGGAGTGATCATCATGGCGAAAAAACAGAAGAAACACCAAAAAGCACAGCCGAAAAAAACTGACGATGGGTCCCTGAATCTTAAGGACCGCCTCGATTCAGGCCTGTTCGAACAGCTATCCGGAATGAAAAAAGGACTGCTTGAAGAACAGGAGCAGAAGCAGGAGCATGAACGCCTGCAGAAGCTTAAGGAAAAGAAAGAAAAAGAGAAAAACAAAAGCTTTGAAGAACTGCTCAACGATAGTCAGTTGAAGTGGTCGGATTATAAATAGAAAAATGCCTCCGCAGATGTGGAGGCATTTTTCTATTATTCAGGGAATCTCATTTTTAAGTGTGCTGCACAAAAAAAGCCTTCCTGAACGGAAGGCTAAAAGGGGGATATGTATCTTTTGAAATCCCCTTCATCCACCATCAGCATACTTAAAAGCTTAGAAAAGCACAATCTTATGGCATCAGCCGTAACAAAATGTTCAAAGATCTATGACGATTTCCTGACATGTTAGTTCATCCTTCTGAACTCACCGGGACTTTTGCCAAGCTGCTGTTTAAAGCGTTTATGAAAATGAGACAGACTCTTGTAGCCGCACGAATCAGAAATGAAGGAAACGCTGTGGTCTGAGGTCAGCAGCAGCTCTTTGGCTTTTACAAGCCGCTTCATTTCCAAAAAAGCTGGGAGTGTAAACCCGGTCGTTTTTTTAAATGTTCTGCTGAAATGGGCAGGGCTGACCAATGCCTGATCGGCAAGGACAGTGAGGGACAGATGAGAATCCGTATAGTGATTGTCAATGTAATTCAGGACATCCTTCATCCACCAGTCCCTTTTATCCGGTATGTGCCCGTTTTTCGCATGTTCAAAGTGCGCATTCATTCTGCTGATTTTGAGGAGCATCCAGTGAAGCAGAAGAATCACGGCGCTGCGGTTTCCTTTTTCAGCGCTGCCATATTCATCATCCATCATGACAAGCAGCTTTTCAAATTCCTTCATCCGCTCCGCTGAAAGACGCAGCTTAAACCGGCCGCTGCGAATAAGATCATGAAATGGCCCAAGATAGGAAAAAGAATCTCCTACTTCAGCTATCTGAATAAGCATGGGGTGAAAGAGAATGACTGAGCATGTATAAGGGGCTGTTTTTTCAGCGGATGCCTTATGAATGACATCCCCCGGAATCAAATAAAGATCATTTTTCTCCATATTAAAAAAATGTTTATCAATTAAAAAGGACCCTTTTCCCTCGTGAACAAAAACAAGTTCATACCAGTTATGAAAATGATAAAAAGGTACATTCTCACCTGGATTCCCAGTTAATTTTGGGAGGTACACAAGGGGGAAAAGCGGGTCATATTCGTGCCGTTCCTTTACTGCTTTCATCATAATCTGTCCAATCTCTTTTTCATTAGAATAGCAAAGAAAAACGGACTTTGCTCATGAATGCTTCTTTTCATCAAAAAATCGCACATTGGCAGCAAAAAATGCAAACTTTATGCGCTTTCATTCTTTTATGATCGTTGTACAGACCAAGTCTGCAGGACAATAAAATGGATGAAAAGAGGGATTTCAATGACAGAGAAAATCAAGCGGGAGCTTCCGGATTTAAAGGGAGAGTATGAGCTTTCTAGCGAGCAGATTGCTGCATATCAGGAGGATGGGCATATTTGTCTTAGAGCAGTGGCTTCAGAGGAGGAAATTGCTTCCTACAGGGATGCAATCCATCAATCTGTGCAGCGCCACGCCGAGAAGCTTGCGCCATTGGAAGAAAGGGATGCGTACGGAAAAGCGTTTATTCAGGTCATGAATGTGTGGGAGCATTCGGAGGACGTAAAAAAATTCGTCATGGCAGAAAGATTTGCAAAAATTGCTGCCGATCTATTGGGTGTCGACGGAGTAAGGATTTATCATGATCAGGCCCTTTACAAAGAGCCTGGCGGCGGACATACGCCATGGCATCAGGATCAGACATACTGGCCTATCGATACAGAGAAGACGATCACGATGTGGATGCCGCTTGTGGATGTGACAGATCAAATGGGCTCCATGAGTTTTGCTTCAGGCTCCCACAAACGAGGGTACATCAGCAAGCTCGGCATTTCCGATGAATCTCACCGGACACTAGGAGAGTATATCGATCAAAATGATTATAAGAAGGTGACTTATGGCGCCATGAACGCAGGGGATGCCACATTTCATTACGGATGGACACTGCACAGCGCCCCGGGAAATCCATCGGATTCAACCCGCGAAGTGATGACAGTCATTTACATGGCAGACGGGACGAAGGTCGCTGAAATAGATAATGAAGCAAGAGCCAACGACTTAAAACAATGGATGCCCGGGCTTGTTACCGGGGATGCTGTGAACAGTCCTCTCAACCCGCTTGTTTATCATAAAACGAAAAAAGCAGATGAGAAATGACGGCAGAGTTAATCAGCATAAAGTCGCTTTGGGGAATGCCTGGGCCTTTAGAAACACAATTTCAGCGTATTTACGATGCCGGCTATAAAGGAATTGAATCCCCGCTGCCTGACAGCGGAATAAGGTCTGAATTTAAAGAGCTTCTGCATCAGTACGGGTTTGTTTATGTCGCGCAGATCTTTGCAGACGACAGCAAAAGCTTTGAGGACCAGGTTCAAAAAGCCGCTGAATTAAACCCGTTGCTGATCAATTCCCAAAGTGCCAAAGACTCCATGCCATTTGAAGAGCAGCTGGACTTTTTCATAAGGGCAGTGAATGTCGAAAGGGCAATTGGTCTTCCTGTTTCGCACGAAACACACAGGGGAAGAGCGATGTACAGCCCATGGACAACCGGCCGGCTGCTGCGCGAAATAGAGGATCTCAAGCTTACTGCCGATTTCAGCCACTGGGTATGTGTGTGCGAGTCACTGCTTGAGGATCATGCAGAATGGATCAAGCTTGCGGCAGACAGGACCATCCACGTGCATACGAGAACCGGCCATGCGCAGGGGCCGCAGGTGCCTGACCCGAGAGATCCGGTCTGGCGGAAAGAACACGATGCCCATTTGAAATGGTGGCGGTCGATCTTTACCCGTCATAAGCGAGAGGGAACCGATTTAACCTTTACGCCTGAATACGGTCCGCCGGGCTATATGCCGACAGTTCCTTTCACACAGGATCCGGTAAGCGATTTGTGGGAGATCTGCCTCTGGAAAAAACAGGTTATAGAGAGCGAATGGGCAAAAAAAGACCTGCTTGAAGAACAAGAGCAAAAACAGGGACAGTAACGTCTGCAGAAGCTGAAGGAAAAGAAAGAAGAAGAGAAAAAAACAAAAGCTTTGAAGAACTGCTTAATGACAGTATTTTAAAGTGGTCGGATTAAAATTAAGAAATGCCTCCGCTTAAGTTTAAGTTGTGGAGGGAGAACTGAAAATACGAAAAGCAGCAGGTTAATTCGCATGTGAATTTAGCCTGCTATTTTTTGGTTGCTTTTCAAAAGTAAATGGATATAATATACATTAATAGATAATAAAATCATTGATAAAGAGAGTAATTATTTGTGGAAAATAAGCGAGTCAGGGATGGTGGGAGCCTGTCATGAAGCAAGTAATGAACCGGACTTTTGAGATGCTTTCCTGAAATCAGTAGGGGGAGCCGGGGGAACACCCCGTTACTAATGGTGAGTGGTTTTTTAATTTTAAAAAACAAGTAGAGTGGTACCACGGGAACATAAAGTTTCCGTCTCTTTTTTAAGAGACGGGAGCTTTTTTATTTTGGAGGAGGAAACGTATGGGCTTTAAACTTATCTTTGCAGACATATTATTTAAAGTGTTGAATGAGCAGCTGGAAAAGAGCAAAATCATCCTGATGATTGAAAAACCGAAATTTGAGAACATGGGAGATCTGTCATTTCCTTGTTTTGAATTGGCAAAAAGCTTTCGAAAATCACCTCAAAACATCGCACTTGAGATTGCTGCAGAAATTGATGCATCAATCTTTGAAAAGGCAGAAGCAGTTAGTGGATATGTGAATGTATTTCTCGATAAGCAAAAGGTTTCATCTATTGTGCTAAAAGAAATTCTGTCTGAAAAGAATCACTATGGGGATTTAAACCTTGGAAACAACGAGGTTATTACAATTGACTTTTCATCACCTAATATCGCGAAACCTTTTTCAATGGGACATTTACGTTCAACGGTTATTGGCAATTCTCTGGCGCTTATAGCAGAAAAATGCGGTTATTCACCAGTGAGAATTAACCATTTAGGAGACTGGGGTACTCAATTTGGCAAGTTAATTGTTGCTTATAAACGATGGGGGAAAGAAGAAGAAGTAAAGATTCAGCCTATAAAAGAGCTGCTGAAATTGTATGTGAAGTTCCATGAAGAAGCAGAAAAGGATCCTAAGCTTGAGAGTGAAGCGCGAGCGTGGTTCAAAAACCTGGAAAATTCAGATCCTGAAGCCATTCAACTATGGGAATGGTTTCGGGAGGAATCATTAAAGGAGTTTTCAAAAATATATGATTTAATGGGGATAGAATTTGACTCCTATCATGGGGAAGCGTTTTATAATGACAAGATGGACAGGGTCGTTCAACTCCTTGAGGACATGAACCTGGCAGAGGAGTCTGAAGGCGCTCAAGTTGTTCCGCTCAAAGAGTTACCGCCATGCCTGATTAAAAAAAGGGATGGAACAACCCTTTATGCTACCCGCGATTTAGCGGCAGCCATTTATCGTCAGGAAACCTATCGTTTCGTAAAATCTTTATACGTAGTAGGCAACGAGCAAACCCTTCACTTTAAACAACTGTTCGCTGTGTTAGATAAAATGGGATACCAATGGCAGATGAAGCACGTGCCTTTTGGCATGATGTTAAAGGACGGAAAAAAGATGTCTACCCGTAAAGGAAAAGTTGTATTGCTTGAAGAGGTTTTAGATAACGCAATTAAATTAGCATCGGACCAAATTAACAAGAAAAATCCAAATCTTGTTTCTAAGGTGGAAGTTGCCCGTCAGGTAGGGACGGGGGCGGTTATCTTTCAAGACTTGAAAAATTACCGTCAAAACGATATCGAATTTTCCTTTAAAGACATGTTGAAATTTGAGGGCGAAACCGGGCCATACGTTCAATATACGCATGCTCGGGCTTCTTCCCTTTTAAGAAAAGGGGTCTTCTTGAAGAATCACGAAGCCGTAAGCATAAGAGATATCGAAGCTTGGCCTATTATTACTACCTTACGATCATTCAAGGACGTTATTAAAAGAGCAATGGAAGAATGCGACCCATCCCTTGTTGCAAAATATGTGATTGAACTGGCAAGGGCATTTAATAAGTATTATGCATCAATCCGAATTTTAGATGACAGCCATTTAAAACAGGAAAGGCTGGCACTTGTTTGTGCAGTTACAGTAGTCCTTAAAGAAGGGCTGCGTTTATTGGGGATGAAAGCTCCGGAGGAAATGTAATAGGAACTCAATTTATTTAAGGTCTATTCTAATTGCAGTATCTTTAGATAAAAAAGCTCGAGTATAAATTAGTTAGCTCTATGGCTATTTTTATTACCTAACTCATCAATTTCTTTAAGTGATTTATGGTAAAATCAGGATAAATAATGAGTGGACAGGGGATGCTGCTGGATTGTTTATGATTAATGGAGGTTCTATTGTCTTATTGGGATTTATAGGTTCTCTTATAACTCGGAGTATTGTAATAGCAAGGAAACACAGAAACCAGATACACGTAAGCTGGTTTAAAGAAATGATCACCTTTCTTTTTATCATGTACCTATGTATGGTTGCTGCTGTGACGTTATTTCCTCTCCCGATCGGATATGATTTTCAATACGTGAATGTTGTTCACTTTATCAACTTTGTGCCACTTGTAGGTATTTTTGACGCTATTAATCAAATAGGAACAGCTTATGATGGTGATGTCCTGTTTATGGTTTCTCGTATTCTGAGAAATGTAGGGGGGAATATTTTATTATTGATGCCTCTTGGTTTTTTTGCACCGGTTGTATGGAATAAATTTAGGGGATTTAAAGAAGTTATCTTATTAGGCCTGGCAGTATCGGTCACCATTGAGATTTTACAGCTTGTAGAAAACGTTGCTGGTGCATGGGGACGAATAACAGATATTGATGATGTGATTTGCAATGTTTTGGGTGCCGGTTTTGGATACCTTATCTACAGACTTATTTTAAAAGCCGGTGAAAAATATCAAATCAAAGGATTGAAAAATTTCAGTTCATAAACAACGGCAGAAAGAGTGATTCACTCTCTCTGCCGTTATTCGTTCCAATTGAAATCCTCACCGATGCCCCTCATACTTATCAAACTTCGTCAATGCCTGCAGCGCAACAAACTCTTCGCCTGAAAGCGGGCGAGCCTCTGCAGCGCGGCAGTTTGCCTGAACCTGTTCGATTTTGCTTGCGCCGGGAACGATGGTTCCGACTGTCTGCTGTTTCAGGCAGTACTGGATGGCTGTTTCGGTCATGGAAAGTCCGCTTTCTGCAGCGATTTGCGGAAGCAGTCTGCGCAGGTCTTCTTCGCTGTATGATAGGTAGCCTTTTTCATTCAGCTTTGTTTCCCAGTTGTCTGTAAGCAGTCCCTTGGCCATTGGACCGCGGCCGATGACGCTGACCCCATGGTCGTTCAGAAGGGAAAACCATTCTTCGGGACGGCGGTCAAGGAGGCTGTACTGCATCATAACAGAGACGATGGAGGATTTCTCCAGGTACTGTTTAATGACATTCGGACGGATGGAGGAGATGCCGTAGTAGCGGATCAATCCTTCTTTTTTCAACTCTTCGAAAGCCTCGATAGTTTCATCGATATTGTCTTCGATTGTGCCTCCGTGGAGCTGGTAAAGGTCGATGTAATCTGTTTTCAGGCGTTTCAGGCTGTGTTTGACGGCTTCTTTTATGTAGCTTTTAGAAGCGTCCCAGGTCCAGCCGTCTTTTGCTTCGTTCCAGCGGTTGCCCGCTTTTGTGGCGAGAATGATTTCTTTTCGTTTCTTTTTCAGGGCAGCTCCGACAAACTCTTCATTCAAGCCGAAATCGTATAGATCGGCCGTGTCAAAATAGTTGATGCCTTCATGAAGTGCTGCATCGATGATGGATTCTGCCTGCTCCTTGTCAGTGCCAAGGGACATGCAGCCGAGTCCGACTTCGCTTACCATTAAATCAGATGTGCCAAGCTGTCTTTTTTTCATTTGTCTCACTCCTGCCTGTTCGTCTTTCTTCTGACATTAGTACAAGCAGGAGGAAAAAGCAATTGTGACGCTTACTTGTCCTTTGTCCACTGTTCAATTGTTTCATATTTTCTGCTGTATTCTTTCAGCTTCTCCCGGACTTCCCATGCTTTGCCGACAAGGACGATGCCCTTTTCAAGAAGGTAGATTTTCATGTTCATTCGCCTCGCTTCCCGTGTAGTGGATATCAGTATGTCCATTAAAGCGGTGTTTCAGGCGGTGCCTCTGATGCTTCTTAAGAATGTGGTAGAATATATGTAATCATGAGAATTTGTAGAACGCGGAGGAACGGAAATGAACCACTTAAAGGAAACCACTAAAACATCAGAAAAATTATTTTCAGGCCGCATTATTGATTTGTATCTGGAAGAGGTGGAACTGCCTAACGGAAAAACAAGCACGCGTGAAATTATCAAGCATCCAGGTGCTGTCGCTGTTCTTGCATTGACGAAAGACAATAAGCTTGTAATGGTTCAGCAGTACCGAAAAGCCATGGAGAGGGTGCTTGTGGAGATTCCTGCAGGCAAGCTTGAAAAAGGGGAGCTTCCTGAAGTGACGGCAAAGCGTGAGCTTGAGGAAGAAACAGGCTACACAACACAATCGCTGCAGCATCTGATTTCTTTTTATACATCTCCTGGATTTGCAGATGAGCTTGTGCATGTTTACTATACGGATGACCTGCACGTTCTTGAAGAAAAGGCAGAGCTTGATGAGGATGAGTTTGTCGATGTGCTGGAGGTGACGCTTGAAGAGGCGCAGCAGCTGATTGATGAGCAGCGGATTTTTGATGCAAAAACCGCCTATGCTGTTCAATATCTGCAATTAAAGCAGGCTCTTCAGAAATAGCATGAACGATTATTATGCGGACTTACATATTCATATAGGCCGGACTTCTTCCGGAAAGCCTGTAAAAATAACGGCTTCTAAGCAGCTTACGCTCGAAAACATTTTAATAGAAGCAAGCGGGCACAAAGGGATGGACATCATAGGAGTCATTGACTGTCATGTGCCTGAAGTACTTCTAACGCTTGAAAACGGCATTGGGGAAGGGAAATGGCGCGAGCTTCCGGGCGGAGGGATTCAATTTGAAAAAACGGTCCTTCTGCTTGGCTGTGAAATAGAAGTGTATGATTCTCTTTGCAAAGGGCCGCTGCACGTTCTGGTGTTCTTGCCGACAATTGAGAGGATGAAGGACTTTTCCAATTGGCTCAGCAGCCGGGTGAAAAACCTGACGCTGAGTACCCAGAGAATGTACGGGGAAGCCAAAACGCTGCAGAAGAAAGTAAGGGAGCTTAACGGACTGTTTGTCCCCGCCCATATCTTCACACCGCATAAGAGTCTGTATGGAAGCGGAGTCCGTGCTTCTCTTGAAGAGGTACTGGATCCTGAACTGATTGACGCCGTTGAGCTTGGCCTGAGTTCAGACACAGAGATGGCATCGAAGGTCACCGAGCTTGACAAGTATCCGTTTCTGACCAATTCGGATGCTCATTCGACGGCCAAAATCGGAAGAGAATATCAGAAGCTCAAGCTTGCCGAACCGTCGTTTGAAGAGGTCCGGATGGCGCTGAAAGGGGAAGGGAACCGCCGTATTGCATCCAACCACGGGCTGAATCCCCTGCTTGGAAAGTATTACAGAACCGTCTGTGAAACATGCGGTGCTGCAAAAGAAGCAAATGAACAGGCATGCAAAACCTGCGGCAGTTCCCGGTTTACAAAAGGGGTCAGCACCCGGCTGGCTGAACTGACGGACAGAAGTGCCGGAAGCGGCAGGGAGCGCCCGCCTTATCTGCACCAGGTTCCGCTGCAGTTTATCCCCGGCATTGGCCCGAAAACACTGGAAAAACTAAAGACTGCATTCGGAACGGAAATGACAATTCTGAATGAGGTTTTAAAGGAACGTCTCGAGAACGTACTTCCTGCTAAAACAGCAGCATACATACTTGCGGCACGGGAAGGCACGCTTGGCGCCGAACCAGGAGGAGGCGGGATTTACGGGAGGATTTCTTAAAATTGAAAAGGCACTGATCAAAGTGCCTTTTCCGTTAAAAGATTTTAGCAAACACACACGTATCTCTCAGAGAACTTCCGTCTGCAGAAACGTCGTCCTGTCTCAGAATGCCTTCCAGCTGATAACCGAGTTTTTCAGGAATACGGCGGCTTTTGATGTTCTCCGGATCGCACCTGATTTCCACACGTTTGGCGCCGAATTCTCTGGCGGCAAAGGCAGTCAGGGCTTCAACAGCCTCAGTCATATATCCTTTTCCGGAGTGCTTTGTTGAGATCCAGTAGCCGATTTCCACTTTCGGAACATCCCAGTCCATGCGGTGGAAGCCGGTGCTTCCGATAAATTCGCCGGTGATCCGGTCAAACATGAGAAGACGCAGGTCCTCCCGCAGCATGAATTTAGCGCAGGATTCGCGGATATTTGCTTCCGTGTCTTCTATTGTCTGGGTTTTCTGGGCAAACGGCATCCATGGCTTTAATTCCTCAAGCGATTCGTTTACGGCGGCGTTCACTGCCTTGCCGTCACCTGGACGCGGTGCGCGGATCAGGAGTCTGTCTGTTGTCAGTTCATTCGGGAAATCAAGTAAGATTGGTCGTTTCATAGAAACACCGCCTTGAGAGTTTTTAAGAATTATAACCTTTTTGGAAAATAATGCAATAGGGGCTTGTCATAGTTTCTTCCTTTTTTTCATACAATCTAGTAAGTGAAAAACCGGGAGGAAGAAATGATGCGCAAACATCCATTAAAAGCAATGATGATCCAGCATATGAAAGAACGCTCGTCGCTCTACCTGTTTGTTTTTGTATTGTTTTTGATGGGGGTTATTTTCGGGGCGGTCATCGTCAACAGCATGAACTTTACTCAAAAGGAAGATTTGTATTTTTATTTAAGCCGCTTTTTCGGACAAGTTTCTGAAGGCAAGGTGGCAAGCTCGGTGGAAATGCTGCAGCAGAGTTTTTTTCATAATCTGAAATATCTGGGCCTGATGTGGGTGCTCGGCATTTCAATCATAGGTTTGCCGGTGATTCTGATTATGTTATTCTTAAAGGGAATTGTCGTTGGCTTTACTGTCGGTTTTCTGGTCAATCAAATGGGCTGGCAGGGCTTTTTGCTTTCATTTGTTTCGGTTATGCCGCAGAATATGATTTTAATACCGGCATTTATTATTATGGGTACGACAGCCATCTCTTTTTCTCTTAAAATCGTAAAGCAGCTCTTGAATAAAAAATCAAATTTGGCAGAGTCGCCGTTTTCGATGTTCGCGCGGTATGCAGCATTCTTTGTAGGTATTGCTGTGCTGACTGCCGCAGCATCAGGGCTTGAGGCATATGCGTCGCCTGTATTAATGAAAAATGTCATTGAGATTGTATCTAAATAGAATGATTTTTATCTAATAATCATTTTATTTATTAGATTGGAATGATTTTCGTTGGACACATCCCTTTCTTTTGATATAATGGATGAGGAACGCGGCGAGGGAGGAATGTGTGTATGGAAAGCAGAATTGAGCGGATAAAAAAGCAGTTGCATTCATCCAGCTACAAGCTGACTCCTCAGCGCGAAGCTACTGTCAGAGTACTGCTTGAGCGCGAAGAAGATCACTTGAGTGCTGAAGATGTTTACCTCCTCGTTAAGGAAAAAGCGCCAGAGATTGGTTTAGCAACTGTTTATCGTACGTTGGAGCTACTTACAGAACTTAAAATTGTCGATAAAATAAACTTTGGAGACGGCGTATCGCGCTATGATCTGAGAAAAGAAGGCGCAGCGCATTTTCATCATCATCTTGTCTGCATTGAATGCGGCGCGGTCGCTGAAATAGAAGAAGATCTTCTTGAGGATGTAGAACAGATTGTTGAGCGGGACTTTCAATTTAAAATTAAAGATCATCGTCTGACCTTTCACGGCATTTGCCGCCGGTGTCAGGAGAAAGAACAGAAGGACGAAGAGCAGGAGTAAACCTTTCCTATTATACGGAGAGGTTTTTTTGCGTTTTTTCGTATAAAGTTTGTCCTTTTTGGCATATGTTTAGGTAAGATGCCGGGTTCTTAAGGAGGCAATGCGAGTGAGAGCAGCACGGACCATGTTTGATATGATCAAAGTGTTTATTTTGTTTACCGGATTTACGATTCTTTTCTATTATGCTATCATTTGGGTTAACTTAGAGTATGAAGAAATGCACCGCTATGACCAGCCCGAGGGTGCAGCGCTTAAGGTCACCAAGATGGTGGCTGATGAAGAGGAGCACTGGCTGAACAGGCTGCTTTTCTTTTACTTAAACGGGGAGTAGAGGAAATTGAAAGATCAAATTCAGGATTTCATGCATTACCTGGTGGTGGAGCGGGGGCTTTCCCACAATACCATTGTTTCGTATGAACGTGATTTAAAAAGCTACCATCACTATTTGACTGAAAAAGAAGAGCTTTCGTCTTTTCAGGACGTGACGCGACTTTCAATTATCCATTTCTTAAAATCTTTAAAGGAAGCGGGAAAATCAAGCAAAACGATTGCCCGGCACACTGCTTCCATCCGCAGCTTTCATCAGTTTCTTTTAAGAGAAAAGGCCGCAGACCACGATCCTACTGTACATATTGAATCTCCCCAGGTCGAACGGACCCTTCCTAAAGTGCTTTCACTGACAGAAGTTGAAAAACTGCTTGATACGCCAAAACTCACTTCGCCG
The DNA here is from genome assembly GCF_052171315.1 of Metabacillus mesotrionivorans. Taxonomy (NCBI): domain Bacteria; kingdom Bacillati; phylum Bacillota; class Bacilli; order Caryophanales; family Bacillaceae; genus Metabacillus; species Metabacillus mesotrionivorans. The sequence goes on along the minus strand of NZ_JBQMFF010000002.1, from coordinate 791,706 downwards.
TTTGGCTACAGGGATAAAGCCATGCTTGAGCTGCTTTACGCGACAGGCATACGGGTGAGTGAGATGATTAATCTTGATATAACCGATGTGCATCTAACGATGGGCTTTGTCCGCTGCATCGGAAAAGGCAATAAAGAGCGGATCGTTCCGATTGGAAGAACCGCTGCAGAAGCGCTTGAGACGTACATCGACAGGGGAAGAACAAAGCTTGCATCGAAGAAAAACCAGACAGATGCCCTGTTTTTAAACCATCACGGAAACCGAATGACGCGCCAAGGCTATTGGAAGAATCTGAAGAAGCTTGCCCTTGAGGCAGGCATCAGCAAAGAGCTCACGCCGCATACTCTCCGCCATTCGTTTGCAACGCATCTTCTTGAAAATGGAGCAGACCTCCGGGCAGTGCAGGAAATGCTTGGCCATGCAGATATCTCCACAACTCAAATTTACACACACGTTTCAAAGACGAGACTGAAAGACGTCTACAGACAATATCATCCAAGAGCATAAGCCATCCTGAGGGATGGCTTTTTATCATTTTTTTGCCAAACAGGTTTTCGAACAAATAAAACAAGGAAAAAGAAAGATAATGATTGTCAGAATCCGTGAAAACGGTTTATACTTTAGATGTCAGACTTCTGACCAATGAAAACGCGTAAATCAATCTTCATCGATTTGGAAATGGTAGTAAAGAGCAATTTTAAGTCATAAGGAGGATCTACATGTCTGATTATACATATAAAAGAGTTTTTCTGATCGTCATGGATTCAGTCGGCATCGGGGAAGCACCGGATGCAGCTGATTTCGGCGACAAAGGCTCACACACACTCGGCCACATTGCAGAGCATATGAAAGGCCTTAACATGCCGAACATGGCAAAGCTTGGACTGAGCAACATAGAAGAAATCGAAGGAATTCCTGCTCAGGAAAAACCGCAGGCATTCTATACAAAAATGAAGGAAGCTTCAAACGGCAAGGATACAATGACCGGTCACTGGGAAATCATGGGCCTTCGTATTGATACACCGTTTAAAGTGTTTCCGGACGGTTTTCCTGATGAACTGATTTCAGCTATTGAAGAAAAGACAGGCAGAAAAGTGATTGGAAATAAGCCTGCATCGGGAACGGAGATTCTGGATGAACTCGGCGAAGAGCATATGAAAACCGGAGCGCTGATTGTCTACACATCTGCGGATTCAGTTCTTCAGATTGCGGCTCATGAGGACATCATACCGATTGAAGAGCAGCTGAAAATCTGTGAAATGGCACGCGAGATGACCCTTGATGAAAAGTATATGGTCGGACGCGTCATTGCCCGTCCTTTTGTCGGAAATCCCGGGAATTTCAAGCGTACGGCAAACCGCCACGACTATGCGCTGAAGCCATTTGAGCGCACGGTCATGAATGAGCTTCAGGACGGCGGGCTCGACGTCATTGCCATCGGCAAAATTTCGGATATTTATGATGGAGAAGGCATTACAGATGCGCTCCGCACGAAATCCAATATGGACGGAATGGATAAAATCGTTCAGACGGCAGACCGTGATTTTACAGGCTTAAGCTTTGTGAACCTTGTTGATTTTGATGCGCTGTTCGGGCACAGAAGAGATCCTGAGGGATATGGACGTGCGCTTGAAGAATATGATGCACGCCTGCCTGAATTAATGTCCAAATTAAATGAAGATGACCTGCTCATCATTACGGCTGACCACGGAAATGACCCTGTTCATCATGGGACAGACCATACACGTGAATATGTTCCGCTTTTGGCGTTCAGCCCGCGCATGAAGCAGGGCACGGAACTGCCTGTCCGCGAAACATTTGCTGATATCGGCGCAACGATTGCCGACAATTTTAAAGTGACTATGCCAAAGCATGGAAAAAGCTTTTTGAGCGAATTGAAAAACTAAGGGGGAACGTGACATGCTGCAAGAAATCAAACAGTCTGCAGAATTCATGAAGGAAAAAGTAAAGAATCTTCCTGAGATCGGTCTGATTCTTGGATCTGGTCTTGGTGTTCTGGCGGATGAAATCGAAAATCCGGTTAAAATTCCATATGAGGACATTCCAAACTTTCCGGTATCCACTGTTGAGGGTCATGCCGGACAGCTTGTATTCGGAACGCTCAAAGGAGCAAACGTTGCTGCTATGCAGGGCCGTTTCCACTTTTACGAAGGCTATGACATGAAAAAAGTGACGTTCCCTGTTCGTGTTTTAAAGGAAATGGGCGTAAAAACGATTATCGTCACGAATGCAGCAGGCGGGGTGAATGAATCGTTTGAACCCGGTGATCTTATGATTATTTCTGATCATATTAATAATATGGGAACAAGCCCGTTAATCGGGCCAAATGATTCAGACCTTGGCGTGCGTTTCCCTGACATGTCCCAGGCCTATAGCCGTAAACTGAGAACTCTTGCTAAAGATGCTGCCGCAGAGCTTGGGATCAAAGTACAGGAAGGCGTGTATGTGGGAAATACCGGACCTGCTTATGAAACACCTGCAGAAGTTCGTCTGGCGAGAGTGCTTGGCGGCGATGCGGTCGGCATGTCTACTGTACCTGAAGTTATTGTAGCGAACCATGCAGGCATGAACGTGCTTGGCATTTCCTGTATTTCAAACATGGCTGCAGGTATTCTTGATCAGCCGCTTTCACATGACGAAGTAATGGAAACAACAGAAATGGTAAAAGCGAACTTCCTGAATTTAGTGAAGAAGATCGTTGCAGATATTCACAGCGAGGTGGAGAAAAAATGAGAATTGTTGACTTAATTGAAAAAAAACGTGACGGAAAAGAACTGACAAAAGAAGAAATCAGCTTTATCATCAAAGGCTATACAAACGGTGACATTCCTGACTATCAAATGAGTGCTCTTACAATGGCAATCTTTTTTAAAGGCATGACAAAAGAAGAGCGCGCAAACTTAACGATGGAAATGGTTCATTCAGGCGACACGATCGACCTCAGCAAGATTGAAGGCATCAAGGTTGATAAGCACAGCACAGGCGGAGTCGGCGATACAACGACACTTGTTCTTGGACCTCTTGTCGCTGCAGTCGGCGTGCCGGTTGCGAAAATGTCAGGACGCGGTCTTGGCCACACTGGCGGAACGATTGATAAACTTGAAGCAGTTCCAGGTTTCCACGTTGAAATTGAAAACGAAGAATTCATTAAGCTTGTAAACCAAAACAAAATCGCGGTTATCGGCCAGAGCGGCAACTTAACTCCTGCTGATAAAAAGCTTTACGCTCTTCGTGACGTGACAGCTACCGTTGACAGCATTCCGCTGATTGCAAGCTCCATTATGAGCAAAAAAATTGCAGCAGGCGCAGATGCAATTGTTCTTGATGTAAAAACAGGCGCAGGCGCATTCATGAAAGACCTTGATGATGCAAGAGAGCTTGCACAGGCAATGGTTGAGATCGGAAATGCAGTCGGACGCAAAACGATGGCCGTTATTTCTGATATGAGCCAGCCGCTTGGCTACGCAATCGGAAACGCCCTTGAAATCAAAGAAGCGATTGATACGTTAAAAGGCGAAGGTCCGGAAGATCTTCACGAGCTGTGCTTAACGCTTGGAAGCTACATGGTATTCCTTGCAGAAAAAGCGTCATCTCTTGAAGAAGCGCGCAGCATGCTTGAAGAAGTGATTCAAAACGGAAAAGCTCTTGAAACGCTGAAAGTTTTCCTTGAAGCACAGGGCGGAGACGGTTCAGTGGTTGATGACCCGAGCAAAATGCCGCAGGCGAAATTCAAGGTAGAGCTAGAAGCAAAAGAAGACGGATATGTCTCTGAGATCGTAGCTGATTCTGTAGGGGTTGCAGCGATGTGGCTTGGAGCCGGACGCGCTACGAAAGAATCTGAAATTGACCTTGCAGTCGGTCTGATGCTGAACAAAAAAATTGGAGAGGCCGTCAAAAAAGGCGATTCTCTAGTGACTATTTACAGCAACCAGGAAGATGTGGAGCAAGTAAAAGCAAAGCTTTATGAGAGCATCAAAGTGTCACAGCAGTCAGTGGAAGCACCGCCGCTTGTGCATGATACAGTAAAAGAATAAGAACAGCCAGAGCCGGGATGAACTCCCGGCTTTTTGCATGCAAAAATTTTGGTGTCCATAAGTATATTTTTTCATCACATGGAAAAAATGGGAAGTATATGAATGGAGGGCTTGGAGATGAAACGTCTATTATCAACCGCAGTGCTCAGCACCATGATATTGACCATTGCAACACCTGCTTTTGCAGAAGAAGGCTCAGTCCAGCTTGCGGATAAAGCAAAATCGGCTGTGCTGATCGAACGCGACACCGGCAACATTCTCTATGATAAAAACAGTGATGAAAAGCTTCCTCCGGCGAGCATGACAAAAATTATGACCATGCTGCTGATTATGGAAGAGATCGATAAAGGACAGCTTAAAATGGACGAAAAAGTCCGTACAAGCGAATATGCGGCTTCCATGGGCGGTTCTCAGATTTTCCTTGAACCAGGGGAAGAGATGACTGTTCATGAAATGCTTAAAGGAATTGCTATTGCATCCGGAAATGATGCGTCTGTAGCCATGGCCGAGCGCATTTCCGGCTCAGAAGATGCATTTGTAGAAAAAATGAACAAACGCGTGAAAGCGCTTGGACTGAAGAATACAGCTTTTCAAAATCCAACAGGCCTGCCTGAAAAAGGCCATTACAGCACAGCACATGACATGGCCGTGATGGCAAAAGAACTGCTGAAGTTTGAAAAAATCACACAATACACCGGATCTTATGAAGACTACCTTCGCGAAGATACCGATAAAAAATTCTGGCTCGTTAACACGAACCGCCTTGTAAAGTTTTATAAAGGCGTCGACGGCGTGAAAACAGGCTTTACTAATGAAGCAAAATACTGCCTGACTGCCACTGCCAAAAAAGACAATATGCGTGTCATTGCCGTTGTTATGGGAGCACCTACTCCAAAAGACAGGAATGCACAAGTGACAAAAATGCTTGATTACGCATTCAGCCAATATGAAACGCACCCTCTGTTTAAACGGAACGAAGTCGTTGCAAAAATGAAGATCAGCAAAGGAAACAGCAAAACGCTAAATCTTGTCACATCTGAACCGATTTCAGTACTGACGAAAAAAGGCGGAAGTGTAAAAGATGTCACTCAGGAAGTTGTCATGAAACAAAATCTTCAGGCGCCGCTTAAAAAAGGCGATGAGCTTGGAAAATTGATTCTGAAAAAAGACAGCAAAACCGTTGTTGAAAGCCCTCTTGTAGCAGAAGGCGATATCGAGCAGGCTGGCTGGTGGACACTCTTTAAACGAGTTCTTTCAGACTTTACGAAATCAGGCTGAAAACAGAAACTGGCTAATGTTGGCGAATAGGCACTAGTTTTGTCACAGGGCAGGAAAAAAGCGTCAAAACCTCGAAACTGACTATATCCGGAATTTAGGGAGGAATAGGGATGAGTCTAGCAGTAGAGCTTGATGTCAAACAATCTGTCCTGTGCATTCGTCTGATCGGTGAACTTGATCATCATACCGCGGAAGAACTGCGCCAGAAAGTGACAGACATTCTTGCATCTGAAAATGTTCAGCATATCGTACTGAACCTTGAGCACCTGTCATTTATGGACAGTTCAGGGCTTGGCGTCATTTTGGGAAGATACAAACAAGTGAAGCAAATCGGCGGGGAAATGGTCGTCTGTGCCATATCGCCGGCAGTCAAACGCCTGTTTGATATGTCAGGACTGTTTAAAATCATCCGCCTGGAATCGTCTGAAGAAAGAGCGCTCGTCACATTGGGGGTGGCATCATGAGAAATGAGATGAACCTTCAATTTTCCGCGCTCAGCCAGAACGAATCCTTTGCACGGGTGACAGTTGCGGCATTTATTGCCCAGCTTGACCCGACACTTGATGAACTGACTGAAATCAAAACGGTCGTATCTGAGGCGGTAACAAACGCCATTATCCACGGCTATGACAATGACCCAAGCGGAATTGTCTATATTTCTGTCACACTGGAAGACAGCATTGTCAAACTGTCCATCCGCGATGAGGGTATGGGAATCAGCGATGTAGAAGAAGCAAGACAGCCTCTTTATACAACTAAGCCGGAACTTGAACGGTCAGGAATGGGCTTTACCATCATGGAAAACTTCATGGATGAAGTGGAAATTGAATCGTCAAAATCCCGCGGAACATCGGTAAAGCTTACAAAACACTTATCGAAAAGCAAAGCTTTAGTAAACTAAGGAGACTTGCTATGGATGTGGAGGTCAAGAACGATATCTCAAAAACTCAGCTTAAGGACCATGAAGTAAAGGAACTGATCAAACGCAGCCAGGAAGGCGACCAGACGGCAAGAGATACGATTGTTGAAAAAAACATGCGCTTAGTGTGGTCTGTCGTTCAAAGATTCCTGAACAGGGGCTATGAAGCAGATGACCTGTTTCAAATCGGCTGCATCGGCCTTTTAAAATCGGTTGACAAATTTGATCTGTCCTACGACGTTAAATTTTCAACCTATGCGGTTCCGATGATTATCGGCGAAATTCAGCGCTTTATTAGGGATGACGGCACAGTAAAGGTGAGCCGCTCTCTAAAAGAACTGGGCAACAAAATCAGAAGAGCAAAAGATGATTTATCAAAATCGCTCGGCAAAATGCCTACTGTCTCTGAGATCGCAGACTACCTTGAGATTACACCTGAAGAAGTCGTTCTTGCACAGGAAGCCGTTCGCGCGCCATCCTCCATCCACGAAACCGTCTACGAAAACGATGGCGACCCAATCACTCTGCTCGATCAAATCGCCGACTCGGGCGAGACGAAGTGGTTTGACAAAATCGTCCTGAAAGATGCCATAAAAGAACTCGATGAGCGGGAAAAGCTGATCGTGTATCTCAGATACTACAAAGACCAGACCCAATCAGAAGTAGCCGAACGCCTCGGCATCTCACAGGTGCAGGTATCCCGGCTCGAAAAAAAGATCCTCCAGCAGATGAAAGACCGGATGGATCAATAATTTTTCAAAAAGACATATCATGCGATGTGTCTTTTTTGAGTTTGCAGAAAATACTAAGGGAGATGGATTGAGGTTGAGGTGGCAGCAGGCTGTGAACGATACCCGGATGTTGAGAGTTGGTAGTAAAACCTGAAAAGTTGGTAGTAATTCAACGAATGTTGGTAATTGCAGCTGAGTAGTTGGCAGTAAATCAGGAGAAGCTGGTAGTAAATGCGGAAATCTGATTGCTGACAGGGCGCTTGCGGCAGGATTGGACATTGAATTGATTGCCGACTGCAGGAACCGCAAAATCGGAAGATAATCGGAAATCTGCAGCCGTATTATTGTCGATCTGCTTCAAAATTTTAAAGGTTGGTTGTAAAAATCGGAAAGTTGGCTGTATTTCACGAAAGTTGGTAGTTGCAGCAGAGAAGTTGGTAGTAAATCAGGAGAAGCTGGTAGTAAATGCGGAAACCTGATTGCTGTCAGACTGCCGGCAGCACACAATCGTGCAATTGATCGCTTATTTGAAGCTGTATTTCAAATCTAATTCGAATTTTCCTTTAAATCGCATCACCATTTCCCCCTCCAGCCGCATTTTCGCGCACAGCCCCGAGTACTCCCTTAGTAAAAACTCCTTTGGTAATTAATGGCCCGCTGCAAGTTGCATGATATAAATTCTTCCAATGCATACTACAGGTACAATCCTATTTTCAGGAAGTGAATGTGATGGAAAAAACGGTATACATCCGGCTGCGTCACAGAGTGCAGGTCCGTCCTGACGATTGTATTACCGTCTCAAAAATTGCTCAGATTGTGGCTGAAGAGGAGCTCCGGACCCGGATATCATCTCTTGTTGTTCACAGGGTAGAGCCGAGTGATAAGAATATCGTCGTGATTGATGTCATGCGGGTGCTTGCAGAGGTACATAAGACAGATCCGGATATTGATGTTCAGGCTGTTGGGCCTGCGCAGACAATTGTGGAGATTGTGTTTCAGAAAAAATCGTATTCGCCTGCTTTGTTCGCGCTTGTCTGGATTCTGCTCTTTGTCGGAGCCGCGCTTGCGATTATGAATTTTCATGAAGATGTCAGCATGCAGCTTGTGCATAAACGGCTGTATACGATTATTACCGGAAAAACGTCTGAGCATCCGCTTCTTCTGCAAATCCCATATTCGATTGGACTCGGTCTTGGGATGATTCTGTTTTTCAATCATCTCTTTAAAAAGAGAATTAATGAAGAGCCCAGTCCGCTTGAGGTCGAGATGTTCAATTATCAGCTCGACATGGATATGTATGTGTCCATGAAAGAAAACAAAGAAAGCATGAAAAAAATCGATGATCATTAACCTTTTGATCACGATGCTGATCGGGCTTGCAGGGGGTCTTGCTGTAGGATCGGGGTTCGTCGCATTTTTAGCGGTTCTCGGGATCATTCCCCGTCTCACCCAGCTGACGAAAACCGTCGATATGATTCAGTCGTACGAGTGGGCCATTGTAGCCGGGGCCATTACAGGGGGATGGGTCAGCTTAAGGGATTCGAAACTGTTCTTGCCGGAGTTTTTTCTTTTGCCCGTCGGCTTAATCAACGGGATCTTTATCGGCATGCTTGCCGCAGCGCTCACTGAAGTACTGAATGTTTTTCCGATTCTCGCAAAAAGAATCGGGATTGCCGACAAGATTGTCATTCTCTTAATGGCGATTGTGTTTGGAAAAGTGGCAGGGTCCCTGTTTCACTGGATCTATTTCGTCTATCAATAATTCCGGGAGGAGAAAACATGGCAAATTTAAAGGACGATTACAAAAACAAGGTAAAGACGTATCAGCCGAAGCCGCCGTATTTTTTGAACTGCCTGAAGGCTTTTTTAGTGGGAGGTCTGATCTGCACGCTTGGCCAGGCCATATCAAACATGTATATTCACTTCTTTAATTTTACGGAAAAAACCGCCGGAAACCCTACGGTCGCAACACTTATATTAATTTCAGCTCTCCTTACGGGTTTTGGCATCTACGACAGGATCGGCCAGTTTGCAGGAGCCGGTTCAGCCGTGCCTGTTACCGGATTTGCCAATTCTATGACAAGTGCGGCCCTTGAGCACAGAAGTGAAGGGATTGTGCTCGGAGTTGCGACAAACATGTTTAAGCTTGCCGGGTCGGTCATTGTTTTCGGTGTTGTGGCAGCGTACGTGGTAGGAATTATCAGATATGTTTACGGACTGGCATTTTAAAAAGAAGGAGGGGCTATAAAAAATGAGATTAACCGGTAAGCAGACGTGGGTTTTTGAAAATCCTGTTTATGTTCAGTCAAGCGGAACGGCTGTTGGGCCAAAAGAAGCAGATGGACCGCTCGGCAGCGGATTTGATAAAACATATGACAATCTCCACTGCAATGAGGACAACTGGGAACTTGCGGAACGGCGGCTGATGGAGGATGCGATCGATTTTGCCCTGAAGAAGGGAAATTTCACAAAGGAAGACATTGATTTTTTCCTTGCAGGAGATCTTCTGAATCAGAACGTGACAGCAAACTATACAGCAAGGCATAACAAGATCCCTTTTCTCTGCATGTTTGGAGCATGCTCAACCTCCATGGAAACGCTGGCTGTGAGTTCGGCACTAGTTGACGGGGGATTTGCTAACAGGGTGTTAGCCGCTACGAGCAGCCACAACGCTACAGCAGAGCGGCAGTTCAGGTACCCTACCGAATATGGCGGTCAAAAGCCGAAGACAGCACAGTCCACCATTTCCGGTTCAGGAGCCGTCATTGTCAGCCGCGATGAGAGTGACATCAGAATTACGTCAGCGACCATCGGCAGTGTGGCGGATCTTGGAATAACGGATCCCTTTGATATGGGCTCCGCGATGGCGCCTGCGGCTGCGGATACCATTGCACAGCACTTTAAAGACTTAAACGTATCTCCGGCCGAGTACGATTTGATTGCAACAGGCGATCTGGCTTCTGTCGGCAGCCCGATCTTGAAGGATCTTTTAAAAGATGAAGGATTTGACGTCTATGCGAATCATAACGACTGCGGCATTATGATTTACCGGCCTGACCAGAATGTGTTTGCAGGAGGAAGCGGATGCGGATGTTCCGCTGTTGTCACGTACAGCCATCTTTTTAACGAAATGAGAAAAGGCAATTTGAAAAAAGTGATGGTGGTCGCAACGGGCGCTCTCTTAAGCCCGACGATGATTCAGCAAAAAGAATCCATTCCGACAATTGCTCATGCAGTTGTTTTCGAGAGAGTGGACAGGGGTGGGAACAATACATGGAATACTTGATTGCGTTTGCAGTAGGCGGGGCTATATGTGTCATCGGCCAGATTCTCCTTGATTTTGCAAAGCTTACACCGGCACATGTTATGAGTACGTTCGTTGTATCAGGTGCGATTCTTGACGGCTTCGGCATTTATGATAATTTTATAAAATTTGCAGGAGCAGGCGCCACCGTTCCGATTACAAGCTTCGGCCATTCCCTTTTGCACGGGGCAATGAAGCAGGCGGAGGAACACGGCATTATCGGGATCGGAATCGGTATTTTCGAACTGACATCTGCAGGGATCTCAGCTGCTATTGTGTTTGCTTTTTTCGTGGCACTTATTTTTAAGCCGAAAGGATAAGATCATCCTATGACAGAGACAAGAAGGGTCATTATCGTGACAGATGGAGATGTGTATGCGGCCAAAACGATTGCTTATGCAGCAAAGAAAGTCGGCGGCAGATGTATTTCCCAGTCCAAAGGGAATCCCACTTTTTTGACAGGTCCCGAAATTGTGAAGCTGATATTAAAAACCCCATATGACCCTGTCTTTGTCATGTTTGATGATTGCGGTCTTTTAGAAGAAGGTCCGGGTGAAAGAGCACTTATGCATGTTGCGGAGCATCCTCAAATTGAAGTGCTTGGTGTCATTGCCGTTGCAGCGAAAACGCACGGATCTGAATGGACAAATATTGATGTATCCATCGACCGGGACGGACAGATTTCCGAATATGGGGTCGATAAAAGCGGCATTAGAGAATTTGAAGTCGGAAAAATGACGGGTGACACCGTTTATTGTCTGGACAGACTGAATGTGCCGATTATTGTGGGGATCGGAGACATTGGGAAAATGTCCCGAAAAGACAGCGTTGACCGCGGTTCTCCAATCACCATGAAAGCAGTTGAATTAATCCTGGAAAGGAGCGGTATGGCAGATGAGCGAAAAAAAAGCAGAACAGAAGACGAAAATTTCATCTAAACTATCCGTCAATGAAAACTATTTTAAAAACCATGTCGGGTTAAATCAAAGCTTTGACCTTGGTGTCCGGAAAATTTTTGTCCTGGGCGTAGAGGTCAATATGTATTACGTGACAGGCCTTTGTGATACTTCTTTTCTGATTCCGATTTTAAAAGAACTCGTCGAAATCAATGACTTTGAGTTTGAACGGATGAAAGTCAATGAAATTATCGAAAACAGGCTTGCCCATCAGCAGGTGCAAAAGCTTAAAACGATGGATGAAGCAGTCGATCAGGTCCTTTCCGGATTAGTTGTCTTCATGATTGAAGGCTTTGATTACGGAATTGTCGTTGATGTGCGGAGCTATCCCGGCAGAAACCCTGAAGAACCGGATACAGAAAAAGTGGTCCGGGGTTCAAGAGACGGTTTTGTTGAAAATATCATTGTGAACACTGCTTTGATGCGCAGAAGAATCCGGGATGAAGGCCTGCGGTTTTCGATGATGAAAATCGGTGAACGCTCGAAAACGGATGTATGCCTGTGCTACATAGAAGATGTTGCAGACCCCGATATGGTTGAAGTGGTAAAAAAAGAGCTTGAGACCATTAAGATAGACGGACTTACGATGTCAGATAAAACGGTGGAAGAATTCCTGGTGAAACAGGGATATAATCCGTTTCCTCTTGTCAGGTACACAGAGCGGGCTGATGTTGCGGCCAATCATTTGCTTGAAGGGCATGTATTAATTATTGTTGATACATCTCCAAGTGTGATCATTACGCCAACCACGTACTTTCATCATGTTCAGCACGCGGAGGAATACCGCCAGGCCCCTGCTGTCGGAACGTTTTTAAGATGGGTGAGGTTTCTCGGCATCATAGGATCGATTTTTATCGTCCCTCTATGGTTTGCTTATGTGCTTGAACCATCGCTTTTGCCTGAAGCAATCAATTACATTGGTCCTAATGAAAAGAAAAATATTCCGATAGTCGTACAGCTGTTTCTCGCTGATCTGGGAATTGAATTTTTAAGGATGGCGGCCATTCATACTCCGACCGCATTATCCGTTGCCATGGGCTTAATTGCGGCAGCTCTCATCGGACAGATTGCCATTGATGTCGGACTTTTTGTTCCCGAGGTCATTCTCTACGTTGCGATCGCTGCCATCGGGACATTTGCAACACCAAGTTATGAGCTCAGCATTGCCAATAAAATGGTCAGACTGGTACTCCTTGTAGCGGTTGCACTCTTTCATGCAGAAGGACTTGTCGTCGGGACTACCTTGATTTTCTTATACTTGGCGAGCATCAGATCGTTGAACACGCCATATCTATGGCCGTTCCTACCATTTAACGCAAAAGCTCTGTGGCAGGTTTTCATTCGTACATCGGTGCCCGGGGCAAAGGTCAGACCAAGCATCGTACACCCCCAGAATATCAGGAAACAGCCGCGCTAAAAGGATTGAAAGTGCAGGGATTTTGTGATATTGTAAGCTTAATTTACCTGAAGGACCAGAAGTGCGGAACAGCTGTTCACCCAAAAGGTAGCAGCTGTTCTTTTGTCCTTTTACGGAATGAAAGAGGGATGCTAAATTGTTCTTACACGGAAGCAGCAAAGTCAACGAGCAGAATCACCTTGAAATCGGGGGAGTAGATGCAACTGAACTTGCATCAAAATACGGTACGCCTCTTTATATTTACGATATCGCGCTTATTCGCGAACGTGCGAGAAGCTTTAAACATACATTTGAAAAACTTGGCG
>NZ_JBQMFF010000002.1:778052-778355 GCF_052171315.1 Metabacillus mesotrionivorans | reverse complement strand
GTAGAACGCGCGATGGAAAGTGTTCTTTCATCAGATGCATTCGATCTTCTCGGCTATCACTGCCACATTGGTTCGCAGATCTTTGATGCCACGGGCTTCGTTCTGGCTGCAGAAAAAATCTTCACTAAAGTGACGTACTGGAAAGAAACGTTCCAGTATGAACCGAAAGTGGTCAATCTAGGCGGCGGATTCGGCATCCGCTACACAGAAGAAGATGAGCCGATGCCTGCAACATATTATGTTGAAAAAATCGTTGAAAGCATCAAGCAGCAGGTAAAGGAAAGCGGGATTGCCATGCCTGAG
>NZ_JBQMFF010000002.1:678915-778008 GCF_052171315.1 Metabacillus mesotrionivorans | reverse complement strand
GACCATTTATTCCATCGGCTCAGAAAAAGTGGTGCCGAATGTCCGCAAATATGTCTCTGTCGACGGCGGCATGAGCGACAACATCCGTCCTGCCCTTTACCAGGCAAAATACGAAGCAGCCCTTGCGAACCGCATGAATGATCCAAAGGATGACTCGGTTTCCATCGCCGGCAAATGCTGCGAGAGCGGAGACATGCTTATTTGGGATCTTCCTCTGCCGCAAGCAAACCCAGATGATCTGCTGGCAGTCTTCTGCACAGGTGCATACGGATACTCCATGGCAAACAACTACAACCGCATTCCGCGTCCTCCGGTTGTTTTTGCAGAAAATGGAGAAGCACAGCTTGTCATTAAAAGAGAAACGTATCAGGATCTGGTCGCACTGGATCTGCCGTTAAAATCAAAAGTGTCTCAATGCTGATAGATTGAAAAAGCCGCTTCCGGTTGGGGGCGGTTATTTTGTTTTTGGGGGAAGGGGTAAAAGGCTGGCTATTACAGTGGATGCATTCCTATAGAAAGGAGCAGGTAAAATATGGGGTAGCAAAAGACAAAACTGAATCCCTATAAAACGAAGCTGCGGAAATATAGGGTAGCAAAAGGCGAAAATGTATCCCTATAAAACGAAGCTGCGGAAATATAGGGTAGCAAAAGACAAAACTGCATCCCTATAAATCGGAGCTGCGGAAATATAGGGTAGCAAAAGAAGAAACTGCATCCCTATAAAACGGATCTGCGGAATTATAAGGTTCCAATAATAAAAACGCAACCTCTATATATACACCATATTAACAATGCGTAATAATAGTCCATTCCGCATATCCGGAATATTCCGCAATTCCGGAAAGGAATGAGACGCTTTTCCGAAATTGCGGAAAAGATCATCCTTTTAAAAGTGAATTTTCAATCTTATAAAAACTAACAAGCCAAGCGGTCACTGGATTTAAGTCAATTTTCCGAATTTTTATAAAGATAAGCTTTGTTGGCACGCATCTTGCAAGTTATTACTGTGAGCTGGTCATTTGGATGGGTAGCGCAAGCGGGCAGGGGTACCTAATTTGTAAGCGCTTACCATTAAATGGGCTGCTTATGCAGAAGAACACTTAGGCAAAGGGGGATGTTTGTGGAAATCATTATTATTTTATTGTCGCTCAGTTTATTGATGTTTGTGGCATACCGGGGATTTTCGGTTATTTTGTTTGCTCCGATCTGTGCACTGTTTGCCGTGCTGCTGACGGATCCGAGTTATGTCCTGCCGTTTTTCTCCAATGTGTTTATGGAGAAAATGGTCGGGTTCATTAAACTGTACTTTCCTGTTTTCCTGCTTGGGGCAATATTCGGGAAAGTAGTTGAAATGTCAGGCCTTGCTGAATCGATTGCGAAGACGATTGTCAAACTTGTCGGTGCAAAGAGAGCGATTCTTGCAATCGTTCTGATGGGTGCGATTTTAACGTACAGCGGCGTCAGCCTGTTTGTTGTTGTGTTTGCCGTCTATCCATTTGCGAAAAACCTTTTCATTCAGGCAGATATTCCAAAACGCCTGATTCCGGGAACGATTGCTCTCGGTGCGTTTACCTTTACGATGGATGCCCTTCCAGGTACTCCGCAGATTCAAAACGTAATCCCGACTACTTTCTTCAAAACTGATATTTATGCAGCGCCTGTTCTTGGGATCATTGGTGCGATCTTCGTCCTCTCACTTGGGATGTGGTATTTGGAATCGAGACGCAAAAAAGCGGAAAAAGCCGGAGAAGGATACGCCGGATTTCATTCAGAGACGGCTGCCGGGCTTGATCCTGAGATTGCCCGCGAAAAAGAAGAAGCTACATTGTCGGCTGGTACTGAACCAAGTGTGGCCCGCCAGGTTTTAGCATTTGTGCCGCTGATTCTGGTTGGTGTCATGAATAAATTTTTCACGGTTTCATTTCCAAAATGGTATCCGAACGGATTTGATTTTTCTGCCATCGGGCTTGAAGCGTTCGGCAAGATCGAACTGCCGTCCGTTGTAGCCATCTGGTCTGTTGAACTTGCGCTGCTGATTGGAATCATCGCGACAATTGCTTTTGACTGGAAAGCTGTAACCGCTAACATTAAAGAAGGTCTGAACGCAGGGATCGGCGGTGCGCTTCTGGCTGCTATGAATACTGGGGCTGAGTACGGGTTCGGCGGCGTTATCGCTGCATTGCCTGGATTTAAAGCAGTAAGCAACGGAATTTCTTCTACTTTCACAGATCCGCTCGTAAACGGTGCGGTGACGACAACCACCCTTGCAGGTATCACAGGCTCTGCATCCGGCGGTATGGGAATTGCGCTTAGTGCCATGTCTGACAAGTACCTTGAGGCGATTGAAAAATTCAATATTCCTCCTGAGGTTATGCACAGGGTTATTTCGATGGCATCCGGCGGTATGGACACACTTCCGCACAATGGAGCGGTTATCACGCTTCTTGCTGTTACCGGATTGACTCACAGACAATCCTACCGTGATATTTTTGCCATTACGATCATTAAAACGGTTGCCGTGTTTGTGATTATCGGCATTTACAGCCTATTTGGCTTAGTTTAAACAACTAGCTTGGAAAGAGAGGGAACAGTTATGGGGAAAGGAAAAGTGCTCGATTCATTTGAACAGGCAATAGAAAAAATAGAAGACGGTGCAACATTGGTCGTTGGAGGCTTCGGCCTCTGCGGCATTCCGGAAAAAGCAATTCTTGCGTTAAGAGATAAAGGAGTCAAAGACCTGACAGTTGTCAGTAATAACTGCGGAGTAGATGACTGGGGGCTTGGGCTTCTTCTGGCAAACAAACAAATTAAGAAAATGATGTCCTCTTATGTAGGGGAAAACAAAATTTTTGAACGCCAGTATTTAAGCGGCGAACTGGAAGTGGAACTGATTCCGCAGGGCACGCTTGCCGAGAGAATGAGAGCTGGCGGTGCAGGCATTCCGGGCTTTTATACAGCGACCGGAGTGGGCACAAAGGTGGCAGAAGGAAAAGAACACAAGGACTTTGACGGCCGGACCTATATTCTTGAAAGAGGGATTCTCGGAGATTTTGCCCTCGTAAAAGCGTGGAAAGCAGATACCCTCGGCAATTTGGTCTTCCGGAAAACATCAAGGAATTTTAACCCTGTCGCTGCAATGGCAGGGAAAATAACGATTGCAGAAGTGGAAGAAATTGTAGAAGCCGGCGAACTGGATCCGGACGAAATTCATACACCGGGCATTTATGTCCAGCATGTATTGCTTGGATCAAACTATGAAAAGCGCATTGAACGCCTGACTGTGCGCCAGGCATAAGGGGGAGGCAAAAACATGAATGACAGCAGACGGAAAATGGTGCAGCGAGCAGTAAAAGAAATTCAGGACGGAATGAACGTGAATCTTGGAATCGGAATGCCAACACTTGTGGCTAATGAAATCCCGGATGATTACAATGTTCTTTTGCAATCAGAGAATGGCCTCCTTGGGATCGGTCCTTATCCGGTTTCCGGAACAGAGGACCCAGATCTGATCAACGCAGGGAAAGAAACGGTAACAAGTGTGCCTGGAGCTTCCTACTTCGACAGTGCCGAATCATTCGCCATGATCCGCGGAGGGCATATTGACCTTGCTATTCTTGGGGGCATGGAGGTTTCTGAACAGGGGGACCTTGCCAACTGGATGATACCGGGGAAAATGGTAAAAGGAATGGGCGGTGCCATGGATCTTGTAAACGGCGCCAAAAGAATCATTGTGATTATGGAGCATGTGAATAAATACGGCGAATCCAAGGTGAAAAAGGAATGCAGCCTTCCGCTGACAGGGAAGCATGTAGTCAACCGCCTCATTACCGATCTTGCCGTCTTTGATTTTGCGGATGGTGCGATGGAGCTTGTCGAACTCCAGGACGGAGTGACCATTGAAGAGGTAAAAGAGAAAACAGAGGCCGCGTTTACGGTCAACAAATCATTGATGACCGCCCATTAAGGCGAGCTACAGACAGAAAGGAATATGGCGATGAACCAATTACTCAGCGGAAAAACAGCACTGATCACAGGCGCTGCAGGCGGGATTGGCTTTGAAATAGCAAAAGAGTATGCAAGAGAAGGTGCTGCGGTCGTAATTTCAGATATTAATAGAGAAGCAGCAGAAGCAGCGGCATCAAAGCTGAAGGATGAAGGATTTGAATCCATTGCGGCGGCGTGCGATGTAACAAAGGAAGACGAGATGATTGGAGCGATCGAAACCGTCCAAAAGCAATATGGACGCCTGGATATTCTGGTCAACAATGCAGGACTGCAGCACGTTTCTCCAATTGACGAATTTCCGACTGACCGGTTTGAATTTCTGATTAAAGTCATGCTGACAGCTCCGTTTGTCGCAACAAAGCATGCTTTCCCGATCATGAAAAAACAAAACTTCGGCAGAATCATCAACATGGCATCCATAAACGGAGTCATCGGTTTTGCTGGAAAAGCGGCATATAACAGCGCCAAGCACGGTGTCATCGGATTAACAAAAGTAGCGGCGCTCGAAGGGGCAGAACATGGAATTACCGTTAACGCCCTCTGTCCCGGTTATGTGGATACACCGCTTGTGCGCAATCAGCTCGCAGACCTTGCAAAAACAAGAAATGTAGAGCTTGAACGCGTGCTCGAGCAGGTCATCTATCCGCTTGTTCCGCAAAAGAGACTGCTCGCTGTTCAGGAAATTGCGGATTATGCCGTTTTCCTTGCAAGCGATAAAGCGAAAGGAATAACTGGCCAGGCAGCTATTCTTGACGGCGGGTATACGGTTCAATAAGAGTGAAAAAAAGACAGCGTGCCATGCTGTCTTTTTTATATGCTGAATCTCTTAATCTATTGATTTTTGTCAATGCGTCCGTGTAAGATGAACATAAAATGTAAACGGTTTAAAAGAAGGAAAGAGGTGGAGAGAATGAAAGGGCTCATGGAAAAGCTTCCTGCAGACTGGATCGAAGAGGTCGTCAACTTGGCAGCTGAATGCATGGTAGTAGTGGATCATGAGGGGACAGTTCTTTATCTCAACTCTGCCTATTGTGAATTCTTACATGTGAATGCGGAAGAATCAATCGGAAAGCCTGTTCAGGATGTGATCGAAAACACGAGAATGCAGATTGTGGCCAAAACCGGACAGGCTGAGGTGGCGTCCATTCATCCTATAAATGGCAGTGAAATGATTGCAAACCGCTATCCCCTATACGTAAAAGGAGAGCTCGTTGGCGCTGTGGGAACGGTCATGTTCCGAAATGCACAGGAATGGATTGACTACTCAAAGAAAATCCAGCCGATCATGGAAGAGTTAAACTATTATAAAAGGAAATTTGAAAAAGAGCTCTTCAGCAAGTATCATTTCGGGGATCTTGTAGGAAGCAGCCCGAAATTCACGGAAGCAAAAAGGCTCGCAGAAAGAGTTTCAGACAGTCAGTCAGCCGTGCTCCTCCTTGGAGCGTCCGGAACCGGAAAAGAACTGTTTGCACATGCCATCCATCAGACAAGCGGCAGAAAATTTGCCCCTTTTATGAGAGTGAACTGCGCATCCATCCCCGAGCACCTTTTTGAATCGGAAATCTTCGGGTATGAAGAAGGCTCCTTTACCGGCGCAAAAAGAGGAGGGAAAAAGGGGAAGTTTGAGCTTGCGCACGGAGGCACGATTTTTCTCGACGAGATAGGTGACCTTCCCCTGCAGATGCAAAGCAAGCTGCTTCGTGTGCTGCAGGAAAAAGAAATTGAACGCATCGGCGGCAGGGGGCCTGTTCAAATTGATGTCAGGGTCATTGCCGCTACCCACAGGAATCTGGAGAAGATGGTGTTGGAAGGTGAATTCAGAGAGGATCTCTACTACAGGCTCAATGTGATAAAAATTGAGATCCCCTCACTTGCGGAACGGAAGGAAGACATTGTTCCAATCTCAAGAGTTCTTTTGAAAAAACTCGAGACGAAATTTCACAGATATGGTCTGGATCTATCTGAGGAAGCGATGCATGATCTTGAAAGGCATTCATGGCCCGGAAACATCCGGGAACTTGAAAACGTGCTCGAACGGGCTGTAAATGTGCTCGACGGACAAATAATCTACCCGGAACATCTGCCGCTGTATCTTCAGAAAGAAGAGCATAGCCAAATCATGCCATACACTGCAGGCCCGCTGCTGCAGCCAGTATACACGAACACGTTTGAAGGCCCTGTGAAACCGCTTAAGAGCATTGTGGCTGATGCTGAGAAGAGAGCCATTCTCCATGCCTTATCAGAAGCAAAAGGAAACAAATTGGAGGCGGCAAAGCTTCTTGGAATTGGGAAAACAAGTTTTTATGAAAAATGCAGGGAATATGAAATCAGATAAAAAACAGCCTGCAGAAATAGTTTCTGCAGGCTGTTTGCTTCAGGCATTATCTTTATTGCTGAAAATAGCGATGATTGCATCCCAAAGAGCAATAAAAAACTCTTTCAGCTGATCAAGGAAGTTCTGGCCTTCCTCTGAATCTATGAATTTTGAAATCTTGTCTTTTGCCTGATCAAGCTGCTGTCCTACTTGATTCCAGTCGATGTTGACGTCTTTCATTTTATTGAACAAAGCAACAAGGCTGTTGATCTCTTCTTCAGACAGCGTAATGCCAAGGTCGCTTGCAGATGTTTCAATCAGTTCGCGGAACTCGGCATCTGTCTCAGGAACACCGTTGTTCGCGATCTCTTCTTTAATTTTCGCCATAAGTGCACTGGCATTTTCCTGTCCGACTTTGTCGCCTAGCTCAGCTGTTTTAACAAGTTCCTCGTTCGCCACCTGTTTCACATCTTCCGGAATAGCCTCATCTGAACTTACTTCATAAGCTTTCAGCAAACCTGTCAAAGCCGCTGTGCCGGATACCTCAAATGGCGCTGAAACCTGGATGGAAGCATCTTTTACGCCTGCTGTCATCAGGGCGTTCAAATACATTTCATCCGTTACCCAATTGACATTTTTCGTATTAACTTCAAGGCCTGCGCCGCTCTCTTCAATCGTAATGGCTGAAGAGGAAATGGCTCTCGTTCCTATTTGCGCCTTCGGAATATAGTTTCCGAGATATTTATGTTCTTCCTCGTTTGTCACTTCTATGACTTGAGCACTGTCATCCGCTCCCATTTCAGAAAGCATGGAATCTTTTTGTGCTTCTGTTAAGTTCTTTCCAAGTGTAATAATTTTGTCTCCGGGTGCTGCATCGGCAAGTCCCATTGACGGAAAAGCAAGCAGTGCCAGTGAGAATGCAGTAATCATTATCTTTTTCAAAAAAAAGACCTCCTTCTTTATGACAGCAATCTTCATTATAATCTGTTTATCGGTTTGGCGACAGGTTTTTTCAGGAAAACAGCGAACTGTTTGGCTTTATGAAACGTTATATAGTAGAATGAATAACGTTCAGTCTATTAGACGAAAAAAAGATGCAGGAGGTTTCATACATATGAAAAAAGGTCAAATCACAATGGAAAACGGCGATCAAATGGTGATCGAATTTTATCCTGAAGCAGCACCTAAAACAGTAGAAAACTTCGAAAAGCTTGCAAACGAAGGCTTCTACAACGGCGTAACATTCCACCGCGTTATCCCTGGCTTCGTTGCACAAGGCGGAGATCCAACTGGAACAGGCGCAGGCGGCCCTGGCTACTCAATCAAATGCGAAACAGCAGGTAACCCTCACAAGCACGTTGCCGGAGCTCTTTCAATGGCACATGCAGGAAAAGACACAGGCGGTAGCCAATTCTTCATCGTTCACGAGCCACAGCCTCATTTGAACGGCGTCCATACTGTATTCGGACAAGTTGTTGAAGGACTAGACAACGTCTACAAAATCAAACAGGGCGATGCAATGAAAGAAGTTAAAGTCTGGGAAGAATAAGATAGATGGAAAGCTGTCCTTATGCGGGCGGCTTTTTTTGTTTGCATTTGTGCACGGGTGAATGTCCCGGATTGTTTGGTCCAAACAACTAATTAAGTTACGTGGATTGACAGATAACTTGATTTTCATGATTTGCCGGAATCTTCTTCTTATCATACGATGGCGGAAAAGGAGGAATGCATTTGAAAGATCTTCGAGAATCGAAAGAGCTGCTGATGTACCGGAAGCTGAATGCCCGAAAGGCTTTGCATGCTGAAGAAGCAGCGCACTTTCTTAACCTTGAAAAAGGGTTTGAAGGGGAAAGACAGTTTGAGGCGTGGCTGAAACTTCATCAAGGAAACGGAATCATTCTGAGCGATCTCCTGCTCGAAACCAATCAAACAACCTATCAGATTGATTCTTTGTACATCTCGCCGCAAAGAATCTATTTGTTTGAAGTGAAGAACTTCGAAGGAGATTATCACCTGGATAAAGATAAGTGGCTGTCTCCTGTGAAAAAAGAAGTCAAAAACCCTTTGCTGCAGCTGCATAGAAACGAAACCCTCTTTCGAATCCTGCTTCAGGAACACCACTTTCAGCTCCCCATAGAAGCCAACCTGGTTTTTATCAATCCCCGGTTTCATCTCTATCATGCATCGTCCTCACAGCCCATCGTTTTCCATTCCCAGCTGGACCGTTTTGCAAAAACACTAAAAAAGAATTGTGTCTCCCCGCTTAAAGCCGTTCACTCGAAGCTTGCGGAGAAGCTTTTGGCACTTCATCAGGAGGAATCGCGTTTTGACCGGCTGCCTGAGTATGGGTATGACGAGCTTGAGAAGGGGGTGGGGTGCAGGTTTTGTGGCAAGATGTATACTACATTTTCAAATCCATATTTTCGCTGCTCGAATTGTAAAACTGCGGAAGCCTATGTTTCTGCAATCCTGCGGGCTATTGAAGAATATCAGTTTCTTTTTCCGGAAAGAAAGATTACTGTTGAAGAGATTTGGGAATGGTGTCACATAGTAAAATCCAAAAAGACCATCAGGAAAATCTTAAACAATCATTTTTTACAGACAGGGATTGGCAAAGCTACACATTATGTGCCTCGCGAGAAATAGTAAACACAGTTGAATCGTACCCTCTGAAACTGAGAAACGATATGGGAGGGTAAGCAAACGCGTGAATCGTACCCCCGGAAACCGAGAAACGATTTGCGAGGGTAAGCAAATGCTGGAATCGTACCCCCGTAAACCGTAAAACGATCTGCGAGGGTAAGCAAACTTGCGGATCGTACCCACGTAAACCGTAAAACGATTTGCGAGGGTAAGCAAACGCTGGAATCCTACCCCCGGAAATCGTAAAACGATTTGCGAGGGTAAGTAAACTTGCGGATCGTACCCACGTAAACCGTAAAACAATCTGCGAGGGTAAGCAAACGCTGGAATCCTACCCCCGGAAATCGTAAAACGATTTGCGAGGGTAAGTAAATGCTGGAATCGTACCCCGGTAAACCGAAAAACGATTTGCGAGGGTAAGCAAGCGTCGGAATCGTACCCTCGCAAACCGAGAAACGATGTGGGAGGGTAAGCAAGTGCTCGAATCGTACCCTCGCAAACCGAAAAACGATTTGCGAGGGTAAGCAAGCGTTTGAATCGTACCCCCGTAAACTGAAAAACGATTTGCGAGGGTAAGCAAATGCTGGAATCGTACCCCCGTAAACCGTAAAACGATCTGGGAGGGTAGCCAAGTGCTGGAATCGTACCCTCTCAAACCGAGAAACCATGTGGGAGGGTAAGCAAGTGCTCGAATCGTACCCTCGTAAACCGTAAAACAATTTGCGAGGGTAAGCAACATCACGGATCACACCACCTAAAAAACCAGCAACCCTTTCTAAAATGAAAAATCAATCTCCAATCAGAAAACCCCGGAATTAAATCGTTGCAATCTTCCGCATATCCGGATAAGATGATAGAAAGGAACAATTTCATACTCATTGTTTTCCTTCGGGGCAGGGTGAAATTCCCAACCGGCGGTGATAAAGCAGATGCTTTTCAGTCCGTGACCCGGCTGCACATGGTGCAGGCGGTGGATCCAGTGAAATTCTGGAGCCGACAGTATAGTCTGGATGGGAGAAGGAACACAGTGTTGACGTGCGGGTATTATTTTTCTGAAAAAACAGAGGAATGGTACTCTTGTTTGGCATGCGAATGTGACCAATAATCCCTGACAAGCCCCCAGGTATCAACCTGCGGGCTTTTTTGCATTCTAAAAGAAAGGGGATATGGTTTTGGAAGATCGCGAGTATATGATGACGGCTCTGCGCCTGGCAGAACAGGGAATCGGGCAGACGTCGCCCAATCCTCATGTTGGTGCGGCTGTGGTGAAAGACGGCAGGATCGTCGGTCTTGGCGCACATCTTAAAGCGGGTGAGCCGCACGCAGAAGTTCATGCGATCAGGATGGCGGGTGCTGAGGCTGAAGGGTCGACTGTTTATGTGACGCTTGAGCCTTGCAGTCATCACGGGAGGACGCCGCCTTGTGCGGATCTGCTTATTCAGTCCAAAGTGAAAAGAGTGGTTGTGGCTGTTGAAGACCCGAATCCCGCAGTTGCCGGCAGAGGAATAAGGAAACTCCGTGATGCCGGAATTGAAGTAGAGCTTGGCGTCTTGAAAGAAGAAGCTGCAGAGCTGAACAAATTCTTTTTCCATTATATTCAAAAGAAACGTCCGTTTGTTACGCTGAAGTGGGCTGGGAGTCTTGACGGCAAAACAGCCACTGTAACGGGAGAGAGCAAATGGATCACCGGGGAAGAAGCAAGGAAAGATGTCCACTCCTACAGAGAGAGGCATGATGCCATCCTTACCGGTATTGAAACAGTTATAAAAGATAATCCGTCTTTAACATGCAGGACGGAACATGCTAAAAAGCAGCCTGTCCGAATTGTGCTTGATACGCATCTGAGAATTCCGGAAACAGCCGCTGTGCTGAATGACGGTCTTGCGGAAACGTGGCTGATAGCCGGCAGCGGTGCATCTGCTGAAAAAATAAGCCTGCTTGAAAAGAAAGCCAAAGTGATAAAAATGAACACGCCGTCCATAAGAATTGAGGAATTGCTTCAGACCATAGGTGAAATGGGCGTGACGTCATTATTTGTTGAAGGCGGCGCAACAGTACATGGAAATTTTATTGAAAGCGGCATGTTCAATGAAGTAGTCAGCTATACAGCCCCCGTTCTGATTGGAGGGGAAGGTGCCCCGTCTCTTGCAGGAGGAACAGGGATTAAGGAAATTAATAAAGCATTCCGACTGAAAATTCAGTCAGCTGAGCTGATTGGTGAAGATCTGAAGCTTGTCTGCGTAAAGAAGGAGGGGTAAAGCGAAATGTTTACAGGAATTATTGAAGAAATCGGCACGATCGGCAGCATGAGCGGAAGCGATAAAGCCATTGAGATGACCATCCATGCGTCAAAAGTTTTGGAAGATGTGAGGCTTGGGGACAGTATATCCGTGAACGGCGTGTGCCTGACGGTAACAAAGTTCACATCATCCTCCTTTACAGTGGATGTGATGCCTGAAACCGTGAAAGCTACCTCGCTGAACGCCCTGAAACAGGGATCAAACGTCAATCTTGAGCGGGCGATGGCGGCAGGAGGAAGGTTCGGCGGGCATTTTGTCACCGGACATGTGGATGGGACAGGTACGATTATCCGCAAACGGCCGAGTGCAAATGCGGTTTATTATGATATAAAAACGAGCAGGGACCTGACTTCATCGATAGTGATGAAAGGCTCAATCGCCATTGATGGAATCAGCCTGACGATTTTCGGCCTTGAGAATGAACAAGTAACGGTGTCCATTATCCCGCATACTCTCTCTGAAACCGTTCTTGGAGGCAAAGAGGCAGGGGATATTGTCAACATTGAATGTGACATGCTCGGCAAGTATGTGAAGAAGTTCATCGATCAGTCACAGGGATCTTCATCGATTACACCTGATTTTTTAAAAGAAAACGGATTTTACTAGAATGGAGGACACATCATGGCATTTCATTCAATAAGTGAAGCAATTGAGGATTTGAAAAACGGCAAAGTTGTCATTGTCGTAGATGATGAAGAACGTGAAAATGAAGGAGATTTTGTAGCTCTTGCAGACCATGCTACTCCTGAAGTGATCAATTTTATGATTAAGCACGGCAGAGGACTTGTCTGCGTGCCGCTTTCTTCGGAGTATGCGGAAAAATTTCAGTTTCATCCGATGGTAAGCGACAATACGGACCCGCATGGAACGGCGTTTACGGTCAGCATTGACTATAAAACCACCAAAACAGGGATAAGCGCTTCTGAACGATCAGATACGATCATGGCGATTCTAAATGAAGATGCCGTTCCTTCTGACTTTAAACGGCCGGGTCATATTTTTCCGCTCGTTGCAAAGCAGGGCGGGGTGCTGAGACGGGCAGGGCATACAGAAGCTGCTGTTGATCTTGCGAGACTCTCTGGTGCAAGCCCGGCAGGCGTCATCTGTGAAATTATTAAAGAAGACGGAGAAATGGCGCGGGTTCCGGATTTAATGGAAATTGCCGAGCACCATGGCCTCAAAATGATCACCATTAAAGATCTGATTCACTACCGCAATGTGTCTGATGCTCTTGTAAAAAGAGAAGCGGATATTAAGCTTCCAACTGAGTTCGGCATGTTCAGAGCGGTCGGGTATTCAAACGTTCTTGACGGCAAAGAGCATATCGCTCTTGTAAAAGGAGAAATTTCTCCTGATCAGCCGACTCTTGTGCGCGTCCATTCAGAATGTCTGACAGGTGATGTGTTCGGGTCAAACCGCTGCGACTGCGGACCTCAGCTCCATGCAGCGCTTGCCCAGATTGAAGAAGCCGGAAGCGGAATTCTTTTATATATGAGACAGGAAGGCAGAGGGATCGGACTTTTAAATAAGATGAAAGCTTATGCCCTTCAGGAAGAAGGCTATGATACGGTGGAAGCCAATCATAAGCTTGGATTTGCCGATGACCTGAGAGATTACGGAATCGGTGCCCAGATATTAAAAGATCTTGGCGTGGCAGAGATGAAGCTTCTGACGAACAATCCGAGAAAAATCGCAGGGCTTGAAGGGTACGGACTGACAGTTGTGGACCGTATACCGATTCAAATGCCTTCAAAAGAAGAAAATGAAGGCTATATGAAAACGAAAAAAGGAAAGCTTGGACATTTACTCAACCTATAATATTGGAGGAAACAGTCATGAAAACATACGAAGGTAATTTAGTCGGATCAGGATTAAAAGTAGCGGTTATCGTAGGGAGATTTAATGAATTCATTACAAGCAAGCTTTTGAGCGGGGCAACAGACGCACTGAACCGCCACGGCGTGGAGGAAGAGAACGTGGAAATCGCATGGGTGCCTGGCGCATTTGAAATTCCGCTGGTTGCCAAAAAAATGGCCGCATCGAACAAATATGATGCAGTGATCACACTTGGAACAGTCATCAGAGGATCTACGACTCATTATGATTATGTCTGCAATGAGGCGGCTAAAGGAGTGTCGCAGGCATCCATGTCAACGGGCGTTCCGGTTATTTTCGGTGTCCTGACGACTGAATCGATTGAACAGGCAATTGAGCGTGCCGGCACAAAAGCTGGGAATAAAGGCTATGAAGCAGCTGTTGCGGCCATCGAAATGGCGAATTTAATGCGCACATTGGATTAATTTCGCTGAAAAGTGTTTAAAAAGCCCGGAAAACTGTTTATAATGTTCTGAGAGTGATTCATGCCTGATCCGGGATCTGTTTAGGTGAACGGAAGAAACATGGACCGAACATCAGTCTGATGACAGGCTTTCATTTTTTGTTTTTGCTTTCTCTAATCGGAAGGTTATTTCGTTAATGAGGGGTTCATATGTTAATTCGCTATAAGAAAAGCTTTGAAAAAATTGCCATGGGTCTTTTGTCTTTTATGCCAAATGAAAAAGATTTAAAGCATTTGCAGCAGACAATGAAACAGTATGAAACAGATGAGTTCTGGCAGCTGTTTCTTTGGAAAGAAGACGATGATATCATCGGCACAATCGGAGTCGTGCATGAGGACGATGACCGCGTGAAGATTCAGCATGTAAGTGTGAACCCTTCTCACCGTCATCAGGGAATCGGCAGAAAAATGGTGGCGGCATTAAAAGAACAGTACAAAACAAAAACAGTGGTTCCGGATGAACGGACAAAAGCTTTTTTCGAAAAGTGCACGGAACCGGACTGCTAGCAGCAGACTTTCAGGACGTTGGGCAGGGACAGTATAAATACCTGCTTTCAAAAAAACAGATGAAGCATATGCTTCATCTGTTTTTTTTCTTTTGCAGAAGACTTCTGTTCCGTTCTGCAATAACATCCGATCTGTCCCTCGTGGAATGTCTGTGAACGAGGGAGGCATCCGCAAGATTGCTTGGGTTTCCCCACGTCATGCCGTTTTCTTTACAGTGTGACTTGGCCTGCTTCAGAAGCTCTTCATCAAAAACCGGAAGACTGATGCTTTCATATGGCCGCTTTTGTTCGATCGCGAGAGATGTTTTTCTCATCAGCTCAAGAAGAGATTCGGGGTGCAGACCGAGTGAAGCAACCGCATCTTTCTCCTGCGAACAAATGGAAATGGCATTTTTAATCATCCGCTCTGCCCCGTTCCAGTTTTCCCTTCTGTAATGATAAAGCCCGACTGCAAGCTGAATGAGTCCGACCCAGTATGCCTTGCGCTTTCCGGGAGGATCTTCCTTCCAGTGTTCTTCAAGCACTTCATGGCATTCAAAATAGTCGCGGTCTCCGTGGAAGTGAACTAAATAATCTAAATAGGCTTCAGGATACAGATAACATCACCCTCACATCAGAAAATATGTATCTTCAGTTTAGCATAAAGGGGCATCTTCTATGAAGAAATGAAACACAAAAGGTGCTCATAAGCCTGAGCACCAAAATGTTGCGGTCTTTAATAGGCGCTGATTAGTACAGCCAAGCAGCTCCAACGATAATTAACAAAATGAACAATACAACGATCAGCGCAAATCCAGAACCGTAGCCAAAACCTTTATCTCCCATTACTAATTCCTCCTTAAGAACTTTCGAATTTACATTGGTATCTTATGCAGGGCGCTTTGATGTGTATGGGCGAATATCCCGGTTCTGGACTTTTTTCTCATTGTTCTATGAATCACCTAAAATAGTAATGGAGATTGATCATATTATGTTCTATACTAAAGGGTAGTCTGCTTAAGCGGTACAGAATGAAGTGGTGGGATGAACGTGCAGTACAAAGTGAAAATCGATGCATTTGAAGGGCCGCTGGATCTTCTCCTGCATTTAATCAATACACTTGAGATTGATATTTATGATATACCGGTTGCTGAAATAACCGAGCAGTATATGCTCTATATACATACAATGAAAGAACTTCAGCTTGATGTGGCATCTGAGTATCTGGTAATGGCAGCATCGCTTTTGTCCATTAAAAGCGGAATGCTT
Organism: Metabacillus mesotrionivorans; assembly: GCF_052171315.1. Lineage (NCBI taxonomy): Bacteria > Bacillati > Bacillota > Bacilli > Caryophanales > Bacillaceae > Metabacillus > Metabacillus mesotrionivorans. The sequence continues at coordinate 762,654 of NZ_JBQMFF010000002.1, read as the reverse complement.
CTTCCAAAACATGAAGAAGAGCTTGAAGAGGATGACTTTGGGTTTGAACCTGAAGAAGATCCGCGCGATGAGCTGATGAGAAGACTGATCGAATACCGCAAATACAAAGAAGCTGCAGATGATTTAAGACACATGGAAGAAGAACGATCGAAGGTTTTTACAAAGCCTCCCAGTGACCTTAGTGCATATGCCGCAGAGCCTGCTGGAGGATCAGATCCGGTGAATGTCACCATTTATGATATGCTTGGGGCTTTTCAGAAGATGATGCGCAGAAAAAAACTGCAAAAGCCGCTGCAGACGAAAATTGCCAGACAGGAAATACCGATTGAGAAGCGGATGGATGAGATACTTGATGAATTCAGGCGAAATCCCCGCAGACGCAAATTTACCGAGCTGTTCCCCTCAGACCAGAAGGATCATCTAGTGGTAACCTTTCTAGCCATCTTGGAATTGATGAAAAACAACAGCATCATGATCGAACAGGAAGAAAATTTTTCAGATATTTATATTCTGGGGAGGGTTTAAAGCCTTGGAGAAATGGAAATCCATTATGGAAGCCCTGCTGTTTGCCGCAGGTGATGAGGGGCTTTCAAAGAAACAGCTCACAGCCGTGCTTGAGATTGAAGAAGAGGTTGTAGCAGAAGCAATAGAAGAACTTCAAAAAGAGTATAAGAAAAAGCAGCGGGGCATTGAATTGATTGAAGTCGCAGGTGTTTATCAGCTGACAACGAAGAAAAAGCATGCCGCTTATTTAAAGAAACTGGTTGAAACACCAAACCACAGCTCCCTGTCACAGGCAGCCCTTGAAATTCTTGCAATAGTAGCCTACAGACAGCCGATTACAAGAGCTGAAATTGAAGAGATAAGAGGAGTCAAGTCCGAGCGGCCTCTTCAGACACTCACAGCCAAGGTTCTTGTGAAAGAAGTCGGTCGGGCGGAAGGAACAGGACGGGCCATTCTCTATGGAACGACCAAGGAATTTCTCGAGCATTTCGGCCTGAAGAACATTAAGGAGCTTCCTCCACTTCCTGAAAAAGAAGACGACGAGGCGTTCGGAGAAGAAGCAGATCTCTTTTTTGAAAATTTCAATCAGACATTTGAAGAAATCAAATAATTTACACAATTGAAGCAGAACCTGTGGTAAAATAGGGTACAACGGAACAAAGGACACTCTTTGTTCCTTTTTTTGAATCTAAATCAGGAGGGCAATCAGGTGTACATAACCATGTGCAGAGGCTATGAGTTAGAAAAAGAGATGCCGAATACATCCGAGGATTTTTTTAACCGCTCTGAAATCACGATTGTCACAGGTAAAACCGAAAAAACGTTTCACGTCCTGTATGTCAGGTACTTTGAAGAGGTGTTTGCCGGTCAAAACCCTGCCCTTTTCAAAGATGCGGCAATAAAGGATGTATTGGCGTTAATTTGCATTATTCAAAATGAATCGCTCTTAAAGCGGAAACGATTTTATGTAAATGAGCAGGATGTTTTCCTCAAGTACTTGGATGGAATCAATCTTCAGCAGGCCCTGGAGATTCCTGCTCACATTAGAGAGCACGGCAGGATCAGTCTTTTGGATGCTGCTGAAAAAGTAAAAATGACTGTACATAAAGAAATGTAAACAAACGGAAGGGAAGTGTCTCAAGTGGGAAATGCCATTGTGAAAGCACAAACTGAACAAGTAGAACGTTTTTTGGGGAATGTCGTCAATGAGTTGAATACGTTTTTAAACCATGCGACAATCTCATCCTTTTTAAACGAGGAAGCGGGAGGAGAAGAGGAGTATTATGAAGATCTTTTCCGCAACCTGAGAAGGCTGTCCGTTTACTGCGAGGAAGGGCTTGAAGCGTGCAGAATCGTGCTTCAGAATGAGCCTTTCAGAAAGCCTGCAGCCGAAAAGGCGCTTTATAAAATTTATCATCAGTGCATTGAAGAGTTTTATAATCCGAAAAATGATGTGTGGTATGAAGACAGCAGGTCAGCCTATACAGGCAAAAACGCCATCAAATACCGCCATGCTGCACCGGCAACCCTTCAAACGATGATAGCTTCACTCGAAAGCGGCTTTCAGGAAATCCGCGAAGAGCTTGAGTACTACGAAACCGATTACCGTACAAAAATGATTCAATCCAAATGAACGAAGTGAGCAGCTGTCCAGTGGGCAGCTGTTTTTTTGTTTTTTCGGTATGGCATGAGGTGCGGGCACTTTAATCGTACCCACGGAAACCGAGAAACGATCTGGGAGGGTAAGCAAATGCGCGAATCGTACCCACGGAAACCGAGAAACGATTTGGGAGGGTAAGCAAGCGGCCGAATCGTACCATCGGAAACTGAGAAACGATCTAGGAGGGTAAGCAACCACACGACTCGTACCCTCCCAAGCTGTAATTCGATTTCAGAGGACAAGCATCAAACTCAGTATCACAACACTTTTCATCCAAAAGAAGAAATTATTCCTTCATAACCTTTGTCCACCCGCATAAACTTGTACAAAACGATCAAAGGACGTGGGGGCTGTGCGGCAATGGAAACAGATCGCAGTGACCGCACTTGTTTGCCTTTTGCTTATTTCGGGTCTGCCGCATAAGGCTGATGCGATGGGCGTCAGTGCAAGAAGTGCTGTACTGCTTGAACAGGAATCAGGAAGAATCCTTTTTGAAAAAGATGCCCATACAAAACGGAGAATTGCGAGCATTACTAAAATTATGACGGCCATTCTTGCGATTGAATCCGGGAAGATGGATGAAAAGGCAACGGTCAGCAATCGCGCGATACATACTGAAGGGTCGGCGGTCTACCTTCAGGAGGGTGAGAAGATTAAGCTTGAGGACCTTGTGTACGGCCTGATGCTCCGTTCCGGAAACGACGCTGCGGTTGCAATTGCAGAACATGTTGGCGGAAGTGTTGAAGGGTTTGTCCATATGATGAACCAGAAGGCAGCGGAAATCGGCATGATGAATACGGAGTTTGCGAATCCGCACGGTCTGGATGATCATGAAAATCATTATTCAACTGCCTATGATATGGCGATCCTGACAAGGTATGCCATGGAAAACCCGATGTATCAGAAAATATCAGGCACTAAGGTGCACCGTGCCCCTAATCCGAATGAGCAGTGGGACCGGGTGTGGAGAAATAAAAATAAACTGCTGACAAGTCTTTATGAGTACAGCACCGGCGGGAAAACGGGGTATACGAAACGGGCGAAGCGAACGCTTGTGTCAACTGCTTCTAAAGAGGGCATGAACCTTGTGGCTGTTACGATTGATGCTTCTGATGACTGGAATGATCATATTGCCATGTTCAATATGGCATACAGAGATTATGATCTTTTTAAAGTGAAAGAGTCGGGAACGCTGAAAGATATTCAGGAGAAAATCTATAAGAACCGGCTGTTCATCAAAAGAGATGTGTACTATCCGCTGAACGATGAGGAGGAGGATGAAATCAGAATCGACATCACGCTCATCAAACCGGATAAAAAATGGGATAAGCCGGAAGATGTGCCGAATGTCGTCGGGAAAATGTCCGTTATTGTAGAAGATGAACGTGTCGATGAGGTGCCCATTTACTATGATAATGGCCTGACCAACAAACCGAATGCCCCTCTTTGGGAAAAATTCCGGAAGCTATTCTTTATCGGAGCGGGCTACAGCGGACATGATTAACATCATATGGGTGGGGCTGACTGTCATCGGAATTGTGTTTGCCATGGTGAACGGAACGATGGAAGAAGTGAACGCTGCGGTATTTAAAGGGGCAAAAGATGCTGTTACCATCAGCATCGGCTTGATCAGTGTGCTTGTGTTCTGGCTTGGTCTGATGAAGGTGGCGGAAAAAGCAGGACTCCTTGAAAAATTGAGCAATTTGTTTAAGCCGCTTGTTAAAAGACTCTTTCCGGAGATCCCTCCTGAACACCCGGCAATGGGCTACATTCTGTCAAACATGATGGCGAACCTGTTCGGACTCGGCAATGCAGCCACACCTCTTGGCATTAAAGCGATGGAGCAGATGAAAAAGCTGAATGGGAATAAACCGGATGCAAGCAGGTCAATGATTACATTTCTCGCGCTGAACACATCAAGCATTACGCTGATTCCAACGACAGTCATTGCGGTGAGGATGACATACGGGTCAAAGTCACCCACTGATATTGTTGGGCCGACACTGCTTGCAACCATCATTTCCGCCATTGGCGCCATTCTGATAGACCGCTATTTCTACCATAGAAGAATGCGGAAGGAGAGGAGATAGGAATGGGGCTTGTCAGCATCATATCTCTTTGGATGATTCCCCTGATGATCGGGTTCATTCTTGTTTACGGCACGTTTAAGAAAGTGCCGACCTATGAAACGTTTGTTGAAGGCGGCAAGGAAGGAATTGAAATTGCCTTTTCCATTATTCCTTATTTAGTGGGAATGCTCGTAGCCATCACCATTTTTCGTGCATCTGGTGCGCTTGAATTTTTCGTCGGGATGATGAAACCCGCACTGGATGCAATCGGTGTGCCGAGTGAAATTGTACCGCTGGCTTTTATCCGGCCGATATCAGGGACTGCCGCTCTTGGAATGACGACAGATTTGATTGCAGCCTACGGACCGGATTCTTTTATCGGAAGGCTCTCTGCCGTCATGCAGGGAAGCACGGATACAACGCTCTACATCCTGACGGTTTACTTCGGCGCGGTCGGTGTGAAAAAAATGGGGGATGCGCTGAAAGTGGGGCTCCTAGCAGACTTGCTGGGGATTGCGGCTGCTATCTTTATTGTGATGCTTGCTTTTTAATGCATAGAATTCAAGTCTTCCTCATCCGGAAGGCTTTTTTATATGCCTGTTTCGGCAGTTATGAAGATTTTTGAGCAGGCGCATCATTTTTGTGAGATAATAAGGCTTCGTGCATGCCACGAGAACTTGTCTAATCAAATTTTTAGCAGTAAGATGTTAACGAGGTGAAAAGAATGGAACGTTTGCAAAAAGTGATAGCTCACGCAGGCCTTGCATCAAGAAGGAAAGCGGAAGAGCTTATATTAGAAGGAAAAGTTACAGTGAATGGCAAAACCGTCCGGGAGCTTGGGATAAAAGTATCCGGAAATGACCGTGTTGAGGTTGCCGGAGTTCCTGTTGAAAAAGAAGAACCTGTGTATTTTATTCTTTACAAACCGCGCGGAGTGGTCTCGACTGCTTCTGACGATAAAGGAAGAAAAACGGTGACAGATTTCTTCCAGCATATTAAAGAGCGAATCTATCCCGTTGGAAGGCTTGATTATGATACTTCCGGCCTTGTCATCATGACTAATGACGGCGAATTTGCCAATTTGATGATGCACCCTAAGAGCGAAGTTGAAAAAACCTATGTGGCAAAAATCAAAGGCATTCCTCCGCGTGAAACGCTGAGATCGCTTGAAAAAGGAATCATGCTTGAAGACGGGAAAACGGCTCCTGCAAAGGTGAAGTTTGTATCTCTTGATAAAAAGAAGCAGACAAGCATTGTGGAACTGACCATCCATGAAGGCAGAAACAGACAGGTGCGCCGCATGTTTGAAGCGATCGGACACCCTGTTCTAAAGCTTAAGCGCGAAACATACGGCTTCCTTGACCTTAAGGGACTGAAAACAGGCGATGCCCGCGAGCTTTCCCCGCATGAGGTGAAACAGCTCAGATCCCTTGCCAAATTTGGAAAGTAAGCGCCTTAATTTTCACATAAACTTCAAATTATCAGGAAAATGTTCCAAAAAAACAGTGATATAATGAGTTGAAATGTATGAGGATATGGGAGAGTTTTCAATGAAGAAAAAAAGACGTCTGATCATGAGATCCATTATCCTCGCCCTGCTTGCCGGGGCGCTGGGATATACGTTATACACAAATTTTTTCTCAAGCAAAGAAAAGGTGAAGGTTGGCAGCGAGGCGCCTGATTTCGTATTAACAGACCTGAACGGGGACAAGCACCAGCTTTCTGATTACAAAGGAAAAGGTGTTTTTCTGAATTTCTGGGGAACATGGTGCGAGCCGTGCAAACGCGAGATGCCCTATATGCAGAACCAGTATGATTATTATTCAGACAAGGGCGTTGAAATTCTTGCCGTGAACATCGCAGAGTCAGACGTTGCCGTGCAGAGCTTTATGGAAACATATGATTTATCTTTTCCCGTGGTTCTTGATAAAGACTCACAGGTGCTTGAGGCATATGGAGTTGTCCCGCTTCCGACTACATTTCTCATTGACAAAAATGGAGTAGTGAAAGAAATTATCACTGGCCAGATGAATGAGCGGATGGTCAGGGATTATATGGAATCAATCAAGCCGTAAACGGGGAGTTTTCATCATGAATGAAGTGAAATGCTTATGCGGCCACAGCAATCCGCATGGAACGGTTCTCTGCGAATCCTGCGGCCGTCCTATTCAGGAAAAGGAGAACGGAAGCAAGCTGCTTGATATGAAGTATGACGGCAGTGCAAGACGGTCCCAGACCTATAAAAGAACCCCGGTCGATAAGATCTGGAATTTCTTTTCTTCCGTAAAAGTCGGGATTTGGATTATCGTCCTGATTTTAATAGCGTCAGCGATCGGCACCATTCTTCCTCAAGTGATGTACATACCGCCGAATGTGACGCCTAAAGATTTCTACCGGGAAGAATACGGCGTAATCGGCCAGCTTTATTATCAGCTTGGATTTCATGAACTTTTCAGCTCGTGGTGGTATATCGTCCTTATCGGGGCTCTGGCAGCTTCGCTTGTCATTGCAAGCCTTGACAGATTCGTACCGCTTTACAGGGCGCTGAAAAAGCAGGGCGTCACACGCCATGAAAGTTTCATGAGAAGGCAGCGTCTGTTCAGCGAGACACCGTCTGTCACAGACGCAGATGCGCAGCTGAAAATGGTGAAAGAAAAGCTTGAGAGAAAACGCTATCATGTCAGAGAAGAGAACGGCAGCCTGTTGGCCGAAAAAAACCGTTTTTCAAGATGGGGACCCTATGTCAACCACATCGGTCTAATCATCTTTTTGTTTGGAGCGATGCTCAGGTTTGTGCCGGGCATGTATGTGGATGATGTCTTGTGGATCCGCGAAGGAGAAACAAAGGTCATCCCTGGAACAGACGGCAAGTATTTTCTGAAAAGCGATCAGTTCATTATGGAAACCTACCAGAAAGAAAGCGAAGATGAAGTATTTGAAAACGCGATTACTAGAGTAGGAGACGGCAGTGTAGCCAAAAACTATCAGACAAACGTCACCTTATTTGAACGAAAAGGGGAAGCGCTCGTTGGCGCAGAACCTGAGCTTGAGAAAATAAAGGATGAGCAGATTAAAGTGAATCAGCCGTTAAAGCATGATTCGTATGCTCTTTATCAAGTTGACTTCAAACTGAACGAATTAAACAAGATGAAATTCAGTCTGATAGACAAAGAGACGGAAGAGAGCTTTGGTGAGCTTGCCATAGATCTGCTGGATCCGCAAAAACAGTACGACCTTGGCAATGGCTATAAAGTTGAAGTCGCAAGCTATCTTCCTGATTTTTATTTTAACAGCGAGGGTGAGCCGGCAACGAAGACAAGGATTCCGGATAACCCGGCATTCGTTTTTAAAATGATTTCTCCTGATAAACCTGAAGGCGAAACGAGTTTTGTTGCGATTCAGCAGACGATTGAGCCGAGTGAAGATAATCAGATGAAGATGAAGTTTGAAGGAGTCGAAACAAAAAACCTTTCTGCTCTTACGGTAAGAAAAGACAATACCCTCTGGTTCCTTGGACTTGGCGGAGCCATTTTCATGATCGGTGTCACTCAGGGCATGTACTGGAATCACCGCCGCATTTGGATCAGGCGGAACGGGGATGCCATTCTCCTTGCAGGCCATACCAATAAAAACTGGTACGGCATTAAAAAGGAAATGGAAGCTGTGCTTGAAGGAACAGTGATTGAAAAGCCGGCTGACCAGTCAGATGAGAAATAAAGCGATGAGGAGGAAAAGGTGTGGCGGCTTTAAGCAGTAATTTGCTATTTGCAGCATTCTTTCTATACCTGGCTGCAACCTTTCTTTTTGCAGGAGCAATCCGCGACAAGAGAAAAGAATATAAAAAGCCTACGAAATGGGCGGCTGCAGGCATTGCGGTGACAATCGCCGGGTTTGCAGCACAGACCGGCTATTTTTTTACAAGATGGATGGCTTCCGGGCATGCTCCTGTCAGCAATCTTTTTGAGTTTACAACGTTTTTCGGCATGATGCTTGTTCTGGCATTTATTGTCCTCTATTTTATTTATAAAGTATCGGTTCTTGGATTATTTACACTTCCTGTTGCCTTGCTTCTGATTGCCTATGCAAGCATGTTTCCAACAGACATATCTCCGCTGATTCCGGCTTTGCAGAGCAACTGGCTTCACATCCATGTGACCACTGCGGCTCTTGGACAGGCAATTCTTGCAATCAGTTTTATTGCGGGAGTCATTTATCTCATTCGTACAGTCGATCAGTCCGTGAGATCCAAAAAGACATTCTGGCTTGAAGCGGTCATGTATGCGCTTGTTGCCACAATTGCGTTTATAGCGATTACCAGCACATTCAGATTCATGGATTATGAGGCTGTTTATAAGTGGACGGATAAGAACGAACAGGAAGCAGAAATGGTCTATAACCTTCCTGCTTTAGTTGGTCCCCATAAAGGCGAACTGCTGACAGAAGGAAAAATGGAAGCTGCTGTTGAAGTTCCGGCTCTGATTTCAGCACGAAAACTGAATACAGTGATCTGGTCGCTTGGAACAGGGTTGCTGCTGTACGGTGCGCTGCGCCTGATTTTAAGAAAGCGGATATCCGCCTTTTTGCAGCCGCTGACGAAAAACGTCAACCTGGACCTTGTAGATGAAATTGGCTACCGTTCTGTGACAATCGGTTTTCCGGTCTTCACATTAGGCGCTCTGATTTTCGCCATGATCTGGGCGCAGATTGCATGGACCCGTTTTTGGGGCTGGGATCCAAAAGAGGTCTGGGCCCTGATTACGTGGCTGTTTTATGCGGCATATCTCCATCTGCGGCTTTCAAAAGGCTGGCAGGGAGAAAAATCAGCCTGGCTTGCTGTAATCGGTTTTGCTATTATCATGTTTAACTTGATTTTTGTGAACCTTGTCATTGCCGGATTGCATTCTTACGCTTAAAATACGTTTTTAAAGAGCCTTCACTCCTATAAAGTGAAGGTTTTTTGGTAAAATAGGAAGTAATCATTCTTTTTCTTAATGGCGGGCGGATTTGCCGCTTACGCATTTCAGCGGCCAGCTCCTCTGCCAGAACAAAATTCCCTAAAAAGTCTAAACCCGGACTTTTTATGTGATTTCTTATCTGGCTCCCGGAGCTGAACGCCCGCTTACGCTTTTCTAATAAGGGAGGAACCTCTATGGAAACCAATCCAAACTATAAAATACTTGTTGTAGATGATGAAGACAGAATAAGAAGACTGCTGAAGATGTACCTTGAACGTGAAAACTATCAAATAGAAGAAGCCGACAACGGAAGCGACGCTCTGGAAATGGCTCTTGCAGAAGAATATGATCTGATTCTGCTTGATTTAATGATGCCGGGCATTGACGGCATTGAGGTATGCAGACAGCTGCGCCTGAAAAAAGCGACCCCGATCATCATGCTGACGGCAAAAGGGGAAGAAGTGAATAGAGTTCAGGGCTTTGAGGTCGGAACAGATGACTACATCGTTAAGCCGTTCAGCCCGAGAGAAGTTGTTTTAAGAGTGAAAGCCCTGCTGAGACGCTCTTCAACGACTTCTTTCCTTAAAACAGAAACAAAAGCGAAAAACGTCATTGTTTTCCCGCATCTTTCCATTGACCATGATGCTCACCGGGTGCTTGCTGATGGAAAAGAAGTCAGCTTAACGCCTAAAGAGTATGAGCTGCTTTATTTTCTTGCGAAAACGCCTGACAAAGTGTATGACCGTGAGAAGCTTTTGAAGGAAGTGTGGCAGTATGAGTTTTTCGGAGACTTGAGAACGGTTGATACGCATGTAAAGCGCCTGAGAGAGAAACTCAGCAAAGTTTCACCCGATGCTGCCTCGATGATAGTCACGGTCTGGGGTGTCGGCTACAAGTTTGAGGCAGGCAGTGAATGATGTTCTGGAAAAGCGTAGTCGGTAAACTTTGGTTTACCATTCTGCTTCTTGTATCATTCGTCTTGTTTGTCCTGACTGTTCTGCTGCTCCAGTTTATTGAAAGCTTTCATGTTGATGAAGCCGAAAATGAACTGACGCAGCTGGCCAATAAAGTGTCTGTTATTTTGGAAAATCATGAAGACCAGGAGCTTGCAAGGTCCATTACCTGGGAGCTTGCGGATGAACTGACTAGCATTGTGATAGCCGAGAACGAAAATGAATACTGGTTTTCTCCTAAAAAGTATGAAAACACACCAACCTTCAGCATGGAGGACATCCGCGCTGACAGAGAGCTGTCAAAGGTGTTCCAGGATCAGAAAAATGTAAGCAAGCTCACCCGGCTGCCGGAAGAACAGCAAAAAAACTCCGGAAACAAGGAGGAAGTGCTTGTAGTCGGTGTTCCCTATAAAACAAGTGACGGCAAGGACGGAGCCGTTTTTATGTCACAGTCCCTGCAGGCCGTCCAAAAGACAACCGAGCACACGACAAAATACATTCTTCTTGCGGCAGGTATAGCCATCATTCTGACAACGGTTTTTGCCTTCTTCCTGTCAACCAGAATTACCTATCCGCTGAGAAAAATGAGAGAGGCGACACAAGAGCTGACACGAGGCAATTTTGATACAAAAGTTCCGATTTTGAGCCACGATGAAATCGGGGAGCTCGCTATTGCATTCAATCAGATGGGGAGACAGCTGAAGTTTAACATCAACGCTCTTAATCAGGAGAAAGAGCACTTAACGAGCATTCTGAGCAGTATGGCAGACGGGGTTATCACACTTAATATTGATGGAACCATTCTTGTGACCAATCCCCCTGCGGAACGCTTCCTGCAGTCATGGTACTATGAACAAAAAATGCAGATAAACGAGGGGGAAGAAATTCCTCCTGAAGCGAAAGAATTGTTCCAGCGGGTTGTCAACACAGAAAGAGAGCATATCGTGGAAGTAACCCTTCAGGGAAGAAGCTGGGTGCTTGTCATGAGCCCGCTTTACAATCAGTCTTACGTCCGGGGGGCGGTAGCCGTGCTTCGGGACATGACAGAAGAGCGCCGGCTTGATAAATTGCGCAAAGACTTTATCGCAAACGTCAGCCATGAACTGAGAACGCCGATTGCCATGCTTCAGGGGTATTCTGAAGCGATTGTAGATGATATTGCAAGCTCGGATGAGGAGAAAAAAGAGATTGCCCAGGTTATTTACGATGAATCGCTCAGAATGGGACGGCTTGTCAATGATCTGCTCGATCTTGCCCGGATGGAAGCGGGTCATATCACCCTCAATCTTGAGAGCATTTCCATTAATGAATTTATTGAAAAAATCAACCGCAAGTTCCAGGGACTTGCGAGGGAAAAAGATATTACGCTCACCTCCAGTTTTGCACTCGACGAACCTGAGTTTGTTCTTGATCCGGATAAAATTGAACAGGTTCTGACGAATCTTGTGGATAACGCAATCAGGCATACTCTTGAGGGCGGCACAGTTGAAGTGGGGGTGCAGTCCGTTGCGGGCGGAATAAAGGTTGATGTTAAGGATACAGGCACAGGAATTGTCGAAGAAGATCTGCCGTTTGTTTTTGAACGCTTCTATAAAGCAGATAAGGCGAGGACGAGAGGCCGCTCCGGAACAGGCCTTGGTCTTGCGATTGCCAAGAACATTGTCGATGCCCATTCAGGTTCGATTAATGTGCACAGCAAAGTCAATGAAGGAACCACATTCAGTTTCTATCTGCCTCGAAAAAACGTTTTTCCTGATAGAATGTGACGAATATTCTTGTTTCATACGAAACACCTGTTGATGCCGCTTGTCATTTTAGGTACAATAAAAGCTGGATATAAAAGTGAATACGAAAAGAAACTGGTGCAAACTTTGCTTAATAGGGAATCAGGTGAGATGCCTGAACTGTCCCCGCAACTGTAAGTGCAGACAATACCTGCTTTTAGACCACTGTCAGAATGACTGATTCAGACGGGAAGGTGCAGGCTTGAGGATGAAGCACGAGTCAGTAGACCTGCCGGGTTCTTTCAAACGTTACTATTCTTCGGGGATTTGAGCATAGAAACGGCACAGTTATGGCACCAGTGCCTGCAGTTTCTTCTATGCCGTTTTTAAAAGCCCATCTTCTAACAGATGGGCTTTTTGCTATTCCAATACATACACAACAACAAGAGGAGAGATGGATCATGAACAAATTTTACAGCTTTCTCGCAGTGCTTCTTCTTGCACTGATGAGCGCCTGCGGAAATGCGGCAGAGGAACCTAAAACAGAAGAAGCAAAACCTGCTGCTGAAAGCGAAGAGCAGGCGGAGGAACTGAAAGCCTCTGTCACGCTGACTAAAAATGAAATGGCGGAGAAAGTAGAATCAAAAGAAGTGGTTTTTGAAGAAGGCCAGAGCCTTATGGATGCAATGAAGGCAAACTTTGAAATTGAAGAGTCCGGAGGCTTTATCAACGGAATTGAAGGCATCCAGGCGAGCGAAGCGGACAAAACATACTGGCATTTAGTTGTAAACGGGGAAGATGCTATGACAGGAGCAAATGACATTAAGCTGAAAGACGGCGATAAGATTGAATTTGATCTGCGGAATTATGAATAAGTGTGAGAAACAATGACAACGAGAAGAATCAGTCTTCTCTCTTTGCTTATTGCCTTGTCCGTTGTAGGCAGGCTGACTTTTCAGTTCATTCCGAATGTGCAGCCGATGACAGCCGTAATTCTTATAACCGCGATTCTGCTCGGACCGGTTAATGGAATGATCGTCGCGGTGCTTGGCTGTTTTCTCAGCAATCTGCTGCTTGGCATGGGCATGTGGACAATCTGGCAGATGCTTGCCTGGGGGACCTTGGCTTTAATCTTCGGCCTGCTTGGAAAAGCGGTTAAAAGAAACAGACTTCTCGTTTTTACCCCGGCAGCCGTTCTTGCGGGATATCTTTTTGGATTCATCGTTTCTCTGAATATGTTTGTCCTGACCGAAAATGGACTTGTCTACTATCTTGCAGGAATCCCGTTTGATACGATGCATGCAGCAGGAAACGGCATTTTCTTTCTCGTGCTGTACCCGGTCATGCAAAAAACGTTTCAGTATTATCTCTATAAAAACGATTATGGCGTTACACTTCAATAAAATAATGGCAGAATAAGAGAGAGACTTTCTTTATAGCTTAGGCAAGACAGTCTGAGAACAAAGGACAGGAGCTGCTGAATATGAATTTGTATACTAGAACCGGTGATAAAGGGAAAACAAGCATTATCGGGGGCCGGGTCGATAAGGATGATCTGAGGGTAGAGGCCTACGGAACAATCGATGAGGTAAACTCTTTTACCGGTCTTGCCATGACATGGATGAACGATGATACCCTAAAAGACATGAAGCAGGAATTTGAAAAAATCCAGCATGAACTTTTTGACTGCGGAAGCGATCTTGCTGTCATCCACGGCAAGCAAAAACATCCCTATAAAACAACTCCTGACATGATTGAGTTTCTTGAATCACGAATCGATGCGTACACAGCAGAAGCCCCTCCGCTCGAGCGATTCATTCTTCCTGGAGGGACAAAGGCGGCTGCTGCCATCCATGTGGCAAGGACCGTAGCAAGAAGGGCAGAGCGCTGTATTGTTTCGCTCAAAAAAGAAACGGAAATCAATGAGCATGTTTTAACATACATGAACAGACTTTCCGATTATTTCTTTGCGGCAGCTAGAGCGGCAAATGCCAGACTCGGTTCAAAAGATGTGGAGTATGAAAGAAGTGCCATCGTATTTACTAAAAAGAAAGAGTCATAATTTCTTTAAAAAGGAAGGCGGAAACTGCCTTCCTTTTTCTATGCAATCCCGATATAGTAAAAGATGTGTAACTTTTTATTCTTCATTCCGACTAATGTATTGATTGGAGGTTCGTTCATGGAAGAGGCCTTTCAGAGGATTTATGAAAAATATCACAGCGATCTTTTCCAGTTCTTATTTTATATGGTAAAGAATCGTGAACAGGCCGAGGACCTCGTTCAGGAAGTGTATATACGAATATTAAAATCACACAGCAGTTTTGAAGGACGGAGCAGTGAAAAAACCTGGATCCTCTCCATTGCAAGACATGTTGCGATTGATTTTTTCCGCAAACAGAAAACACTCAAACAGCGCATCTTTGAAGCATTTGACTGGGACCGTGAGCAAATACGGGATCATCAGCCGCTTCCGGAGGAGATTGCCGCTTTAAACGAAGAGATGCAGATGGTATACAGAACGCTTGATACATGCACGGTCGATCAGAAGGCCGTCATAATCTTAAGGTATATTCAGGGAATGTCCATTTCGGATACAGCAGAAGCCCTGGGATTTACAGAAAGCAAAGTGAAAACGACCCAGCACAGAGCGCTGAAAGCTTTGAAAAATAAATTGTCTGAACACTCGATCAGGAAGGAGGGAATAGTAAAGGGATGAATCAATCAAAATGGAACGATGAGCAGATTACAGATAAGCTTCAAGCAATGCCGGATATCAAAGATCGGCGCTCGCAGCAGCAAATATACACCCGTTTGCAGGAACGTATGCACAAAAAGCAAGTTCAGTGGAAAACACCGGCTTTTGCAAGCATTGCCGCACTTTTTATTCTTTTAATCCTTTCACCCTTTTTCCTTCAGAACTTCCAGATGAGTGATAGCAGGTCTGAATCAAGTGCGGATAAAGCAGTTGAAAGCGGCCAGGCGCCGGAAGAGAACGCAGACATGAAATTAGAAGCAAAGTCTGCACCAGAGCCTGAGAAAAAGTCATTTGTAGCAAGAACAAATGACAATCAGACGATTGTAACGGTTGCCTATCCAGATCTTCAGGTGCAAAATACGATACCGCTCAGTTTTCAGTTCGATTCCTCTGACTCGTACATGACTCTTTTTGAAACGGCATTGTCTTCATTTGACCCGGAAATCTCCGGGCTTAGTCCTTCTGCACTCTCAGGAACAAAGCTCTCCTATGAAACAGGAGAAGAGCGGATGTCTGTTGACATAAAAGGCAATGCCTATGCGGCATCCAGCTCTGAAACGGAAAACAGACTCTTTACAGAAGGTCTGGAAGAGTCTTTCCGCTGGCAGGATGCCTCTCAGGCTGACTATTATACCGGCAGCGAAAAAGGAGCAGAAATCGGAGCGTATGGCTTTCAGGATAAGCTGACATTCACAAAGTTCAAGAAGAAAGCCTATTTTCTGTATCAAGAAAGCCTCGATTCCCCTAAATTCCTGGCTCCTTCCCTTCTACCCTTTAACAAGCTGACAGATGCACTGACTGCTATGAAGGAAAAAGGGACTCTCGGATTAAAACCAGTAATCGAAAAAACAGTTATCATTGATGAAGTAAAAGAAACAGATAAAGAAGTAACCATTGAATTTACAGACGCCTCAACAATAGATGATAACGAAACAGATACACTGATGCTTGAAGCAATTTTGATGACCGCCAAAGATTTTGGCTATGAAAGTGTAAAATTCGAAGGAATTGAAGCCGGCAGAATTGGTGAAATGGACGTAACACAGGCCGTGCCCGTTCCGTTCTCGCCAAATCCCGTTGATCTTGAGGAATAGCCGGAAAAACCCGCAGCATGATGCTTGCGGGTTTTTTGCCGTTGAGAAAAGATGGTAGAGGAGGGGGGGAGTCTTTATATATAGATTTAGAATTACCTGTCTAGTAGACGGAATATTTATGGTACTATTGTAAATATTAGGTATTTAATTAAAAGGCAGACTTGTTGAATAAATGTAATAGCAAAGGAGGAGAAGAATGAAGTTTTATGTTGCGTCTAGTTTTAAAAATATAGATAAGGTTAGACAGGTTAGTAATCAGTTAAAAAGTAGAGGTTATATACAAACATATGATTGGACTGAAAATGAAAAAGCTTCCACATTTGAAGACCTAAAACTAATTGGTCGTCAAGAAAAGATTGCTGTGGCGGAAGCTGATTTGATCGTTGTATTATTACCAGCTGGAAAAGGAAGTCACATTGAGTTTGGAATAGCTTTGGGACTTAATAAAAGAATTATTCTATATTCATCCAACGATGAGGTTAATAAATTTGCAACCACAAGCACTTTTTATCACCTAAGAGAGGTTGAAACTTTTATCGGTCCTTTAGATGAGTTAGTTGAATTTATAATTACAAATGAAGATAGGATCCTCAATTATAGGGGGCAATTGTTGCACAATGAAATCTCATTTTCATAATAAGGAATTGGGCGTGGTGTGGGGGTTGGGATAAATGAAGAAATCAATTTTAATTTTAGCTCTAAGCATAATAATAGTATTTATTGGACTTTATTCTTTTTTCAAAATCAATTCTCCATTGGAAAGTGGTACAGTTGCTTCAACAGTAGATAATAAAGCAGTTGTTGTTGCAATAGGGAATAAAGGGTTTGGAAAGCTGAAGATTAATGAAGTTCTAGTAAATAATTACAATGAACCTATAAAGCTTAAAATACAGGCCACGAATCCCCTTAAAGGTTTTGTCATATCTAATACATTTGATGAAAAGGAATTTGGCATTAGTAATATTGATACTATCTACATTGAGTCCGACACATCTCCAATAACCCAACTAGAAAAGATGAATGATGGAACGGCAACTAAAAATGATAAAAGTTATGGAATAAGTGTTGTACATAATGAACCCATAGAAAGATTGCATATAACATATAGTTACTTTGGATTGCAGTTTGAAGAAACGGTATCGGTTAACAATCCTTAAGAAAAGTTCAAAGGTACCTCTAATTCTAAGATCTGAATAGGAGATTTTTATGGAAAAGTTAAAATTGAAATTAAATATTCCTCAAACAATTCTTATGTCCTTTCTTGCTGCCACAGTCATTACTGCCGCAAATTTTCTTATAGACTGGGACAATAGAATATACGCCGGAATTTTTGCTGGATTGACTATTATTGTATGCGGAATTCTAGCCAATTTCATGTTTAGGAACAAGGAGTGAACTTACCTTATTGAAAATGGGGCTATCGGTTAAATGGAATCGATGCTTAAATAGGTGGAGGTGATTCTGCTATGAGTATAATCAATAAGAAATTTCTTATTCTCATTGCACTGATTCTAACGGTTTTAATAGCTTTTATACCTAACATTGGATACTGGAATGAAGGCACTTATAGATTCTTTGGGATACGTGTTCAATGGCTGGGCTACTATGGTGATGGTCAATTTAGTTTTGAAATATGGGGACTTCTTTTGAATGTATTTATTATATATCTCGTTCTCTTTGGTTTATTGAAGTTGTTTAAGAGAAAATCTTTATAAAAAATTAACGAAAAAAATGGATTGCTATAGTCCATTTAAAGCATTAAATTTATTCCGTTTTAGGGTTTCCTTCCTGCAGCAGAATCACCACTCTCCAGTGAACTGAAGCGGAAGGCACTTGACTCCTTGTCCAGCTGCAGCGCTCAGGCTCCTCTGTCAGAACAAAATCCCCCAAAAAGGCGGGACCCGTACTTTTCGGATGATTTCTTATCTGACTGCCGGAGCAAAACGGACGCTTCCGCATTTCTAAGGGATGAAGAGGGCACGGGAGACCCCGCAAACGGAGTGAGAAGGCTCCCGGGGCTCCCCGCGGAAAGCAAGTGACTGGAGCGCAAGGGAACGGGTATACCTTCAAACCAAAAATCCCCACAAAGTCAGGCTTCCATTAAAAATTAGAGAAGAATAATTAGGCCTTATCTAAAAGGATGCTGTAAGAATAACCCTCATCCAAAACCCCCTCTTCACACAATTTTAACGTATGAATTGGCAAAGTCTGCATAATACTAGTATTGGTCATTTTTTGACAAATGAACAAACTAGGGGGAACTCATGTTAGATTTGCTGAGAAGGTTATCCATTGCTCTGATTGTCGGAATATGCGTTATGTTGCTCTTTGTCGGAGGCACACTCGCAAAAGCAGAAAGTCCAGCTGAAGACAAAAGCTGGATTCATCCCGTCAAGGGCACAATAACAGACACATTTGGAACAAGAAGCGGAAAACATAAAGGAATTGATATTGCAGCACCTGAAGGAACGGCCATTTCCGCTGTACAGTCAGGAACAGTGACAAAATCCTATCTTTCGAATACATATGGCCATGTCGTTTTTATTTCTCACCCTGAAGGATATGAAACGGTCTATGCCCATTTGAGCAAAAGGACCGTTTCAGAAGGTGAACAAGTAGCAAGGGGCCAAAAAATCGGTGTGATCGGCAACACGGGTGTATCCAGAGGGACTCACCTGCATTTTGAAGTACATAAAGGAAAATGGACATACGACAAAAAACAGGCTGTTGATCCATTTATCATGGTGGCAGCCCAATCTATAGAAGCCGTTCCCGCGACGGCACAGCCTGCTGCTGAAGATGGATCTGTCACTGTCCAAAAAGGGGACACGCTGTGGGGGATTGCCAAAAGAAATGGACTGAGCATAGATGGACTGAAGAAAATAAACGGCCTTGTATCTGACCGTCTATACGCAGGACAGAAGCTGATGATTGAGCAAAGAACGGCCTCCGTTAGCCAGTACACCGTTAAAAAAGGGGACACCCTCTTTTCGATAGCAGAACAGCTACAAATAACTGTTCAGCAGCTGAAGCGAGAAAATGACCTGTCATCTGAAGCTATTTTTCCTGACCAAATGCTGAAAATTACTCAATCTTCAGTTTCCTCTAAATAAACTGAAAATGCATTGTCACACTTTCCAAAAAGCGATATAATAGGACAAAACTTCGCAGGGGGAGCAGACAATGCGCACCGACTATCACAATCATCTCGAAAGAGGCACTCTGACACTTGATTATTTAAAGGAATTTACAGATGAAGCTGCCGCAAAAGGCATACAGCATTTCGGAATTTCCGAGCATGCCTATCATTTTTATCAGACAAAAAACATTCTGAGCAACCCATGGGTAGACGAGAGGCGCTACTATGATATGAAGGATTACGTGTCACTTTTTCACGAGGCATGGAATCAGGGAATTGATGTGAAAATGTCGATTGAAATGGACTATACACCAGGCAGGCATGCTGAAATGAAATCGTTTATTGATACATATGATTTTGATTATGTTATCGGTTCCATACACTGGGTGGATGACTTTGGAATTGACCTGAAGGAATATTTGCATGAATGGGACAAGCGTGATGTAAAAGAAGTGTATGAGCATTATTTCAATCAGGTCGTAACCCTTGCCCAGTCGAATCTGTTTGATATCGTCGGCCACCTGGATCTTGTCAAAATTTTTAAATACGTCCCGGATGACGAAGAGTTTCTAATGAAGCAGTATGACCGGGCGACAGATGCTCTTGCCCAGTCCAAGACATGCGTTGAGATCAGCACTGCAGGGCTCAGAAAGCCTGTCGGCGAACTGTATCCTGATGAAAGGCTTTTAAAGCTGTGCCATCAAAAGCAAATTCCAATCGTCCTGTCTTCGGATGCACATGTCCCGGGTGATGTCGGTGCCGATTATGACCAGGCTGTGGCTCTTGCAAAGAGAGTTGGCTACACATCGCTGATGACATTTTCAAAAGGCGAGCGCAAAGAAGTTCCAATAGATTGAAGTAGGAGACTGCAGGCTGATGCCCGCGGTCTTTTTTATTTGAAAGAACATGTCTGTTTTAAAAATTTCTGCCGATGCCTATCCCTTTTCCCGGATTTAGTAGTAAAATGGAAGTCTACATCTTATTTTCGGGAGACATACATGTCAAAAATGAAAAAGGTTCTATATTTCTATGTTTTACTAAGCATCGTGTGGGTATTTGGCACAGACCATTTGATTGCACTGCTTGATTATGACATATACACATTTATTGCAATTTCAAAAATAAAAGCAGTTTTCTTCATTGTCGCGACGTTTATTTTTATAAAATACCTGATCAGCAAAAATGAACAGTTTCAAGAGCTTGAGCGGGAAAAAGAAAAGCTGCTGTCGCTTATAAATTCTATGGTGGACTTTGTAAACTTTAAAGACGGTGAGGGCCGGTGGATTGAGGTAAATACGTTCGGGCTGAATCTGTTTGACCTGCAGGGAGTGGATTACAAGGGGAAGCGGGACAGGGATCTTGCTGAATACACGGAATTCTACAGAGAGGCACTGCTTTATTGCGAGGAATCGGACGAGCAGACCTGGATGAGCGGATCTGTCAGCAGGAGTGAAGAACAGATCCCGCAGCCGGATGGAAACTTTAAAACGTTTGATACGATTAAGGTTCCGCTGTTCAATGAAGACGGCTCGAGAAAGGCCCTTGTCGTGATCGGACGGGACATCACCCAGATGAAAGAAGCGGAGGACCGTCTTCAAAAAGCTGAAAAACTGAGTGTTGTCGGAGGTCTTGCCGCAAGCGTCGCCCACGAGATAAGAAATCCGCTCACCTCTTTAAAAGGGTTTGTTCAGCTGATGAACAAAAACGACAGTGTGAATAAAATGTATTATGAGATTATGGAAAATGAGCTTGACCGGATCAATGAGATTGTCGGAGAGCTGCTTGTGCTGGCAAAGCCCCAGAACATCTGCTTTACGAAAACAAATGTTAGCAAGCTGATGTGCAATGTCATTTCGCTGCTAGAATCACAGGCGAATATGTACGGGGTGAATATTGTGTTTCAGTCAGACGCGGGGATGAAGGAAATTGACTGCGAACCGAATCAGCTGAAGCAGGTTTTTATCAATATTATAAAAAACTCTATTGAAGCAGGATCAAAAACGATTTCCATCTCTCTTTTTGAAGAAGGCGGATCAGCGCGCATCATGATTGAAGATGACGGGGAAGGCATGGAAGAGGAGAGGCTGAAACGCCTTGGAGAGCCGTTTTATTCCGTGAAAGAAAAAGGAACAGGGCTCGGCCTTACGGTCAGCTACAGAATCATCCAGTCGCATGGCGGCACCATCACGTATTCAAGCAAGGTGGGAGAGGGCACTAAAGTTGTCATTGATCTGCCTGTAAAAAGAACGTAAAACGAGCAAGCAGATGATCTGCTTGCTCGTTTTTTCTTATTCCCTTAAAGCTCAATAGGTTTTATGGATACAATGTCGTCGATGTCAGAAAGGGTTTTAATAAGGGAATCATCAAGCTTGCGGTCGAATGACAGCATCATGATGGCTTCTCCGCCTGCATTTTTCCGTCCTACCTGCATCGTTGCGATATTGACTTCATGATCTCCTAGAATTCTTCCGACACGTCCGATGACTCCTGGCTTATCTGTATGCTGAATATAAATAAGATGACCTGCGGGATAAAAATCAATGTTAAAGGAATTGATGCCGACAATGCGTTCGCCGTAATGCGGAACATGTGTGCCTTTTATTTCAAAAGTAGTCTGGTCTCCGTGAATGGACACCGTAATACAGTTTTCGTAACCTGACTGATTCGAAGTGATTTTTTCGCTGAAGCTGATGCCGCGCTCTTTGGCGATCATCCCTGCGTTTACTTCGTTGACATTTGATGCAACGCGGGGAGTGAGGAATCCTGCAATCAGGCTTTTTGTCACAAACGACGTTTCAAGCTCTACAACAGAACCTTCGTATGTAATGGAAATATCATGTACAGGCTCTTTCATGCATTGTGAAACGATATTGCCCATATTCTTTGCGAGCCTGTAAAATGGCTGGATTTTTTCGAATACTTCCTTTGTCAGAGCAGGCAGGTTTACAGAAGTTGTGACGATCTTTCCATCTAGGAAGTCGAGAACATCCTGTGCAACCTGAGCGGCTACATTCAACTGGGCTTCTTTTGTTGAGGCCCCTAAATGCGGTGTGGCAATCACATTGTCAAATTTCAGAAGCGGATGATTTTCCGGCGGCTCTGTTTCGAATACATCCAGGGCAACACCGGCAATATGGCCGTTTTCAAGATAAGGGATGATTGCTTTCTCGTCTATAATTCCGCCACGTGCACAATTGAGCAAATAAACGCCTTTTTTTGTTTTCGGCAGTGATTCAGCACCGATCAGGCCTCTTGTCTCTTTAGTAAGCGGTGTATGTACGGTGATAATGTCCGCCTGTGTCAAAACTTCATCCAATGTGGCGCTTTTAACAGATATTTTGGCTGCGCGGTCGCGGGTTAAAAACGGATCAAATACGATCACATTTACCCCGAAGGCCTGTGCTCGCTTGGCAATTTCAGTTCCGATTCTTCCAAGTCCCACGATACCGAGCGTTTTGCCGTAAAGCTCCGTCCCGACAAATGCATTCCGGTTCCATTCATTGGATTTAACAGATACAGTTGCCTGAGGAATATGGCGAAGGAGAGATGTCATCATGGCAAAAGTATGTTCTGCTGTCGAGATGGTATTTCCGTCAGGTGCATTAATGACGACAACACCGTGCTTTGTAGCAGCATCAAGATCAATGTTATCGATTCCAACACCGGCCCTGGCAATAATTTTAAGAGAGGTCATTTTTCCAATCAGTTCGTCTGTTACTTTTGTGGCACTGCGCACCAGTAAAGCATGAAATGTATGAAGGTCATCTTCTGCTTCGGCGGCTTTTTTCTGGACAACTTCGACGTGTTCTGCTTCGAGTAAAGGCTGCAGACCGTCTGCACTCATTGAATCTGAAACAAGAATTCGGTACATGTTTATCCCCCTAAGTACATCTAGTAAATATCAGATAATTTATCATATTACGATTATTGTGTCAATAACATTAACGCGGTACAACGATAAAGACATTTGCTGGAAGATGTTTCGCAAGCAAATGTATTCACAAATTGAAACAGATGCAGTATACTTATCTCGAAAACAAAATAACATGATCTATCTTCGGGGCAGGGTGAAATTCCCGACCGGCGGTAAGGAAAGAGTTATTTCCAAAGCCCGCGAGCCGTCCTTGTGATGGCAGGATCTGGTGAGATTCCAGAGCCGACAGTAAAGTCTGGATGGGAGAAGATGGAGGTTCTGGCGTTTAAAATGAAAATTTTAACCGTTTATTTGACCTTGACTAAATTCTCCCCATAGTGATTTTTTCACTTGGGGTTTTTATTTTTCAGGGAAAAACAGAACGTTTCCTTTCTTTCCGGATGGATCGAAAAAGGAGAGAAGCAGCAATGCAGCAAAGTAAAGTCAAAAAGCAGGTATCGATTGCGATGCTTGCCAGTGTAGGTTTTGTTTTAATGATTTTTAATTTCCCGATTGGTTTTTCAAGCTTTCTGGAGCTTGATTTTGGGGACGTGCCGGCCATTATTGCAGCCATTCTTTACGGACCTGGCGCAGGGATTATGGTCGAGGCGCTGAAGAACATTCTTCACTATATCATTATGGGAAATGCTGCGGGAGTACCTGTAGGGCAGCTCGCAAACTTCACTGCGGGAGTTCTTTATATTCTTCCGGCATCCTATCTGTACAGAAGAATGAACAGCATGAAAGGTCTTGCAATCGGTCTTTCAGCAGGAACAGTCCTCATGGCAGGTGCTATGAGTGTCCTGAACTATTACTTGTTTATTCCTGCCTACACGTGGTTCCTGAACGCGCCGGCAATGGCAGCGCCTGAGCTTAAAGCACTGATTGTAAGTGGTATTCTGCCATTTAACTTAATTAAAGGAATTGTGATGGGCTTTGTGTTTATGGCGATTTTCGCCAAGCTGAAAACATGGGTTCATGCTCAAAATGACTATAAACGGGCTGCTTAAGCCCATTAAAAAACCCTCCGCAGATGCGGAGGGTTTTTCGTATTATGCTATTCAAATTTCAATGCGTCGCCGTCAAATGACTCGTCAGCAATTTTAATGGAGTCAGTCGGGCAGCCCTCATATGCATCCATCATGTCTTCTTCAAGAATTTCAGGAACTTCAACAATTCCCTGGTTATCATCAAGGGTTACAAATGCAATCCCCTCATCATCATAATCATAAATGTCCGGTGCAGCAGCTCCGCAAGCACCGCAAGCAATGCACGTATCTTTGTCAACAATTGTATACTTTGCCATCAAAAAAACCTCCTCTGAATTGGTTACACTCTATGATATGGTACTGTCATTCATTTGTCAGTGCATAAGAAATGAAAGTCTGAACGAGTGCGTACCTCTTTATATTTATACATTGTAAATCTGTTTATAAAACTTTTCAATAGTAAAGTACATTGAGAATGCTTATCATATAAGGGTTTCTAGTATATAAGGTACCCTTTGAACGCAACTTTAAACGCCTTTTTTTATACAGAATCTGTTACAATGAACATATATCGAATCGTGTCAAAAAGTGCAGGGTGATGACCATGACAGATCCTTATATGGAGTGTATTTACTTGGAATGCCTTGATGGGTTCAGAGGCGAACGGACTGCATCTGCGGTCTTTCATCTGCTGAAAGGAAAAAAATCTTCCCAGACCATTCAGGACAGCAAACTTTTCGGTCTGTCCCGCCTCTTCGGAATGTTTCCCGATCTTTCAAGGAAAGAATTTGATGCAGCCATTGGAGGACTTGTAAAGAAAGGGTGGCTGCTTCCCGGTGAAGGCGATGTCTGCAGGACGAATCCTGATGCCGTCATTCATAAAGAAAAGATGTTAAAAGAAAAGCCGCTTCCGGAAGACTTGGACGGCGCTATTTATTCCCAGGCAGGTGTACATTTCTGGAAGCGGACCGTCCTTCTAGTACAGGTGCTTTCTCATGCAGCAGCCGGGAGCGCGCGCTATCTGCCTGTGATAAAAGACGAAAAAGTGCAGCGATGGGTGAAATCCTATCTTAAAGGGATGCCATTCTCAAAAGAAGAGCTTGCCTTCAGCATGTATCAGGAGATGCAGGCATTTCTGAAGCAGGCTGACAATACAGCGGCCGCTGTGTGGGTGTATCAATTAAGTTCCAAAAGCAGAATCGGCTTTACCTACCAGCAGCTTGCCGAGAAGTTTAATGACGATGAAGTTTACATCAGGCTCAAGTTCTGGGGACTTGTTCACCGTTTTTTAAAGGAATCAACGAAAAATGTTCACGCCTATCCGATCCTGCATGCCGTTTCAAAAGATTTGACAAAAAGCGATTCTCTGACTGAATCTGCTTCCAAAACACTTCATTTGATCCGCTCAGGGAAGTCGGTTAAAACGATTTCTGACATCAGGCGTTTAAAAAGAAGCACGATAGAAGACCACATTGTCGAGATCTCATTAAATGACCCAGGTTTTGATATCTCAATGTTTCTTGAAGAAGAGGGGCTTGCTCTGATTACACGCAAGATTCATGAACTGAATACCCATCAGCTGAGAATCGTAAAAGAGGCTTTAGATGACCGGTTCAGCTATTTTCAGATCAGGCTTGCCTATACAAGAACCTAGGAGGATGCTATGAACGTTCAGCAGGCATTGTCCCGCTATTTTGGATATAATCACTTTCGGGAAGGGCAGGAAAATATCGTACGGGATGTGCTCTCAGTCCGGGATGTCCTTGCCATGCTTCCGACCGGCGGGGGAAAGTCGCTGTGCTATCAGCTCCCGGGCTATCTTCTTGAGGGGACCGTTCTGATTATTTCCCCCCTGCTCTCTCTTATGGAAGACCAGGTGCAGCAAATCCGCCTGCGGGGTGAAAAAAGAGTGATTGGTCTAAATGGCTCTCTTCCATATCTTGAAAGGCAGAGGGCTCTTTCTCATTTAAATCAGTACAGGTTTATTTTTGCTTCACCGGAAATCCTTCAGTCTGAAGCGGTTCTTTCCGCGCTAACTGAAGTCAAAATATCCTTATTTGCTGTCGATGAAGCACACTGCATCTCCCAGTGGGGCCATGATTTCAGACCGGACTACTCGAAATTGGGCGAACTTAGAGAACGCCTCGGAAATCCCCCTTGTCTTGCCCTGACGGCGACGGCAACAAAAGAGGTTTTAGCAGACATTGAACAATCACTGAACATGAAAGAACCAATCAGGCACGTCTATTCAGTGAACAGAAGAAACATCAGCATCAAAATTGAGGAATACTCTTCTCTGGAAGATAAACTTCAGCGGGTTCTTCAGCTGGTGCGGACCCTTGAGGGACCCGGAATTATTTATTGTGCAAGCAGAAAGTGGACAGAAAGCATTTCGCTGTTTTTACAGACTGAAGGCATTAAAAACACTGCTTTCTATCACGGAGGCATGGAACCGGAACAGCGGACGCTGATTCAGCATCAGTTTTTATACGGACAGCTGGTTGCTGTATGCTGTACGAACGCATTCGGGATGGGAGTGAACAAAGCGGATGTGCGGTATGTGATTCATTTTCATTTTCCGGCTCAAATGGAATCCTATGTTCAGGAAATCGGCAGGGCGGGAAGAGACGGGCTGCCAAGTGCTGCAGTCGCACTGATTGGAAAAGGAGACCGCGATCTCCCTCTTTCCATGATCGATTCTGAGTTTTGCACCTACAGCCAGCTCCACGAATGCATGTATGCC
Source organism: Metabacillus mesotrionivorans (assembly GCF_052171315.1). Classification (NCBI taxonomy): domain Bacteria; kingdom Bacillati; phylum Bacillota; class Bacilli; order Caryophanales; family Bacillaceae; genus Metabacillus; species Metabacillus mesotrionivorans. The sequence continues at coordinate 736,156 of NZ_JBQMFF010000002.1, read as the reverse complement.
ATGTCATCCGGAATGGCCCCCGAAGATGCGTTTAACAGGGCGGGAATCAATGAAATTCAGGGCAGGTTTATCCTTCATCATTTACCATCATTTGAAAATGGGATTCACGGTGCTGAACAGAAAGCTGTCGACTGGATTTTTTCCCGCATTGAAAACCGGCGCCGATTGAAACTGGAAAAGCTTGAAGGCGTCTTGCACTGGCTGTCTTCACCGGAGTGCAGAAGAAAAGGGATACTGGCATACTTCGGGGAAGAAACGTTTCAAAAACAGGAACTCTGCTGTGACAGATGCGGTGTGAGCCTGTCTTTTCTGAATCAGGAACAGTCAAAGAAAAGGACGGATGACCAGCTGCCTGACTGGGAAACAGAATTAAAGGCTGTATTTGGCCAGAACGAGTGATAGCATGGTAAAGCGTCAAAATGATCTTGTTAAAAGCATGAGTGACAGTCAGCTGCTGAAGCAGCTTTACTTTACTCAAATTTTACTACTTACAATTTCCGCTGTTTTGAGTATGATATTATTTAACGGCGTGTCAGATTTTGCGGGCTTGTGGAAGCCTGACACCGGCCAGATTCTCCTAATTGGGGGACTGACAGCAGGAGCTGTTCTTATATTTGACTGGATCATCATGAAGACGATGCCTGAAGATATGTATGATGACGGCGGAATCAATGAAAAAATGTTCAGGAACCGCTCTGTTCCCCACATCATTTTTCTGTGCCTGCTGATTTCTTTTACAGAAGAAGTGCTCTTCAGAGGAATTCTGCAGACACATTTCGGGTTTTGGGCAGCGAGCCTCATTTTTGCAGTGCTCCATTTCAGATACTTGTCTAAATGGCTGCTTTTTTGCATGGTGGTGCTGATCAGCCTGCTGCTCGGATACGTGTATGAGCAGACTGGGAACTTATTTGTAACGGTATTTGCCCATTTTTTAATAGATTTAGTGTTTGCCATTCAAATTCGCTTGAATCACATAAGACGGAGGTGACAAGATGAGCAGAATGGAAAGAGCGGCTTTAGCCAAAAAAGCAAAAATTGAAGACGTGAAATCCCGGACCGGGAGCTACCCTTCACGAAGCGAGATTCACAAAAAGAAAGAGAAAAAAAAGTCACCCTATAAATATCCGGCAGTCAGTTTGCTTGCCATTTTCTTTTTTCTTCTTCCCATCGGGTTTTACTACACCATTTCGTATTTTGATGAACGCAGCAAAACGGTTGATGGCGAGAACATTTCTGATTATGAAGACGTGCTGATAAAATACGGCGATGATGAAGAGCAGGAAACAGAGGATCAATCAAGTCTGGCCCCTGATGAAAGCGATTCTGCTGCCGGCTCAGAGGATCAAACCGAAAAAACAGATACAATGACAGCCTCCGCAGATCTTTCTGCCGGCACAGACCTTCAGGAGAAAGAGCCTGATAAAAAGCCGGAACCTCAGCCAAAAAAAGAGCCAAAGCCGGAGCCGGCAGCCGCAGCTGAGCCAAATGAGAAGTACAGGATTGTGGAACATACCGTTGGACCTGAGGATAACCTGTACCGCATATCCGTTAAATACTACGGGGGACGATCTGGAGAAGACCTGATTAAACAATGGAATCAATTAAGCGGTGACAGTGTGTTCGAAGGACAAGTCCTGAAAATACCGCTTAAACAGTAAAACGCATGCAGAAAAACGCATGTGTTTTTTTGTACATGCATTTCATAAGGAGGCGGACAACATCATATAGTTTAATAGACAATTTGTTCGATCGGGAGATGTGATGCATGTGGAAAAGCAAATACTGGAGCTTGGCGGGTCGACAGATCAGGCAACAAGGGAAATGCTGCAGAGCGTGCTGAATAAAAAAAGAAAGTACGACCGGTATAAAAAGAACTGTTTTAAATGGCAGATGTTTACACTATTTGGCGGTTTAGTGTATTTCCTGTATTTTTATCAGTTTATTGTCGTACCCAATGGAAGCAATATCGGGTATATGCTTGGAGAGCTGGTCGGCAGCGTTCTGCATTTTTTCATCGTGCTGCTGCTTGGGTCAGGCTATGCAACAGCCCGTTATTATAAGAAAAAAGAAGAAAAATATGAAAAGGAATACCACGGCCTCCGCACAGAAATCATCCGCAAAAGTTCAGAGCTATGGCCGCAGCCGTATCATTGGAAAAAAAGAGGAGAGGTTTATGACATGATGAAGAAGCACTATGACATCAATCTTTATTTTGAAAGCAAATAATTGCATGAATCATAAAGGAATTTGACAGATAAAAGCGAATGTATGCTAAAACGTTAATGGGGTGATGCGATGTTTGTCAAAAGCACAATGATACCGAAAAACCGGACGGTACATGCAGAAGCAGGCGATTCATTAAAAACAGTCCTTGAAAAATTGGAGCATCATAAGATTGATGGTGTTCCTGTCCTAAAAGGGGCAGCATACATAGGCATTGTTACGAGATTTCATCTGTATGAAGAGTTTTTTCAGTCAGAATTGAAAAAAGAAGCCTTTCTTACTGAAAAAAAGGCTGAGGACATTGCTGTACACACTGACGTTTATCTTGAAGGCGAAGAAATTTTTGAAAATACGCTCCTGCAGCTGAAGGATTATCCCCTGATTGCTGTAGTCGGCGAGGGAAAAGAATTCCTCGGAATCGTGACGCGTTATGATGTGCTTGAACAATTTCAAAGTGCTTTTGGAATGAACAAAAAGGGTGTAAGAATTGCTTTTACATCTGTGGAAACAGAAGGCAGGATTGCGAGGCTGACTGAACTTGCGAGACAATTTCATGAAGATATTATTTCTCTGGTTACGTTTGATGAAACAGAGAGCATGGTCAGAAGAATCGTCATGAAAATTGAGAAAAAGGACAATATAGACAGGTTCATTGAACGAATTGAAAAAGCCGGCTTCCGGATACTGGACATTCACGAAGATGAATAAAGCTCCCTTTCCTGCATATAAAGATGTGGGGGAGGGGTTTTTTTGTTCAGTATGCTGCTGCGCCTTATCGCAGGCTTTGCTGCCGGGAGTGTGTCCTGCTTTTTTCTTCCGGTTCGGCTGCCTTTTCATTTTCCTGAATTCATTATGGGGCTTGCCCTGTTTCCGGGCAGATCCTTTTTGGGCATGGTTTTTTTTACGGTCTCCTTTATTCTTCACGCATCCTTGCTTAAAGAAGCTGTTATGAATGGAAGGAAGCTAGTAAAAAAAGAAAGAAATGTCTTCAAATCGGCAGTTTCCTTGTGTGTTTTTTTGAATTTTGCCCTATTAGCCCAAATTGGCATCTGGCAAACAGCCGGAATAGCCTTTGTTAGCGCCATCTACAGTCTCTCTTCCTATTTCCTGCACAGACAGCACCCGAAAAGAGCGCATTGAAAGAAACCTGCCCCTTTATATCAGAAAATACCAGAAAACAGACTATTCAACTGTTATACAAAGTTTACACAAGGTGTTTAATCCTATATACTTTGATTACAGTGATTTTTGTAATTGGAGGATTTGATATGTCCAGTCAAGAAGGCAAATACAACATAAAGGCAGTCTCCAAAATGCTTGGAATCCAGCCGGGAACCCTTAGAGCCTGGGAAAGACGCTATAACATGATTGCACCGGTCAGAAATGATTCCGGCCACCGCTTATATACAGAAGAACACATAAAAATTTTAAAGTGGCTGATCACAAAGGTGAATAAAGGGTTTACGATCAGCCAGGCTGTCAATCTTCTTGAACACAGCGAACTGCCTTCAGAAGACCCTGTCAGCGTCTCAGCGGCACCTGATGTCTCTGACCGGTCGATGGATTTAACGGAGGAGCTTCTTACTGCGCTGCTGTCTTTTGATGAAAACACCGCCCATGAGCTGCTTAACAGAGCCTTCAGCCTTTACTCGATTGATAAAGTGCTTATCGATATCCTCGGAACGCTGCTTGTTAAAATAGGAGATTTGTGGGAGAACGGGAAAATTACTTCTGCCCATGAGCATTTTGCTTCCTCTTTTCTCAGATCAAGAATCGGCATCATCCTTCATACTCTTCCAGTAAACGGACTGCTTCCCAAAGTGGTCTCCGTGTGCGGTCCGGGTGAATGGCATGAACTTGGCCTGTTGATTTTCACCCTCTATCTGCGGAGAAAAGGGTTTGAGGTCATTTATTTAGGGACAAGCATTGCAGACGGAGATATAGATATTGTTCTGGGTGAAGTGAACCCGAAATTTCTTTTCTACTCCTGCACCCTGCAGGAAAATGTTGAAAAGACAATCGCATCTGCAGATGAACTCAGAGGAAAGCATGAACATCTGATTATTGGACTTGGAGGAAACGGCTTTAATAAGGTTTCAAGAGATGTCATGAAGCCATATGAGAGTTTGTTTGTCGGCAATACAAAACAAGAGTGGGACACCTGGCTGAAAGAACGGCTGTCTGTCTGAAGCATTTTGCTTGTCTAAACCTGTCCGGCAGGTGTAAACTTGCTGAAAAATCAGGCGAACCATCCCGCCTGCAATTCATATGATAAAGAAAAAAGTACGTTCTGACGGCAGGAGGGTAAGGGATGCGGCTAGAGCGATTGAACTATAACAAGATCAAAATCTTCTTAACCATAGATGATTTAATGGACAGAGGACTGACAAAAGAAGACTTGTGGAAAGACTCTCTGAAAGTGCATCAGCTTTTCAGGGAAATGATGGACGAAGCAAGTGAGGAGCTTGGATTTGAAGCGAGCGGCCCAATTGCCGTAGAGGTTTATTCTCTTCAGGCGCAAGGCATGGTGATCATCGTCACCAAAAACCATGAAGAAGAAGAATCAGATGAAGATTATGCGGATGACTATATTGAAATGCAGGTGAAGCTGGATCAGAATTGCGACATTGTCTATGAATTTAATGATTTTGAAGACATTATCCAGCTGACAAATGCTCTTTATTCAAAGGGCTTGAAGGAAGGAACAGTCTACTCATACCAAAACCGTTTTTTTCTTATACTCGATGAACACCAGCCAATACATGTCGATACGCTTGTATCCATTATTGCAGAATACGGCAATCCGTCGATGATTTCCATTCATTACTTACATGAGTACGGCAAGTGCCTGCTTGAAGACTTCGCTGTAGAAAAGCTGTATTCCTATTACTGGAAGAATAACCCGAAGTCTTAATTAGACTTCGGGTTATTCTTTAAATAAAAATGTCTTACTATTCAAAGCTTTCGAACTATATTTATGTGTTTGAACCCTGTTTTATCCATATCCTCCACTTCATTGAAATCGCTTACAAAAATCCGTTTTCTTTTCGCTATTTCTACTTTGCAGAAAAGGGTCAAAGGTGTATACTATGTCATGAAAGGTGGACATTCCACCCATCCTGAAGAGACAGTAGGAGGTTTACTCGATGGTAGCCGAAAAGAGCACCAATCATAAACGGGAAAAGCATGATGTGCTGAAATCAACACAAACGGTGATACATAAAGCCCTGGAGAAACTGGGTTATCCTGAAGAAGTGTATGAATTATTAAAAGAACCGATGAGAATGATGACGGTAAAAATACCTGTTCGAATGGATGATGGTTCAGTTAAAATTTTTACTGGCTATCGCGCGCAGCATAATGATGCAGTAGGGCCTACAAAGGGCGGAATCCGTTTCCATCCCGGAGTAACCGAAACGGAAGTTAAAGCGCTGTCAATCTGGATGAGTCTTAAGTGCGGAATTGTTGACTTGCCATATGGCGGAGGAAAAGGCGGAATCGTCTGTGATCCCCGTGATATGTCATTCCGTGAACTCGAGCGGCTCAGCCGAGGCTATGTAAGAGCAATCAGCCAGATTGTCGGACCGACAAAAGATATTCCGGCACCGGATGTTTTTACTAATTCACAGATTATGGCCTGGATGATGGATGAATACAGCCGAATCGATGAATTTAACTCTCCTGGATTTATTACAGGGAAACCTCTTGTTCTTGGAGGTTCGCACGGACGTGAATCAGCTACAGCTAAAGGTGTTACGATTTGTATTCATGAAGCTGCGAAGAAAAAAGGCATTGAGCTGAAAGGCGCGAGGGTTGTCGTGCAGGGCTTCGGCAATGCGGGAAGCTACCTTGCAAAATTCATGCATGATGCAGGAGCCAAAGTTATTGGAATCTCTGATGCGTACGGCGGTCTTCACGATCCTGATGGTCTTGATATCGACTACCTTCTTGACCGCAGAGACAGTTTTGGTACAGTGACAAAGTTATTTAATGATACGATTACAAATAAAGAGCTGCTTGAGCTTGATTGCGACATTCTTGTACCGGCAGCGATTGAAAACCAGATTACAGAAGAAAACGCCCATCTCATCCGCGCAAGCATCGTTGTTGAGGCGGCAAACGGGCCAACCACGATTGAAGGTACTCAAATTCTGACTGACCGCGGCATCCTGCTCGTTCCTGACGTGCTTGCAAGTGCCGGCGGAGTTACGGTTTCCTACTTTGAGTGGGTTCAGAATAATCAGGGCTACTACTGGACGGAAGAAGAAGTTGAGGAAAAGCTCGAAAAGGTTATGGTCAAATCCTTTAACAATATTTACGAAGCGGCTCAGACAAGACGCGTTGATATGCGCCTTGCTGCCTACATGGTTGGTGTCCGCAAAATGGCGGAAGCATCACGGTTCAGAGGCTGGATTTAAGTTAATTGTTTGCAACTGTTCAAAAAATCTCCTATCATTACCGGTAGGAGATTTTTTTGTATTTAAGAAATTTATAAAGAATAAAAAGTTGTGTAAAACTTAACAAAGTTATTCACGTCCAGCTCCAGCACCTAGATCCTCTGTCAGAACAAATCCGTCGAAAAAGTCAAACCCGGACTTTTCCGCCGGATTCTTATCTGCCTATCGGATCTGAGCAAGGCGCTTGCGCTTTTGTTGAAGAAAATAGAGATTCAGGAGTGAACATGTTGAAAAAAGAAGAGGTCATCATTATCGGAGGAGGTCCATGCGGACTTGCGGCGGCACTTGCTTTGAAGGAAAAAGGGATCGATGCCCTAATTATAGAAAAAGGAAATATTGTCAATTCCATTTATCACTATCCTACACATCAGACTTTTTTCAGTACAGCCCAGAAGCTGGAAATTGGAGGCGTTCCGTTTATCACTGAAAACAGGAAGCCTTACAGAATTCAGGCGCTTGCCTATTATCGTGATGTAGTAAGGCGCAGCGGGCTGAGAATTCACGCTTTTGAAAAGGTGACAGGCGTCAAGAAGGAAGGTAAGTCCTTTATAGTTTCAACATTAAAGGATACATACAAGGCAGGTTACGTCATTGTCGCAACGGGCTATTATGATCATCCTAACTATATGAACATTGAGGGTGAGGACCTTCCAAAGGTGTTTCATTACTTTAAAGAGGGTCATCCTTTTTTTGATAAGGATGTCGTTGTTGTGGGCGGAAAAAACTCAAGCGTCGATGCGGCGCTTGAACTGGTGCACTCAGGGGCAAGAGTCACGGTGATTTACAGGGGCGATACATATTCGCCAAGTGTTAAGCCTTGGATTCTCCCTGAATTTGAAGCGCTTGTCAGAAACGGAACTATTAAAATGGAATTTAATTCTCTCTTAAAACGGATAACAGAAGATACAGTTGTATATGAAAAAGACTGCAAAGAAGAAGTGACGATCCAAAACGATTTTGTCTTTGCGATGACAGGCTATCATCCGGATCATTCTTTCCTGACCAAAATGGGTGTGGACATTGATCCCGCTACGGGACGTCCTTCTTTTTCAGAAGAAACGATGGAGACAAATGAAGCGGGCATTTATATTGCAGGCGTCATTGCAGCCGGCAATAACGCTAATGAAATCTTTATTGAAAACGGACGTTTCCATGGCGGGCTCATTGCAGAAGACATTGCAGAAAAAAAAGACATCATTTGATGAGGTGATGTCTTTTTTTTGCATCTTATTTTAGAAAGAGAAAATCTCCTGAAGTTCACCTGCATCCTGTGTCGTTTCAAGAGCGATCATGAGTTTCAGGCGGGCTTTTTGCCCGTTAAGGCCGTTGCTGAAGATGATTCCGGCTTCTTTCAGTGTTTTTCCTCCGCCTTCGTAAGAATAAATGTCCTGTACGATTCCGTTAAAGCATCTTGAAACAATGACGATCTTGACGCCTGCATTCATCAGCATGGCAAGTGAAGGCATCAAGGTTGGGGGCAGGTTGCCCTGTCCGAGCGCCTCAATGACAAGACCGTCAGGCTTCACTTCGGCAATTGCCTTCAGGATTGTGTCGTCCATTCCTGCATAAGCTTTGAGAAGCATAACCTGTTTCGTCAGATGATCGGCTTTAAGATGAGTGCGGTTTACAGGTTTATGATGAAAGGATACTCCGCGCTTGTTGACAATTCCAATCGGTCCGTACTGGGGACTTTGGAAGGTGGCTACATTGCTGGTATGGGTCTTGGTCGCATTTTTTGCTGAGTGCACCTCATCATTCATCACCACAAGTACGCCCATATCTGCAGCTTCAATGCTTGCAGCAACTTGAATAGATGACACGAGATTATAAAGCCCGTCCGATCCCAGCTCATTGCTGGATCGCATAGCGCCTGTTATGACAACGGGGATCTTCACATTCAGGGTCAGGTCAAGAAAGTATGCGGTTTCTTCCAGTGTATCTGTTCCGTGTGTAATGACAATTCCATCTATTTGATCTTTTTGACATGCTTTTTCGATTGTTTCCTTAAGTTCGAGCATTTCTTTTGGTGTGATGTGCGGTGACGGCAGATAAAAAAGTTCCTTTGAAGTTATGACAATATCGTTAAACGTAAGCAAATGCTTAAGCAGCGGATTGGATTCGCCCTGCTTTACCTCGCCGGTTGTTTCATCCTCGCTCATCGAAATGGTTCCGCCTGTATGGATGACAAAAATATGTTTCATAAGCCCCTCCGATTGTTCAATATCTTTTCTCTCAATTCATTTTCAATTTTACGATAACATGATACCATTATAAATAGAAGAAATTTGAAGAAAGAAGGCCTGCGGATGATTGCCATTATTTCTGCCGGCATAGCCCCTGGCTTAGCCATCTTAAGTTACTTTTATTTAAAAGACCAATATGAAGCAGAGCCCATTTATATGGTGTTCCGGTCATTTGCATTCGGGGCGCTGCTTGTTTTTCCGATCATGTTTATTCAGTACGTGCTTGAGACGGAACAGATCATTGACTCTAAGGTGCTGCTGGCTTTTTTCTCGAGCGGACTTCTGGAAGAATTTTTTAAATGGTTTATTTTGTTTGTAACCATCTATCCGCATGTTCATTTTGATGAACATTACGACGGCATTGTGTACGGGGTCGCTTCATCACTGGGCTTCGCTACACTTGAAAATATTTTATACTTAATTGGAAACGGACTTGAATTTGCCGTCGGCCGCGCGCTTCTTCCGGTTTCCAGCCATGCATTATTTGGAGTGATTATGGGCTATTACATGGGAAAAGGTAAGTTTTCCGGGCTCTCGGAAAAAAGAAAGTGGATTCTATTTTCTTTAATGGTTCCCGTCATTTTACATGGATTGTATGACTATATTCTTGTTGCCCACAAGCTCTGGCCGCTTTATATGGTGCCATTTATGCTTTGTCTCTGGTTGTTTTCCCTGCATAAAGCAAAAAAAGCGAGAATGATTAAACATAACAAGTATGCAGTGGCTTTAAAACAATAAAATACGAATCCGAAAAAAGCAATCCTGCGGCGGGATTGCTTTTTTGCTCATTGCGCCACCTGCGGAAAGTGCGGGTCAGCTTTACGATTTCAGCTGAACTGCGATTTCCATTTCACCTCCAAATGAACAGAACTTCTAAACATGCTGTATAAAATACCAATTAGTACAAAAAATACGTTGTAAGGAAATTCATCAATCATGAGGAGGCAGCAGCATGCAGAAAAAACGTTTCATTTGGATGACGGCGGGTGCAGTGATGATTGCCCTTGTTTTTCAATTAACGATTTTCAATCAAAATGAAGCCCATGCGTTTTCGAATCAAGTGATTCAAAAAGGCGCTGTTGGCGATGATGTTGTGGAACTGCAGGCAAGATTGCAGTACAACGGCTATTATAACGGTTCAATAGACGGGGTGTACGGGTGGAGTACATACTGGGCGGTGCGCAATTTTCAATATGAATTTGGACTGAAAGAGATTGATGGTCTGGTCGGAGAAGCAACGAAGCATAAATTGTCACAGACTACAAAATACTACCGTGATTTTGTCCACAGACAGCTGAACAAAGGTAAAGATTTCACGCATTATGGCGGCGTGCCGCTCGACAGACAGGTTGCTCCTTCAAAAGAATACAAGGCGAAGCTTAAAGCGACCTACGGGAAAATAGGCGGCCAAAAAGCGCCTGCAGGCCAGGCGCAGCAAAAGCAGCAGCCAAAAGCGCAGGCACCTCAGCAGAAGCAGCAGGCACAGCCAAAGAAGCAGGCGCAGCCTAAATCACAAAGCAAAGCAAAAACAACAGCCGTCAATATGCCGGAAGGATTTTCACAAAATGATATTCAGCTGATGGCGAATGCTGTTTACGGGGAAGCGCGCGGTGAGCCTTACATCGGCCAGGTAGCAGTTGCAGCGGTTATCATCAACCGTGTTGACAGTGCAACCTTCCCGAATACCGTGTCAGGCGTTATTTTTGAACCGCGGGCGTTCACAGCTGTAGCTGACGGACAGATTTGGCTGACTCCGAATGAAACAGCAAAAAAAGCAGTCATGGATGCAATTAATGGATGGGATCCGACTGAAGGGGCCATTTACTACTTTAACCCTGATACTGCTACAAGCGGATGGATTTGGGGACGTCCTCAAATTAAACAGATTGGAAAGCACATATTCTGTAATTAAGAGGTGAACAAAATGATCAGAGGGATTTTGATCGCAATACTTACAATTGGTGTTGTCGGAACAGCTTATTGGGGCTATAAAGAGCATCAGGAGAAAAATGCCGTGCTGATACATGCAGAAAACAATTATCAGAGGGCTTTCCATGACCTGACCTATCAAGTGGATCAGCTGCATGATAAAATCGGCGCAACTCTTGCCATGAATTCAAGAAAGTCACTTTCTCCCGGTCTTGTTGAAGTGTGGAGAATCACATCAGAAGCACATTCAGACGTTGGCCAGCTTCCGCTGACTCTGCTGCCGTTCAATAAAACAGAAGAATTTCTGGCAAGCATTTCTGACTTCAGCTACCGCACAGCGGTCAGAGACCTTGACAAAGAGCCGCTTTCAGATCAGGAATACGCAACATTAAAGCAGCTGTATGCGAAATCAGAAGATATTCAAAAAGAGCTGCGGAACGTTCAGCATATGGTTATTGATAATAATCTGCGCTGGATGGATGTAGAGCTGGCACTTGCTGCAGGCGAAGAAAAGCAGGATAACACGATTATTAACGGATTCAAAACGGTTGAAAAAAATGTGAATGCGTACTCAAGCACAGACTTTGACCCATCTTTTACTTCTGTAAAAAAAGAAGAGGAAGGCTTTAATCATTTAAAAGGTAAAGTCATTACAGAAAAAGAAGTACCGAAAATTGTCGAAAAATTTGTTCCCGGCTCTACGGGAGATATGAAAGTTACTCCAAACGGAAAAGGTTCTCCCCTTGAATTTTACAGTGTATCGGTCAATGACCCTAAAAAGAAATCAGAGATCTATCTTGATATCACTAAAAAAGGCGGATATCCTATCTGGCTCCTTCAGAACCGCCAAGTCGCAGAACCGAAGATCAGCCTGAATGAGGCATCAAATAATGCGGCCGAATTTTTAAAAGATCAGGGTTTTTCAGATCTCATTCTTTACGAAAGCGCACAGTTTGAGAACATTGGAATCTTTTCCTTTGTTTCCGTCTATGAAAACGTAAGGCTGTACCCGGATGCAATCCGCATGAAAGTGGCGCTTGATGACGGCAAAGTAATCGGTTTTTCCGCAAGGGATTATCTTGCCTCTCACAGAAAACGCGAAATTCCTAAGGCAAAGCTAAGCACAGAGCAGGCTAAGGGCTTTGTGAATCCGAACCTGATGGTTCAGGAAGACAGACTCGCCATCATCACAAATGAGCTTGGTGAAGAAGTTCTATGCTATGAGTTTTTGGGAACGATGGAGAATGACACGTACCGGATCTTTGTGAACGCTGAAGATGGTTCAGAAGAAAAGGTTGAAAAACTGGATAACTCCGAACCGATTTATCAGGAAATTTAGGAGAACTTTTTTCAGAAGGAAAAGCAGAATAAGGCTTTTCCTTTTTTTTATTCCATGATTTAATAAAAGAAGTGAGAATGAAAGAGTGTGATCATGTGCTGGCAATTGGAGATACACTGTATATTGAAGTGCAGGGCGGGGATGCGGCAAGATTAAGATGCCGGGTAGTCGATCTAAAGGACCGGGTCTTATATACCGATTATCCGATTAACGATCAAACAGGCAAAACGTCCTTTCTTTTAAATGGAACAGAAATAAACGCCTTTTTTTCTCAGCATGGGCAGGCGTATTTGTTTCAGTCTGTTCTGCTTCACAGAAAAAAAGAAACGATTCCTATGCTTGCTTTTACTCTTCCTGAACAGAATGACTTTACAAAAGTGCAAAGACGAGAATATGTAAGAGTTGAAACAGATGCCGATGCCGCTATTCACTCTGTATCTGATGCTTTTAAGCCTTTTACAGGTTTAACCGTGGATTTAAGTGCAGGCGGAGCCGCCGTGAAGGTGCCTGCAAATGCAGGGCTTAATGAAAATGATCAAGTATGGATGTGGCTTTCTCTCCATTTCCAAAACGGCAGTATCCAATATGCGAAAGTTCAGGCGAAAGTAAAAAATGCCGGCAAATCCGGAATAGCGGCCCTGGAATTTACTGATCTGACAGAAACTGACCGGAAACAGCTGCTGCAGTATTGCTTCGACCAGGAGCTTCTTTTAAAGAAAAAGAAAACTGCAGCCGAATAAGACCCGCGCTCCTGCACCATACTAATGGTAAAAACGGAGTTTGATAAACAGATGAAACGGGCAGAGAGAATACTCTTTAAATTAATCATGATCCACCTGATATTGCTCCTATGCGCGCAGGCTGCCCTGACAAATCCTGGTTTGCAGCCTCACATCTCGCGTGTGGTACAATATGAAGGTGTAAACAAACTGACAATCAGCGAATGGCTTGAAACGTTCAAACAATCCAGTGTGCAGGACAAATAAACCTGCATTCTTTTTTGTTTGTTCTAAAAAGCCTGCCAGATCGGCTTAAGCTCAGAATCTGGCAAACTACCCGAGGAGGAACTATGGAACATACTATTTCTATTGCAATTGACGGCCCTGCTGCTGCGGGCAAAAGTACAGTTGCGAAAATTCTGGCAGAAGATTATTCATATTTGTATATTGATACGGGAGCTATGTACAGAGCACTCACATATAAGGTTCTTATGAAAAATGAAGACCTTGAAGATGAAGCAGCTGTTAAAGAAATTCTTTCAGATGCACATATTGAACTAGTTCCAAGTGAAAGCGGACAGCTTGTATATGTGAATGGGGAAAATGTCACAGAGCAAATCCGTTCACATGAAGTGACTAATTCTGTATCCATTGCGGCCAAGCATGCTTCTGTGCGCGAAGAAATGGTGAAACGCCAGCAGGATATGGCTAAAAACGGAAGAGTTGTCATGGACGGCAGGGATATCGGGACGCACGTGCTGCCGAATGCGGAAGTGAAAATTTTCCTTCGCGCTTCTGTTACAGAGCGCGCAAAAAGAAGGCATGAAGAAAATCTTTCTAAAGGCTTTACCTCGGATCTTGCGCAGCTCGAACTTGAGATCGAAAGAAGAGACAAGCTCGATTCAGAAAGAGAAGTAGCTCCGCTGAAAAAAGCAGAGGATGCAGTTGAAATCGATACTACCTCTCTCTCAATTCAGGGAGTTGTAGATGAAATTAAAAAAATTGTCCAAGAGAGGCTTTGATGCGGATGAGTTTTTATCAATTTGCCAAGGGTGTTGTCGCGTCGGTTTTTTTTCCGCTTTACAGGATTGAAATTCACGGGAAAGAACACTTTCCAAAAGACGGCGCTGTCCTTCTCTGTTCAAACCATATTGACAATCTTGATCCCCCAACCGTTGGAATCTGCGCGCCGAGACAGGTGCATTTTATGGCGAAAGAAGAATTGTTTCAGGTGCCGGTTCTTGGGGGTATAGTTAGGAAAGTCGGCTCTTTTCCAGTTAAAAGAGGAATGAGCGACAGGGAGGCCATCAGGAAAGGGCTGAATGTCCTGAAAGACGGCGGAGTGCTCGGCCTGTTTCCGGAAGGAACGCGGAGCAAGGACGGCAAGCTTGGAAAAGGACTGGCCGGAGCAGGTTTCTTTGCGCTGAAATCAGACGCCAGCATTGTCCCGTGTGCCATTATCGGCACCTACAAGCCTTTTCAGAAAGTAAGGGTTTATTTCGGTCCTCCGATCGATTTTGCTCCGCTTCGTGAGAAGAAAACGTCCGCAGATGAGGCTACAGAACTGATTATGTCGAAAATTGCTGAATTGCTCGAAAAACATCAATCTTAAGAGTCTAACTACTTGACAAAATGTAGCATTTATTAGAAGTTAGTAAAAAGAGTATTTTCACTTTATTCTAAAAAGTGATTTCATACATATCCAACTAAGTCGTGGGTTGTGACCAAGGAGGTAATTGGAATGGTTGAAGACATGAATGATGTAGAAGTAAAAACACCGGAAGTCGGTGATGTCCTGAAAGGGATCGTTACCAAAGTAGAAGACAAACAGGTAATTGTTGAAATTGACGGCGTAAAGCATACAGGCATAATTCCGATCAGTGAATTGTCCAGTCTGCACGTTGAAAAAGCTTCCGATGTTGTAAGTGAAAATGAGGAATTGCAGCTGAAAGTAACAAAAGTTGAGGATGAAGCCCTCATCCTTTCAAAAAGAGCGATAGATGCAGATCTTGCCTGGGATCAGCTTCAGGCTAAATTTGAATCAAAAGAAGTGTTTGACGCGGAAGTGAAAGACGTTGTCAAAGGCGGTCTTGTTGTAGACCTCGGCGTCAGAGGATTCATTCCGGCGTCTTTAGTGGAATCACATTTTGTTGAAGATTTTTCTGATTACAGAGGCAAAACGCTTTCTCTTATGGTCGTTGAAATTGACCGCGAGAAAAACCGCGTCATTCTGTCTCACCGAGCGGTCGTAGAAAAAGAGCAGGGTGAGAAAAAACAGCAGCGCCTTGACATGATCAAAGCGGGAGAAGTGCTGGAAGGCACTGTTCAGCGCCTGACTGATTTCGGTGCTTTCGTTGATATCGGCGGAATTGACGGCCTTGTTCACATTTCACAGCTTTCGCACAATCACGTTGACAAGCCTTCTGAAGTTGTTGAAGAAGGTCAGAAGGTCCAAGTCAAAGTCCTGTCGGTCGACCGTGACAACGAGCGGATTTCTCTATCCATCAAAGAAACCCTGCCGGGACCTTGGGAAAATATCACAAGCCAGGTGAAAGCGGGGGACGTTGTTGAGGGTACAGTAAAACGTCTTGTTTCTTTTGGAGCTTTCGTTGAAATTCTTCCTGGGGTAGAAGGCCTTGTCCATATCTCCCAGATCTCAAACAAGCACATCGGCACACCTCATGAAGTGCTTTCTGAAAACGAGAGCGTTCAGGTCAAAGTGCTTGATGTCAACGAGAACGAACAGCGCATTTCCCTCAGCATCCGGGAGCTTGAGGAACCTGAAAAAGCGGACGAAGAAGACTACCGCAATTATCAGGCGAAGGAAGAATCATCCGGCTTCCAGCTTGGTGAAATGATCGGTGATCAATTAAACAAACTAAAAAAGTAAACGGTGATGACTGTGAGCAGAGCTAAGCGAAAGATTGACCATATTCAACATGCTTTAAAAACAGGGCAAACACGTGATAATGGATTCAGCGACATCCTGTTTCTTCATCAAAGCTTGCCTGATACAGCTGTTCATCACATTGATATGCATACTGAAATTGGCGGACTTGTCTTAAGTTCGCCAATTTTTATCAATGCGATGACAGGCGGAGGCGGTTCTGAAACAGTTAAGATCAATGAAGCATTATCATCTGCAGCTGCTGAATGCAGGATACCGGTTGCAGTCGGATCGCAAATGTCGGCGATAAGGAATCCTTCTGAGCGGGAATCCTATGAAATTGTCCGCAAGGTGAACCAAAAAGGCATCCTGTTCGCCAACCTCGGCAGCGAGGCAACGCCTGACCAGGCAAAAACAGCGATTGACATGATTGAAGCAAATGCTCTTCAAATCCATCTTAACGTAGTCCAGGAACTTGTGATGCCAGAAGGAGACCGTGACTTTTCAGGGGCGTTAACCCGCATTTCTGCTATTGCAGATGCTGTGGATGTACCCGTCTTCGTAAAAGAAGTGGGCTTCGGCATAAACCGTGAAGCAGCTTCAAGACTTGCGGATGCAGGTGTCAAAGCCATTGATGTTGGCGGCTATGGCGGAACGAACTTTGCCAGAATCGAAAATGAGCGGAGAAGCAGGCTTCTTGAAAGCTTTAATGATTGGGGCATTCCAACGGCGGCGTCAATCGCAGAGATTTCGTCAACTGTGAAAGATGTTTCCATCATTGGTTCAGGAGGCATTCAGGATGCGATGGATATCGCTAAAGCTGTCGCTCTCGGTGCTTCCGGAGCCGGCATGGCAGGCTTCTTTTTAAAGATCCTGATTGAAGACGGCTATGAAGCACTCGTTCATGAAATTAAAGATGTTCAGGAAGAATTGAGAATGATCATGGCTGCCCTTGGTGCTGAAAGCGTCAAACAGCTTCAGGAAGCGCCTGTGATTATATCGGGGTTCACTCACCATTACCTTTCTGAGCGGAATATAGATACAAAAGCATTAAGCAATCGAATAATCAGGAAATAAAGAAATCCGCATCTCTAAGCAGAGATGCGGATTTTTTGTTGGCAAGGAAATTTTTACGAATATAAGGATTTGATAATATAACAAGTTTATCCACGGCAAGCATAAGCGCCTAGATCCTCTGTCAGAACAAATCCGTCAAAAAAGGCGGGACCCGGACTTTTCGCCCGGATTCTTATCTGCCTATCGGAGCGGGCCTTGGCGCTTCCGCTTTTGAAGATTATTTATTCCGAGCTCTCGATTCTTCCGGACTTTCAAGTGATGTAGCGCCTTTATAAGTTAACGATTGATCTCTGTCAGATTCCACTCGTCTGCTTTGTTTCAGTTTCTTTTCCTGTCTGTCGCGTCCCATGTTTTTCCCTCCTTTTATGGCTTAGTATGACTCAATGCCGCTTGCTTCATCAGCAAAATTTTTGCCGGGATTATGGATTAAAGAATTAAGAATGCAGCCATACTGGTAGAAATAGGAGTGAGAAGAGTGGAGAACGTATTTTACTATTGGATTTTGTGGGGAGCATGGATCATAGCGGTGTTTTTTATGAAAAAATCTGCAAATCGCACCTTTCTTTCATTTTTGATGCTGACATTCATCATAACAGGAGAGATGACTGCAGAGGTCGCTCCATTTACGGTCAGTGTGCCGTTCGTTCTGACTTTGCTGTCGGGGTATTATCTTATATCGAAGTCACCTAGAAAGCTCTATTCCTTTCTGTCAGTGATGACGATGTCTGCGGCTTATGCAGCTGTTCACTTAGTGGAACTGTTTGATCCGGTCTGGTTTGCGGTGGACAGGTTCTATGTCGTGACCGGTCTTTTAAGTATATTAGCGATTTATCTTGGGAAAAGTATCCATGAACGTTTAGGCTTCTTATTTGTGGCAATGGCTCATGGAGATGTCTTGTTCTTTGGGATCTTAAGCAGGTTTTACAGCGGCCTTGCCATTGGATCCTATGACTACATGAATATGGCGGCTGTCAGTCTGCTGTCAGTCTGCGCGTGGACATACGTGGAAGCGGCAATGGCTGCCTTGAATCAAATTCTTCAGAAAGCAGCAAGGGGGAAGCAGGCATAGGATGAATGAATATACGTTACCAATCATCTTTGGTGTAGCATTTGGGGTATTTACAAGACTGTATATGCTTCGGACTGATTACAGGCAGTATCCCACCTATCTTCACGGAAAAATCATTCATGTGGCGCTTGGAGTCATAGCGGCCGGTCTTGGCACAATTGCGATTCCGGCAATCATGGAAGAAGAATTTACCGCCATCACGTTTTTAACCCTTGCAGCTTCACAGTTCAGGGAAGTAAGAAACATGGAGCGGAATACATTAACAGAGCTTGACGGCTATGAACTTGTGCCGCGCGGTGCTACTTATATTGAAGGAATTGCCGTCGCATTTGAAAGCCGGAATTATCTTGTGATTTTTACATCTCTTCTTGTAACGCTTGTCTACATAGTGCTCAATGTATGGGCAGCAATTGCAGCTGGAGTGGTTTGTCTGCTCGTCTCAAAAAAACTGATGGCAGGAAGCAAGCTTAAAGACATTGTGGACATTGAATATGTAGCGCCTCACTTTGAAGGGGCCGGACTTTATGTAGATAATATTTATATTATGAACATCGGGGTTCCAGACAAACAGGAAGCTGTCTTAAAATACGGCATGGGCTTTGTGCTGACTCCAAAAAATTACAACGCCCGAAATACAATTGCCAATCTGGGTCAGAGGCAGGCAATCCTTCATGATGTGTCTACAGCCCTCGGCGTACATCGCGATTCCGGAGAGCCTTCACTTGTTCCGCTGGCAAAAAGAGACCTTGATGACGGCCGTCTTGGCGTTTTTGTCCTTCCGCAGGGCGGAGACAGAGAGCTTGCAAAAACCGTCATTGGCGAGGTGCCTACCCTTGAGAATGCCATTCGCATGCCAAGTGAGTCAAAAGCAAATAATGAAGGCAGGTCGGTCAAGTGAACACAGCTCTTGAAAAGTATATACTCGCTGCAGTGACGACCAACCCGGCGAAGGTAGCAGGAGGGACGGCTGTCTTTATTGTGAAAGACAAAGAAGAAATGGATTTTTTCGCAAAGAATCTTGAAGCCATACTGGATGGCATTGCTCATGGAATCGGCGAGGATCTTTACATAATTGTCAAGCATTGAGTTGTACAACATGATAATCTCTGCTAATATATAAAAGTTAAGCCCTTCCTAAAAGAGAAGGGTTTCTTTCATGAAGGCTCTTCCCCGAGTCTTGTTATCATGGTCAGAAAGGCTGCATTGTACAGCCTGAGTT
This sequence comes from Metabacillus mesotrionivorans, assembly GCF_052171315.1. Lineage (NCBI taxonomy): Bacteria > Bacillati > Bacillota > Bacilli > Caryophanales > Bacillaceae > Metabacillus > Metabacillus mesotrionivorans. The sequence goes on along the minus strand of NZ_JBQMFF010000002.1, from coordinate 716,994 downwards.
TTTTGAAAAAGCTTATTGTACAGAAAATGAGACTGATGCTGCCTGTTTAACATAAAACGTAAATTGTAAGCTGAAAGGAAAGATCGCTATGGCTAAACCCGTAATTGCAATTGTTGGACGCCCGAACGTCGGCAAATCAACGATTTTTAACCGGATTGTCGGAGAACGTGTATCTATCGTTGAAGACATCCCGGGAGTAACACGTGACAGAATTTACAGTTCAGGAGAATGGCTGAACTATCAGTTTAATGTGATTGATACAGGCGGTATTGACATTGGCGACGAACCGTTTCTGGCACAGATCCGCCAGCAGGCTGAAATCGCGATTGATGAAGCTGACGTCATCATCTTTATGACGAACGGCCGCGAAGGTGTCACAGCTGCAGATGAAGAAGTCGCAAAAATTCTTTACCGCAGCAAAAAGCCTGTCGTTCTTGCTGTAAACAAAGTTGATAACCCTGATATGAGAGCGAGTGTTTATGACTTTTATGCGCTTGGATTCGGCGAGCCGTTTCCGATCTCAGGCTCCCACGGCCTGGGCCTGGGTGATTTGCTAGATGCCGTGGCAGAGCATTTTAAAAACCTTGTTACAGAAGAATATGATGAGGAAACGATTAAATTTTCCCTGATCGGCCGCCCGAATGTCGGGAAATCTTCCCTTGTCAATGCCCTGCTTGGTGAAGAGCGTGTTATCGTCAGCAACATTGCCGGCACTACGCGTGATGCGGTCGATACAAGCTACCGCTACGAAGGACAGGATTTTGTAATCATCGACACAGCTGGAATGAGGAAAAAAGGGAAAGTATATGAATCAACGGAAAAATACAGCGTGCTTCGCGCCCTTAAGGCCATTGACCGCTCGGATGTCGTTCTTGTCGTCATAGACGGAGAAGAGGGCATTATCGAGCAGGATAAGCGCATTGCGGGCTATGCTCATGAAGCAGGCCGTGCCGTTGTCATTGTAGTAAACAAATGGGATGCTGTTGAGAAAGATGAAAAAACGATGAAGGACTTTGAAGTGAAGATCAGAGACCACTTCCAGTTCCTTGATTATGCTCCGATTGTTTTTCTTTCGGCAAAAACAACACGCCGCATTCATACACTGCTTCCGCAAATTGTGCGTGCAAGTGAAAACCACGCTCTGCGCGTTCAGACCACTGTATTGAACGATGTCATCATGGATGCAGTCGCCATGAACCCGGCGCCGACAGATAAAGGCAAGCGACTGAAAATTTACTACGCTACTCAGGTTGCGGTCAAGCCGCCTGCGTTTGCTATTTTTGTCAATGAACCCGAATTGATGCATTTTTCTTATGAGCGTTTCCTTCAGAACCGCATCAGGGATGCATTTGGATTTGAAGGCACACCGATCAAGATCTTTACACGGGCCAGAAAATAATAGAGGTGAATGAAGATGCAGCGAATTGCCGTTCTTGGCGCGGGAAGCTGGGGCACTGCTCTAAGCCTTGTTCTCGCAGACAATCAGCACGATATAAGATTATGGGGTCACCGCAAGGAGTTAATTCAGGAAATTAATGAAACGCATAAAAATCAAAAGTATCTCCCTGATATAGAGCTTTCAAATAACATCAAGGGCTGCACTGATTTAAGAGAAACCCTTCAGGATGTGCAGATTGCCGTTCTCGCCGTTCCTACAAAAGCCATACGGGAAGTTCTTCAGGATGTTATCAAAGTAATCAGCCATAAGCTGACAATCGTTCACGTAAGCAAAGGAATCGAGCCTGACAGTCTTCTGCGCATTTCGGAGATTATTAAAGAAGAAGTTCCTGAAGATCTCCTTCAGGACGTCGTCGTTCTGTCCGGGCCAAGCCATGCTGAAGAAGTCGGGCTAAGGCAGCCGACGACTGTTACATCTTCATCTGATAACCTTGCAGCTGCCGAGCTTGTACAGGACCTGTTTATGAACCAGCATTTCAGAGTGTACACGAACCCTGATGTCATCGGGGTGGAAATTGGCGGTGCGCTTAAAAATATTATTGCTCTTGCAGCAGGTATTACAGACGGACTTGGATATGGGGATAACGCAAAAGCGGCTCTTATCACAAGAGGGCTTGCTGAGATCGCCCGCCTCGGAAGCATCATGGGAGGCAATCCTCTTACGTTTTCAGGACTGACAGGGATCGGGGATTTAATTGTAACATGCACAAGCGTTCATTCACGAAACTGGAGAGCGGGGAATCTGCTCGGCAAAGGCCAGAAGCTTGAAGATGTTCTTGAAAACATGGGCATGGTCGTAGAAGGCGTGCGCACAACAAAAGCGGCTTACCAGCTCGCTCAAAAATTTGATGTGAAAATGCCGATCACAGAAGCGCTCTATGCCGTTCTTTTTAACGGGAAAGAAGTGAAGGACGCTGTGGACTCGCTGATGGCGAGAGTGAAAACACATGAAATGGAAGATCTTGTGAATATCAGTGAAAATCGCTGCTGACCTTGTGGCACATGGGTTTGGGGCTGCATACTATACCTTGAGTTTGTGAAGCCTATTCATCAATCTCATGAAAACGGACCACTAGGTGCAATTACGTGAAACATGAAAGCATTGAACTGTATACTTACGTATCCTTTTTGACGAATTTCTCAGTGAAATTAGGCATTAGAGGATGCAAATGCTCTGATATTCGCATAAAATGCATCGTAGTAAATCATGAGTTGTTCTAAACAATGGGTACCGATTAGTCAGGTGCAAACGCATGACCGAAGTAGAGCTGCCCCCTCTTTACTTCGGTTTTTTTGCGTTCTGAATAGTTTGAAGGCTGAATGAATCAGGGTGAAGCAATTGCCTTTGAACCAGGCAATTCCGCTTTTTGAAATATATGCTATAATATGTTCGAAACGATAGGGAGGTAAAACAAGAAATGAGTCCAGCGTTAATGAAAATGTGGATTGCTCTTGCATCGATGGGATTTATGTTTATCGCCATTCTCGCAATCTATTTAAGCAGATTTAAAATGAAAGGGTTTTTAAAAGGCGCATTTGCCGCAATCGCCTACTTTTTTATGATTCTTGCAGGACTTCTGATCTTTTTTGTTGTGTTCAGCGGACCCGTTAATGAATAAGGAATTCTCTACATAAAGGAAGATTTTCATGAAAAAGCCTGTTATTTTTGCAACCGTTTTTACCATGCTTATGCTATTATCCGGCTGTCTTTATCCTGAGGAGCAGCTGAATCAGAATCAGGTCCCGTATGAGGATCAGATTGCAGCCGTGCAGAATTCAGTCGACCGGTTCAGAGAAGATTCAGGAGGCCTTCTTCCCATCAAAACGCGTGATATGACAACGCCAGTCTATCAAAAATACCCTGTAGACTTCAGCCAGATTGCTCCCAAATATATGGCTGAACCGCCGGGAACTTCTTATGAAAACGGCGGCGTGTACTTGTATGTGCTTGTTGATGTAGAGGACAATCCGACTGTTAAGCTGATTGATCTCAGAATGTCAGAGACGATCCGGGATATTAAAACAAGGCTGAATGTGTATAAAGCTTCAAACGGATATCCTCCCTACAAGGATGTAGTCGCTGAAAACGTGTTCACTCTGGATTACAAAAAACTCGGGTACAAAGAAGCCCCTCAAGCTGTCAGCCCTTACTCAGGAGAGTCACTGCCGTTTGTGATTGACAATAAAGGCGAAGTATATGCTGATTACCGGATTGACCTGTACAAAAAGCTGAACGAAGGCAAGGAAGAATACAAAGCTGGAGAAGATATCCGTAATGTCCTCGTGAAGGACTCTCCATTTGTTCCTGCTTTTTCATTGCCTTATACAGTTAATGAAAAAAATGAACCTGTCTTTTTAAATAATTAAGTCATGAACCCTTCTTTCGGGAAATAAACTCTGAAAGAAGGGTTTTTCATTTATAAAAAAACCTGTTCATAAAATGAACCAAGAAAAAAATTTCAGATCACTGTCATAAAGAAATAGGACAACGTCATAAATATATAGTGTCCTAAACACGAAAAAGCAGACGGTCAATAACCCAAGAAGCCTATGATCGGGAGGGGATCACTTGGAAAAGGTAGATATTTTCAAAGATATCGCAGAGCGCACAGGCGGCGATATTTATCTTGGAGTAGTAGGAGCAGTAAGAACAGGCAAATCTACATTTATCAAAAAATTCATGGAGCAGGTTGTGCTTCCGAATATTGATAACGAGTCAGACCGGGCACGCGCGCAGGATGAGCTGCCGCAAAGTGCTGCAGGCAAAACCATCATGACAACAGAGCCTAAATTTGTCCCTAATCAAGCGGTTTCGATCCATGTTGAAGAGGGGCTTGACGTTAATATCAGACTGGTGGACTGTGTCGGGTACACGGTTCCCGGAGCAAAAGGATATGAAGATGAAAACGGCCCGAGAATGATCAATACGCCTTGGTACGAAGAACCGATTCCGTTTCATGAAGCAGCTGAAATCGGAACAAGAAAAGTGATTCAGGAGCACTCCACAATCGGCGTCGTTATTACAACAGACGGTTCAATCGGAGAGATTCCAAGAAGAGATTATGTAGAAGCAGAAGAACGTGTGATTGAAGAGCTGAAAGAAGTAGGCAAACCGTTCATTATGATCATCAACACGGTCCAGCCGTATCATCCTGAGTCGGAAACGCTCCGGAGACAGCTCAGTGAAAAGTATGATATTCCTGTGCTGGCCATGAGTGTGGAGAGCATCCGCGAAACAGATGTTATGAACGTTCTCCGCGAAGCGCTTTATGAATTCCCTGTGCTTGAGGTTAATGTCAATCTCCCGAGCTGGGTAATGGTACTGCGCGACAACCACTGGCTCCGCGAAAGCTACCAGGAGGCTGTAAAAGATACCGTTCAGGATATTAAAAGACTGAGAGATGTGGACAGAGTCGTCGGCTATTTCAGTGAATACGACTTTATCGACCGCGCAAGCCTTGCCGGAATTGAAATGGGTCAGGGAATAGCTGAAATTGACCTCTATGCTCCGGATGATTTATATGATCAGATTTTAAAAGAGGTCGTGGGTGTTGAGATAAGAGGGAAGGATCATCTCCTTCAGCTCATGCAGGATTTTGCCTATGCAAAAGCTGAATATGATCAAGTCGCAGATGCTCTCAGAATGGTAAAGCAGACCGGCTACGGCATTGCTGCCCCGGCTCTCAGCGACATGAGCCTTGATGAGCCTGAAATCATCAGGCAGGGTGCAAGGTTTGGAGTGCGCCTGAAAGCAGTTGCACCTTCTATCCATATGATTAAGGTGGATGTTGAGTCTGAATTTGCGCCGATTATCGGTACAGAGAAGCAGAGTGAGGAATTAGTCCGATACTTGATGCAGGACTTCGAAGACAATCCGCTGTCGATCTGGAACTCTGATATCTTCGGCCGCAGCCTCAGCTCAATAGTAAGAGAAGGCATCCAGGCAAAGCTGTCACTGATGCCTGAGAATGCAAGATACAAACTGAAAGAGACGCTTGAACGCATCATTAACGAGGGATCAGGCGGATTAATCGCGATTATCCTATAAGCTTTCCCAAAAAGACGGCCACTTTAGGTGGCTGTCTTTTTGTCTTTAATAATAGTTTTCAGCCAGATGACAAACCGGTTACAAAAATATATTTCAGTAAAATATTCGCTTTCGTACCCCCTTATATGCAATAATGTTCGGCGTATGTTGTTACATATTTTAAAATAGTATTTGCTTCTCTCATCATTTTTTTGTAAAATAGAGTCCCGGCAAGAATGCACGTTCGCCTGGAGTGGCCTCAATGCCTGATTTATAAAGGTTTTCTTGAGGTTTCTCCTTGCTTAGCGAAACCTGATGTGTTAATCTACTATCAGAAATTATTTTCTGCATTGGTGCAATCTTCCTGGAAACCCACTATTCATGCGGAAAAACATTGAATTTCATGCGTTAATCGGATAAGATTAGCGTGTTCACAGTAAAATGCGTTTCTATCATGTATAGATTTCGCAGAATCTGTGAAGAAATGAATTTAACAGAATGGATTTATGCTGAATCTGACAACAAACTTTGGGAGGAGGTGAAAGGCATGAATAAAACAGAACTAATCAACGCGGTAGCAGAAGCTAGCGAACTGTCTAAGAAAGATGCAACGAAAGCGGTTGATGCTGTTTTCGATACACTTTTGGATGCACTTAAAAACGGTGATAAAGTACAATTGATCGGTTTTGGTAACTTCGAAGTACGTGAGCGCGCGGCTCGTAAAGGACGCAACCCGCAAACTGGAGAAGAGATCGAAATCGCAGCAAGCAAAGTGCCTGCGTTCAAACCAGGTAAAGCTCTTAAAGATGCTGTAGCCGGTAAATAATGTGCTCTTACCCGTGTATGATGCATAAAATACATACACAACAAATGGACAGCCCCTTTTATAGGGGCTTTTCCTTTGTGCTGAGAAAGATGAAGAAGCCTGCAGGAAGTTTATGCTGACAGAGCAAACGTGCATCATTCTTTGCTTTTAATCTTTCACCTGTGCTAGAATCTGTATCAAATAACTTGTTACCGGGAGGAAAAGTATGGGGCAAATCAACACACAGCAGATCGAAGAGGCGGTCAGGCTGATCCTTGAAGCAATAGGTGAGGATCCTAACCGCGAAGGGCTGCTTGATACTCCGAAACGAGTCGCAAAAATGTACGCGGAAGTATTTTCAGGACTTAACGAGGATCCAAAGGAACATTTTAAAACCGTGTTCGGAGAGGATCACGAAGAACTCGTTTTAGTAAAAGATATCCCTTTTCACTCCATGTGCGAGCATCATCTCGTCCCTTTCTTCGGAAAAGCGCATATCGCATACATACCCAAAGGCGGAAAAGTAACCGGACTGAGCAAGCTTGCAAGAGCAGTTGAAGCCGTTTGCAGAAGACCTCAGCTGCAGGAGAGAATCACATCAACTATTGCGGAAAGCATCGTCGATTCACTTGAGCCGCACGGCGTTATGGTTGTCGTGGAAGCAGAACATATGTGCATGACAATGAGAGGCGTCAAAAAGCCAGGGAGCAAAACGATCACATCAGCTGTCAGAGGCGTCTTTACAAATGATGCTGCTGCCAGAGCCGAAGTTCTTTCATTTATAAAAGAATAAACAACTACATAAAAACGGGGGTGAACCTGCTTGAAAGAAAATACAAATGATTTCCTTGTGATTAAAGCAATCGAAGACGGAGTAAACGTAATCGGGCTTACGCGGGGGTCGGATACCCGCTTTCATCATTCTGAAAAACTTGATAAAGGCGAAGTAATGATTGCGCAATTTACAGAACACACATCTGCCATTAAAATCAGGGGCAAAGCGCTTATTCAGACAGGCCACGGAGAAATAGAGAGCGATTCCAGAAGATAATACTCCGCCCGGCGCACTTATGGTATAATAATCAGTACTAAGCATGACGAACGTTGTTGCTATTGCTGGCTTTCCGAAAAAATTTCTTACGTGGGGACAAGGGTGATTCATTTGCAAGACATCTATGTACAATTAGCTAAAATCAAAGACGCATTACATGTAAAACTCACTCATCCATTTTTAGCGAAATATATACCTTCTCCAATGATTGATGAAGATAAATTGCTTCTCTTTTATGCTCTGTTTGATCAGACGGATCTTTCGGAGGAAAAGAAAGAAAATTACATCATTACTGCGATGCTTGTGCAAATTGCCCTTGATACTCATGATGAAGTCTCAACGTCTGCTCATCTCAGGCAGGAAGAGTTCAAGCAAAGACAGCTTATTGTTCTTGCCGGGGATTATTTCAGCGGACTCTATTACGCGCTTCTTTCTGAAATGCAGGATATCGGAATGATTCGGACGTTAGCAACGGCAATAAAAGAAATCAATGAACACAAAATCCGTCTTTACGAACAATCGACGGCTGATTTTGATTCATTCACAGCAAGCCTGCTTAAAGTGGAAACCTCCCTGTTTGAGCATGTGTCAGACTATATTCAGGCCGGCATATTCTCAAGGCTTACGACTGCGTTTCTTTCATACAAACGCCTCCTGCTTGAAAAAAGCAAATACAGCTCAGAATCTCATCACCGCACAGGTGATTCTGCCAAAAAGAAAAAGAATGCCGGTGCCATTGAATGGACGGGTGTCTATTTAAAAGAGTTCTGCAACCGTTATTTTGAAGAAACGGCAGCCTTGATCGAAAGCAGTTTTCAGCAGCCGTCTTCTCTTCAGAAGGTTCTCTTGGCGAGGCTGCAGTCTTTTAAGTATAATCAGGAGATGAGATACACTACGCTTGCGGAAGAAGGGTTATAACATGCAGCAGTCAAAAGAGGAAAGAGTACACTCTGTATTTGAGAAAATCTACAAGAACTATGACAAAATGAATTCCGTTATCAGCTTTCAGCGCCATATAGCATGGCGCAGGGAAACGATGAAGCGAATGAACGTAAAAAGGGGAGCGGCAGCCCTTGATGTATGCTGCGGGACGGCAGACTGGACGATTGCCATGGCAGATGCTGTCGGTCCTGAAGGCAGGGCGGTCGGTCTTGATTTCAGCAACAATATGCTGAAGATCGGAAGAGAAAAAATCAAAGCCCATTCAAACATCGAACTGATTCATGGAAACGCGATGGAGCTGCCTTTTGCTGACAATACCTTTGATTATGTCACAATCGGATTTGGCCTCAGGAACGTTCCTGACTATATGACAGTCCTCAAAGAAATGCACCGTGTAGTCAAGCCGGGCGGGAAAGTCGTCTGCCTGGAAACCTCACAGCCGACGATGATAGGATTTAAACAGGCATATTACGCTTATTTCAGGTTTGTCATGCCGCTGTTTGGAAAGCTGTTTGCCAAAAGCTATGACGAGTACTCATGGCTTCAGGAGTCTGCAAGAGACTTCCCGGGCATGAAAGAGCTTGCCCGGATGTTCAGGGATGCCGGCTTTAATGACGTGGAAGTAAAACCTTATACAGGCGGAGTTGCAGCGATGCATCTCGGTGTAAAGTAGAAAAGGACGAGTACCTTATGCGGCCTGTAACACGGGTCTCACAGGAATTGCACTTATTTTTTCCAGCACGCTCAGGTTCATCCGGATTTAAAAATGCGAGTATTTAGGTGAATTGAATGAAATTTAAAATGGCGTATTCGTTTCTAAATGCAGATCTCGATCTGATCGAACAGGAACTTGAAAAAACGGTTAGCTCCACAGAGCCTCTGCTAAGCGAGGCAGGGCTGCATCTTCTTCAGGCAGGGGGAAAGCGGATTCGCCCTGTTTTTGTATTGCTTTCGGCCATGTTTGGCGAATATGATATTGAAAAAGTGAAAAAAGTAGCCATTGCACTTGAAATTATACATATGGCATCACTTGTGCACGATGACGTCATCGATGATGCTGAACTAAGACGCGGAAAACCTACGATTAAAGCGAAATGGGACAACCGCATTGCCATGTACACCGGAGATTATTTGTTTGCAAGATCACTTGAAATTATGACATCCCTCGAGAACGTTGCCGCCCACCAGATTCTCTCCAAAACCATTGTAGAAGTTTCGCTTGGCGAAATTGAGCAGATCAAAGACAAATATGACTATGAACAGAACCTGCGGGTCTACTTGAGACGCATTAAGCGGAAGACGGCTCTTTTGATTGCTGCAAGCTGCCAGCTAGGGGCGATCGCAGGAGGTGTGCCGGAATCTGTTCACAGAAAACTGTTTCTGTTTGGCTATTATGTCGGCATGTCTTTTCAGATTACAGATGACATCCTTGATTTTACTTCTACAGAAGAGGAACTCGGAAAACCGGTAGGGGGAGATCTGCTTCAGGGGAATATTACGCTTCCGGTTCTTTATGCAATGGAAGATGACGAACTGAAGCGGAAAATCAGCAAGGTGCACAGCAGAACGACGAAAGAGGAGATGGATGAAGTCATCCGTGCCATCATAGCGTCTGATGCGATCAGCCGGTCTGTAAAGGTCAGCGATATGTATCTTGAGAAGGGTTTCAAAATCCTGAGCGAGCTCCCAAGAAACAGAGCGAGATCAGCTCTTTCAAGCATTGCAAAATATATTGGAAAAAGAAAATTTTAATTTCATCCGCTCCATGCGATTGCGAAAATAGTGAAATAATGGTACGATTTCCATGGGCCATGAAAGCCCATACATAACAATCGCGGGGTGGAGAAATTAACATGGAAAAAACATTTATGATGGTCAAGCCTGATGGCGTTCAGCGTCAGCTTATCGGTAAAATCGTTTCCAGATTTGAAAGTAAGGGTTTACATTTAGTCGGGGCAAAATTGATGCAGATCCCTGTATCTCTTGCTGAACAGCACTACGGGGAACATAACGGCAAGCCATTCTTCGGTGAATTAGTTGAATTCATCACATCCGGACCAGTTTTCGCAATGGTTTGGGAAGGGGAAAATGTGATTGAAATCTCACGCACGATGATGGGGAAAACCAAACCAGCCGAAGCATTGCCGGGTACAATCAGAGGCGACTATGGTTTATTTGTCGGAAAGAACATCATTCACGGATCTGACTCTCCTGAGAGCGCAGAGCGCGAAATCGGCTTATTCTTCAAAGCTGAAGAGCTTGTAGAATACGATAAAGATATTCATACTTGGATTTACTGATCCGCATGAAAAGCCAGCAGAGATGCTGGCTTTTATTTATTTTCGACTAGAGCAAGCGGATAGAACCTCTTCCTCTTTGATGAATGATGGGAGGAAGGGGCTAAATCGTACCCCTTAAAACCGTAAAACGACAGGAGGATAAGCAACCTTCTCAATCGTACCCTTCAAAACCGTAAAACGATATCGGAGGGTAAGCAAAGTCCCAAATCGTACCCTGCAAAACTGTAAATCGATATCAGAGGGTAAGCAAAGTCCCGAATCGTATCCTCCAAAACTGTAAAACGATATCGGAGGGTAAGCAAAGTCCCGAATCGTACCCTCCAAAACTGTAAAACGATATCGGAGGGTAAACAAAGTCCCGAATCGTACCCTCCAAAACTGTAAAACGATATCGGAGGGTAAACAAAGTCCCGAATCGTACCCTCCAAAACTGTAAAACGATATCGGAGGGTAAACAAAGTCCCGAATCGTACCCTCCAAAACTGTAAAACGATATCGGAGGGTAAACAAAGTCCCGAATCGTACCCTCCAAAACCGTAAAACGATATCGGAGGGTAAGCAAAGTCCCGAATCGTACCCTTCCAAACTGTAAATCGATATCAGAGGGTAAACAAACTAACAAACTTTCTTACCTCCCCCCGAGACAGTAAGCTAAAAGGAGCTGGGTACGCTTGAAACATCTATCTAACCTGATTTTTCAGATTTTTTAAAACTCATTTCACAAGTCGTTCTCCAAATCCGATATACTATACATAATGCATGTGCAGAGGAGAAACGTTAATGGAATACGAGCAGTTTATAAACGAAATTAAAAGGATGACGGGGATTGATCTGTCGCTCTACAAGGAAGCGCAGATGAAAAGAAGATTAATTTCCCTCTACATAAAAAGAGGATGCAGCGGGTTTCGGGACTACAGTGAACGTCTGCGGAAAGAGCCGGAGCTGCTGGCTGAGCTGCTTGACAAAATGACGATAAACGTCACAGAGTTTTACAGGAATAAAAAACAGTGGGAAATGCTAGAAACTAAGCTTCTTCCGGACATGATCAAAAAGCCCGGGACGCTAAAGGTGTGGAGTGCGGCCTGTTCAAGCGGCGAAGAGCCTTATACGCTTGCCATGATATTGTCAAAGTACTCTGCCCTGTCAGATATCCGCATTCTGGCAACAGATTTGGATGAAACGGTACTGAAAAGAGCGGAAGCGGGGGTTTTTCCTGAAAGAAGCCTGTCAGAGCTGCCGGACGGAATGAGGGGCAAATACTTTTCAGGAGATGGGACAGGCTATAAAATTAAGAATGACCTGAAAAGGTCGGTGCAGTTCAAAAAGCATAATCTTCTCTCAGACCGTTATGAAAGCGGCTTTGATTTGATTATTTGCCGCAACGTCCTGATTTATTTTACAGAAGCGGCGAAAGAAACCATTTATGAAAAGTTCTCAAATGCGCTGAAACCGGGGGGAATCCTCTTTGTTGGAAGCACAGAGCAGATTTTTCATGCCCATACATATGGTCTGGAATCGGCAGGCACTTTTTTCTACAGAAAAAAACAACTGTAAATCTTTCTATTCATCCTTAGTAGGATATGATATAGTGTTACTTAAAAGCGTTAGTGCGATGAAGGGAGAGCTTTAGATGAGATACTTAACAGCAGGAGAATCACATGGTCCTCAGTTAACTGCAATTGTGGAAGGAGTGCCGGCAGGACTTGCTATTACTGCCGAGGACATCAACCGCGATCTTGCGCGCAGACAAAAAGGACATGGCAGAGGAAGAAGAATGCAGATAGAAAAAGATGAGGTGCAGATTACAAGCGGAATCCGCCACGGAAAAGCGCTTGGCTCTCCAATTGCACTCGTTGTTGAAAATAATGATTGGAAGCATTGGACAAAGATTATGGGGATTGAGCCTTTAGAAGAAGGCGAGGAAAAGGAGATCAAGCGTCAGATCAGCCGCCCCCGTCCCGGTCATGCTGACTTAAATGGTGCCATTAAATACGGTCACCGCGATATACGCAATGTGCTTGAGCGGTCTTCAGCCCGTGAAACAACGGTCAGAGTAGCTGTAGGCGCAGTCGCTAAAAGACTGCTCGCAGAACTTGGGATCAAAGTGGCAGGTCATGTTGTGGAAATCGGTTCTGTAAAAGCAGAAAAGACAGAATACTCTTCAATTGAAGAACTGCAGCGTGTAACAGAGGAATCGCCGGTCAGATGCCTGGATGAGGATGCTGCCGTTAAAATGATGCAGGCGATTGATGATGCCAAGAGCAACGGAGACTCAATCGGAGGCATTGTAGAAGTGATTGTTGAAGGGATGCCTGCAGGAGTAGGCAGCTACGTCCATTATGACCGCAAGCTTGATTCGAAAATTGCGGGTGCCATCATCAGCATCAATGCTTTCAAAGGCGTTGAATTTGGAATGGGCTTTGAGGCTGCACGAAAATTCGGAAGCGAAGTGCATGATGAAATTACTTGGTCAAAAGAACAGGGCTACTCCCGCAAAACGAACCGTCTCGGAGGATTTGAAGGCGGAATGTCGACGGGCATGCCGATTGTGGTCAGAGGAGTCATGAAGCCGATTCCTACCCTTTACAAACCGCTGCAAAGTGTTGATATTGAAACAAAAGAGCCGTTTTCTGCAAGTATTGAACGTTCGGACAGCTGTGCAGTTCCTGCTGCAAGTGTTGTGGCTGAAGCTGTTGTCGCATGGGAAATTGCATCAGCCATAGTAGAACAATTCGGCTCTGACCGTATAGACGCCCTGCAAAAAGAAATTCAGGAAATCCGCGAGTACGCGAGGGAATTTTAATGAAACAGCTTGTTGTTGAAACTTCTGCAAGTTCCTACCCTGTTATTGTCGGGGCAGGTGTGATTGAAACAGAATTAATGAAGCAGCTGGAGCGGTTAAACCCAAGCAGAATCCTGGTTATTGCCGATTCAGCTGTTCTGAATCTATACGGGGATAAGCTGATGCGGGCAGTCAGCTCATTCCCGTCCGATGTTTATGCCGTTCCGAGCGGAGAGGAAAGCAAGTCATTTCAAACGTACTATGACATTCAAACGTTTGCCCTGAAGCAAGGACTTGACAGAAAATCTCTCATTCTCGCATTCGGCGGAGGCGTTATTGGCGATCTCGCAGGTTTTGCCGCTGCTACCTATATGAGGGGCATCCCTTTTATCCAGCTTCCTACAACGCTGCTTGCCCATGACAGCGCAGTTGGCGGTAAAGTGGCCGTCAATCATCCGGAAGGGAAAAATATGATTGGTGCCTTTTATCAGCCAGAAGCTGTCATTTATGATCTTGACTTCCTTGAATCTCTGCCGGAAAGCGAACTGCGGTCAGGCTTTGCAGAAGTCATCAAGCATGGGCTGATAGGAAATGAAGAGTTATACAGATGGCTGAGTCGTGAGATACATGATGTGCGCAGAATCAATGATTCCATGCTGCAGCGGATGATCCTGCAAGGCATTTCTGTAAAGGCTGCTGTCGTTAAAGAAGATGAAAAAGAATCAGGAGTGAGGGCCCATCTGAATTTTGGCCACACCCTCGGTCATGCAATTGAATCAGGAGCAGGATACGGGAAGATCAGCCACGGTGACGCAGTCGCAGCAGGCATGCTGTTTGCTTTATGGCTGAGTAATCTGACTCTCGGCGCGGATCTTCCGTACGAAGAGATTAAATCGTGGTTTGGTGAACTCGGGTTTCCAACAGCAGTTCCGAGCCATCTTGATACAGACCTGCTCCTCGGCAAAATGATGAAAGATAAAAAAGCCAGCTCGGGAACCATCACAATGGTGCTTCTTCAGTCAATCGGAGAATGCAGAATGCAAGCTTTTGAAAAAGACCGTTTAAGATCCCTGCTGGAAAAATGGAGACAGGAGGGAACTGTATGATTCGGGGAATAAGAGGAGCTGCAACCGTTCAGCAGAACAACGAGAAGGAAATAATACAGGCAACAGAAGCGCTGCTTCTTGAGATAATCGATCTCAATCATGTGAAGGCTGAAGATGTGACGTCCGTCCTGTTTTCAACAACAGCGGATTTGAACACTGTGTTTCCTGCTAAAGCGTTACGGAATTTTGATGGATGGGAATATGTCCCTGTTATGTGCATGCAGGAGATTCCGGTTGAAGGAAGCCTCGAGAAGTGCATAAGGGTCATGATGACGGCTGAAACACCGCTTAGCCAAAAGGAAGTCAAACATGTTTATCAGGGAAAAGCGACGGTTTTAAGGCCGGACCTTTCAGGAAAATAAACGTCTCAGCTGGGACGTCTTTCGTTGACACTTTTCAAAAGCTGTATTAACATAGTTCTCAAGAATAGAAATTAGAAGAGAGCTTCTAATATGTTCCAGTGCGTTAGCTGAGTTTAGAGATCAGGAAAACACAAGAGACACGATACATTTAGCAAGAGTTTAGTTTAGGGTAGCCGAGAATGAGTCAGTTTAGCTGAGGTATTTTTATATTTACGCTGCGGCATACGTCTACCCAAAAACAGGTCATCCTCGTTTTTGGGTTTTTCTGTTTACCGCGGGCAACCTTCTATAACCTCCTAAATACTTATTCTCCACACTGCTGGAGGAGTGAGTACATTGTTTCATACTGATTTTGCCTCATTTAAAGAGGACAGCGGACAGTTCCGGACGATCCCCGTCATCAAATCCTTTCAAGTTGACACCTTTACGCCGATACAGCTCTTTAAGGTGTTTGAGGATGAAGCAGTCTATCTGCTTGAAAGCAAAGACGCGGAATCATCCTGGTCACGCTATTCCTTTATCGGATTAAATCCATTTTTATTTATTGAAGAAGAAAAGAACCGTTACTGTGTCCGTTCCAAACAGAGGCAGACGCTGCATGAATCATCCTCTCTTAAAGAGATTTTCAAGTGGATGGACGCGTATTTAAAAGTGAAGGTCCCGGACCTCGATATCCCTTTTGCCGGCGGAGCAGTCGGCTATCTTGGATATGATTCTGTCACGATGTTTGAACGGGTTCCGCAGCACAAACATCAGGATCTTTCCTTTAAAAAATGCCTGCTGTTTGTCTGTTCGACCATGATTGCCTATGATCATCAGGATAAGAAGCTTTCGTTTATCCAATATGAAAGGCTTACCGGCAAGGAATCGGAAGAGGGAATACGCGCTGTCTACGGAATGGCAGAAGCGAAAATCAGCCAGCTCATCTCAAAGCTTGGCGAGAAGAGGGATTTTCACGACCTGATGCTGTCTCCTACAGATCAGGCATCCGTTTCTTTTGAGGGTGTCACTTCAAACTTCGAAAAAGCAGACTTCCTTGAAGCTGTTGAAAAAATCAAAGAATATATCCGCTCAGGAGATATTTTTCAGGGAGTTCTTTCCCAGCGGTTTGAAATCCCGGTAACGGCGGGAGGATTTGATCTCTACCGCATGCTCAGGGTCGTGAACCCTTCCCCTTATATGTTCTATATCAAGTTTGACGGCACAGAGCTGATTGGGAGTTCCCCTGAGCGTCTGATCTATGTACAGAACGGATATTTGGAAATCCATCCGATTGCAGGCACGAGGAAGCGCGGGAAAACCGAGGAAGAAGATTTGCTCCTTGAAGAAGACCTTCGACAGGATGAGAAGGAAAAAGCAGAGCATTACATGCTGGTGGACCTTGCAAGAAACGATATAGGCAGAGTGGCCGAATACGGATCAGTTAAAACGCCTGTTCTAATGGAGCTTGGACGCTTCTCGCATGTGATGCACCTGATCTCGAAAGTGACCGGCCAGCTGAAAAGCAGCACACATCCGATTGATGCCCTGCTTTCTTCCTTTCCAGCCGGCACAGTGTCCGGTGCTCCCAAGGTTCGTGCCATGCAGATTCTGCAGGAGCTTGAGCCGACAGCGAGAAATGCATACGCCGGCTGCATAGCCTACATTGGATTTGACGGAAATATCGATTCCTGCATCACAATCAGAACAATCGCTCTTCAGGGCGGTAAGGCTTATGTACAGGCAGGAGCCGGAATTGTTGCCGACTCAAAGCCTGAGCTTGAATGGAAAGAAACAAGAAACAAAGCAAGTGCGCTTATTAAAACGATTGAGCTTGCTGAAAAAGTGTTCGGACAGAAGGAGGGTGACGGGAATGAAAGCTTTGCTGAACAAATGCATTGAAGGCCACACGCTGTCTGAACAGGAAGCGATGAGTGCCATGAATCAGGTCATGGAAGGAAAAGCAACTCCGAGTCAGATAGCAAGCTTTATTTCCATTCTCAGATTCCGCGGGGAAACGGTCGATGAACTTGTCGGGTTTGCTAAAGCAATGAAGCAGCATATGACGCGGATTGAATATAAAGAAGATGTGATTGATACATGCGGAACAGGGGGAGACGGCGCCTCAACCTTCAACATTTCAACTGCATCCGCCATTTTGGCATCCTCAATGGGCGTAAAAGTGGCAAAGCATGGGAACCGTGCTGTTTCCTCAAAGAGCGGCAGTGCAGATGTGCTTGAACAGCTCGGAATCATGATTCAAACCTCACCTGAGGAAGCGAAAAGAGCCCTCCATGAATATGATATGAGCTTTTTGTTCGCGCCGATCTATCACGCATCCATGAAGCATGCAGTAAACCCCCGGAAGGAAATCGGATTCAGGACGGTTTTTAACCTTCTCGGTCCTCTTGCCAATCCTGCAAATGCAAGACGGCAGGTGATGGGTGTTTTTTCGGCGGAGTATGCTGAGAAAATTGCTCATGCCCTCAGGGAGCTTGGTTCTGAGCACGTTCTTCTTGTGACCGGAAGAGATGGTCTTGATGAATGCAGCATTACTGGCATAACAGATGTCGTAGAACTGAAAAACGGAAACATCACGCGCTATGAAATCACACCTGAAGAAATGGGTTTTGAAAAAGGGGAACTAAAAGACATTCAAGTAGAAAGCCCGTCTGAAAGCGCCGAATTAATTCTTTCCGTTTTCCAAGGCAGGAAAAAAGGGGCTGCAGCCGATATTGTCGCACTGAATGCCGGAGCTGCTCTTTACGTTGCAGGAAAGGCAGACAGTCTGAAAGAAGGAGCTGCGGCTGCTAAACAGGCGATTGAAAATGGTGAGGCATACCGTCAGCTTGCACGGCTTCAGCGCAAAAAGGAGGAACAGTATGCTTAATCAGATTCTTGAGAAAAAACGGGAAGAAGTTCAATCCCTGAATATACCTGAAAGAAAGCGCGTTTCAGAGCGGTCTTTTTACAGTGCCCTCAGACAATCTGCAAGAAAACCGGCTCTGATCGCAGAAGTTAAGAAGGCTTCTCCTTCTAAAGGGGTCATCAAAGAATCATTTCATCCTGTTGAAATCGCGAAGGCATATGAAGCCGGAAAAGCAGACTGCCTGTCGGTATTGACGGATGAAACGTTCTTTCAGGGGCACAGAGATTATATCGCCCAAATAAAAGAAGAAGTCAGCCTGCCTGTATTGAGAAAAGATTTTATCATTGATCATAAACAAATCATTGAGTCCAGCCATATTGGCGCAGATGCTGTCCTGCTGATTGGTGAAGCGCTGGACCCGGTTTTGCTTCATGAGCTTTATGTTCATGCGGGTGAACTGAATCTTGACGTCCTTGTGGAAGTGCATTCGCTGCCAGTGCTTGAAAAACTGCTGCCGCATTTCACGCCAAAGATTCTCGGAGTCAACAACAGGGATCTTACGACGTTTCAAACCGATATCCATCAAATTGAAAAAATCAGTGAGGCAGTGCCTAAAGAGACGCTGCTCGTGAGCGAGAGCGGCATTTTCACTTTCAGCGACGTAGAAACCGTTAAAAGCAGGGGCGCTGACGCCATTCTAGTAGGAGAATCCCTGATGAGGGAAGAGAATCAGACGTCAGCCATCCAAAGGCTTTACGGTGAAACAAAATGAATAAGCCTCTCATTAAGATTTGCGGCAATCGCTCCCTTCATGATTTATCACTGACCGCAGCCTCCTCCGCTGACTATCTGGGTCTGATTTTTGCAAAAAGCAAGAGGCGGGTTCAGGCGGACCAAGTAAAGGAGTGGCTGCAAAAGGTGGACCTGAGAGGGAAAAAGCTCGCAGCAGTGTTTGTAAATGCGCCAAATGAAGAAATTGAGAGCGTTCTGAGAGAACTTCCGATTGACGTTATCCAGCTCCACGGAAGCGAAACCCCTGATCAAGCAGGCAAAATCAAGCGCAGGTTCGGGGCGGAAGTCTGGAAGGCCCTTCCCCATAAAGAGGATACTCTCTCCCTTATGAGAGACTACGAAGATTCAGCCGATGGTTTTGTTATAGATTCAAAAGTAAAAGAGACGTTTGGCGGAACAGGGGAAAGCTTTGACTGGTCAAGTGTCCCTGCCTATATAAAAGCAGCAGACGAAATGAACAGGAAGGTGTTTATTGCAGGAGGAATCGGTCCTGACAATATTGATGGCCTGCTGGCATTGACGCCTGGTGGAATCGATCTGTCGAGCGGTATTGAACAGAATGAGAGAAAAGACGAGCTATTACTCAGAAGATTTGAAGAAAGGGTGAATCAGCATGTATCAATTTCCGGATGAGTTTGGCAGATATGGAGAATTCGGAGGAAAGTATGTTCCTGAAACGCTAATGCAGCCGCTGGCTGAACTTCAGGAGGCATTTGAGGAAGCCATTGCAGACAGCGGGTTTATGAACGAATACCGCCGCCTGCTTTCGGAATATTCCGGACGCCCGACGGCTTTGACCTATGCAGAAAACGTGTCGGAAAAGCTTGGCGGAGCAAAAATCTTCTTGAAAAGAGAGGATTTGAATCATACAGGAGCCCATAAAATCAATAACGCAATCGGCCAGGCGCTGCTTGCAAAAAAAATGGGCAAAACAAAGATCATAGCTGAAACAGGAGCAGGCCAGCACGGTGTTGCCGCTGCAACAGTGGCGGCAAAGTTTGGACTTCAGTGCAAAGTATTCATGGGACAGGAGGATGTCAGCAGACAGGAGCTGAACGTATTCCGGATGAAGCTGCTTGGCGCAGAGGTCATTCCTGTCCACAGCGGAAACAAAACGCTGAAGGATGCCACGAATGAAGCGATCCGCTACTGGGTGCAGCATTGTGAAGACCATTTTTATATGATCGGATCCGTTGTCGGTCCACACCCGTACCCGCAAATGGTCAGAGAGTTTCAGAGAGTTATAGGAGATGAAGCAAAAGAGCAGCTTCAAAGCAGACTGAATACTCTTCCGGACAAAGTTGTGGCATGTGTCGGAGGGGGAAGCAATGCGATTGGCATGTTCGCTGCCTTTATTGATGAAGAAGTTGACCTTGTAGGTGTAGAGGCTGCAGGTAAAGGAACAGATACTGACCTTCACGCAGCAACGATTGCTAAAGGAACGAAGGGTGTCATCCACGGCTCTCTGACGTATCTGCTTCAGGATGAACACGGCCAAATTACGGAGCCGTATTCCATTTCGGCCGGGCTTGACTATCCGGGAATCGGACCTGAGCATGCCCATCTTTCGTTAACAGGCCGTGTTTCCTATGAAAGTGTAACAGACGATGAAGCAATGTCAGCATTAACGTTCCTTGCGCAGGAGGAGGGAATTCTTCCTGCCATTGAAACAGCCCATGCGCTGGCAAAGGCGTTTGACCTTGCAAAGCAGATGAAACGGGATGAAACACTGATGATTTGTTTATCCGGACGCGGTGATAAGGACGTCCACACATTAATGGATTCTTTTGAAGGGGGCGGCAAGCATGAAGACACACCTGCAGAACCTGCTTTCACAAAATAAGAAGCTTTTTGTTCCGTTCATTACAGCGGGAGATCCAAACGGTGAGGCGACCATCGGACTTGCACTTGCCCTGCAAAAAGCCGGCGCCTCGGCTATTGAGCTTGGCATTCCCTATTCAGATCCGCTTGCAGACGGACCTGTTATTCAGCGGGCATCTCAAAGAGCTCTCTCAGAAGGAATGAATATTGTAAAAGCAATGGAACTCGTTCCGGTGATGAGAGAAAATGGTCTGACTATTCCAATCATTCTTTTTACGTATTATAATCCTGTGTTACAATTAGGAAAAGAATCCTTTTTTGCTTTAGCGGAGAAAAATACAATCGACGGACTGCTGATTCCGGATCTTCCTTTTGAAGAAAGCGGAGATCTGAGGGAATCATGCAGACAGCATGGGGTGACGTTCATTTCCATGGTGGCCCCGACTTCAAGCAGCCGGCTGAAAAAAATCGTCTCAAGTGCTGAAGGCTTCCTGTACTGCGTATCATCGCTTGGTGTAACAGGCTCGCGCAAAACATTCGACAAGCGCATTTTCGACTTTCTTGAAGAAGTTAAACAGGAGGCGGATGTTCCTGTCCTCGTCGGCTTTGGCGTTTCAACAAGGCAGCATGTGGAAGAACTGACAAAAACGTGCGACGGAGTCGTTGTAGGCAGCGCCCTGATAGAAGAAGTGGAGCGCTTGTCGGATAAGCTCAAAGATCCTGATGCGCGGATTGCTGCTTTTGAAGAGTTTCAGAAGAAAGCCGCTTCCTTTGTATTGCCCGCTGAAGTTGAAATCGGATCATAGAGCAGCATGCGAAGGCTTCCTTCGCGTTCAAAACAGAAGAGGTGTCTACTTATGCAAATTAAAGATCAGCTTACAAATCTAAAACCCTACCAGCCGGGCAAGCCCATTGAAGAAGTGAAGAGAGAATTCAATCTGACTCATATCGTCAAGCTTGCTTCTAATGAAAATCCATACGGCAGCTCCGAAGCTGCCAAGGCAGCCATCCAGAATGAACTGAATCAGCTTGCCATCTATCCGGATGGCTACAGCGCCATGCTGCGCGAAAAGCTGGCTTCATTCCTAAACGTCAGCGAGTCTGAGCTGATTTTCGGAAATGGTTCAGATGAAATCGTTCAGATCATTTGCCGTGCGTTCTTGAAGCCGGGGACAAATACCGTTATGGCTACGCCAACTTTTCCCCAGTACCGTCATAATGCGGTGATTGAAGGAGCAGAGATCAGAGAAATTCCACTTGTGGACGGATACCATGATCTTGATGCGATGCTTGCGGCGATCGACCCGGAAACAAAGGTTGTCTGGCTGTGCTCGCCGAATAATCCGACGGGAACTTACATCAATGAACCGTCTCTTTCGGCTTTTCTTGAAAAAGTGCCGCAGCACGTGCTCATCATTCTTGATGAAGCCTACTATGAATATGTGACAGCAGAGGATTTTCCGGAAACACTTCCGCTCATAAGAGAATTCAAAAATGTCATGATTCTCCGCACGTTTTCAAAAGCGTACGGACTGGCCGCCCTCCGCGTCGGATATGGTGCTGCAAACAGTGAGCTGATTAAAAGCATTGAGCCTGCAAGAGAACCGTTTAATACAAACCGCCTCGGACAGGCAGCCGCTCTTCATGCTTTGGATGATCAGGAATTTATTCTTCAGTGCAGAGAAAAGAATAAACAGGGACTAGAGCAATTCTATCAGTTCAGCGAAGAACATGGCCTCAGCTACTATCCTTCAGAGGGCAATTTCATTCTGATTGATTTTAACAGAGACTCTGACGAAGTGTTTCAGGCTCTTCTTGAAAAAGGATACATTGTCCGTTCCGGCAAAGCTCTCGGATTTCCGACTTCTATCCGCATTACTGTCGGCACAAAAGAACAAAACGCGGAAATCATCAGCATCCTTGCCGAATTGATTTCTTAACCTAAAGAGGTGATGCTGTCACCTCTTTCTTCATACATAAAATCCGTAGGTGATAACAATGGATCAGCCAATAAAAAAAATACATCTGATCGGACTCGGTTTAATTGGAGGATCGATTGCGCTATCAGTAAAAAAGGAATTTCCTGATGCCTGGATTACCGGGTATGATATTAATCAAAGCCAGCTTGAGATTGCCAAAACACTTACCGTAATAGACGAGGCAGCCCGCAGCCAGTTTGAAAACATTGAAACAGCGGATTTAATCATTCTTGCGGCACCGGTGGAACAAACTCTTTCAATGATAGATACGTTAAGCGGCATGGAGCTGAAGAAGGACGTCATCATAACGGATGTGGGAAGCACCAAGCAAAAGATCACGGCCTGTGCAGCAGCAGCCTTTAAAGGCGATGTCCATTTTATCGGCGGACATCCGATGGCTGGCTCTCATAAATCAGGTGTCACTGCCGCGCGAGCGCATCTATTTGAGAATGCGTTTTATATTCTGACTCCCGCCAAAACAACGAGTGAGGACTCCTTAAATAAACTGAAGAACATTCTAAAAGGAACAAATGCTCATTTTATTGAAATGACACCGGAAGTCCATGATGAAGTAACAGGAGTGATCAGCCACTTTCCCCATATCGTCGCAGCAAGCCTCGTTCATCAGGCTGGACGGTTTGAAGACACGCATCCTGTCATAAAAAGACTTGCAGCAGGAGGCTTCAGGGACATTACGAGAATCGCTTCAAGCAGCCCCGCTATGTGGAGGGACATTCTCCTGCATAATAAGGAGAAGCTCCTCACTCTGTTTGAAGACTGGGAACGGGAAATGAGCCGTGTGAAGCATATGGTAGAAGACCTGGACAGTCTTGCTCTCTTTTCTTATTTTAAAGATGCAAAGGACTACAGAGATGGACTTCCCGAGCGGGAAAAAGGCGCGATTCCTTCTTTTTATGATTTATATGTCGATGTCCCTGATTATCCGGGGGTTATCTCTGAGATTACCGGGTACCTTGCAATGGAGGAAATCAGCATTACAAATATCCGGATCATCGAAACACGCGAAGAAATATACGGTGTCCTGAGACTGAGTTTTCAAACGGACATCGACCGTGAGCGGGCACAGAAGTGCATAGAAAAATATACAGATTACAAAACTTTTTTCAGTTAAGAGGTGCTGGTATGAAAAGCGAGAGAAAACTGCAGAAAGCAGAAGGCCTCAAGGGATCGATAGCGATCCCCGGAGATAAATCCATTTCACACAGAGCGGTGATGTTCGGCGCGCTGGCAGAAGGAGAAACGGTAATCGACAACTTCCTTGCAGGGGCGGACTGTCTGTCTACAATCGCCTGCTTCAGGCAAATGGGCGTTGAAATTGAGCAAAACGGAACCCATGTCAGAGTAAACGGCAAGGGAATGGATGCTCTTAAGGAGCCTTCGGGCATTTTGGATGTGGGCAATTCCGGTACAACTACCCGGTTAATGCTTGGCATTCTTGCAGGACGGCCTTTCCATTCCTGCATCATTGGAGATGAATCCATTGCAAAACGGCCGATGACACGGGTGACGAATCCGCTCAGAGAAATGGGCGCTTCCATTGACGGCAGGGAGGAAGGCAATTACACGCCGATTTCCATCCGCGGAGGCAAACTGAAGGGGCTGAAGTATACGTCTCCTGTAGCCAGCGCACAGGTAAAATCAGCGATCCTTCTTGCAGGGCTTCAGGCGGATCAGGAAGTGACAAGCGTAACAGAGCCGCATAAATCACGTGACCACACAGAACGGATGCTCCGTGCGTTCGGTGCAGAGGTGCGTGAAGATGGACTGACTGCTGAGATTGTAGGCGGACAGACATTAAAAGCTGCAAAAGTGGACGTGCCGGGGGATATTTCATCTGCAGCGTTTTTTCTGGCTGCTGGGGCAATTGTTCCAAACAGCAGGATCACTCTTGAAAATGTCGGTATTAATCCAACGAGAACAGGTATAATCGATGTTTTAAATAATATGGGCGCAAATCTGACAATTGAAGAAAAAGGTTCAGGCACCCATGAGCCTGTCGCGGATTTAACTATCTCAACTTCCTCATTAAAAGGAACGGTGATTTCAGGGGACCTGATCCCGCGTCTGATTGATGAAATCCCGATCATTGCCCTGCTTGCCACACAGGCAGAAGGCGAAACCATTATTAAAGATGCCAGTGAGCTGAAAGTGAAAGAAACAAACCGGATTGATACAGTCGTTCAGGAGCTTGGCAGGCTTGGAGCTGAAGTTATCCCGACAGATGACGGAATGATTATCCGCGGCAAACAAAAGCTGTCAGCTGAAAAAGCATCCGTTTCAAGCCATGGTGATCACAGAATCGGCATGATGCTTGCTGTTGCAGCCATGATAACAGAGGGTGAAGTCAGCCTTTCCGGACATGAAGCGATTGATGTTTCGTATCCTTCATTTTTTGAGCATGTGAATGAACTCTCAGGAAACTCTGCGGTTTAATGCACATCCAGCCTGCGGAGAATCTCCGCAGGCATTTTTCATAGTCATATTTCCCTCTTTTTCCTCATAGCTTGTCTTAAGAAGATGACAAGGGAGGGATAAGCGGAAGTGGCCTATATAATTGAAGATGCAGTCATTGTTAAGCATGCAGCAGCTGAAAAAACGTCCATTCTCGTACGGAACAACAAAATGGATTATATCCATTCTTCAGTTAAAAATATGGCCTATATGAAAATGGACGCTTCTCCGTATGTGATGACACCCGGGCACGTTATGCTTGATTTCTCCATAAACGGTCCTTATTCGGAAGCCAAACCCATTTTTAAGGACAAGCTCATAGCAGCCGGGTGTACAGCCGTCATAACGGTTGCCCGCGCCGAATATGAACGTGAATTATCAGATGCAGTCAGGAAAAAAAGACAAAGGATGATTAATTCCCCAATTGATTACTGCATCGGTGCAGCCATTCCGCTCAAAAGACTGACTCCATCCCTGCTGATTGCCTGCAAACGCCAGAAGATTCCTTTGCTTGTACTTGAGATTCAGCCCCAGGATGATCTTGCAGGATTCCCGTGGGAGTGGATCCGCAGCAGCATCTACCAATTCCCGATGACGTTTCTGCCAAAATGGCCAGAACGTGCCTTGCAGGACAAGCAGCAAAAAACGTTTGAAGCACTGATGAAAAAACACCGCTTCTCAGCAAGTGTTGCCTGCCCGCCCGAGCATACCATTCTTGATAAAAACATTCTCATGAAAATCGGACTGTTTCCTGATAAAGGAGATATCCGCATCGGCGGCGAAGTTGACTATAACCTGTATGAGGGAAATGCATTCAATTCAGTTGAAGATTTGTCCTCAAGCGGGTATCATAGTCATATTCCTAAATTTACGGTTCATAAAGGACAGCTGCTGAAAGCCGGTGAAACGATTTTTTTAAAGCCGGGGTTTGGAGAAGAGCGCGCCGTTGCCATGTCCGGCAGGTTTGCTGCTCAGGCTGTTCCGTAACTGGAATGGAAAGGGCGTTAAAGGTGAACAACACATTATCTGAAGCAATTGAACTGGTTGAATCGGGACAGGTTGAGGAAGGGCTTAAAAGGCTTTCCGGTCTCGAAAACAAACTGCACGATGAAGAAAAATTTCTGCTTGCAGAAAAATACTATCAGTGGGGGAATACAGATCAGGCACTCTCCATTATGGAGGATATGCATCTTCTCTATCCTGAAGAGTCTGAAGTAACCGTATTTCTTGCAGAAATCTATATCGACATGGATCAGGAAGAAAAAGCAATCGACCTCCTGAATACCATTCCTGAGACGGATCCTGCTTATGTACAGGCATTGATTCTCTCAGCAGACCTCTACCAGATGCAGGGTCTGAACGAAGTAAGCGAACAAAAGCTTCAAGCAGCAAAAAAATTAGTGCCTGATGAGCCGATTATCGATTTTGCACTCGGAGAGCTTTATTTTCATCAGGGGCATTACCATAAAGCTATTCCTTTTTTCAAAGACGTGCTTAAGGAACACAGTACCGTGACAGGTGTAAACGTTTATCAGAGATTGGCGGAATCCATCAGCGCAAGCGGCGAATTTGAAGAGGCTCTGCCTTTTTACGAAAAAGCAGCAGTTGAGCAGGTTGATCTTCACACGCTGTTTGGCTACGGGTTTACGGCCCTGCAGGCAAATTATCCGAAGACAGCGATTGAGCAGTTTCTGAAGCTGAAAGAACTGGATCACGAATATACATCGCTCTATCTTTTCCTTGCAAAGGCTTATGAGGCTGAAGGAATGCTCGTGGAAAGCCTTGAAGCTGTTAAAGATGGACTTAAAGTAGACGAATACAATAAAGAGCTGTATGTATACGGCGGAAAAACGGCACTTAAAAACAATCAATCGGATGAAGCTAAAGCATTACTTCAGCAGGCGATTGCCATTGATCCGGGTCATGTGGAAGCGACCATCACCCTGACGAATATCTACATGCAGGAACAGCTTTATGAAGAGGTCATCGACTGTCTGAAAGAAGTCATGAGGTACGGCGAAGAAGACCCTGAATATGACCGCAAGCTTGCACGCGCCTATCATGAAACAGAACAATATTCGGATGCATTAAACCATTACCAGCGAGCATATAATTTCTTCAAGGAAGAACCAGACTTTTTAATGGAGTACGGGTATTATCTGCTTGAGGACGGAAACCGGACAGCTGCAAGGGAGATGTTCAGCAGGGCTTTAACGCATGATCCTGCGAATGTCGAAATCGAAGAGATTTTGATGCAATTAGAAGATGATTTTTAACACTCGGCCGGAAGGAATTCACCTGGGATCTGTTGAACTTTTAAAGTAAGAATCTACAGTTAGCAGAGGAGGGAAATGCATATGATGGCCCCTGTATCTGTCATTGAGAAGAAGGATTTTATCAGGTGGTTTTTAAATCATTATCAGCTGAAAAGACGAGAATGTGTATGGATTCTGAATTATTTGATGAGTCATGATACTCTGATGGAAAAAGTTCATTTTGTCGAGCAGGCACAGTATTGTCCCCGCGGAATTATCATGTCAACCCACTGTGTAGAGGAAGTGCCGTTTCGTTTTTACAAAGAAAATGTCATGACTACGGATGCCGAAAAATCGTTCCATGACATTCGGTTAAATAAAGACGAGGATCTGTATATCCAGCTCAATTTCCGCTCATCTTATCAGTCTCCGAATTACGCAGCCGTGCTTGAGGCAAACCCGTTTATGCCGAAGCACCTCAACATTAATGAAAAAGACCGTGTAGTAGCTGAGAGAATTCTTGAAGAATCCATTCAGACGTTCCAAAAAGAAAAACTCCTTCAAATGATTGATGATGCCCTTGACCGCCAGGATAAAGAAGCATTCAACCATTTGACAGACAAATTGAAATGCCTCAGATAAGCTTGCCTGCTGCCGGAACTGCAGCTTTTGAGAAGAAACCTTCAGAAAAGGAGGTTTCTTTTTTTTTAGGCTTTTCAGCATATTTTTTTCAGAATTTTCAATTGATTTTTCGGTCGAACCGTGACAAAATAAGGGTGTTGATGAAATCGTTTACATAGACAGGCATTGGTCTCGAGTGCAGCCGATTTCTTTATATGCAAAAGGGGGAAATGGAATGAGAAACAAATGGGGGAGATGGACGGCGGCTATAGCCATACTGGTCCTTCTCGCGAGCAGTGTGCTTGGAACGTGGCAGGGATTTGCCGCTTCGGCACCGGATGCAATAAAGGTTGACGGAAGCGGAGAAGACTGGTCTGAAATGCAACCGCTTGCATCGTATGGAACACCGGGATACGAAGGGTTTCAGATTGGGGATGTGCATATAACGAACGACAGCCGGTACCTCTATTTTTGGACAGAAGCAAAGAATGTTCCAAATTGGGGAAGCGACGGAATGTTTTTAAACCTTGCACTGAATGTGAATGAAGAAGATTCAAAAATAGAAGGCAATCCATGGGGAGCTCCTTTTCACTTTGGAGGCACAGAAGCCAAGCCGCAGTTTCATATTACTGTCAGAATAAAAAATGACAATGAACTTGCCGGAGCTGCTCTTTACAGCTCGGAGGATCTGAAGGCTCCAAAGCTGTCAACCTGGGAAAACAGCAAAGGGGCACAATTTGCCGCAGATCGCATGAAGGGCTTTGAAGGGAAAATTCCGCTCAGTGAGCTTGGCCTGAAAAATGATGACTCGATCAGGGCCATTGCTGTTTTAAGCGGAAACAATCCGGCGGAGCATGGTGCATTTGATGTAAGTCCCGAAGCCGATGGGAATGTTCTTGCCGGCACCTGGAATGAATCAGGAAATCCAAACAGCCAGGCAGTATACAGCAGCAGCTACACAATAGGTGGAGTGGAGGAAGCTTCTCAGCTGGAAGTCCTGTCTTCAACGCCTGCTGAGGGGGAAGCTGAATTTAAGCCTGAAGCCCCGCTGATTGTTACATTCAATGAAAACGTGACAGTTGAAAAGCAGGAGGCCATAGCGCTTTCAGAAAAAGACGGCGCGGATGTGCCTGCTGCTGTAAATGCAGAAGGAAATCAGCTCAGCATCAAAGCAGAGCAGCTGAAAAAAGGGCAGTCCTACACACTGACAGTAAAGAAAGATGCTGTAAAGGGACAGTCCACCAATACGTATCTTCAGGAGGATTTTGTTCTTTCTTTTACAACCTCAAACATGATTGAACCTGCTAAAAGATCTATTCAATTTACCTATGTCAGGGAGGATGCAGATTATGCTGACTGGAACATTTGGACTTGGCAGACCGGACTGCAGGACGGTGAAAAGCTGTTTTCTGACATAACAGAACAAGGCGCTGTCTCAAAATTTGAGATCAGCTCAGATGCAACGGCTGTCGGTTTTGTCATCAGAAAAGGCCAGGACTGGGCTGTTAAAGATCCATTTGATGGGGACAGATACATCACTGCAGAAGCGGGACAAGCTCTCACAAAGGTAGTTGTTGAAAGCGGAAAAGGGGACTTTCATACCGTTCCGGCCGTAAAAGGTCCTGTTCTGTCAGAAGGAAAAGCGACCTTCTTTTACAGAGATCCCGGGCTGTTTGCGGATAATGCAATGGATACGGTTGAAAAAGTGAGCCTTAAAGTTGCAGGAAAGCAATATGAGATGACCTATGACGAGAAAAATGAGTACTTTTCCCATACAGTAGCCCTCCCTGGAGAAGGTACCTATGACTACAGTTATTTGGTCACTGTCAATGGGACAGAAACAGAAGTAAGAGACCCGTATTTTGAAAAATCATCTGTAGACTACATTGTGCCGGATGTATCCATGAATGTGTCTGTTTCGCCGAAGGCCGTAACCTCAAATCAAAATGCGGTGCTGAGCCTTGATATCGAGACTGAGCAAGAGGTTGAGTTTACAGAACTGACAGCTGACGTTTCTGCACTGGGCGGACCAAAGGCGATGAAAATCGATCCGCAGCTTATGGAAACTGCGCTCTCAGTTGCGGATACCGTGACGGCAGGTGAAAAACAAATTCCTGTGACAGCTGTTGACCAGTACGGCAACAAACATACTAAGACTGCATCCATCACAGTTAAACCGCGTGTTTCTAAAGGAGAAGGGGACTTTGACTGGGATGAAGCAAGAATCTATTTTATGCTGACAGACCGTTTTAATGACGGGGACAAAACAAACAACGATCCAAACGGGGAAGGCTATGACACGAACCATTTAGAAACGTATCATGGCGGTGATTTTAAAGGAATTACAAACAAACTAGATTACCTTGAAGACCTTGGTATTAACACAATCTGGATCACTCCTGTCGTTGACAACATTGACTGGGACCTGCGCCACGACAAGAACGGGCATCAATATGGCTACCATGGGTACTGGGCAAAGGACTTCTCAAAGCTTGATGAACATCTGGGCTCAATGGATGACCTGAATGAACTGCTTGATAAAGCACATGAAAAAAACATCAAAATTATGGTGGATGTTGTTCTTAACCATACAGGCTACGGTTTAAAAGAGACGGATGCGGGAAATGCGGAAATTTCAAATTATCCGACAGATGAGGACAGAAGCCGTTTCAGCGGCATGATCCGCAGCGGCGGAACAGACGTCATCAAAGGCGAGCTCGCCGGCTTGCCGGATCTGATGACAGAAGACCCTGCTGTCCGCAAACAGATCATTGACTGGCAGACGGCATGGGCTGCCCACCGGACGGACAAAGGCAACGCTATTGATTACTTCCGTGTAGATACAGTCAAGCATGTTGAGGATACAACGTGGAAATCATTTAAAAATGAACTGACGAAGGTTAATCCTGATTTTAAACTGATCGGTGAATATTACGGAGGCAGCATCGGCAACACCGGGGGCTACCTAAACAGCGGCCAGATGGACTCTCTGCTTGATTTTAACTTTAAATACGATGCGAGAGATTTCATCAACGGTGATGTAGAAGCAGTAGAAGCAAGACTCGAAGAGCGCAATGCAAACCTGACAAGCTCTGCCACTATGGGACAATTTCTCAGCAGCCACGATGAGGATGGATTCCTTCTGACTCATGCAGGCGGTGACATCAGCAAGCAGAAAATTGCTGCAGCCCTTCAGATTACGTCCAAAGGACAGCCGGTCATCTATTACGGAGAGGAAATTGGACAGACGGGCAAGCATGCCGGGGACATGGACAAAGGCGAATTTAATGAAAACCGGTACGATTTTGCCTGGGATAAAACAGAGAATAATGACCTGTTAACGCACTATCAGAAGCTGCTGAACATCCGTAAAGACTACTCAAAGGTCTTTTCAAAAGGAACCCGCGCAAAAATCGGGGGCAGCAACGATGAAGGCTACCTCGTGTTCACCAGATCATACGGAAAACAATCTGTTGCAGTCGGACTGAATACAACAGAAACAGCCCATAAAGTGACCGTATCTGTTCCGTTTAAAAAGAATACGAAAGTGATTGATCTTTACAGCGGAAAGGAATACAAGGTTTCTGCAGGCGGAAAAGTGACAGCAGACCTGCCTGAAAGGGAAGCGGGAGGCACCTTTATTCTGGCTGAAAAAAACAGTCAGCCAAAACCTCCTGGAAAAGACGAAAAACCTGACGGCGCCGTTCAGCCTGATGATAAGGATGGACAAGGAACCCCTCCGGCTAAAGGAGGAGATGCTGGCGGCGGAAGCGGCTCATCAGGCAGCACGTCATCTCCCGGTTCAGGAAAAGGACTTCCTGAAACAGCTACAGCGTCCTACAGCATCATGCTGATCGGAATCGTGCTGCTTGCAGCCGGCTTCAGCGGCTGGGTGCTGAAAAGGCGCATTGTAAAACGTGCTGTTTAATAGAGTGCCGATGAAAGGTGTCCCTGATTTGATGCAGGGGCACTTTTTTATAAGTGGCTGGAGGCGGTAAATGTGCATCACCAAGTGCCTTACTTGCCATAAATAGCAGAATACATGCAAGAATTCCTCTTTTACTTGAAAAAGCAGATCCGTTACTTGCTGGAAACGGGTGTTTACTAGAAAGGTTCCAGCTGCCTGCTGACTGGCAGTGTGCATTCACCATCTATCTGCTGCCTGCTTGAAGATTAAAGGTCTCAAAGAAAAGTAGAGATTTCAAATCTTCTTTTCCGATTCCTGCAAAACCTATATAATGAAAAGCAACACAACTTGAAGGAGCTGAAATGAATGAAATGGACAGCCGGGGACGCAGCGTCCTATCTGGAGTCGGCAGATTATGTGGATACGGCAGTCGTGCCGCTCATCCAGGCCGATTTCGGGGCAGGCCTGAAGCATACTGCTGCAGAGGGTGAATACGCTTTGCTGATTGCTGAAGACCTTGAAAGGCAGCTTAAAGGAAGGGTTTTCCTCATGCCGCCGATCTCTTATCTGAAAGAGACAGCTGAACATGCAGAAAATACGGTGCAGCAATGGTACAGTGAGCTTGAAAAGAGCTTCAGCCATATCTTTTTTATGACAAGTGATCCTCATTGGAAAACCAAAGAAGCTTTTTCAAACGGAAAAGTCATTTACCTTCCGCCGGTACCTATGGAGCATATGGATGAATCACTGAAGAGAAAGATGGTTGAGGATCAGGTTGGTCAAATTATGAACATTTTCTTACAATTTTGGAGAGGGAAATAAAAACCCTTACATATTTATTAAGTTCCAAAAAAGGATAATATTGACCTTACTGGAAGATTGATATATCATGAGATTGTCCTAGTTTTATATGGTTTTATCGTATGTCCTGACGGACTTCAGCTTAAGATAGAGGGGGGAAAATGATGAGCGAGAAAAAACATCGGGTATCAAGACGGCAATTTCTCAACTATACACTCACTGGTGTAGGCGGTTTCATGGCTGCGGGTATGCTAATGCCTATGGTACGTTTTGCGCTGGATCCGGTACTTGGCAAGGTAGAAGATCAGGATCTGGTTCAGGTTGTCAGTGTAGATGAAATTACAAATGAACCAACCCGTTTTAACTTTAAAATTAAACAGGTTGATGCTTGGTACAAATCTGAAGAGCCTAGGGCCGCCTGGGTTTACAAAAACGATAATGGGGATATTGTAGCGCTTTCTCCTGTCTGCAAGCACTTGGGATGTACAGTTAACTGGAACAGTGATCCATCGAATCCAAACAAATTCTTCTGTCCATGCCACTACGGCCTGTATGATAAAGATGGCACGAATGTTCCTGGTACACCGCCGCTTGCTCCGCTTGATGTATACAAGAGTGAAGTGAAGGATGGATTCCTGTATCTTGGTTCGGCTAAACCGCGAAAGGAGGCGTAATAAGTGTTAAACAAAATTTATGACTGGGTTGATGAACGGCTTGATATTACGCCTATGTGGAGAGACATCGCTGACCATGAAGTGCCTGAGCACGTAAATCCGGCTCACCATTTTTCAGCTTTCGTATACTGCTTTGGCGGACTGACGTTCTTTGTAACGGTTATTCAGGTATTATCAGGCATGTTCCTGACAATGTATTATGTTCCCGACATTAAAAATGCATGGGAATCTGTTTATTATCTTCAAAATGAAGTCGCTTTCGGGCAAATCGTCCGCGGCATGCATCACTGGGGAGCAAGTCTAGTTATCGTCATGATGTTCCTACATACTCTCCGCGTATTCTTCCAGGGTGCATATAAGAAACCGCGCGAACTTAACTGGGTTGTCGGCGTACTGATTTTCTTCGTCATGCTTGGTCTTGGATTTACGGGCTATTTATTGCCTTGGGATATGAAAGCGCTATTTGCGACGAAAGTTGGTCTTCAAATCGCTGAAGCAACGCCGCTGATTGGTACTCAGGTCAAAACACTGCTTGCCGGCCATCCGGAAATCGTCGGTGCACAGACACTGACCCGTTTCTTTGCGATTCACGTGTTCTTCCTTCCAGCAGCGCTGTTTGGCTTAATGGGGGCTCACTTTATCATGATCCGCAAACAGGGTATATCCGGACCTCTGTAAAATTCAAATGATGATCAGCCGCATAAGTATGCGGAACTGCCAAAGAAGGAGGGGAAATCATGCATCGCGGAAAAGGGATGAAATTTGTTGGAGACTCTCGTGTTCCAGCTGAAAGAAAACCGAATATTCCAAAAGACTATTCAGAATTCCCGGGTAAAACGGAAGCGTTCTGGCCGAACTTCTTATTGAAAGAATGGCTGGTTGGAGCTGTGTTCCTGATTGGGTTCCTGTGTTTGACTGTGGCGCATCCGTCGCCGCTTGAACGTGTTGCAGATCCGACGGACACTGGATATATTCCATTGCCTGACTGGTATTTCTTATTCTTATACCAATTGCTCAAGTACACGTATGCTGCAGGTCCATACACAGTGATCGGCGCATTTATCATGCCTGGTCTTGCATTTGGTGCATTGCTTCTTGCACCGTTTATTGACCGCGGGCCTGAGCGCAGACCTGCCAAACGCCCTGTTGCAGTCGGAATGATGCTTCTAGGCGTAGCGGCAACGATTTTCCTGACTTGGGAATCTGTTGCAACTCACGACTGGGAAGCAGCTGCTGAACAAGGAAAAATTAAAGCAGAAGCTGAGATTGACAAAGAATCAGAAGGCTATAAAATCTTCACTGAACAAACATGTGTTTCCTGTCACGGCGACAATTTAGCCGGCGGCGCAGCCGGTCCTTCACTGGTGGATACTGGCTTAAGTCCTGAAGAGGTTGCCAAGATCGCAGTAGAAGGTCAGGGCGGCATGCCTGCTGGCATCTTCAAAGGAACAGATGAAGAATTGAAAGTGCTTTCTGAGTTTGTCTCCAGTGTTACTGCAAAATAATCAGAAAAAGCTGACGAAATGTCAGCTTTTTTCTGCGTTGTGAACTACATATAAAGGAAGTTGAAACCATTATGAAATGGATGCACTATCTGCTTGTAAGACAGCCTTTTCTTTTTCTGATGTTTACGGTCAACTTATTTGGAACCATCTACGGGTATTACTGGTACAGATATCAGCTTTACGAAACGCCGGCCATTTTCCTGCCGTTTGTGCCGGACAGCCCGACGGCAAGTCTTTTTTTTACGATTGTCATGCTCGGCTTTCTTTTTAAGAGGAATCTCCCTTTAATTGAAGCCCTTGCTATCATTACGCTGTTTAAGTATGGAATATGGGCAGTTGTCATGAATTTGCTCGTATTGAATGAAACAGGGGTATTGGACCCTGTAGGCTACATGCTGATCTTGTCTCATCTTGGCATGGCCGTTCAGGGGCTGCTTTATGCACCGTTTTACAGGTTTAAAGCCTGGCATCTTGCGGCAGCTGCTGTCTGGACACTGCATAATGAAATCATTGATTATGTGTTCGGGCAAATGCCGAAGTACAGTGTTTTGATGAACTATTTGCCTGAGATCGGGTATTTTACTTTCTGGCTCAGTCTTTTCTCTATTTTTCTGGCTTATTATTTTGTGGTCAGAAAAGATTCGTATAAGCTGGACCTCCTGAAATAGATTTTCTTTTATCTGAAAAAGAAGGTCTATCCTTGTCCACTTTTTCATAGTTTTAAGTAGAAGCTGTGGGAGGGACAAGGATGAAAAAACGAATAGCCGCATTTGCAGTTTTTATGATCATGGCGATGGCTCTGCCGTTTTATTCTCTGGCTGATCATCGTGCAGGGCACATGGAAAGCAGCTGGGAAGATTTAAATAAACTCACGGATACTGCACTTCAGCTGACAAAACAGAATAGGTTTGAAGAATCGCTTCAGCTCGTCAACTATTTTGGCAGAGAATTCGAGAAATCCATAAAGGGAAATAACGATGTTTCAGCTGCAGAAATCCGCACAATTTCAGCTTCTCAGCAGACGGCAGTTGACAAGCTGCAGGAAACAGCTTCCTCGCCTGATCAAAAAGTAAGAGCCCTGATCCGGCTCAGGCTCGTTGTCGATGCAGCTGCATCGGAGCATCAGCCGCTGTGGAGTTCAATGGAAGCGCCTGTTATGAGTGCCTTCACACAAGTAAAAGATGATGTGCAGGACGGCAATAATCAGGCTTTTGAACAGAACTGGGAGGAATTTGTCTCTCTTTATGAAACGGTTTATCCCAGCATGCTGATGGATCTTGATTCTGAACAGCTTAAGAGAATTGAAGCCCACAAGTCAGTGGTGGAAGATTCATTTTTTGCAGAAATTCCTGTAGAATCACAAGTCAATCAGCTGACATTAATGGAGGAAGACTTGCAGAACTTATTCGAACGGGTAAAAGAAGATGAAGCGGATCCGTCTCTCTGGTGGGTCATGATATCTACCGGAAGCATTATCTTTATGGCGCTTTCCTATACAGGGTGGAGAAAGTACAAAGGCGAAAAAGACAAAATGAATAGAGAACGTGACTTTAACAAGTAAGAGGCCTCGTGAACGAGGCCTCTTACTTGTTTTATATGAAGTTGGCGGGGCGATTCCGCTTTTCTCATTGTCTAGCTCCATCGCCCAACTCCTCTGTCAGAACGGAACTGTCGGCAAAGGCAAAAAGCGCCTTCACCGCCATTTCCTTATCTGACCCCCGGAGCTAAACGGGCGATTCCGCTTTTCTCGTTGTCCAGCTCCATCAGCCAACTCCTCTGCCAGAACAAAATCCCCCAAAAAGGCGGGACCCGGACTTTTCGGGTGATTTCTTATCTGTCTATCGGAGCTAACCGGCTGATTCCGCTTTTCTACCGCTGTATAGGATTCTTATCCGCATCGAGCGTGAATCCTTCTCCGAGGACGTCGTGGACGTCGCTGACGGCCACGAATGCGTGGGGGTCGACGGATGTGATGACGGCTTTGAGGCGGACGATTTCATTTTTTGCAACGACACAGTAAAGGATGTTCCGGTCCATTTTTGTATAGGATCCCATGCCTTTTAGAGTCGTGACGCCGCGGTCCATCTCCTGCATGATCTTTTCTGCGATTTCTTCGTTTTTCTCCGAGATGATTGTCGCTCCTTTTGCTGCATAGGCCCCTTCCTGCATAAAGTCGATCACTCTTGCGCCAATAAAGACTGCTACAAGGGTATACATTGCTTCTTTATAGGATAAGTAGGTAATGAGGGAAAGTGTAATGACGACAAAGTCAAAGATGAACATCGTTTTTCCCATGCTGATGCCTTTGTATTTATGTACCAGTCTTGCAATAATATCAACACCGCCGGTTGTGCCGCCGTATCTGAAAATGATGCCGAGGCCGACTCCGATAAAAACACCTGCAAATAATGAAGCAAGGGTCAAGTCATCTTTAAGCGGCATGAAGATCTGAAACCGCTGGAAGAGCCAAAGGAAGACAGACAGTGCAACCGTACCGATGATGGTATAGAGAAAGGTCGTCCTGCCGAGCAATTTCCAACCGATGAAAAAGATCGGGATGTTCAGCACCAGGTTGGATATCGAGGGGTCAATGTTAAAAAGAAAGTATAAAAGAAGGGTTATTCCGGTAAATCCGCCTTCAGCAAGATTGTTCTGCATGTTAAAATGAACTAGTCCGAATGCAAAAATCGCTGAACCGAGTAAAATAAAGAAAATATTCCGTATTTTCAATTGAAGAAACATGATGTCAATCATCCTCTTTTCTATGTACTTTGCGATAATAGTATAGATGATGGAAACAAAAGGTGCAATCACGCCTTTTGTACAAGCCGGAAAATTTGTCAAAATGTCCTGAACCCGCTAACATGAAGAAGAATGAAGAGGTGATTCTATGAGCCAAAAGACAATGAAAGACCTTCAAAAAGAAGTAGATGAGTACATCGGCCAGTTTAAAGAGGGATATTTCAGCCCGCTTGCGATGATGGCAAGGCTGACCGAAGAAATGGGAGAGCTTGCAAGGGAAATAAATCATACATACGGCGAAAAGCCGAAAAAGGATACAGAAAAAGAAAAGAAGATTGAAGAGGAAGCGGGAGATATTCTGTTTGTGCTGATCTGCCTTGCCAATTCTCTTCAAATCGATCTTGAAGAAGCGCATAATCTTGTCATGAAAAAATTCACAACAAGAGATAAAGACCGCTGGACAAAAAAAGAGTCATAAGGAGAAACAGCTATGGAACAGATTAAAGTTGTCATTGCAGGACCAAGAGGAAGAATGGGGAGAGAAGCGGTTAAGCTTGCTGAAGAAACGCCGCATTTTACTCTGGTAGGGGCAGTTGATCATAAATTCGGAGGTCAAACTCTGAAAGAAGCCGGTGATTTCAAAAGCGAAGCCCTTATTTATACGGATATAGAAGCATGCTTTCAGGAAACAAAGCCTGATGTGCTTATTGATTTAACCACACCTGAGATCGGGAAGATTCATACGAAGAAAGCTCTTGAATACGGGGTAAGGCCTGTAGTCGGCACAACCGGTTTTTCGGATGCTGACCTGAAAGAACTCGAGCAGCTG
>NZ_JBQMFF010000002.1:678221-678769 GCF_052171315.1 Metabacillus mesotrionivorans | reverse complement strand
TTCCGGGACGGGTTTGAAAACGGCAGAAATGATTTCTGCTGTCAGAGAAGAGAAAGAACAGGGCCATCCGGATGAGAAAGAGATATTAAATGGAGCCCGCGGTGCCAACTATAAAGGAATTCACGTGCACAGCATCCGTCTTCCGGGGCTTGTTGCCCATCAGGAAGTTCTGTTCGGGGGAGACGGACAGACACTTTCGATCCGCCACGATTCATTTAACCGCGCATCATTTATGTCGGGGGTAAAACTGTGCGTGGAACAGGTAATGAAGCTGGATCTTCTTGTATACGGCCTTGAAAATTTAATCGACTAAAGGGGAATGTCTGATGAATATCGCACTCATAGCTCATGATAAGAAAAAAAATGACCTTATTCAGTTTGCACTGGCCTACAAAGGCATCCTTGGAAAACATAAACTCTATGCGACCGGAACGACAGGTTTCAAAGTAACAGAGGCGACGGGCCTTGAAATACACAGATTCCAGTCCGGTCCGCTTGGCGGTGATCAGGAAATTGGCGCATGCATCGCAAACAATGCAATGGACATG